>NZ_CACSJA010000018.1 GCF_902706035.1 Pantoea sp. 18069 | reverse complement strand
TGTGTATAAGAGACAGACCCCGCCCCCCGTCCCGACTGGGGCTGGCAGCCCGGCTTTGCCGCGCTGGGCCCGGCCTTCTTCACCCACCTGCAGCCCACGCCCGTGCCCGCGCCGTACTGGGTCGCGGTGAGCCGCCCCGCGGCCCAGGCGCTGGGCCTGCCGCCCGGGTGGCTCGCCAGCGACGAAGCGCTGCAGGCGCTCAGCGGCAACCAATTGCTGGCGGGCAGCCAGCCCATGGCCACGGTCTACAGCGGCCACCAGTTCGGCCTGTGGGCCGGCCAGCTCGGCGACGGGCGCGCCATCCTGCTGGGCGAGACCGCGCAGCACCTCGAAATCCAGCTCAAGGGCGCGGGCCGCACGCCCTACTCGCGCGGCGGCGATGGCCGCGCCGTGCTGCGCTCTAGCATCCGCGAATTCCTCTGCAGCGAAGCCATGCACGCGCTGGGCATACCGACCACGCGCGCGCTCAGCGTGACCGGCTCGCCGCTGCCGGTGCAGCGCGAGACGCGCGAAACCGCGGCCGTGGTCACGCGCTTCGCGCCCAGCTTCATACGCTTCGGCCATTTCGAGCATTTCGCCGCGCGCGACCAGGTGCCTGAACTGCGCGCGCTCGCCGACCATGTGATCGCCCACTACTACCCCGCCTGCCGCAGTACCCCCAACCCCTACGCGGCGCTGCTGCAGGCCGTGAGCGAACGCACGGCCGAGCTGCTGGCCCATTGGCAGGCCGTGGGCTTTTGCCATGGGGTGATGAACACCGACAACATGAGCATCCTCGGGCTGACCATAGACTACGGCCCGTTCCAGTTCCTCGACACCTTCGACCCGGGGCACATCTGCAACCACAGCGACACGCAGGGCCGCTATGCGTTCAACCGCCAGCCCCAGGTCGCCTACTGGAACCTGTTTTGCCTGGCACAGGCGCTGATGCCGCTGATCGAAGACCAGGAAACGGCGCTCGCAGCGCTGGCCTCCTACAAGACGGTCTATGCGCTTGCGTTCCTCGCACGCATGCGCGCCAAGCTGGGCCTGGTCCATCGCCAGGACGATGCGCGGCACAGCGAAAGCGACGGTGCGCTGATCGACCAGCTGCTGGGCCTGCTGGCCGCGAACCGCGTCGATTACACGGTGTTCTGGCTGCGCCTGACCGATGCCGTGGCCTCGGGCGACTTCACGCCCGTGCGCGACCTGTTCCTCGACCGCGAAGGCTGGGATGGCTGGCTGCTGGCCTATTCCGAACGGCTGGTGCAGACCGATGCGGGCAGCGCCGCCAGCGGCATGCGCGCGCGCAATCCGCGCTACGTGCTGCGCAATCACCTCGGTGAACTCGCGATCCGCGCCGCCAGCGAAGGCGACTTCAGCGTGCTGCAGCAACTGCTGCAGGTGCTCGAACGCCCCTACGACACCCATCCCGAACACGCGCAATGGTCCGGATTTGCGCCAGAATGGGCCTCATCCATCGCCATCAGCTGTTCATCATGAGCTTTCCCATCCAGAAAACCGACGCCCAGTGGCATGCCGCGCTGCAGGAAAAAGGCGCCGAGCCGGGCGCCTACCAGATCACCCGCCACGCAGCAACCGAGCGGCCCTACAGCGGCAAATATGAGCAGCACTGGGCCGACGGCAGCTACCACTGCATCTGCTGCGGCGCCAAGCTGTTCGCGGCCAACGCCAAGTTCGACGCCGGCTGCGGCTGGCCCAGCTTTTCGCAGGCCATTCCAGGAACCATTCGCGAAATCGTCGATCACAGCCACGGTATGAGCCGTACCGAAACCGTCTGCGCACAATGCGGCGCCCATCTGGGCCATGTCTTCGAAGACGGGCCGCAGCCCACGGGCCTGCGCTACTGCATGAACTCGGCGTCCCTGGACTTTTCGCCCAGCACGTCCTGACCCCTGCGCCGCTGCAACCGCAGCGGCGTGCCCTTTTGCCCCTCTGGCCCGCAAGCCCCATGAAATTACTGATCGACTTCTTTCCCATCATCCTGTTCTTTGTCGCCTTCAAGGTCTGGGGCATCTACGCGGCCACGGCCGTGGCGATCGTCGCGACGGTGCTGCAGATCGCCTACCTGCGCCTGCGCAACGGCCGCGTCGAGCCCATGCAATGGGTCAGCCTGGGCGTGATCGTGCTGTTCGGCGGCGCCACGCTGCTGGCCGAAAGTGAAACCTTCATCAAGTGGAAGCCCACGGTGCTCTACTGGCTCATGGGCGGCGCGCTGCTTGTCGGCCAGCTGCTTTTCCGCAAGAACCTGCTGCGCTCGATCATGGGCGCGCAGCTGCAACTGCCCGACCCGGTCTGGCTCAAGCTCAACTGGGCCTGGGCCGCATTCTTCGCCGCAATGGGCGCGCTCAACCTGTGGATCGCCTTCCACTTCGATACCGACACCTGGGTCAACTTCAAGCTGTTCGGCGGCATGGGCCTGATGCTGGTGTTCGTGGTCGCCCAGGCGCTGTACCTGAGCCGCTACCTCAAGGAAGACGGCGCGCAAGCCCCTGCGCCCAAGGAACTGCCATGAGCGCGCTGCCCGCGATCAGCGCCGCGGCGATGGAAGCCGCGCTGCGCGCGCGGCTGGCGCCCACGGCGCTTGAAGTCATCGATGAAAGCGCCCTGCATGCAGGCCATGCGGGCGCCAACGACAGCGGCTTTGGCACCCATTTTCGGGTCCGCATTGCGGCCCCCGGATTTGCCGCCAAATCGCGCGTGGCACGCCATCGCCTTGTGTATGATGCGCTGCAAGACTTCATTGACCAGGGTGTTCATGCCATCGCCATTGAAGTGCTTTGACTACATGCATGCCTCGCAAGGCATGGCAACGTTGAACACTGAAACGTTTCTCATTTTTCTTTCGGAATTTCGCATGAATAAACAGTTCTTGTCCAGCCTGGTGACGGCTGCCGTTTTGGGTGGTGCTGCCCTGGGCGCTTCGGCGCAAAATCTGGCCGTTGTCAATGGCAAACCCGTTCCCAAGGAACGCGTGGAAATCCTCAAGCAGCAGATCGAGCGCTCGGGCCGGCCCATCTCCCCCGAGATCGAAGGCCAGATCAAGGAAGAAGTCATCGCCCGCGAAGTCTTCATGCAGGAAGCCAGCCGCCTGGGCCTGGAAGCGTCGCCCGAATACAAGTCGCAAATGGAGCTGGCCCGCCAGACCGTGCTGATCCGTGAACTGTTCGAAGACTTCAAGAAGAAGAACCCCGTCACCGACGCCGAGATCAAGGCCGAGTACGACAAGTTCGTCGCCGCCAACCAAGGCCAGGAATACCGCGCGAGCCACATCCTGGTGCCCACCGAAAACGAAGCCAAGGCCATCATTGCCTCGCTGAAGAAGGGCGGCAATTTCGCCGAGATCGCCAAGAAGCAGTCCAAGGACCCGGGATCGGGCGCACGCGGCGGCGATCTGGACTGGGCCAATGCCGACAGCTACGTGCCCGAGTTCACCGAAGCCATGATCAAGCTGCAAAAAGGCAGCTACACCCAGACGCCGGTCAAGAGCCAGTTTGGCTACCACGTGATCCGCCTGGACGACACGCGCCAGGCCGAACTGCCCCAGCTCGACGACGTCAAGCCCCAGGTCGCCCAGCAGCTGGAACAGCAAAAGCTGATGCAGTTCCAGGAAAGCCTGCGCGCCAAGGCCAAGGTCGAGTAAACGCGCTCAACGCCTGCGTTGAAGCACAAAAAAGCGGCCCAGGCCGCTTTTTTGTTTGCGCAGCGCGCCTCTTTCACGCCGCAGAAAGCCGCACCGGGTGCGCCTCGCGAATCGGCAGATGGATCAGCGCCGCGCCCGCGGCCAGCGCAATGTCGATGTACCAGACCCAGTCGTAGCTGCCCGTGGCCTGGAACACCTGGCCGCCGAGGAAGGCGCCAAAGAAGCCGCCGATCTGATGGGCCAGCATCAGCACGCCGAACAGCATGGCCATGTTCGCCGGCCCGAACATCTTCGCCACCAATCCCGCCGTCGGCGGCACCGTCGACAAGAACGTGACGCCCATCACGGCGGCGAAGACCAGCACCACCGCGGGCGTCTTGGGCGCGAGCACAAAGGCCAGCACGGCCAGGCCACGGATCGCATAGAGCAGCGACAGCAGGGATTTCATGCGCCAGCGCCCCACCGCCCAGCCCATGCCCAGGCTGCCCACGATATTGAACAGGCCGATCAGCGCCAATGACCAGCCGGCAATGGCTGGCGGCATGCCGCAGCTCTCTATCACTCCCGGCAGGTGGGTGGCGAGAAACGCGATATGGAAGCCGCAGACCATGAAACCCGCCGCGAGCAGGCCGTAGCTTGGCGTGGCAAGTGCACGCGCCAGCGCCTGGCGCGCCGTGAGAACGGCGGCGCCCGAAGCGCTTGCGGCAGCCGCGGCGAGTGCCCTGGAATTGCCCTTGAGCACCCATGCGGCGGGCAGCGCGAGCAGCACCAGCAGCCCCATCCACTGCATCGATGCGGCCCAGCCCAGCGAGACGGTCAGGCCCATCGCGACCGGCGCGAGCGCGAACTGCCCGAACGACCCGCCCGCGTTGACGATGCCCGTGGCCAGCCCGCGCCGGGCCGCGGGCACCATGCGGGTGCTGGCCGCCATCAGCACGGAAGGCCCCGCCATGCCGGCACCGCCCGCGGCGAGCACGCCGATGGCCAGGATGAGCCCCCAGGTGGATGTCATGAACGGCGTGATCACCGTGCCGATCGCGATCAGCACCACACCCGCGAGCAGTACGCGCGCCGTGCCGATGCGATCGGCAACGGCCCCGGCAAAGGGCTGCGTCAACCCCCACCAAAGCTGCCCGAACGCAAAGGCCAGGCTGATGTTGGCCACGCCCAGGCCCGTCGCCGTGTTCAATGGCGACAGATACAGGCCCATGGTCTGGCGCACGCCCATCGTGAGCGCAAACGTGCCTGCGGCGGCCAGCAGCACGAGCCACAGGGCGTAAGACGCTTTGGCGGACGCTGTTTCGTCCATTGGACGAGATTCGGAAATGGGTTCGACTTGCATGGGTTGCTCCGTTTTCGCATATGATTGTATATACAACTGTTGCATCTACAAATACATCACGACAGTGATGCCCGGCAATCCAACGCATTTCACAAGGAAGCAGCAATGACCCTCTCTTCTACCGTTCTGATCACCGGCGCCTCCAGCGGCATCGGAGCCACCTATGCCGAACGCTTCGCGCGCCGCGGCCACGACCTGGTGCTGGTCGCGCGCGACAAGGCACGCCTCGACGCCCTGGCAAAACGCCTGCAGGATGAAAACGGCGTGGCCGTAGCCGTGCTGCAGGCCGACCTGACCGAGTCCGCCGAACTGGCTGTGGTCGAGGCGCGCCTGCGCGATGACGCCCGCATCGGCATCCTGGTCAACAACGCCGGCATGGCCCAGTCGGGCAGCTTTGTGCAGCAGACCGGCGACAGCATCGAACGCCTGATCACGCTCAACACCACGGCGCCCGCGCGGCTGGCGGCTGCGGTCGCGCCGCGCCTTGCGCAGTCGGGCAGTGGCGCCATCGTCAACATTGGTTCGGTCGTGGGTTTTGCGCCCGAGATGGGCATGTCGCTCTACGGCGCGACCAAGGCCTTCGTGCTGTTTCTCTCGCAGGGCTTGAGCCTGGAGCTGTCGTCCAAGGGCGTCTACGTACAGGCGGTGCTGCCCGCGGCGACCCGCACCGAAATCTGGCAGCGTTCAGGCATGGATGTCAATGCACTGCCCGAAGTGATGGAGGTCGGTGAGCTGGTCGATGCAGCACTGGCCGGATTCGACCGCCGCGAGCAGGTCACGATCCCGCCCCTACATGTGGCGGCTCGCTGGGATGCGCTGGAGGGCGCGCGCCAAGGCCTGCTGTCGGACATACGGCAGGCGCACGCGGCCGAGCGCTATCGGGCGCCCGAGTGACGCGGCTGCGCAAAGATCAAGGGCGGGGGATGTCCGCCCACTTGCGCAGGCCATCGGTGCCTGCTGCGGCTCGTGCCAGCAATATGCCCGCGAGGGTCGCGTGCAGCACGGCGCGGCCCCGGCCATGCGCGCGCAGCGCACACAATACCAGGCCGAGCCCCGCGACCGCGGTGAAGCAATGCTCGTACGGAGCGCTGGGGCGCGCATCGTCATAGGCAATCATTTCGTGGACACATTCCTTGACGCTCTTTTCCATGGCAATCCTCCTTGGGCTGATGACAGAAAGCTCCAAGTTAATCGTTCACGAGCGAAAAGCAGGCCGGCGCACAGGCCGGCGCCACGTAGGCCATGCGGACAACGGGGCGCCACAGGCGCAAAGCCTACATCTTGGAGAGAGAAGCCTCGGGCACCGCCGCATATTGGACGGCGCTGGCGAAAGCCGCGCCCTCCGACTCTGGCTTCGGCGAGTGAAAGACAGGCTGGGCTGAATTGAGCGCGAACAGGATACGGTCTTCGCGCGTACCGCCCAGGCGTTGAATCACGATCGCACCATCGTCGTGAATGTAGACACGCAACTGCGGCACCCGGGGACTCTGCCAATAGCAGGGATTGCCGTCGAGACCATGCCAGTTGTTTTCCAATGACATTTTCGTGTGCAGCAAGGCGTCCAGATAGGCCTGGTCGTCGTGGTAATTGGATTCCACGGCGTGCCAGTGCGCAAGCAGGCTGTCATACGCCTGCTGCCGGGAACTGCAAGGAGCCATGCTCTCGATGCGCTTCAGGAAGGCAACGGCACGGCGCTCAAACTCGTAAAACAAGCTGACCTCCTTGATGTAAGCCGAGTTCGTCCGAGTTGGTTACGAATAGTCGTCAATATGTTAGTTCTAACAGAGCAGCCCCATGGCTGTCGAGCAACTACCGCCTAAGTTTCATAAGGTTTCATTTGAGGCTTGCTTTTTTCAGGACCCATTGCATTGTTTGTGTTGTTGAACCTGCATCTTCATCAAGCTTCAAGGAAACTCCATGCACCGCCCGCAGCCCACCGATCCACCCACACCACCGCCCGCCCCGACCGAGCAGCCCGGGGAGACGCCGATAGGCGATCCGCCGCCCAATCCGGCCACCGCACCCCCCGTGCAAGACCCGCGGCCCGAACGCGAAGCAGGCGAATCAAGGCCTGCATTCGCGGACGCGCGCGTGAGGGAGCGCTGACGGCATCCGCAGATAACGTAACAAAGATGTCTGCTGGTAAGTCAACGCCCGGTTTTACATGTCTGCGCACCTGCCCCAACAGCAGCGCCCTTGGCTCAAGCGCAATCGCCAGGCCTTGTGCGCCTGCGCAACATGCGGCGCAGCCCGTGGATATCGCCCCGCAAACCGCAGTGCCGACAATGATTTCCCGTTCTCTTTTCCGAGAATCTCTGGAACTTCAGTGTCCGAGTCGGACTCAGACAGGATTTTCCCATCCCCTGACCATCCGATAGGAGTTGCTTTCGTGCTGTCTTTGACCCGCCGTTTCTCGCATTTCATCGCCGCTGCCAGCCTGGCACTGGGCGCACTGGCACCCACCATGGCCAGCGCGGCCGCCGAATTCGTCAGTATCAAGGGTGCTTCGGTGAACGTGCGCGAAAAACCGAGCACACGCTCCGCCACCTTGTGGGAGCTGGGCCGGGGCTATCCGCTGCAGGTCACGCAGCGCCAGGGCCAATGGCTCAAGGTCCGCGATTTCGAGTCCAGCCTGGGCTGGGTGCACGCGCCGCTGACGGCCAAGACGCCGCACATGGTCATCACCGCCCGCAGCGCAAACCTGCGCTCGGGCCCGGGCCAGAACTTCAAGCGCGTCGCCAGGCTCGAACAGCACGAAGTGGTGCGCACGCTCAAGCATTCGGGCGGCTGGGCCCAGGTGCGCCGCGAAAACGGCCAGCAGGGCTGGATTTCAAAACGATTGGGCTGGGGCTGGTAAAGCCGGCGTTCAGCCACCCACAATGACTTGCGCGCGCGGCGCATAACCGTGGTTCAAAGGACCATGGCCGCTGCCGGTGCGCACATCGGCGCCCGCGGCGATCGCGCCCAGGATATAGCGGCGCGCGCGCACCACGGCTTCGGGCAGCGCGGCGCCCGAGGCCAGCTCGGCGGCGATGGCCGACGACAGCGTGCAGCCCGTGCCGTGGCCGTTGTGGGTCACGATGCGCGCCGACTCCAGCCTGTGGCTCACGCCATCGGCGTCCACCAGCAGGTCGACCACCCAGTCTCCGGGCAGATGCCCGCCCTTGAGCAGCACGGCCGGCGCACCCAGCGCCAGCAATTTGCGGGCCGCGTCGTCGAGCGCCGCGACGCCGTCTATGGGCTGCCCCAGCAGCCATCCGCCCTCGTCGAGATTCGGCGTGATCAGCTCGACCAGCGGGAACAGTTCGCGCACCAGCGCATCGGCGGTTTCGGCGGCGATCAGCCGGTCGCCGCTGGTGGCCACCATCACCGGGTCGAGCACCACATGCGGCAGCTGGTAGCGGCGAATGGCGTCGGCGACCACGCGCACGGTTTCGGGCGTGGCGAGCATGCCTATCTTGACGGCGTCGACGCCGATGTCCTGCACCACGGCATCGATCTGCGCCTTGAGGATGTCGGCCGGCACGGCATGGATGGCGCGCACGCCGCAGGTGTTTTGCGCGGTGATCGCGGCAATCGCCGTCATGCCGTAGCAGCCCAGCGCGCTGAAGGTCTTGAGGTCGGCCTGTATGCCCGCGCCGCCACCGCTGTCGGAGCCGGCAATGGAGAGCACGCGCAGGTAGCGCGCGGTGCGTTCAGAGGCAGAAGCGGGCAGGCCCGAAGGCGCCTGGGCGGATTGCGCCGGGTGAGGGATGGTCATGGGAAAATTATGGCTTATCTGGCGCCCTTCCCGCCCCAAACCAGCGGCGTCATCGCACGGGCCCGCAGCCCTGTGTCAAAGTGAAGTCCGGCGCATCGTCCTGTTCGAGCCGCAACACCGGCACGCTTTCGTCCTTGAGCATCACGCCCGTGCGTTCGCCGGCGCTCGCCGCGCGCAGCAGCCAGGCCGCGCGGCGTGCCGCTTCGGGGTAATCCTGGCCACCGGGGCGCACATTGGAAATGCAGTTGCGCTCGGCGTCGGTGCGACCGCGCCGCGGCGCCCAGGTCAGGTAGATGCCCATGCTGTCGGGCGAACTCAGGCCGGGCCGCTCGCCGATCAGCACCATCACCATGCGGGCGGCCAGCAATTCGGCGATGTCGTCGCCTATGGCCACGCGCGCCTGCTCGACCAGCACCGCGGGCGTCATGCGCCACGCGGGCTCATCGCGCTGCAACTCGGCGAGCAAGGCAGCGAGAAACGGCGCCGCGTGCCGCTCCATCGCCAGTGCCGAAAGCCCGTCGGCGACGACGATTCCCAAATCATGTTCTTCACCGCGATGCCAGGACTTGAGCGCCTGCGCCGAGGCCGCGTCGAGCTGGCGGCCCCAGTCCGGGCGCTGCAGATAGCTCGCACGGTCGGGCGCCGCGCTGTGCGCGCTCAGCGTCGGCACGCCCACAGCTTCTATGGCTTCGGCCGTGCGGCGCACGTCGAACGGACGGTGCACGGCATCGCGCGCCTGGGCATGGGCCAGCTGGAATTCAAGTTGCTGCGCGCTCGGTATGCTGATGCCGCTGCGGCCCAGCGCAATGCGCGCCGGCGTGTGACGGCGCAGAGGCTCCCAGGGGTTGGCGGTCACGACGGGATTCACGGTGTGCGCCTCCTTCACGGCAACAGATGCGCAAACGGGCCAGCGCCAGCGTCTGCCAGGCGCGCATGCGCTCCCGGAACAAAGATGCCCGCGCGCTCGAGCCAGGCCTCGAACTCGGGCGCGGGCCGCAGACCGAGCACGCGCCGCGCGTAGAGCGCGTCGTGGAAAGAGGTGCTCTGGTAGTTGAGCATGACGTCGTCCGAGCCCGGAATGCCCATCACGAACGTGCAGCCGGCAACGCCCAGCAGGGTCAGCAGCACGTCCATGTCGTTCTGGTCGGCCTGCGCATGGTTGGTGTAGCAGATGTCGCAGCCCATGGGCAGGCCGAGCAATTTGCCGCAGAAATGGTCTTCGAGCCCGGCGCGGATGATCTGCTTGCCGTCAAACAGGTACTCGGGCCCGATGAAGCCGACGACGGTGTTGACGAGCAGGGGATTGAAATGCCGCGCCACCGCATAGGCGCGCGCTTCCATGGTCTGCTGGTCGCAGCCGTGATGCGCATTGGCCGACAGCGCGCTGCCCTGCCCGGTCTCGAAGTACATCACATTGCGCCCGCGCTCGCCGCCCTCGAACACGCCGCCGCGCTGCAGCGACAATGCGGCCGTCTGCGCTTCGCCCAGCAAGGCCAGATCGATGCCGAAGCTGCGATTCGTGGCCTCGGTGCCGCCTATCGACTGGAACACCAGGTCCACCGGGGCGCCGCGCTCCATCGCCTGCAAGGTGTTGGTGACATGCGTGAGCACGCAGGACTGGGTGGGAATGCCGTACTGCTGGATCACCGCGTCGAGCATCTCGAGCAGGTGCACCACCTGGGAAACGTTGTCCGTTGCGGGGTTGATGCCTATCGTTGCATCGCCCGAGCCATACATCAGGCCGTCGAGAACGCTGGCCGCGACGCCGGCGGCCGCATCCGTCGGGTGATTGGGCTGCAGCCGCGTCGACAGCCGCCCGGGCAGGCCGATGGTGTTGCGAAAACGGGTCGTGACCTGGCACTTGCGCGCGACCTGGATCAAATCCTGGTTGCGCATCAGTTTCGATACCGCGGCCACCATCTCCGGCGTCAGGCCCGGCGCCAATGCGGCCAGGCTTGCGCTGTCGACATGGTCCGACAGCAGCCAGTCGCGAAAACCGCCGACATCCAGATTCGCGACAGGCGCGAACGCCTGGGGCTTGTGGCTGTCGATGATCAGCCGCGTGACTTCATCGGATTCATAGGGAACAATCGTTTCCTGCAGGAACTGCGCAAGTGGCACCTGCGCCAGCGCCATCTGCGCCGCTACGCGCTCTTCGGCGCAACGCGCGGCCACGCCCGCGAGCTGGTCGCCCGAGCGCTCGGGCGACGCGCGCGCGAGCAACTGCGCCAGGTCGTCAAAGACATGGCGGCGCACGCCGATGGTCTGGTGGTAAACGGGCATTGTCGGCAATCGGTTTTCAGCGGTGTGGGCCCATTCTGGCCCTCCTGGCCGGTAATGCAACTCCTGGCGAGACCGCGCGATCATTGCGCTTGTGCTGTAATTCGGCTTCAACGGACGAAACAGGGGTGTCCCACTGGCTACCGGTTGCCCGGCGCAACCGTCACTGCAGTGCGCGACTGAGAAACACCCTGGGGCATCCAACCGCAGCCTGTGCTGCCGCCCCGACACCCGATCCAGGTCATACTGGCGTGGGGAGTTTCCTGCAAAGCGTGGTCACGCCTTTTTTGTCCCTGCCGTATTGACGGGACTTATCGACGGGATTTCCCATGCCTTGCCTTCAACCTTCCTCGCGCATCGCCATTCTGGGCGCGGGTCTCATGGGCCGCCTGCTGGCCTGCACGCTCGCGCGCCAGGGCCACCAGATTGCGCTTTACGACGCCCATGGCCCACAGGCCGATGGCGCGGCCGCGCGCGTGGCCGCGGCCATGCTCGCGCCGCTGGCCGAGTCGGCCGTGACCGAGCCCGGCGTGGTGCGCATGGGCCAGCACGCGCTGGGCCGCTGGCCGCAGATCATTGCCGAACTCGACGGCCATGTGTTCTTCCAGCAGAACGGCACGCTGGTGCTCTGGCACCGCCAGGACGCGGGCGACGCCCAGCGCCTGTGCGCGCTGTTCGAGAAGAACCGCCGCATCAACGACACACTGCCCGCCTTGCAGACACTGTCGGGCCAGGACCTGCACGGCATGGAACCCGCAACCACCCACCGCTTCACGCAAGGCGTCTACCTGCAAGGCGAAGGCCAGCTCGACAACCGCCAGCTGCTGGCCGCGCTGCTTGCCACGCTGCAGCGGCTGGGAGTCGAGATGTTCTGGGATACCCCGCGCGAACTCGGCGACTTTGCGCCCGGCAACCCGGGCCAGCCCGACTGGGTGCTCGACTGCCGCGGTCTGGGCGCACGCACGGCCTGGCCCCAGTTGCGCGGCGTGCGCGGCGAAGTGGTGCGCGTGCATGCGCCCGAAGTCACGCTGCAGCGGCCCACGCGCCTGGTGCATCCGCGCTACCCGCTGTACATCGCGCCCAAGGAAGACCATCTGTTCGTGATCGGCGCAACCGAAATCGAGTCCGACGACATGTCGCCCGCCAGCGTGCGCTCCACGCTCGAGCTGCTGAGCGCGGCCTACACTGTGCACTCGGGGTTCGCCGAAGCGCGCATCGTGGAAATCGCGACCCAGTGCCGCCCTACCCTGCCCGACAACCTGCCCGCCGTGCGCCGGCGGTCCGAGCGCGTGCTCGAAGTCAACGGCCTGTACCGCCATGGCTTCATGATTTCTCCGGCCATGCTCGACGTGGTGCTGGAGCTGCTGACCACGGGCGACTCCCCATTGGCGCGCCGCTTCGACGTGCCCGTGCACCAGTGAGTGCCCCCTTGCCGCAACCTGAATAGTGCCCTCATGAACATTCTTCTGAACCAACAGCCGCTGGCCCTGGCCGAAGGCGCGAGCCTGGCCGATGCCCTGGCCCAGCAGTCGCTGCGTCCGCCCTATGCGGTCGCCGTCAACACCCAGTTCGTGCCGCGCGCGCAGTATGCGGCGCGGCCGCTGCAAGAAGGCGACCGCGTCGAAGTCGTCTCGCCCGTGACCGGCGGCTGATCTGCCCCATTTACCGAGTTTGCCAAGATGAACACCACCACCTCCGACACCACGGCCGCCGCCGACCCGCTGGTCCTGTATGGCCAGACTTTCCACAGCCGCCTGCTGCTGGGCACCTCACGCTACCCCTCGCCGGCCGTGCTCGAAGCCGCCGTCAAGCGCTCGCGCCCGGCCATGCTCACGGCCTCGCTGCGCCGCCAGGGCAGCCAGGCCGCCGAGACCGGCGCGAGCTTCTGGGAGCTGCTGCGGCGCCTGGACGTGCCCGTGCTGCCCAATACCGCGGGCTGCCTGAGCATCCAGGAGGCCGTGACCACGGCGCAGATGGCGCGCGAAGTGTTCGACACGCCCTGGATCAAGCTCGAGCTCATAGGCGACGACTACACGCTGCAGCCCGATACGCTCAACCTCGTCGAAGCCGCGTCCATCCTGATCAAGGACGGCTTCCAGGTGCTGCCCTACTGCACCGAGGACCTGGTGCTGTGCCAGCGCCTGGTCGACGTCGGCTGCCAGGCCGTGATGCCCTGGGCCGCGCCCATAGGCACGGGCCGCGGCCCGGTCAACCCCTACGCGCTGCAGACGCTGCGCGAGCGCCTGACGGTGCCTATGATCATCGACGCCGGCCTGGGCCGGCCTTCGCACGCCTGCCAGGTGATGGAATGGGGCTTTGACGGCGTGCTGCTCAACACCGCCGTGGCGCTGTCGCAGGACCCCGTGGCCATGGCCGGCGCCTTCGCCGACGCCACCCATGCGGGGCGCGCGGCCTGGCATGCGGGCGCGATGGCCGAGCAGCAGTCTGCCCAGCCGAGCACGCCCGTGCTGGGCACGCCATTCTGGCACCACGACGGCCCCTGAAGCGGGAGACGCAATGACCACCACCGACATCGACACCCTGGCCCAGTCCATCCTCGATCACCACGCAGCCGCCTTCGCGCCCGAAGGCAGCGAACGCAGCGCGCTGCCGCCCCAGCCCGTGCCGCCAGCGACGCAGACACAGCCCGCCTATCTGGCGGCGCTGCAGGCCTGCGCGCGGCTGGGTTTCATCGCGGTAGATGCCGAATGCCTGGCGCGCGCCTGGCAGGCGCAGACCGAGCGCTGCGGCCACTTCGACGCCGCGCACTGGCCCGATGACGGCCGTGACTTCGGCATGATTGCGGCCGACGCCGCCCTGCCCCCGGCCTTTGCGGCCTGCCCGCAGTCACTGGGCCTGTACGCCGTGCTGCCCGACGCGCAATGGGTGGGCCGCATGGCGCGCGCCGGCGTGCCGACGGTGCAGCTGCGCTTCAAGTCCGAAGATGCGCAGGCGATTGCCAGGGAAGTGCGCGCCGCCGTGGCCGCGGTGCAAGGTACGCCGGCGCTGCTGTTCATCAACGACCACTGGCAGGCCGCGCTCGATGCGGGCGCCTACGGCGTGCATGTGGGCCAGGAAGACCTCGACGCGCTGCCGCAGGCGGCGCTCGATGCGATCCGCGCGGCCGGCCTGCGCCTGGGAGTCAGCACCCACGGCTATGCCGAAATGCTGCGCGCCCAGGCCGTGCGGCCCAGCTATATCGCGCTGGGCGCGGTGTTCCCGACCACGCTCAAGCGCATGGCCACGGCCCCCCAGGGCGTGGCGCGGCTCGCGGCCTATGTGCGGCTGATGCGCCAGTACCCGCTGGTGGCGATTGGCGGCATCAGCGCCGCGCAGTTTCCCGAGATTCTGGCCACGGGCGCGGGCTCGATCGCCGTGGTGCGCGCCCTGGTCAATGCGCAGGATCCGCAAGCCGAAGCGCAGGCGCTGCAGGCCGCCTGGCGCTAGACGGTTCAGAGTACTCAGCTGATCCCGCTGCCCGGCTCGGCCTTGTCGTTCTTGCCATCTTCGGGCGGCGACTTGGCAATCACCCGCTCGGTGCGCGCCGCGTTCCAGGCCGAGAAGATGCTGTCGGGTGAATCATCTTCCCAGGGCGTGAGTTCGAGATTGTCGGGCAGCGACAGCTTGGGGTCGAGCGCATTGAAGCCTACGTTCTGGTCCGCGATCGACCCGACGATGGGGCGTTTCGGGAATTCCTCCAGGTCAAAGGGCAAAGGCTCGACGGCCGGCAGGTCCAGCGGCTGCCAGCGGCCGACATCGCTCAGGTCGATGTCGAGCAGCGACGACGCTGCGGGCAGGTCCGCGCCGGCAGTGTCCGATGCCAGCGGCTCGGAGCGGGCAAACGGGCCTTCGGGCACATCGAAGCGCGAGGGAATGTCGAGCGACAGCGGCGCAGGATCCAGCGCCGGGGGCAGCGGCACCAGCGCGGGCGACGACGGCGCAGGCGCCGGGGCATTGGCGCGCTCCAGCGTGGCCCAGGGTTCGTCGCCCGGCACCAGGCCTGCGGCCAGGCTGCCCGCAGCCGCGGCCGCGGTGATCGCGGCACTGGCCAGTGGCGCCTCGACAGGGGCCGCAGTGGGCGTGGTGCGCCTGCGCCCGGTCGTCTGGCCGCGTGTGCCCGCAGGCGTGGTGCGCGCCACGGCCTGCAGCAGCAGCAGATCATCGAACGCCTCCAGGTCGAACAGCACGCCGCTGTCGTAGCCCTGGTGACGGAACAGATAGCTTTCGAGCAGCTCGCCGACCTCGTCCGTGGGCCAAAGCGCCTCGATGTTCGCGAGCAATTCCGGGTAGTGCGCCAGCGAGCGGCCGCGCTGCGCGAACTGCGCCATTTCCGGCACGCTGGCCGCGAAGTGCTGCTCGAACTGCTGGCGCAGGGCGTCATATTCGGCCCTGCGGCTGAGTTGATAGAACAGCCCCAGCAATTCGAGGTAGGCCAGCGGCGACGAATCCTGGTGCTCTGCAATGTGCTTGCGCATCACCGCGATCGCCTGCTCGTACTCGCCCACCGAAGTGAAGAACTCGGCCTGCTGGCGCACGTCGAACAATTCCTCGGGCTTGACCACATCGCGGTGCCTGTGCACCGGCGCGGCAGCCGCCTCGGCTGCTGCCGAAGCGCGCACGGTGGGTGGGCCGAACTCGGTCGCGTCCCCCTCTTCCTGGGGCGCACGGAACGCCGCACCCGAGAACGTAGAAACGGAGGAGGCCCCGGGCATGGACGCGGCTGCGGCAACGCCGAAAGCGGTTTCGGCATGGCCCGCGCCTGGCATGGCCAGGCCCTGCCCATCGACGGATTGCAACCAGCCGCTGGGCGCCGACTGCGCCAGGCTGCGCAGGCGCAGCAGCAGCCAGGCCAGCACCGCGAGCATGATCGCCAGCGCAACCAGCAGCGGCAAGGTCCAGGGGCTGCCCTGCTGCTGCTCCGCCTGCAGGGCCTCGAGTTGACTGCCGATGCGCGCCAGGCTCGCGCTCTGGCTGACCTCGCGCGTCTTCAGGGACTGAATTTCGGCTTCGAGCGCCAGCACGCGCTGATCGGCGGACTCTGCCGCGACGGCGGGAGAATCGGCCGAAGCCTGCGCACCGGGCAGCGGTCCGGAAAGCAGCGCCGCAGCGGCTGCGGCTCCTGCTGCCGGCGCGGCCCAGGTCTCGAGCGGCTCCATGCGCAGGCGTGAGTCGATGCGCAGACGGGGTTCCAGGCGCAGGCCTGATTCGCCCGCTGGCACGGCAACCGCAGTCGGTGCGGGTGCTTCGGGAGGTTTGGGCGCGGGCTTGCGCGGCCGCGGCGCGGCGGGGGCCCTGGCGGCAGCCGCGCTGGTGGCACTGGCACTGGCACTGGCGCTGCTCGCAGGCTCGGCGCGGCGTGGCGCGGCGGGTGGGCGCACGCGCGCAGCCGGCGCCACGGCGGCGGGCGGCGCGGCGGCGGGCGGCGCGGGCAGCGCGCTCAGTTGCCCGATATCGAAGGGCACGGCACCGGGAGAGGCCGCTTCGGGGAGTTCTGCAAAGAAGGTGTAGCTGCGCGAGATCAGGCCCTGGCAGCCTGCCGACAGCCTGACCACGACCACCGGCTCGTCGATCACGACCGAAGCGCGCAGCCGCACCGAGGCCGGCAGGCCTGGGCGCTGCGCCAAAGGCGTGACGTTCACGCGGCTGGCGTCGATGCGCCGCTCGCCCAGCAGCACTTCGGCGCTGACGCAGGAAGAAGCAGCGTCCATGTCGGCGTCCGGTTGCAGCTGGAACACCAGATCCAATGGCGCGCCCAACACCACCTGGCCCTGGCTTTGTCCCAGAGACAGTGCTGACGCGGTCAATGACAGCGCGAACAGCCCAGCCCCTCCGAACGTGTAACAAATTTTCACAAGCAGCTCCCCCTAGAGTGAATTTTGGCATACAAGGATTGAATGCCGCATAGGGCTGCGTTTTTGTTCCATTTTTCCATTGCCCCGGGGTTTTCCCGTAGGCCGCCAGGCCCTGCATCCTGCTCGCAGACACCCATGCGACAAACAGGCGAATCTGCAGGCCCGCGGGCCCGGTCCCGCACGCGACAATCAGTCGGTCATCAGTCACGAAAAAGACAGGCCATGGACGACCCGATTCTTACTATCGAAGAACGTGAAGCGATCAATTCAGGTCGCTGGTTTACGTCTCTTTCCCCTTCACTCAGGCACGACATACTTCGATGCGCATATGTCAAACGTTACAAGGACGGCACGCTGATCTGCGCACGCGGCGAGCCCCCCGAAGAGTGGATTGCCTGCGCCAAGGGCGCGGTGCGCGTCAGTTCCACCTCGATCTCGGGCAAGCTCATCACGTTGACCTATGTGGAGCCGGGCATCTGGTTCGGCGATGTGGCGATCCTGGACGGCGACCGGCGCACGCACGATGCCTATGCGCACGGCGAGACCACCATCCTGTGCGTTTCCAAGGCCGACTTCAAGAAGATTCTCGCCACCCACGCCGAGTTCTCCGAAGCCATGCTGCGCCTGCACGCGCGGCGCATACGCCAGCTCTACGGCCTGGTGGAAGACCTCAACACCCTGCCCCTGCGCGCGCGGCTGGCCAAGCAACTGCTGCACCTGGTGCGCAGCTATGGCGTGCCCAGCCTCTCGGACGCGCAGGAAATCCGCATCGGGCTGCAACTGGCGCAGGAAGAACTGGCGCAACTGCTGGGCGCCTCGCGCCAGCGCGTGAACCAGGAACTCAAGGCCATGGAGCGCGAAGAAATCATCCGCATCGAGCCAGGCGGCCTGGTGGTGCGCGACCGGCCCACGCTGCTGCGCATCGCGGAATCCGACCACTGACGACAAGGACCTGCTGACCCATGAGCACTTTCGACCATTTCGTAGGCACCCGCCCCCTTTCGGAGCAGCACGCGTTCGATACCGCCGCGCTGTCGGACTGGCTTTCACGCAATCTCACGGGCTTCGCGGGCCCGCTGAGCGTCGAGATGTTCAAGGGCGGGCAGTCCAACCCGACCTACAAGCTGATCACTCCCGGGCAAAGCTATGTGCTGCGCGCCAAGCCCGGTCCCGTGGCCAAGCTGCTGCCCTCGGCCCATGCGATCGAGCGCGAGTTCGCGGTCATGCAAGGCCTGCAGGGCACCGACGTGCCCGTGCCGCGCATGTTCGCGCTGTGCGAGGACGAGTCGGTGATGGGCCGCGCGTTCTATGTGATGGAGTACATGGAAGGCCGCGTGCTCTGGGATCAGTCGCTGCCGGGCATGACGCCCGCCGAGCGTGGCGCCATCTACGACGAGATGAACCGCGTGATTTCCGCGCTGCACTCGGTGAAGTTCGCCGAACGCGGCCTGGCCAGCTACGGCAAGCCAGGCAATTATTTCGATCGGCAAATCGGGCGCTGGAGCAAGCAATACCTGGCCTCGGTCACGCAGCCGATTCCCGAGATGGACCAGTTGATGGCCTGGCTGCCCGCCCACATGCCGGCGAGCGCGCGCGACGAAGCCCATGTATCCATCGTGCACGGCGACTTCCGCCTCGACAACCTGATGTTCCACCCCACCGAGCCGCGCGTGATCGCCGTGCTCGACTGGGAGCTGTCGACGCTGGGCCACCCGCTGGCCGACTTCAGCTACCACTGCATGAGCTGGCATATCCCGGCCGCGCTGGGCCGCGGCATAGGCGGCATGGACATCGCGTCGCTGGGCATTCCCGACGAGGACAGCTATATCCACCGCTACTGCGAGCGCACCGGCATCACCACGCCCGAGGCCCTGCGCGCCGACTGGAACTTCTACCTGGCCTACAACATGTTCCGCATCGCTGCCATCCTGCAAGGCATTGCCAAGCGCGTCGAGGCCGGCACGGCATCGAGCGCCCAGGCCAAGGCCTCGGGCGACACCGCCCGGCCCATGGCCGAGCTCGCCTGGTCGTTTGCGCTCAAGAGCGGCGCCTGAAGCGCCCACGAAAACCACCCAGGAGAACCCATGGATTTCGAATACTCGGCCAAGACCAAGGACTTGCAGGCCCGGCTGCTGCGTTTCATGCAGGAGTACATCTACCCCGCCGAGGCCACCTATGCGGCCGAGCTCGCGGCCAATACCGCGGCGGGCAAGCGCTGGACCGCGCTGCAGACCGTCGAAAAGCTCAAGGTCCAGGCGCGCGAGGCCGGCCTGTGGAACCTGTTCCTGCCCGTCGACAGCGCCGCCGCCTCGGGCTATGAAGGCGCGGGCCTGACCAACCAGGAGTACGCGCCGCTGGCCGAAATCATGGGCCGCGTGCCCTGGGCCTCGGAAGCCTTCAACTGCTCTGCGCCCGATACCGGCAACATGGAAACCATCGCCCGCTACGGCGACGAGGCCAACAAGCAGCGCTGGCTCAAGCCGCTGCTCGAAGGCAAGATACGCTCGGCCTTCGCGATGACCGAGCCCGACGTCGCGTCCAGCGACGCGACCAACATCGCCACGCGCATCGAACGCCAGGGCGACGAGTACGTGATCAACGGCCACAAATGGTGGATTTCGGGCGCGGCCGATCCGCGCTGCGCGGTGTTCATCACCATGGGCAAGACCGACCCCGAAGCCGCCAGGCATTCGCAGCAGAGCATGGTGCTGGTGCCCGCCGACACGCCCGGCATACGCATCGTGCGCCCGCTCAACGTGCTGGGCTACGACGACGCGCCGCACGGCCATGTCGAGATGTATTTCGAGAACGTGCGCGTGCCGGTCTCGAACATCCTGCTGGGCGAAGGCCGGGGCTTCGAGATCGCCCAGGGGCGCCTGGGCCCGGGGCGCATTCACCACTGCATGCGGCTCATAGGCCTGGCCGAGCGCGCGCTCGAGCTGATGTGCAAGCGCGCCTCGTCGCGCGCCGCGTTCGGCAAGACTGTGGCCCAGCAGTCGGTGACGCAGGAGCGCATTGCCGAAGCGCGCTGCAAGATCGACATGGCCCGCCTGCTCACGCTCAAGGCCGCCTGGCTGATGGACACCGCGGGCAACAAGGTGGCGCGCACCGAGATCGCGATGATCAAGGTGGTCGCGCCCAGCATGGCCTGCCAGGTCATCGACTGGGCGATACAGGTGCATGGCGGCGGCGGCATGTGCGACGACTTCCCGCTGGCCTACGCCTACGCGACCGCGCGCACGCTGCGTTTTGCCGACGGCCCCGACGAAGTCCACCGCAACGCGCTGGCCAAGTGGGAACTGGGCAAGTACGGCAGCTACGGCCGCAACGCCGAAGCGCCGGTGACGCGCGGCGGCTGAGCGACCAGGACTCCATGCAACCCGGCCTTCGCGCCGGGTTTTTCATCGCCGGGCCGCCCCAAGATGAAAAGCGCCCCCTTTGGGGGCAGCGAGCCACACGCAGTGGGCAAGCGTGGGGGGCCATTTTCATCGCCGGGCCGCCCCAAGATGAAAAGCATCGGGGGGGCTTGGCCCCCCAGCGCGAGCCACACGCAGTGGGCAAGCGTGGGGGGCCATTTTTCATTCCCGCGCGGACACCAGCGCCCGGGCCGGGGCAAGCCCAGGCGCTAAAAATTGGCAAATCTTGCCAAAACCTCGATATTTCACTCAGGGTTTACTCTAATCTTCCGATAATCCGCACAAGGATGCGCCGGATCGCCAGTGATCGCCCGCGCCTCCCCTGCCATTTTTCTTTCCAGCCTGCGCCGCGGCCCGACCGCTACTCCCCACCTCCATGACGTTCTTTCATAACCTGAAGCTGGCCAACAAGCTGCTTGTCTCTTTTGCGGCCCTGCTGCTGCTGTCGGCCAGCGTCGGCCTGTTCGCGCTGCTGCAGCTCGACCGCGTCAACCAGACCGCGACCGACCTGACGCGCCAGTCCCTGCCCGCGGCGCGCACGCTGCAGGACATCAAATACCAGCTGCAGTACCACCGCGCGCAGATGACGCAGCACCTGCTGGCCGCCACGCCCGACGAGGCCGCCGGCTACGAGAAATCCATGCCCATTCTGTGGGACACCGTGACCAAGCAGCATGCGGCCTACGCCGCGTACGCCAGGACGCCCGAGGAGCAGCAACTGCTCACCGCGATTGGCACCGACCTGAAGAGCTATGCAGCCCATTCCGCGCAGATCCTGCAACTGTCGCGCGAACTGCAAAGCGACCAGGCGGCCTACGAGCTGCGCGGCGACTCGCTCAAAGTCACCCTTGCCATCCAGGCCAAGCTCGACGCGCTCGACAGCATCAACGCCGCGCGCACCGAAGCCACCAACGCCGCGGGCGACGAGCTTTTCGCCGCCGCGCAATGGTGGATCAGCGCACTGCTGATCGGCTCGGTGCTGCTCGGCCTGGCCCTTGCGCTGGGCATTGCGCGCGCCGTCGCGCGCCCCCTGCAGCACGCGGTCAAGCTGGCCCAGGAAGTCGCCGCCGGCAACCTCGGCAGCCGCATCGAAGTGCATTCGCGCGATGAAACCGGCCAGTTGCTGCAGGCCCTGCAGGACATGAACACCCGCCTGCAGCAGATCGTCGGCCAGGTGCGCCAGGGCACGGACTCTATCGCCACGGCCAGCAGCCAGATCGCCATGGGCAACCAGGACCTGTCGGCGCGCACCGAGCAGCAGGCGAGCTCGCTCGAGCAGACCGCGGCGTCCATGGAAGAGCTGACGTCGACCGTGAAGCAGAACGCGACCAACGCACAGCAGGCCAACGAACTGGCCAGCGCCGCCTCCCAGGTGGCCGTGCGCGGCGGCAGCGCCGTGTCCCAGGTCGTCGCGACGATGTCGGCGATCAATGCCTCGTCGCGCAAGATCGTCGACATCATCGGCGTCATTGACTCCATCGCTTTCCAGACCAATATTCTTGCGCTCAACGCCGCTGTCGAGGCCGCGCGCGCGGGCGACCAGGGCCGTGGCTTTGCCGTCGTGGCCTCCGAGGTGCGCACGCTGGCCCAGCGCTCGGCTGCGGCCGCCAAGGAGATCAAGCAGTTGATCGACGCCTCGGTCATCAAGGTCGAGGAAGGCAACGGCCAGGTCGAACAGGCCGGCAAGACCATGGACGAGATCGTCAGCAGCGTGCGCCGCGTCACCGACATCATGGGCGAGATCACCGCCGCCAGCCACGAGCAGACCACGGGCATCGAGCAGGTCAGCCAGGCCATCACGCAGATGGACCAGATGACGCAGCAGAACGCGGCCCTGGTCGAGGAAGCTGCCGCGGCCACCGACGCGCTCCAGGGCCAGGCATCGGCGCTGTCCAAGGTGGTCAGCGTGTTCGATCTGGGCCAGGGCGCGGCACTGTACGCCGCCCCTATCCAGAGCGCACCCGCGCCCAGGGCCGCCGCGCGCCAGGCACCGACTGCGGCCACGGCGGCCCGCGCAGCGGCACCGACGGCCCCCGCCCTGCGCACGGCCTCGGCACCCGCCCCTGCGGCCACACCCGCTGCGCCCAAGGCAGTGGGCAGCGAAAGCGACTGGGAAAGCTTCTGAGCCCTGCGGGGCACGGCACGCGCCCCGCACTTTTTCCACGCCAAAAGCCCCTGTCCCGGGGCTTTGCGTTGGAATGTGCGCTGTGCATGAGAAAATCGCCGATTAATTCTCAAGAACACACAGGACACACCATGGAAGCAGAACGCATCAACCTCATCGGCAACACCCTCGAAGATCTGACGCAGCGTGCGGCGGATTTACGGAGGTATCTTTGACTACGATGCCAAATACGAACGCCTGAGAACCGTCAACGCCTCGCTCGAGGACCCCGCCGTCTGGAATGACCCGAAGAAGGCCCAGGAACTCGGCAAGGAAAAGAAGTCGCTCGACGGCGTCGTGCTGACGCTCGAGAAGCTCGCCAACGAACTCGCCGACAACACCGAGCTGTTCGAGATGAGCCGCGAGGAAGAAGACGAAGACGGCCTGCGCACCATCGAGGCCGAAACCGAAAAGCTGCGTCCGCTCGTCGAAGAGCTGGAATTCCGCCGCATGTTCCGCCACGAAGCCGACCCGCTGAACTGCTTCATCGACATCCAGGCCGGTGCCGGCGGCACGGAAGCCTGCGACTGGGCCAGCATGCTGCTGCGCCAGTACCTGCGCTACGCCGAACGCAAGGGCTTCAAGGCCGAAGTGCAGGAAGAAACGCCGGGCGACGTCGCCGGCATCAAGAGCGCGACCATCCGCATCGAAGGCGAGTACGCGTTCGGCCTGCTGCGCACCGAAACCGGCGTGCACCGCCTGGTGCGCAAGAGCCCGTTCGACTCGTCGGGCGGCCGCCACACCAGCTTCGCCTCGCTGTTCGTCTACCCCGAGATTGATGACTCGATCGAGATCACCATCAACCCCTCGGATGTGCGCACCGACACCTACCGTGCCTCGGGCGCGGGCGGCCAGCACATCAACAAGACCGACTCGGCCGTGCGTCTGACACACATCCCGACCGGCATCGTGGTGCAATGTCAGGACGGTCGCAGCCAGCACAGCAACCGCGATGTAGCCTGGCAGCGTCTGCGCTCGCGTCTTTATGACTACGAGATGCGCAAACGCCTGGAAGAACAGCAAAAGCTCGAAGACACCAAGACCGATGTGGGCTGGGGCCACCAGATCCGCTCGTACGTGCTGGACAACAGCCGGATCAAGGACCTGCGCACCAACGTCGAAATCTCCGCCACGCAAAAAGTGCTGGACGGCGACCTCGACGCGTTCATCGAAGCCTCGCTCAAGCAAGGCATATAAGGGAGGAACACCATGCTGCGTGAAGGACAAGCAAAACCCACACAACGTGCCGATTACCAGGCTCCGGCCTGGTGGATAGACACCGTGGACCTGACTTTCGATCTCGACCCGGCCAAGACCCGCGTGCTCAACCGCATGCGCGTGCGCCGCAACCCCGACGTGCCGGCCAGGGCCTTGCGCCTCGATGGCGACGAGCTCAACCTCGCGCGCGTGATGGTCAACGGCGAAGGCACGTCATTCAAGATGGACGGCAGCGCACTGGTGCTCGAGAACCTGCCCGAGGGCGATGCGCCCGTCGAGCTCGAGATCTTCACCACCTGCGCACCGGTGAAGAACACCAAGCTCATGGGTCTGTATGTGAGCGAAGGCACGTTCTTCACGCAGTGTGAAGCCGAAGGCTTCCGGCGCATCACCTACTTCCTCGACCGTCCCGACGTGATGGCGATGTACAGCGTCACGCTGCGCGCCGACAAGGCGCTGTTCCCGGTGCTGCTGTCCAACGGCAACCTGGTCGACAGCGGCGATCTGCAGGGCCCGGGCAACGAGGGCCGGCATTTCGCCAAGTGGGTCGACCCGCACCGCAAGCCCTGCTACCTGTTCGCGCTGGTCGCTGGCCAGCTCGTGGCGCGCGAGCAGCGCATCACCAGCCGCGCGGGCAAGGAACACCTGCTGCAGGTCTACGTGCGCCCCGGCGACCTCGAGAAGACCGAGCACGCGATGAACTCGCTGATGGCCAGCGTCGCCTGGGACGAAGCGCGCTTCGGCCTGTCGCTGGACCTGGACCGCTTCATGATCGTCGCCACCAGCGACTTCAACATGGGCGCGATGGAGAACAAGGGCCTGAACATCTTCAACACGAAATATGTGTTGGCGAACCAGGCCACGGCCACCGACGTCGACTACGCGAACATCGAAAGCGTGGTCGGCCATGAATACTTCCACAACTGGACCGGCAACCGCATCACCTGCCGCGACTGGTTCCAGCTGAGCCTCAAGGAAGGCCTGACGGTGTTCCGCGACCAGGAGTTCAGCATGGACCTGGCCGGCACGCCGTCGGCACGCGCCGTCAAGCGCATCGAGGACGTGCGCGTGCTGCGCACCGTGCAGTTCGCCGAGGACGCAGGCCCGATGGCCCACCCCGTGCGGCCCGACAGCTACCTCGAGATCAACAACTTCTACACCGTCACGATCTACGAAAAAGGCGCGGAAGTCGTGCGCATGATGCACACCCTGGTAGGCCGCGAAGGCTTCGCCAAGGGCATGGCGCTGTATTTCGAGCGCCATGACGGCCAGGCCGTGACCTGCGACGATTTCGCCCAGGCCATCGCCGACGCCAATCCAGGCAGCGAGCTGAGCGAGCGCCTGGAGCAATTCAAGCGCTGGTACAGCCAGGCCGGCACGCCCCAGGTCGCGGCCAGCGGTGTCTACGACGCCGACGCGAAGACCTATACGCTGACGCTGCGCCAAAGCTGCGCGCCCACGCCCGGCCAGCCTGAGAAGCTGCCGTTCGTGATCCCCGTCGAAGTCGGCCTGCTGACGGCCGACGGTGCGGCCCAGACCGTGCAACTGCTGGACGCCGCCGGCATGGCCGGCAGCCCGGCCGACACCCGCCTGCTGGTGCTGACCGAGGCCGAGCAAAACTTTGTCTTCAGCGGCGTCGCGCAGGCGCCCGTGCCTTCGCTGCTGCGCGGCTTCACCGCGCCGGTGGGCCTGCAATATGAATACAGCGACGACGCACTGCTGACCCTGCTCGCGCAGGACAGTGATGCGTTCAACCGCTGGGAAGCCGGCCAGCGCCTGGCCCTGCGCATTGCGCTGGGCGCGATCAACAACCCGGCGGTGCTCGTCCAGGCCAATGGCGAAATCGCGCAGAACCTGTTGCCCGAGCCTTTCACCGAAGCCATGCGCAGCGTGCTGCGCCATCCCACGCTCGATGCCGCCTACAAGGAACTGGTGCTGAGCCTGCCCTCGGAAAGCTACCTCTCGGAACAGCTCGACGAGGTCGACCCCCAGCGCGTGCACGCGGTGCGCGAAACGCTGCGCCAGCAGCTCGCCGCCGCCTTGCGCGACGACTGGGCCTGGGCCTGGGAAAACCACCAGGACACGGGCGCCTACAGGCCCGACCCGGTATCGTCTGGCCGGCGCGCGCTGACCGGCATGGCACTGCAGATGCTGTGCCTCGACGCGCGCCAGACCGGCGACGCCGTCTGGCCCGGCCGCGCCTACCAGAGCTTCAAGGACGCGGCCAACATGACCGACCGCATGGCCGCGCTCTCGGCGCTGGTGCACAGCGGCCACCCGCTGGCCAGCGACGCGCTGGCGCGCTTCCATGCGCTGTTCAAGACCGAGGCGCTGGTGCTCGACAAGTGGTTTGCGCTGCAGGCCGGCGCCACCGACCGCGGCGGCCAGGTGCTGGCGGCCGTCAAGCAATTGATGCTGCACCCTGACTTCCAGCTGCAAAACCCCAACCGGGCGCGCAGCGTGATCTTCAGCTTCTGCAGCGGCAACCCGGGCGGCTTCCACCGCCTGGACGCCGCCGGCTACCGGTTCTGGAGCGAGCGCGTGATCGAGCTCGACGCGATCAACCCGCAGGTCGCGGCACGCCTGGCGCGCGCCCTGGACCGCTGGAAGAAACTCGCCGAGCCCTACCGCAGCGCCGCGCGCGAAGCGATTGCCCGCGTGGCCGCGCGCCCCGACCTCAGCAACGATGTCCGCGAAGTCGTGACCCGCGCGCTGGCCGACTGAATGACTGCAGACGCATCCCGGGCGCAGGTCTCGATGCCGGCGCCCGGGCTTTTTCTGCGTCTGCCCTCTCCCTTTTTGTAATTACTGGATTTCCGCCATGAGCAAACGTCCCAGCCTGACCCGCTACCTCGTCGAACAGCAACGCGTCGACGGCCGCATCCCTCCGCAGCTGCGCCTGCTGCTCGAAGTCGTCGCACGCGCCTGCAAGCGCATCAGCTTTGCCGTCAACAAGGGCGAGCTCGGTGACGTCATGGGCTCGGCCGGCTCCGAGAACGTGCAGGGTGAAATGCAAAAGAAGCTCGACATCATCGCCAACGAAGTGCTGATCGAAGCCAATGAATGGGGCGGCCACCTCGCCGCCATGGCGTCCGAGGAAATGGAAGGCATCTACGTGGTGCCCAACCGCTATCCCCAGGGCGAATACCTGCTGATGTTCGATCCGCTCGACGGCTCGTCCAACATCGACGTCAACGTCTCGATCGGCACCATCTTCAGCGTGCTCAAGAAGCCCGAAGGCCACCCCGGCGTGCATGACGAAGACTTCATGCAGCCCGGCCTCGAGCAGGTCGCGGCCGGCTACTGCATCTACGGCCCGCAGACCACGTTGGTGCTCACGGTGGGCGACGGCGTGGCCATGTTCACGCTGGACCGCGAACAGGGCTCGTTCATCCTGGTGCGCGAAAACATCCGCATCCCCGAAGACACCAAGGAATTCGCGATCAACATGTCGAACATGCGCCACTGGGATGCCCCCGTGAAGCGCTACGTCGATGAATGCCTGGCCGGAGAAGACGGCCCGCGCGGCAAGAACTTCAACATGCGCTGGATCGCCTCCATGGTCGCCGACGTGCACCGCATCCTGATGCGCGGCGGCATCTTCATGTACCCCTGGGACCAGCGCGAGCCCAACAAACCCGGCAAGCTGCGCCTGCTGTACGAAGCCAACCCCATGAGCTGGCTGATCGAACAGGCCGGCGGCGCGGCCACGAACGGCAAGCAACGCATCCTGGAAATCAAGCCCACGCAACTGCACGAGCGCGTGAGCGTGATCCTGGGCTCAAAAAATGAGGTCGATCGCGTGACGAGCTATCATTCTGGTATATAATTTGAGTCTTCAGCCGGTGTAGCTCAGTCGGTAGAGCAGCTCATTCGTAATGAGAAGGTCGGGTGTTCGATTCATCTCTCCGGCACCAAGTCAGTAAAGGAAACCCTGCTATGTTTTGCATAGCGGGGTTTTTCTTTTTCTACTCCGTATAGCCGCTGTGTAGCCAGCGGTACAGGGTTTCGCTTTTTTCGGCAGGCGGCTGGCCTTGCTGCACGGCTCACGTAGCTTTCTTCCAGTCAGTCCACTTTCGCGCGTGATCTCACGATGCATCAACACCGAGGCAGCAAACCCATGTGCGACCGCATTGAGAGAACGCCTGAATGATGCACCGTGTTTCCTGGACCGTTAAACCACAGCAGCGCTGAACGACTCGGGCCGCCGCGCAAGCAGATGAGACAGCCGTTGAAGCCCCGCCTGCAAGCGTCCACGGTCCTTGATGCTGCCCAAGGAGATCCGAATGGCATTCACGGATGCGCTGCCAGTGGCGAATGCCTCCGCCGGCGTGACGGCTATGCCCTCGCTGTCGGCGGCACGCGCAAGCTGTGAGGGGCTCCAATACCCCGGCAACTCCAGCCATACATGCAGGCCGTCTCCAGCGCCGCTGTACCGCCCCGCCAGAATATCCCTGGCCATGCGGTGGCGCAGACGCGCCTCCTTGCGTACGCCTTCCATCAATTCGACAGCAGAACCGTCGAAGATCCACTGCGTGGCCAGTGCGGCCGTCAAAGGAGCGGCCATCAGCGCAAATGATCTGAGCGCGACCAGGAAACGTTCGCGTTCGTGCGGGTCACGTATGAGCACGAAGGCGACACGCAAGCCGGGCGTCAGGCATTTCGACAGGGTGGAGATGTAGTACACCTGTTCCGGAGCCAACGTGGCAATGGGTGGTGGCGGGGCTTCGGCGAGAAGCCAGTAGGGGTCGTCCTCGACGATGCGTACATTGCAGCGCTTGGCGATGCTGGCGAGCTCCTGGCGCCGGCGTTCCGCCATGGTGATGGCGGTCGGGTTCTGCAATGTCGGATTGAGGTAGACCAGCCCGGGCTTGTGCTGGCGGCACGCTTGGCTTAGCGCCTCAGGCACCATCCCGTGCCTGTCCGCTTCCACGGCAATGATGCGCCGGCCGAATTGGGTCGCTGCGACACGCAAGCCAGGATAACTGGTTGGCTCTGCCAGGATCACATCGCCAGGCTCCGTCAGCGCAAGAATCAATGCGGCGATCGCCGCTTGCGCACCCGGACAGACGACCACCTGCCCTGAATCCAGATATCCAAACATCGGCGCCAGCCATTTGGCTCCGGCCTTGCGGTCGGAGTCGCTTCCCCCACCCAGGTGGTACGTCATCAGCAATCCAGTATCTACCCTCATCAATACTTGAGACAGACCTTGTTTCAACATGTCGTCGAAGTCCACGCCCTCCGGCGGTGGCGGGGTATTCATGCTCAGATCGAGGATGGCGGTCCATTCGACTTTCGGCGCCGCGACATAAGTGCCTCGAGCGCCGCGTCCCTCCAGCAAGTGGCGGCGCCTGGCTTCGTCGTATGCGCGCGTGATCGTCGTCAGGTCGACGTCCAGCCGTGCTGCCAACTGGCGCTGCGGAGGCAGACGGTCACCCGGTTGCAGCGTTCCGTCTGCCACAGCCGCCTGCAACGCATCCGCAATCTGCAAAAAGCGGGGGCCGCCCTGCACGGCCAATCGCGGCAACCAGATTGGTGAATTGTCATCTTGCATGGTTTTCAACGCCGACGTCTTGTCTCGATGTATGGAAATTGCTTTTAAGTAGTATGTCCCAGTACATGCAGCAACACCATTCTTGTATGGCAGTCGCTGGCGTTTTCGCCTCTCCCATCGGGGAGGTGGTGCTCCTCACGGTAGACCGTGTCAAGTCATAGGCTGGAAATTCTCAAAATGATCGATTGGATCCCTGTAGTCTTCGTTATCTTCAAGCTTCTCACGCTGGGCACATGCATGTTCTTTGCCGTCAAGTGGCATTACGACCAGGGAAAGAAGGGGACGGACAGACGCGCGGTGCTGCTCGCAGGCGGCAAGGTGGCTGGCGTCTTCATGCTGACGCTCCTGGGCCTGGGGCTCTGCACCTTCGCCCTTGCCAGGATGCTCGGTTTGGACTTGAGCCTCCCATGATGGCAAAGAATGGTCGGCCGATATCCAGCAATGCAGCGAAACTTGCATTCGTCGGACGACCATAACCTGTCACTTCATCGAAGAAGGCAATCTGCCTGGCGTCGCTGTTGCAGGCTGCCTTTGGCTCAAGGCACTCGGGAAGCCACTTGCTTCAGATGACGCGGCTGAAGCCATGGGTTTCGGGCAGAAACCTTGACGTGGGTAGATGTCCGCTTCTGGCCGATTGCGCGGCCGCTCGGTATGCAAAGCCTTTTGTTCATGCCGAACTCGCTGCCTGCAAGAGCATGGTGCTGTGACCCTGCCGTAGGTCCAGAGCCGTGGCACCGCACAGGCGTGGATGAGCTCGGGAAACGCGAGCCCTTCGAAGCACCTGGCCACGGTCAATCGGCAGCCACCAGCGCCAGCAAATGACATGCCCACCCGATTCAACGCCCTCAGAGTCAAGGTCGTTGAATCGCTGGCGCGAAACTGAGCAAGGCTGCGCCGCACCTGCAACGCGCGGACGTGCTGGACGATGGCGCTCTTGCCGTCGAAGGAGTTGCCCACGCCCCGAGGCCTGCCCCGGCAGCTCGGCCGCGCCCACCTCATCGCGCACCGCGACGCCCGGCTTGGGCCCGCCACAAGTTGACAAACTTTTCAACTTGCAAATGCATACCATTCTCGTTTGCACCATTTCCTTGCAGGCAACGACCCCACTCGACGCAAGGCGAGTGTATCGAATCCAGCAGTCATGTGCAGCCCCTGACCCAACCTCCAGCCTCATTCGAAGCCGGGGTGAAGGATCTCGATAGACAACAAGATTTCAATGCACTCAACGCTATCTGAGAACTCTTCATGCCGTGCACAAGCCCCTTCAGGGAGACCCATTTGAATCATCTTTCACGTCGCGCATTGATGGCCACGTCGACCCTGGCACTGTTAGGCGCTTCGGCTGCTTATGCCCAAGGCCCCACCTCCAACCCAACGGAAACGTTGGTGCCCTCGTCTCCCAGGAAAATTGCGGCAATGGGATTGGCGGCATTGGAGATCCTGGATGCACTTGGCATCGAGGCCGCCATTGTGCCCGCCCCTCCTGCTGCTGACGCAAACATGCGCTGGCCGGACGCTCTGGCGAAAAAATACGCGTCAGACAGCTACGTCAAGCTCGTCAGCGCGGGAGGCCGTTCAGCACCGCAAAATGCCCCCAATCCACAAGTCGAGCAACTCAAATCGCTCAAGCCCGACGTCATCGTGCTGGACAGTCGCTCACGCGGCCTTCAAGACCAGCTCAAAAGCATCGCACCAGTCGTCGAGCTGGGCATCAGCAACACCAGCCTGGTCGATAGCGTGGTGCAGAACATCCTGACGGTGGGCGCTGCCTTCGGCAAGGAAAGGCAGGCCATCGAGAAAGCCAATGCCTTGCTGGATGACGTGCGCGCTGTGCGTGAAGCCGCCGCCAGGCAGGGCACGGGCCTGGTCCTCTTCGGCGTTGGCAACCGCGTGATGCCGCAACAGATCGGCGCACGCTTTGGCATGCTTTATGACGTGATTGGCATTCGACCGGTACTCCTGCCGGGCGAGGGAGAGGGCCTGAGCACCGGTCGCCCATCAGCCTCTATTCCCGAGGATGCCGATGCCGCCACAAAAGCCGCCGCAGAGGCTGCCCGCCAGACACAGCAAGCGGCCGAAGCCAGGTATTTCGCAGAAGTCATGGCACGCGATCCGAAATGGCTCTTCGTCGTCGACCGCAACGCGGCTTTCGGCCCCGCCAAGGCCGCCGAGGCAATGGCTGCCACCCCAGTCATCTCGAACAGCACCGCATGGAAGCAGAACAAGGTCATCTATCTGGATCAAGGTGGCGCCGCCTGGTACACCATGGCCGGAAGCCTGGGCCTTCTGGAAACCAGCCTTCGCCGAATCAAGGCGGAGTTCGAAAAGCACGAGGGCCGCTGAGTGTTGTGCGCCATGGCAGGTTCAGCCTCTGCGGAATCGGCGGTGAATGCCAGCTTGATGCAAAGGCTGCGCAAAGCAGGCTTGCGCGCCACCACGGCACGCATAGCCATGCTGCAGGCAATTGAAGCCGCCGCCGAGGGTCTTACTGCGGAAGACGTGTTCCGACAATTGCCCCAACGCGGCGCAAGCGCAAGCCTCAGCACTGTTTACCGTGTCATGCACCGGTTTGCGCAAGCCGGGCTGCTGCAGCGAGGGTGGGACGAACGTGGGACAGCTTTCTATCGCATCCACTCTGCCGAATGCATCGCCTCATTCCAGCTGGTCTGCGGCAATTGCCACCACAGCATCCATCTGACCGACTCAGACCTCCATGCGTGGCTGCTCGCTGCGGCGAGACGCGAAGGCTTGGCCTCGCCATCGCCGGCTCAGCCCGCAAGAGCCAGCACCGGCTCTTTGTCTGCACGCAGCAGCGAACAAGGACGACAGGAATTTTCAGCAAAACCATGCGCATGACCATTGACACCCATAAACCATTTCGCCACACGCGAAAAGCATTCTTCATCAGTTCACAAACGGGGAAAACCATGAGCCACTCTATGCAAACCAAGCGCATAGCCGCACTCTCGCTCACGCTGGCCTTGACGGCATGTGCCACCACCACCTTTGAATCACCGGATTCAAACTTCCAGGGCAAGGTCAGCGTCGTCGAGACGCCCTTGATCGTCGCAGGCACCGAGGTCAAGATTGCGGGCCGGGACTTCAAGCCAGGCCAGCAGGTGAGCTTGCTCTATGGCGACACGACCTTGAGTGGCTCCCCTGCCACCGTGGGCGCCGACGGGACATTCAAGACCCAGTTCAAGGTGCCGGCCTCCGCGCAAGCCGGCCGCCACTCGCTGGTGGTCAATGCGGTCAAACCGACTGCGGCCCTGGTGGTTGCGCTCAAGGTGTCGCCCAATCTCCCCTTGTCGGGCCTGGATCGCTTCGATCTGAAAGCCAGCAAGCTCACGAACGGCCTCTATCAAGCCGCCTACAGCATGAAGAATGACCGGGTCTTCGTGACCTCGGCCGTTGGACGTCCGCCAGTGACCCAAACCGAGTTGCTGAAGGTCCATCCCCAGACGCTGGCCATCGAAGCGCGCGTCACCCCCGCCGCCGCGCCCGCCCCCGCGCCGCGCGCGAACGCTACGGCAGCACCTGCCGCCGCCGCGCCCGCCAAACCCGCCTTGTACGCGGTCTACGGCATCGGGGTGGATGATGCCAATGGCACGGTGTGGGTCACCAACACCCGCCAGAACACGCTGGCCGTCTACAACCAGGCAGACCTGAAGCTGATCAAGCAGTTCGAACCGGACGCCGTGCCGCATCCGCGTGACGTCCAGATCGACACCAAGCATGGCAAGGCCTATGTCACGCCCCTGAACAAGGGCTCGATCTCGGTGTTCGACACCAAGACGCTGACTTTCCTGAAAGACCTGCAGATTCCGTCGTCTCTTGCCGCGGGCACGGGCCGAGGCAACAACGCAGAAGCCAAGCCGTTCTCGGCCATGAGCCTCGAGCTGGATGCCGCCAACGACCGCCTCTACACGGTCAGCATGAGCACCAATGAAGCGGCTGTCATCAATACCGCCAACGACACCGTTGAAAAGGTCTTTGCACTCGATGGCGCGCTGTCGGCCATTGGCGTGGCGTATGACCGCACGGCCAACCGGCTGCTGGTCGCCTCGCAGGGTTCCGACAACCTGCTGATCGTCGATGTCGCCACAGGAAAGACGCTGCACGAGGTCAAGGTCGGCGCCGGCGCACTCAATGTGGCCTTCGATCAGGTGACGCGCCTGGCCTATGTCAGCAATCGCGGCGCCGACACCGTCACGGTGGTGGATGCCGACGGAAAGATCGTTGCCAACCTGCCCGGTGGCAGCTACCCGAATCACGTCGTGGTTGACGGCAAGGGCGGCGCGTTCGCGATCAACAAGGCACGCGGAACCGATGATCCCAAGGGCGACCAGATCACCTACATCAAGCCGCGCTGATCGCTGAGGCAACCACCGCGCTGGCGCGCCGCGAAAACCCCGGGGTTCTCGCAAGGGCGCGTCAGTGCATTTCACGTTTTGGCTTTTTCCCATGTTCACTCTCACACGTATCTCGTCAGCCCTCGGCCTGGCCGTGCTCGCCACGGTCTTCACCCCCGGGGCTTCGGCCCAGCCGCAGCCCCGGGGCTGGCAGCAGGTGGCCGGCCCGCAGACCATCAAGGCGATCAAGGCCATGCCACGCCTGCCTGCGTCCGCCACATCCGATGACGGCGCAGTCGTGCGCGTGGCCGATGTCGCGCGCGTCATCGCCGGGGGGGATGACGTGATTGACATCATGGAAACGCTGGGTCTGGGCGATCGCGTCTTCGCCGCACCCGAGAGCGCCATCACCGAAGCGGGCCGCAAGGCGCCGCACCACTTTCTGTTCAACCGCACCACAGGTGCCGAGGGCGTGCTGAGCCTGGACGGCACGCTGTTCCTGGGCAACAGCCTGCGCCGCCACGGCAAGCTGTCCGAAACCCTGCGCGCCACCGCGCTGCCCGCCGTCGTCGTTGACGACCTGCAGCCCGCACCGCAAAAAATCCGCAAGGTGGCGGCCGTGTTCGGCCTGACCACCGAAGGCGAGACGCTGGCCAAAGCCGTGCAGCAGCAACTGGACGAGGCTGCCGCCATCGGCAAGCCACTCACCCGCCGCCCCCGCGTGATCCACGTCTCCGCCACCGGCGGCGGCGGCAAGCCCACCGTGGGCGGCAAGGACACGGCTGCCGCCCAGCTCATCCGGCTGGCCGGCGGCATCAACATCGGCGACGCCGCCAACACCGGCGACTACACCGCCCTGAGCCATGAAGGCGTGGTGGCCGCCATGCCCGATGTGGTGCTGATCACCCGCAGCGACCTGGAACTCTTCGGCGGTGAAGCCGGCCTGTGGCGCAACTACCCGACGCTCAGGCAGACGCCCGCCGGACAAGCCAACCGCGTCTGGGTGATGCCCGACGTGCAGCTCAAGGTCGTGGGCAGCCAGTCGGGCGCCGGCGCGATCGCGCTGGCACGGGCGTTCAAGGCATTTGCCACCGGCGCCAAGTGAGCACCGCCGTCCACCCTCCCCTGCACGCCGGGGTGCGTCGCCCCAGCGGCCCCTGGCTGCTGCTGGTGCTGGCGACATGTCTGCTGGCCGCCATCATCTTCTCCTTCGGCATCGGGCCGCTCAAGGTCGCGCCGGGCGATGTGCTGCGCATCGTGTTCGCACGCTTCGGCCTGGCCGACGCCGAAGGGCTGAGCGCACGCGACATCGCCGTGGTCTGGAACCTGCGCATCCCGCGCGCGCTCATGGGTGCGCTGGTGGGCGCCGCGCTGGCGCTGGCCGGTGCCGGCTTGCAAGGCCTGTTCGGCAACCCGCTGGCCGACCCCGGCGTCGTCGGCGTGAGCCAGGGCGCCGCCCTGGGCGCAGTCGCTGCCATCGTGCTCGGCGCCACCGCACTGGGCGACTGGACAGTGCCCGTCGCGGCCTTTCTCGGCGGCATCGTGTCCACCACGCTCATCTATCTGCTGGCCCGGCCCGGGCACGGCAACGGCACGGTGACGCTGCTGCTGGTGGGCATCGCCATCGGCGCGGCCTGCTCGGCCGCCATCGGCTTCTTCACCTACCGCGCCAGCAGCGCACAGCTGCAGTCGCTGGTGTTCTGGCAGATGGGTTCGCTGGGTTCGGCCAACTGGTCCGACCTCGGCGCCGCGCTGCCGGTATTCCTGATCGGCCTGGCCGGCATGCTGACGCTGGCGACGCCGCTCGACATGCTCGCGCTGGGCGAGCGACAGGCGCAGCACATCGGCCTGGACGTGAAGCGCACGCGCGCGCTGCTGGTGATGTTCTCTGCGCTGCTGGTCGGTGCGGCCGTGGCCTTCGCCGGCACCATAGGTTTCGTCGGCCTCGTCGTTCCGCACATCGTGCGGCTGCTCGCCGGGCCGGGCCACCGCTGGCTGCTGCCGCTCTCGGCCCTGACGGGCGCCACGCTGATCGTGATTGCAGACACCGCTGCGCGCACGCTCGACCCGCCCTCGGAAATTCCGCTCGGCCTGTTCTCCGCCGCCATCGGCGCGCCCTTCTTCCTGTGGCTGGTGCTGAGGCAACGCCCGGGAGGTGCACGATGAACGCCGCACCCCTGCTGGCCCTGCGCCAGGCGTGCTTCGCGGTCAACGGCCAGATGCTGGTGGACAGCGTGTCGCTCGACTTCCAGCCCGGCACGCTGACCGCGCTGGTCGGCCCCAACGGCGCGGGCAAATCGACCCTGCTCTCGCTGATCGCAGCCGACAACGCGCCCACCAGCGGCAGCGTCACGCTGCAGGGCCGCCCCATCGGTGGCTGGCGCGTGCGCGATCTGGCCCGCGTGCGCGCCGTGCTGCCGCAAGACCACGCGGTGCGCTTCGCCTTCAGCGTGCGCGAGGTGGTGGTCATGGGCCGGCTGCCGCACCCGCCCGACCCGGCGCGCGACGAAGCCATCGTCAACGCCGCCCTGGCCGACGCCGACGTGTCCCGGCTGGCGCACCGTGAAGTGCCATCGCTCTCCGGCGGAGAAGCCGCGCGCACCGGCTTCGCACGCGTGCTCGCGCAGCAGACGCCGCTGGTGCTGCTCGACGAGCCCACGGCAGCGCTGGACCTCAAGCACCAGGAGGCGCTGATGCGCAGCGTGCAGGCCCTCACCCGCTCGGGCACCTGCGTCATCGCCGTGCTGCACGACCTGAACCTCGCCGCCGCCTACGCCGACCGCATCGTCATGCTCGGCGGCGGCCGCGTGGCGGGCGACGGCACGCCACGCGAAGTGCTCACGCGCGAGCGCATCGAACAAATCTATGGCCAGACCGTCACCGTCATCGAACACCCGACCCGTCCCATCCCTTTGATTGTCACCACCGACCCATGATGCCGACCTACACCCCCGACCACCTGCTGCCCGGCCGTCGCCGGTTGCTCGCGCTCGCCGCAGGCGCCGCACTCGCCGGCTGCACCAGTACATCGAAGCCCATGACATCCGACCTCTCCGCCCTGCCGTTGCCACCGATCAACCAGGACCTGTCGGCTTACGCCTTGACGCGTCCGGTCGGCCCGACCGTTGCGGACCGTGATTCGATGCACTACCGTTTCGAGCGTTTCAACCTGCAGTCGAAGGACGGAAAACGCCACTACCGCGTGCAGCTCGCCATTCCCAGGGCCGCGCCGCCGCGCACCGGCTATCCCTTGCTGGTGATGCTCGATGGCAATGCCGCGTTCGGCTCGCTCACCGACGAGCAGCTCACGCTGCTGGCCACCAGCGACCGGCCGCTGGCGATTGCCGCGCTGGGCTATGAAACCGACCTGGGTGTCGATGTCGATGCCCGCTCCTTCGACTACACGCCTGCCGTGCCCGGCGAGAGCCCGACCTGGGACGACCAGGCCCGCAACCGCCTCGGCGGCGGCGCCGATATCTTTCTGGACTTGATGGCGCAGAAGATCCTGCCCGAGATCCACCGCCGCGTGCCTAGCGACCCGGCGCGCACCACGCTCTGGGGTCACTCCTATGGCGGCCTGCTGGCGCTGTACACGCTGTTCACGCGCCCGCAGATGTTCCCGCGCTACGCCGCCGCCGACCCCTCGCTGTGGTGGCACGACGGTTTCATCCTCGACGTAGAAGCCGCGGCCCGGCCGCTGCCTGGCCGCACCGCGCTGCTGATGCTGGCCGGCAGCGCCGGCCTGGAAGTGCAGAGCGAAACGCGCGCCCTGCGCCCGGGCCTGGACCCGGCCGTGGTGCTGGCCGCGCGCGAACGCCGCCGCGCCGTGCCACCCGATGCCACACCCCGCATGGCCGAGCGCCAGGGCGAGCGCCGCGGCATGACCATGACCTGGAAGCCCTTTCCCGGCATAGGCCACGGCCCGATGCGCCCGACCTCGATTCCGCCAACGCTGGAATTCGCAGCCCGATGACCGGACCCACCACCACAGCCCCTCGGCCATTTCGCATGGCGCCGCTGGCTATCGCCGCGCTCACCGGCACGATGGCAATGATGGCCTACGTCGCTGTCATCGGTCCCGTCGTGCGCCGGCTCGGCCTGCCCGAGTGGGTCGCGGGGCTGTCCATCACGGTCGGCGGCGTATTCTGGATGCTGCTGGCGCGCTGGTGGGGTGGCGTGAGCGACCGCCATGGCCGCAAGCCGGTGCTGCTTGCCGGCCTGGCGGCCTTCGCGCTGGTGTACGGCGCCCTGGCCATAGGCGTGGACCTGGCCCTGCGCGGCCACCTCGCGCCGCTGGCGGTCATCGCGCTGCTGATCGTGACGCGCGCGCTGATCGGCGCCTTCTACGCCGCCGTACCGCCCACCGCGGCAGCCACCATCGTGGACCACACACCGCCCCAGCTGCGCGCCTCCCGCATGGCCCAGCTCGGCACGGCCAACGCGCTGGGCATGGTGGCCGGCCCGGCTGCCGCCGGCTGGCTTGCCACGCGCGATCTGGGCATCGCGCTCTACGCGGCAGCCACGCTGCCGGTGCTGGCGCTGCTGGTGATCGGCTTGGCGCTGCCGCACCGCGCGCCCAGCCATGCCGTAGCCGACGCCGGCAAAAGACCGGGCGCCGCGCTGCGCCTGCGGGACCCGCGCCTGCGCCAGGCATGCGCCACCGCATTCCTGGCCATGACCTCGGTCGCCATCGCCCAGGTGCTGGTCGGCTTTTTCGCCATCGACCGCCTCGGACTCAGCGAGCAGGCAGGCGCGCGCGTCGCAGGCCTGTCGCTCGCCGCCGTCGGCGTGTCGCTGATCGTGTCGCAACAGTTCGTGATGCGCTGCAAGAGCGTGCCGCCCACGCGCTGGATCTGGACCGGCGCGCTGATCGGCGGCCTGGGCTTCTCCAGCGTGCTGTTCGCCCACAGCCAGGCCGCGCTCCTGTCCAGCTACGGCTTTGCAGCCTTCGGCATGGGCCTGATCTTCCCCACCTTCCAGGCCATGGCCGCCAATGCCGTGCAGCCGCATGAGCAAGGCGCAGCCGCTGGCGTGCTCTCTGCCGCCCAAGGCCTGGGCATGGTGCTGGGCCCGCTGGCCGGCACGCTGCTGTACCGCCTGGCGCCCGCACTTCCTTACCTGGTGGTGGGCGGCGCCCTGATCGCACTGAGCGTCTACACAGCTTCGCGGACACAGCCGCGCAGCGCCTTGAAGCACTGACATGTTGTCCACTTTCCACACACCATCCACCCATGCCGGCGAAGCCCCGGCTTGCGGCGCGCTGCTCGCGCTCTACCAACCCGGCGACCAGTTTTTCGCATCCCCTTCGCGCACCTTGCTCGGCCAGGGAGTGGCCTGCGCGACAGCACCCAACGCGCCACGGCCCAGCACCCGCGCTGCGGCTGCCCGCGCGCTCAACCAGCAAGTACAGGCGCTGCTGCGCGAGGCCAACGAGATGCACGGCATTGCCCGCCCCGTGGTCATGGGCGCCGTGCCATTTGACGTGCGCCGCCCCGCGCGCCTGAGCGTGCCGCGCCAGTTGCACATCGGCCAGGCGCCCCGGGCCGGCGATGCACTCGCCGCCCCTTTGCACGTGCGCGCCGAACGCGCCACGCCCAGCCCGGACCCGGCGGTGTACGAATCAGCGGTGGCCGACGCACTCGCGCGCTTGCAGCACGGCGAACTCGACAAGGTGGTGCTGGCCCGTTCGCTGGACCTGCTGCTCGACCGCGCACCGGACCGCCGTGCCCTGCTCGGCCGGCTCGCGCAGAAGAACCTGAACGGCTACACCTTCGCCATCGCGCTGCCGGAAGACGGCGACCGCGGCAACGAGCCCGCCGCTTTCATCGGTGCCACTCCCGAGCTGCTGGTGCAGCGCACCGGCACGCGCGTGGTGGTCAACCCGCTGGCGGGCTCCGCCGCGCGCCGTGCGCTGCCGACCGACGACCAGTTCGCGGGCCAGCAACTGCTCGCCTCCTCCAAGGACAGACGCGAACACGCCGTGGTGATCGATGCCGTCGTGCAGGCCCTGCGCCCGCTGTGCCGCACGCTGGAGGTGCCCGAAGGTCCGTCGCTGCTGGCCACCGACGCGCTGTGGCATCTGTCCACCACGCTGACGGGCGAGCTCGCCGACCCCGGCACCACCTCGCTTGATCTGGCACTCGCGCTGCACCCGACACCCGCCGTGTGCGGCCATCCGCTGGAGCGGGCGTTCAGCGTCATCGAAGCGCTGGAGCCCGTCGACCGAGGCCTGTTCGCCGGCTTCGTCGGCTGGTGCGACGCACAGGGCAATGGCGAGTGGGCCGTGAGCCTGCGCTGCGCCGAACTGCGCGGCCGCTCGCTGCGGCTGCATGCGGGTGCCGGCATCGTGCCCGGCTCCGACCCGCGCAGCGAAAGCCGGGAAACCGGCACCAAATTCCGCACCATGCTCAGCGCGCTGGGCATGGCGTCTTCGGTGGATTGAACCAGCACACTTTTTTCATCCTGTCATGAGCATTCCTGCCATCTCGCCTTATCCCATGCCGGTCGATCCGGTCAACAACCGCGTCACCTGGCTGCCGGACCCGCGCCGCGCCGCCCTGCTGGTGCACGACATGCAGGCCTACTTCCTCAACAAGTTCGACCGTGCGCAGTCCCCTGTGCCTGCGCTCGTGGCCAACGCCAGCGCGCTGCGCGAACTGTGCGCCGCCGCTGGCGTGCCGGTGTTCTACACGGCGCAGCCGCAGGAGCAAGCGGCAGACGACCGCGCGCTGCTCAACGATTTCTGGGGCCCCGGTCTCACCGACCCCCGCTTCCACGCCGAGCAGCCCATCATCGACGAGCTCGCGCCGCGCGCGGGCGACGTGGTGCTGACCAAGTGGCGCTACAGCGCCTTCCAGCGCAGCGACCTCGCCGAGCAACTGCGCGCACTCGGCCGCGACCAGCTCATCGTCTGCGGCATCTACGCGCACATCGGCTGCATGGCCACCGCGCTCGAAGCCTTCATGCGCGACATCCAGCCCTTCCTGGTCATCGATGCCGTGGCCGATTTCTCGCTCGCCGAACACCGCATGGCGGTCGATTACGTATCGCGCCGCTGCGGCGCGAGCCTCACCCTGGCCCAGGTCCGGGCCGCGCTGCAGCAGGCCACGCCATGAACACCATGCCTTCCGTCTCCGAATTCGGGCAACGCCACATCCTCATTACCGGCGCCGCCGGTGGCATTGGCATGGCGCTGGCGTTGCAGTTGCTGAGCGACGGCGCGCGCGTGAGCGCACTCGACCAGGATGCCCAAGGCCTAGAGGCCTTGCGCACCTCAAGCGGCGATGCCGCGCAACGGCTGCTGATCCGGACCGTGGACGTGAGCGACTCGGACGCGGTGAACGCCGCCGTCGATGCTGCCGAGCACGCCTTCGGCCCGGTCGACCACCTCGCCTGCGTGGCCGGCGTGCTGCAGATGGGCCGCGTGGCGGAACTGGACGACACCCAGTGGTCGCGCACCATGGCCATCAACATGGGCGGCGTGTTCAATACCTGCCGCGCCGTCACGCGCGGCATGATCGAGCGCCAGCGCGGCTCCATCGTCAACGTCAGCTCCAACGCCGCCACTGCGCCGCGCGCGGCGATGAGCGCGTACGCCGCCTCCAAGGCCGCCGTCACCCAGTTCAGCCGCTGCCTCGCGCTGGAGCTGGCCGAGCACGGCGTGCGCTGCAACACCGTCTCGCCGGGTTCGACCGATACCGAGATGCAACGCGCGATGTGGCGCCTGGGTTCCTCGCGCGAAACCGTGATCAAGGGGGATGCCAAGGCCTTTCGCCTGGGCATCCCGCTGCGCAAGATCGCCACGCCCGAGGACATCGTCGAGGCCATCCTGTTCCTGCTGTCGGACCGCGCGGGCCACATCACGCTGCACGACATGCGCGTGGACGGCGGCGCCACGCTCGACCAATGACCCCCCTCCCCCACGCAACAGCTCCATGACAAGCGCACCACTGCTTCCCCTTCAACAGACCTGGCCCGACGATCTCGTGGCGCGCTACCGTGCCGCCGGCCACTGGCGCGGCGAAACCTTCCCGGCCTTCCTGCGCGAGCGCGCCGCGCGCTTCGGTCAGCGCACCGCCATCGTCGATGTGGAGCAGCGCTGGACCTATGCGCAGCTGCTCGAACGCGCCGAGACCATCGCCGCCGGCCTGCTCGCGCTCGGCCTGCAGCGCGGTGACCGCGTGGTGCTGCAGATCGGCAACGTGCCCGAGTTCTACGGTGTCGCCTTCGGCCTGTTCCTCGCCGGGCTGGTGCCGGTGTACGCGCTGCCAGCGCACCGCATCACCGAGATCAGCCACTTCGTGCGCAAGTCCCAGGCCGTGGCCTACGTGGCGCTGCAGCAGTACGACAACTTCGACTACCGCACCCTGGCACGCGAACTGCAGGCACAGGAGCGCGCGCTGAAGCACGTGGTCATCCTCGGCGAGGACGCAGCCGAGTTCACGCCGCTGCACAGCTTTGAGCCCAACGCTGCGCTGCTGCCCACACAGGACCCCGACCCGCAATCAGTGGCCTTCCTGCAAATTTCCGGTGGCAGCACCGGCCTGTCCAAGCTGATCCCGCGCACGCACGACGACTACCTCTACAGCGTTCGCGCAAGCACCGAGATCTGCGGCATCGGCGACGACAGCCGCTACCTGGTCGCGCTGCCCGCCGCGCACAACTTTCCCATGAGTTCGCCGGGCGCGCTGGGCGCGCTGTACGCGGGCGGCACGGTCGTGCTATCGCGCTCGCCCCTGCCCGAGAAAGCCTTCGAACTGATTGAGCGCGAGCGCGTCACCGACCTCGGCCTGGTACCGCCGCTGGCCCTGCTATGGGCCCAGGCCGCGTCGCAGACCCGGCGCGATCTCTCCAGCCTGCGCGTGCTGCAGGTCGGCGGCGCCAAGCTCACGTCCGAGGCCGCACGCCGCGTCATCGCCGTCTTCCAGTGCCAGCTGCAACAGGTGTTCGGCATGGCCGAAGGCCTGGTGAACTACACCCGCCTCGACGACGACGAGGACACCATCCTCCACACGCAAGGCCGCCCCATCAGCCCTGACGACGAGGTGCTGGTGGTGGACGACCAGGGCGACCCGGTGCCCGAGGGCCAGAGCGGCTACCTGCTCACGCGCGGCCCGTACACCATCCGTGGCTACCACAACGACGATGCGGCCAACGCCCGCTCCTTCACCGCCGACGGCTTCTACCGCACCGGTGACGTGGTGCAACGCACGGCGAAAGGCTACCTCACGGTGCAGGGCCGCGCCAACGACCACATCAACCGCGCGGGCGAAAAGATCTCCGCCGAGGAGGTGGAAGACCAGTTGCTCGCCCACCCGCAGGTATTCGATGCGGCCGTGGTCTCCATCCCCGACGACGCCCTGGGCGAGCGCATCTGCGCCTTCATCATCCCGCGCGGCGAAAAGCCTCGCGGGCCCGCACTCAAGGCCTGGATGCGCACGCGCGGCCTGGCCGCGTTCAAGATCCCCGACCAGGTCGTGTTCGTCGACGCCTTCGAAACCACCGCCGTCGGCAAAACCAGCCGCAAGGAACTGCGCGCGCGCCTGCGCAGCGTTTTCCTGCGCGAGCAAGCCGCCGCCACCTCACCCAGCACGCCCACGCCATGACCACCACCCCATCCAAGCCTCCTTTCACCCTCGAACGCATGCGCGCCGACATCGCTCGCGTCGTCAGCCTGTCTCCCGACGAAATCGAGCTGGACGACAACCTGATGGACTGCGGCCTGGACTCCATGCGCCTGCTCATGCTGGTCATGGACTGGAACCAGGCCGGCCTGGCACTGGACATGTCCGAGCTGGGCGAGCACACCACCCTCAACGACTGGTGGTCCCTCGTCCAGAAACAGCAAGGCCAGGCCTGAGACATGCCGCTTTCCGTTGTCATCCCCGCTGAAGCCCCCTCGCCAGCCGATGCCGCGCCCCGCGCCTGGCCGCTGACGCAGGGGCAGTCCGGCCTCTGGTATGCGCAGCGCCTGGCGCCGGACAACCCGAGCTTCAACACCGGCCATGTGACGTGGATCGACGGGCCGCTGGACCTGGCGGCCTTCACCGCCGCAGCAGAACAGGCCGCTGATGAAGCCCAGTCCCTGTCGCTGGTGCTGCGCGACGGCGCCCGGGGGCCGGTGCAGTGGCTGGACCCTTCCCGCAGCCCGCGCCTGGAGCATGTCGACCTGAGCCGCCACGCCGACCCGAAGGCCGAGGCACGCGCCCTCATCCAGCGCGACATGCAGACCCCCACCGACCCGCAGAAAGGTCCGCTGGCCAGGCAGTGCCTGTATGTGCTCGGACCCCGGTCCTTCGCCTGGTTCCAGCGCGCCCATCACCTCGCCAACGACGGCTACGGCATGGCGCTGTGGAGCACGCGCCTGGCCGAGTTGTATGCCGGCCTCGTGGCCTCGGCACCCGGCCACGAACCGCTGGCGCCTCTGCAAGGCGTGATCGACGAAGACGCAGGCTACCAGCGCGGCGAACGCCGCGCCAAGGACGCCGCCTTCTGGCGCGACACCTTGAGCAACATGCCCGACGTCGTCGGCATGGCCGGTGGCCGCGCCGTCAGTGCGCACACCTGCCACCGTTTGACCGCGCCGCTGTCCGCCGCGCTGCTGTCGCCGCTGCTTGCCTACGCGCAGTCGCTCAAGCTGCCCTGGCCCGACGTGCTCACGGCCATCACCGCCCTCTACGTACTGCGCATGAGCGGCGCGGCGCAGACAGTGGTGGGCGTGCCCTACATGGGCCGCCTGGGCAGCGCGAGCGCGCGCGCCACCGCCACAGTGATGAACGTGCTGCCATTGCAAGTGGCCGCGTCCGACGACATGCCCCTGGCCGACTTCATCCAGGGCGTCGCTCGCGACCAGCAGCGCGCGCGCCGCCATGGCCGCTACCGCAGCGAGCAGTTGCGCCGCGACCTCGGCCTGCTCGGCGGTCAGCGCCGCCTGCACGCTGCGCTCATCAACGTGCAACCCTTCTACCGCGCACTGACGCTGCCCGCGGTGCAGCTCGCGCTGGAGATCCTCAGCACGGGCCCGATCGACGACATCACCATCGGTTTTCGCGGCGACGGCACGCAGCATCTCGACCTGGAGATCGAGGCCAACCCGGACCTCTACAGCCTGGCCACCGTGCAGGCGCACCAGGCGCGCCTGCTCGCCTTTCTCGCGGCAGCGCCCCGGGCCCGGACGCTGGGCGACATCCCGCTGGCCAGCCCGGCCGAATCGCAGCGCTACCTGTTCGATGTCAACGCCACCGACCACCCCTTGCCCGACACCACGCTGGCTGCGCTGATCGAAGCGCGCATGGCGCAAACGCCGCAGGCCGGCGCGCTGGAGTACGAGGGGACCACGCTCAGCTACGGCGAGCTGGAAGCCCGAACCCGCAGCCTTGCCGCCGACTTGCAAGCCCGCGGCGCGGGCCGGGAGCGGCTGGTGGCCGTGGCCTTGCCACGCTCGCTCGATCTGCTGGTGGCGCTGGTGGCCGTGCTGCGCGCGGGTGCGGCCTACCTGCCGCTGGACCTCAGCCACCCGCCCGACCGGCTCGCCCGCATCCTCGCGCTCGCCCAGCCGCTGTGCGTGCTGGTGCGCGACGACGACGCCGGCGTGCTGCCAGCGGACACCGCGCGGCTGGAGCCGCGCGCCTGGCCGGCGCCGTCGAGCGCGGCGACGCTCGCGGGCTGCCCGGCTGCGCAGGACGCAGCCTACGTCATCTATACCTCCGGCTCCACTGGCGAGCCCAAGGGCGTGCTGGTGGAGCACCGCGCCATCGTCAACCGGCTGGAGTGGATGCGCCAGCACTATGGCTTCGACACGTCGGACCGCATCCTGCAGAAGACGCCCGCCACCTTCGACGTATCGGTGTGGGAGTTCTTCCTGCCGCTGATCACCGGCTGCACGCTGGTCATTGCGCCGCCCGAGGCGCACCGCGACCCGGTCTGGCTGGCGCGGCTCATCCGCCAGCGCCAGATCGGCACCTGCCACTTCGTGCCCTCGATGCTGGCGGCCTTCCTCGGCACGCCGGGCGCGCGGGGCTTGCGCATGCGCCGCATTTTCTGCAGCGGCGAGGAACTGGGCGCGCCGCTGCGCGACCAACTGCACGCCACGCTGCAAAGCGAGCTGCACAACCTCTACGGCCCGACCGAAGCAGCGGTGGATGTGAGCTACTGGCCTGCCGACGCGCAAGACCAGACGTCGCCCGTGCCCATCGGTTTCCCGGTGTGGAACACGCGCCTGTACGTGCTCGACGCGCAGATGCGCCCACTGCCGCCGGGCGTGAGTGGCGACCTGTACCTCGGCGGCATCCAGCTCGCGCGCGGCTACCTCGGGCGCGCCGACCTGAGCGCCGAGCGCTTCCTGCCCGACCCGCACCGCCCGGGTGAGCGCATCTACAAGACCGGCGACCTGGCGCGCTGGCGCGAAGACGGCGCCGTCGTGTTCCTCGGTCGCAGCGACCACCAGATCAAGCTGCGCGGCCTGCGCATAGAACTCGGCGACATCGAAGCGGCCATGGCCTCGTCGGGCCTGGTGGCGCGTTCGGCCGTGATCGTGCGCGCAGACCCGCCCGGCGACAAGCGCCTGGTCGCCTATGTGCAGGCCGGTACCCATTTCAGCGAGAAGGCGCTGCGCACGCACATGGCCGCGCAGCTGCCCGCCTACATGTTGCCCGGCGCCTTCGTCGCGCTGGACGACTGGCCCGTGACCGCCAACGGCAAGCTCGATCGCGCCCGCCTGCCCGCGCCCCGCCTGGAAACGGCGCAGGGCCCAGCGCCGCGCACACCCACCGAGACCGCGCTGGCGCAGCTGTTCCGGCAGGTGCTCGACCTCGCGCCCGACACCGCACTCAACGCGGACAGCGACTTCTTCAGCCTCGGCGGCGACTCGCTATCGGCCGTGGAACTGCTGCTGTCTATCCAGAACCGCTGGCGGCGCGACCCGGGCCTGGGCACGCTGTTCACCACGCCAGCGCTGGGCGCGCTGGCCGCGGCCATCGACTCGGAAGAAGTGCGCTTCGACAGCGGCCTCGCCCCCATGCTCCAGCTCGTGTCCGGCGAACCGGGCTTGCCCATGCTGTTCGTGGTGCACCCGGCCGGCGGCATCGTCTGGGGCTACCGCCACCTGGCGCGCGCCCTGGCCGATGCGGGAGCGGGCCGCAGGCGCAGCGTCTACGGCCTGCAGTCGCCGGCGCTAGACCCGGATGCCCCCCTGCCGCACAGCATAGACGAGCTCGCACGGCAGTACGTGCAGCGCATCCTCGAGTTGCAGCCGCGCGGTCCTATCCACCTGCTGGGCTGGTCGGTCGGCGGCATCCTCGCGCAGGCCATGGCGGTCGAGCTGCAAGCCCGCCAGCGCGCGGTGGGCCTGGTCGCACTGCTCGACGCCTACCCCGCCGATGTCTGGCGCAGCGAGCCCGAGCCGACGCCGCTGCAGGCCCTGCGCGCCTTGCTCGCCATCGCCGGCCACGACCCCGAAGGCCATCCCGAACTCACCACGCGCGAGGCGGTGATCGATTTCCTGCGCCAGGGCGACACCGCGCTAGGCCACCTGCCGGTGCGCGCGCTCGAGGGCGTGGTGCGCGTGGTCACCGACACCAACCGCCTGATCCGCCAACACCACCATCGCCGCTTCGACGGCCCCCTCACGCACCTGCGCGCCGGCCGCGACCACGCGGACAGGCCGCAATTGCAGGCCGCGCGCTGGGCCGACTATGCCGCGCAGCTCGACACGCTGGAGCTGCCCCTGCTGCACGCCGAGATGACGGGGGAGACCGCCACACGCCTCATGGCGCCCGCGCTGCTGCAGCGCATCGCAGCAAGCCCCGCTCATCCCATCCACCCACCACTGGAGGAGACGACATGACCCCCACTGCACGGCGCTTGTCGCGCGCGTCGCGCTGCCTGCTGTCCCTGGCCCTGCTCTCCAGCGCGCCCCTGCTGCGGGCCGCCGAGAACTTCCCCACCAAAACCGTCACGCTCATCGTCAACGGTGGCGCGGGTAGCCTGCCGGACAACTTCGCCCGGCCCCTGGCCCAGCGCCTGAGGCAGGCACTGGGCCAGACCGTGGTGGTCGACAACAAGCCGGGCGCGGGCGGCATGGTGGCGCTGCAGGCGCTCAAGGACAACCCGCCCGATGGCCACACCCTGGCCATCGTGACCAACGCGCACATGGCCTGGAATCCCTTCGTGTTTCCCAAGCTGACCTACGACCCGCAAGCCGATCTGCAGCCCGTCAGCCCGATCGCGCTGATCCCTATGGCGCTGGTGGTCAACCCCAAGCTGCCGGTGCAATCGCTAGAAGACCTCGTGGCCCTGGCCAAGCGGGAGCCCGGCGTGCTGAACTACGCCTCGTCGTCCAACGGCAGCCCGCCGCACGTACTGTTCGAACTATTCCAGGAACAGGCGGGCACGCGCATCGCGCACATCCCCTTTCGCACCGGCCCCGACGCCCTGACCTCGGTGATGGCCGGCGACACGCAGGCCTACCTCGCCGGCACCTCGCTGGTGGAGCCGATGGTGAAAGACGGGCGCCTGCGCGTGCTGGGCGTCAGCCCGGGCGTGGAGAGCCCCAGCTTTGCCAAGGTGCCAAGCTTTGCCGACAAGGGCTTCAGCGGCTTCGAGGGCGCGGTGTGGCTGGGCGTGGTCACCAGCACCGGCGTGCCCGCCGCCGTGGTGCAGCGGCTGAACCGCGAGATCGGGCAGGTACTGCACGACCCGGCGGTGCAAAAGGTGTTCGAGAGCCAAGGCTCCCTGCCCTATCACGCATCGCCCACGGCCTTCGCCCAGCGCATCGCGCAGGACCGCGCGCTCTGGACCCCCCTGCTGCAGAAGCTGAACCTGAAACCGGATTGATACCATGAAACTCATTGACAGCATCGTGGGCCAGACCGCCTACCTGAAGGCCGTGCGTCGCGACCTCCATGCCCACCCCGAACTCGCGTTCGAGGAAACACGCACCTCCGACCTGGTGGCCGATCTGCTCACGCAGTGGGGCATCCCCGTCCACCGCGGCCTGGGCCGCACAGGTGTGGTGGGCATACTCCGGCAAGGCGATTCGAAGCGCGCCATCGGCCTGCGCGCCGACATGGACGCGCTGCCTATGCAGGAGTCCAACGAGTTCGAGCATGCCAGCCGGCACGCCGGCAAGATGCACGCCTGTGGCCACGACGGCCACACCACCATGCTGCTGGGCGCGGCCCAGTACCTGGCGCAGCACCGCGACTTCGATGGCACGGTCTACCTGATCTTCCAGCCCGCCGAGGAACATGGCGGCGGTGCGCGCGAGATGATACGCGACGGCCTGTTTGAACGTTTCCCCATGGACGCAGTATTCGGCATGCACAACATGCCCGGCATTCCTGTGGGCACCATCGCCGCGTCGCCGGGCCCGGTTCTGGCGTCCAACAACGAGTTCCGCATCACCATCCGCGGCAAGGGCGGCCACGCCGCCATGCCCCACCTCTCGGTGGACCCTATCGCTGTCGCCAGCCAGATCCTGCCGGCGCTCCAGACCATCGTCAGCCGCAGCAAGAAGCCGCTGGAGACGGCCGTGGTTTCCATCACCATGATCCACGCGGGCTCCGTGCCCAACGTCATTCCAGACACCTGCGAGATCCAGGGCTCGGTGCGGGCCTACACCGCCGAGACGCTGGACCTGATCGAACGCCGCATGGGCGAGATCGCTTCGCATGCCTGCGCCATGTTCGGCGCCGGGCATGACTTCGAGTTCCGCCGCAACTACCCGTCCACCGTCAACCACGAGGCCGAGACCGCCTTCGTGCGCCAGGTGCTGGGCGAGATGCTGGCGCCCTCGCAGGTGGTGACGCAGGCGCCCATCATGGCGGCGGAAGATTTCTCGTTCATGCTGGAGCAGGTGCCGGGTTGTTATGCCTTCATCGGCAACGGCGACGGTGAGCACCGCGACCTCGGCCACGGCGGCGGCCCGTGCGTGGTGCACAACCCCAGCTACGATTTCAACGACGAGTTGCTGCCCCTGGGCGCCAGCTTCCTTGTGCGGCTGGTGCAGCGCTGGCTCGCGCCCGCCTGAGACGCTGCGCAACCTGCGGCCTCCGCGGCGCAGTGCTTTCGCGGTTCGCGCCCGTCGTCCAAGTGGGGCAGGGGCCCGTTTCGGCATCGGGTCAAGCCGACCCGGCTTCGGCGAGCGGCCTGCTTTCAGCGTTGGTCATAATTTGACAAACTCTTTACAACGCAAATACATATGATTCGCATTTGCTTGACATGACAGAAGCGACCGGGCTCGGACTCGGGCGGCCATCGTTGTCTGTCTGCTTGATTTCGCGGAAGGCCAAGGCCCGTACGGACTGACCGATTCCTGTCGGTGCAGGGCTTCCGCCCCCCGTTCTTTTCATGCAATCCGGAGTATTTGATGTCCCTGTCCCTCCCCTTCCGCCGCACGCTGATTGCTGCAGCGGCCATCTCCAGCCTGTCTGCCCTGACCTCCCATGCGATGGCCCAGTCCACGCAGAGCGCGACACAGCTTGATGAAATCACCGTGACTGCCGGGGGCTACGAGCAAAGCGTGAAAGATGCCCCTGCATCCATCACCGTGATCACGGCAGACGAGATCGCCAAGAAATCCTACACAGATGTGACCGACGTGCTCAAGAACGTGCCGGGTATCCACATCCAGGGCGGCGGTGTGGAGCAGTCCGTCATGATTCGCGGCATGAGCGCGGACTACACCCTGTTCCTCGTCGATGGTCGGCCGCAGCAGGACAACCAGGCGTTTGGCCTCAATGGCGCGCAGGCGGGCACGCCCATCAACTTTCTGCCACCGCTGGAATCCATCGAACGCATTGAAGTGGTGCGCGGCCCCGCTTCTTCGCTGTACGGCTCGAATGCCATTGGCGGTGTGGTCAACATCATCACCAAGAAGGTGGTCAACAAGTTCAGCGGCAGTGTCACCACCGAATACATCCAGCCTGGTGCAGGCAATGAGGTCACCAACGCAGGCTTTCAGACCAGCATGGCCCTGAACCTGCCTATCGTGCAGGATCTGCTGTCCTTGCAATTGACTGGCGCATTTCGCAATCAGGATGAAGCGGATTTCGTCGGTGGTGGGGACAGCGCGGCCGCAGACCCCAAATACCAGTTGCAAAACTTCGGTGCCAAGGCCAGCCTGAAGGTCAATGCCCAGAACGCCTTCACCTTCGGCGCCACCCGCACGACACAGGAGCGTAGCCACAACCCCGGCAAGAGCCTCGCAGCCGACGCCGAGGCCAGCTACAGCAAATCGGTGCGCAACAACCTCTTCGCCACCCACGAAGGGCGCTACAAGGACATGCTGTGGGAAAGCTATGTGAGCTACGACACCTCGGAAAACCCGACACGGGTCAATGCCACGACCGGCAACAGCATCGGCTTCGACACCTTGACGGCCAATACCCAGGCCACGTTCTTCCTGGGCAAGCACACCCTGACCGGCGGGGCCAACTACAAGAGCGAAAAGCTCATGGACGGTGCGAGCAACGGCCTGAACCTGCCCGGCATCGTGGTGCCGACGGACGTGGTGACCATGGAACGCGACATGTACGCGCTGTTCCTGGAAGACAACTGGCGGTTGACCGACGATCTGTCGTTGCTGCTCAGCGGTCGTTATGACTACAGCGAGGACTTCGGGGGCAAGCTCAGCCCCAAGGTGTACGCGGTGTATGACCTGACGCCCACGCTGGCCCTCAAAGGCGGGATGACGACGGGCTACAAGACCCCCAGCCTGCGCAACGCCGCCACGGACTTTGGCAGCACCTCCATGGGTGGTGTGGTCATCGGCAACCCTGATCTGAAGCCAGAGACCACCCGCAACTTTGAAATCGGCTTGAACTACGGCAACGCCAACACCGGGCTGGCCGGCAGCCTGACGGTGTATCGGAGCAAGTTCAAGGACAAGCTGTTGCGCACAGGCCGTATCTGCGAGCCCAACGTGGTCTGCCAATCGGGCGGCGTGACCTACCCGGCCCACCAGTATGGCTACACCCTCATGGAGAACGTGGACTCCGCCGAGCTGAAGGGCCTGGAATGGACCGCGGATTGGAAGGTCAACCGGGACTGGACGTATCGCCACAGCTATACCTATGCCAAGACGGAGCAGACTTCGGGGACCAACGCCGGCAAGCCGCTGAACGACATTCCTGAGCACATGTTCAACACCACGCTGGATTGGCGCGCCACCCACAAGTTGAACGTGTGGACGCAGCTCAACTTCCGCGGCAAGACATCGGGTCGCACCACGAATGCCAGCGGCTCCAGCACCAACGATGTGAAGTATCCCGCCTATACCTTCGTGGATGTGGGGCTGGTGTATGCGGCGGCGCCCAATGTCAAGCTGCGGTTCGGTGTCTACAACCTGACCAACAAGGTCGTCACACCGGAAGAAGGCTTTGCCTATGTGCTGGATGGCCGACGCTACAGTGCATCGATGACCGTTCAGTTCTGATCGTTACCGACGCACAGGCGCATCGGCGCATGGACGGCCTGGCAGCTTGCATGCGGCCAGGCCCGATTTATTTGGAAAGGTACGGCCTTGAAAAAAATGGATGGCTACACCACCGATGTCAACTACCCCGCATTTTTCTACAAGGAAATGCAGCCGGTCTGGTTGTCCTGCGTATCGCGCCTGCTGGGCTTCGCAGCGCCCGATGTGGCCCGGCCGTTCAGCTATTGCGAGCTGGGTTGCGGCCTGGGGGTCAATCTGCTGGTGGCGGCGGCCTGCCATCCGCACGCCCGGTTTGTCGGCGTGGATTTCAACGACAGGCATCTGCGTGTCGCACGCGCGGCGGCACAGGCGGCGGGGCTTTCGAACATCGAGTTCGTCCACAGCGGCTTTTGCGAGTTTGCCGCCAGCCATCCCGGGTCGTTCGATTTCATGGCCACGCATGGCGTCTGGTCCTGGGTCGCGCCCCGGCACCGGGCCGGCCTGCTGGACTGCGTGAGTGCCAGCCTCCAGCCCGGCGGCCTCTTCTACCTGCACTACATGTGTCACCCGGGCTCCACCGATCTGCTGGCGGTGCAGCATGTGCTGAACCTCTTTGCCCCCCATGTGCCCGGGACATCGGCCCAGCAGGTGCAGATGGGTTTGAAGCTGCTGCGCCAGCTGGCCGAGCGAGGGCTTTTCGTGGACCAGCCTGGCGTGCTCAAACACCTGAACAGCCTGCATTCCAAGGACCCCAACCATCTGGCCCATGAGTTTCTGACCGACCACTGGCAGCCCCAGCATTCGGTGGATGTGCACCAGCAGATCGGTGCGCTGGGCCTGGGCTATCTGGGAAGTGCGGACGTTTTCAACAATCTGGATGCCTCCCTGTCCATTCCCGGGCAACTGCAGGGCGTAGTCCAGCAGACCCAGATTCCGGCCCTGGCCGAGACGCTCAAGGACATGGCGCGCAACAGCCATCAGCGCATGGACCTTTTCCAGCGCCAACCCCGGCCCTTGGGCCGGGAGGACTATGTCGCGCAGTTGGGCGCCACGCTGTTCCAGCAACTGCCAGGGGCTCCTGCCGGCGGCCCCGTCACCTTCTCCACACCCATAGGCCCCATCGAAGCGCCGCAGGCGCTGTGCACCGCACTGCTGCTCCGGCTGGCCGCAGGGCCGGCGTCCTTTTCCGAGTTGGCACAGCTTGCGGCCTTTGCGGGGCAGCCAGCGCTTTTGCTCCAGACCCTGCAACTGATGCTGATGCAGGAGATCGTGCATCCAGGCAACCCCGCGCCGGCATCCGGGCACAGCCAGGCCCATGGTCTGACGCAATGGTTCGAGCGCAACCGAATCGCGCTGAAGGTGCTGGCGCCTTGCGGCACGGCAGTGCGGATCGGCGCGGCTTTCGACCAGGCCCGCTGAAACGCCACGCACGCCGCCGGTGCGACGGCGCGTGTCAGGGCAAGTGGATGCTTGCGCGCAAGCCGCCTTCAGCGCGGTTGGCCAGGTGCACGTCACCGCCGTGCGCGCGCGCGCACGAGCGCGCGATCGACAGGCCCAAGCCCACGCCGCCGGCACGGGCGCCATCGCGATGGCGCGCCGGATCGCCTTGGAAAAACGGCTCGAAGACGCACTCCAGCATCGCCGGCTCCAGGCCTGGGCCTTCGTCTTCCACCACGATGCACGCACCGCCGGATTCGGCCAGCACGCTCACGCGCGCACCGCCGCCATGGCGCAGGGCGTTGTCGACCAGATTCGCCACGGCGCGGCGCAAGCTCATGGGCCTGGCGCGGTAGACCACCTCGGGGCCAGCTGCCAGGGATGCGCGCAGCGCGCCATCCGGCGGCAACTCTTGCAGCACCTCCTGCACCAGCTCCCGCAACCCGGTCGCGCAGGTGGCCTCGATGGCGGCGGCGTCATGCGCAAATTCCAGGGTCTGAGCCACCATCTCGCCCATGCCTGTCAACGTGCGTTCCATGGCGTCGCGCTGCTCCGAGGGCTCCAGCAGCGCGGTGCGCAGGCGCAGCGAGGTGATGGGCGTTCGAATGTCATGGCTGATGGCCGCCAGCAGTTGCGTGCGGTCGTCAACAAAGCGCCTGAGTTTGTCCTGCATCAGGTTGAAGGCGGCCGACACCTCGCGTGTTTCGCGCGGCCCCACCAGGGGCAGCGGCGCGATGCGCTCGCCGCGACTCACGCACTCAGCCGCGGCGGCCAGCGCCTTGATCGGGCGCAGCGTGCGCCAGACGAAGACCAGCACGATGACCAGTACCGGCAAGGTACTGGTGGGCAAGGAAAAGCGCAGCAGGCGCCACCATTGGTAGCCCGCCAACGGGCGCTGGCGGCTGTGCAGCCAGCGCCCGTCGCTCAGGCGCAGCGCGGTCTCCAGTTCAAACACGGACCAGCCCAGTTCCGCGTTGAAGACGCCCAGCGGTCCGCCCCGCGGAATCTCCAGGCGCACGCGTGCGTGCGCGGGCGGCAGATTCGGCAGTTTGGTCGCCAAGGCGTCGAGCATGCGCCGCTCTTCGGCAGTGGGTTCGCCAGGCAATACGGCGGGTTCGCGGCCGACCCAGAAGTCACCGCTGTCATTGCCCAGGGCTTGCAGCACCTGCTCGGCGTCCTCGGGCCGCGCCCATTCCAGCATGCGCCAGGTGGTGGCGAGCCGGCTGATCGCCCGCTCACGCGCGACCGGGTTGAGCACCTGCGCGTTCTGGTGCAGCAACACCAGGGCCACCACGTGCGCGAGCAGCAGGCCCAGCAGGATCAGCAAGGTGAGTTGCCCCGCCATGCCGCGCGGCCACAGCTTCATGGCACCAGCCGCCGAACCTCGGCGGCAAACAGATAGCCATTGCCCCAGACGGTCTTGATCAGCTCTGGGCAGCGCGCATCGCGCTCCAGCTTGCGGCGCAGGCGGCTGATCTGTGTGTCTATGCTGCGGTCGAACAACGATTGGTCACCGCGCTGCGTGAGTTCGAGCAGCGTGTCGCGGCTGAGCACCTGGTTGGCATTGGCCACCAGCACCGACAGCAACTGGCACTCGGCCTCGCTCAAGGCAACGGGTCTGCCCGCCGTGTCGGAGAGTTCGCGCCGCGCGGGGTGGAACATCCAGCGGTCAAACTGCAGGCGCGCACCGCGCGCGGCCGAGCCCAGCGCACGGCTTTGGCGGCGCAGCACGGCACGGATGCGCGCCACCAGCTCGGGCGGATCGAAGGGCTTGACGAGGTAGTCGTCAGCGCCCGCCTCCAGGCCGCGCACACGCTCGACCAGGCTGGCCTTCGCGGTCAACAGAATCACCGGCGTGCCCACCGTTTCGACCACATGACGACACAGACTCAAGCCGTCCTCACCGGGCAACATGATGTCGAGCACGATCAGATCGAAATGCTGCAGCGCCAGCTGGGATCGCATGGCCATGCCACCCGCAACGCCGAACGGGCGCAGGCCGCAGCGCGCAAGATAGGTCACCAGGGGTTCCCGAATGTCGACTTCGTCATCCACCACGAGCACCTGCGCCGACGACTCCACCAGGAGGTCGGCGGTATCGCTCGTGCACCCACCCCATACGCGTGTCTCCATCCTCATACCCACTTTCGCCCAGCCCAAGCGGCCAGAAGCGAACCGACGACCTCTCGTCCGGCACGCCGTTTCTTGACTTTAAAATGAGATTGATTCTCGTTCACGAATTATATCTCACGACCATTCTGAATGGGTTGAGACAGCCAAACGGCTGAGTCAATCCCAACGCCACGGCGCCGTCGAAAGCCCGGCCGCCCGGCGTCTCCAACGCGCTTTCAAGCGCCGTCGGCCCGGTGCAGCGCCCATTGCGGCAAACCATTCGGCCGCCAGTCCCGCAGAGCCTTCAGACCGGATCGGTCTGCGGCACATCAGCCCCTGCGCTCCACCCTCCACCCAGAACGCGGTACAGATCCACGGCGCTCGTCAACCGGGATTGCCGAATCTGCGCGAGCGAATCCTGTGCGGTGAACAAGGTGCGCTGCGCTTCCAGCACCGTCAGCAGCGTATCCACACCCTCGCGGTAACGGCGCTCGGACAGGTCCAGCGAACGCTGTGCCTGCGCGATGACTTCGCTTTGGGTGACTTCCTGGCGGCGGGCGGTGTCGGCGTTGCCAAGGCCATCCTGCACTTCCTTGAGCGCTTGCCGCACTGCGCTTGCATAGTTCTCGATCAGCACCTGCCGCTGCGAACGGGCCAGATCGATCTGCAGATCTTTTCGACCTCCGTCAAACAGGGTCTGCGCAAGCGACGCGGCAAGAGAAACACTTCCCGTGCCGCCAGCTAGACTCAGCAAGGCGGCACTGCCTACACCTCCGGCGGCCGACAGCGAAAAGCTGGGCAACAGCGCCGCGCGTGCAGCTGCGACGTTGGCGTCCGCGCCAGCGAGCCGGGTTTCCGCGGCCTGCAAATCCGGCCGACGCACCAGCAGCTCGGAAGGCAGGCCGGGCGTGACGCTGGGCGCCTGCATTTGCAGCAGCGCTTCGCCCTCGCCTGCGTTGAAGCCAATGGGCTGGCGCCCCAGCAGCAGTGCCAGGGCCGTCACGGTTTGGCGCTGCTGCTCCTCCAGAGGAACCAGCGCCGTGCGCTGCTGAAGCACCGTCGTGGTTTGCTGCGAGACTTCGAGCGGCGTGGCCACTCCATTGCGCGCGCGCGATTGCACGACGCTCAGCACGCGCTCGGCAATGGCCAGGTTGTTGCGCGCGATCTCCACGCGCTCACGTTGCGCGAGCAATTGGAAATAGGTGGTGGCGACCGAAGCCGTCAAAGTGATGCGCGCGGTCTCCAGATCCAGCCGCGTCGCAGCCGCCTGTGCGCGAGCCGAGTCGACATCGGCAGCAATGCGCCCCCACAAGTCCACCTCATAGCTCACGTTGAGCGAGAGCGATGTGGACTTGGCGGTGCTCGCCCCTTCACGCCGGTTGCCCGAGCTGCCTGCGGAGGCAGACACGCCCGGCAACTGCGCGGCGCCAGCGCTTTGCAGCGCGATGTCGGCCTGGCGCACACGCTCGGCTGCGGTGCGCAGATCGCTGCTGCCGTCGAGTGCTTCCCCCACCAGCGCTTGAAGCTGCGCCGATCCAAAGGCGCGCCACCATTCCTGCGACACGGATGCGGATGCGGCGGAAGTCGACTCCCCTGCCGCCCACGCCGCGGGCAAGGGCATGGACACGCTGGTGCGAGGTTCATGGACTGCGCAGCCGGCAACAACAAGCAAGGCAGCGGCCAGCGCGCTGCGGGGAAAGCAGTAAGTCAATGCACTGTGCATGGTGATCTTGAAACCCATTTATTCTGAAGCCAGCGCCACAACCGGATCGAGCCCGGCTGCCTTCTTGGCAGGCAAATAACCGAAGACGAGTCCGGTCGCGAACGCACACCCGAAGGCCAGCAGCACCGGCAATATCGAGAACTGCACGGGTGTGCCGAAGGCCTGGATGATGGCCGCCACGCCCAATCCGCAGAGCACGCCGATGGCGCCCCCCAGCGCGGACACCACGAGCGCTTCGATCAGGAACTGCTGGAGAATGTTGCGCATGCGCGCGCCCGTTGCCATGCGGATGCCGATCTCGCGCGTGCGCTCGGTCACGCTCACCAGCATGATGTTCATGACGCCGATGCCGCCCACCAGCAACGAGATCGCTGCAATCGAGCCCAGCAAAATCGTCATGGTGTTCTGCGTCTCCGTCGCAGCCTCGATGATCGAGGCCATGTTGCGGATCTGGAAATCCACCACGCCATGGCGTTCGGTGAGCAAGGACTCGACTGCCGCCTGCGTCTCATCGATGCGATCCGTATCCGCCACAGCCACCGTCACGTTGCGCAAGAAGCGCTGGCCCGACAGGCGCAACTGGCTGGTCGCATAGGGAACAAGCACCACGTCGTCCTGGTCCTGTCCCGTCGGCGAAGCGCCGCGCGCAGCCATCACGCCCACGACCTGAAAGACCAGGTTGTTGACAAGAAAGAACTGACCCACGGGGTTTTCGCCATTCTGAAAAAGCGCATTTGCGGCCGTCTGGCCGAGTACCGCAACGGTCGCGTAACTGGTTTCATCGTCTTCGCTGAAGAAGCTGCCCTGCGCCACCTGCCATTGCCGTGCAATCGGAAACTTGGCGGACGTACCCGTCACGCTGCTTGAATAGTCCGCCCCGCCAAAGCGCAACGTCACCGTGCTGCTCTGCTCGGGAATGGCCGCAAGCACGTTGGGAACCTCCTTGTCGATGGCGATCACATCGGCCTGCACCAGCGTCGCCGTGCTGTTGAAGCCGCGCTGATTGGGCGCGCCAGGGCGCACGAGCAGCAGGTTGGAGCCCATCGCCCCGATGCGGTCGATCACCGTCTGCTTGGCGCCATCTCCGATCGCCAGCATGGCAATGACCGAAGCCACGCCGATCACGATGCCCAGCAGCGTGAGGATGGAACGGAACATATTGGCGCGCAGCGCGCGCATGGCCGTCTTCGTCGCTTCCAGCACGTCGGACAGATAGCTCGCACCTCCGTTGGTGCGCGGCGCCCACTGCTGGGCCGCAGCTTGCGATTCATCCGAGAGTTGCGGCCCGGGATCGGCCCGCACATGGCCGTCGCTGATCTCGATGACACGCTGCGCATGCTGAGCGACCTCGGGCGCGTGCGTGATCAGAATGACCGTGTGCCCCTGCGCCGAAAGCTCCTTGAGCAGACGCATCACATCCGCGCCGCTCTTGCTGTCGAGCGCGCCGGTGGGCTCGTCGGCCAAGATCACGCGGCCGCCGTTCATGAGCGCACGCGCGATGGAAACGCGTTGCTGCTGGCCACCCGAAAGCTGATTGGGGCGGTGATGCGTGCGATCCGCCAGCCCCAGCATCGCCAGCAATTCACTGGCCCGAGCGTGTCGCTCGTGCGGCGTCACGCCGGCGTAGATCGCCGGCACTTCGACGTTGTCGGCCGCCGTGCCCGTGGCGATCAGGTTGTAGCTCTGGAACACGAAGCCGAAGGCCTCGCGCCGCAGCTCGGCCAGTTCGTCACGGCCCAGCGAAGACACGTCGCGGCCCATGAAACGGTAAGTGCCGGTGGTGGGCCGATCAAGGCAGCCCAGAATGTTCATGAGCGTGGACTTGCCGGAGCCGGACGCTCCCATGATGGCCACCAGCTCGCCCGGATAGATCGCGAGATCGATGCCATGCAGCACCTCGACCGCCAGCTCGCCCTCGCCATAGGTTTTGGTGACGCCATGCAGCTCGATGAGCGGCACCGCGGAGACAGAAGGCGTGTTCACCGACGGCTACCTCCAGCAGCGCCTGCACCCATGCCCGGCCCCATGCCGCCCGGCCCTTGCTGCGGCTGTTGCGCCGTCGCGCTGCGGCGTTGCGCTTCCACTTGCTTGACTCCCACAACCACGCGCTCACCCTCCTCCAGGCCCGAAAGAATCTGCGCCTGCACGCGGTTGCTCACGCCAATGGTAATTTCTCGTTCGATGATGACGCCATCTTCCTGCGCCACCTTGACCGTGGCCTTGCGCGGCATGCCTGGGGTCGGCGCAGCGCCGTTGCGTGGACCCGATGCGCGCTGGCGTTGCTCGCCATTGACTGTGCGGCCCTCACCCCGGGGCTCGCGCCCTTCACGGCCCTCCCCGCGCGATCCACCGCTTCGCGCTTCATCGGCGGATGCGCCTTCGGCCCGCGGACTGCGGCGCCCCTGCTCGACGGCTGCCGGTGCGGCTGAAGCCGGTTGTCGCGGCGCTCCAGCAGCGGGAGCGGATGCACCTTCGCGCCGCCCGCCTTGCGGGCCTTGCAGCGTGACCGCAGCCATAGGCACCACCAGCGCGTCCCGCACTTCAGCGACGACAAAGAAGACCTGCGCCGTCATCTGCGCCATGAGCGAGCCATTGTGGTTGTCGACGTCGAACAGCGCGTTGTAGAGCACCACGTTGTTGGTCACGGTGGGCGTAGGCTCGATCTTGCGCAGCTCGCCATACCACCTGCGCCCCTGGCTGCCGAGCGTGGTGAAGTATGCGGGCATGCCCGCGCGCAGCTTGCTCACGTCGGCCTCGGAGACTTGCGTCTGCACGGTCATCGTCGATTGATCGGCAATGCGCAAAATGGTTGGCGCGGCCTGATTGGCGTTCAGCGTCTGCCCCTGCTTGGCCGTGATGCTGACCACCGTGCCCGCCATAGGCGCGTAGATCTTCGTGTACTTGAGGTTGGACTCGTCCACCCGCATGCTCGCTTGCGTCTGTTCAATCTGCGCCTTTTGCGTGTTGATCTGAGCGCGGGTCAAATCGACGGTGGTTTGAGCGTTCTGCACCAGCTCCAGCGTGGTCGCGTCGTCCTTGAGCAGATTGCGCAGACGCTCCAGATCGCGTTCAGCCTTCTTCAGGTTCACCTCGTTTTGCACCAGCTGGGCGCGCTGCGCGCGAAGGCTGGCACGGCTTGCGTCCACTTTGGCGGTGGACTGCTCGGCGTCGATCTCCGCCAACAGCTGACCATCGGCGACTTCGCTGCCCACGTCAACCAGCAGCTTGCGCAACTGGCCCGAAACCTGCGCGCCCACGTCCACGTAGTCGCGCGGCTGCAAAGCCCCCGTGGCGCTCACCAGATCTTCAAATTGCGTGCGCTGCACGTTCGCATAGATGTATTCCACCTTGGGCGTACGGTGGGCACTCCAGTGGTACCAGGCACCTCCGGCAGCGGCCAGCACGGCCACTACCGCCAAGGTTGAAAACACGAATCGGCGGTTGCGCCGCGGGGGCGTGGAGGGGTTTGATGAAGCGGCGTCGGTCATGGAGCAAGGCACAAAAAAACCTGAGGCGACACCAAAAGACATCTGGCACACGGCAAACCCGAATCATCAGCACAAGGATTCTCTACGCCGGCAAGACGCTCTCTGCGCGACCCCAAGGAGGCAAATGGAACACAGAAATCTGTGCCGAAGAATGACACGATGACGTAAACGCTTCGCATTCGCCGTGTAAACCTTCTGTCAAGTTCAGCCCCGATCGCCAGACTGAAATCTGAAAAGTTCCCAGCTTTACACAGCGTTTAAAAAGCAGCCCGGAGAAGAAAGTATATTGATAATAGTTCTCAATACAAAATCAGCATCATGCTCACAACAACGAGGGACAGCGCCGCATCGCCTGCGTGTTTTGCCCCCATGCTTCAGCCGTTCTTTCCGACTTGCGCGCGCACCTCCCAGCACACGCGGAGGCCCGCATGACGGCCGCCGTGACGACATCGAATGCCCGCAAGAACCCCAGCGTCTCCATGACCCGCTACCGCCTGGCCGTGGTTTCTCGCGCACTGGCGGCAGTCGGTGGCGGCTATGCGCTCGCATCCGCCACGGCAGCCGGCGTTGGACTCTTTCTGGCCCAAACGGGCAGCACGCGCACCGATGCGGTGATGTGGGCAACCATGCTCTCATTCATCGCGCAGGCCTGCGCTGCGCTCTGGGCTTTCGGCTGCAAAAGCGCGCTGCGCGCATGGCTGGGCATCGGCACGCCTGCCGTGCTGCTCGGTGTGCTCACCTATCTTCTCAAAGGAGCCGCAGCATGAGAGTCGACGGCAAACCCGAAGGCGTGCGCCAATCCATGAGCTGGCTGCACACCTGGAGCGGCCTGCTGCTGGGCTGGCTGCTCTATGCCGTGTTCTTCACCGGCACGCTCAGCTATTTCCTGAATGAAGTCAACGACTGGATGCGCCCCGAGTTGCACCAATCCGTTCCCAATCCGCGGACCGCCGAGCTGGCCGTCGCAGCGATGCAAAAACTTGCACCCGATGCGAGCAACTGGACGATCAACCTACCCGGAGAGCGCCAGACTGCAGTCGAAGCCAGCTGGCGCAACCCGGGAGCCGCCTCGGGCCGAGCCGGCACGCAGCGCGTGCAAATCGACGCAGGCACGGGCGAAGTCATCAAGCCACGCGAGACGCGTGGCGGCAGCTTTCTCTACCGCTTTCACTTCGAGCTCTACGCCATGCCGCGCATCTGGGGACGCTGGATCGTGGGCATTGCAACCCTGTTCATGTTCGTGGCCATCATCAGCGGCGTGATCACGCACAAGAAGATCTTCACCGACTTCTTCACCTTCCGTCCACGCAAGGGCCAGCGCTCCTGGCTGGATGCGCACAACGCCACGGCAGTGCTTGCGCTGCCATTTCACATCATCATCACGTTCAGCGGTCTGCTGCTGCTGATGTTCATGCTCATGCCCTGGGGCGTCAATGCGGTCTACGAGGGCGACACGCAGAAGTATTTCTCCGAAAGCCGTGGCGCCCGCGGTGGTGACCGTGGCGCCGGCGAAGGCAATGATCGAGGGAATCGTCAGCAGGCGCGGCAAGCCGCTGAACTCACCCCCATAGGCCCGCTGATGAAGATCGCCCAGGCCCAGTGGCCCGGGCGCGGCGTAGGCAGCATCGCGGTGAATCAACCCGGCTCGCCGCGCGCCACCATTGAGCTGCGCGAGCAAGGCGGGCGAAGCGTTGCCCGAAGCTCCGGCGAGCGCATGCTGTTTGACGGAATCACCGGCGAGTCCAAAGCCATGCCCGAGGCACACGCGCCCTCCACTGCGCAGGCCGTTTCCGGCACCATGACCGGACTGCACCTGGGGCGTTTTGCCGACCCCGCCATGCGCTGGCTGTTGTTTCTTTCCGGCGTGATCGGCACCGTGATGGCCGGCTCCGGCATGGTGCTGTGGGTGGTCAAGCGACTGCCCGAGCGGCGCAAGCTTGGCCGCATTCCACGCGGACACCGGCTGGTGGAAATCCTCAACGTTGGCGCAATTGGCGGGCTGTCCGTTGCCACCGCTGCCTACTTCTGGTCCAACCGCCTGCTGCCGGTAGAAATGGCCCAGCGCCCCGACATGGAAATCCGCAGTTTCTTCATCGTATGGGGGCTGTGCCTGTTGCACGCTGCTCTGCGCTCGCACCGACGCGCCTGGCTCGAGCAGCTGTGGCTTGCCGCCATTGCCTTTGCCGCTTTGCCGGTACTGAACATGGCAACGGGCGGCGTGGCGCTGCCTGCTGCAATTTTCCGGGGGCAATGGAGCGTTGCCGGATTTGATCTGCTCGTGCTGGCGCTCGGCATCCTGCATGGATTTGCCGCCTGGAAGCTCGGAAAATCAGCGGCCATGCTCACCCCGCCGCGTGCGGCCAAAAACAACGCGGGCAACCCTGCAAACGGCGCCGCCGTGCATTTTCCCCGCGCCATGCCCCAAGCACCGGAGAAGCAAGCATGACCGCCTGGACCGCATGGACCGCATGGGCGCTGGCCTTTCCCGCATTCGCGGCCTTGAGCCTTGCCATGGAACGCCATCAGGACCAGGTCTTTGGGCGTGCGCTCGCATCGCGCCCGACATGGGCGTGGCGATTGGCAGGCATTGCATTGCTGGTTCTGTCACTGGTGGTTTGCGCAGCGTCTGCGTGGAGCTGGTCTGTCGCGATTTCCGCATGGCTGGGTCTGCTGACTTTGGCAGCTTTGCTGACGGGCCTCGTGCTGACCTACACGCCGAGCAAACTACTGCCCCTGGGTTGTGCCAGCATGGGCGTCGGCGTATTGGCACTCGTCACGGTCAGCGTCTCGCGGATGTAGATCCGGCACCTTGACATGGGTGGTAATGTAGTGGATGCCTCCAACCCAGACCCGGTCGGGCGTGACTGCGTGGCGTCGCTTGCCTGCACCTTGGTTGACTCGCAGGTTGGCCTCCATCCCCATCAGGTTGAGGCGGCTTGCATCGGACTCCGTCCTTTCGCATCGTTTGATACGCGTTGAGATGGTGCCTCATGCCAGGGAGACGCTTTTCGTCCGTTTCAATCGTTCGCGCATTGTTTGCGCAACAGCTTGTCAATACGCCGCGCGGCCCAACTGGGCCGAGCGTGTTGGACACGCGTAGCTGCGGCCGCACAACATTCTCGGGCATGCTTTCGACTGACTGCAACAGTTGACTGATGGCTGTATCCACCGTCAGGCCGACGACCGACATTCCCGCGAGCTGCATAGCCTCCAGCATCGGGGCCTGCAGCAGCGGTTGTTCGGCGACGCCGGCATGGGCGCCGTCAACGGCCACAGCCTGATCAGCGGCTCCGCGGCCGGAACGCCCGAAGGCCCCAACCCCAAGCGTGTCTCCAACAGCGTCAGCTACCTGCTGCCCAAGCTCGGCGGCGTGTATGGCCAGGTGACCCACAGCTTTGGCGAGCAGGCCGACAACAGCAGCCTGTCCAGCAACACCGGACTGCGTCTGGGCTATGCAGCTGGCGCACTGAACCTGGCGGGTGCCTACGGCCTGGTGCGCGGCGGCACGGCCGCTGCGGGCCTGGACTACAAGACGTTCAACCTCGGCGCTTCCTACAAGCTGGGCGCGTTCACGCCCATGGTGCTGGTCGCTTCGGACCGCGGCAACGGCAAGGCTGCACGCAAGCTGGGTTCGTCGCTGAGCCCCACCCCCAACGTGGGCAAGAAGCTCACGGGCTACGAAATCGGCCTGCACCACAACTTCCAAGCGCTTGAGGGTAGGCGCGATGCCGCGCATACCCCACTTGCGGGGCTGGACTGGAAAGCGTCCAAGCCCTTGCAAGCCGGCCCCGCGCATGCGGGGCTTTTTCATGGTGCTTCGCAGAAGTCGGTGGCGCCCGGGGCCAGGCCAAATGACGAGTCCTGGTCCTCGCGCAGTCCCTGCAAGCCCTCGGCTATCTTTCGCGCAGGCGCTGGGCCAGAAACTGCACGAGTCGCTGTGCTAAGGCTTCGCTGCCTTCGCGCGCCGTATGCACCACCAGTTCCGCGGCGAGCGGCGCTTCATAGGGCGAGGACACGCCGGTGAAATCGGGGATCAGGCCCTGGGCAGCCTTGGCATACAAGCCCTTGGGGTCACGCTGCTGGCATACCTGCAGTGGGCAGTCGCAGTACACCTCGATGAAGTCGCCCTGCGGCAGGCGTTCGCGCACCGCGTCGCGCGCGGCGCGCAGCGGCGAGACCAGGGCCACGAACACCACACTGCCCTGCGCGGCGAACAGCCGCGCCACTTCGCCAACGCGGCGCATGTTTTCTCGCCGGTCCTCGAGCGAGAAACCCAGGTCGGCGCACAGGCCGTGGCGCAGGTTGTCGCCGTCGAGCACCGCGGTCTGGAAACCCAGCGCATGCAACTGCAGCTCGGCCGAGAACGCCAGCGTGGACTTGCCCGCGCCTGGCAAACCGGTCAGCCAGACCACCGCGCCTCGATGGCCGTTGCGCCGGCTGCGCGTGGCTTGATCCAGCAGGCCAGACTGCCAGACCACGTTGGCGGACGGCGCAGGATGGACCGCCATGTTCAGAAGCGCTCGGGCTGCGCGACGGCGCTGAAGCCGGGGTAATACCGCTCGTAGTACCAGGCGCAGGCTTTCTCGATCTGCGCCTGGATACGCGGCGGAATCCGATGCTGGCGTGGCGAGGCAATGCGACCGGACTGCCGATGCATGTACTTCATGCGGTAGTGGCTGTCACTTTCGGGCGCGCCTATGGGCAGGTTCTCGGCATCGATGGCAAATGGCGCGATACCCAGCCAGGCAAACAGGTGCGACATGCAGGCCATGGGATTGGCCATCAGATCCTCGAAACGCAGGAAGTACAGGCGCTGGAGTACCTCTGGCGGCAGATCCACGATGGACTGCAGTGAGTGCAGCGGCGCGCCGATCACACGCTCCTTCATGAACAGCGCATCGGCACGGCTGAAGCGGTCAAGATCCGCGAGGTGATCGACGAAGTCGAGCAAAGGCGTTTTCTGGTGGCGCGCTTCGACCGAGCCGTAGACCTGCCCCAACTCACGCAGGCAGATGATGAGCTTGGCCTCGGGAGCGAGCGCCAGCAGAGTCTCGATCGAATTCAGCCAGGCACGGCTCTTGTCCACCACTACCGGTTTATCGACGTCCCGGTACCAACCGCGCAAAAAACCCTGCATGGCCGATTCGAGATGCCCGTAGGCGGTGTCGAAACCACCGTCCAGCTGTGACAGGAAAAACGGCTCATGGCTGATCTGGCGCCTGATGCCCTGCAGCGTGCTGCACAGCGGCGAGCTGTTGCCCTCGGAATACACCTCGGGATGCTGGGCCAGCAACTGGCCCAGCAGGGTGGAGCCGGCACGCGGCAGACCGGTGATGCCGACAAAGTTGAAATGCATGAACTTTCCTGTTGATCGCTGTTACTGAGTATTGTCACCAGTCGATGCCGGGCGGGCCGCTGCGCTGGCGCCTGTCTCGGGCGGCGCAAACGCCAGATGCACGCCACTGCCCACCACATCCAGGCCCATGCCCTGCAGGACAGGAGGCAGCACGCCGCTGTTGATGCGCACTGCCGGCTCGCTATTGTTGGCCGCGACCTCACGGATCTGTGCGGGCGCGCCGGGTTCGGGCTCAGACTGCGACATCTGCGCGTTGTCGCCCGGCGATCCATCGGCTGCTGTCATTGGCTGCTGTGCCACGACCATCTGCGGCGCCACGACATTGCCGCCAACCGCCACCGGTATCACGACGCTCTGGGCCGCAGCAATGGCTTCGCTGACCGTGGAGGCCGGTACCGTCGCGGCCGCGACGATGCTCGCCGACAGGCCGGTCGGATTGCTCACGCTGTAGTTTCCGGCCAGGCCGGTGCCATTCACCAGAGTCAAGCCGCTGACGGTGACGGCTTTGGCCTCGCCGACATCGGCGTTGTCGAAGCGTCCGCTCTGGCCCCTGAAGCCCAGGGTTTCCGAACCCACCAGGCCGCTCAGACTGCCACCAGCCAGGGTGGCCGCCACGCTGCCATCGGCGATCTTGTCCTGCGCCGTCATGCCGGTTACGGTCAGGGCCTTGGGCGTGATGCTGGCAGTGACGTCCGTCGCATTGCTCACCGTGTAATTGCTGGCCAGCCCTGTACCGTTGCCCAGTGTGGCACCGGTCACGGTCACTGCCTTGCCCGCTGCAGCATTCTGGTCGCTGAAGGCGCCGGACTGGCCCGACAGCGTCAATGTCTCATTGCCCACCAGACCATTGAGCGTGCCGCCCGACAGTGTGGCCACCGCCGTGCCGTCATAGGTCTTGTCGGCAGCGGTCACGCCACTGACCGTCAAGGCCTTGGCGGTGATATCGGCCGTCACGCCCATGGCGTTGCTGACCGTGTAGTTGCTGGCAAGGCCTGTGCCGTTACCCAGCGTGGCGCCGGTCACGGTGACGGTCTTGCCGGCCGAGGCGTTCTGGTCGCTGAAGGCGCCCGACTGGCCCGACAGAGTCAGGGTTTCGCCTGCGACCAGGCCATCGAGCGTGCCGCCCGACAGTGTGGCCACCGCCGTGCCGTCATAGGTCTTGTCGGCAGCGGTTACACCGCTGACCGTCAAGGCCTTGGCGGTGATATCGGCCGTCACGCCCGTGGCGTTGCTGACCGTGTAGTTGCTGGCAAGGCCCGTGCCATTTCCGAGCGTGGCGCCAGTGACCGTCACGGTCTGACCGGCGGCAACATTCTTGTCGCCGAAGGCCCCCGTTTGACCAGACAGCGTCAGCGTTTCCGAACCCACCAGACCGTTGAGCGTGCCGCCCGACAGTGTAGCCACCGTCGTACCGTCATAGGTCTTGTCGGCAGCGGTCACGCCGCTGATCGTCAAGGCCTTGGCGGTGATATCGGCCGTCACGCCAGCGGCGTTGCTGACCGTGTAGTTGCTGGCCAGGCCCGTTCCGTTACCCAGCGTCGCGCCGGTCACGGTCACGGTCTTGCCGACTGCGGCGTGCTGGTCGCTGAAGGCGCCCGACTGGCCCGACAGGATCAGCGTCTCCGCCCCCACCAGACCGTTGAGCGTACCGCCCGAAAGCGTCGCGACCGTGGTGCCGTCATAGGTCTTGTTGGCCGCGGTCACGCCGCTGACCGTCAAGGCCTTGGCATTGATATCGGCCGTGACGCCCGTGGCATTGCTCACCGTGTAGTTGCTGGCAAGGCCCGTATCGTTGCCCAGGGTGGCGCCGGTCACGGTGACGGCCTTTCCGGCCCCGGCGTTCTGGTCGCTGAAGGTGCCTGACTGGCCCGACAGCGTCAGCATCTCTGAACCTACCAGGCCATTGAGCGTACCGCCCGACAGCGTGGCAACGGACGTGCCGTCATAGGTCTTGTTGGCAGCCGTCACACCAGTGACCGTCAAGGCCTTGGTCGTAATATCGGCGGTCACGCCCGTGGCATTGCTCACCGTGTAGTTGCTGGCGAAACCAGTGCCGTTGCCCAAGGTCGCACCGGATATGGTGACAGCCTTGCCCACAGCGGCGTTCTGGTCGCTGAAGGCCCCGGTCTGGCCCGACAGCGTCAGGGTCTCCGAACCCACCAGACCATTGAGCGTACCGCCCGACAGCGTGGCCACCGTCGTGCCGTCATAGGTCTTGTTCGCAGCGGTTACACCGCTGACCGTCAAGGCCTTGGCGGTGATATCGGCGGTGACGCCTGTGGCGTTGCTCACGGTGTAATTGCTGGCCAGGCCCGTTCCATCGGACAGGGTTGCTCCTGTCACCGTCACGTTCTTGCCTACCGCTGCGTTCTTATCGCTGAACACACCCGACTGACCCGAGAGACCCAGCGTTTCATCCGCTACCAGACCTTCAAGCGTACCGCCCGACAGCGTTGCGACGGTGGTTCCATCGTAAGTCTTGTTGGCCGCGGTCACACCGCTGACCGTCAAGGCTTTGGCCGTGATATCGGCCGTGACGCCCGTGGCGTTGCTAACCGTGTAGTTGCTGGCCAGGCCCGTTCCATCGGACAGGGTTGCTTCTGTCACCGTCACGTTCTTGCCTACCGCTGCGTTCTTATCGCTGAACACACCAGACTGACCCGAGAGACCCAGCGTTTCATCCGCCACCAGACCTTCAAGCGTGCCGCCCGACAGGGTTGCAGCATTGGTGCCGTCATAGGTCTTGTTGGCAGCGGTCACGCCGCTGACCGTCAGAGCCTTGGCGATGATATCGGCCGTGACGCCCGTGGCGTTGCTCACCGTGTAATTGCTGGCCAGGCCCGTGCCATCGGACAGGGTTGCGCCCGTCACCGTCACGGTCTTGCCGGCCGCTGCGTTCTGGTCGCTGAAGACGCCCGACTGACCCGACAGGCCCAGCGTTTCGCCAGCCACCAGACCATCGAGCGTACCGCCCGACAGCGTTGCGACGGTGGTGCCGTCGTAAGTCTTGTGGGCAGCGGTCACACCGCTGATCGTCAAGGCCTTGGCGGTGATATCGGCCGTCACGCCCGTGGCATTACTCACGGTGTAGTTCGATGCCAGGCCCGTGCCATTGCCCAGCGTGGCGCCGGTCACGTTCACGGTCTTGCCCGCTGCAGCGTTCTGGTCGCTGAAGGCGCCGGATTGGCCTGACAACGTCAGCGTCTCCGAACCCACCAGACCATCGAGCGTACCGCCCGACAGTGTGGCCACCGCCGTGCCGTCATAGGTCTTGTTGGCAGCGGTCACTCCGCTGACCGTCAGAGCCTTGGCGGTGATATCGGCGGTGACGCCTGTGGCGTTGCTGACCGTGTAGTTGCCGGCCAGGCCCGTGCCGTCAGCCAGGGTTGCGCCCGTCACCGTCACATTCTTGCCGGCCGCTGCATTCTGATCGCTGAATACGCCCGTCTGCCCCGAGAGGCCCAGCGTTTCGCCAGCCACCAGTCCATCGAGCGTACCGCCCGACAGCGTTGCAACAGTGGTACCGTCGTAAGTCTTGTGGGCCGTGGTCACACCGCTGATCGTCAAGGCCTTGGCGGTGATATCGGCCATCACTCCCGTGGCGTTGCTGACCGTGTAGTTCGATGCCAGGCCCGTGCCATTGCCCAGCGTGGCGCCGGTCACGTTCACGGTTTTGCCGGCTGCGGCATTCTGGTCGCTGAAAGCGCCCGACTGGCCCGACAGGATCAGCGTCTCCGACCCCACCAGACCGTTGAGCGTACCGCCCGAAAGCGTCGCGACGGTGGTGCCGTCGTAAGTCTTGTGGGCCGCGGTCACACCGCTGACCGTCAAGGCCTTGGCCGTGATATCGGCCGTCACACCCGTGGCGTTGCTCACGGTGTAATTGCTGGCCAGGCCCGTGCCGTCAGCCAGCGTGGCGCCGGTCACGGTGACGGTCTTGCCGACTGCAGCAGTCTGATCACTGAACACACCCGACTGGCCCGACAGACCCAGCGTTTCACCCGCCACCAGACCATCGAGCGTGCCGCCCGACAGCGTTGCCAGCGTTGTGCCGTCATAGGTCTTATTGGCCGCGGTCACGCCGCTGACCGTCAAGCCCTTGGCCGTGATATCGGCCGTCACACCCGTGGCGTTGCTCACGGTGTAGTTGCTGGCCAGGCCCGTGCCGTCGACGAGCGTGGTTCCAGTGACCGTCACCGCCTGGCCGGATGCGACGTTCTTGTCGCTGAAGCTGCCGGTCTGGCCCGACAGGGTCAGCGTTTCCGATCCCACCAGACCATTGAGCGTGCCGCCCGACAGGGTTGCAATCGTCGTTCCGTCGTAAGCCTTATTGGCCGCCGTCACTCCTGTGACGGTCAAGGCCTTGGCTGTGATGTCGGCCGTCACGCCTGTGGCATTGCTCACCGTGTAGTTGCTGGCCAGGCCCGTGCCATCACCCAAGGTGACGCCGGAAACCGTGACTGCCTTGCCAGTACCTGCGTTGGCGTTGCCGAACGCACCGGCCTGGCCCGAGAAGCTCAGGGTTTCGCCGGTGACCAGACCCTCAAGCGTGCCGCCCGACAGTGTGGCCACCGTCGTACCGTCATAGGTCTTGTCGGCAGCGGTCACACCGCTGACCGTCAAGGCTTTGGCCGTGATATCGGCCGTGACGCCGGTGGCATTGGTCACCGTGTAGTTGCTCGCCAGGCCCGTGCCATTGCCCAAAGTGGCGCCAGTGACCGCCACGGTCTGACCAGCGGCGACATTCTTGTCGGCGAAAGAGCCTGTCTGGCCCGAAAGAACCAGCGTCTCCGAACCCACCAGACCATTGAGCGTACCGCCCGACAGCGTTGCCAGCGTTGTGCCGTCATAGGTCTTGTGGGCAGCGGTCACACCGCTGACCGTCAAGGCCTTGGCATTGATATCGGCCATCACCCCCGTGGCGTTGCTGACCGTGTAATTGCTGGCCAGGCCCGTGCCATTGCCAAGCGTGGCGCCAGTGACCGTCACGGTCTGACCGGCGGCAACATTCTTGTCGCCGAAGGCCCCCGTTTGACCAGACAGCGTCAGCGTTTCCGAACCCACCAGACCGTTGAGCGTGCCGCCCGACAGTGTGGCCACCGTCGTACCGTCATAGCTCTTGTCGGCAGCGGTCACGCCGCTGACCGTCAAGACCTTGGCGATGATATCAGCCGTCACGCCCGTGGCGTTGCTCACCGTGTAATTGCTGGCCAGGCCCGTTCCGTTAGCCAGCGTGGCGCCGGTCACGGTGACGGTCTTGCCGGCTGCGGCATTCTGGTCGCTGAAGGCGCCCGACTGGCCCGACAGGATCAGCGCCTCCGACCCCACCAGACCGTTGAGCGTACCGCCCGAAAGCGTCGCGACCGTCGTGCCGTCATAGGTCTTGTGGGCCGCCGTCACACCGCTGACCGTCAGCGCCTTGGCATTGATATTGGCCGTGACTCCCGTGGCATTGCTGACCGTGTAGTTGCTGGCGAGACCCGTGCCGTCAGCCAGGGTTGCGCCTGTCACGGTCACGGTCTTGCCGGCTGCAGCGTTCTGATCACTGAACACGCCCGACTGACCCGACAGACCCAGGGTTTCACCAGCCACCAGACCATCGAGCGTGCCGCCCGACAGCGTTGCCAGCGTCGTGCCGTCATAGGTCTTGTTGGCCGCGGTCACGCCGCTGACCGTCAAGGCCTTGGCGGTGATATCGGCGGTGACGCCCGTGGCGTTGCTCACCGTGTAGTTGCTCGCCAGGCCCGTGCCATTGCCCAAAGTGGCGCCAGTGACCGCCACGGTCTGACCAGCGGCGACATTCTTGTCGGCGAAAGAGCCCGTCTGGCCCGAAAGAACCAGCGTCTCCGAACCCACCAGACCATTGAGCGTACCGCCCGACAGCGTTGCCAGCGTTGTGCCGTCATAGGTCTTGTTGGCCGCGGTCACGCCGCTGACCGTCAGCGCCTTGGCGGTGATATCGGCCGTCACGCCCGTGGCGTTGCTGACCGTGTAGTTGCTGGCGAGACCCGTGCCGTCAGCCAGGGTTGCACCCGTGACCGTCACGGTCTTGCCGGCTGCAGCGTTCTGGTCGCTAAAGGCACCGGTCTGACCCGACAGGCTCAGCGTTTCGCCAGCCACCAGACCATCGAGCGTGCCGCCCGACAGCGTTGCCAGCGTCGTGCCGTCATAGGTCTTGTTGGCCGCGGTCACACCGCTGACCGTCAAGGCCTTGGCGGTGATATCGGCGGTGACTCCCGTGGCATTGCCGACCGTGTAGTTGCTGGCCAGGCCCGTGCCGTCAGCCAGGGTTGCGCCTGTCACGGTCACGGTCTTGCCGGCTGCAGCGTTCTGATCACTGAACACGCCCGACTGACCCGACAGACCCAGGGTTTCACCAGCCACCAGACCATCGAGCGTGCCGCCCGACAGCGTTGCCAGCGTCGTGCCGTCATAGGTCTTGTTGGCCGCGGTCACGCCGCTGACCGTCAGCGCCTTGGCGGTGATATCGGCGGTGACGCCCGTGGCATTGCTCACCGTGTAGTTGCTGGCCAGGCCCGTGCCATTGCCCAAAGTGGCGCCAGTGACCGTCACCGCCTGACCAGCGGCGACATTCTTGTCGGCGAAAGAGCCCGTCTGGCCGGAAAGAACCAGCGTCTCTGAACCCACCAGACCATTGAACGTTCCGCCCGATACGATAGCGACATTGTTGCCGTCATAGGCCTTGTGGGCAGCTGTCACACCGCTGACCGTCAAGGCCTTGGCGGCGATATCGGCGGTGACGCCCGTGGCGTTGCTGACCGTGTAGTTGCTGGCCAGGCCCGTGCCATCGGCCAAAGTGGCGCCCGTCACTGTGACCACCTTACCAGCACCCGCGTTGGCATTGTCGAACGCACCGGTCTGTCCCGTAAGAGTCAGGGTCTCGCCGGCCACCAGACCATTGAGGGTGCCGCCCGACAGGGTTGCAGCATTGGTGCCGTCGTAGGTCTTGTTGGCAGCCGTCACACCGCTGACCGTCAGCGCCTTGGCGGTGATATCGGCGGTGACGCCCGTGGCGTTGCTGACCGTATAGTTGCTGGCCAGGCCCGTGCCATCGGACAGGGTTGCGCCCGCCACCGTCACGCTCTTGCCGGCCGCTGCGTTCTGATCGCTGAAGGCACCGCTCTGACCCGAGAGACCCAGGGTTTCGCCCGCCACCAGGCCATCGAGCATGCCACCCGACAGGGTTGCAGCATTGGTTCCGTCATAGGTCTTGTTGGCAGCGGTCATACCGCTGACCGTCAAGGCCTTTGCGGTGATGCTGCCTGTGCCGCCGCTGAAAACGTAGTTGCTGGCCAAGCCGCCACCCGTTCCATCGCCGAGCGTGACACCGCTCACCAGGAGGGCTTTGCTGGTACCGACGTTCTTGTCGTTGTAGTTGCTGGCGGTGCCGCCCGAGAAGGTCAGCGTCTCGCCGCTGACCATGCCGCTCAAGGTGCCGCCGGTGAGATTGGCCGTCGTCGTTCCATCATAGACTTTGGAGACATCCAGGCTGACCGCACGCTGTGTCACCACCAGACCGCCATCCACATAGCTGATGGAATAACCGGTCTGCCCGCCGAGCGAATACAGGCCGCTGGCCGAGACCGTGTAATTGCCTACGTTGACACCGCCGCCCGTGCCGGAATAAATCACCGTGCCCGCCAGATTGCCGTTGACCACGTTCGAATAGGTGACGGCGTTGCCGCTGGATGCCGAAGTGCCGTCGTAGACCTTGGTTCCGGTCTCGACCCGCACCACCAGCGGTTTCATGAACGCGCGCAGCAGCGGCGCGCTCTGGCCATCGTAGACCACCCAGGTATTGGTCAGGTCCCAGGCAGGATTGACTGCGCCATTGTCAGCGGTGGCACTGTGGAAGTTGACCAGCGCCTGGATCTGCGCGGTGGTCAGGCCGGTGCCACCATCGCTGTAGGTTCTGCCGCTGGTCGTGGTGTCCCAGAAGCTGTTGGCGACCGTGCCGCTGTTCGCGCCCACCAGGCCGGCAGCGTTGTCCATGGCCGTTACCCCGCCGGACGCGTAGCTGTTTGTCAGGCTACCGGCATTGTCGCCCACCAGGCCGCCGACGAGATCAGCGCCGCTGACGGCACCGCTCGCATAACTGTCGCTGATCGTGCCATTGTTCGCGCCGACCAGCCCGCCGACCTGCATCCCCCCGGCCACCTGCGCGGAACTGAAGCTATTGCTGATGGTGCCGTTGTTGATGCCGGCAAGCGCTCCGGTGTTGCTGCCGCCTGCGACGCTGCCGCCATCCAGACCGACGCGCGTGACGACACCTGCCTCTCCGACGACACCGAACAGTCCGGCATTGTCGACGCTGGGCTGGTTGATGTTCAGGTTCGAGACAATGCGCCCGCGCCCGTCAAGCGTTCCGTTGAAAGACGCTGCCAAGGTGCCGACCGGGATGAAGCCGGTGCTGCCCCAGACGTCCTTGGCCGTGGTCGCCGTGCCCGCAGCGCTGAAGCTTGAGCCAAGGGTGTAGCTGGCGGTCTTGTCCATCGCCATCAGCTGCAGCTGATGGGCGGAGTGGATGGTGGTGGAATATTCCGAGGCCAGCATCGGCATGGTGCCGCTGACGGTGGTGTCGCCATTGGTGGCCAGCGTGCCGTCGGCCTTCACCATCACCCAGTTGTTGCCGGTCGCGCCACCGGAGCCCGTGAAGTTGAAGCCGGCAAAGGCCGAGGCAGTCTTCATCTGGGCCACGGTCAGCCCTGAGGGGTCACCAGTACCATTGTTGTTGCCAGTGCCCACACCACCAAGGGTATTGACGCTGGAGTTGTAGTAGCCATTGGTGATGTTGGTCCCATAGCGGTAGCCGATGAAGGCCCCGCTCCAGTAGGCCGATCCGCTGCTCGAGGAGACCTTGCCACTTGCGTAGGTGTTGGTGAAGGTCGCGTATTGAGCACCGCCAGCCAGACCGCCGACATAGCTGTAACCGGAGACATCGCCGGTGCTGTAGCTGTTGCTGATGGTGCCGTTGCCCGCAAAGCCGAGCAGGCCACCGGTCATATCCTGGCCTGCGACATTGCCGGTTGCGTAGCTGTTCGCGATCGTGCCATTGTTGGCGTTGTAGCCGACCACGCCGCCTGTGCTGTATACCCCGGTTATCGCGCCGGTGGCAAAACTGCCGCTGACCGCACCCTGGTTGCGGCCGACCACCCCCCCGACATACTGCTCGCCCTGTACCGCACCGGTGGCAAAACTGTCGATGACGCGACCCACATTGAGTGCCACCAGGCCGCCGGCGGCTCCCCCTGCCTGGATCGCCATGCTGCTGGAACTGCTACTGATGGTGCCGTTCAGGAGTGACTGCCCATTGACGGCGGCAATCCCCCCGGCGTAGGAGTCACCTCCCCAGTAGTTCGATCCGGAGGTCAGCACGCCACTGCTGCGGCTGTTGTGGATGGTGCCAAAATTGAAGCCGGCCACGCCGCCCACCCGACCATTGCCGGAGGCGGTGAAGCTGCCATTGACGCTGACGTTATCAATCAGGCCCTCGTTCACGCCGGCAATACCACCCGCTCCGTCACCGCCACTGCCGCCATACCCGTAGCTCCAGCCGTTATTCATCGTCACGCTGGCATTCACCAGGCCCAGGTTGCGCACCTGTCCGGCAGCGCCGACACGCGAGAACAAACCTGCAACGCCCACCGCCCCGCCGTAGCCATAGGAGTAACTGGAGACCTGCATCGTCAACCCGTGGATCTCGTGCCCCAGCCCATCAAAGCGGCCCGTAAAGGGCGTGGCATCCGAACCAATGGATTTCCAGCCCAAGCCGCCATTCCAGTTCGCGGATGAGCTCGCATCGAGATTGCTGCCCAGCACATAGTTGCCCGACAGATTGCCATTGATGCCCTGCAGGTCGGTGCCGGTGTTGCTGCCCTGCGCGCCCAGGGAATTGATGACCTGGTAATTGATCACGCTGCCCGCACTGCCCTGCTGGGTGCTGAAGTTCATGCCGGTGGGCAGGTCGACCTCGGCGTTGACCGTGTAACCACTGCCGGTGCCGGCCACGCTGGCCTGGCCATACTGCAGCGCGAGACTCGCCGTTCCCGTGCCACGCATGGCCTGGTTGATATTGATATTGTTGTGCGCCTTGAGCGTCAGCTTGTTGGCCGCCCAGGACACGTTGTCGTTGACATGGATGTCGCCAGCACCCGCGCCGTCAGCAACCGTGGCAATCGTGACATCGGTGGTCTTGAGGCTGTTGCTCAGATCGGCGCCGGTCATGTTGCCGCCCGAGGCCGCGATGGTGTAATCCGTCGGGTCGATCAGCCAGCTGCCGGTGATGCCCTGCGGCGCCGCGGTGGTGATCTTCGCGCCGTTGTACTTCACATTGGCGGCCGACGTCTCGATGAAGCCGCCGTTGCCACCGCCCGCAGCGCTGGCATCCAGCGTTCCCCCCACGATGACCGTGCCCGAACGCATGTCGCCCAGCAGCTTGATCGTGCCGCCGCGGTTGTCTATGGTCTGCGCCTGCACCACGCCGGTGTTGTTGACCACGGAGTTGAGCAGATCGCCGACGGCTTGTGCCGTCATCAGCACCTGGCCGCCATCGGCCTGGATCAAACCGCCGTTGTCGACCAGTGCGTTCACCGCACCTTGGTCCACGCTCAGATTGAGCAGGCCGTCCCCGGCCACATCCAGCGTGACCGCCTGGCCCGCCGCCAGCGCCACCGTGCCCAGACGCGCGGTGATCGCGCCAGTGTTGCCGACATTTGCGCCCAGCAGCGCGACATAGCCACCAGGGGCGTTGATCTGGCCCTGGTTGCTCACGCCGGCCCTGCTGTTGCCCGAGAAACGGTAGCGCCCGGCCAGAAAATCGCTGTCCGTCAGGCTCAAGGTCGAAGCCACGAGGCCGCCGACGTTCACCGATGCGCCAGCGCCAAACATGATGCCGTTCGGGTTGACCAGGAACACCTTGCCATTGGCCGAGAGACTGCCCAAGATCTTCGATGGGTCCGAACCGATGACGCGGTTGAGCGCGACCGCATTCGCATTCGGCTGCACGAAACGCACGGCCTCGCCCGCGCCGATATTGAAGCTCTGCCAGTTGATCGCCGCGTTCTGGCTGCCCTGCACGATGGTGGTATTGCCCGCCGCCGAGGAGATGCTGGCCGAACCGGCCATGACCACCCCGCCTGTCGGATTGGCCAGCGCCGCCCCGCCCCAGCCCAGGCACAGCGCGGCCGCCAAGGCCGTCACCGCGAAATGCCCTGCGCCACTGCTGCTCGAAGAGACTTTCTTGCCCGCGCTGACCGCGGTTTCGGCGACAGCGACATAGGTGCCGAGCTTTTCGCTCCAGATGGAGCGGTAGATGTGGTTCATGACTGGCGATCAGAAAAAATGGGCGGGGCGGCGTGGCGGCGGGAAATGCAATGCGATGTAAAGCGGATGTGACGCTCAGAAGTACTTGACGCCCTGGAGCCAGAAGCGGCTGCTGGCCGGCGGTGCGGACGTAGCCTGGGCGGCGCCGATGGTGTGGGCGTAGAACGCCTTGACGACGAAATTGCTGCCCACTACCCAGTTCACGCCGACACCACCGCCGCGGAGGGTGCGGCGGTTGTCTGCCGTGGTCCAGGGTTTGCGGCTGATGCGCGCGGTGCCGGTGTCGACAAAACCGACCAGCTGCAGCTGACCCGGGACATAGGCGGCAAGCTGGCCCAGGCTGTAGCGGGCCTCGATGGAAAGCACATAGGCCTGGTCGGCCTGGGTCTCGCCTTCGGGATAGGCGCGCACGGCGGAGGCGCCGCCCAGCGCCATCTTCTCGGAGGCATCAAGGTTCTTGGAAGCGAACTGGCCGCCCAGCGACACCGCGACATAGGTATTGCGTGCGACCGCCTGCAGATGGCCCAGGCTGAAACCCAGCTTGGAGAAGCTGCCTTCGGCGCGCGCGCTCGCGGCGTCGGCGGCGCGCAGCGCGGCACTTTGCGGATCGAAGCGTCCAAAAGCCGCGGACAGCTGGTAGGTGCTCAGCGACTCGCGGCCAAAGAGGTCGCGCTGGTCGCCGTTCAGGTTGAACGTCAGCAGCTGGCTTTTCTTCTCGGTCTGGGCGCCGGTCGAATCGACACGGTCGTCAAAACGCCTGTCGTCAAAGCTCAGCTGCAGGAAGCGGTTGGCATTGCGGCTGCGCAGCAGCGGATAGCTGCCGAACACGCTCGCGACCTTGGCCGTGCCATGGGCCTGCAGCGCCGCGAACTCCTTGCCCAGACGGTAATCGAGGTGGGCGTAGGCCAGGCCCAGCTTGCCCCGGCCGGCCTGCACCTGGTAGGAAGCACGCGCGTACTTGAGGCCCTCTCCCGCCGTGAGCAGGCGCAGGCTCGCGACATCGCCCAGGCCTGCGGGGTTGTTGAGGTTCAGGACCGCACCCAGCCGCTCGCGGCCGGTGTAACGGTTGCCCTGGTTGTCGGCATCGACGCTGCCGCTCACAACCGCACCCGGCACGATGTCGACAAAAAGATCGGACGTGCCCACGGCCACGCCCGGCGCCAGGGTGGAGCGGACCGCCACGCCGGGAAGGTCCGACAGCAGCAGCAGGCTGCTTTCCAGCGGCGCGCTGTTCACCGGCTGGCCTGCGGCCACCTCGCCCATCAGGCCGTTGACCACGGATGAAGACAACCGGGACTGGTTGCGTGGTTCGACTTTGCCGTAAGTGCCTTCGACTACGGTGATCGTGACCTGGCCGTCGCGCACATCCTGCGCGGGCAGATAGGCGCGTGCGACAAAAAATCCTGCACGGCGGTAGAAGTCGGTGATCTGCGCTGCGATGGTTCGCAGTTGGGACAAGTCGAGTTCGCTGCCGGGCTGGAAACCGGCTTGCGCCAGGAGTTCGCTGGCGGCGAAGGCGCTCGCACCCTCGATACGCACCGAAGACACCACGATTTTCATCCCGCCTTCTGCCGCCGCCTGGACCGGTGCATCGGGCGACTGGATACGCAATTCAGGCGCGGGCCGCAGGGGTTGCGGCACCGGCGTGATCTGGCGCAACTGAGTGCCCGCATCCGGCAATTGCTGGGAAAGAACACCCTGGCTGGACAGACCTACAAGAGAGCAGGTCAAGATCCGGAAATGACGGGAATAGAACATTGAGAGAAAATGTGTAAATGTTTACAAAATGTAAACGAAAGTCAAATTCTCAGGTGTCGTTTGCCCGCGAATATGAGGCCATGGCATGAAAAAGATAATGCAGCAGCAAAGTGGACCGGCAACTGCCGGCGCGGATAAGCTGCCCTCCAGCGGCCAGTACGGCAGGTACACAGGAGGCCCACCGAGCATGCCTTTCGATGGAATCAAAGGCGCGATGCTGGCCCTGCAATACGACACCGTGGCACAAGCTGAAGCCGCCTTCGCGGCCCTCGCTGAAGGCGGTCAGGTCACGATGCCGCTGGCGCCTGCTTTCTGGGCCAAGACGTTTGGCATGCTGACCGACCGTTTCGGCGCGCGCTGGGCGGTCAATGGCGAAGCGGTGTCTTTTCCAGCGTGAGGCGTCCAAGCCGCAATGCGCTCCACAGCAGCGCAATCGCGGCAGACTCTCGAACGCGCTTTCGCGCATGAGGCGCACGAGTTCCTGCAGCCAGGGCTGGACTGCCCCAGCCTTGCGCGCGGCCATGAACAGGGGGCCTTGCAGGCCGTGCGGGCCCATGGACTTGGCCGCTTTGCGCGGCCCAGCCCGGCAGCGTCGCCCCGCGCGCGGCCTCCAGGGCCCACCCCTTTTCCGGGAACGCTCAGGGCCTGATCGCGATCTTCAGCACGCCATCGCGCTGATGGCTGAACAGGTCGTATGCCGCGGCAATGTCCTCGAGTCGGTAGTGGTGGGTCACCAGAGGCGCCAGATCGATGCGCCCGCTGGCGATCACGGCCATCAGGCGGCGCATGCGCTCCTTGCCGCCGGGGCACAGCGCGGTGTTGATGCGATGGTCGCCCAGACCCGCGCCAAAGGCATCTAGGGGAATGGTCAGATCGGTCGAATAGACGCCCAGGCTGGACAGGGTGCCGCCGGGACGGATGCAGCGCAGTGCGCTTTCGAAGGTCTGCTGCGTGCCCAGCGCCTCGATCGCACTGTCGGCTCCCTTGCCGCCCGTGGCCTTGAGCACTTCGGCGATCACGTCCTGCGTCTTGAAATTCAAGGTGATATCGGCGCCGAGCTTTTTCGCGACGGCGAGGCGCTCATCGTTGCCATCGATGGCAATGATGGTGCTCGCGCCCCGCAGCTTCGCGCCCGCGGTCGCGCACAGGCCGATCGGGCCCTGGGCAAACACCACCACCACATCGCCTATGCGGATGTTAGCGTTTTCCGCGCCCGCAAAGCCGGTGGACATGATGTCCGGGCACATCAGCACCTGCTCATCCGTGAGCCCTTGCGGCACCGGAGACAGGTTGCCCTGTGCATCCGGCACCAGCAGGTATTCGGCCTGCGCGCCGTCGATCAGATTGCCGAAGCGCCAACCCGCGGTCAGTTTGTAGCCGTGGCAGCCGCAGCGCCCGCTCGCGGCCAGATAGCTGCCGTCCTGCGATGGCGCACCATCCTGCGCGGCATAGCTGTTGAAGTTGGGGCAGATGGCCCCCGCAATCACGCGCTGCCCTTCCTCATAGCCCTGGACCGCGCTGCCGAGCTTGACGATGACGCCCACGGGTTCGTGGCCTATCGTCAAGCCCTTGGCGACGGGATACTCGCCCTTGAGGATGTGCACGTCCGTGCCGCAGATCGTGGTGGTGGTGATCTTGATCAGCGCGTCGTTGGGGCCGACATCGGGGATGGGCTTGTCCACCACCTCGATGCGACCGGATTCGACAAATACCGCCGCTTTCATCATTTGAGCCATGACATCTCCTTGGGGTGCACTAATGGACAATGAGCATATCGCCACACGCCGGTTGGGTTCTTGACATACAACAAGGTCTGCGCCAAGGTGACTGCCTGCCCGCAAACCATGGGCTCAACGGCCTCAACCAACGAAGATCGGCGCGAATCTCTCACGCGCTGGGGCTATGCTGGCGACATGCAACGCAAAACCCTGCTCATCGTCTACCACTCGCTCACGGACGGCACGCGCCAGATGGCGCAGGCCGCGCGCGACGGCGCGGCGTCCGATGGCAGCGTTGAAGTGCGGCTGCTGCATGCGCGTGACGCGGGCCCCGACGATGTGCTCGCGGCCGACGGCTATATCTTCGCCACGCCCGAAAACCTTGCGGCCATCAGCGGCCAGCTCAAGGACTTCTTCGACCGCAGCTACTACGGCGCGCTCGAGCGCATCAACGGCAGGCCCTACGCCAGCCTGATCTGCGCGGGCAGCGACGGCCAGAACGCCGCGCGCCAGATCGCCCGCATCGCCACCGGCTGGCGCCTCAAGCCCGTGGCCGAGCCGCTGATCGTCTGCACCCATGCACAGACTCCCGAGGCGATTCTGGCGCCCAAGCACATCGCGGCCGCGGACCTGCAGCAATGCCAGGCGCTGGGCGAAGCCATGGCCGCAGGCCTGGAGCTGGGGGTGTTCTAGGGACCCTCTGCACAAATCCCTGCGGCCGTTGGCAGCACGGGATCGGGCGGTTTATGCAGAGGGTCCCCAGGCCATCACGATGCGTGGCCTTCCATGGCCGCATAGGGCACGAAACCCTGCGCGTTCTCGTTGACCAGCAGCGGCTTGCCGACAAAAGGAAACGCGCGCTGCGGGCAGGCGCCGCGTTCGCAGACCTTGCAGCCCATGCCGATCGGCGTGGCGGCATGGGAGCTCCTGAGGTCCATGCCCGCCGAATAGACCAGCCGCTCTGCGTGCTGCACATCGCAGCCCAGGCCGATCGAGAACATCTTGCCCGGCGTGCCCCAGCCCGCTCCCGCATGAGAGATGCTGCGTGCGACCCACAGGTAGGTGCGGCCGTCGGGCATGCTCGCGAGCTGCGGCAGGATGCGCCCGGGCTGGGCAAACGCCTCGTAGACATTCCACAGCGGGCAGGTGCCGCCGGTTTTGGAGAAGTGGAAATGCGTGGCCGACTGGCGCTTGGAAATATTGCCCGCGCGGTCGACGCGGATGAAGAAGAACGGCACGCCCGGCGCCCCGGGGCGCTGCAGCGTCGACAGCCGGTGGCACACGGTCTCGAAGCCCACGCCGAACTGGCGCGCGAGCCGGTCGATGTCATGGCGCAGCGTCTGCGCGGCCTGCAGGAATTCGCCATAGGGCAGCACCAGCGCGCCGGCCGTGTAGTGCGCCAGGCCTATGCGCGCCAGGCGCCGCGTGGCCTCGTCCTGCCAGGTGGCTGTGGCCAGGCAGTCGTCGATCAGCGTCTCCATTTCCAGCAGCGCGAGTTGCGTGGCCATCTGAAACGCCTGCTGGCCCGGCGCGAGCTGGGCCGACAGGAGCAGCGTGCGGCTGGCCGCGTCGTAGCTGCGCAGCGACCCCTGCGCGTCGCGCTCGGTGCGCTGCACATGCACGGCGTGCAGGCTGCGCAGCCGCTGCGCCAGCCAGTCGGACAGCGCCGCGCCCTGCGCGCGGGCTTCCAGCGCCCAGGCCTCGGCCGCACGGTCCAGCGCATCGAAGTAATTGCGGTGCGCGAAGAAGAAGTCGCGCACCGCCTCGAACGGCATCTGCCGCAGCGGCGCCGCGGCCCAGTCCTCACCTTCGGCGCGGCTGTCGCCGAGCCTGGCCGACAGCGCTTCGAGGCGCTGCACATCTTCGGCATGGCGGCGGTGCAGCGCCAGGATGGCCTGCGCCAGGTGCGGCAGCTTGGCCGCGACTTCGCGCAGCTCGGGCTGGGGCACGCCCGGCGCGCCCGGCACCGCGGCCAGCGCGTCGCTGAGCTGGGCCAGCACGCGCGCTTCCTCGTCTTCGGAAAACTGCTGGATGTCCACGCCCAGCAGGCGGTGGATCTTGAGCAGCACCGACACGGTGAACGGGCGCTGGTCCTGCTCGAGCTGATTGACGTAGCTCGGCGACAGCCCCAGCGCGTGGGCCAGCGCGAGCTGCGTCATGCCGCGCTCGGCGCGCAGGGAACGCAGCCGCACGCCCATGAAGGTCTTGGCCATGGCAGACGGTCTCCAGAAATGCGAAAACTTCGCAAAATTCGCAAACAAATGGTGGGTGATTCGCAAACATTCGCCAATTCGGCGGTGATTTCCGTGAAGAAGCTTGCGTAAATTGCGAACCAACCCAAGCCTATCACGCCGGGCACCGGCTGCCTGCGCGCCATGCCCCGCCACACCCGCCAACGCAGCGGCATTCGCACGCGCCTGCGGTGCCGACCCGCTGCCGGCCTGCGCCATGGCGAGCCGGCGGGCTTTGAAAATGCTATTCCGCTGCAGCAGCGCCCTGCTCCAGGCCCTCCAGCGTCATCAACGAGGCATTGCCGCCGGCCGCAGCCGTATTGGTGCTGACCGCGCGCTCCACCAGCAGACGCTCCAGCGGCACCGGTGCGTCGTCGCTGTCCAGGTGGATCACGGCCAGCAGCGGCCCCGCGCGCCCCTGCAGCCTATGCTGCAGCGCCAGCAGGGAGTCCGCCGCACCGGCGTGCAGCACCGCGTCGACGCGCAGGCGGTTTTCGCCCAGCGCCTGCGCCCAGGCGCCTACCAGCACCAGTTCGTGCGCGACCGGCCCCGGCAGGCGCGCCGACAGCGCCGCATGCTCGGCGGGCCAGACGGCCTTGCCGCCCACGGCCAGCACCGCCGCCAGTTGCAACAACAGGCCTTCGGGGCTGGTCGCCAGGCACAGCGTCGCAGGCCGGGCGACCAGCCGATAGCGGTTGCGCTCACCGGTCGGGCCGGGCAGCAGCACCTCGAGATCGGTGGGCGACTGGCTCGCATGGAGCGCGCAGCGTTGGGCCAGTTGCTCCATGGCCTCGCCGCCCTGCGCCCGCGCCCATTGCTGCAGCGCCTGCAAGGCAGGCCGCGCGACCTGCTCCTGCCCCGGCACTGGCGCGAGTGCGCCGCGCAGCACCAGTTCGCGCGTGTCGGCGGGATGGCGGGCGAGCAGCCGGCGCAGGTACAGCGGCCCGCCGGCCTTGGGCCCGGTGCCCGACAGCCCTTCGCCGCCAAACGGCTGCACGCCGACCACGGCGCCAATCGTGTTGCGGTTGATATACAGATTGCCCGCGCGGCACGCGGCCGTGACCTGGGCCGCAGCGGCGTCTAGCCGCGAATGCAGGCCCTGGGTCAGGCCGTAACCGGTGCTGTTGACCTGGGCCAGCAGGCTCTCGAAGCGCGCGCGCGGGTAGCGCAGCACATGCAGCACCGGGCCGAACACTTCGCGTCCAAGTTCGGCGATGCGTTCGATCTCGATCACCGTAGGCGCGACAAAGCTGCCTTGCGCCGCGATATCAGCGGGCAACGCAGCCTGGCGCACCACACGGCCCCTGGCCTGGAACGTCGCGATATGCTCTTCGATCTCGGCACGCGCGCGCCCGTCGATCACCGGCCCGACATCGGTTGCGAGTCGCTGCGGATCGCCGACCTGCAGCTGCTGCATCGCGCCGTCGAGCATCTGCAGCAGGCGGTCGGCGCAGTCTTCCTGCACGCACAGGATGCGCAGCGCCGAGCAGCGCTGGCCCGCGCTGTCGAACGCCGACGCCAGCACATCGGGCACGACCTGCTCGAGCAGGGCCGACGAGTCGACGAGCATCGCGTTTTGCCCGCCGGTCTCGGCGATCAGCACCACGGGCTGGCCGTCGGGGCGCAGCCGCTGGCCCAGCGTGCGCGCCATCTGCTGCGCGACTTCGGTCGATCCGGTGAACACCACGCCCATCACGCGCGCGTCGGCCACAAGCGCCGCGCCCACGCTCGAGCCCGCGCCGGGCAGCAGTTGCAGCGCCTGGGCCGGCACGCCCGCGGCATGCAGCAGCGCCACGGCCCGGGCCGCGATCAGCGGTGTCTGCCGCGCCGGCTTGGCGAGCACGGTATTGCCCGCGGCAAGCGCGGCGGCGACCTGGCCGGTGAAGATCGCCAGCGGGAAATTCCAGGGGCTGATGCAGACCACGGGCCCTAGCGGCAGATGCGTGTCGTTGTCGAAGTCGCGCTCCACCTGCGTCGCGTAGTAGCGCAGGAAGTCGACCGCCTCGCGCACTTCGGCCAGCGCATTCGCGGCGGTCTTGCCGCCTTCGCGAACCATCAGCGCCATCAACTCCAGGGTTTGCGCCTCATACGCATCGGCCGCGCGCAACAGGCATTGCGCGCGCGCTTGCGGGCCCGTGCCCGACCAGGCCGCAAAGCCGGCGCTGGCATAGCCCAACGCGGCGTCGACCTGCGCGGCATCGCTCTCCTGCACTTCGCCCACCACCTCGTCCCGGCGTGCGGGATTGCGCACGGGCCGGGGCGTGGATGGGCCAGCCAGCGGCTGCGCGAGCACAGGCCCGGCCTGCACGGGCCCGGCCCGGGCCAGCACGGTGGCGAACGCCTGCAGCGTTGCCTCATCGGCCAGGTCGAGCCCGCGCGAATTGGGCCGCTGCGCGCCAAACAGCTGGCGCGGCAGGGGAATGCGCGGATGGGCCGCACCGACCACGCCTTCGCTCGCGGCCGCGGCATCGACCAGGTCCACGGGCGAGCGCAGCAGCGCCTGCAACGCGACCGCGGGATCGGCCGCCTGGTTCACAAACGAGGAGTTGGCGCCATTTTCCAACAGCCGGCGCACCAGATAGGCGAGCAGGTGGGCATGGCCGCCCACGGGTGCATAGATGCGGCAGGCGCGCCCGAGCTGGCCGCTGGCCCGGCCCACGACCTGCTCGTACAGCGGCTCGCCCATGCCGTGCAGGCACTGGAACTCATAGGCCACGCCCGGGTACTCGGCCGCGGTCGCGGCCAGGTGGTAGACCGTGGCCAGCGTGTGGGCGTTGTGGGTCGCGAACTGCGGGAAGACCGCGTCCGGGGCGGCCAGCAACTGGCGCGCGCAGGCGATGTAGGCCACATCGGTATGGGCCTTGCGCGTGAACACCGGGTAGTCATCCAGGCCTTCGACCTGGGCGCGCTTGATTTCGCTGTCCCAGTACGCGCCCTTGACCAGACGCAGCAGCAGCCGGCGCTGGCTGCGCCGCGCAAGGTCGAGCACGAAGTCGACCGCGCTTGCGCAGCGCTTCTGGTAGGCCTGCAGCACGAAGCCCAGGCCGTTCCAGCCCGCGAGTTCGGGCGCGAAACAGAGTTTTTCAAGCAGGTCCAGCGACAGCTCCAGCCGCTCGGATTCCTCGGCATCGATATGGATGGCGATGTCGTAGCGCCGCGCCGCGGCGGCGAGCCGCAGCACGCGCGGGTAGAGCTCGGCCATCACGCGTGCGTGCTGGGCGCGCGCATAGCGCGGGTGCAGCGCCGACAGCTTGATCGACAGGCCCGGGCCGTCATGGATGCCGCGGCCCCCGGCCGCCCGGCCTATGGCCTCGATGGCGCCCGCATAGGCCGACAGGTAGTGCTGCGCCTGCGCTTCGGTCAGCGCGGCTTCGCCCAGCATGTCATACGAATAACGAAAGCCCTGGGCTTCGCGCGGGCGCGCATTCGCCAGCGCTTCGTTGATGGTCTCCCCCGCGACGAACTGGCGGGCCATCAGGCGCACGGCCGCGTCGACCGCGGCGCGCACCAGCGGCTCGGCGCCCTTGGCGCCCAGGCGGTGCAAGGCCGCGCTCAGGCTGTCGTCTGCGGGCGCCTCGACGAGCTTGCCCGTGACCAGCAGGCCCCAGGCGGCCGCGTTGACGAACAGCAGCGGGCTTTTGCCCAGATGGGCCTGCCAATGGCCGCCGCCGATCTTCTCGCGGATCAGCGCGTCGCGGGTGTCGGCGTCGGGAATGCGCAGCAGGGCTTCGGCCAGGCACATCAGCGCAATGCCTTCTTCCGAAGACAGCGAAAACTGCTGCAGCATGCCCTGGACCAGGCCGGTCTGGAACGCCGTGCCGCGCGCCCGCATGCCGCGCGCGAGCCGGGTGGCGGTGGCTTGCACCGCCTGCTCGAGCGCGGGCGGCACGCGCGCCTGTGCGAGCAAGGCCGCGAGGGCCTGGGGTTCGGTCAGCGCCTGGGCGCGCGCAATCGCCTGGCGCAGCGGGTTGTCAGTGGCATCGCGCGGCGCGAAAGCGCCCGCAGCGGTCATCGAATCGGGCATGATGTTGCAGGCACAGTCCCTGGGGCTGCGCCCGCCCTCCTTGCGAAGTGAGGGTCACAAGGCCTCCAGCGTACCCGTTTCTGCTTGCGGCGATAAGCATGCCGCTACCCACTGTTGGGTCTCAGGCTATTCCAACGACCTTATGGGTCTGGATGGACAGCCGCCATTGCGGATGCGCCATGCAGTAATCGATCGCCAGGCGCGTATTGCGCTGCTGCTCGGGCCCGTCCATGGGCTGCAGGAAATGGTGGGTGAACGCCAGGTCGGCGAACTGCTCGGGCATGGCGCCGGGCTGGGGAAACACCAGCTTCAACTCCGAGCCTGCGGTCAGCACCAGCGGCGCACCGGCCTTGGGGCTCACGCAGATCCAGTCCAGGCCCCGGGGCGCGGGCTGGGTGCCGTTGGTTTCGACCGCAATCTCGAAGCCGCAGGCATGCAGGGCATCGACCAGTGCCTGGTCAAGCTGCATCAGCGGCTCGCCGCCCGTGCAGACCACCAGCGGCTTGCCCGAAGGCGAGTCGGGCCACAGCGAGCGCACTTTCTCGGCCAGCGCACTGGCCGTGGCGAACTTGCCGCCGCCCTCGCCGTCGGTGCCGACGAAATCGGTGTCGCAGAACTGGCAGATGGCCTTGGCGCGGTCCTTTTCCCGGCCCGTCCAGAGGTTGCAGCCCGCGAAGCGGCAAAACACCGCCGCGCGCCCGGCCTGGCCGCCCTCGCCTTGCAGCGTGTAGAAGATTTCCTTGACGGAATAAGTCATGGCGTCACTCCTTGCGCCGCTACCTGCGCGCCGCAGCCCCGGGTTTCGAACAGGTCCACGCCGTCGAGCTGCGGCAGATCAGGGCGCGCCCTGGCCAGAATCCAATGGGCGACGCTCGCGGTGTCGCAGTCGTCGAGGTCGGCGATCTCGTGCAGCGGCCGGTGGTCCAGCGCCTTGAACAAGGGGTTGAACAGTTCCTTGACATCGCCGAAGTCCACGGTCCAGCCCATGATCCGGTCCAGCGGCGCGCTCAGGTGCAGGCGCAGCGTATAGGTATGGCCGTGCAGGCGCCGGTGCGCGCTGCCCTCGGGCGCGCGGCGCAGCTGGCGCGCGCTGTCGAGCGTGAGGTCCTTCCAGATCCGGTACTGCCGGCCGTCGAAGCGCGCGCCGCAGGACGCGGTCTCGTAGACCGTGACCAGCGACAGCGAAGGCAGTTGCGCGTGCAGCCGCTCCCAGATCCAGCTCGACATCATTTCGCTGGTCGGGTTCTCCAGCCCGGCAATCTCGTTGAGGCAGGCGTAGTGCAAGGCATCCTGCAGCGGCGCCCAGACCGCATCGAGCCGCTCGTAATCGACGCCGCCCTCGGCGCGCGCCTGGACAATGACTTCAAACCCATGGCCATGCATGCGCCCGCACTTGTGGCCCGCAGGGACATTGGGCAACTGGTGCGCGGACTGGAACACATAGCGCCGCCAGACATGGGCCTGGCCCGCGGCGTCGAGCATCGCGCCCTGGCGGTCCGTGCTGTCGACGCCGATTTCCAGGCGGCCGAGCGCGGGGTCGGCAAGCCGCTCGCCCAGCCAGCGCGCGAGGTGGATGTCGCTGGGATCGGCGAGCTGATCATTGAGGCAGCGATAGTCGAGCAGGCCCACCACCGCGTCCAGCCGCTGCTGCAGCTGCGCCACTTCACCGCCGGGAAAATCGGCCCAGCCCGCGGGAATGGCGCAGCGCACGCGCGCCGCAAAGCCATGGCCATGCAGGCGGCCCGCACGGTGGCCCGGCGCGAGCCCGTCAATTTGCCGCGCCGCCTCGAAGGCGGCCTCGGCCGTGTAAAAAGTCTTGGTATTCATTTCGCTCAATCCGCCAACAAGCGACCAGCAGGTTCCGGCCACCGCAGGCACGGATTTTGCCTGCCATGGCGGTATCAGAGCGCGCGCGTGGATATTCGCACCGCAGGGGCTTGCATGGCGGGGCGGCGCTGCAGGCCTAGTCGCAGGGGTGATCCTGGCGGTACAGCTGCCACTCGTCCACGAATGCGCCATCGGGCAGAAAGCACAGCCCCTGGCGGCCGTCGGCGGTGTAGCCAAGCACGATTGTGCCACCCCGGGCATGGCAGTAGCTGGTCGCAGGATTGACCAGCCCAGCGGGCCGGATCGGCTGCGGCGCGCAGGCCGCGATCAGGCAGGCTGCACCAAGACAGGTGGCGCTTCTCATCAGATACCGGTGCATGGTTTCTTCCCCCTGCCGGGACTTCGGCCCCCTATCATCGAAATTCCGGGGCCCTTGCAATGCCAGACACATGCGCCTTGTCATGCATGCCCCCTTTGCGCAGGAGGTGCAATGAGGACTGGGCCTTGGAAGGCGCGCTGGCGCTGGAAACTGTGCGCAAGCAGCTGCCTGCTGCTCGCCGGCTGCGCGCTGCGGCCCGCGCCGCCGCTGTCGCCTGTCGACACGGCTTTTTCCGAATGCCCGCAGTTCTTTCCCGCGCAGACGCCGCCCGTGGTGCCCGCCTCGCCGGCGCTGCGCGAGCTCTGCTACAGCGCGTTTGCGGTGCTGCACAGCGGCGAGTCCAAGACGCCGGTATTCGTTGCCGAGCACCTCGACCGGGCCATGGTGGCCGCGGCGCGCGGGCAAAAGCGCAGCAACCGCTTCTTTGCCGATGCGCGCCTGCCGCGCGGCGAGCGCGCGGAACTGATCGACTACCGGGGCTCGGGCTATTCGCGCGGCCACATGGCGCCGGCCGGCAACATGGGCTCGCCCGATGCGATGGCGCAGAGCTTCAGCCTGGCGAACATGGTGCCCCAGGACCAGACCTTCAATGCCGGCGCCTGGTCGGAAATCGAGCAGCACACGCGCCAGTATGTGCTGCGCGCCCAGGCCGATGTCTACGTCTTCACGGGCCCGGTGTTCGCGGCGCCCGCCCCCACCATTGGGCCGGGCAAGGTGCAGGTGCCCAGCCATCTGTTCAAGCTGGTCTACGACCCCTGCAGCGGCAAGAGCTGGGCCCACTGGCTGGCCAATGCCGCGAGCACCACGGCGCTGCCGCCGATCAGTTACGACGAACTGGTGCGCCGCACGCGCATCCGCTTTCTGCCGCCCGCCGCGCGCGCGGCGCATGGCTGCCGGCATGCGCCGCCGCAGCCGGACAGCGCTGCGTCCCTCACGCCCTGAAGCAGCAAAGGCCACCCGAAGGTGGCCTCTGGGTGCGCGGGCCCGCATGCGGGCCCGGCCATGGCTTTTACTTGCTGTCGGGCAAGGCGTAGGCAATCACATAGTCGCCGCGGTCTGGCGACTGGCGTGCGCCACCGGCCGAGATGACCACGTACTGCTTGCCCGTCCTGGGCGACTTGTAGGTCATGGGCGTGCCCTGGCTGCCCACGGGCAGGCGCTTCTTCCAGACCTCCTTGCCCGAGGCGCTGTCGAGCGCGCGCAGGTAGTAGTCCTGGGTGCCGGCGAAGAACACCAGCCCGCCCTGGGTCGCGACCGAGCCGCCCAGCGTGGGCATGCCGACTTCCATCGGCAGCAGCATCTTGATGCCGAACGGACCGGTGTCCTGCACCGTGCCCAGCGGCACCTGCCACGCGACCTTTTGCGTCTTCAGGTCAATGGCCGTCATGGTGCCGAACGGCGGCTTCTGGCAAGGGATCTGCAGCGCCGACAGGAAGCGGTTCTTGACCACCGAGTACGGCGTGCCACCCAGCGGCACCTGGCCCATGCCGGCGTTGGGCGACTCGCCGCCATCGGACAGCTGGCCTTGCTGCTTTTGTTCGACCATGGTGACCCACAGGCCCAGGCGCATGTCGTTGACGAACAACAACTGGTTGTTCGGGTCGGTCGACAGGCCGCCCCAGTTCATGCCGCCCAGCGAGCCGGGGAAGGACAGCGACTTGTCGGTGTCGGGCACGGTGTACAGGCCGTCGTAGCGCATGCCCTTGAAGTCGATGCGGCACAGCAGCTGGTCGAACGGTGTCGCACCCCACATGTCGGATTCGGTCAGCGTCTGCGCGCCGATCTGCGGCATGCCCACGGAGAACGGCTGGGTCCTGGCGTAGGGTTCGCCGGCAATGCGGCCGGGCTTGACTTCGCGCTCCTCGACTTCGGTCAGCGGCTGGCCCGTGGCGCGGTCCAGCACGAAGATCTGGCCCGCCTTGGTCGCGACTACCACGGCCGGCACCTTGCTGCCGTCGGCCTGGGGAAAGTCGATCAGCGACGGCGCCATGGGCACGTCGAAATCCCACAGGTCGTTGCGCACGGTCTGGTAGACCCACTTTTCCTTGCCGGTCTCGGCGTCGAGCGCGAGCACCGAAGCGCCGTACTTGTGATCGAGCGCGCTGCGCGTCGCGCCGTACAGGTCGACCGACGCCGAGCCCACGGGCAGGAACACCGCGTTCATGGTCGGGTCGTAGGAAATGCCGGCCCAGACGTTGGGTGTCGAGCGCTTGAAGTTCTGGCCGGCCTCCAGCGGTGCGTTGGGATCGTCCATGCCCGGGTCGAAGTGCCAGCGCATCTGGCCGGTGATCACGTCGAAGCCGCGCATCACGCCGCCGGGCATGTCGACCTGCACGTTATCGGCCACGCGGCCGCCGACCACGATGGTGGTGCCGGCCACCGTGGGCGCCGACGTCATGGTGTAGAAGGCCTGGTTGGCGATGGCGCCCATGCCGGCCTTGAGGTCGACCTGGCCCTGGTCGCCGAACTCGGCGCACATTTCGCCGTTGTCGGCGTTGATCGCCACCAGACGCGCGTCAATGGTGTTCATGACCACGCGGCGCTCGCAGCCGCCCGAAGCCGGCAGCGACACCGGTGTCACGGGGCTGGAGCCCGGCACGGTCGGCGCGGCAATCGCCGCGTTCACGTCGAAATACGCCAGGCCGCGGCAGCGCTCCCAGACGCCGCCCACGGAGGCGTTGAAGTCTCGGCGCCACAGCGGCTGGCCGGTGTCTACATCGAGCGCGATCACGTTGTTGTGCGGCGTGCAGACAAACAGCTTGTCGCCGACCTGCATGGGCGTCAACTGGTCTTCGGCACCGGCCCCCGTGGATTGGGGAATGTCGCCATGCTGGAAAGTCCAGGCCACGGCAAGCTGCTGAACGTTGGCGGTATTGATCTGGTCGAGCGCCGCGAAGCGCTGCGTGCCCGCGTCATTGCCGTAGTGCGCCCAGTCCTTCTGTTCGGCGCCGGGCTGCACGGGCAACTGCTTGGCTGCGGGGGCCGAGGCGACCACTTCGGGGTGCTTGACGAACATGCCGGCAAAGCCCACCAGGCCCAGCGCCAGCAGCACGCCACCGATGGCCACGCCCTGCGTGCGCGCCGGCACCAGGCCTTGCGCGCGGCGCAGCAGCGGCAGCGTGAACGCCACCACGGCGCCCAGGAACACCAGCGCCAGCAGCCGCGAGATCAGGCCCCAGAAATCGAGGCCTACATCGGCAAGCGCCCAGACCACGGTACCGGCCAGGGCTGCGAGATACAGCCAGGCACCCGAGCTGCGGCCGCGGCCGACCTGCACCGCCGAGGCGCTAATGACCAGGCCCGCGAGCACGAAGTACCAGCTGCCGCCACGCGTCGCGAGCACCGCGCCGCCTATGGTCAGGAACAGGCCTGCGGCGAGCAGCACCAGTGCCAGGGCATAAAGCCAGGCACGCCAACCGCCAAGAGGCGGAATTGTTTTTGTTTTCAAGGCTCAACTCCCAATCACTCAACCCGGATCGTCCTGTCTGTGCAACGGGCACAGCGACGCCAAGCTGATCAATCGACAATTTTCGCCATAAGCATTCACCCCTGGCTGCACAGAGGTCAATAAGGGTATACCCACCACCCAACGCAGCCAGGAAGCGCTCTACAAAAGCCTTCTGCAATGAAAAAACCCCGGCTGCTTGACGCAACCGGGGTTCATGTTCTTGGCAGGGGAAGAAGGATTCGAACCTTCGCATGCTGGAATCAAAATCCAGTGCCTTAACCAACTTGGCGACTCCCCTTCAATGCCCGCAATCATAGCATCGCAAAAAAGGGGCAAAAACGAAATTCAGCGAAAAATTCACAAAATTTTCACTCCTGCGCTCCAACGGTGCTGCGCTGCGCGATCAGCCCCCCGCCCCCATCCAGCGTGCGAGCTGCGCCGCGACCGCGCGCGGCTGCTCCATGGGCGCGAGGTGGCCCGCGTCCTGGACCACGGCCAGCACGGCGCCCGGGATCGCCGCGGCGCAGGCGGCGAGCCTGGACGGCGCGAACAGCTTGTCGTGCGACGCGGCCAGCACCAGCGTCGGGCGCCTGCCGTCGAGCAGCGCGCTGCGGTCGGGGCGCGCCGCCGTGGCGCGCACATGGGCCGCGTAGCGCTGCGGCCCGTAGTCCTGCACCATGGCCTGGCGCGCGGCCATGAGCTGGGCGTTGTGCAGGCTGTCGGGATGAAAGGCATTGGCCGCCTGCTGCGCGATCATCTCGAAATAGCGGCCCTGGGCCACGGCGTCGAGCGCGGCAATACGCTTTTGCGCGGCCTCGGCGCTGTCGGCGAACGGCGCCGTGCACAGCAGCGCAATGCCCTGCACGCGCTCGGGCGCGAGCTCCAGCATCGCGAGCGCGACATAGCCGCCAAACGAAAAACCCGCCAGCCAGAAGCGCTCGGGCAGCGCCGCGAGGTGGGCGCGGGCAATGGCCTCGACCGTATCGAGCGCGGGGTTGTCGAGCGCCACGGACGTCACCGCCTTCGGCAACGCGGCCTGCACGCCGTCGAACACCGCGCGGGTATTGTTCAGGCCCGGCACCAGCACCAGGGTATCGTGCGGCGTCTTCATGCGGGTACGTAACGCTGGTCGCGGTGCTCGCCCGCGATGCGGTCGCCTTCGACCCAGGCGGTATGCGTGCCTGCGGAAATGCGGTGCGGCAGCACGATGCGCGCAACCGCGCCGCGCGTGATGTCGTTGGCCGGGATGACCCAGCACTCGGAGCGCGCGTCGACCATGTTGTTGACGAAAGTGATGATGTAACCGTCGTCTTCGGCCACGGCGCCGATGCTGCGCGCGAGCTGCGGCTCGCTGCCATAGCAGCCCTTGCCGTACTCGAGCGACTGCGTCTGGCGCGACAGCATGTCGTAGCGCTTGAGGCCGCGAAACAGCCATTCCCCGGGCTGGTAGAGCACGTTGAAACTGTAGCGATACGGCCGGCCCACATAGTCGTTGCTGACCATGGGGAACTCGGTGATCTCGTCGTCGATCTGCTCTTCGTGCGTCTGGCCGGTGCGCAGGTTGAAGCGCCAGCGGTACATCAGCGTCGGGTTGTTGTGCTTGTCGAGGTGGGCGCGGATCTTGTCGTATGCGGCCTGGCGCCCGCCCTCGCTCGACTGCCCGACATTGGGCTTGTGCGGATTGGGCATGATGCAGCCGTCCATGACCACCTCGTCGCCGTCCTCGTAGCAGTTGGCGATGTGCAGGATGTGGCAGGGCGTGCCCTCGAACCAGCGCACCGACGCCGAGTCGCCATAGCGCGGCATGATGCCGAAGCGCGCAGGCTTGTCGCGGTAGAACGCCATCTTGCGCTGGCCCTTGGCGAGCAGCTCGGCATCGAAGTGGAACGGCAGGTCGTGCAGGATGGAAAACCGCTTGGTCACGCCCAGGTCGTGGGGCCAGCGCGCGCCGGGCAGCTCGATCGGCACATAGTGGACCAGGCGATTGTGGCGGTCCACGACGCCGTAGTGCATGTGCGGCCAGCGCTCGGGGTAGTTGAAGAACATCATCTCGCCCGTGGCCGGGTCGACCTTGTAGTGCGAGGCCACGCCGTCGGGCACCAGCCGCGCCCAGTCGGCGTCCGGCCCCAGCGTCTCCAGCGTGACCGGGTCCAGCCGCCAGGGCTCGCTCCCCTGCGACATCGTCGCCAGCAGCTTGCCTGCATGGATCTTGACGTCGGTGCCGGCGTTGTCCTTCATCGCCCCCATCGAGCCCCAGCCGCGGCGCGCCTGCAGCTGGGGCGCCAGCATGCCCGGCCACAGCGACCGGCCCGCGGCCTGCTCGGCCAGAAAGCCCGTGGTCTGCACGAAGCGGTTGCGGTAGGTGGCCTTGCCGTCCTCGAAGTGCATCGAATGCAGCATGCCGTCGCCGTCGAACGGGTGGTACATGCCCAGCGACTCGTGCACCTGATTGTGCGTGTTGCGCACGTAGATGCCGTGCAGGTTCTTGGGAATCTCGCCGATCACCTGCATGCTGTCGGTGTCGGCGACCCACTCTTCCATGGCGGGCGTGAACGGGCCGTGCAGGAACGGGTGGTCATTGTCGGGAGCGAGGGTGGAGGTATAGGTGTGGAGAATCTTCTGCATGGTGTCATCCAGGAAAGACGAAGGAAAACAAGGCGGTGCTCACTGGAGCTTGACGGCGCCCGAGCGCAGCAGCTCGCCATAGCGCTGGCTGCTGTCCTGCACGATCTGGCGAAACTGCTGCGGCGTGTTACCCACGACCTGGTAGCCCATCTCGCCGAGCTTTTGCCTGACGCCGGGCACGTTGAGCGCCTTGACGAACGCGCCCTGCAGCCGCGCGAGCACGGGCGCGGGCGTGCCCTTGGCCGCGACATAGCCGACCCAGCCATCGGACGTGAAGTCGATGCCCGTCTCGCGGAACGTGGGTACATCGGGCAGCGAGCGCACGCGCTGGCCCGACGTCACGGCCAGCGCGCTCACCTGGCCGTTCTCGACAAAGGTCTTGCCCACGTTGGAGACCAGCGCGTACTGCAGCTGGCCGCCTGCGATGTCATTGAGCATCTGCACTTCGCCCGTGTAGGGCACATGCTGGGCCTCGATGCCGAGCTTTTGCGCGAGCAGCACATTGTTGAAATGAAAGCTCGTGCCCGCGCCGGGCGTGCCGTAGTTCATCTGGCCCGGGTGCTTGCGCGCGTACTCGGCAAACTCGGCAACCGTCTTGAAGCCCAGCTTGCGGTCCACCACCAGCGTGAGAAAGGTGTCGACCGCGATGGTGATGGGCTCGAACTGCTCGAGCGGCCGTATCCTGTAGGCCGGATTGGTCAAGGGCAGCGTGACCATCGTGGCCGGCACCACCAGGCCAATGGTGTAGCCGTCCTTGGGCGCCTGCAGCAGCGCCTGCAGGCCGATCTGCCCGCCCGCGCCGGCACGGTTCTCGATCACCACCGAGGTGCCGAGTTCGCGGCCGAGCTCGTCGCCGACCAGCCGCGAGACGATGTCGGTCAGGCCGCCCGCCGGGTACGGCACGATCAGCTTGATCGGGCGCTCGGGCCAGGGGCCGGCGAGCACGGGAAAGGCGGTCAGCGTGACCAGCGCGCCGGCCAGCAGGCGGCGAAGAAGGGATTTCTTGGGCATGGGATTCTTTCGCATGGCTATGGAAAACGGCCCGGCTTCAGGCCTGCGCCAGCACACGCTCGCGGATGAAGCGCAGCACCTGCTCGTTGAACAGCGCGTGCTGCTCCGCGAACGCGTAGTGTGCGGCGTCCGGCAGGCAGACGAAATCGGCGTGCGGCATGAACTGCTGCTGCACGCTCTGCATGCTTTGCGGGCGGCCGACCTGGTCGAACTCGCCGGCCAGCAGCAGCGCCGGCACTTTCACGTTCCTCATATTGGGCTCGCCCTGGTAGCGCGTGATCGCGGTGATTGCGGCGCAGAACGTGTCTGCCGGCGTAGACAGCGCCACCTCGCGCACCAGGTCCACCATGGGCCCGCGCGATGTCGGCGCGAACATGGAGTCGATCACCGCGCCCGCGGTATCGCGAAAGGTATTGCCCGCGCGCAGGGGCTCGACGCGCTCGGCGAGGAAGGTTTCCTGGTCCTGGGCGCTCTTTTGCGAGAAGGAGCCGGCCGTGGCCGAGATCACGATGCCGTGGACCTTGTCGGGCCGCGCCGCGTAGACCGCGGGCGTGATGATGCCGCCCATGCTGTGGCCCAGCACGATATTGGTCTTGCTGCCTTCGCGGTCGATCAGGCAGGCCGCGGTTTCGGCCAGCCGTTCGATGCTCAGGCCTTCGGGCGGCAGCGGGCTGATGCCGTAGCCAGGTGCATCCCAGGCGACGACGCGCAGGCCGGCGCGCACCAGCGTTTGGATTTCCTCGCGGAAGTAGTCCTTGGAGCCGTAGGCGCCATGCAGCAGGAACACCGTGGTGTCCGCGTCGCCGGCAACCTGGTAATCGGGAAAGCGGTAAGGAGTTGACATGGAACAGTCTCTTTGAAAAATGGAAGTTGGCCCTGGGGCCGGCGCGGCGCTGCCAAGGTGGGTGGTCTTGATTCTGTGCAAGGCCCGGCGTTCTGGCTGCGCATTCCGGCACGCATTCCGCGCTGCGGAACTGGCTTGGGCAAAGCCCGCAAAGCATCAGAAGTTGTGCCGCAGCCCCAGGTCGTAGCCGGTCGAGGAACGGCCTGCCGGGGCACCGGCCGGGCCTCCAGGCACCCCATAGGTGGCGTTGCCCTGGTTGGACACATGGGCCGCGCTCAGGTACAGCGCCGTGCGCTTGGACAGGTGGTGGACATAGCCGACGGCCAAGATGCGTGCATCGTCGGCGTCTATGCTCGCGCCCGCGGCATTGCTGCCTTTCTGGTCCACGCGCGCGAACGAGGCCTTGAACTCGTGCACGCCCGACAGCAGCTTCGCGGCCGCGCCCATGACGTTGTGCCGCGAGGAAAGATAGGAGGTCTGCGTGGCGCTCGCGCTCAGGTGCAGCGCGCCGAGCCGATAGCTGCCCGCGATGCCGTCGACCGCGAAGTCCTCGCCCGTGGCGTCGATCCTGGTGCGCGCCGCAGTCGCGGAGATGTCGAACGCGCCCGCGGCATAGCCCAGTCGCGCGGCCTGGTGGCCGTAGCCGCTCGCGCTGCCGGTCTTCTCGCGCGGCGCATACATCAGGATTGCATAGGCACCGCCCAGCGTCCTTGGCGTGAAGTACTGGATTGCGTTGTTCGAGCGCGCGAACGTGGTCGCGCCCGTGCCGAAGGCGCGCTGGAACGTGGTCGTGGCCGCCGCGTTGAACGCCGTGGCGACGCCGCCCACGCCCACATAGGCGAACGGATCGGCGGCGACAATGGCACGGAAGCCCGGCGTATAGTCGCGGCCCAGCCGCAGATCGCCCCAGCGGCTGCCCAGGCTCAGATAGGACGCGCGGTCGAAGAACATGCCGCCGCTGCCCATCGTGCCGGTATCGGTGAACAGCGTCGATTCGAGCCAGAAGCCGGCCTTGAGCCCGCCGCCCAGGTCCTCGCTGCCGCGAAAGATCAGCCGCGACGTGGAATTGCCGCCGCTGGCCAGGGAAGTCAGCGCGCCTTGCGCGTTGCGCACATGGCGCCCTCCCGCATCGACGACGCCGCTGATCGTCGCCGACGACTGGGCTGCGGCCACGCCGCCTATGCAGGCCCATGCGAGGCCTATGGCCAGGGCCCGGGTGGAGCGGATATCTCTTGTGTTTATGTGCATGCGAATGTCTCCTCAAATGGTGTTGTGCGCTGCGCGGCCAAGGCCTGCGCGCCGCCGGTTCTGTCAGCGGTGGCGGATTCTTGTGCGAACGGGGCGGGCTTGACCACGCACAAACGGCGCAGTTCCACGGCGCGGAATCGAGATGTAGGCGCGCGTTGCGCCGGCGCGGCGCAACACCCCTCAAACGAGCACGGACGGGTACCATCCGGCTCAGGCCTGCTGGACAGCACGGCGCCGAGGGCGCCGCACGTCCTGAACCCCATTTCCTGGACCCTGCGATGCAACCGACACCCGCCCGCCCCGCAAAAGACGCCGACGCCGACGCCGACGCTGCCGCGCCCCAACCCGCCCTGGTGCACTCGCTGGCCAAGGGCCTGGAAATCCTCTCGGTGTTTTCCGAAGGCGACCTGCTGGGCAACCAGCAGCTGGTGGCCTTGACGGGCCTGCCCAAGGCCACGGTCTCGCGCCTGACCTCGACCCTGGTGCAACTGGGCTATCTGCGCACCGACCCGCTCACGCGCAGGTACTTCATGGGCACGCGCCTGCTGGGCATGGGCCTGAGCGTGCAGCGCAAGCTCGGCCTGCTCAAGGTGGCCCGGCCGTACATGCAGCAGTTGAGCGAGGACACCGGCCTCACGGTGTCGCTGGGCACGCGCGACCGGCTGGGCCTGGCGCTGCTCGAAGTGCTGCTGCCGCCGCAGAACAACCGGCTGGTCGTCAACGCCGATGTGGGCACCGTGCTGCCTATCGCGTCGACGGCCATAGGCCTGGCCTACATCGTCGCCGCGCCCGTCAAGGAGCGCTCGCAGATTCTCGAAGGCCTGCGCAGGCGCTTTCCCGACGAATGGCCCGCGATGCGCGCCAACGTCGAGCGCGCGCATGCCGATTTCGCCGAGCATGGCTTCGTCATCACCCAGGGCTCGTGGGGCCGCGATGTGAACGGCGCGGCCGCGCCCCTGCTGCTCGACGAGCGCAACGTCCTCTACTCCTTCCATTGCGCGGGCCCGGCCAGCCGCATGCCGCTGGCGCGCATCCGCAAGGACATAGGCCCGCGCCTGGTGGCGCTGGTCGCCGAAGTGCGCGCGGCCATGCGCCAGGCGCCGCGCCCGCGCCTGAACCCGCCGGGCCTCTACGAGCCCTGAAACGCGATTCCGCTCCGTGGAACTGACCCGCGTTGCGGGTTGGAAGCGTCTGCCTGCGTGCCCACAATCCACGCAGAGGGCCGCAACTGACGGCTCCTCCCCACAACAAGGAGACGCTTCATGCATTCATCGCTGCGCCGCCGCCATTTCGGCGCGCTGGCCCTGCTGGGCCTGGCGCCATGGGCCCAGGCTTCGGAACCGGCCTACCCTTCCCGGCCCATCACCCTGGTCGTGCCCTACCCCGCGGGCGGCAACGGCGACAACATCGCGCGCGTGTTCGCCAGGAAGCTGTCCGCGCTCTGGAACACGCCCGTGGTCGTGGACAACAAACCCGGCGCCTCGGGCACGATAGGCGCGGGCAGCGTTCACCGCGCCGCGCCCGACGGCTACACCCTGCTGCTCACCGTGACCACGCAGCTCACCAGCAGCGTGCCCAACGTCAAGCCGGTCTACGACGCCGCCACCGACTTCGTGCCTATCGCCGGCCTGACCATCGCGCCCATGGCCTTCGTGGTCTCGCCCGCGCTGGGCGTGAACAGCATGCAGGAACTCGAAGCCCTGGCACAAAAACGCCGGCTGGCCTACGGCTCCTACGGCACGGCGACTTCGACGCATGTGGTCCAGCATCTGCTGGGCAAGCAGTTCAAGGCCGTCGACATGGTGCATGTGCCCTACCGCGGCGAAAGCCCCATGGTCGCCGACCTGCTCGGCGGCCAGGTCGACATGGGCCTGGTCGGCATAGGCCAGGGCCGCGAAATGGCCAGGTCCGGGCGCCTGCGCATTCTCGCCGTGCTCGGCACGCAGCGCAGCGAGTTCCTGCCCGACGTCAAGACGCTGACCGAACACGGCTACAAGCAGATGGACTGGGCCTATGGCGTCGCGCTGTACGGCCCTTCGCGGCTGCCCGCGCCCGTACTGGCCAGGCTGCAGGAGGCCGGCAGGACCATCATGGCCGATGCCGAGACGCAGCAGCTGTACCGCAACCAGTCCAACCAGCCCTGGCTGGGCGCCACGCCCGCGCAGTTGCGCGAGCGCCAGATCGCCGACATCCGGAACTGGAACAAGGTGCTGGCCGACGTCGGCCCGCTCGAATGACCGCCACTGGCAAAAGACCGACCCCCATGACTGATTCGGAGATTTCCTTGCTTCCATCCTTTACTCCGACCGCGGGCCAGCGCCTGCTGGTCATAGGCGGCTGCGGCGGCATGGGCCGCGCGCTGGTCCGGTCCGCGCTGGCCCTGGGCCTGCGCGTGGCCGTTCTCGACCTCGAGCGTTCCATCCTGCTGTTCCCTCCGCCTGACGGCGTGCTGGCCATTGCCTGCGACGTCTCGCAGGAAGCGGCCGTGCAGGCGGCGTTCGCGCAGATCACCGCGGCCTGGGGCGCGGTCGATGCACTGGTCAACCTGGCCGGCTACACCGGCGAGCGCGTGCGCGTCGAGGACATGACGACGCGCGAATGGGACGACATCCTCAACACCGACCTGCGCGGCATGTTTCTCACGGCGCGCGCCTGCGCGCCGCTGCTGCGCGCCGCGGCCGCGCAAGGCCAGGCGCCCGCGGCCGTGCTGGTGTCCTCGACCTTCGGCGTGCGCGTGCCGCATGTGGGCTACGGGCCCTACGCGGCATCGAAGGCCGGCGTGATCAACCTGATACGCGCGCTGTCGACCGAATGGGCGCCCGAGATCCGCGTCAACGGCGTCGCGCCCGGCGTGATCGACACGGCTTTCCTGCGCGGCGGCACGGGCCGCGACGTCAAGCAGACCGGCCTGGACATGGGCCGCTTCGTGCAGGGCGTGCCGCTGCAGCGCCTGGGCCAGCCGGCCGAGATCGCGCACGCGCTGCTGTTCCTGCTGAGCCCCGCGGCCAGCTACATCACCGGCCAGACCCTGCACGTCAACGGCGGCAGCTTCATGGCATGAACTCCACTTCCCACACTCCCATGCGTTCCATCATCACCAGCTATATCAATGGCCAATGGCAGGCCGCAGGCCCCTTGCTTCTGCCCGTGATCAACCCCGCCACCGAAGAAGTCGTGGCCCAGCTCAGCGAAGCCGATGCGCACGAGACCGCCGCCGCCGTGGCCGCGGCCCAGGCGAGCTGGAAAAGCGGCATCTGGGCGCGCAAGCCCGCGGCCGAGAAACGCCAGGTATTCCAGCGCATCGTCGCGCTGACGCTGGCGCACATCGAGGAGCTGGCCCAGCTCGAATGCCTCAACAGCGGCCTGCCGCTCAACTACCTGCGCGCGCGCCAGCTGCCGCGCATCACGCGCAACTTCGATTTCTTTGCCGACTGGCTGTCGCAGAACGTCGAGAAGGCCGGCATGACCGACCAGGACTACCTGCGCTTCGTGCTGCGCGAGCCCGCGGGCGTGGCCGCGCTGATCGCGCCCTGGAACGCGCCGCTGGCGCTGGCCTCGACCAAGATCGCGGCCGCGCTGGCGTTCGGCAACAGCTGCGTGATCAAGCCCGCGGAAACCACGCCGCTGGCCGTCGCGCGCTTCATGGACATCCTGAGCGAAGCCGGCGTGCCGCCGGGCGTGGTCAACATGGTCAACGGCCGCGGCCACATCACCGGCGACGCGCTGGTGCGCGACCCCGCGGTGCGCGTGGTGTCGTTCACGGGCGGCACGCAGACCGGCCGCGCGATCGCCGCTGCCGCGGCGCCCGGACTCAAGCGCGTGGACCTGGAGCTGGGCGGCAAGTCGGCAAACATCATCACCGAGACCGCCAACCTCGATGACGCGCTGGACGGCGCGCTGACCTCGATCTACACCAACAACGGCCAGCAGTGCTTTGCCGGCTCGCGCATCCTGCTGCAGCGCTCGATTGCCGACGCATTCATGCGCCGCTTCGTCGAGCGCGCGCGCGCAATCCGCGTGGGCGATCCGCTGGACATGACCACCGAACTCGGCCCGCTGTCGAATGCCGCCCACCACGCGCGCGTGTGCGCCTTCGTGGAAACAGCGCTCGCCGACGGCGGCCAGCTGCTGTGCGGCGGCAAGCGGCCGCCCGGCCTGGGCAGCAAGGGCTACTACCTCGAACCCACGGCCGTGCTCATGCCGTCGAACGCCGCGCGCGTATGCCAGCAGGAAATCTTCGGGCCGTTCGCGGCCTTCCAGGTGTTCGACGATTTCGATGAGGCGATCGCGATTGCCAACGATTCCGAGTTCGGCCTGGTTTCCTACCTCTGGACCAATGACCTGCAGCAGGCCCACCGCGCCGCGCGCGCCATCGAGGCCGGCGTGGTGCTGGTCAACACGCCGATGATCCTGGACCTGCGCTTTCCGTTCGGCGGCTACAAGAGCTCGGGCGTGGGCCGCGAAGGCATAGACGGCATGCGCCATTTCTACACCGAGGAAAAGACCGTGACCATCGCCTTGCAGCGCCCGGCCATGGCACGCCTGGGTGCGGCCGCGCAGTAGGCGGCCCCAGCTCAGTCCAGCTTGGCGCCCGAAAGCCGTATCACCTCGGCCCAGACCGGGCGCTCCTTCCTCGCCAGCTCGAACAGCGCCTGGCGCGGGCCGACATGGACTTCATAGGCCTGGGCATTCAACTGCTGCTTGACGGCCGGCGAAGACAGCGCCTTGTTGAAGGCCGCGTTCAGGAAGTCGAGCACCTTGCCATCGACGCCCGCGGGCGCGACATAGCCGTTCCAGGCCACGGCCTGGTAGCTGGCCAGGCCGGTTTCGGCGACCGTGGGCAGCTGGGGCAGGCGGCTGTCGCGCGCCGCGCCGGTCACGGCCAGTGCCGTCAGCTTGTCGCCCTTGAGGTGGGGCGCGATCGAGGTGATGTTCTCGAACACCAGGTCGATCTCGCCGCGCAGCAGCGCCAGATCCGCTTCGAGCCCGCCCTTGTAGGGCACGTGCACGATGGACACGCCGGCCATGGTCTTGAACATCTCGGCGCTCAAGTGCCCCGTCGTGCCATTGCCACCCGAGCCCACCGTGAGCTTGCCCGGCTGCTGTTTGGCCAGGGCGATCAGGCCGGCAACGTCCTTGACGCCCAGGCTGCTGCGCACGGCCAGCACGTTCTGCACCGAGCCTATCAAGGCGACGGGCGCGAGCTGCTTGTCGGCGTCGTACGGCAGCTTCTGGTAGAGCGACTGGTTGATGGCCAGCGTCGCCACGTTGGCAAAACCAATGGTGTAGCCGTCGGCCGGGGCACTGGCCACGGCCTGGGTGCCGATGATGCCCGAGGCGCCGACGCGGTTCATCACCACCACCGGCTGGCCGATGTCGCGGCCCACCGCCTCGGCCAGCAGGCGCGAGACGATGTCGGGCGTGGTGCCGGCGTTGAACGGCACGATCAGCGTGATCGGCTTGTCGGGAAAGGCCGCCTGGGCGTGGCTGCACAGGGCCAGTGCCGCGAGCGGCGCGGCCAGGCCCTTGAGCAGAAGGCGGCGGGAAGTCGGGAAGGAGACGGGGAAAAGCGACATGGCTTGGACTTTCTGAAACGCGGTGAACAGAGGGTTTTCGGTCTCCTGGGCGACGCTGCACCGCGGGGCGGCGGCGTCGGCCTCGTTGTTCTGGGATTCGAATTCAGGCATCGGTCTGGACCATCTCGGTCTGGGCGATCACCGACTGCAGCAGCGCCATGTCGACATTGCCGCCCGACAGCACGAGCACGGCGCTGCGGCCCTCAAGCCGCAGATGGCCGGCGAGCAGCGCGGCCAGCGCGACGCTGCCGCCGGGCTCGACCAGCAGGTGCAGCTCCTCGAGCGCAAAGCGCATGGCGCGCGCGACTTCCGCGTCGCTCACGGCCACGGCTTCGCTCAGCAGCGGCTGGTTGATGGCGAAGGGCAGTTGCGCGGGCGTTGCGGCCTGCAGCGCGTCGCACAGCGTGCGCGCACCCGCGGCATTGGTTTCGCGCCGGCCGCTGGCCAGCGAGCGCACGGTGTCGTCGAACGCCGCGGGCTCCACGGCCACGCGGCGCGCGCCCGGGCTCAGCGCATCCAGCGTGAGGCAGCAGCCGGCCATCAGGCCGCCGCCGCCGCAGGGCGCGGCAAACAGGCCCAGCGTTTCGGCCACGCCCTCGGGCAGGTCCTGCAGCGCTTCGAGCGCCACCGTGCCCTGGGCGGCCAGCACCTGCGGGTGGTCGCCAGGCGGCACCAGCGTGCCTCCTGTCTCGGTCAGCAGGCGCATGCCAATGTCTTCGCGGCTTTGCTTCTCGCGGTCGTAATGCACGACCTGCGCGCCCTGGGCCAGCGCGCGCGCCACCTTGTTCCTGGGCGCATCGACGGGCATCACGATGGTGGCGCGCACGCCCAGCTGGCGCGCGGCCCAGGCAATCGCCTGGCCGTGGTTGCCCGTGGAATAGGCAACCACGCCCCGGCTGCGCTGTTCGGCGTTCAGCGCCAGCAGCGCATTGAACGCGCCGCGCAGCTTGAACGAGCCCGTGGTCTGCAGGTTCTCGCACTTGAGCCACACCGGCCCGCCGGCAATGGCGTCGAGCGCGGCCGAGCGCAGCAGCGGCGTGCGCAGCACATGGGGCGCGATCGCGCCGGCCGCAGCCTGCACGTCGGCAAAACGCGGCACGGCCAGCGTGCCAAGCATTTCGTGCTCTATATAAGAAGGCAGGGAAGCGGCCATGGTCACAGCGCCTCTTGCGTAGGCTGCCACACGGCCGGAGCGCTGCTGCCGGTCTGCGCCGTGAGGCGCGCATAGGCTTCGAGGCGGCGGTGCTGCGCGAAGTTGAAGATGGTGGTGCGGCCCAGCTCGCACATGGCCAGGTTGCAGTCGGCGACCACCAGCTCGTCGTCCCAGCTGGTCGCCATGGCCATGATCTCGCCCTGGGGGTTGACGATGATGGAGTGGCCCATGAGCTCGAAGCCGTCTTCGTTGCCGGCCTTGGCCACGCCCACGCCGAAGGTCGCGTTCTGGTAGCAGCCCGCCTGGATGGACAGCTGGGAGTGGAAGTTGCGCAGATGGTGGGCTTCGAAGCCGCGGTTTTCCTGGTTCACGGCCGGCGTGTTGTAGCCCAGCATGGTCAGCTCGACCTGCTGCAGGCCCAGCTCGCGCCAGGCCTCGGGCCAGCGGCGGTCATTGCAGATCAGCATGCCCAGGTTCACGCCATCGACCGGACCCACGGGCGCGCGCACCACGGGAAAGCCCAGGTTGCCGACTTCGAAATAGCGCTTTTCCAGATGCTGGACCTTGCGCAGCGTGGAGAACTCCTTGTGGCCCGGCAGATGGATCTTGCGGTACTTCAGAACGATCTCGCCCGAAGGGGCAATCACCACCGAGGTGTTGAAGCGGCGCTTGCGCAGCACGCCGGTGGCGTCGGGCTCGTAGGCGATCTCGGCATAGCCCAGGTAGCAGGTCAGGCCGTAACGGCGGATCGCGTCGAACAGCGGCTGGGTGGCCGGCGAAGGCAGCGTCTGCTCGTACCAGTCGTCGGCTTCGTCGAGGTCTTCGACATACCAGCGCGGAAAGAACGTGGTCAGCGCGAGTTCGGGAAACACCACGACATGGGCGCCGCGCTGGTGGGCCTGCTCCAGCAGGCGGACCATGCGCGCGACAACCACATCACGGCCTTCGGCTTTCTGGATGGGGCCGAGCTGGGCGGCGGCAACGGTGATAAGACGTTTCATAGCGGTCATCAAGTGGATCTGGGGCCATGATCCGCGCCACCCGCCGCAGCGCCAACCACGCCAGAACCACCTTTTTGCCGTTCCGGGACATCTCCCAGAATTTTCGTAAGTGATTGATTCGTAAAAGAAAATTACCAACGGCGCGGCCATCTCGAGCGCCCTGCCGTTAACCACTGGTTATGGCTTGAAGACAAAAGGTGATGGGCGCCCGGCAGCAGTTGTCGAACGGCGGCAACAAGAGCGCTCAGGCGCGGTGCACGAGCACCCGTACAGCGCCCTCCCCGTCCCAGTGCTCGGACGGCGCCAGCGCGGTGTCGCGCCCTTCCTCCTTGAGCAGGCGCTTGACGGTCGCGAGAAACTCCTTGGCCACGGCCGACAGCGGGCTGGTGTTGGCATGGATCTGGTAGATGCGGTGCGACAGCATGGGGCGCAGCGGCTTGAGCACCACGCCGTCCTGGCTGGGCCGGCGTGCGCCAAACGCTTCGATCAGCGCCACGCCCACGCCCGCGCGCACCAGGCCCATGGCTTCGGGCGTGGAGCGGATCTCGACGTCGGCGCGCAGCGCCAGCCCCGCGGCCGCGAAGAAATCCGCGGCCAGGTTGCCAAACGGCGTGTCGCCGCCGTAGCTGATGAAGGTCTGGCCGAGCAGATCGGCCGCGCCTATGGATTCGGCCTGGGCCAGCGGATGGCGCTCGGGCACGGCGCATTCGATGAAACCATGGCCTATGGCGCGCGCCACCACATTCGCGCTCGACGGCGCGGGCATGGACGAAATCGCCAGGTCGGCCTGGCCCAGCAGCACATGGGGCAGCAAGGCATCGAAGGGCAGCGGCCGGTACTTGATGCGCACCTCTGGAAAGCGCGCGCGAAAACGCCGTATCGCCACCGGCATCAGCCATTCGGCATAGCTGGGGCTGGAGACCAGCGACAGCTCGCCATGCGTGCCCACGGCCAGATCGCTGGCCAGCGCATTGAAGCGGCGCACGCCTTCGACAATGCTCTGCACTTCGGCAAACAGCCGGCGCGCTTCGGGCGTGGGCTGCAGCCGCCCGCGCACGCGCTCGAACATCAGCATGCGCAGCCGGCTCTCGGCCGTGGCCAGCATGCGGCTCACGGCCGGCGGGGACACGCACAGCATGCGTGCGGCGCCGCTGAGCGTGCCGGCCATCATGATGGCGTGAAAGACTTCGATCTGCCGCAGGTTCAGCGGCACGGGATGGGGCAAGGCGGAGGGAGACATGGCGCTCGCAAGGTGACGGGGATACCGCTGCCTTGCAAGCAATTAGCACGCCAGAAGCAGGCCTCCTATCCCGCGCGCCAGAGCTTGAGCATTTCCTTGAGCAGCTGCGGCGTGGCTTCGCGGCCCAGCACCACGCCCAGCGGCGGCAAAGCCGACTGGAAGCTGCCGGTCTGCAGGTCGAGCACCGCGAAGCGCGCGCTGCGGCCCTGGGGCTCCATGCCGGCAACGATGCTGCGCGGCATCAAGGCCACGGCCTGGGGCTGGCTCAGCAGGCCTTCGAGCACCGACAGCGACATGGTGGCCACGGGAAACCACTGCGCATCGGGCAGGCGGCTCAGGATGTCGCGCTCGAAGATATCGCGCACCGCAATGTTCGCCGAGGGCAGCACCCAGCGCGCGCAGCCCAGTTCCGCAAGCCGCAGTTGCTGCTGGCCAACCAGCGGGTGGGCGTGCGAGGCGACGATCACGGCCTCGTCGTCGAGCAGCGGCTCGAACAGGAAGGCCTCGGGCAGCAGCCCGGGCTGGCGGCAAAACAGCGCGTCGAGCCCGCCGCCGATCAGCTGCGGCAGCAGCCGCGTGGCCGAGCCTTCCTGCACATCGATGTGCACCAGCGGGTGCTCGCAATAAAAGCGCGTCAGCAGTTGCGCGAGGATGGCCTGCGCGGCCGAGGGTATCGTGCCCAGGCGCAGCGCGGCCGACGCGCCCATGCGGATCGCGGCCAGCGTCTGCGCGGCTTCCTCGAGTTCGCTCATCACGCCGCGCGCGGCGTCCGTGAGCGCCTGGCCGGCCAGCGTCGGGCGCATGCCGCGCGCATGACGCTCGAACAGCCGCATGTCGAGCACGCGCTCGAGTTCGGCCAGCGCCTGCGTGGCCGCCGACTGGCTCATGTGCAGATGCGCGGCGGCGCGCACGATGGAGCCGCACTGGGCCAGCGCCAGCAGCAGCTGCAGCTGGCGCAGCCGCCCCTGCTTGGCGAGCCGGGAAAACAGCACTTTGCCTTCGGGGCAGTTTTCGGTGGGAAACAAGGGCGGCGCGCGCTCGCGCGGTAAAGAGTGGCGGTCGCCCATTTTCGGCGAAAAGCCCGCAGGCGCCACCACGCGAGCCATCGGCAATGCTTATGGCAGGCCCTTGTTTCGGTGAGGCCGGCGCAGCGGTTTTTTTCTATAGTGCCCTGACTTGCCTGCATGACCCGAGCACCGGTTGTGCATGGCCCCGCTGCTGCATTTCGCCTGTCCAAAGGAAAGTCCCATGAGCGCCCTGTCCCGCCC
>NZ_CACSJA010000017.1 GCF_902706035.1 Pantoea sp. 18069 | reverse complement strand
GCCCCCCCACCCCATCCGCTGGCCCGCCGAGGCCCTGTGGCAGGCCGTGAGCCCGCTGCTCGAAGGCTTTAGCGTCGAGATCCTGCCCGAAGTCGACTCGACCAACACCGAACTGATGCGTCGCGCGCGCGCCGGCCGCTGCGAGCCCATCCTGCTGGTCACCGAGCAACAGACCGCGGGCCGCGGGCGGCTGGGCCGCCAGTGGGTCAGCGAGATCGGTGATTCGCTGACGTTTTCCCTGGGCCTGCCCATGGCCCCGGCCGAATGGTCGGGCCTGTCGCTGGCCGTGGGCGTGAGCCTGGCGCAGAGCCTGCAGCCGCAACTGCCCGCCGCGGGCGAAGACCGCTTGCGCCTGGGCCTCAAATGGCCCAACGACCTCTGGCTCGAAGGCGACCGCAAGCTCGGCGGCATCCTGATCGAAACCGCCAGCGGCATAGGCCTCGCGGGCCCGGACCGCTATGTGGTGATCGGCGTGGGGCTGAACGTGCGCGCGCCCGATGGCCAGGGCCTGTCGACCACGCCGGCCAGCCTGCGCGAAGTCGACCCCGCGCTCGACGCGCCCACGGCCCTGGGCCGTATCGTGCCGCCGCTGGTGCGCGCCTTGCAGGCGTTTGCCCGGCATGGCTTTGCGCCCGTGCGCGCGCAGTTCGCCGAACGCGATCTGCTGGCGCAGCGCGAAGTCAACCTGAGCGACGGCCAACGCGGCCTGGCCCAGGGCGTGGGCCCCGACGGCGCGCTGCTGGTGCAGACCGCCGCCGGCCTGCGCGCCGTGACCAGTTCGGACATCAGCGTGCGCCCCCGGCCCGCGCCTCTTTCCTGACAGAAAGCCTCCCATGCTGCGCATCGCCCTGTTGATCCTGCTGCTGGCCAATGCCGGCTATTTCGCCTGGAGCCAGGGTGCGTTGGCCAGCCTGGGCTGGGCGCCCCAGCAGCACAGCGAGCCCGAGCGGCTGCGCCAGCAACTGCGCCCCGAAACGCTGCAGCTGCAGCAACCCGCGGCGCCCGCACCAGAGACCATGGCGGCACCGGCTGCCCCACCTTCCCCGGGCGCACCGACTGCGGCCCAGGACGGCCCGGCCCAGTGCCTGCAGGCCGGCATCTATGACGATGACGCATCGGACACGCTGCGCCGCGCGCTGGTGCTGCAATTGCCCGAAGGCAGTTGGAACCTGGCACCGTTCACCCAGTCGGGCCGCTGGATGGTCTACATGGGCAAGTTTGCCGACAACCAGGCGCTGGAGAAGAAGCGCGCCGAACTCACGGCGCGCAAGCTCGACCATGACCGCGCGGGCGGAGTGCTGGAGCCCGGGCTGTCCCTGGGCCGCTTCGCGAGCGAGGAAGCCGCCACGCGCGAACTGACCCAGCTCGTGCGCCAGGGCGTGCGCAGCGCGCGCGTGGTGCAGGAGCGCCCCGACAAGCACGGCTTCGTGCTGCGCCTGCCCGCGGCCACGCCCGCGCTGCGCGCGCAGCTTGAAGCGCTGCCGGCGTTCGCGGGCAAGCCCTTGCGGGCTTGCACCCCCTGAGCGGCTTACGCCGGATGGCCGGCCCCCGCGCCCCACGGCAGACGAAAAAAAGCCCGGAGAAACCGGGCTTTTTTGCATGCGCAGGGGCCGCTCAGGCGCGTGGATCGAGGACCATCAGGTCTTCGACCAGGGCCTGCAGATCCTTTGTCAGGCGCAGATAGCCGGCCTGGTCCAGCGCCAGCGTCTGCTCGTCCATGTAGAGCTTGCGGTTGATCTCGATCTGGATGCTGTGGCGGTTGTCTGCCGGGTTGCCGTAGCGGCGCACCAGCTCCACGCCCTTGTAGGGGTGGTTGTAGTCGACGCTGTAGCCGCGCGCGCGCAGGAAAGCGCAGATGCGCTGCGACAGGCGCGTGTCGGCGGTCGTGCCGTCGCGGTCACCGATCACGAAATCCGCATGCACCAGGCCCGGGTGCAGCGTCGCATGGCTGGCCGCGACCGCAGGCATCGAATGGCAGTTGATGTGGATGCTGTAGCCATGGCGCGCATGGGCGGCGTCTATGGCCTTGGCCACGGCCGCGTGGTAAGGCTTCCAGCAGCGCTCTATGCGCGCCAGCAGTTCGTCCACCGACAGCACGCGGTCATAGATCGGCACGCCGGCATCGGTGAACTTCCAGATCAGGCCCTTGCCCAGCCGCACCTTCTGCAGCACCACCTGATCGTCGGTGACAGGCAGGGGCCAGTCGCCATCGATCATGCCGGTGTCGATTTCCGTGGTGTCACGGTTGGCATCGAGGTAGATGCGCGGGAAATGCGCCTCGACCCAGCTCACGCCCAGCGCCGTCGCGAACGCATAGATCTTTTCGACATGCGTGTCTTCGGCCTGGCGCAGGGTGGCCAGCGGCAGGCAGGAGCCGAAGTCGTCGGGGTACCAGGTGCCGCTGTGCGGCGAATCCAGCACCACGGCGCTGGTGCCGGGGACGCTGGTCACCATCTGGGCCGCAGCGGGCGCGTGGGCCACGCCTGCCACTCCGGGCTGGGCGTGCTGGAAACGTTGGCTGATCAATTGCAGGACGGGATGCATAGGCAAGCTGGAAGTAAGGAGAATCAGTCGATTTGAATCTTGGCGTAGGCGGCGACCTGCTTCATCTTCGCGATCTCGGTCTCGATCTGCTTGGTGAATGCCACGGTCGTCGTGCCCGTGGGGTACAGACCCTGGGCAGCCATGCGTTGCTTGACCACGTCTTCCTTGAGCGCGGCGGCCACGGCCTTCTGCACGCGTGCGACCTGGGCGGCGGGCATGGACTTGGGCGCAACCAGACCGAACCACGAAGGATCGTTGATGTCCTTGTAGCCGAGTTCGGCATAGGTCGGCACATTGGGCAGCACGTCCAGGCGCTCCGGCCAGCTCACGGCGATCGCGCGCAGCTTGCCGGAATTGATCTGCGCCAGCGACGAGGCGACCTGATCGAAGTACACGTGAACCTGTCCGCCGAGCACGTCATTGATGGCCGGGCCGGCGCCGCGGTAGGGAATGTGCAGCATGTCGGTGCCGGTGGCACGCTTGAACAGCTCGCCCCACATGTGGCCGATGGTGCCGTTGCCGGGCGTCGCATAGCTGACCTTGCCGGGGTTGGCCTTGAGGTAGGCAACGAGTTCGGCCATGTCCTTGACGGGCAGGGCCGTGGGGTTGACCACGATCACGCCCGGTGCCTTGACCATTTCGGTCACGCCGACGAAGTCCTTGGTGGCGTCGTAGGGCATCTTGGTCAGCACGGCGGGGTTCACGCCATGGGTCGACAGCGTGGCCACGCCCAGCGTCAGGTTGTCGGTGGCACGCGCCACTTCGGCCATGCCGATCGAGCCGCCGGCACCGGCGCGGTTCTCGATGACCACGGGCTGGTTCAGGATGCGACCGAGCACGTCCTGCAGGTTGCGCACGACCATGTCGGTGGAGCCGCCCGGGGGAAAAGGCACCACGATGCGCAGGGGCCGGCTATTGTCCTGCGCAAAAGACATTCCTGGAACGACAGTTGTGGCGGCGATGGAGGCAATAAAGTGACGACGTTGCATGGTGATATTTTCCTTTTCGATAAGAAAGATTAACGGAATTCGCCACGAAGACAAAGCAATACCTGTGCCTGTTATCATTCCAAATTGGAATATATTCAAGCTTTATGAGCATCCCTCGCCATTCTCTGTGATTGATATCCATGACCAGTTTGCGCCGCCTCAATCCTCCCGTACACCTGTTGCGGGCTTTTTCCACCGTGGTGCGTTTCGGCGGGGTTTCGCGGGCGGCCGAGGCGCTGCACCTCACGCAAAGCGCGGTCAGCAAGCAGGTCCAGGAGCTAGAGAAATGGGTGGGCGTGACGCTGTTCGAGCGCAACCGCAAGCGCCTCACGCTGACCCCGGCCGGCGAACGCTATGAACGCAGCGTGCGTACGCTGCTCTCCCAGCTCGAGGCCGCGACGCTGGAGCTGATCACCAGCGATGACCGCAATGGTGCGCTCTACCTGTCGGTGCTGCCCACTTTCGGTGCCAAGTGGCTGATCCCGCGGCTGCCGCAGTTCCAGCAGCGCGAGCCCCAGGTCACGCTGCATTTCGTGCCCTATGTCCACGGCTATGACTTCGAAAGCCCGACGCTCGACTGCTCCATCCTGTTCGGCGACGGCCACTGGCCGGGCGCGCGCGCCCACTATCTGGTCGGGCAGCAGGTCGCGCTGATCGCGCCGCCCGCAAGCAGCCCCGGCGCCTTGCGCCTGCGCACGCCCGAGGACCTGATCGCCTGCACCCGGCTGCGCCATGTGACCATTCCCGACGCCTGGGCGCAGTGGAGCCTGGCCCATGGCGTGACCGGCATGCGCGCGCTCGACGGCCCGCAGTTCGACCAGTTCCAGAGCATCATCCGCGCGGTCATGGCGGGCATGGGCGTGGCGCTGGTGCCGCGTTGCCTGGTGCAGGACGAAATCGCCTCGGGGCTGGTCACCGAACCTTTGCCCGGCCATGGCTACACCAGCCACCTCGGCTACTGGTTCTGCTACCCCGAAGGCCGCTCCCACCATGGTGCGCTGGGCACGTTCCGCAACTGGCTGCTGGAGTCGGCCGCGCAGTCCAGTGCGGCCATGATCGCGGCCAGCGAGGCGGGCCGCGCAGCCTCGGCCCAGGCCGCCGCGTGATGCGCCGCAGCCGGCTCAGCGCGCCGAAAGCAGCAGCGGCAACGCCGCAAAGCGCACGCTGAAGCGCGCGCCGGGCGGCATCTGCTGCGCGCGCGCGGGCTCGAGCGACACCTGGGCGCCATGCAGGCGCGCAATCTCCTGCACGATGGGCAGGCCCAGCCCCGAGCCGTCGGCCTGCGTGCCCAGCGCGCGGTAAAACGGCTGGAACACCAGCGCGCGCTCGGCCTCGGGAACGCCCGGGCCGGTGTCCTCGACCTGCAGCACCAGCATCCGGTCAAAGGTGTCGGTCAGCAACCGCACCGTGACCACGCCGGGCTGCTCGGGCGTCGACGGCGTGTAGTTGATGGCGTTGTCCACGAGGTTGCGCACCAGCTCGGTCAGCAGCGTCGGGTTGCCGTCCATCCAGACGCCGGGCGCACCCGGTTCGGCGCCGTCGTAGCCCAGGTCCACGCACCTGTCGAGCGCACGCGGCACCGAGTCGCGCACCACGTCGATCACCAGCCGCGCGAGATCGCAGCGCTGCTTGGCCAGCGCCGCGCCCGTGCCTTCGACGCGCGCGAGCGCGAGCAGCTGGTTGACGGTATGGCTGGCGCGCATGCTGGCCCGGCCGATCTGCTGCAGCGAGCGCTTGAGCTCCTGCGTGCTCGTGCCTTCGCGCTGCGCCAGATCGGCCTGCATGCGCAGGCCCGCCAGCGGCGTCTTGAGCTGGTGCGCGGCATCGGCCAGAAAGCGCTTTTGCGTCGCCAGCGACTCGCCCAGCCGGCCCAGCAGGTCATCGACGGCATTCACCAGCGGCGCGACCTCGAGCGGCACGTCCTGGAAATTGAGCGGCGACAGGTCATCGGGCTTGCGCGCGCGAATGCGCTCCTCGAGCCGGTGCAAGGGCGTGATGCCGCGCGCCAGCGCCATCCAGACCAGCATCACCGCCAGCGGTAAGACAACGAATTGCGGCAGCATCACGCCGCGGATGATTTCAGCGGCCAGCGCACTGCGCTGATTGCGGGTCTCGGCCACCTGCACCAGCGCCCGCTGGCCTTCGCCCCCCAGTGGCACCCAGACCGCGGCCAGCCGCATGTCCACGCCGCGCAGCTCGGCGTCGTACAGCTGGACTTCGCCATTGTGCCGCTCGGTATCGGTCCACGGCGGCCTGGGCAGATCCGGCTCCCCCCCGACCAGCCGGCCCTGCGGGTCTAGCACCTGGTAATACACATGGTCCGACGCACTCGCGCGCAGGTTATGCTTCATCGCATGCGCCAGATTGAACTGCGGCTGGCCTTGCTGCACCAGCCCGGCGAGTTCGCGCGCGCCATACTCCAGTGCCCGGTCATACGGCTGGTTGGCCAGCCCCTGCGCGACCAGCCAGGTCAGCGCCAGGCTCACGGGCCACAGCAGCAGCAACGGCGTGAGCATCCAGTCCAGGATGCCGCCGAACAGCGAATATTGCTCGCGCTGGAAGACTTTCATGCGCCCGGTCCGCGCATGTTCAATCGCGAATCTTTTCCAGGCAATATCCCAGGCCCCGCACCGTCGCAATCCGTATCGGCCCATGCTCGATCTTCTTGCGCAGGCGGTGGATATAGACCTCGATGGCGTTGTTGCTCAGCTCCTCGCCCCACTCGCACAGGCGCTCGACCAGCTGGTCCTTGCTGACCAGGCGGCCCGCGCGCTGCAGCAGCACTTCGAGCAGGCCCAGCTCGCGCGCCGAGAGCTCGACCATCTTGCCGTCTATCGTCGCCACGCGGCCCGACTGGTCATAGACCAGCGGCCCGTGCTTGATGGTGCTGCTCGCGCCGCCCATGCCGCGGCGCGTGAGCGCGCGCACGCGCGCTTCGAGCTCCTGCAGGCTGAACGGCTTGGCCATGTAGTCATCGGCGCCGAAATCCAGCCCCTTGACGCGCTCCTCGACGCTGTCGGCCGCCGTGAGAATCAGCACCGGCAGGCCGTCGCCGCGCCCGCGCAGCCGGCGCAGCACTTCGAGGCCGTGCATCTTGGGCAGGCCCAGGTCGAGGATCAGCAGGTCGAACTCGCTGCTGGTCATCAGCACCGATTCCGCCTCGCTGCCGCTGGCCACATGGCTGACCACGGCGCCCGACCCGCGCAGGCTGCGCAACAGGCCATCGGCAAAGACCTGGTCGTCTTCTGCAATCAAAATGCGCATGCGACTTCTTTCCTGGATGGGCGCGGCGGTGCACGACCGCCAGGTCCGGGTTTTGTCGCCATTCTAGGGGCGGACCGTGGCGCTACGCCAGGGGGTTTTCGCCTGGATTACGCAGGTCGGCCGTGGGCGCCGGCATAGGCTTCGAGCCCCAGCGCGACCACGGTCGCCACCTCGTCACCCACTTCGGCGCGAAACTCGGCCTCGGCCTGGGCCACGGCCGCTTCGAACGCCTGCAGCCAGCTGAGCCCCGTGGGCGTGAAGCGCAGCCAGCGCGTGCGCCGGTCGCGCGCATCGGCTTCGCGCGTGACCAGGCCCCAGGCGATGCACTGCTCGACCAGATCCGCCATGGCCTGCTTGCTCATGCCCGCGCGTTCGGCCAGGTCGGTCAGCCGGTCGCCGCCCAGCGACAGATGGCGCGTGATATGGATGTGCGCGGCGCTGACCTGGTCGCGCGCCGCCAGGTTGGACAGCGCCAGCGGCACTTCGACCGCATGCGCCATGAGCTGCATCACGCGCGCATCGAAGCGGCGCATCGCATGCCCGAGCAGCCGGCCCAGATGGGTCTGGCGCCAGGCGTCGGACGCCGGCGCAAGAGGCGCCGGCGCGGAGGTGGAATGGGAAGACGAGGCCATGCCTTATTGTCAGGCAAACTGACTAAAAATCATCTATACACGCCGAGACAACGCCCATAAACTACTGTTCAAGCATCCAGCCTGGCAGTAACAACAGACAGACGGTGCTATCCAAATCATTGCTTTCTAGGAGTTTTTCATGGACGTCACCACTGTCAAGGGCACCAACCCCGCCATCGCCGCCAACACCGAAAAGGCCAAGGCCCTGCAAGCCGCATTGGCGCAGATCGAAAAGCAGTTCGGCAAGGGCACCATCATGCGGCTGGGCGAAGGCGAAGTCATCGAAGACATCCAGGTCGTGTCCACGGGCTCGCTGGGCCTGGACATCGCGCTGGGCGTAGGCGGCCTGCCGCGCGGCCGCGTGGTCGAAATCTACGGCCCGGAATCGTCGGGCAAGACCACGCTCACGCTGCAGGTGATTGCCGAAATGCAGAAGATCGGCGGCCAATGCGCGTTCGTCGACGCCGAGCATGCGCTCGACGTGCAATACGCACAGAAGCTGGGCGTGCAGCTGTCCGACCTGCTGATCAGCCAGCCCGACACCGGCGAACAGGCGCTCGAGATCGTCGACAGCCTGGTGCGTTCGGGTGCCGTCGACCTGATCGTCATCGACTCGGTCGCAGCGCTCACGCCCAAGGCCGAAATCGAAGGCGACATGGGCGACGCCCTGCCCGGCCTGCAGGCCCGCCTCATGAGCCAGGCGCTGCGCAAGCTCACCGCGACCATCAAGAAGACCAATTGCATGGTCATCTTCATCAACCAGATCCGCATGAAGATCGGCGTGATGTTCGGCTCGCCCGAAACCACCACCGGCGGCAATGCGCTCAAGTTCTACGCTTCGGTGCGCCTGGACATCCGCCGCACCGGCACGATCAAGAAGGGCGATACCGCGATCGGCAACGAAACCCGCGTGAAGGTGGTCAAGAACAAGGTCAGCCCGCCGTTCAAGACCGCCGAGTTCGACATCCTGTTCGGCGAAGGCATCTCGCGCGAAGGCGAAATCATCGACATGGGCGTCGAAGCCAAGATCCTCGACAAGTCGGGCGCCTGGTACGCCTACCGCGGCGAGAAGATCGGCCAGGGCCGTGACAACGCGCGTGAATTCCTGCGCGAGAACCCCGACCTGGCGCACGAGATCGAAAACCGGGTGCGCGAAGGCCTGGGCATCTCGCTGCTGGCCGGCACCGCGCCCGCCCCGGCCGCCGGCAAGCCGTCGAAGGCCGACAAGGCCGCGGACAAGGCCGAAAAAGCGGACAAGGCAGAGAAGGCCGCCGCTGCCGGCGAGTAAGCAACGCCAGCGCGCAGCCTGCCGCTGCGCGCCGGTGGCTGACCGGCATCCACTGACTCCAGACCCATGGGCTTTGCCACTCTTTCCCTCAAAGGCCGCGCGCTGCGCCTGCTGGCCCAGCGCGAGCACTCGCGCCTGGAGCTAGAGCGCAAGCTCGCCGGCCATGTCGCCGAAGGCGACGACCTCGCGGCCGTGCTCGACGAACTCGAAGCCAGGGACTTCATCAACCCCGAGCGCGTCGCGCAGTCCGTCGCCTACCGCCGCGGCAGCAAGCTGGGCACGGCGCGCGTGGTCCAGGAAATGCGCAGCAAGGGCCTGGACGACGATACGGTGCGCGCCGCCACGCAAGAGTTGCGCGCCACCGAATGGCCGCGCGCCCACGCCATCTGGCGCCAGCGCTTCGGCGCGCCGGCCGACAGTCCGCAGGACAAGCTCAAGCAGATGCGTTTTCTCGCCAGCCGCGGATTCTCCGGCGAGATCGTGCGCAAAGTGGTGGCCGGCCAGGTGCCCGAGGACATCGCCGACCAAGGCTGAAGAAACGCGTCCGCAGCATGCCGGATAAGGCCGTGCACTGCCGGCGGGTTTTCTTTTCAGCGCTTGTATCGCCATACCCGACGAAACTGGCACGGCCCAAGCCAGGGGCAGCGAGCAAGGGCCGCCCCGCAGCGATGCTGCCGTCCCCCTCCACCGCAGGTTGAGAGGGGGAAGCGGCGAAGCCGCTCAGGGGGTGAATTCTTATATTCCCAGCATCAACTGCAGATTCTGCACCGCCGCGCCGCTCGCGCCCTTGCCCAGGTTGTCCAGGCGGGCGATCAGCACCGCATGGCGGTATTGCTCATTCGCAAACACGCGCAGTTCAAGCTTGTTGGTATTGGCCAGCGTATCGGCGGCGAGCTTGCCGTCGTCGGTGGGCGGCAGCACCGACACCCATTGCTCGGGCGTCGCGGTGCGCGCGTAATGGCTGGCCAGCGCGTCGTGCAGGTCGGCGGCCTTGGGCGCGCCGGGCAGCAGGTCGAGGTGCAGGGGCAGCTGCACCAGCATGCCCTGGGCGAAATTGCCCACGGCGGGAATGAACAGTGGACGGCGTGTGAGGCCCGTATAGCGCATGATTTCCGCGATGTGCTTGTGCGCCAGGCCCAGGGCGTAAGCCTCATAAGGCGCGGCGGTGCCGGCCTCGTAGGCTTCTATCATCGGGCGGCCGCCGCCCGAATAACCCGACACCGAAGGCAGGCTCACGCCGAAATCCGCAGGCAACAGGCCCGCATCGACCAGCGGGCGCAGCAAGGCAATGGCGCCGGTCGCGTAGCAGCCGGGGTTGGACACGCGCGTCGCGGTCTTGACGGCCTCGAGCTGGCCGTCGCACAGCTCGGGAAAGCCATAGACCCAGCCCGGCGCGGTGCGGTGGGCCGTGGAGGCATCGATGATCTTGATGCTGCGGCCGGTTTCCTGGGCGATGGCATCGACCATGGCCACGGTCTCTCGCGCGGCGTCATCGTGCAGGCACAGGATCACCAGGTCCACGCCGGCGACCAGGGCGCGCTTGGCCACCGGGTCCTTGCGCAGTTCTGGCGCGATGCTGATCAGCTCGACACCCGGCATCGCCTGCAGCCGCTCGCGGATCTGCAGACCCGTGGTGCCGGCTTCGCCGTCAATGAACACTTTGGACATGGAAGAACTCCTGCAATCGTTCCCGGCCTTGCGCTACGCGGGCAGCGCAAAAGCCAGTATATAGGTTAGTAGTTTTACACCAGGGATGGTGCATCGCAGCATGATACATTTCCGGATTGCCATGTCCCACGCCCGCGGCCAGACAGCATTATGGCAACCGGGTAAACCACCATTCCTGAGAGAGAGACAGCTCATGAAGATTCATGAATATCAAGGCAAGGAAATCTTGCGTACGTTCGGCGTGCCCGTTCCGCGCGGCATTCCTGCATTCACCGTACAAGAAGCCGTCGAAGCGGCGCAGAAGCTCGGCGGCCCGGTTTGGGTCGTGAAGGCCCAGATCCACGCGGGTGGCCGCGGCAAGGGCGGCGGCGTCAAGGTCGCCAAGAGCATTGAAGACGTCAAGCGCATCTCCGGCGAAATCCTCGGCATGCAGCTCGTGACGCACCAGACCGGCCCCGAAGGCCAGAAGGTCCGCCGCCTGTACATCGAAGACGGCGCTGACATCCAGCAGGAATACTACCTGTCGGCCGTGACCGACCGCGCCACGCAAAAGGTGGCATTCATTGCCTCCAGCGAAGGCGGCATGGACATCGAGGAAGTGGCCCACGCCACGCCTGAGAAGATCATCACCGTGATGGTCGACCCCCTGCAAGGTTTCACCCAGGCCAATGGCGAAGAACTCGCCAAGGGCATCGGCATGCCTGAAGATTCGGTGGCCTCGTTCATCGACATCTGCCAGAAGATCTACAAGTGCTACATGGACACCGACGCGTCGCTGGTTGAGATCAACCCGCTGAACCGCGACGGCAAGGGCACCATCACCGCCCTGGACGCGAAGTTCAACTTCGACCCCAACGCGCTGTTCCGCCACCCCGAAATCGTTGCCTTCCGCGACCTGGACGAAGAAGATCCGGCCGAAGTCGAAGCCTCGAAGTTCGACCTGGCCTACATCTCGCTCGACGGCAACATCGGCTGCCTGGTCAACGGCGCCGGCCTGGCCATGGCGACCATGGACACCATCAAGCTGTTCGGCGGCGAGCCGGCCAACTTCCTGGACGTGGGCGGCGGCGCCACTCCCGAGAAGGTCACCGAAGCCTTCAAGATCATGCTGAAGAACCCCAAGGTCGAAGGCATTCTGGTCAACATCTTCGGCGGCATCATGAAGTGCGACACCATCGCCACCGGCGTGATCACGGCCTGCAAGGCCGTGAACCTGCAAGTGCCGCTGGTGGTTCGCATGAAGGGCACCAACGAAGTGCTGGGCAAGAAGATGCTGGCCGAATCCGGCCTGCCCATCATCTCGGCCGACACCATGGCTGAAGCTGCCACCAAGATTGTTGAAGCCGTCAAGTAATAGACCCTGGAGATAGCAATATGTCGATCTATATCAACAAAGACACCAAAGTCATCACCCAGGGCATCACCGGCAAGACAGGCCAGTTCCACACCGAAAAGTGCCAGGAATACGCGAACGGCAAGAACTGCTTCGTCGCGGGCGTGAACCCCAAGAAGGCCGGCGAGTCGATCTTCAACATCCCAATCTTCGGTTCGGTCAAGGACGCTGCACAGCAAACCGGCGCCACCGTGTCGGTGATCTACGTGCCGCCCGCAGGCGCCGCTGCCGCGATCTGGGAAGCCGTCGAAGCCGACCTGGACCTGGCAATCTGCATCACCGAAGGCATTCCAGTCCGTGACATGCTCGAAGTGCGCAACCGCATGAAGGCCAAGGAAGCCGCTGGCGGCAAGCGCACGCTGCTGCTGGGCCCCAACTGCCCCGGCCTGATCACGCCCGACGAGATCAAGATCGGCATCATGCCCGGCCACATCCACAAGAAGGGCCGCATCGGTGTGGTCTCGCGCTCCGGCACGCTGACCTATGAAGCCGTGGCCCAGCTGACCGAACTGGGCATTGGCCAGTCGTCCGCTGTCGGCATCGGTGGCGACCCGATCAACGGCCTCAAGCACATCGACGTGATGCAGGCCTTCAACGACGATCCGGACACCGACGCCGTGATCATGATCGGTGAAATCGGCGGCCCCGATGAAGCCGAAGCCGCCCTGTGGTGCAAGGCCAACATGAAGAAGCCCATCGTCGGCTTCATCGCCGGCGTCACGGCTCCCGCAGGCAAGCGCATGGGCCACGCCGGCGCGCTGATCTCCGGCGGTGCCGACACGGCCGATGCCAAGCTCGCCATCATGGAAGAGTGCGGCTTCACGATCACCCGCAACCCGTCCGAAATGGCGCGTCTGCTCAAGGGTCTGATCTGATCCACGGCGCCTGACGCCCCCTGGGGCCGCGCTCTCGCAGCGCAGCCCGCAGGACAAAGGATGGATGCTTTTCGCGCTGCAATGGCGCGCAGGGCACCATCCTTTTTTTCGTTGGGCTGCGCAACAAGTGGAACCATTGCTGCACACAACAGCCTAAGGGTCATTGCCTGCCCCGGGACAATCGCCACAATGCCCACCACCCGGCTGCATCCTTTCCTGCCTTCTTTACCCATCTGCCCGTGCTTCTGCGCTTTTGCCGCCCCTCCCCGCCACCGCCACAGTGGTGCTACGCATTTGCGCAGCGCAGCGACTGCGGCATGGTGCGCACCAACAATGAAGATGCCGTGCATGTCGAGGTAGCGCCCGCCTGGTCCGTGGCAGTGCTTGCCGACGGCATGGGCGGCTACCGGGCCGGAGAAGTCGCCAGCGCACTCGCGGTGCAATCCATTGCGCAGTCGCTGCAGCGCAGCGCGCTGAAATCCGCGACGCCGGCCCGGCCGCCGCGCATGGCGGCGGTGCACCGGGCGCTCGAGCATTGCGTGCAGGCCGCGAACACCGCAGTGCGCGCGCATGCAAGCCACCACGCCGAGTGCCAGGGCATGGGCACCACGGTGGTCGCGGCGGTGTTCACGCAGGGCCGGCTGGTCCTTGCCCACCTCGGTGATTCGCGTGCCTATCTGTGGCGCCGCGGCACGCTGGCGCAGCTCACCAGCGACCACTCCTGGCTGCAGGAGCAGCTCGATACCGGCCAGATCAGCGCCGATGCGGCGGCGCAGTCCGGGCTGGGCCATCTGATCACGCGCGCGCTCGGCGTCTCCGATAGCGCGCAACCCACGCTGCGCGAAGAGCCGCTGGAAGCCGGCGACCGCATCCTTCTTTGCTCCGACGGACTCAGCGACCTGCTCAGCGCAGGCGAGATCGCAGCGCTGCTGGCCATGCCCGAGCCGCTGGCGCGCCAGGTGGAGCAGCTGATCGCGCGTGCCAACGCGCTGGGCGGGCATGACAATATCAGCGTCATCCTCGCCAGCGTCGAGGCCGCGCCCGCGGACTGATCCACAGGCCGGCGATTCCCGGAAAAACCCTCTAAACTCCCGTGTTGGCTGCCGCCTTCGCCCAAGGCTGCGCGCGCCAATCACCCGCAGGAGTCCCGTGCATGCCCAGCCTGGTCATTTCAATTGACGGAGCCGTCATCAAGGAAGTCGCGCTGACCAAGGAGCGCACCACGCTCGGGCGCCGGCCTTACAACGACATCGTGATCAGCAACCTGGCCGTCAGCGGCGAGCATGCGCTGCTCCATTGCACGGCCGGCCGCGTATCCATCGAAGACCTGCACAGCACCAACGGCACCTATGTGAACCAGCAGCGCATCACGCGCCAGGAAATCCACCACGGCGATCTGCTGCATATCGGCCAGTACCAACTAAGCCTGCAGTTCACGCCGCAGGAATACGCGGCCTGGGGCGTGGCCGCCGCGGCCGCCCAGCCCGCCTGCCTGCGGCTCGAAGGCGACACCGGCCGCGAAGTCGCACTGGTCAAGCCCGTGACCACACTGGGTAAACCCGGCGTCGCCGTGGCCGCCATCACCCGCAAGGCCATGGGCTTTACCGTCGCACGCACCGAAGGCGCGGACGGCAGCCTGTGCCTCAACGGCCTGGCCGTGGGCACCGAGCCCCGGCCGCTGCAGCATGGCGATCTGATCGAGCTTGCGGGCAGCCGCTTGCAGTTTTTGCTGCTACAGACCAGCGCCTGAGATTCCATGCGGCGCGGGAATGACATGTTTTGGCAATAGACGCGCGCAATTGACAAATTTGTCATACGCATACGGCAAACTTGTCAGAAAATGTTGAAACGTCGCTGGATTTGCAACCAAACCTTATGGCGACGCAAGACCGTTGACTCAACCCGCATTGGCACAACACTTGCTGATGTGGGTTACCTATTTTTTACCCCAGGAGCTTTAGATGAAGCGCACTATCCAGCAAGGTTTTACCTTGATCGAACTGATGATCGTTGTGGCGATTATTGGCATTTTGGCGGCTGTGGCATTGCCGGCTTATCAGGATTACACGGTCCGCGCACGCGTCACCGAAGGCCTGGGCCTGGCAACCGCTGCCAAAACAGCTGTTTCTGAAGGTGTGGCCAGCATCAATACAGGTACCATCGAGGCCTATTCTGGCACTGGCGCGCCTCCGGCCCCTGCGGCCGGCAATGCTTCCTATGGTTTTGAATTTACCGCTGGCACCAACGTGACGTCTATCGCCATTGCTGCAATGCCTCCCACGCCTATCGCCGGCAGCGGGCAAATTGCTATCACTTATGGCGGGAACGTAGCTACGTCACTGACCACTCCTTTGCTTCTGACTCCTGGCAGCGGCACGGTAAACAACACGGGTACTCCTAGCGGTCTCGTGGTTCGTGCACAGCCTATCGTGTGGGGATGCGGCACTGTCACAACTACCGCCTACAAATTTTTGCCTGCAAACTGCCGCTTCCCTGCGGTAGTGGCTGCATCTGGCGACTAATTTCCATCCTCGCTCCTCACGCCAATGAACTCCAGAATATCTATATTCTGAAAACGATAGCGCCGGACGTTGTTAAAAGGGCCGTTCATCGGCCCTTTTCTATTGAAAAATCAATACAGAGATGAAAAATTGTATCTCCAATGAAAGAGTTAAAGCCACAGTCATTCACATTGCATTTTCTCTAAGCATTGCGATCATTATCTCAGCCGTTATTTTTCAGCTCTGGTTTACCGCCCCCCTTTCCAATATCACCGGCAGCACCTCGCTCTACTGGTTGATCGTCACCGTTGACATAATTTGCGGCCCCCTGCTTCTGTTTGTCATCTGGAACCCCAAGAAGCCTGGCCGGGTGTTGGCCACCGACGCAGCCATCGTAATAGTCATCCAACTGGCGGCGCTTGGCTATGGCGTCTGGACCATCTACCAGATTCGCCCGGTCTATATCGTGTTTGAAACTGACCGCCTGCGAATGATCAACGCCACGGAAATCGACTCCGATGATCTGGAAAAGGCGCCGGACCATTGGAAAAATCTGCCACTGCTGGGCCCGAAGTTGCTGAGTACCCGCATCCCCAAAGATGGCCCTGAGATGTTACGTAGCATAGAGTTGTCCATTGCCGGCAAGGAGCCTTCGGTACGCCCGGAAATGTGGGAGGAATATGCACCCGCCAAAGAAAAAGTCAGGGTAGCTAGCAGAAGCCTGCCCGAACTGCTTGCGGTCTATCCGGACAAGCATGCGGAAATCACCCGCCTTGCGGAAAAATTCAACGTACCCTATCCGTCCATTATTTGGCTGCCCCTCACCAGCGCTCGATCCATGGACTGGGTGGCGTTGATCGATGCGCGAAACATGGAGCCTTTTACCTATATTCCGGGTGATGGATTCATTCCGCGCTGATAAACCGTTTTGGCGCTGCCTTGAGGACTGGCCGTTCATCCTTCGACAGGCTTAGGACGAACGGAGGAGCCATTTGCGGTGAGCTTGTCGAAGCGTAAGAACTCGCAGATTTCGACGCATTGTCCATCTATCCTTGGAAAATTTCCTTACGCTAGGCTGAGTACGAGTGGATTCAGAAATCGGATCAACTACACCTGAGATGACCCCACCGTCCTACTGCGTTTTTCAGCGCGAATACTGGCAAATGGGCTACCGAATATTTTCCAAGGAGCTTTCAATGAAGCGCATCCTCCAACAAGGTTTCACCTTGATCGAACTGATGGTGGTCGTGGCAATCATTGGGATTTTGGCGGCCGTAGCGCTGCCCGCGTATCAGGATTACACGATTCGCGCGCGGGTCAGCGAAGGGCTGGGTCTGGCGACTGCCGCCAAAGCTGCAGTGGCAGATGCCTTCTTCACCGTCAACACGGCGGGTGTTGCTGCTTATGCCGGCACTGGCGCTCCCACTGCAGCCAGCGAAAACTTGGCATCCTATAACTATGAATATGCCGCTGGCTCGCATGTTGCAGCGATTGCCATTGCCGGCGTTCCTGTACTCGCGGCGCCCATAATGGGTGATGCTCGAATCACGATCACCTATGCAGGCCAGGTAGCCACGGCACTGGGCGCGCCTCTTTTGCTGACGCCTGGCAGCGGCACCGTGACCAACTCGGCACTGCCCTCCGGTCCCATGCGTGCGGCCCAGCCCATGGTCTGGGGCTGCGGCATTGCCACACAGTCCGCGTTCAAGTATTTGCCGGCAAATTGCCGCTATGTGATGCCTTGATGCGCATTGTGCTGCTGGATTCTGAGCGCACGCCGTTTATCCGTCGACAGGCCCTGGGCGAACAGGGAAACCGTTCGTGGTGAGCTTCGCTCGGCGCGCCCGTCGCACCATGAACGGCCTGTCCTCATTCCACGCTGTTTCTTGATAACGCATGGCGAGACTTCGTCTCGCCTACCTCGCCCAGGATGAACGGAAGATAAAGTCAGCTATCTCTGGCGCTCACGCCACCCACAGCCCATGAAACCGGCGTGCCCCAGCACAGGGGCTCCGAGCAAGGGCCGCCGCGTAGCGGCTGATGGGGTGCTTCAGGTGCTCTGCCACGACCCCGACTTCCCCCCATGCTTTTCCAGCACGCGCACGCCGGTCATGGTCATTCCCCGATCCGCGGCCTTGCACATATCGTAAATGGTCAGCAGCGCAATCTGCACCGCCGTCAGCGCTTCCATCTCCACACCCGTGGGGCCCACCGTTTCCACGGTGGCGCGGCATGCGACGGCGTTATCGGCATCAACCAATTCAAACTCCACGGCCACGCGCGTCAGCGCCAGCGGATGGCATAGCGGAATCAGATCACTGGTCTTTTTCGCGGCCATGATGCCCGCGATACGCGCAATGCCCAGCACATCGCCTTTTTTCGCGCTGCCCGAGGCGATCAGCGCCAGCGTCGCGGGCAGCATTTCTATGCGGCCCTCTGCAATCGCTATGCGGTGGGTCGCGGGTTTGGCGGCGACATCGACCATATGGGCCTGGCCCTGGGCGTCGAAATGGGTGAGCGGTGAAGTCATGAGGGGGTGGTGTCCGACGGAACATTACGACAATGCGGGCATCATAGTGGGGTGTACCACTGCCACCGCCGGCCGGGCCGGCGATGCCCCCAGGTTCCAGACAATGCCTTCATTCCCACAAAATCCCTTGCGCGCGCTGCTGGCGGTCGTGCTGGCCGGCGCAACGCTGCTGCCGCCGCCGCTCGCGGCCCAGCTGCAATTGCCCACGCTGGGCGATGGCGCGAGCATCACCACCAGCGACGAGCGTCGCATGGGCGACCGCATCATCCGCTCCTTGTTCCGCGACCCCGACTACCTCGAGGACGCGCCGCTGCAGGAGTATGTCGAGGGCATATGGAAGCCCTTGCTGGCCGCGGCGCGCGCGCGCGGCGAGCTCTCGCCCGAGCTCGACGAGCGCTTTGCCTGGCAGATCCTGCTGGGCCGCGACCGCTCGGTGAATGCGTTTGCACTGCCCGGCGGCTATTTCGGCGTGCACCTGGGGCTGATTGGCGTGGTCGGCACGCGCGACGAACTCGCCTCGGTACTGGCCCATGAACTGAGCCACGTGAGCCAGCGGCACATCGCGCGCATGATTTCCCAGCAAAGCCGGCATACGCCGCTGGTGATAGGCTCGATGATCCTGGGCGCGCTGGCCGCGGCCAAGAGCCCCGACGCGGCCCAGGCGCTGATGATAGGCGGCCAGGCGGCGATGGTGCAGAACCAGCTCAACTTCTCGCGCGACATGGAGCGCGAAGCCGACCGCATGGGCTACAGCCTGCTCGCGCCCGCAGGCTTCTCGCCCCAGGGCGTGGTCGGCATGTTCGACCGGCTGCAGCAGGCCAACCGGCTCAACGACAACGGCAGCTGGCCCTACCTGCGCAGCCACCCGCTGACCAGCGAGCGCATTGCCGACATGCAGTCGCGGCTGCCCGCGGGCCAGTCGCTGGCCCAGCCCGCGCCGTCGCTAGAGCACGGCATGATGGCCGCGCGTGCGCGCGTGCTCTCGCGCCCAGGCGTGGACGTGCTGCGCCAATGGGCGCGCCTGCCCGAATCGAGCGGCTTTGCGGCCCAGCCACAGGCCCAGCGCGTGGCGGCGCTGTATGCGGCGGTGCTCGCGCATATCCAGCTGCAGGACTACGGCCCCGCGCGCGCCGGCTTGCCGGCGCTCACGCAGGCGCTGGCGGGCGATGCCCAGGGCCTGCGCCAGGCGGGCCTGCTTGCGGCCGAACTCGAGCTCGCCGCGGGCCAGCCGCAGGCGGCGCTGCAGGCGCTGGCTCCGGTGATCGAAGCCGACGACACGGCCGACAAGCCTTCGCGGCCCGTGCTGCTGCTGCGCACCCAGATTCTGCTGCGCCTGGGCCAGGCACAGTCCATGGCCAGCCCGTTGCAGACCTGGGTCACGCTGTATCCGCGCGATGCCGCGGCCTGGCAGGCGCTGGCACAGGTCTGGCAGGCGCAGAACCAGCCTTTGCGCGCGCTGCGCGCCGAAGGCGAAGCCCAGGCCGCGCACTACGACTATGCGGCGGCGGTGGACCGCTTCCGGGCCGGGCAGGAACTCGCCCGGCGCGGCGGCACGCAAAACGACCACTTCGAGGCATCGATCATCGACACCCGGCTGCGCGCGACCCAGGAACTTTTACGGGAACAGACGGCGGAGCGCTGAATCGATGACCAGGCCCAGCGCCGAGTAGATCAGCGAGCCCAGGAAGGCCGCGCCAAAGCCGCTCACATGCACGCCCTCGAGCACGCTGGCCGCAGCCCAGAACATCAGCGCATTGACGACGAACAGGAACAGCCCGAGCGTGACCAGCGTGACCGGCAGCGTCAAGACCACCAGCACCGGCCGGACGAAGGCGTTGAGCAGGCCTATGACCAGCGCCGCGATCAGCGCCGTGCCGAAGCTGCGGATTTCCACGCCACCGTAGACCGCCGCCACGGCAAGCAGCGCAGCGGCGTAGAGGAACCATTGGATGAGGAGTTTCATGGCGCCAGCATAGCAGCGCCATGAAACTGGCGCACCCCATCTCAGGGCTTGCGGCCCATCAAGCCAAAGACTCGCCCAAAGTCCACGCCAGCAGGCTGCCCATGCCCGCGATCAGGCCCGACGGACCCCAGCGCTGCGGTGCGGGTTCCTCGCGCTTGGGACGGCGTGCGTCGACGACCTGCACCTGGCCATAGGTCTGCTGCAATTCGGCCAGCAACTCGGGCAGGGGCTGACGCGCCAGCAGCTGCGTCACATCGGCCTGCCCATCAGGCCGCTGCAGGCTCGGAGCGAGCTGGGCAAACAGCTTGTCGGCCCATTGGTTGCGCCAGTTTTCCCGGCTGCGGTGGCTGGCCCACTTGCTCGCGCGGTGGGTGATGCGCGGCGCGCAGGCGACCAGCAGCCAGCGGGGGTTGCCGGCCTCGAACGAGGAGGCCAGCGACGTGAGCAGCGGCAATGCATGGGGCGCATCGTCCACATAGACAATGAAGGTAGTGCGGGTCAAGAGAACTCCGGTCTGGCTGCGCCAATGAAAAAGGCAGGCCTTGAAGGGCCTGCCTTGGCAAGAGGGAAGGCCTGCGGCGCCGGCTTGTGCCGGCGGGCCGCAAACCCTGCCGCATCAGGCGTGGCCGGAGCCGTGGGCGACCTTGGGCTTGCGCGAGGCGACGTACTTGCCGACAGCCAGCACCAGCAGCGCACCCACGATCTGGGCACCGTACTGCAGGACCTTGGTCTGCTCGAGCTTGGGCATCCACAGCCACTTGTCGGTGTTGGCGAAGACCGGATCGGACACCAGCATGCCACCCGCGATCCAGCCCAGCAGCATGCCGCCGGCGACGATGATCAGCGGGAAGCGGTCCATCAGCTTGATGACCAGCTGCGAGCCCCAGACGATGATGGGGATCGAGATCAGCAGACCCAGCGTGACCAGCAGCATCTGGTGTTCGCCCGAGCTCTGTGCGGCGCCGGCGATGGCAATCACGTTGTCCACGCTCATCACCAGGTCGGCGACGATGATGGTCTTGATCGCGGCCAGCAGCTTGTCGCTGCCCTGGATGCCGTCATGGGCGTCTTCATCGGGAGCGATGAGCTTGACACCGATCCACACCAGCAGCAGCGCGCCGACGAACTTCAGGAAAGGCAGGGCCAGCAGTGTCATCGCGAAAGCGATCAGGATCACGCGCAGGATGATGGCACCCGCCGTACCCCAGATGATGCCCTTGCGGCGCTGCGCCGGCGGCAGCTTGCGGCAGGCCAGTGCGATCACCACCGCGTTGTCACCACCGAGCAGAATGTCGATGATGATGATCTGACCCAATGCGACCCAGAAGGGCGCATGCGTGAGGAAGTCCAAATCCATAAAAACCTCGTAGTCGAATGCCAAAAAGCGGCAGGAATCCGGCGGCACAAAGCCATAGCCAGGATACCCCCGCGTCGGAAGGAAGCGGATGCGCGAACTCTCAAGCACCTTCCTGCGACAGCCAGAACCAGGAAGCTGGGCCGAAGGGAAATGCTTTGACAGACCGTCACACCGGTCTCTCAAAGGTCTTGCTCGGCACCGTTCAGCACGGAACCCGCGAGGCCGGAAGCTTGCGCTTCGTATTGACGACCTCGACGTACGTGCGATTTACCGGCAGATGAGCGCCGGGCATCGCAACGAGAGCTACTCCCCTTCGAAGCTGGCGATTTGAACACATTTGGCAATGCGTAGGCATAAATCCGGGTTTTTTGCCAGCCACGGCCGACAGCAAAAGCCATGGCGGCGTCGCGCCGCGGGCCCGGCGCTATCATCCAGAGCCCTATTGTTCGCACCCCCCATGGCAGGAATCCACATCACCGACATCGAGGCAGCCATCAACTACTGGCGCCAGAAAAAGCCTTCTCCCGACGGCGTGCTGCTCGCGCCCGAAGCCCGGGCCCTGGCCGATGTCTACGCGCTGATGATCTTCCGCCATGCCAGCGAAGTCGACGCCGCCGACGTGCCCTCGCATGCGCAGGCCGCCTGGCTCGCCTGGTACGACACCACGCCCGATACGCCCTGCATCGCCATCTGCTCGACCAGCCAGGGCGATGACCTGTGCAAGGGCTGCGGGCGCACGTTCGAAGAGGTCCAGCACTGGCCGGCGTTCGACGCCGTCGAGAAACGCAGCGTCTGGCGGCGCATCACCATAGAGAACTCCGCCTGGCGCTTCAACCGCTACGCTGAACGCGCCGCAGAAAACCCGCCCGAGCAGCGGCGCTGAGGGCTGCGCAGCCCCCCGATACCGCACCTTGCCCGTGCGATGTTCGGGTTTTGTAAGATGCCGGGCTGTTTTCACTCCCGCGCGCGCTCTTGCCCCTGTCCGCCCCGCTGCCCTCCCTGCTGGCCCTGCACTGCCGTCTGGCGCGCCTGCGCACCAGCGGCGTGCTGCGCCGCACGGCCTGGCCCGCAGCGGCGGCACGCCTGCGCGAACGGGACGCTGCGCGCCTGAACATCGGCCCGCGTCAGGCCGCACGGGCACGGCGCGCCGGCCTGCGTGGAACAGGCCGGCGCATGCTTTCGACCGGCGGCGTCACGCTGCCCGTCTGACTCCACACCCCCTTGGTTTGCCGCCCTGGTGGCGGCGATTGCGCCTGTCTGCGCCTGCGCGGACGGGTGGACCTGCGCCCGCGCAGGCCCGCCCATGGCAATGCACACATGGGAGAGCGATGTGTCCGGTCTTGTCTTGTCTCCTGCCGCGCCGGCGGCCTTTTTGACGTCACACAATGGGCTTTCTGGCTGGAGCGCCCTGACGCAATGGCTGCGTCGCCCGCGCCAGCCGGCGCGGCCGATTTGCACCGAACTGCGCATCGACGTGCAACTGCCGCTGATAGCCGGCGAACTCGAAGCCCTTTACGAGCGCCTGTACACGCCGGGCAGCAAGCTCTGGGGAATCGACAGCCTGGCGCTGCCCACGCCCGGGCGCAACCCGGGGTTGGTGATGCGCCAGCGCATCGTCGACGGCAACTGCTTCATCTATGTCGAAGACCGGGCGCGCGGCTGCCTCGCGGGCTACACCATGTTCCAGCGCATGTGCGAAGTGGACCGGCATGCGGGCCGCTGGATACGCTCGCCGCACTCGCGCTTTGCGCCGGCCTACCAGCGCCGCGGCATTGCGAGCGCGGTCTATCGGCACATGCTGCGCCAGGGCATGGTGCTGGTCAGCGGGGCGCGCCAGTCGCCGGCCGCGCATGGCCTGTGGGAGCATCTGGCGCGCAGCCATGGCCAGGGCTATCTGCGCCTGGCCGACAAGCGCCTGCACTATCTGGGCCAGCAGGTGGACAGCGCCACGCTGGACCAGCTGGCCACGCGGCGCATGCTGCTGCCGCCGGGCTGGGCCTTGCAGGACCTCGCGCAGGCGCTGCGCATGCAGGGGCTATCCTCCTGACCCCGCCAAGGGACAGCCGCGAGAAATCACTTCCAGCGAATCGGCTCGACGACCACGCTGCCGAGCTTGCTGCTGAGCGTGATGCCGCCTTCCTGGATAGTCGCCTGCAACTGCATGCTGCGCTCGGCGAGCTGGGCCAGTTCGGGGCCGGCTTCGGACGGCAGGCGCCAGACCTGCAGCTTGGGCAGGCGGCTGAATTTGCTTTCAATGCCGCGCCACCAGACATCGGCCGAGTGGCTGAACGGGTAGAGCAGCACCTGGTCCGACTTGCTGCAGGCCTTGGCGATGGGCTTGTCCTCGGGCTGGCCGACTTCTATCCACAGGCGCTTGCGGCCCGTGTAATCGGTCAGCGACACGTCCGGGTCTTCGGGATCGGACAGGCCGGCGCCAAAGGACAGCGTCGCGTCGCCGTTGCACAGGTCGTTGAGCTGGTGGGCATTGAGCGCCAGCGCCACCAGGCGCGCCATCATGCGCTCGTCCGTCTCGCTCGGGTGGCGGGCCAGAGTCAGCGCATGGTCGGCGTAGTAGCCATGGTCGATATCGGCAATCTGCAGATTTGCCTTGAAGATGGTGGATTTGAGGGCCATGGGCGGGGGGTGCTCGGAAAAAAGAAAAGATTCCACAAGGGAATCAAAAAGAAATGCTGCAGCTGATGGCGGGAGCCACGCCCTGAAACGCCCTTCGACAGGCTCAGGGCGAACGGGGTTTGGATAGCTTGAGCCTATCCAGCCGTTCGTCCCGAGCTTCCCTCGGCGGGCCCGTCACAGAAGGGACGGGCTAGCAGAACAACTCAAACTCGGCGGGCAAGTTCGGCGGCCTTGCCGACGTAGGAAGCGGGCGTCATCGCCAGCAGACGGTCCTTGTCGGCCTGGGGGATTTCCAGGCCGTTGATCAGGCGGTGCAGGTCTTCGGCCTGCACGGTCTTGCCGCGCGTGACTTCCTTGAGCTTCTCGTACGCGCCCTGCACGCCATAGCGGCGCATCACGGTCTGTATGGGCTCGGCCAGCACTTCCCAGGCGTTGTCCAGGTCTTCGGCCAGCTTTTCCTCGTTGAGTTCGAGCTTGTTCAGGCCGGTCATCAGCGAGGTGTAGGCCAGCGTTGCGTAGCCCAGCGCCACGCCGATGTTGCGCAGCACCGTGGAATCGGTCAGGTCGCGCTGCCAGCGGCTCACGGGCAGCTTTTCGGACAGGTGCTTGAGCACGGCGTTGGCCAGGCCCAGGTTGCCTTCGGCGTTCTCGAAGTCGATGGGGTTGACCTTGTGCGGCATGGTCGAGGAGCCGATTTCGCCGGCCTTCAGACGCTGCTTGAAGTAGCCCAGCGAGACGTAGCCCCAGATGTCGCGCGACAGGTCGATCAGGATGGTGTCGGCGCGCGCCACGGCGTCGAACAGCTCGGCCATGTAGTCATGCGGCTCGATCTGGATCGAGTAGGGCTGGAACGTCAGGCCCAGGCCGTTGGGTTCGGGGCTTTCGATGACCTTCTTGCTGAACGCTTCCCAGTCGAAATCGGGCCAGGCCGACAGGTGGGCGTTGTAGTTGCCCACGGCGCCGTTCATCTTGCCCAGGATCTTGACGCTGGCGATGCGGTCCACGGCGGCCTGCAGGCGCACCACGACGTTGGCGATTTCCTTGCCGACGGTGGTCGGGCTCGCGGTCTGGCCGTGGGTGCGGCTGAGCATGGGCACGTCGGCGTACTGGTGGGCCATTTCGCGCAGCTTGAGCACGATGCGGTCCAGCGCCGGCAGCACGACCATGTCGCGGCCCACGCGCAGTTGCAGTGCGTGGCTGGTATTGTTGATGTCTTCGCTGGTGCAGGCGAAGTGCACGAATTCAGCGGCTTTTTCCAGTTCGGGACGGGCTTCGAACTTGGACTTGATCCAGTACTCCACGGCCTTGACGTCGTGGTTGGTGGTCTTTTCGATTTCCTTGATGGCCTCTGCGTCGGCTTCGCTGAAGTGCTTGACCAGGCCCAGCAGGTAGGCACGCGCGCCTATGGACAGCGGCTGGAATTCTTCGAAGCCGGCGTCGGACAGGGCAATGAACCAGGCGATCTCCACCTGCACCCGGCGGTGCATGTAGCCCTGTTCGCTCATGATCGGGCGCAGGGCGGAGAGTTTCGCGGCGTAACGGCCGTCGAGCGGAGAGAGGGCGGAAATGGTGGAAAAGCTCATGCCCTCAATTGTAGGGGGCATGCCAAATCCCATGCCGCGCATGGCTGCCGATAGAATCGTCCGGCCGGCACTTGCCGGGTCCCGCGCCATGGAAGTTCGCCCTATGAAATTGATCGGTACCACCAGCAGTCCCTACGTGCGCAAAGTGCGTGTCGTGATGGCCGAGAAAAAGCTCGACTACCAGTTCGAGATCGACAACGTCTGGGCCGCCGATGCCGCGGTCAGCGCCGCCAACCCGCTGGGCAAGGTGCCCCGCCTGATGATCGAAGGCCATGAATCGGCGCTCTTCGACTCGCGCGTGATCGTCGAGTACCTCGACACGCTGTCGCCCGTGGGCAAGCTGCTGCCGCCCAGCGGCCGCGAGCGCGCCGACGTCAAGGCCTGGGAAGCGCTGGCCGACGGCCTGCTCGATGCCGGCGTGCTCGCCCGCCTCGAAGCCACCTGGCCCGGGCGCAGCGAGGGCGAACGCAGCCAGGCCTGGATAGACCGCCAGCTGGGCAAGGTCGAGGCCAGCCTGCAGGCGATGTCCAAGGCCCTGGGCGACAAGCCGTTTTGCTGCGGCATCCATATGACGCTGGCCGACATCGCCACGGGCTGCGCGCTCGACTGGCTGGCTTTTCGCTTCCCGCAGCTGGCCTGGCGCGATGACCACCCCAACCTCGCACGCCTGGCCGACAAGCTGGCCCAGCGCGCCAGCTTCAAGGACACCGTGCCGGCCTGACGCCGCGGTGAAGACAAGAAAATGGCTTCCTTGCGGAAGCCATTTTTCATCGAAGAAAAAAGTTGCGAAGCATCCCGAAACGAATAAAGAGAGGGAGGGAGGAGAAGCGTTTCAGGGGGTCTATAAGGATCGCGTCCTCAAAGGCTTCGCAACAGTAAACCGTTCGTCGCACCGGGCCCTGCCCGTGCAACCTCATTGATTGAGGGCGAGTCTGCGCCAAAGTTCAAGCCGGCGCAGCGCCAAAATGTAACCAACTGCTAACCCCTGCCCACCTTTCTCACGCCGGCAACAGGTCGCCAAAGGGTTGACAACGCGCTCGGCCACCACGGCCCAGAGGCGGCAAGGCAAGCGCCCAAGCGGGCTAGCGGCGCTGGTCCAAGGCGAGCGGTGTCGATGATTTAACGTTTGTTTTCAAATATGCGCGCTCAGGCCGGGCGCCAGATCGCCGCTGTCCAGCGTGCCGAACACCGCGCGCCACAGGGCCAGCACCGCATCGCGATGGGCCACAGCAGTCTGCAGGTCGATCTGGCCGCTGGACTCGTCGAGCCGCGCCTTGTGCTGGATGCGGCGCAGCGCGCGGTAGGCGTCGGCCGCGGCCTGGCCCACGCCCTGGGGCAAGAGCCCGACCTGCTCGGCGCTGCGCAGCAGCGCGATATTGCCCACGTTGCCCAGCAGCTGCGGGTGCTCGCCCGAGCACAGCAGCACCAGGTATTGCACCGCAAATTCCGCATCGACCATGCCCCCCGGGCTGTGCTTGACGTCGAACAGCTGGCCGCGCACCGGATGGGCAGCGCGCACGCGCGCACGCATGGCGACGATTTCGGCGCGCAGCAGCTCGGGGTTGCGCGGCGCGGAAATCACGGCTTCGCGCACCGCATCGAAGCGCGCGCGCAAGGCCTCGCTGCCGAGAACGAAGCGCGCCCGCGTCATGGCCTGATGTTCCCAGGTCCAGGCGGTGTTGCTGCCGCGCTGCTGCTGGTATTTGGCATAGGCCTCGAAACCCGTGACCAGCAGGCCCGAGCTGCCGTTGGGGCGCAGCGCGGTATCGATCTCGAACAGGTCGCCTTCGCCGGTCTTCACCGTGAGCCAGTTGATCAGCTTGCGCACGAAGGCGGCGTAGACCTCGGGCGCGCGCTCGTCGTCGTCGTCGAAGACGAACACGATGTCGAGGTCGCTGCCGTAGCCGAGTTCCTTGCCGCCGAGCTTGCCGTAGCCAATGATGGCGAACTGCGGCTCCTCGCGGTGGCGGCCCTTGAGGCGTGACCAGCACCATTGGCCCGTGACGCGCAGCACGCTGTCGGCGAGCGCGCTCAGGTCGTCGGCGACCTGCTCGACCGTGATCCGGCCTTCGACATCGCGCGCCAGCGTGCGGAAGATTTCCGCATGGTGGGCACGGCGCAGCAGGTTGAGCAGGGTTTCGTCGTCGTCTTCGCCCGTGGTCTGCAGCGAGGTCAGGCGCAGCGCGAGTTCGCGCTCGAAATCGGCGGCGACGAAGCGGTCGGTCAGCAAGGCATCGCTGGCGAGCTCGTCGATCACGCCCGGGTGCTGCAGCAGGTAGCGCGCCGGCCAGCGCGCCGCGCCCAGCAGGTGCAGCAGCCGCTCGTGCACGGCAGGCCGCTCGAGCAGCAGCGCCAGATAGCTTTCGCGGCGCAGCAGCGGCTCGAGCCAGTTGATCAGGCGCACCGCCGCCTCTTCGTCGACGCTGCCGTCCGCGACCCACTGCGCGGTGCGCTGCACCAGACGGAACAGCCGCGCGCGGGTTTCCTCGCGCAGGCTGGTGACGCGCGGGTGGTCGCGCCACTCGGCCACGCGCGCCGACAGCTGGGCCGGCAGGTGCGAGATCAGGTCTTCGATTTCCTGGGGCGTGGCCGCGGTCAGCGCGCGCGGGCCGTTGCACTGGCCGTTGCTGCACTGCTGGGGCGCATTGCCGCCGAGCAGGGTATCGAACTCCTCGGCGACGAGCTCGCGGTGGGCATCGAGCTGGTGCAGGAAACGGCTGCAGTCGGGATAGCCCATGGTCTGGGCGATCCACAGCAGGTCGTCGTCGCGCGTGGGCAGCACATGGGTCTGCTGGTCGTCGAGGTACTGGATGCGGTGCTCGACCTGGCGCAGGAAGGTGTAGGCCTGGGCCAGGGCCTCGGCGGTCTCGGCCGACATCAGGCCCGAGCGCGCCAGGCGCTGCAAGGCTTCGAGCGTGGGCCGGCAGCGCAGCTCGGGGAACTGCCCGCCGCGCACCACCTGCAGCAGCTGCACGGTGAATTCGATTTCGCGTATGCCGCCGCGCGAGAGCTTGACGTCGTTGGCGCGCCCCGGATGGCCGGCGCTGCGCTTGGCCGCGTGCTCGCGGATCTGGCGGTGCAGCGAACGCAGCGCATCGAACACGCTGTAGTCGAGATAGCGGCGAAACACGAACGGCAGCACCACGCCGCGCAGCGCCTGGACTTCGGGCGAGCGCACGCTGTCGCGCGGCGCGACCACGCGGCTCTTGAGCCAGGCGAAGCGTTCCCACTCGCGGCCCTGGGTCTGCAGGTATTCCTCGAGCGCGGCCAGCGATACCGCCGGCGGCCCGGAATTGCCGTTGGGCCGCAGCGCCAGATCGACGCGGAACACGAAGCCGTGCTCGGTGACTTCGCCGATCAGCGCATAGATGCCCTTGACCGCGCGGCCGAAATATTCGTGATTGGACAGACGCCCGCGGCCGTCGGGCAGGCCCGCGGTCTCGCCTTCGTGCTCGTAGACATAGATCAGGTCGATGTCGCTGGACACATTGAGCTCGCGCGCGCCGAACTTGCCCATGCCGATGATCCACAGCGGCACGGCCTGGCCGTCGGGTCCGGTCGGCGCGCCGTGGCGGCTGTCGAGATCGGCTCGCACCTGGCTGCAGGCGCGGTCCAGCGCCACTTCGGCGAGCTGGGTCACGGCCTGCGTGATCACCGCCAGCGGGGCCTGCTGCGCGCAGTCGAGCTGCAGCAGGCGTTCCATCACCAGTTGGCGCAGCACGCGCAGCGCGGCCGACAGGTCTAGCCCCTGGCGGCACAGGGCGTCGAGCGCCTGCTCCATGCCCGCGCGCTGCGGCACGCCTTCGGGGAAAAGGCCAAGTTCCGCAGCGTAGCGCCGGTGTAAACGTTGGTAAAAACGGGAATGCGCAAGGCGCGATGGGGCCTCGGGGGCGAGCTCGGAAGGAGAATAGTCAACGGTCTGCATGCGCAATACAGGAATAACGGTGGACCGGCTGCCAACCCTCGGATCCCCCGGGATGCCCAGCGGGTGATAATTCCTGGCACTGACCTGCCCACCAATGATCGAACCTCAACCGCACCCCTCACGCCTGCTCCGCTGGACGGCTGGCATTGCGCGGTGGTCACTGGGGTTGCTGCTGGCCTTCTGGCTGCTGCTCGCCACCATGTGGGGGGTGCTCCATGGATTCATTGTGCCGCGAATCAGCGAGTACCGTCCGCAGCTCGAAAGCCTGGCCGCGCGCACCCTGGGGGTACCCGTGCGCATCGGGGCCATCACGGCGCGCAGCGAAGGCCTGATGCCGGTCATCGAACTGGGCCAGGTGGCCCTGCTCGACGCGCGCGGCCAGCCCGCGCTGGAGCTGCCGCGGGTCGTGATCGGGGTATCTCCGCGCTCGCTTTTGCGCCTGGGCGTGGAGCAGCTCTATATCGACGCCCCGCTGCTCGAGGCGCGGCGCGACGGCGCGGGCCAGCTGTGGATTGCCGGTCTGGCCCTGCCCACGGCCAGCGAAGGCAACAGCCCCGCGGCCGACTGGCTGTTCTCGCAGACCGAAATCGCCATCCGCAGCGGCCAGCTGCGCTGGACCGACGAACTGCGCCAGGCGCCGCCGCTGTCGCTGCGCGACCTCGACCTGGTGGTGCGCAACCAGGGCCGGCGCCACCAGATCCGGCTCGATGCCACGCCCGACAGCGAATGGGGCTCGCGCTTCACGCTGGCCGCGCGTTTGCGCGCGCCGCTGCTGTCCGTGCACGAGGGTGACTGGCGGCGCTGGAGCGGCCAGGCCTACGCGCATTTCGCCCAGCTCGATGTGGCCCGGCTCGGGCAATACATCGACCTGCAGGGCGCGAGCGTCTCCCAGGGCCGCGGCGCGCTGCGCGCCTGGGTCGACGTGCAGCGTGGCCAGATCCAGCAGGTCACGACGGACCTGATGCTCAGCGCCGTCGAGACCCGGCTGCGCCCCGACCTGCCGCCGCTCACGCTGCACGCGCTGCAGGGGCGGCTGAGCGTAGCGCGCCTGCCCGGCGGCTATGCGCTGCACGGCCAGTCGCTGGCGTTCGAGACCGGCGACGGCCTGCGCTGGCCCGCGGGCCGGTTTTCGCTGCGCCACATCCAGGCCGACGCCGCGGCCGCCGAACACGGCGCGCTCGGCGAGCTCGGCGAGCTGCGCTTCGAACAGTTCGATCTGGCGATCGCCGCCCAGCTCGCCAGCCGCCTGCCCATAGCCGACGCCGCGCGCAGCAGGCTGCAGGCGCTGGCGCCGCGCGGCCAGGTCAAGGCGCTGCAGGCCCACTGGCGCGGGCCCATAGACAAGCCGCTGCAGTATGAAATCAGCGGGGAAGTCCAGGACCTGGCGCTGTCCGAGCAACCTGCAGCGCAGGGCACGGGCGTTCCCGGCGTCGAAGGCCTGCAGGCGAAGTTCTCGCTCAACCAGCTCGGCGGCTCGGCCCAGCTCGGCATGACCGGTGGCACGCTGCGCCTGCCGGGCGTGTTCGAGGAGCCGGTGCTGGCGCTCGACCATCTGAGCGGCGCGCTGCGCTGGCAGTTGCAGGGCGAGCAGATCGAAGTGCAGGCCCGCGACCTGCGCTTTTCCAATGCCGACGCCGAAGGCCAGGCCCAGGCCAGCTGGCACACCGGCCGCGACGCGGCGACGCGCTTTCCCGGCGTGCTCGCGCTCACCGGCACGCTGCGCAATGCCGACGGCAGCCGCGTGCACCGCTACCTGCCGCTGGAAATCCCCGCCGACGCGCGCCACTATGTGCGCGACAGCGTGCAAAGCGGGCGCGCCAGCCGCGTGCAATTCAAGGTCCAGGGCGATCTAGCCAAGCTGCCGTTCGAGCGGCCCGGCGAGGGCGAGTTCCACATCGCCGCCGACGTGCATGACGTCAACTATGTCTACGTGCCGCCCGGGCTGCAGTCCGCGGGCGACAAGCCCTGGCCCGCGCTGACCCAGCTGTCGGGCGAGCTGGTGTTCGACCGCGCATCGATGGCCGTGCGCAACGCCCAGGGCCGCGTGGCCGGCCACCCGCGGCTGCAGCTGCAGCAGATCCAGGCGCGCATTCCCGACCTCTCGCATACGCGCGTCGACGTCCAGGCCCGCGCGCAGGGAGAACTCGCCGAGATGCTCGGCTTCGTCGCCGGCTCGCCCGTGGCCGCGCTGACCGAGCAGGTGCTAGACCATGCCCAGGGCAGCGGCACGGCCCAGTTGCAGTTGCATCTGGACCTGCCCATAGACCACCTCGAGCAGTCGAAGGTCCAGGGCAGCGTCGCGCTGGCCGGCAACAGCCTGCGGCTGATGCCCGAAGTGCCGCTGCTCAGCCAGATCCGCGGCAGCGTGCAGTTTTCCGACACCGGCTTTTCGCTGTCCGGCGTGCAGGCGCAGGCGCTGGGCGGGCCCGTGCGCTTCGAGGGCGGCATGCAGGTGCTGCCCCCATCGGCCCCCGCGAGCCAGTCGCCGCTGGCGCTGCGCGCGAGCGGCACGGCAAGCGCCGAAGGGCTGCGCGCGGCGCCGGAGCTCGGCCTTCTGGCCGACATCGCGCGCGCAGCCCAGGGCCAGGCCGACTATGTGCTGGACCTGGGCGTGCGCCGCGGCACGCCCGAAATCACCGTCACCAGCAATCTGCAAGGCCTGGCGCTCGATTTGCCCAGCCCGCTGGGCAAGACTGCGCCGGCGGCGCTGGCGCTGCGCTTCGCGCACACGCTCGCGCCGTCGGCCCTGGCCACGCCCGCCGCGCATGCTGCCAACACCGACCTGCCGCCGCTGCACGACGAAATCGCGCTGCAATGGGGCGAGCTTGCCAGCCTGCGCTACCTGCGCGATGCGGGCAGCACGCCGGCGAAAGTGCTGCGCGGCGCGCTGGCCATCGGCAGCCCGCTGCCAGCGATCGACATGCCCGAGCGCGGCGTGCACGCCCAGGTGGCGCTCGCGGCCGTGGACATCGACGCCTGGCTGCAGGCGCTGCAGCGCCTGGCGCCCGTCGAGCCTTCTGCCCCGGCCGAAGCGGCGACGACCGCGTCGCTGCAAAGCTATCTGCCGGACACGGCCACGCTCAGCGCCCGGAGCCTCACGATAAACAGCCGCACGCTGCATGCGCTCAGCGCCAGCGGCACGCGCAACGGCGGCCTGTGGAATGCGAGCGTCGAGGCGCGCGAACTCAGCGGCCAGATCGAGTACCGCGAAGGCCATGCCGCCGACCCCGCAGGTCAGGTCCATGCGCGGCTCGCGCGACTGGCCGTGCCGCAAAGCGCGGCCGGCGCTGTCGACGCCCTGCTCAGCCCGCAGCCGCGCAGCCTGCCCGCGCTGGACATCGCCGTCGAAGCGCTCGAACTGTTCGGCCGGCCCATGGGGCGCTTTGAAGTCCAGGCGCGCAACCGCCAAAGCCCCACCGACCCCGCGCTGCGCGAATGGCAGCTGACCCAGTTCAACATCACCAGCCCCGAAGCACGGCTGCAGGCCAGCGGCAGCTGGGCGCTGCAGCCGGGCCAGCCGGCGCAGCCGCGCACGGCGCTGCGCTTCGCGCTCGAGATCAACGACACCGGCGCGCTGCTGAGCCGCTTTTCCATGCCCGGCGTGATACGCAACGGGCGCGGCCGGCTCGACGGCCAGGTCGCCTGGAACGGCTCGCCGCTGGCGCCCGACTACCATTCGATGAACGGCCAGATGCACCTGGACATGGCCTCGGGCCAGTTCCTGCAGGCCGAGCCCGGCCTGGCCAAGCTGCTGGGCGTGCTGAGCCTGCAGGCCCTGCCCCGGCGCCTGACGCTCGATTTCCGCGACGTCTTCAGCAAGGGCTTTGCGTTCGACTTCGTGCGCGGCGATGTGCAGATCGCGCAGGGCATAGCCCGCACCAACAACCTGCAGATGAAAGGCGTCAACGCCGCCGTGCTGATGGAAGGCGAAGCCGACATGCACCGCGAGACCCAGAACCTGCACGTAGTGGTCGTGCCCGAGATCAATGTCTGGACGGCCTCGCTGGTCGCCACGGCCATCAACCCGGTCGTGGGCCTGAGCAGCTTTCTCGCACAGATGCTGCTGCGCGGGCCGCTGATCGCGGCCACGACCAAGGAATTTCGCATCGACGGCTCCTGGTCCGACCCGCAGGTGAACCCCATCCCATCCACTCCCGAATCACGCGCCAGCGTCCCGCCCCCCACCACCACAGGAGTCACCTCGCCATGAAAGTCGCCGCCCTGCAAATGGTGTCCACGCCCGACGTGGCCGAAAACCTCGAAGTCGCCTGGCAACTGCTGCAGCAGGCGCGCGACGCGGGCGCGCAGCTCGCGGCCCTGCCCGAATACTTCTGCGCCATGGGCCTGCGCGACACCGACAAGCTCGGCTACAGGGAAGCGTTCGGCCAGGGCCCTATCCAGGAATTCCTGGCGCGCGCGGCGCGCGAACTCGACCTGTGGATCGTCGGCGGCACCCTGCCGCTCGAGGCCGATGACGAGCAGCATGTGCGCAACAGCACGCTGGTGTTCTCGCCCGGCGGCGAATGCGTGGCGCGCTACGACAAGATCCACCTGTTCCACTACGACAATGGCCGCGAGCGCTACGACGAGGCGCAGGTGATCGCGGCCGGGCAGACGCCGGTGCGGCTAGACATCACCGACCGCAGCGGCGCGCACTGGCGCCTGGGCCTGAGCATCTGCTACGACCTGCGCTTTCCCGAGCTGTACCGCGCCCATGCCCAGCGCGGCTGCGACCTGCTGCTGGTGCCCAGCGCCTTCACCCACACCACGGGCCAGGCCCACTGGGAAGTGCTGCTGCGCGCCCGGGCCATCGAGAACCAGGCCTATGTGCTCGCGCCGGCCCAGGGCGGCATTCATCCCAATGGTCGCCAGACCTGGGGCCACAGCATGGCGGTAGACCCCTGGGGCCAGGTGCTCGCCGTGCGCGACCAGGGCGCTGGCCTGGCGCTGGCGCAGCTCGACCGCCAGCACATCGCCCATGTGCGCGCCCAGCTGCCCGCCCTGCAACACCGTATTCTGTAATGCCCTGCCGATGAGTTCCCCGCCGCCCCTGCCCGACTCGATGTCCTTCCTGAGCTTCCCCGACAGCACGCCGGCCGGAGCGGAGCCCGCGCCCCCGCGCTGGCCCTGGCGCCGCTGGCGCAGCGCCTGGCGCCGCTGGTCGCTGTGGACGGTGCTGGTGGTACTCGTGGTCAGCATGCTCATCACCCTGGTCTGGCTCGCGGGCCGCTACGAGGCGGTGCAGGTGCAGGACCGGCTCGAGCGCGACGCCGCGAATGCCGTGGCCGACGTGCGCGCCGCGCTCAATCGCAACCTGCAGGACCTGCAGGCGCTGAGTGCCCATTCCAGCGATCCGCAGGAGTGGCGGGCACGCGCCGCCGAAGTCCTGCAGGTGCGGCGCGAAATCCTGCGCATCGAATGGCGCGACGCGCGCGTGCAACTGCAGGCCTACGCCGAAACACCCTACCGGCCCATGCAGTGGGAAGAAGGCCAGCGCGACGACAGCCAGTCGCACGCCCAGCTGACCTGCGCCAATGCGCGCCGGCTCAACGGCCCGGCGTATTCGCCCAGCTACTTCCAGTTGCTCAATGAAGGCCTGGGCTCGGAAATGATGGAAGTCTGCCTGCCGCTGTCACACAATGGCCGGGTCGACGGCTTCATCATCGCGACCTATTCGCTGCAAAGCATTCTGGTCAACCAGGTCAGCAAGAACCTCGCCCACAGCCAGGAAGTCTCGTTCACCGAGCCCGACGGCACGCGGCTGGCGCTGGTCGGCGCGGCCTGGCGCGGCACGCGCGTCTTCACCGCCCAGCAGATCCTCGACCTGCCGGGCAACATGCTGGTGCTGCGGCTGGACCACTGGCACCGCGCGCCCAGCGTGTTCCCCAACGTGCTCACGGCCCTGGTCACGACCATGGCGATTGCGCTGGGCACGGTGCTGGTGATCCTGGTGCGCGACAACCGCCGGCGCCTGCGCGCCGAGCGCGATCTGGGCGAGGCCCTGGCGTTTCGCAAGGCCATGGAAGACTCGCTGATCACCGGCTTGCGTGCGCGCGACCTCAAGGGCCGCATCAGCTACGTGAACCCGGCGTTCTGCGAAATGGTGGGATTCACCTCCGAAGAGTTGCTCGGGCTGAACTTCGCCCCGTATTGGCCGCCCGAGCTGTCCCAGGAATACCACCAGCGCCAGCTCAAGCGCCTGGCCGGCAAGGCGCCGCCGTCGCGCGAAGGCTATGAAACGGTGTTCATGCGCAAGGACGGCACGCGCTTTCCGGTACTGATCTTCGAAGCCCCGCTGATCAGCGCCCAGGGCCGGCATACGGGCTGGATGAGCGCCTTCCTCGACATCAGCGAGCAGCGCCGCATGGAAGAGCTGTCGCGCGCCTCGCAGGAGCGCCTGCAGGCGACGGCGCGGCTGGCGACCGTGGGCGAGATGGCCTCGCTGCTGAGCCACGAGCTGACCCAGCCGCTGATGACCATCGCGAGTTATGCCACGGGCTCGCTCAACATGCTGGCCCAGCAAGACCCGGCGGGCGACAACCCGGCTGCGCTGCGCCAGCAGTTGCAGGACCTGCGCACCGCGATGCAGCGCATCGCCCACCAGGCCGAACGCGCGGGCCGGGTGATCAAGAGCGTGCGCGACTTCGTGCGCCGCCGCGACCAGTCGCGCGAGCAGGTGCATGCCAGCGAGCTGATCGACGCCGTGCTGCCGCTGGTACGCATGCAGGCGCGCAAACTCGGCGTGCGCGTCATCACCCAGCTCGACAGCGACCTGCCGCCCGTGCTGTGCGACCCGACCATGATCGAGCAGGTGCTGCTCAATCTGGCGCGCAACGGCACGCAGGCCATGGACGGCATCGAGACCCACCCGCGCGAGTTGACGCTGCGCGTGCGCCACACGAGCACCAGCGCGCATGCGAGCTGGCTGGAATTCTCCGTGATCGACTGCGGCAGCGGCATCGACGAGGCCGTGTCCGAACAGCTGTTCACGCCGTTCTTCACCACGCGCGAGGAAGGCATGGGCCTGGGCCTGAGCCTGTGCCGCACCGTGATCGAGCAGCACGGAGGGACGTTGCGCCACAGCCCCAACCTTCCGCGTGGTACGGTATTCGGTTTTACGCTGCCCGCTCCACCTCAGAATTGATCCCATGGAACCCGTACAAAACGCCACCGTCTACATCGTGGACGACGATGCCGATGTGCGCGAAGCCCTGGCATGGCTGCTGCGCTCACGCCGCCTGCTCAGCGAGTCCTTCGACTGCGCCGAATCGTTTCTGGACATGCTGCAGTCGCAGTCGCCCGCGCGCCATCCCTGCTGCCTGCTGCTCGACATGCGCATGACCGGCATGAGCGGCCTGGCGCTGTTCAACCAGTTGCTGGCCGAAGGGCAGCTCGCGGCCATGCCGGTGATTTTCCTCACCGGCCATGCCGACGTGCCCACGGCCGTCGACACCGTCAAGCGCGGCGCCTTCGATTTCTGCGAAAAGCCGTTTTCCGACAATGCGCTGGTCGACCGCATCGAGCAGGCGCTCGCGGCCTCCGACCAGCACCTGTCGCGCATGCGCGAGCGCGACGCGCTGCGCTCCCGCCTGACCGACCTGACCGAGCGCGAGCGCGATGTGATGCGCCTCGTGGTCGAAGGCATTCCCAACAAGCTGATTGCCGACCAGCTCGACATCAGCGTGCGCACCGTGGAAGTGCACCGCTCGCGCGTGTTCGACAAGATGCAGGTCAAGTCGGCCGTCGAACTGGCCAATCTGCTGAGAACGGATATATAGCCCCCATGCCCTGTAAGCCAGGATGAGGGTATTTTTTCAGAGCTCCCATCGCTCACAGCCCATGAAACTGGCGCGCCCCAGCAAGGGGGCAGCGAGCAAGGGCCGCCCCGCAGCGAGGCTGCCGTCCCCCTCCACCGAAGGTTGAGAGGGGGAAGCCGCGTAGCGGCTCAGGGGGTGCTTCTTATTACCGTGGACGTTCGCCCACGTAGATTTCAACGCGGCGATTGCGTGCGCGGCCATCGTTGGTGCTGTTCGAGGCAATCGGCTCATACGAACCGCGGCCTTCGGTCTGGATGCGCGTGCCACCGATGCCGCGGCTGGTGAGGTAGTTGCGCGTGCTGTTGGCGCGCTGCAGCGACAGCGGGTTGTTGATCGCGTCCGAACCCGTGCTGTCGGTGTGGCCCACGATGCGCACATCGGTGTTCACATTGTTGCGCAGGCCATCGGCAAAGCGGTCGAGCACCGGAGCGAAGTTGCTCTTGATGTCCGAGCGGCCGGTGTCGAACGAGATGTCGCTGGGAATGTCGAGCTTGAGCTGGTTGTCCTGCGTCTGCGTCACGGCGATGCCCGTGCCCTGCGTCGCGGCTTCCATCTCCTGCTTTTGCTTTTCCATGTTCTGCGACCAGATGTAGGTGCCCAGGGCGCCCACACCCGCGCCCACGAGCGCGCCCGTGCCGGCCTTGCCGCCCGTGGCCGAGCCGAGCACCGCGCCCGCGAGCGCGCCCACGCCCGCGCCTGTGGCGGTACGGCGCTGGGTGTCGGACATGCCGGTGTTGGCACAACCTGAAATCAGCAGAACTGCAGCCGTTGCGGCCACCACGATATTTTTGCGCATATGAACTCCTTCACGTAAATGATCCGGGCGCTACCTGTCACGCAGAACGCCTGCCGGGCAGGCAGCCCCTTGTGCAAGACGAATTATCAACCAGCGTATCAGCCTCGCATCTGCAAGCCCGTAGGACAGACACCACAGCGCGCCGGTGTGCGTCAGGAGCGCGGCCCCGGCGGCGGTGGATCGTCTTCGGGCGGCGCAGGAAGTTCCCCGCGTTTGCGCCCGGAAAACATGGTCCACCAGACAATTGCGATCAAAACGATCAATGCCAGCAACGCTTCAAGCAAAATCAGCCCCATGAATCTCAACCTCCTGCGCCTTGCGTCAATGGCGTTGATTGTAGGAACGCTTGCCGCGTGTTCCACCGCCCCCGTTTCAACCGTCGATCCGTCGCCCATTCCGGAGCTGCTCCCCCAGGGCATCCAGGCCACGCCGGCGCCCATCACGGCCGCGCCGGTGGCCTTCCCCAAGAGCCGCTGGCTGCCCGTGCCCTGGAGCGATCTGCCGGGCTTCGAAAGCGACGCGCTGCACGAGGCCTGGAATGCCTGGGTGAAGAACTGCGAGCGCCCGACGCCGGCCTTTGCAGGCCTGTGCAGCGAAGTGCGCCGCCTGAGCATTGCCAACGGCGACGAACAACGCGCCTGGATGCTGGCCAAGTTCCAGCCCTACCGTGTCGAAGCGAGCAACGGCAGCCCCGAAGGCCTGCTGACCGCCTACTACGAGCCCCAGCTCGACGCCGCGCGCCTGCCCGGCAATGGCTACAACGTGCCACTGTACCGGCTGCCCGCAGGCTTTGGCACGCGCAAGCCCTGGTACTCACGCCAGCAGATCGACACCCTGCCCGAAGCCCAGGCCGCACTCGCCGGCCGCGCGATCGCCTGGCTGCGCGACCCGGTCGATGCGCTGGTGCTGCATATCCAGGGCTCGGGCCGGCTGCGCCTGACCGAGCCCGACGGCCAGGTGCGCCAGGTGCGCGTGGCCTATGCCGGCACCAACGACCAGCCCTACAAGAGCGTGGGCCGCTGGCTGCTCGACCAGAACCTGGTGCGCGACGCGACCTGGCCCGGGATCAGCGCCTGGATTGCGGCCAACCCCGGACGCGTCAACGAAATGCTGTGGAGCAATCCGCGCTACGTGTTCTTCCGCGAGGAAACGCTCGAAGGGCTGGACGCGGAATTCGGCCCCAAGGGCGCCCTGGGCGTGCCGCTAACGCCGGGCCGCTCGATCGCCGTGGACCGCCAGAGCATCCCCTATGGCACGCCGGTCTGGCTGTCGACGCCGGGCCCGACGGTTGCGCTCAACCGCATGGTGTTCGCCCAGGACACGGGCAGCGCCATCCTCGGCGCCGTGCGCGCCGACTACTTCACCGGCTGGGGCGTCGAAGCCGGCGAAATTGCAGGCCGGCTCAAGCAGAATCTGCGCCTGTGGACTTTCTGGCCACGCCATCTGACGCCGGGCAGCGCCGGCCGCTGATCCCGCGCGCCGGTGAGGGGGCGCACATGCCCGCCACAAAATAGAATTTAACTATTTCAAATAATATTTGATAGACAAAATATTACACGCACCCATCCTTGGCACCGACCCGCGCAGGCGCGCACCGCCGACCACGGGTCCATGGAACAGCGTCGGAAAATGAAAGCTGCTTTCTGCAGTCTTCCATTCACCCTTCGCATTTCCATATCCACATGCCCGTCTCTCCGAACAACACCACATCGACGCAGGCCAAGGCCCGGGATCAGGCCCCTGTGCCCAGCTCCCTGCACCTGCTGGATATTGAGCGTATTTTCATTGATGGTCGGATCAGTGAAATTGATGTGGAGGAGGATGAAGCGAGCATTCGGTCGCTTGAACTGACTTATGCCGTCCGCGAGCAGCACCCGCAGGATCCGGTGGTCCTTACGATCCCGCAGCCGCACAAGACACATTACGAGATCACGTCGCAGGCGTGCGGCGAATACACCGGGGCAGACCATCCCCCTGAAAATCGCGAGAGCGATCAGGTACTCACCCCTATCCACCTGCGCCGCACGGGCGATCCCGGCGTGCCCATGCACCTCTCTCCGAGATATTTCCCCGACCTTGACGATATCGCCGGCACTGCCCAGGCCCACAGTTTTTCCGACACTTTCGATTCGCGATTCAATTTCGAGACCGGCATCTTTTCCCATGCCGACCATTCCGACGAAACGCTGCAGCTGAGCTCCTTCAACAGCGATTACTCGTTCCTGCCGCTGGCTTCTCCGGAATTCGACAGCACCCATAGGGTCATGCGAATCCCCTTGCAACGCAATGAAAGCGAGTCGCGGCCCGCGCCGGTAAATGGCGTTGAGCCGCTTTACGCAGAGGTGGGCGATGATCCATTGCCCACTGAAAGCCATGGCGCCGGCGCCATCACCGGCCCGCAGGAATGGGTGGAGCGGCTGTCGACGCCCTTCGCCACCCCCCATCCCCTGGCCCCGACGCACGCTGCTGCCTCCTTGAACCCTGCGCAGCATTCATGGAACATCGCCTCGCCAGGCACGCAACATTCCGAAGCTTGCGAAGAAAACCCGGTGAATTTCCAGAGCCCGGGCTACGCGCAGACGCTGTCTCTTGCGCTGGGCAGCGCCTGGCAGACCCAGACCCAGACCCCCATCCCGCCCGTGCCCGACAGCGCACCGCCCATCTTGCACAGGTTGCCCGCTGCCCAGCGCGAGGTTCAAATCCAGCAGCTCCTGGAGGACGCCGATGCGGATTCTGTCAGCGGCGACACCGCTGCGGTGCAACTGGTGGGCAGCCAGGACGACCTGGTCATGTAATCACGCCCGGGCGCCGCAGGGAGCCTGGGGATATCCAACTGCACGCTGTCGCTGCCTGCCAGCCCCAAGGCCCGGGAGCAGCGTGCACTCTTGCGCCTGGACCTTCACACCATGCCGACCTTTCACGACACCGCTGAAACCCCCTGCGCGCAGGGCGAATCGCCATTCCACGCTCCACCTCTGGCATCGCCAGTCGACCGCTTCCATCTCCCGGGATTCCTGAACGGCACGCTGGCGCTGAATCCGGCGAATCCTTTCTACGCGCAGATCTGCGCGCTGGATGCACCCGCCTTGCAACGCTATTACCGCTTGGGAATTCCAGAGCGCCCGGGGGAACAAGGAAACATCGCGGAAATCCTGACGCTCGGCGAGCCTGAATTCGAGCGGATTGCCTCCATTCGCGCCTACATTGCCCATGAAACGGGCCGCGGCTTCGATGGCGAAGCCGGGGAAAACGACAGCCTGCCCTGGCCCGCGCTACACCTGCCGGGCTGGCCCGGGGAAACCACAGTGCACACGACCGAGGGCGTACATCCGCCCCCTGCCATGGACGCGATGCTGGAGCAGCAGGCCTTTGCCAGCGCCCGCATCATCATCCATACCCCGACGTACCCTGCGCAGCCGTCACCGCCCAGCTACGTCAGGTGGCTGGGCCACCCGGAAGAATCCGCGGCGTCGTTTGCCGATGGGAACGACCTGGCCCTGGTGCTCTGTGGCACGAACGCCGACCACATGCCGCCGCCGTGGTGGGCGCTGGGCTGAAGCGCTGCACGCCAGCGCTCAGAACGTGTTCACGAACTCAGGGCGACTCGGCGAAATAGCGCGTCACGCGCGGCGGGCCCTCGCCCACATGGAACGCCAGCTTGCGGTCGCGCAGCGAGACGTCATAGGCGGTGACGCGGTCGAAGCGGCGCAGGTGCTCGGTCCACGACTCGTCGATGATCTGTTCGACGAAGCGCTCGGGCTGGCTCATGCTGTGCAGCAGGGTCCAGCCCAGCGCCCCCTGGCGCATGCGGCTGCGGCGGCTTTCCTGCATCAGCTGGCGAAACTCCTTGGTCTGCGCCGGCTGGATGATGTATTCGATGGTCACGACCACGCGCCCGGCTTCGGGCGCCATCGTCGCCTCGGGCGCCTTGAATGCCTGCGACGGGCTCAGGTCCTCCTCGATCTGCCGGTCGGACGACAGGCGCTGCACCAGCAGCATCGCCACCACACCACAGACGGCCGCGATGATCAGGCTGGTCGGGACCGAGGTGATCGACGCCACCTGGCCCCAGAGCGCCGCGCCCAGCGCCGTGCCGCCCATGATGGACATCTGGTAGATCGACATGCCGCGTGCGCGCACCCAGTTGGGCAAGGCCATCTGGGCGGCAACGCCCAGCGTATTGGCGGTCGCGATCAGCGCCATGCCGGCCAGCAGCATCGCCGCCACGGCCACCGCCAGGTGCGGCGCCAGCGCCACGGCCACGGTGGCCAGCGCCTGCACGCTGACGCCGGTGAGCACCAGCCGCTCACGCGGCAGTGCCTGGCGCAGCCGCGGCAGCAGCGTGGCGCCTATGATCGCGCCCGCGCCCATCGAGGCCAGCAGCAGCGTGAACGTGCCCGCGCCGCCTTCTTCGCCGACGTGCAGGCGCTGCGCCACCAGCGGCATCAAGGCCATGACGGCCGTGGACTGGAAGAAAAAGCAGACCGTGCGCAGCAGCACCGCGCGCATGCGCGGCGACTCACGCACGAACTGCACGCCCACGCGCATCGCGCTGGGCAGGCGCTCGCGGCCCAGCGGGCTGTCGGCATGCTTGCGCTTCCAGCGGATCAGCACCAGCGCCGAAATCACCGACAGCGTCGCATTGAGCACGAATACCCAGGCGCTGCCCAGGCTCGCGATGATCGCGCCCGCGACCAGCGGACCGATGATGCGCGAGGCATTCATCGCCACCGCATTGAGCGCCATCGCCGACGGCAGCTGCGGCTTGGACACCAGTTCGGGAATCAGCGCCGAGAACACCGGCCAGCGCATGGCCAGGCCTATGCCGTTGGCAAACGTCAGCACCAGCAGCAAGGCGGGCGTCATATGGCCCGACAGCACGGCCAGGCACAGCACCACGGCCACGGCCGCGACCCAGAACTGGGTGACGATGAAGTAGCGCCGGCGGTCGAGGATGTCGGCCAGCGCGCCGCTGGGCAGGCCCAGCAGGAACACCGGCAGCGTGGAAGCCGACTGCACCAGCGCCACCAGCACCGGCGACGTGGTCAGCGAGGTCATCAGCCAGGCGGCGGCGACGTCGTTCATCCACATGCAGGTATTGGCCGCCATCCAGATCAGCCACAGCATGCGGAACGTGGGCCGGGTCAACGGCGCCCAGACGGACTGGGCGGCCTTGGCCTGCGCTGCCTGGCTGGCCGCGGCCTGGGCACTGGCCCGGTCCGCATCCGCCATGCCGGAAGGGTCTTCGAGCAATCCCCCCCCAGAGGCCCCCGGCGGACGGCCCGCCGGGGAAGGTGGGCGGGCGCCCTCGCCTGGCGGCGATACACGGGCGGGGGGCGATGGGGGCGAAATCTCGTCTGGCATGTGGCGTGATTTTGCGACCAAAGCGGGCTTCCTGCTTGAAAGCCTGCGTGTTCCAGTTAACGGCCGTAGCCGTTGCCCGTGCCCTGGCGCAGCAGATGCTCGAGCGGCAGCGCGGCGCTGGCCTTGATTTCGCCCAGCGAAAAGCTGGTGTGCACGTCCTTGACGTTGGGCAGGTTCAGCAGCACATGGCGCGCGAGCTGCGCGAAGCTGTCGAGGTCGCGCGTCACGACCTGCAGCTCGAACGTGCCCGAGCCGCTGATGTAGTGGCAGGACACCACTTCGGGAATCTTGCGTATCGCTTCCTCGGTCTCCAGCGTCAGCGGCCCCGAAGTGCGCACCGCGTCCAGCCGCACGAAGGCCAGCACGCCCAGGCCGATCTTGTGGCGGTCGATCTCGGCGTGGTAGCCCTTGATGAAGCCGGCCTCCTCGAGCGCGCGCACGCGCCGCCAGCAGGGCGCGGCCGACAGGCCCACGCGCTGCGCGAGCTCGGCGTTGGTCAGGCGCGCATCGGCTTGGAGCTGTCCAAGGATGGCGACGTCAAATTTGTCCAATGTATTCAAAATCACTCCATTTAGAGCAAGAATCTTTCCAAGAATAGCCAAAACAGCGCATACAACGCAATCACTTATCGCTGACTCAGGAATACACTGAACGGGAGATCAAGCAAAAACAAAGTGCCTGCGCCGCAAGCTTTCCGGCGCAAGAAATGCACCTTTCCACCTCGATGGAGACAAGTTATGAATGCCCCCCTGCCCGAGCACCTGCGGCGTGCACTGGAGACCGTCACCCTCGATGACAAATACGCGTTGGCCCAGGGCCGCGCATTCATGAGCGGGGTGCAGGCGCTGGTTCGCCTGCCCATGCTGCAGCAGCAGCGCGACGCCGCCGCCGGGCTGCGCACCGCCGGCTTCATCAGCGGCTACCGCGGCTCGCCGCTGGGCACCTATGACCAGGCGCTGTGGGCCGCGCGCAAGCACCTCGCCCAGCACGACATCGTGTTCCAGCCCGGCGTCAACGAAGAGCTCGGCGCGACCGCGGTCTGGGGCACGCAGCAGCTCGACCTCTACCCCGAAACGAAGAAGTTCGACGGCGTGTTCGGCATCTGGTACGGCAAGGGCCCGGGCGTGGACCGCTGCTCCGACGTGTTCAAGCACGCCAACATGGCGGGCACGGCCAGGCATGGCGGCGTGCTGGCGATTGCCGGCGACGACCACATCAGCAAGAGCAGCACGGCCGCGCACCAGAGCGACCACATCTTCAAGGCCTGCAGCACACCGGTGTTCTTCCCCAGCAGCGTGCAGGACATCCTCGACATGGGCCTGCACGGCATCGCGATGAGCCGCTTCTCGGGCCTGTGGTCGGGCATGAAGACCATCCAGGAAGTCGTCGAGTCCTCGTCCAGCGTCTCCATCGATCCCGACCGCGTGAACATCGTCGTGCCCGAGGATTTCGTGATGCCGCCCGGCGGCCTGCATATCCGCTGGCCCGACGCGCCGCTCGAGCAGGAAGCGCGGCTGATGGACTACAAGTGGTACGCAGCCCTGGCCTATGTGCGCGCCAACCGGCTCAACTACAACGTGGTCGAAGGCGCCAACGACCGCTTCGGCCTGATCGCCAGCGGCAAGGCCTACAACGACATGCGCCAGGCGCTGGTCGACCTGGGCCTGGACGACGACGTCTGCCGCCAGCTGGGCATACGCGTGCACAAGGTCAACGTGGTCTGGCCGCTGGAAGCCACGATCACGCGCGAGTTCGCGCGCGGCCTGCAGGAAATCCTGGTCGTCGAGGAAAAGCGCCAGGTCATCGAGTACCAGGTCAAGGAAGAGCTCTACAACTGGCGCGCCGATGTGCGCCCCAACGTGCTGGGCAAGTTCGACGAAGGCGAAGGCGATACCTCGGGCGGCGAATGGAGCCAGCCCAATCCGAGCCAGAACTGGCTGCTGCGCGCCAAGGCCGACCTCACGCCGGCGATCATCGCCAAGGCCATCGCCAAGCGCCTCAAGAAGCTCGGCGTGCCCGATGACGTCGTGGCGCGCATGGACCAGCGCCTGGCCGTCATCGATGCGCGCGAGCGCGCGCTGGCCGCGCCGCTGGTCGAGACCGGCGACCGCCAGCCGTGGTTTTGCAGCGGCTGCCCGCACAACACCAGCACGCGCGTGCCCGAAGGCTCGCGCGCCGTCGCCGGCATAGGCTGCCATTACATGGCCAGCTGGATGCCGGACCGCAGCACCTCGACCTTCACCCAGATGGGCGGCGAAGGCGTGACCTGGGTCGGCCAGCAGCCGTTCACCACCGAGCCCCATGTATTCGCCAACCTGGGCGACGGCACCTATTTCCACAGCGGCCTGCTCGCGATCCGCCAGAGCATTGCCGCGGGCGTCAACATCACCTACAAGATTCTCTACAACGACGCCGTGGCGATGACCGGCGGCCAGCAGGTCGGCGAACGGCCCGAAGGCCATTCGGTCGCGCAGATCGCCCACAGCCTGCGCGCCGAAGGCGTGGTGAAGCTGGTGGTGGTCACCGACGATCCCGCCAAATACGAAGGCCGCACCCACCATGTCAAGGGCAGCGCGGCGCGCGCCGGCCACCCCGAACTGCTCGACGACCTGCCCGCGGGCATCGAAGTCTTCCACCGCGACGAACTCGACCGCATCCAGCGCGAGCTGCGCGCCACGCCCGGCTGCACGGCGCTGATCTACGACCAGACCTGCGCCACCGAAAAGCGCCGCCGCCGCAAGCGCGGCACGCTGGCCACGCCCGACCGCGTGGTGGTCATCAACGAGCTGGTCTGCGAAGGCTGCGGCGACTGCTCGGTGCAGTCCAACTGCCTGTCGGTCGAACCCGTGGAAACCGAATTCGGCCGCAAGCGCCGCATCAACCAGAACAGCTGCAACAAGGACTACTCCTGCCTCAAGGGCTTTTGCCCGAGCTTCGTCACGGTCGAAGGCGGCACGCTCAAGAAGCCGAAGCGGGAGAAGAAAGGCCAGCTCGATCTGCTGCCGCCGCTGCCCGAACCTGTGCTGCCGCTGGCCGAAAGCGCCTGGGGCATCGTTGTCGGCGGCGTCGGCGGCACAGGCGTGATCACCATTGGCTCGCTGCTGGGCATGGCCGCCCACCTCGACGGCAAGGGCGTGGTCACCCAGGACGCGGGCGGCCTGGCACAAAAAGGCGGTGCGACCTGGAGCCACATCCAGATCGCGCTGCGGCCTGAAGCTATCTACACCACCAAGGTCGACACCGCCAAGGCCGACCTGGTGATAGGTTGCGACCCCATCGTCGCGGCGCACAAATCGACGCTGGCGGTCATGCAACCGGGCCGCACCTATGTCGCGCTCAACAACCACGCGACGCCCACGGCGGCGTTCGTGCACGACCCCGACTGGCAATTCCCCGGCGGCAACTGCGCCAGCGCCATCGAGAGCGCGGTCGGGCCCGGCCTGGTCGGCAGCTTCGACGCCGAACAGGCCGCCGTGCAACTGATAGGCGACAGCATCTACGCCAACCCGCTGCTGCTGGGCTACGCCTGGCAAAAGGGCCGCGTGCCGCTGTCGCACGCCGCGCTAATGCGCTCCATGGAGCTCAACGGCGTGCAGATCGAGAACAACAAGGCGGCGTTCGAATGGGGCCGCCGCTGCGCCCACGACCTGGCCGCAGTCCAGGCGCTGTACCAGGCCACCCAGGTCATCCACTTCGCCAAGAAGCCGGGCCTGGAGGAAATCGTCGCCAAGCGCGTGGAGTTCCTTACCGGCTACCAGAACGCCGCCTATGCGGACAGCTACAAGGCGCTGGTCGACCAGGTGCATTTCGCCGAACAGGCGCTGGGCAAGGGCACGCGCCTGTCGGAAGCCGTGGCGCGCTACCTGTTCAAGCTGATGGCCTACAAGGACGAGTACGAAGTCGCGCGGCTGCACACCGACGCCGCGTTCACGGCCAAGCTGGCGAACATGTTCGACGGCGACTACAAGCTGGTGCACCACCTCGCGCCGCCGCTGCTGTCGCAAAAGGACGAGCAGGGCCATCTGCGCAAGAAGACCTTCGGCCCCTGGGTGCGCAGCGCGTTCGGGGTACTGACCCGCCTGCGCGGCCTGCGCGGCACGGCCTTCGATGTGTTCGGCTACACCGAGGAGCGGCGCAGCGAGCGCGCGCTGATCGCCGAATACCGCCAGGACATCACCGCGCTGCTGGCAGGCCTGACCCACGAGCGCCTGGCGCTGGCCGTGGAAATCGCGAGCATTCCCGAAGGCATTCGCGGCTACGGCCATGTGAAGGAGCGCCACCTCGAGGCGGCCCAGGCCAAGCGTGCGGCGCTGCTGGCGCAGTGGAGCGCGCCAGCAGCAGCCGCTGCAAGCGTGGCACAGGGCAGTGCGGTGGCGCACTGAAGGGTTTGTCAGACAGGCCGTCCAGTAACTCACTGACCGTCCCTCAAGGGAACTTGTCACGCCCGCCCGGCCCAAAGCCTGGGCGGGTGCGGTGTTTTTGGCGGCCGCCCCCCCGGCTCCGCCAAATACCCAAACGCCCGCGGGTCGGGCCCATGTCCGACGAGAAACACCCGCATACAATGTTCCGTTACCCATCCGGCGCGCAGCCCGCGGCCGGAGAGGAATTCTTTTTTGCCCATCCATCTGTGGAGTCTTCGCCGTGTTTATTTCTTCCGCCTTTGCCCAGACCGCTCCTGCCGCCGCTGCCGAGGGAGGCGGCATGATGGGTTCGCTCACCGGCATGCTGCCGCTGGTGCTGATGTTCGTGGTGCTGTACTTCGTGATGATTCGTCCCCAGATGAAGCGCCAGAAGGAACACCGCGCGATGATCGACGCGCTCGCCAAGGGTGACGAAGTCGCCACCGCCGGCGGCCTGATCGGCAAGGTCACGGGCCTGTCCGATGGCTTCGTGCAGGTCGAGATCTCGTCCGGCGTCGAAGTGCAGCTGCAACGCAGCGCCGTGACGCAAGTGCTGCCCAAGGGCTCGGTCAAGTAATTTTTTCGCTGTCGAAGACGCTGTCTTCACCCTGGCCCGGCGCCTGACCACAGGCTGCCGAGCCCATTGTGCTTTCTGAGAGATACGAGCGCGATCATGAACCGATATCCGGTCTGGAAATACGCGATCATCGTGATCGCGCTGCTGGTAGGTGTGCTTTACACCCTGCCCAATTTTTTTGGTGAAGCGCCTGCAGTCCAGGTGTCTTCGGCCAAGGCCACCGTCAAGGTGGACGCCGCTGTGCTGCAGCGCGTCGAAGAAACGCTCAAGGCCGCGAACCTCGCGCCCGACACGCTGACGCTCGAAGGCACGTCGATACGCGCGCGCTTCAACACCCCCGACCAACAGCTGCAGGCCAAGGACGCGATCCAGCGGGCCTTGGTTCCCGATGCGAACGATCCCGCCTACATCGTCGCGCTGAACCTGGTGTCGCGTTCGCCGGGCTGGCTCACCGCCATCGGTGCCCAGCCCATGTACCTGGGGCTGGACCTGCGCGGCGGCGTGCATTTCATGCTGCAAGTCGACATGCAGGCCGCGCTGACCAAGAAGGCCGAGTCCTTCACCGGCGACCTGCGCACCAGCCTGCGTGACAAGGGCATCCGCCACGGCGGCATTTCGCGCGAAGGCCAGTTCATCGAGATCCGCCTGCGCGACGAAGCGTCGGTGACGGCCACGCGCAACCTGATCGCCGACCAGTATCCCGATCTGCAGACCACGAGCCAGCCTGACGGCAACGACTTCCGCCTGCGCGCCTCGATCAAGCCCGAAGCCGTGCGCAAGGTGCAGGAACAGGCGCTCAAGCAGAACATCGTGACCCTGCACAACCGGATCAACGAACTCGGCGTGGCCGAGCCCGTGATCCAGCAGCAGGGCCTGGACCGCATCGTGGTCCAACTGCCCGGCGTGCAGGACACGGCCAAGGCCAAGGACATCCTGGGCCGCACCGCGACGCTCGAAGTGCGCATGGTCGACGAATCCAGCGAAGCGCGCGCGGCCGAAATGGGCTCGGGCCCGGTGCCGTTCGGCGCCGAGAGGTACCTGGACCGCAGCGGCCAGGCGGTGATCGTCAAGAAGCAGGTCGTGCTCACGGGCGAGAACCTGACCGACGCCCAGCCCGGCTTCGACGGCCAGACCCAGGAGCCCACGGTGAACCTGACGCTCGACGCCAAGGGCGCGCGCATCTTCAAGGACATCACGCGCGAGAACGTGGGCAAGCGCATGGCCATCGTGCTGTTCGAAAAGGGCAAGGGCGAAGTCGTGACGGCACCCGTGATCCGCGCCGAAATCAGCGGCGGGCGGGTGCAGATTTCCGGCCGCATGACGACCATGGAAGCCAACGACACCTCGCTGCTGCTGCGCGCCGGCTCGCTGGCCGCGCCCATGGAAATCATCGAGGAATACACCATCGGCCCCAGCCTGGGCGCCGACAACATCGACCGCGGCATCAACTCCGTGGTCTGGGGCATGGTCGCGATCGCCGTGTTCATGTGTGTCTACTACATGATATTCGGCGTCTTCTCGACGATCGCGCTGTCGATCAACGTGCTGCTGCTGCTGGCCATCCTGTCGATGCTGCAGGCCACGCTGACCCTGCCCGGCATTGCGGCCATGGCGCTGGCGCTGGGCGTGGCCATCGACTCGAACGTGCTGATCAACGAGCGCATCCGCGAGGAGCTGCGCGCCGGCGCGTCGCCGCAGGCCGCGATCAGCGCGGGCTACCAGCACGCCTGGGCGACCATTCTGGACTCTAACGTCACCACCTTGATCGCGGGCCTGGCGCTGCTGGCCTTCGGCTCGGGTGTCGTGCGCGGCTTTGCCGTGGTGCACTGCATAGGCATCCTGACCAGCATGTTCTCGGCGGTGTTCGTTTCGCGCGGCCTGGTCAACCTCTGGTACGGCAACCGCAAGAAGCTCAAGCAAATTTCTATCGGTCAAATCTGGAAGCCCGAAGACGCATCTGAGCTGCGTTCGGTGGCGGCCAAGAAGTAAGGAGGAAGACCATGGAATTCTTCCGCATCAAAAAAGACATCCCGTTCATGAAATACGCGTTGATCCTCAACGCGATTTCCCTGCTGACCTTTGTCCTGGCAGTCTTCTTCCTGCTCACGCGCGGCCTGCACCTGTCGGTGGAGTTCACCGGCGGCACGGTGATGGAAGTCGCCTATGTGCAAAGCGCCGACGTGGGCAAGATCCGGGAAACGGTCTCGGGACTGGGCTACGCCGACGTGATCGTGCAGAACTTCGGCACCTCGCGCGACGTGATGATCCGCCTGCCGGTGCAAAAGGGTGCGACCTCGGCGCAGCAAAGCGAGCAGGTGCTCACTGCGCTCAAGGCCGCCGACCCCGAAGTCACGCTGCGCCGCACCGAGTTCGTCGGCCCGCAGGTCGGCGAAGAGCTGGTGCACAACGGCCTGATGGCGCTGGGCATGGTGATCCTGGGCATCGTGATCTACCTGGCGTTCCGCTTCGAGTGGAAGTTCGGTGTCGCGGCAATCATCGCCAACCTGCACGACGTGGTGATCATCCTGGGCTTTTTCGCCTTCTTCCAGTGGGAGTTCTCGCTGGCGGTGCTCGCCGGCGTTCTGGCCGTTCTCGGCTACTCGGTCAACGAATCGGTCGTGATCTTTGACCGGATCCGCGAAACCTTCCGCAAGTTCCGCAAGCTCAGCACGCCCGAAGTCATCGACCATGCGATCACTTCGACCATGAGCCGGACCGTCATCACCCATGCTTCGACCGAAGCCATGGTGCTGTCGATGTTCTTCTTCGGTGGCCCTAGCCTGCACTATTTCGCGCTGGCGCTGACCATCGGCATCCTGTTCGGCATCTACTCCTCGGTGTTCGTCGCGGCCGCCATCGCCATGTGGCTGGGCGTCAAGCGCGAAGACCTGATCAAGACGCCGAGGAAGGACCACGACGCCAACGACCCTAACGCAGGGGCGACAGTGTAATCACGGGGACCAATGGCTTCCCCGCCCCCACCTCCCGCCGCGCCCGCCACCGGGCTCGTGCGCCAGGCGCGCGAGCAACTGGCGCAGTTGCTGACCCGGGCCCTGCCGGACCTCGCGGCGCGGATGGAGGCATTTCTCGAGCACCTCGCCGACCAGGTCGGCACCCAGCGCGAAATGCAGGCCCATCGCGCGGCCCTGGAGCGCTACCGTGCGCACCAGGCTGCCTGGGTGGATGCCTGCCGCAACGCGCTCGCGGCCGCGCTTGCCGCCTCTGGCCAGCCCGCGCCGGCCGTGCGCAGCAACGCCGCGCTGCCCGGCACCTTCGAGCTGCTCAGCGACGAAGCGATTGAAAACCAGATCCAGGCAGCCCGGCTGGCGCTCGCGACCGACGAGCTCTCCGGCAGCAGCTTTGAAGCCCTGCGCCTGCGCAGCCAGTGGCTGCAGCACCGCGAACTCGCGGCCTGCGATCTGCTGCGCCCCGAAACCTTTTGCGAACTGCTGGTCAACCAGTGGCGGGCCTCGGGTCTGCCGCGCACCGACCTGCACAACCTCACGGCACCGCTGCAATCCGCGCTGGGCGAGTTGCTGCAAGGCGCTTCCGAGGCGCTGCACCAGCTCTACGACGACCATGGCGTGCCGCAGGCCGAGGCGCTCGCCGTGCTGCGCCGCAACCCCGACACCGGAATGGCGCCGCTGCAGACGCCTGCAGGCCAGAGCCCGGCCAAGCCGGCCGGACCCATGCACCCCTTGCTGCGTGCGCGCCACCGCGCCCAGGAAGTGGTGCAGCAGCTGCGCCATCTGCTCGCGCCGGTCACGCGCCTGACCGGCAGCGGGACGGGCGCTGGCGCTGCGGCGCATGCAGCGGCTTCGCAAAGCCTGCTCCAGGCGCTCGCCGAGCAGGGGCCGGGCGAGGCCCGGTTCTATGCAGACCTGCCCAGCGCCCCGGGCATGGGAGGCAATCGCGTCGACCTCGACCAGCTCGCACGCACGCTGCGCCAGCGCTCCAACGCCTGGAAGCTGCAGGCCACGGTGCCCAGCGACCGCGCCGCGATCGAAGTCGTGGCCCTGATGTTCCAGAGCATCCTCGCGCAGGACCGCATTCCGCCTTCGGTGCGCGTCTGGTTCGCGCGCCTGCAGCTGCCGGTGCTGCGCGTGGCGCTGGCCGAGCCCGAGTTCTTCAGCAACCTGCAGCACCCCGCGCGCCTGCTCATCGACCGCATGGGCGCCTGCGTGCTGGGCTTCGACGCGACCAACATGGGCGGCAGCGTGCTCGAAGCGGAGATCGCCCGCCTGGTGCAGACCATAGAGCAATTCCCCGAAACCGGCCAGCGCGTGTTCCTGCTCGCCCACCAGGAGTTCGAGAAGTTCCTGGCCGGCTACCTCACGCAGGCGCAGTCGAAGGCGCGGATCATCTCGCTGGTGCAGCAGGTGGAGGAAAAGGAAACGCTGACCATCCAGTACACGATAGAGTTGCGCCGCCTGCTCCAGGACATGCCGGTACGCGCTGAGCTGCGCAACTTCCTGTTCCGCGACTGGGCCGAAGTGCTCGCGCTGTCGGCCGTGCGCATGGGCGCAATGCATGCCCAGACGCAGGCATTCAAGCAGGCGGCGAGCGATCTGGTCTGGGCGGGCAGCGCCAAGCCCACGCGCGAGCAGCGCGCGCAGTTGATCCGCAGCCTGCCTCAGTTGCTGCAGTGCCTGCGCGAAGGGCTGACGCTGGTCGGCATGCCGGCGAGCGTGCAGGCCGAGCAGCTCAAGCGGCTCACCGACACCCTGGCCGAAGCCTTCATCGCCAAGACCGCGGCGATTGCGCCCGAAGACCTCGAAGCCATGGCCCGGCGCCTGAGCCATCTCGAAGACTTCATGACCAGCGACGGCCTGCCGGCAGACACGCCGCTGTCGGCCGAGAACATCGAAATGCTGCTGGGCGTGGACATCGCCGGCCTGCAGGTGCTCAGCGGCACGGCCCAGCCGGTCGACCCGACGATGCACGAATGGGCGCGCGCGCTGCAACCCGGCAGCTGGTTCACGCTCGACCACAACGGCGCGAGCGTGCAGGTGCAATATGCCTGGCACAGCCGCCAGCGCCAGCTGCATCTGTTCGCCACGCTCGACGGTCAGTGCTATCTGATGCCGCTGCAGCGCCTGGCCAGCTACCTGCAATCGGGCCTGCTGCTGTGGCACGACGCCGAAGGCGTGACGCTGCGCGCTACGCGGGATGCGCTGGCCAGGCTCGAGGCGAATCCGGAACGGCTGCAAGCCGAGATTCTGTAGAGGCTTTTGCAGTACGCCCTCAAACGCCCTTCGACCGGGCCGGCCCAGGACGAACGGGATTTTGAGGCCGTGCTTTAACTTGAGCACGCTGTTTCTTGTTAACGCCTGGCGAGACTTCGTCTCGCTTACCCCGCTCAGGGCGAACGGTAGTGGAAGCGCTAGACGATTCAGCCCCGCTCCAGCCGCTGAAACAGCCCCCCAGGCAAGCGCGCCACGCGCCCCGCGAGCTCGAGCTCGAGCAGCGCCGCCTGCAGCTGCGCCGCGCTCCAGCCGGTGCGCGCGACCAGTTCATCGAGCCCCAGCGGATCGAAGCCCAGCGCCGCGAGCAGTTCGGATTCAAGCGCCGTTTCGGGAGCGCTGGCCGGTGTTTTCGCGGGCCTGGCGCGCTGCGGCAGGCCCTGGAGTTCGCCCAGCACATCCTGCGCCGTCTCGACCAGCGTCGCGCCCTGGCGCAGCAGCGCATGGCAGCCGCGCGACTGCGGCGCATGGATGGAGCCGGGAATGGCAAACACTTCACGGCCCTGCTCCGCGGCCAGCCGCGCCGTGATCAGCGAGCCCGAAGCCAGCGCCGCCTCGACCACCAGCGTGCCCTGCGCCAGGCCCGAAATGATGCGGTTGCGCTGCGGGAAATGCGCGGCCAGCGGCGGCGTGCCCAGCGGGTATTCGCTGACCAGCAGGCCCGCGCGCGCAATGCGCTGCGCGAGCGCCGCATGGCGGCGCGGATAGGGCTGGTCCAGCCCCGTGCCCCAGACGGCAATCGTCGCCGGGCCGGCGTCGCCCTCACGTCCAGCCTGCGCGGCCTGCAGCGCGCCTTCATGCGCCGCGGCATCGATGCCCAGGGCCATGCCCGAGACGATGCACAGGCCGGCCGCGCACAACTCGTGCGCAAAGCGCTGCGCGTCGATCAGGCCCTGGGCGCTGGGGTGGCGGCTGCCGACCACGGCCAGCGCGCGCTGTGCGGGAAACAGCGCTGGCGCACGCGTGAAAGCCTCGGCGGGACCGGCGACATACAGCAGCAGCGGCGGGTCCTCGGTGGCCAGCAGTCCCTCGGGGTAGCGCGGATCGCCCAGCGTGATCACCGCGTGCATGAGCCCTTCAGGAGGTGTCTGCAGCCATTGCCAGCAGGTCTGCAGTGCGGTGCGCTGCGCCGGCGAGATGGTCAGCAGCGCCGTGAGCTGTGCGGGCGCGAGCTGCGCGCGCAAGGCCGTGGGCGACTGCGCGAACAGCGCCTGCACCGAGCCCGATTGCGCCAGCAGGCGCCGGGCGAGCGTGCGGCCGACCCCGGGCGTCTGCGTCAGCCTCAGCCAGGCCGACAGTTCGTCGCGGTCCAAGGCCAGGGGGTCCATGCGGGTCTGCACGGCGGGCTGCCGTTCAGTGCGGCGCGACCAGATGGTCGCCGGCCACCACGGGACGGCGCACATCGAGGATCAGCGCATACGACACGCGGTCAAACGTGCGAAACACCATCGCCAGGCCGTTGTGCTCGCGCGGCAGTTGCACGCGCTCGCGCTTGCCGCCGGTCTTGTCCACGATCACATCGCCCTGGGTCACGAGTTGCAGCACCTGGCCCGCGGTCATCGCGTCGCGCGTGCCGCGGTTGATCGCCACCACCTGGTTCTGCGCGCCGTACTTGACGGCGGAGTCTCCATAGATCGACACCACCCGCGCCTTCACGTCGGCTGGCGCCGCATGCGGCACATAGTTCGAGTAGCTGCGCCCGGGCGCGGGCAGCAGCCGGTCGCCCGCACGGATCTCGCCCTTGGCCTCGACAATGTCTATGGTCGCCGGTACCTGGGTTTCGCTGACCTTGCCCTTGGCGTCCTGTACGCTGATCAGGCTCTCGCCCTCGATCAGCTCGGCCTGGCCCAGGTACTGGGCTTCGTAGCCCAGGATCTCGCCATTGTCCGGGTCCTTGAGCGCGACGGCGTCACGGAAGATGCGCCAGGCGCGAGTCTGCGCCGAATCCGGCTGCGGCACCAGGCCGTTGCTGCCGCGCACATAGGCCCGGTCGGCGCTGGCCATGATCACGCGCTCGTCGGTGGTGGCAACGATGCGCGGCGCCTGCGCGAGCAGCTGCGCATCGACCACCAGCGGCTGGACCAGGAAAGGCTCGATCAGATGCGCGGGCAGCGTAGGCAAGGCCAGGTCGGCCAGGCTTTCGCTGCGCGTGCGCGGCGACAGGCGCACCGTGGGCATGTCCTGCCCGTCGGCGCCCATGCGCAGGCGCGCAAAGCCATTGCTCTTGTCGAGATACAGCACCTGGCCGGGGTAGATGAGGTGGGGATTGGCGATCGAGTTCAGGTTCATGCCCCAGAGCTCGGGCCAGCGCCAGGGCTGGCGCAGGAACAGGCCGGAAATGCCCCAGAGCGTGTCGCCACGCCGCACGGTGTACTGGTCGGGGGCGGTAGGCGACAGATCGCTCAGCGGCACGCCCTGCTGCGCCACCTGCTGGGCCGTGGCGCGCTGCGTGGCGGTCACCGGATAGCCGCCCTGGGCGTACACCGTGGACAGCGCGGCGAGCAGCACGGCCCCGATGCCGCAGGCCCGCGCATTGGAAAATGCCGTCATCTCAATCCCTCTTTTTGGTCAGGCCGCATGCCTGGCGTGTCGCTGTGGCTGCGCCAGCCCTGCAGGCCGCGCCGTAGTAATACGTAACAAAGCTTCACAGATTCTCGACGCAAGGCCTTGATCAGGCAATGATTATTGAACCAGCGCCCAGCGAATAAGCGCAAAAGTGGCGAAAATAGCGACATCATTTTGTTGGCTGCCATGGCAATTCTTCCCATCCTCTGCTACCCCGATCCACGCCTGCACAAGGTGGCCCAGCCGGTCACCGTGGTGGATGAACGCATCCAGACACTGGTTGCCGACATGCTCGCGACCATGTACGACGCCCAGGGCATAGGCCTGGCGGCGACGCAGATCGACGTGCACGAGCGGGTGGTGGTGATCGATGTGTCGGAAGAACGCGACCAGCCGATGGCACTGATCAACCCCGAAATCCTCTGGTCCAGCGACGACAAGCAGGTCGGCGACGAAGGCTGCCTGTCGGTGCCGGGCATCTATGACGGCGTCGAACGCTCGACAGCCGTCAAGGTGCGCGCGCTTGATGAAAAAGGCCAGTCGCGCGAGATCGACGCCGAAGGCATGCTGGCCATCTGCATCCAGCACGAGATGGACCATTTGATGGGCAAGGTGTTCGTCGAATACCTTTCGCCGCTCAAGCGCAACCGCATCAAGACCAAGCTGCTCAAGCAGCAAAAACTGGACCGGCAATGATTGCCCGCCCAGTGCTGTTCCGAGGGGCGCGCTGGGTAGTCTGGGGGGCGGCCAGCCTCTGGCTCGCCGGGTGCGCGGTACCCGAATGGCAAAAGATCGGCAGCCCACGCGCCGAAGTGCTCGAAGACATGGGCCGGCCCACGCTCACGCACGCGCTGCCCGATGGCGGCGAACGCCTGCTCTACAGCCGCCAGCCTGCGGGCCAGCAGGTCTACCACCTCGACTTCGACGCCCGCCAGCGCCTCACGCGCGTGCAGCAGGTGCTGACCATGGAACAGTTCTTTGCGCTGCGCGTCGGCATCGACACGCGCGCCAGCGTGTTGCAGCAATTCGGCCCGCCAGCGCTGGTCGAGCATGTAGCCAGCTTCAAAGGCGACATCTGGACCTACCGTTTGCTGGACAATGGGGCTGCACGCCAGGCCCATGTACACATCGACCCCTCGGACGTGGTGCGCCGCGTGATGTTCACCGACGAAGTATTCAACGACCGCGACCCCTTCGATTAAGAGGGCCGCACCCTTCCCCCCAGTGATTGCATGAACGTCATCTTTGCCGGTACGCCGGAATTCGCCAGCGTGGCCTTGCAGCGTCTGCTCGACGCGGGTTTTCGCGTGCCCCTGGTGCTGACCCAGCCCGACCGGCCCGCGGGCCGTGGCATGAAGCTGCAGGCTTCGCCCGTCAAGCAGTGCGCGCTGGCGCACGGCATTCCCGTGAGCCAGCCGCGCAGCCTGCGACTCGACGGCAAATACCCCGAGGAGGCCGCCCAGGCGCGCGCGGCCATCGAGGCCGCCCAGGCCGATGTGATGGTCGTGGCCGCCTATGGCCTGATCCTGCCCCAGTGGGTGCTGGACACGCCGGCCCAAGGCTGCCTCAACATCCACGCCAGCCTGCTGCCGCGCTGGCGCGGCGCCGCGCCCATCCACCGCGCGATCGAAGCCGGCGATGCCGAAACCGGCGTCACCATCATGCAGATGGACGCCGGGCTGGACACCGGCGACATGTGCCTGATCGAGCGCCTGCCCATAGGCCCGACCGACACCACGGCCAGCCTGCACGACCAGTTGGCCCTGCTGGGCGGCCGGCTGATCGTCGAAGCGCTCGAAATGAGCGCCTGCGGCGGCCTGCCGCGCACGCCCCAGCCCGCCGAAGGCGTGACCTACGCGCACAAGATCGAAAAAGCCGAAAGCTGGATAGACTGGCAGCTGCCGTCTGCGGCCATAGACCGGCGCGTGCGCGCGTTCACGCCGTTTCCCGGCGCCGCGGGCCTGTGGCAGGGCGAAACCATCAAGTTCTGGGAAGGCCGGCCCGAGGCGCGCAGCGCCGTGGCCGCGCCCGGCACGGTGCTCGCCGCCGATGCCGCGGGCGTGGTCGTGGCCTGCGGTGAGGGCGCGATGCGCTTCACCCAGCTGCAGCGCGCGGGCGGCAAGCGCCTGCCCGCAGGCGACTTCCTGCACGGCTTTGCGCTACCCGTGGGCGTGCAGCTCGACGCCACGCCATGAGCCCGGTTCCCGAGCCCGGCTCCGAACTGCGCGTCGTGGCGCGCCGCGCGCTGGGCATTGCACGCGAGCCGGGCTTTCGCCAGGGCATGCAGGACATGAGCGGCGTCTCGCTGGGCATTGCCGCCTGGGCGCTGGTCACGGGCGTGGCCATGGTCAAGAGCGGCATGACCGTGTCCATGGCCTTGTTCATGTCGTTCGTGGTCTATGCGGGCAGCGCCCAGCTGGCCGTGCTGCCGCTGATGATCGCCGGCGCGCCGCTGTGGGTGGTGTGGTTCACCGCGATCTGCGTGAACCTGCGCTTCGTGATCCTGAGCAGCATGTGGCGTGCGTACTTCGCCCACCTTGCGCGCCGCCACCGGCTGGCCCTGAGCTATTTCAGCGGCGACGTCATCTTTGTCGCGTTTCTCAAGCGCTACCCCGAGGGCCAGCGCAGCCCCGAACAGCTGCCCTACTTCTGGGGCGCGGCGGCGACCAACTGGATGGTCTGGCAAGGCTTCTCGGTCGCCGGCATCTTTCTCGCCGACCAGGTGCCTCTGTCCTGGGGCCTGGGATTCGCGGGCGTGCTGGCGCTGCTGGGCGTGCTGTATTCGATGCTCACCGACCGCACCACCTGGGCCGCGACCGGCGTGGCCGCGGCCGTGGCGGTCGCCGCGTTCGCGCTGCCGCTCAAGCTCAACATCCTGGCCGCGATCGCCGCCGCGGTGGCCGTGGGCCTGATGATGGAAAACACCGAACGCCGGCTGCGCGAGTGGCGCGCCGGCCCCGCCGCGCTGCGCGCGCCCGACCCCGAGCGCGGCGAACGCCACCCGGTGCTGCCGCTCGATGAGGAAAAACGGCCATGATGGACTCCTGGTGGCTTTTTGCCTTGAACTGCCTGGGCCTGGGCGCGATCACCCTGCTGACGCGCGCGTTCTTCATGGTCCCCGCGCGCGAAGTGCCCATGCCGCACTGGCTCAAGCGCGGACTCAAGTACGCGCCGCTGGCCGCGCTCGCGGCGGTGATAGCGCCCGAGCTGGTCATCACCCAGGGCGCGCTGATCCAGACCCTGCTTGACGCCCGGCTGCCGGCCGTGGCCTGCGCCAGCGTCTACTATTACTGGCGGCGCGGGATTCTGGGGACCATTGTCGTGGGCATGGCGGTTTACTTGCCGTTGCATATTGGGTGGGGTTGGTAGTACGGATCGCACGCTGCGCCCTGAAACGCCCTTCGACGGGCTCAGGGCGAACGGAGTGGAAGCACTGGAAGACAGCGTTTTCCGGACATGGCATTCATGCCTCTTTCACCAGTGCACCCTACAATAGCGGCGCTCTTTTAATCCACCGCCACCACTGCCTCCTGGCGAGGCTGATCCGCTGCCATGAACATTCTTCGCTTCTCCGATCTGTGTGCCCAGGGCAAAGCCCAGGGCCAACGCGTTTTCATCCGTGCCGACCTGAACGTTCCGCTGAGCGACACCGGTGAGATCACCGAAGACACGCGCGTGCGCGCTTCGGTGCCATGCATTGAAATGGCGCTCAAGGCCGGTGCGGCGGTGATGGTCACCAGCCACCTGGGCCGTCCGACCGAAGGCCAGTTCCAGCCCGCCGACTCGCTCGCTCCCGTGGCCAGGCGCCTGGCTGAGCTGCTGGGCCGTGAGGTGCCGCTGGTCGCGGACTGGGTCGACGGCGTGCAGGTCCAGCCCGGCCAGGTCGTGCTGCTGGAAAACTGCCGCGTCAACGTCGGCGAGAAGAAGAACCAGGAAGCGCTGGCCAGAAAGCTCGCCGCGCTGTGCGATATCTTCGTCAACGATGCGTTCGGCACGGCCCACCGCGCCGAAGGCACGACCTACGGCATCGCCCAGTTCGCGCCCGTGGCCTGCGCCGGCCCGCTGCTGTCGGCCGAGATCGACGCGCTGCAAAAGGCGCTGGCCGCGCCCGCCCAGCCGCTGGTGGCCATCGTCGCCGGCTCCAAGGTCTCGACCAAGCTGACCATCCTCGAAGCGCTGGCGCACAAGGTCGACCAGCTGATCGTCGGCGGCGGCATCGCCAACACGTTCATGCTGGCCGCGGGCCTGAAGATCGGCAAGTCGCTGGCCGAGCCCGACCTCGTCGACAAAGCCAAGGCGGTGATCGATGCCATGGCCGCGCGCGGCGCGCAGGTGCCGATTCCCACCGACGTGGTCGTCGCCAAGACGTTTGCCGCCGATGCGCCCGCGACCATCAAGGCCGCGACCGATGTCGCCGATGACGACCTGATCCTCGACATCGGCCCCGAGACCGCCGCCCGCCTGGCCGCGCAGCTCAAGGCCGCGGGCACCATTGTCTGGAACGGCCCCGTGGGCGTGTTCGAGTTCGCGGCCTTTGAAAACGGCACGCGCACCATTGCCCAGGCCATCGCCGAGTCGTCGGCGTTCAGCATTGCCGGTGGTGGCGACACCCTCGCGGCGATTGCCAAGTACGGCATCGAAGACCGGGTCGGCTATATCTCGACCGGCGGCGGCGCGTTCCTCGAAGTGCTTGAAGGCAAAACGCTTCCTGCATTTGAAATCCTCGAGAAACGCGCCAACGGCTGATTGCCATGTAACGCCCTGCCCTAAGCCCCGGTCCGCCGGGGCTTTTTGCTTGCCGTGCCTTAAAATCGCGCCCCATGACTTTCCTCGACATGCTGCGCAACGCCGGCTCGCAAAACCAATCCATGCTGTGTGTGGGGCTCGATCCCGAGCCCAACCGCTTTCCTGCCGCGATGCAGGGCGATGCCTCGAAGATCTTTGACTTCTGCGCCGCCATCGTCGATGCCACCGCCGATCTGGTGAACTCGTTCAAGCCGCAGATCGCCTATTTCGCGGCCCACCGCGCGGAAGACCAGCTCGAGCGGCTGATGGCCCACATGCGCGCCGTCGCGCCCCATGTGCCGGTGATTCTCGACGCCAAGCGCGGCGACATCGGCTCCACGGCCGAGCAGTACGCCAAGGAGGCGTTCGAGCGCTACGGCGCCGATGCCGTGACCCTGTCGCCGTTCATGGGCTTCGACTCGGTCGCGCCCTATCTGAAGTACGAAGGCAAGGGCGCGTTCCTGCTGTGCCGCACCTCCAACCCCGGTGGCGACGACCTGCAGGCGCGCACGCTGGCCGATGTGCCGGGCAACCCCAAGGTGTTCGAACATGTGGCCGCGCTCGCGCAAGGCCCCTGGAACCTCAACGGCCAGCTGGGCCTGGTGGTCGGCGCGACGCGCCCGCATGAAATCGAGCGCGTGCGCGAGATTGCCCCGACGCTGCCGCTGCTGATCCCCGGTGTCGGCGCCCAGGGCGGCGACGCCGTGGCCACGGTCAAGGCCGGGCTGCGCGAACACGGCAGCATCATCGTCAACTCGTCGCGCGCCATCCTGTACGCGTCGTCGGGCACCGATTTCGCCCAGGCCGCGCGCGCCCAGGCGCAAGCCACGCGCGAAACCCTGCAGCAAGCCGCTCGCGAAGCGCGCGGCTGACCGGGGGCCCGGCCATGCAGATCAAGTGGCTGGAAGACTTCATCATGCTGGCCCAGGAGCGCAGCTTCACGCGCGCGGCCGAACTGCGCCATGTGACCCACCCGGCGTTCGGGCGGCGCATACGCGCGCTCGAAGCCTGGACGGGCACGCCGCTGGTCACGCCGGGCAGCAGCCCCGTGCGCCTCACGCCCGCGGGCGAAGCCTTTCTCGAGACCTGCGGGCTGATGACGCGCACGCTCGCGCAGTCGCACGAGGAACTGCAGGCCATTGCGGGCCTGCAGGCGCAGACCATCACGCTGGCCACGGGCCGCACGCTGGCGCGCACCATCGTCGCCGACTGGCTGCTGCGCCTGGGCCCGCTGCTGCAGACCAGCCCGCTGACGGTGTTCACGCGCACGCTGCATGAAACCGTGGCCATGCTGGAGCAGGACGAAATCCATTTCTCGCTGATCTACCACCACCCGGCCATCGCCGTGCGGCTCGATGCACGCCAGTTCAGCCATGTGCATATCGCCAGCGACCGGCTGGTGCCGGTGTCGCGCGCCAACGCCGCGGGCCAGGCGCTGCACAGCTTTGCCGCGCCCGGCAGCGTGCCCTATCTGGCCTATCCCCACCGCATGGCGCTGGGCCGCCTGGTCGAAGACCATCTGTCGCAGAACCCCGATGCGCCGCGGCTGCACCGCATTCTCGAATGCGATTCGGCCGATGCGCAGTACGAATACGTGCACAAGGGCCTGGGCGTGGCCTGGCTGCCCTGGTCCATGGCGCACGCGGATTGCAAGGCCAGGCGGCTGGCGCTGGCCGGAAGCCGCAACATGGAAGTGCGCTTCGACGTGCGCATGTACCGGCCCAAGCGGCGCCTGACGCCCGCCGCCGAGGAATTCTGGCGCCGCGTCACTGAGCGATAAGCCCCCCGAGCGGGCGGGCCCCTGCATGGGCGGCCCTTCCTCGGTGCCCCTGAAATGGGACATGCCTGTGTTACGGCTTGAAGACAACACAAGCGGGCAGACTTTTTTCGTGCCACAACAGCACGGCATGGTGCCGTTATGGCACCAAATCGGGCACTGGGTCTTTTGACAATCGAGGTTATCCAAATAAGGAATCACCCCATGCAAAATCGTTCTATCCTGCGCCGCACTGCCCTGGCCTGCGGTATCGCCCTTCTGGCCGCTGGTTCCGCTTTCGCCGACGCTTCGTACCCCAGCAAGCCCATCACCATGGTCATCGGCTATCCGCCGGGCGGCAGCACCGATCTGATCGGCCGCATGGTCGGCACCGAACTCTCCACACGCCTGGGCCAGCCCGTGGTGATCGAGAACCTGGGTGGCGCCGGTGGCGCGATCGGCGCGCAGAAAGTCGCCAAGGCTGCACCTGATGGCTACACCATCATGGTCGGCGCGAACAACGAACTGGCCATTGCCCGCCTGATCAACAAGAGCGTGAAGTACACCATCCAGGACTTCACCCCCATTGGCCTGGTGGCTTCGCAGCCCATGGTGCTGGTCGCTTCGCAAAAGGCCGGTGTCAAGAACACCGCCGAATTCATCGCCTCCGTCGCGAAGAACCCCGGCAAGTTCAGCTACGGCAGCTCGGGCGTGGGCACGGCACTGCACCTCGCCGGTGAAACGGTCCAGGAACAGGGCAACCTGAAGATGACCCACATCCCCTACCGCGGTGTGGCGCCCCTGACCACCGACCTGGTCGGCAACAACATCGAATACGGTGTGTTCGTTCTGTCCAGCGGCCTGCCCCACATCCAGTCGGGCAAGGTGATCGCCCTGGGCACGACCGAAGCCAAGCGTTCGGCCATCACGCCCGACATCCCGGCCCTGTCCGAAAACCCGGCATTCAAGAACGTGGACCTCGGTTCCTGGTTCGCGATGATGGCCCCGGCCAACCTGCCCAAGCCCATCCAGGACAAGCTCAAGAAGGCCTTGAGCGACACGCTGGCGTCGGCCGAATTCCGCAAGAAGCTCGCCGCGACGGGCTCGACGGTCATGGACCAGAAGGTCGACCCCGCCAAGTTCATCGACGCCGAAATCGCCAAGTACGCCAAGATTGTCGAGTTCGCCAAGATCGAAGAGTGAGCGATGAGCGCACTGCACTTTGAACTGCCGGCGCCCGACATCAGCGCCTGGCGCGCGGGCAACACCGGCACCGAAGGCGTCTGGCATTTCGACTCGGGCCTGCCGGGCCGTCAGGTGATGATCTCCGCGCTGGTCCACGGCAACGAGCTGTGCGGCGCCTGGGCGCTCAAGGGCCTGCTCGAAGCCGGCCTGCGCCCGCTGCAGGGCACGCTGACGCTGGTGTTCGCCAACCTCGAGGCGTTCGATCGTTTCGATGCGAACGCCCACGATGCCTCGCGCTTCACCGATGAAGACCTCAACCGCCAGTGGAGCGACGCGCGCATAGACGCCGGCGACACCAACGAGCGCCGGCGCGCCGCGGCGCTGCGCCCGTTCGTGCGCCAGACCGACTGGCTGCTCGACCTGCACTCTATGCACGAGCCTTCGGCGCCGCTGCTGCTGACCGGCGTGCAGCCGCGCAACCTGGTGCTGGCCAAGCAGATGGGCGCGCCCGCGCACATCGTCGTCGACGCCGGCCACAAGGACGGTACGCGCCTGCGCGACTACGGCCGCTTTGGCCTGCCCGACGATGCAGCCGGCGACTCGCGCTCGCTGCTGGTCGAATGCGGCTTCCACGGCGACCCGGCCAGCCGCGCCGTGGCCCAGGACCAGTGCCTGCGCTTCCTGCTCGCGTCCGAAGTCATCGATGACGCCGAAGCCCTGCGCCTGCTGCCCGGCTGGCGCCTGCCCGCGCCGGCCGAGCAGTTCGCGCTGACCGTGACCGGCCCGGTGGTCGCCAAGAGCCAGGGCTTTCGCTTCAACGCACCGTTCACGGGCCTGGAGCGCTTCGCGCAGGCCGGCACCGTGATCGGCGACAACGACGGCGAAGCCGTGTGCACGCCCTACGACGATTGCGTGCTGGTCATGCCCTCGGTGCGCCAGGCGCGCGCGGGCGTGACCGTCGTGCGCTTTGCGCGCTGCGCGCCGCTCTGATTCCAGGGTTTCATCCCCATTCCTTGCCGCCGGCGCCGGCGGCAAGGAACTGTGGATAAAAATGTGGATAACTTTGGAATTTGTGCGCACCGGGCAGGCCTCAGGGCCGCATCCTGCGGAGAAAAGGCCCCCACGCTCCCCTAGCTTCGCAAGGTCCGCTGCCCCCCAAGGGGGCTGCTTTCATCTTGGGGCGGCCCGGCGATGAAAAATGGCCCCCATGCCCAAAGCGTGGGGGCCTTTTTGCTTTCGGCGTGTCTTATTTCACCGTCACGGTCATCGGCCTGGCGAAGATCGTATAGCTGTAGGTGCCGTCCCCCATCTTGTAGGTATGACCGGGCAGCACGGTGGCCGTACCGGGTGCGGTGAAAGTCACGCTGCCGTTGGCTGCGATGGTGTGCGCGGGCGCGCCGTCGAGCACCACCAGCGGGTTGCTCGTGCCGGCGCTGACAGCGCCGACCTGCGAAGTCAGCGAGACCGGAACGCTGAACGCCGTTCCCACCGCGGCCGTGGACGCGCTTGCCGCCGAGATTGCCACAGGGAAGTCTTTCGCCCAATGCGCGTAATCGGTCGTGATGCCGTGCGTGCCATAGCTGTAGAGGCGGTAGAAGTCGTTCTGGTTGTTGATGGTCCAGGGCCAGAACGTGATGCCGCGGTGCTTGGCGGCTTCCATCGTCGCCTGCGTCGGGCCGCTGCCGTACGACGGGTTGTAGGTCGACGAGTAGAGCTGCGTGGCGTTGAGGATGTTGCGCAGGCTCACGCCCACGTCACCGGTGTCGACATTGCTGTTGAGAAAGCCGGTGCTGATCTCGGGCAGCGTCGCGCCCATGCGGTTGAGCTGGTCGCCGCTGAACGAGATCGCGACCACCTGGTCCTTGACGCCGGCCTTCTCGAGTTCCTGCTTGAGCAGCGGGACGATGCCCGCGGTGGTGCTCTTGATCTCGATGAAATGGCTGACGTTGCGGCCCTTGAACGCCTCGAAGAACTCCTGCAGCGTCGGCACGGCGTAGCCGCCGGTCTTGGTCCTGAGCGCCTTGACTTCGGCCAGCGTCATGGTCTCTATGCGCCCCGTGCCGTCGGTGGTGCGGTTGACGGTGTCGTCATGCATGATGACCAGGTGGTTGTCCGTGGTCATGTAGATGTCGTTCTCGACCGCATCCGCGCCCGCGGCGACGGCCGCCTGCGCGCCTTCGAGCGTGTTCTCGTCGGTGGTCGAGGGCATGCCGCGGTGGCCCGTGACCAGCGGCTTGCGCAGCAGCGTATGGGCCGGCAGCTTCTTGAGCACCGCGGTGTAGACGCCGGCATCGGCCGCGATCACGCCATTGACACCCGTGGTCAGCACTTCGGCCGCTTCGGCGGGCGTTGCCGCGCTCGACTTCGCCCAGGGCGTGAGCAGCAGGCGCTGCAGATGCGCGACCGTCGTGCGGTTGGTCATGGCCGGGGGCAGCACCGCGATCTTGGCCTTGGCGCGGTTGGTCGCGCTGACCACCTGCAGGATGTCCTGTGAACTGTTGCCGAGGAAAGCCGAAGCCGAGAAATCGACGGCCGTGCGCACCGACGGCAGCGCGGCGCGGGCGCGTGCGAGCAGCTCGACGTTGTCCGACAGCAGGGTCACGTCGCCCAGGTCGTTCTCGACCGCAAAGGCCGCGAGCGCGGTCACGGTCGCGGTGTCGGCAATGCGCAGCACGGGAATCGTGGCGCGATCGGCCTGGGCGAAATAGTGGGCCAGCGAGGCCAGGCTTTCGCCGCCGTCGCTGCGCAGGTTCAGGCTGGCGTCGATATGGAACAGCGCGTTGCTAGCGCCACTGCCCGCGAGCTGCGTCTGCGCCGTCATCGGCTGCACCAGCGTCGGCGCCATCGCCGCGCGCGTGCCCGTGTCCTGCACGGCGATCACCTTGCTCACGTCGGGCAGTGCGCTCAACTGCTCGGTCACCTTGATGCTGTCGACGCGCATGACGGTGCCGGCCGCCTGCAGGCCGATGCCACCCTTGGCCATCGCCGCGTCGAGCGTCATGTCGTGCGTCAGCGTGTTGTCCAGGTATTGGCGCACGCGGTTGCCGTGGACGATCACGGTCGCGGTATAGGTCTTCGCGGGATCGATGGCTTCGGTGAAGGCCTTGGTGCCCGCGACCATCCAGCCGCCGTTCTTGCGCAGTGCGAACTCGGTGCCGTTGGCGGCCGTGGCATTGGCGCGGATCGCGAACTGGTAGTACGGGTCGTAGGGAATGGCGCCGTCCACGGCCGAGGTGCGGTACATCACGCTGCCCCAGCGCCCGGTGTTGTTGGGCGACTCGAGCGTGAACACCACGTCGATGCGGTAGTTGGTCAGTTCCTGCAGCGACGCGGGCAGGGCCACCGAGGTCATGGCCGTGTCATGGGCACGCGCGTCGATGTAGAGGCTGCCGTCGCGCACGGCCACCGTGCCGCGGTTGGCGGCCAGCGTCGACCAGCCTGCCGGCAGCGCCGTCAGGCCCTCGAAGCTCTCGTCGATGTAGACCTCGGCGACGGCCTCGGGCGTCTCGGGCTCGGGTTGTTCCGGAGTTTCCGGTTGTTCCGGCGCTGGCGTTTCGGGCGTGGGCAGCGTGGGCGTGGTGGGGTCGACAGGGCTGCTGCCCTCGTTGTCACCACCGCAGGCTGCCAGACTGATCGCCAGAAAGGCCGCTACCACTGTCTTCGACGTGTTCATCTCATCCCCGTTTACAGAAAAGGATGAATCTAGAGGCTGCGGATGACAGGCGTATGGCTTGTGTGTGACGGCATCAGCCCTGCGCTCTCCGCCGCGCCCAGAAACCTGTGGATAAAAATGTGGATAAGTTCAATGGTCGTCAGCGCAACCGGGCCGGCGACAGTCTTTCGGGCAGCACGCCCTGGGCCTGCAGGTGCGCGTCGAGCGCTTCGCCGAGCAACAGGTTGCGCGCCAGCAGTCCGGCCGCATAAGCGGTCTGTATGCCATAGCCGCCCTGTGCGGCCAGCCAGAAAAAGCCGGGCTGGCCCGCTGCGGGCGGCGCGTCCCAGCCGATGACCAGCTCGCCGTCGGCAACGAACGAGCGCAGGCCGGCCCAGGTATGCGTGGGCCGGCGGATCTGCAGCGTGGTGTTTTCCTCGATGTGGAAAATTCCCGTGGCCACGTCGATTTCCTCGGGCACCACGTCGTGCGGGGTGGTCGGATCGGCGTTGGCCGGCGAGCCCAGCAGCTGGCCCGCATCGGGCTTGAAGTAGAAGCTGTCATCGACGCCCATGACGGCGGGCCAGTGGCGCGTTTCCACGCCCTCGGGCGGCGCAAACGTGAACGCGCTGCGGCGCTTGGGCACCAGGCCCAGCGGCGCCACGCCGGCCAGGGCCGCAAGCGCATCGGCCCAGGCGCCCGCGGCATTGACCACCTGGCGCGCCGCGATCCGGCTGCCATCGGCCAGATCGATCTGCCAGCAGGCGTTGGCCGCATCGCGGGTCAGCGAGACCACTTCGGCGCCGCAGCGCAGTTGCGCGCCCTCTGAACCAGCCGTTCTCAGTCGCATCCCACGTAAAAAGGCCTGGTGCAGGCCATGCACGTCGATATCGCGTGCGTTCTCGTCGAGAAAGCCGCAGGCGATGACTTCGGCGCGCAGACTGGGCACGAGCGCCAGCAACTGCGCCTGGTCGAGCCGGCGCACGGCCTGCGAATGCCGCCGCGCTTCGGCATAGGCAGCATCGAGCTGCGCGCGCTGGTCGGCGCGCGCCACGTAAAGCGCTCCGCGCGGGCCCAGCACCGGCTCGGGCATGAAGTCCGCGGGCGGCGCGGTGTAGAACGCGCGGCTGGCGCGCGTCAGCGCCTGGACCTGGGGCGGCCCGTAGTGCTCGAGAAACAAGGCCGCTGAGCGGCCCGTGGAGTGGTAGCCCGGCTGGGTTTCGCGCTCGAGCACCAGCACCGAAGCGCGCCCGGCGAGCTGCCAGGCCACGGATGCGCCCGCAATGCCGGCGCCGACGACGACAAAATCAACAGCAGACATCGCAATTTCCTCACTGGAAAAAACCGGCCGGGCCGCTATGGTTGCCTGCGGCGCCCCGCTCGCCTGTCAGCGCGCAGGCACAAGCCAAGCCAGCGGGGGCCGGATCAGCCCAGATATCGCCGCAAATAATGCCCCGTATGGCTGCCCTCGTGCGCGGCAAGCTGCTCGGGCGTGCCCGTGGCGACCACGTTGCCGCCGCCGGCGCCGCCTTCGGGGCCCATGTCGATCAGCCAGTCGGCGGTCTTGATCACATCGAGATTGTGCTCGATGACGACAATGGTGTTGCCCGCGTCGCGCAACTGGTGCAGCACCTTGAGCAGCAGGGCTATGTCGGCGAAATGCAGCCCCGTGGTCGGCTCGTCGAGGATGTAGAGCGTGCGCCCGGTGTCGCGCTTGCTCAGCTCCTGCGCGAGCTTGACGCGCTGCGCCTCGCCGCCCGACAGCGTGGTCGCGCTCTGGCCCAGGCGGATGTACGACAGGCCCACGGCCAGCAGCGTCTGCAGCTTGCGCGCGATGCTGGGCACGTCCTGGAAGAACGCATGCGCGTCCTCGACGGTCATCTGCAGGATCTGCGCGACGTTCCTGCCCTTCCACAGCACTTCCAGGGTTTCGCGGTTGTAGCGCTGGCCGTGGCAGATGTCGCAGGGCACGTAGACGTCGGGCAGGAAGTGCATCTCGACCTTGACCACGCCGTCGCCCTGGCAGGCTTCGCAGCGGCCCCCGGCGACGTTGAAGCTGAAGCGCCCCGGGCCGTAGCCGCGTTCCTTGGCGGTCGACGTCTCGGCCATCAGGTCGCGGATAGGCGTGAACAGGCCGGTATAGGTCGCGGGATTGCTGCGCGGCGTGCGCCCGATCGGCGACTGGTCGACATTGATGACCTTGTCGAAATACTCCATGCCCACGACTTCGTCGTGCGGCGCGGGCTCGTCGCTGGCGCGATAGAGCTGGCGCGCGACTTCGGCGTACAGCGTGTCGTTGACCAGCGTGCTCTTGCCCGAGCCCGAGACGCCGGTCACGCAGGTGAACAGGCCCACGGGGAATTCCACCGTGACGTTCTTCAGGTTGTGGCCGCGCGCGCCGACCACGGTGATCGCCTGCAGCGCGCCCTGGCGCGCAATATGCTCGGCCTGGCGCTCGGCGCGGCGCAGCGCCGCGGCCGAGACCGGAAAGCGCGACTTGGCCGGCGCGGCTGCAGGTTCGGCGGACTTGACCACCGGCAGCCAGGGCGTGCGCCGCGCGGGCACGGCAATCGACTGCGTGCCCGCGAGATAGCGCCCGGTGGGTGAATCGGGGTTGGCGCGCACCTGCTCGAACGTGCCCTGGGCCATCACGCGCCCGCCGTGCAGGCCCGCGCCCGGGCCCATGTCGATGATCTGGTCGGCGGCGCGCATCATGTCCTCGTCGTGCTCGACGACGATCACGCTGTTGCCGATGTTGCGCAGGTGCTGCAGCGTCGCGATCAGCCTGTCGTTGTCGCGCTGGTGCAGGCCGATGCTGGGCTCGTCGAGCACGTACATCACGCCCGTGAGGCCGCTGCCGATCTGGCTGGCCAGGCGTATGCGCTGGGCCTCGCCGCCCGACAGCGTCTCGGCGCTGCGGTCCAGGCTCAGGTAGCTCAGGCCCACGTCGTTGAGGAACATCAGCCGCGAAGTGATTTCGCGCACCACCTTGTCGGCAATGTCGGCCTTGGCGCCCTGCAGCTTGAGCTGGGCGAACCAGGCGTGGGCCTCGGCCAGCGTTGCGCGGCTGACCTCGTAGATCGCGCGCTGCTGCTCGCCGTCACCTATGCGCACCCAGCGCGCTTCGCGCCGCAGCCGCGTACCTTCGCAGTCGGGGCAGCAGCGCGTGCTGCGCAGGCGCGCGAGGTCGTCGCGCACCACGCTGGAATCGGTCTCGCGGTAGCGCCGCGTGATGTTGGGAATGATGCCTTCGAACGGGTGGTGCTTGATCAGTGGCTGGGTCTTGTTCTTGCCGCTGTCGGTGAAGTAGGCAAAGGCAATGGCTTCCTCGCCCGAGCCCCAGAGCACGGCCTGGCGCACATGCTCGGGCAGCTCCTCGAAAGGCGCCTCGATGTCCGCGCCGTAATGCGCGGCCACGCTTTCGAGCATGGTGAAGTAATAGGCATTGCGCCGGTCCCAGCCCTTGATCGCGCCGCTGGCCAGGCTCAGCGACGGAAACGCCACGACGCGCTCGGGGTCGAAGGTCTCGCTCTGGCCCAGGCCGTCGCAGGTCGGGCAGGCGCCCTGGGGCGAATTGAACGAGAACAGCCGCGGCTCGAGTTCAGGCAGCGAATAGCTGCAGATGGGGCAGGCGAACTTGGCGCTGAACCAGTGCTCGACGCCGGTGTCCATTTCCAGCGCGACCACGCGCCCGCCGGCCTCGCCGCCGCCCGCGCGCAGCGCGGCTTCAAAGCTTTCCGCCAGGCGCTGCATCGCGTCGGGGCGCACCTTGAGGCGGTCGATGACCACGTCGATCGAGTGCTTCTCGTTCTTGTGCAGCTGCGGCAGCGACTCGACTTCATGAATCTGGCCGTCGATGCGAAAGCGCACATAGCCCTGGGCCTGCAGCTGCGCGAACAGTTCGGTGAACTCGCCTTTCTTGTCGCGCGCCAGCGGGCCGAGCACCATCAGCTTGGTGTCCTCGGGCAGCGCCAGCGCCGCATCGACCATCTGGCTGATGGTCTGCGACTGCAGCGGCAACTGGTGGTCGGGGCAATAGGGCGTGCCGGCGCGCGCATAGAGCAGGCGCAGGTAGTCGTTGATCTCGGTGACCGTGCCCACGGTGGAGCGCGGGTTGTGGCTGGTGGCCTTCTGCTCGATGCTGATCGCCGGCGACAGGCCTTCGATCAGGTCCACATCGGGCTTGTCGAGCCGGCCCAGGAACTGGCGCGCGTAGGCCGACAGGCTTTCGACATAGCGCCGCTGCCCCTCGGCATAGAGCGTGTCGAACGCCAGGCTGGACTTGCCCGAGCCCGACAGGCCCGTGATCACCACCAGCTGGTTGCGCGGAATATCGAGATCGATATTCTTCAGGTTGTGCGTGCGCGCTCCGCGGATGCTGATGCGCGACTGTGCCAGGGCGTGGCCCAGATAGCGGCCGGAATCTGCGGCGTTTACCTGCTCGAAAGAGGGATGAGTGGGGTCGTTCACGGGCGCAGGCGCTCCATGCGGGGAAACCTAGCATGATAGTGGGGCAGGCCCCGAAAATGCGGCGGCCTGGCAGATCACGGACAATCGAGGTTGTTATTGCGCAGCCCGCGCGTGGAATTTCCCCTGCGCGCCACGCCCGCCCCCTTCCAATCACTTGCATTTTTGCGCGTGCCACAAACGACCACCTCCCTTTCGGCTGCCTCAACCGCCCCTGCCCAGGACTCGTCCACCATGACGCCGCTCGAGCGCCGCGCGAGTGGCGGCCTGGCGCTGATCTTCGCCCTGCGCATGCTCGGGCTGTTCCTGGTCCTGCCGGTCTTCGCCCTCGAAGCGCGCAAATACCCGGGCGGCGACGACCCGGCGATGGTCGGCCTGGCGATGGGCCTTTACGGCCTGACCCAGGCGCTGTTCCAGTTGCCGCTGGGCCTGGCTTCGGACCGCTTCGGGCGCAAGCGCGTGATCGTGCTGGGCCTGCTGGTGTTTGCCGCCGGCAGCCTGCTCGCGGCGCTGGCCGATTCGCTGACCGGCCTGATGGTCGGCCGCGCCCTGCAGGGCGCGGGCGCGGTCTCGGCCGCCGTCACCGCGCTGCTCGCCGACCAGACGCGCGACGCCGTGCGCACCAAGGCCATGGCCATCATCGGCGGCTCCATCGGCCTGATGTTCGCGCTGGCGCTGGTCGCCGGCCCCATGCTCGCCGCCTGGGCCGGCCTGTCGGGCGTGTTCGCGCTGACCTTTGCGCTGGCGCTGGCCGGCGTTGCCGTGGTGCTGTGGGTCGTTCCGCCCGAGCCGCTCAAGCACAAGGACGCGCCGCGCGGCCGCCTGCTCGAACTGCTGCGCCACCCCGATCTGCTGCGCCTGAACCTGGGCGTGTTCGTGCTGCACACCGTGCAGATGGCGATGTGGGTCGCCGTGCCCGCGCTGCTGCTACAGGCCGGTCTGCCGAAGGGCGTGCACTGGCATATCTACCTGCCCGCCGTGCTGCTGTCGTTCATCGCCATGGGCGGCATGTTCTCGCTAGAGCGCAAGGGCAAGCTGCGCATGGCGCTGCTGGGCGCGATCGCGCTGGTGCTGGTCGTCCAGCTGGGCCTGGGCGCCGTGGCCGCGAGCGCCAGCACGCCTTCGCTGTGGCTCATGGGCCTGCTGATGCTGGTGTTCTTCTGCGGCTTCAATATTCTCGAAGCCAGCCAGCCCAGCCTGGTGTCGCGCATGGCGCCCACGCCGCTGCGCGGCGCGGCGCTGGGCACCTACAACACCCTGCAGTCGCTGGGCCTGTTCGCGGGCGGCGCGATCGGCGGCGCGATCGCCAAATGGGCCGGCATGCCGGGCCTGTTCGCGGTCACCGCCGTGCTCACCGCCCTCTGGCTGCTCGTGACCTGGCCGCTGAAGCCGGTGGGCAAGACCGGCACCGGCCACTGAGGCATCGCGCCACGCCCATGCCAATATCACGGGTTTGCCCGTAGTCTTGGGCAAACGGATATGCTCCCGTCTGCGGCGTCTCCGAGGGGGACGCCGCAATCCAAGCATCTGGCACGGGCCCCCTCATCTACTGGCCCGCGCTATCCATTTTTCGAGGTTATTCATGGCATCCGTCAACAAAGTCATCATCGTCGGCAATCTGGGCCGCGATCCTGAAATGCGCGCCTTCCCCAGTGGTGACCAGGTGGCCAACGTGACCATCGCCACCACCGACCGCTGGCGCGACAAGAACACCGGCGAAAACAAGGAAGCGACCGAATGGCACCGCGTGGTGTTCAACGGCCGCCTCGCCGAAATCGTCGGCCAGTACCTGCGCAAGGGTTCGCAGGTCTATGTCGAAGGTTCGCTGCGCACCCGCAAGTGGACCGACCAGGCCACGGGCCAGGAACGCTACGCGACCGAAATCCGCGCCGACACCATGCAGATGCTGGGCAGCCGCCAGGGCATGGGCGGTGGCGGCCAGCAAGGCGGCGGCTACGGCGACGACAGCGGCTACGGTGACAGCAATGCCGGCAATGGCGGCGGCAACAACGGCGGTGGCTACGAAGCCGCGCCACGCCGCCCCGCGCCCGCACCCCGCGCCGCAGCACCCGCACCGCGCATGGCGCCTCCCGCGCCCGCACCGATGGCCCCAGCGCCCCAGCGCGCGGCTTCGGGCTTTGACGATATGGATGACGACATCCCGTTCTGATCCGAAAGCAGAAATCTTCTGCCGGCAAAGGCCTGCATCTCCCTGGGATGCAGGCCTTTTTCTTTGCCGCGACCCGGCTTTCCGTTCTGGCGGTTGCATAGGGACGGCCGATGCACGAGGCCGCCCTCCTACCTGGACGCGCTCCAAAAGAAAGACCGGGCGGCAAGCACCCCGGCCCTTGCCTGGCGCGAACTCGATCGCGTTCAGCTGCGCATGGCGTCAACCTGACTGTCAGGTTGACGCGCAAGGACCACGGCGTCCAGCGTCTGCCGTATGCCTTGCGCATAAGGCGTCTTGCGCACAGGCCCTATCAGCCGCTGCAGCGCCGAGTCGTCCATGATCAGCGGGTCGGTCATCAGGTAGTGCATCTCCACCATTTCGCGCATGAACGGGTTGAACAGGCCGATCAGGCGCAGCATCGCCTTGCCCGCCACGCGCAGCTTGACCTTCGCACCGGTCTGGCGCCCCATCTCGGCCACCAGTTCACGCTGCGTCGTGACACCCGCGCCGGCGAGGTTCCAGATCTTTCCGAACGCGGCGGGAGTGTCGGCCAACCTGGCAACCACCGGGCCGACATCCGGCACGAAGACGAATTCGTGCGGGCGGTCGATAGGCCCGACCATGTCCGCCCTGCCGCCGTTGACGGCAGCCAGCGCCGCGCGGTGCAGCAGGCTGGCCTCGACGCCGGGACCGTAGAAGTCCGGCAGGCGCAGCACGGTCGCGTTGATCCGGCCGGCGGCATGCGCCTGCATCAGCAGATCCTCCTGCGCCTTGCGCATGCGCCCCTTGAAGGTGTGCGGTTCGCGCGGGTGATCCTCACGCACCGGCTGGGTTCTTGCCATGCCGTAGGGGTACACGGTACCGATCAGGATGATGTTCTTCACCCCGGCAGCGATCGCACCGGCAAGCGCCTTGCGCATCAGCTCGGGGTGCAGCTCGAACTGCCAGTAGTTCACGCCGACCATGTAGATCAGCGTCTCGATACCCGTGGCCGCGGCCTGCACGCAGGCCGGCGAGTCGGGGTTCCAGGTGACGATCTCGGCGAGCGGGTCCGCGCCGAAGGCCTGGCGCAGGCGCGCCTGCGTGCGCCCCACCACGCGATAGGCCTGGCCTTGGCCGCTGAACGCGGCGGCGATGCTTTGACCGAGGGCGCCGGTCGCGCCGAACAGGGCTACCGTGGGCATGAGGGCTCTCCTGCGGTGGGGCGGGGCGAAAGACCGCTGCCGCGATCGATGTCTGGGTGGTTCATGGTCGGCTCCGTGGATTCCTGTGCGCCTTTGCGGCGGGGTGACTGCAGTTTGCAGAATCGACGGGCAAATGAGAATTACCTAGAATCGGATTGGATCTATAAATAAATGCATACCATGACTGCGCCTGAGCCGAACTGGGAGTGGTACCGAACCTTCCTGAAGGTCCTGGAGACAGGCTCGCTGTCGGCGGCCGGGCGCGCGATGGGCCTGACACAGCCGACCGTCGGGCGCCACATCGACAGCCTGGAGACTGCGTTGGCGCTCAAGCTCTTCACGCGCTCGTTCGATGGCTTCGCCCCGACGGATGCGGCGCTCGAGCTGCAGCCCTATGCCGCTGGAATTGCCACGACCGCGGCGGCGCTTCGCAGGGTGGCCAGCAGCCACGGATCAGGCGTCCGCGGAACGGTGCGTTTGACGGCCAGCGAGATCATCGGCGTCGAGGTGCTGCCGCCTATCCTCGCCGCGCTGCGCGCCGAGCATCCCGAGCTGGTCATCGAGCTGGTGCTATCGAACAAGGTGGACAACCTCCTGCACCGCGAGGCGGACATCGCGGTGCGCGGGCTCAGGCCGACCCAGGAAGCCCTGGTCGCCCAACGCGTAGGCGGCATCGAACTGGGGTTGCACGCGCACCAGCGCTATCTGGCGGCCCACGGCACGCCCGCATCCATGGAAGCGCTGACCGGCCACGCGCTCATTGGCTTCGATCACGAGAGCGCGTACATCCGGAAGTTCCAGGCCCGGTTCCCTACGTTGACACGGGCCGCGCTGGCGTTTCGCGCCGACAGCGACCTGGCCCAACTGGGCGCCATCCGGGCGGGCTTCGGCATTGGCGTGTGCCAGGCGGCACTCGCGGCGAAGGACAAGACGCTGGTCCGCGTATTGCCGACCGAGTTTTCGCTGACGATGGACACCTGGGTGGCCATGCACGAGGACCTGCGCGCGAGCCCGCGCTGCGCGGCGACCTTCGCGGCGCTCGCGGCGGGGCTGAGCGCGTACATACAACACCGATAAAGCCGCATTTCCTGTTGGACGCCTGCCCCGCGCCGCTTGCCTGGCGCAAGGACGGTTCCCAGCCTGATGCGGTTTCTTACAACCTGCGGCGGCCGGCCATGCCAGCATGGGCGTCCCTTTGCAAAGGAGACTGCCCGTGAAATACGTTGATGGATTCGTGGTCGCCGTACCGGCCGCCAACAAGCAGCAGTATCTTGAGGTCGCCACCCGCGCCGCCCAGGTCTTCAAGGACTATGGCGCCACGCGCGTCGTCGAATGCTGGGGCGACGATGTGCCGGACGGCAAGCTGACCGACTTTCGCGGTGCGGTGAAAGCCGAGGACGGCGAGATCGTGGTCTTCTCCTGGATCGAATACCCGTCGCGCGAAGTGCGCGACCGGGTCAACCAGGAAGCCATGAAGGACCCGCGCCTGGCAGGCATGGAAACGCAGATGCCGTTTGACGGCAAGCGCATGATCTTTGGCGGTTTCGTTCCCCTGCTTGACGACTGAGCCGCGCGCCGCCTGCGGCGTCAGCCGGCCCGCACGCGATGCATGTCGGGCACCGCCGCAATCAGTCCGCGCGTGTACGCATGCCCGGGCGCGGTCAGCACGCGCTGCGCATCGCCCGCCTCTACGAGCCGCCCCTGCTGCATCACCCCGACTTCGCTGCACATAAAGCGCACCACGGCCAGGTTGTGGCTGATCAGCAGGTAGGTCAGGCCGAACTCGTCCTGCAGGTCCTTCATGAGGTTGAGCACCTGGGCCTGCACGGACACGTCTAGCGATGACGTGGGCTCGTCGCAGACGATGAATTCGGGGCGGCTCACCAGCGCGCGCGCAATCGCGATGCGCTGGCGCTGGCCGCCCGAAAACTGGTGCGGATAGCGGCGCAGGTCATCGGGCGACAGCCGCACGCGGCGCAGCGCTTCCTGGACTTTGTGCGCGGTCTCGTCGGGCCCGCTGCTCAATCCCAGCACTTCGAGCGGTTCCGCAATGATTCGGCCCACGCGCCAGCGCGGATTGAGGCTGGCATACGGGTCCTGGAAGATCATCTGGAAGCGCCGGCGCAGCGTCGCGGCCGATGCCGGGTCGGCCCAGCGGTCCTTGCCGTCGATCACGATGCTGCCCGCGGTCGGCCGGGTCAAGCCGGCAATCATGCGCGCCACCGTGGACTTGCCCGAGCCCGACTCGCCGACCAGGCCGAAGCTGCTGCCGCGCGCAATCGTGAAGCTCACATCCTGCACAGCATGCAGCACGCGCCTGGGCTGGCGTGCAATGGTGCGCGCCAGCCAGCTGCCCGAGAGATCGAAATCGCGCGACAGGCCGCTGATCTGCACCAGCGCCGGCCCCTCGGCCTGCGCCCTGGCCACGGGCGCGGCGCCCTGCGGCAGGGCTTGGGCGACCGGCGCGCCGATCTCGGGCACGGGCAGCCGGTGCGTGGGTGCGCTCAGCGAAGGAATCGCGGCCATCAGCGCGCGCGTATAGGGCGCCGCCGGCGCATCGAGCACCTGGCGCACGGCGCCGGTCTCCAGCACCCGGCCCTGGTACATGACCATCACGCGGTCGGCGGCCTCGGCGATCACGCCCATGTCGTGCGTGATCAGCATCGCGGCCGTGCCGTGCTCCTTGCAGACCCGGCGCAGCACGCGAATCACCTGGGCCTGGACCGAGACGTCGAGTGCCGTGGTCGGCTCGTCGGCGATCAGCAGCGCGGGCTCGGCGCACAGCGCCAGCGCAATCGCCACGCGCTGGCGCATGCCGCCCGAGAACTGGTGCGGGAACTGGCCCAGCCGGCCCGCAGGGTCGGCAATCTCGACTTCGGCCAGCAGATCGATCGCGCGCTGGCGCGCCTGGCGCTCGCTCAGCGGCAGATGCTGGCGTATGGTCTCGACCAGGTGCTGGCCAATGGTGAGCACCGGGTTGAGGCTGGTCAGCGGATCCTGGAACACCATGGCGATGTGCTTGCCGCGCAGCCGGCGCAGGTCTTCACCGTGCAGCGTGTCTATGCGCTCGTCGCGCAGAAAGATCCGGCCGCTGCTCAGGCGCCCGGGCGGGGCAATCAGCCCGATGACGGCGTTGCCCGTCATCGACTTGCCCGCGCCCGACTCGCCGACCACGCCCAGGATTTCACCGGGACGTATCTCGAACGACACGTCCTCCAGCACCGTGACCGGGCCGCGGTGGGTATCGAAAGTCACGCCCAGGTTCTGCACGCGCAGCACGGGTTCCCGCAGCAGGCTCTCGGCGGAGGTTTTCATGAAAGCGTCGCGGGCGGTCATTGCAGTTTGGGGTTGAGCGCGTCGCGAAGCCAGTCGCCGACCAGGTTGACGGAAAGTGCGAGGGCCAGCAGCACCAGGCCGGGGAACAGCAAGATCCACCATTCACCGGAAAACAAAAAGCCCTGGCCCACGCGGATCAGCGTTCCGAGCGAAGGCTGGGTCGGCGGCAGGCCGACACCCAGATACGACAGCGTCGACTCGGCGACAATGGCCAGCGCGAAGCTGATGGTCGCGATCACCAGCACGGGCGCGAGCAGGTTGGGCAGGATGTGGCGCACCAGAATACCCGCGCGCGAGCGGCCTATGACCTGCGCGGCCAGCACATAGTCCTTGTGCTTCTCGACCATGACGGCGCCGCGCACGGTGCGTGCGTACTGCACCCACTCGGACAGACCGATCGCCAGGATGATCACGTACAGCGCCATGTCGTCGCGGTAGCTCTCGGGCAGGATGCCGCGCGCAATGCCGAACACCAGCAGCGCGACCAGCAGCACCGGGAACGTGAGCTGCACGTCGGCGATGCGCATCACCAGCGTGTCGAACCAGCCGCCGGTATAGCCCGCGATCAGGCCCAGCGGCACGCCAATCGCCAGCGACAGCGCGACGGACGCACCGCCGACGAACAGCGACATGCGCAGGCCGTAGAGAATCGCCGAGAACACGTCGCGGCCCTGCTCGTCGGAGCCCAGCGGATAGGTGGCGCCGGAGATGCCGGCCTGGCCTGGCGCGGTGAACGCGTCGAGCAGCTCGAGCCCTGCGGGATCGAAGGGATTTTGCAGCGCCAGCCAGGGCGTCAGCAGCGCCGCGCCGCCCAGCAGCAGCAGCACGACCACGGCGGCCTGCACCGTGATCGAGGCCGCGAGCGCGCGCACCACGGCGGAGTCCGACTGGCGCAGCCGCCACCAGGGGAAATGCGCCGGCGCAGGCGTAATGGAAGGGGGTGTTTCAGCCATGTCGTTGGTGTTCTCTGGAATTCGGTCTCAGGCGCGGCGCAGCCGCGGGTCGACCAGCAGATAGGCGCCGTCGACAAGGAAGTTGATGACGATGTACAGCGCGGCGATCAGCATCAGATAGGCGGCGATCACGGGCACATCGACGGCCTGTATCGAGGTGATGAACAGCAGCCCCACGCCCGGCCACTGGAAGACGGTTTCGGTCACGATGGCAAACGCGATCAGCGAGCCGATCTGCAGGCCGGTGATCGTGACCACGGGAATCAGCGTGTTGCGCAGCGCATGGCCGTAATGGATGCGCTTTTCGGGCAGGCCGCGCGCACGCGCAAAGCGCACATAGTCGGTGCGCAGCGCTTCGAGCATCTCGGCGCGCACCAGGCGCATGATCAGCGTGAGCTTGAACATCGCCAGCGTGCACACCGGCAGCACCAGCGACGCCCAGCCCGAGGCCGTGAGAAAGCCCGTGGTCCAGCCGCCGATCTGCACCGTGTCGCCCCGGCCGAACGAGGGCAGCCACTGCAGCTCGACGGCAAAGACGTAGATCAGGCCTATGCCGATCAGGAAGGTCGGCAGCGACACGCCGACCAGTGACACCGTCATCAGCGCGCGGCTCAGCAACGTGTCGCGGCGGATCGCGGTGTAGACCCCGAGAATCACGCCGCCGCTGACGGCCAGCAGCGCCGCGATCAGCGCCAGCTCGAGCGTCGCGGGCAGGCGCTCGGCGATGACATCGACGACCGGGCGCTTGAGCCGGTAGGAAACGCCGAACTCGCCTTGCAGCACATTGCCCATGTAGCGCAGGTACTGCACGGCCACGGGCTGATCGAAGCCCAGCTCGGCAATCACCGCCTCGCGGTCGGCCAGCGAGGCGTCCTCGCCCAGCAGGCTGATCGTCGGGTCGCCGATATGGCGAAAGACCAGGAAGGAAATGAAGGACACGGCCAGCAGCACCAGCACGGACTGGCCCAGGCGACGCGCAAACAATAGGGGCATGCAGGCTTCTCTCGGGTTCTTGCAAAGGAAATGCGAGCGCACAGGGGCATGGAGCCCCTGTGCGCGACAGGTGCCGCGGCTGGCGCGGCGCGGATCACTTCGCGGCAGCGACCGAGGTGTCGACAGGCAGCTGGAACAGCTTGAAGTACGGCGTGTTCGACGGGTTCACCGGAATGTCGAACTTGCGCTTCATCGCATAGGTCTGGATCTGGTCGTGCAGCGGCAGATAGATCAGCTCCTTTTGCACCGTGGTCCAGATGGTCTTGATCGTCGCATCGCGCTTCTTGCTGTCGCCTTCCGACGCGAGCGAGACGATCTGGCGATCGATCTCGTCGTTGCTGTAGCGCGTGGCATTGGTCGCGCCGCGCGCGTTCTTGCCGCGCGTGTGCACCAGGTAGTCGAAGACATAGGCCGAGTCATAGGTCGGCACGCCCCAGCCGTAGAGGTAGAAGTCGGTGTCCTGGCTGTTGATCGCGGCCGTCTGTATCGCCAGCGGTCGCGACACCACGGTGGTCTTCACACCGGCGCGGCCCAGGAAGCCGGCCACGGCCTGGCAGATGGCTTCGTCGTTGAGATAACGGTCGTTGGTGCAATGCAGCGTGATGCCGAAACCGTTGGGGTAGCCGGCGTCGGCCAGCAGCTTCTTCGCCTGGGCCACGTCGGCCTTGCCAACCGCGCCAAAGGCTTTCTCGTAGCCATGCACGAACGGCGGCGCGATGATGTTGGTCGGCACCGACAGGCCGCGCATCACGGCTTTCTGGATCGCGCTGCGGTCGATGGCCAGCTGGAAGGCCTGGCGCACGCGCACATCGGCCAGCGGGTTCCTGTCCTTGACGTCCGAATAGGTCAGCGGCGCCGCGCCCACGTTCAGGCCCAGGAAGATGGTGCGGTTTTCCGCGGCCTGGTTGACGCGCAGCTTGGGGTCGGCGTGCAGGCGGGCGATGTCCTGGATGGGCAGGTCCTGCACGAAGTCGACTTCGCCCGAGAGCAGCGCGGCCACGCGGGTCGCGGGCGCCTTGATCGGCAGGTAGATCAGCTCATCGATCTGCAGCGGGAACAGCCCGCGCCCCCAGTAGCCGGGGAACTGCTTGAGCACGGTGCGCGCATCGGGCTCGCGCGACACCAGGGTGTAGGGGCCCGTGCCGTTGACATTGCGCGTCGCGTAGGTCTCTTCCTTGGCCGTGGGCTTTTGCGGCGTTTCCACGCCGTGCTTTTTGGCCCAGGCCGCGCTCAGGATCTGGATATTGATCAGGTTGTCGGGCAGCAGCGGCGTCGTGCCCGAAGTCTTGATGTGCACGGTGAACGGGTCGACCTTCACCACGTCGGTGATGGACACCAGCAGCGAGCGCATGTCGGACGACGGCGAGCGCGCGCGCTGCAGCGAGAACAGCACGTCGTCGGCGGTGAACAGGCTGCCGTCATGGAACTTCACTCCCTTGCGCAGCCTGAATTCCCAGACCGAGGGGTCGCTGGTCAGTGCCCAGGACGTGGCCAGCGTGGGCTGGAGCTTGCCGTCGGCGGTGCGGATGATCAGCGGCTCATAGACCTGGTGCAGCAGGTTGTGGTTGGGGCCATTGTTGAGCGCGTGCGGATCGAGCGTCGATGCGTCCGTGGAGCGCGCCCAGCGCAGCGTTTCGGCCTGTGCCGAAGCAGCGCCCATCAAGGCCGCCAGCAGAACGCAGGCCATGGCGCTGGCGCGAAAAGGGGCGCAGAAACGGGGGGAAAGGAGTCGTTGGTTCATGGGGCGAAAGCGCTGGAAGCGGTGCGAAAGACAGACGTGCGGTGCACGCGGTGAGCAGCCGATTCTCGGCAGCCCCCGGCGCGCGCACAACGCATGAATCCGCATAACCAAATGCGCTTTCTCGCCCGGAAAAACGCCGTGGCTAGCGCGGCGCGAAGCGCTCGGACAGCAGGCTGAACAGCGCGCGCAGACCCTGGGCTTCGCCGCCCTTGGGGCGCCCCGGGCGGCCCTCCTGATTCCAGGCGTAGAGGTCCAGATGCAGCCAGGAAACATGGGCCGGCACGAAGTCCTCGAGGAACAGCGCCGCGGTGATCGCGCCCGCCAGCGGCGTGTTCGCGGCATTCATCGTGTCGGCGCTGTCGGATTGGAGCAGCCGGCGGTACGGTGCCCACAGCGGCATGCGCCACAGCGGGTCGTGGGCGCGCCGGGCATGGGCCAGCAGATCGGCGGCCCAGCCCTCGTGGTTGCTGAACAGCGCGGGCAGTTCGGGGCCCAGCGCCACGCGCGCCGCGCCCGTGAGCGTCGCCAGGTCGATGACCAGCGCGGGCGCCCGGGCGGGATCTTCAGCGCCATGCTGCAAGGCATGGTGCAGCGCATCGGCCAGCACCAGCCGGCCTTCGGCATCGGTGTTCTCGATTTCAATCAGGCGGCCGTTGCCCGCGCGAAGGATGTCGCCGGGTCGCAGCGCCAGCGGCCCGACGCCGTTCTCCACCGCGGGCACCAGCAGCGTCAGATGCACGCGCAGCCCCGCCTGCATGATCAGCCCGGCCAGCGCGATCGCATGCGCCGCGCCGCCCATGTCCTTCTTCATCCAGCGCATGCCTGCCGGGGGCTTGAGATCAAGCCCGCCGGTGTCGAAGCACACACCCTTGCCGACCAGCACGATGCGCGGCGCCGCGGGGTCCCCCCATTCCAGCTTCGCCACGCGCGGCGCTTCGGCGCCCGAGCGGCCGACCGCGTGCACCAGCGCGAAACCCGCGGCGGGCAGCGCCTCGCCGACCCACTCGCTGTACTTCGCGCCGTGGTCTGTGGCAAGGGTCTGCACGGCCGCCGCGAGGGCTTGCGGCCCCAGCTGGTTCGCCGGCAGGTTCACCAGGCTGCGCACCTGCGCAATCGCTGCTGCCAGGCGCGCGATCGCCTGCGCTTCATCTTTGCTCACGCGCAACTGCGCTGCCTGCCGGCCGGGCGCCAGCGCCCCCAGCGCCCAGCCAAGCTGGCGAAAGGCGTCGCGCTCGGCGTCGGCCTCACCCTCGTGCGTCGCCACGGCATATACGCCCGCGGGCAGCAGTGGCGGCAGCCCGGCCAGTTGCCACAGAGGCTCGTTTGGATCGATGCCCACGAGCACGCCCGCGAGCGCGCCGTTGGCGCCCGGCAGCAGCAGAACGCGGCCCGGTTGCGCATCGAAGCCCGTCGACGCTATCCATTGCCGCTGCAGCGGCGCCAGGCTGCCGAGCAAGGCCGGCAACTGCGTGGACGAGCTCAGGTGCAGGGGCGTTGCCGGCGCAGGTGGCAAGGCAAAGGCGTAGGCGAGGGGCTCACTGGCGCTCATGCGCCACTCCCGTACAGGCGAATGCGCGGGTGAAGGCCGGGGCGGGAAGGCAGACAGCAGTGGATCATGGTCAGGGCAACGCGAAAGAGCCGGCCAAGGTAGCGGCTTTGCCCCGCCTCTCCAAGCCGGATTTCCAACTAAGCATATGCAGCGCATCGCCGCCATGCCTGGAACCCGCGCCCGCAGACTGTTACCAACGTCCACAGGCGTATTTTCTTTCACCGGGGGCTGCCATGGAGTTTTCATCTTTTCTGCAGGAAATCGGTGCCGCCACCCGGCTCGATACCAGCGCCGCCACAGACGCCGGCGGCTGCACCATTGTGTTCAGCGAGACCATGGAAGTCACATTCGAGCACGATGCCCGGACCCGGATGGTGCAGGTGTTTGCCCCGGTCATTGCGGTCGGCCAATGGCCGACCGAGCTGCGCGCGCGCATGCTGGCCAGCGTGCTGCAGCTGCATCTGTTTGGCATGGGCACGGACGGCAGCTATTTCGGCTTCGACCCCGAATCCGAGCGCATCGTTTTCTTCCGCAGCATCGCGCTGGCCGAACTCACGCCGGCGCAGGCGGTGCAGGCCGTCGAATCCTTCGTCAACCAGCTTGACCGCTGGCAGGCGCATCTGGTGCGCGCCGCCACGGCGCCAGGTGATGCGGCCAACCAGGCAGCGCAGTCGCGCGAACTGCCGATGCAGCGCGCCTAGCGACGAGGGTACGACAAATGCAGATCGGCACCGGGGTCAAGGCTCTGACTTTCGCGGCTCTGAACCGCTTCGATACCCTGAACTCGGTGGTCGACCGCATGACCGGCGGCAGAATCAACCGCGACACCCTCGCGCACAAGGTGCTGCGCGACGCCTTGCACATGGGCCTGGAGATGCACCTGGGGGACCGCAGCGCGACCCTGGTGCCGCTGGTCAGCAAGTTGGTGTTCGACAACAGCGCGCAGGAGATATCCGTGTCCATCAGGACTCTCGCGCGCGAACTGGTCCCGCTCGACACCGACTACGGCTCGGGCATGGTGGCGAGCGCCAAGCGCCTGGGTGCGGCCGGCGCGGGTTTCGGCGCCGCAGGGCTGGCGGAGCTGCTGGCCAGCACCGCCATGGAAACCCAGTTCAGCGAGAAGCTGCTGGCGACCATGCTCAAGCAGCATTCCTTTCAGACGCTGCAAGCCTATATGGAAAGTTCGCTGGCGGGCATGCCGTTCAAGGGCTTCGCGAGCAACCTGGCCAAGAACGTGCTGCAGCGGGCCGTGGTCGACCAAGCCGGGCTGGACCAGAGCGAGCGTCCCGTGTATCGTCTGCTGGCCGGTCTGGGCAATGCCTTCCTCAGCGACGGCAATTACCAGCGGCCGCTGGGCGACTATTTCACGCAGGCGGCCACAGCGGCGCCGCTCAATGCGCTGGAAGCCACACTGCTGGGCGCGGGGCAGACCGCCATCGACGTAGCCAGCACCACGTTCGACACCATTGAAATCCTGGCGCATGGCTATTCGGACGCCAAGAACCACCTGGCCAGCGGGGAGTACATGCAGGGCGGCCTCCAGGCCGCCACTGCGATGACCCGCGCGGCGATCAATGCGGCCACGGGCGTTGCGACCACCGCAGTGCCCACGGTGGCCAGGACCGCGGCGACGCTGAGCGGCATCACTGTCAGGGCGGCCGTCGGCACCGTGGTGTTCACCGCACCCACGGTCCAGGCCGGCGCCACCAGCCTCTACCAGGGCGCGCTGTCCGAGGCCGGCCGCATCTACCATGCCGCCGCGGGCCTGCCCGCCTACAAAGACGCCTCGGAGGTCTACAGCCAGGCCATCGACCAGGCCGCTCAGGACGATAAACTGCCGGCACTGCCCGCGCCGGACGCACGCACCAGCGACAGCCAATGGGTCGACGCCCTGGTCAAGCAGCAAAGCGCCGTCCAGTTCGCGCAGCCGGACACGCCGCTGACCCGTGCGCAGCATGCGGACGAAGTGGATCAGGCGTTCGAAAAGGGGCGGATCGACTCCGACCGTCGCCATGCGCTGCTCGATCTCGCGGACAGGTTCTCTCCCGAACAGCTGGCCCCGCTGGGGACGTTCAGCGCCACCCACCAGGTCGCACACAACACCGTTTCCGGCAACCTGGCGCGCCTGGCGTCGCAAAGCCGGGCCGGTCTGCCCCTTGCGCAGCACACATCCCTGGCCACGGCGCAGGCGCTGGAGCCTTCTGCGCCCAAGCCCGCCGACAAGGCCGGCTACCAGCTTGCCGACACCTACGCGCCGCATGTAGGCAAGCTGGCGCTGGACTTCCCCGAAGGCGTCTACAGCTATGCCGATGCCGGCAGGGACAACCTGCAGGGCGCCGGCAACCTCTGGTGGGGCGAGAACATCACCCTTGCAGAACGCGCAGAGCTGCGCAAGCTCTACAACACCTGTAGCGGCAATGAGCCGCAGATGCTCGCGGTCAGCCGCTACCTTGACCCGGAAATCGCCCACCAGGCGCTGTCCGCACCGGTACTGTCCGAACTAGATCCCCAAGGCACCGGGCGGCTGCAGCTGCGCCAGCCGGAGCCCGCAGGCCTGCAACTGCAATTGGCCGACAGCACGCCCCGATACCGCTACCAGCTGCGCCGCGAGGGCGAGAACGTGCAGGTGACGGTCAGCGCCACCTGGGACATCGCGCAGTACGGCGCCGATGCGCAGCAGCTGCGCCGCCCTCAAGGCGCGCAGGCCAGCCAGCTCAGCGCGTCGGTCACCATCACCGTGCCTGCGACCGGCCCGGCATCCCATTCGGCGCCCTCGTTGCAATGCGCGATACGCAACGAAGTCCAGTTCACGGCCCATGGCCAGCTCGAGACCCTCGCCACGCCGGCGTGACCGCGCGCGGGCGTTGCCGCGCTTTTGTCCACAAGAACCGCCACCATGAGCACACATCTTTCCCTACCGACCAACGCCGCGCTGACGCTGAGCAGCTCGCGCATCGCCAAGCTGATGGACGGCGACGCCAAGGAGGCCACCAAACTCGGTTACCTTGACAGCTTTCTCGACCTGTTCCGGTCCAACAGCAAGGAAGCCGCACTCAAGCACCTGCATGAGATGCTGCATGACGGCGGCACAAGCAACTTCGCCCGCTTCAACATGTTGTCGGAGTTGGCCGCTCCCGGCAACAAGGCACTCTTCACGCTGAGCATCACCGACCACTCCGGCGATCCAGACCATTACATGGTGGAGTACAGCATCAACGGCCAGCCGATCAAGACAGATACCATCGATGCACAGGAGAGGGAGTTGATCCTCTTGCTCATGGGCAAGCCCCTGGACACCGCACTGCTGCAGGAGCAGGTTGCCACCATTGACCAATATCGGCTCAAAACCGAGGAGGCCGTGGCAAAAGTGGTGGACGAAAATTTCAAGGGCGGCGGCGTCAACAAGAAGTTCGATGCCGGCAGTGGCCTGCTGCGCGCCGACACCAAGACCGGCGAAGAGGACTTCGAGCGCGAGCTGGCGCTGGCGGAATATGCCAAGGACAGGCCCGAACTGGCCAGCTATATCTCGACGCAAAAGAAGGTCACCGACCTCAGCACCCTGCACCCCGACCTCAGCAAGGACCACACCTATGCCTTGGTCGACATCTATGACCCGAAACATGTCGCCAGCACGGAAATGGACAACTGCATCGCCACGCTGTCACGCGGGCAGGCCGGCAGCCTGCTGCCGCAACTCGTGGACATGACCCGGGTGCTCTACAAGAACCAGGTCGCGCACCGCGATCTGCACATGCACAACCTGGTGGTGCACAAGATCGCCGAAACCGGCAGCGTGCACCTCAAGGCGATTGATTTCGGCCGCCTGGCCATGGGCGAGGATTTCGAGGCCAGGAAGTTCGAGGACATCGACTACCTGTTCGACAAGCAGGGCGCCACGCTGCTCGAAACCATTGGCCGCAACTATCTGGCGCCCGCAGGCTCCGAAGTCGACAAGAAGCACTACCCCATCCACAAGCTGTGCGAGCAATTCAACGAACGCGGCATCGATCTGGACCCTGTGCTATCGGGCATAGGCGAGCGACTCAAGCACGATCTGACGCATGCGGGCGCGGACGAGGTGCTGGTGGACAGGGCTTTTCACAAGGCCTCGCAGGAGTTGCAGCTGTGCTTTGCCCAGTTGCAAGCCGACAACCAGGGAATCCAGTTTGCCTAGGCTCAAGCGCCTGCAGGCACTGAATACGGGGCCACGGCGGAGATCATGCCCCCGCCCAGGCAGACATCGCCGTCATACAGCACGGCCGACTGGCCCGGCGTGACCGCCCATTGCGGCTCGGGAAAATCCAGGCGGAAGGTGTCGCCCACGGCCTGGCTGATCACAGCCGGCGAATCGGGCTGGCGGTAGCGCGTCTTGGAGCCATAGAGGCCGGGCGCCGGCGGCTCGCCCGCGACCCAGCTGGCGTTGTCGGCATCGAGCTGCGGCGACAGCAGCCAGGGGTGGTCGTGGCCCTGCACCACGCGCAGCACGTTGCGGTCGAGCTCCTTGCGCGCGACAAACCAGGGGTGGTGCTCGCCGCCGCCGCGCTGCGCGCCTTTTTCCTTGATGCCGCCGATTCCCAGGCCCTGGCGCTGGCCCAGCGTGTAGAACGACAGGCCCTGATGGCGGCCCAGCTTGCGGTCGCGGTCGTCGAGGATCCAGCCCGGTTCCTTGTTGATGTAGCGGTTGAGAAAATCACGGAACGGCCGCTCGCCGATGAAGCAGATGCCGGTCGAGTCCTTCTTCTTGGCGTTGGGCAGGCCGATTTCCTCGGCGATGCGCCGCACTTCGGTCTTGTGCAGCTCGCCCACGGGAAACAGCGTCTTCGACAGCTGGGCCTGGTTCAGGCGGTGCAGGAAATAGCTCTGGTCCTTGGCCGGGTCCAGCCCCTTGAGCAGCTCGAAGCGCTGCGTCTGCGGGTTCTGGCGCACGCGCGCGTAGTGGCCCGTGGCGATCTTCTCGGCGCCCAGGCGCATCGCGTGGTCGAGAAAGGCCTTGAACTTGATTTCGGCATTGCACAGCACGTCGGGATTGGGCGTGCGGCCCGCCTGGTACTCGCGCAGGAACTCGGCGAACACCCGGTCCTTGTACTCGGCCGCGAAGTTTACATGCTCGATCTCTATGCCGATCACGTCGGCCACGGCCGCGGCGTCGACGAAGTCGACGTTGGACGAACAGAATTCGCTGTCGTCGTCATCTTCCCAGTTCTTCATGAAGATGCCGACCACGTCATGGCCTTGCTGCTTGAGCAAATAGGCGGTCACCGCCGAATCCACGCCGCCTGAAAGGCCCACCACCACCCGATGCTTTGTCATAGGTGTGCGATTATCCCAGCCACCCGCCCAGAACGGGTGTGGTGGGGACAAATACAGGACAAGCAATGGAATTGCGGCAGCTGCGCTACTTTGTGCGCATTGTGGAAATGGGCTCTATGAGCCGCGCGGCGCGCGAACTCGACGTCGTGCAGTCAGCGCTGAGCCAGCAGATCACGCGGCTCGAGAGCGAGCTTGCCGTGCGCCTGCTGCAGCGCACGCCGCGCGGCGTGGTGCCCACCGAAGCCGGCGTGGCGTTCTTTCGCGAAGCCCAGCTCGCGCTGCGCCACGCCGACCAGGCCGTGCGCAGCGCCCAGCAGTCGCGGCTGTCGGGCTCGGTCAGCCTGGGCCTGGCGCCGACCACGGCCACCATTCTCGCGCTGCCGCTGATGCAGGCCATGCGCAGGCGCTACCCCGATGTGCGGCTGCACATGGTGGAAAGCATGTCGGGCCATCTGGCCGAAATGCTCAATGCGCGTGCGCTCGACATGGCGGTGCTGTTCGACGCGCGCCTGCACGGCGGGCAGGCCGGCCAGGCGCGTCCCGGCGGCAGGCGCTGGCAGGTGCACCCGCTGATCGAGGAGCGGCTGTTCCTGATACGCTCGCGCCGCCACCCGCAGGTCGGCGTTCTGCCCGCGTCCATGGCGCTGGCCGATCTCGCGCTCGAGCCCTTGATACTGCCCACGGGCCAGCACGGCCTGCGCAGCACGCTGGATACGGCGTTTGCACAGGCGCGTTTCACGCCGCATGTGGTGCTGGAAGTCGACTCGCTGTCCATGGTCATGGCGGCCGTGGACGCGGGCCTGGGTTCGTCGCTGCAGCCCTGGGCGGCAATGGGCCGCTTCGAGGACGCGGCCCAGCGCTTCGAATCGGCGCTGATCACCGACAAGGACGCGCAGCGCACCAACTTGCTGTGCAGCCTGTCCGAAGACGAGCTGTCTCCGGCCGCGCTGGCCGCGCGCGTGGTGCTGGTCGACTGCGTGCGCGAGCTGGTGCAGTCGGGCGCCTGGAGCGGCACCTCGCCTATCCATCACGATAACTGATACCCCCATGCACTGAGCCCCCTGCACCGGGGCCGGGTTGATTCCTACAGTTGAGCTCCCCACGAGAGAGACTGCAAGGAGAATTCCCATGGACACCGATGTTCTGGTCATCGGTGGTGGCAACGCTGCCCTTTGCGCCGCCCTGATGGCGCGCGAAGCAGGTGCGCGCGTGCTGCTGCTGGAGTCCGCACCCCGCGAATGGCGCGGCGGCAACTCCGCCCACACGCGCAACCTGCGCTGCATGCACGACGCGCCGCAGGACGTGCTCGTCGAAGCCTACCCCGAGGAAGAGTTCTGGCAGGACCTGCTCAAGGTCACGGGCGGAATCACCGACGAACACCTCGCGCGCCTGGTGATACGCGCCTCGTCCACCTGCCGCGACTGGATGCGCCGCCACGGCGTGCACTTCCAGCCGCCGCTGTCGGGCGCGCTGCACGTCGCGCGCACCAATGCCTTCTTCATGGGCGGCGGCAAGGCCCTGGTCAACGCCTACTTCCGCAGCGCCGAGGCGCTGGGCGTGGAAATCCGCTACGAAGCGCCCGTGGACAGGCTCGAGATCGACAACGGCCGCTTTGTCGCCGCCTGGTGCCACGGCCAGCGCATCACCGCCAAAAGCTGCGTGCTCGCGGCCGGCGGCTTCGAATCCAACCGCGAATGGCTGCGCGAGGCCTGGGGCCAGAACGCGCGCGGCGAATGGCCTTCGGACAACTTCCTGATACGCGGCACGGCCTACAACAAGGGCGTGCTGCTGCGCCACATGCTCGACGCGCACCAGGCCGACCGCATAGGCGACCCGACGCAGGCCCACATGGTGGCCATCGACGCGCGCGCGCCGCTGTACGACGGCGGCATCTGCACGCGCATCGACTGCGTCTCGCTGGGCGTGGTGGTCAACCGTGACGCCGAACGCTTCTACGACGAAGGCGAGGATTTCTGGCCCAAGCGCTATGCGATCTGGGGCCGGCTCGTGGCCCAGCAGCCGGGCCAGGTCGCGTACTCGATCATCGACGCCAAGGCCATAGGCCGCTTCATGCCGCCGGTGTTCCCCGGCATCACGGCCAACAGCCTGCCCGAGCTCGCCGAGAAGCTGGGCCTGGACGCCGCGACCTTCACGCGCACGCTGGACGCCTACAACGCGGCCTGCCGCGTAGGCCGGTTCGACCATACGGCGCTCGACGACTGCCACACCGAAGGCCTTGCGCCCGCCAAGACCCACTGGGCCCGGCCCATAGACACCGCACCGTTCTACGGCTATGCGCTGCGCCCGGGCGTGACCTTCACCTATCTGGGCCTCAAGGTCGACGACACCGCGGCCGTGCGCTTCGCGGGCCAGGCCAGCGCCAACCTGTTCGTCGCCGGCGAAATGATGGCCGGCAACGTGCTGGGCAAGGGCTACACGGCGGGCGTGGGCATGTCCATAGGCACGGCCTTCGGCCGCATCGCCGGGCGCAACGCGGCCCTGGCCGCACAAGGTCTGCCAGCCGTCGCTGGCGCCGTCAACGACTAGGAACCGCCCCATGCAAACCCTGCAATCCCTGACCGAAGACGCCAAGGCGCTGGCCAACGGCCTGCCCGTCCATACCGCCAAATCGAGCGCCAAGGTGATTCCCATTCTTGCGCTCTCGCCCGAAGACGAAGTCGCGCGCGCACTGCAGATCTGCAATGCCTGCCGCTACTGCGAAGGCTTTTGCGCGGTGTTCCCGGCGATGACGCGCCGGCTCGAATTCGGCAGCGCCGACGTGCACTATCTGGCCAACCTGTGCCACAACTGCGGCGCCTGCCTGCACGCCTGCCAGTACGCGCCGCCGCACGAGTTCGCCGTCAACATCCCCAAGGCCATGGCCGAAGTGCGCGGCAAGACCTATGCGGACTACGCCTGGCCGAGCGCGCTGGGCAGCCTCTACCAGCGCAACGGCCTGACGCTGTCGCTGGCCCTGGTCGCGGCGCTGACGCTGTTCCTGGTGCTGGCCGTGGTGCTGCAGGGCAACGGCCTGGCCGCGCTCTGGGGGGCCGATCTGGGCGGCAACTTCTACCGCCTGTTCCCGCACAACCTGCTGGTGGGCATGTTCGCGCCGGTGTTCCTGTTCGTGGTGTTCGCGCTGTCCATGGGCGTGCGCCGCTTCTGGAAGGAGATCAAGCCCGCGACCAGCGGCGTCGACGTCGGCAGTTCGGCCGCCGCCGAAGCCACGTCGGACGTGCTGCGCCTCAAATACCTCGACGGCGGCCATGGCCAGGGCTGCAACAACGAGGACGACGCCTACACCCTGCAGCGCCGCCGCTGCCACCACCTGACCTTCTACGGCTTCATGCTGTGCTTTGCCGCAACCAGCCTGGCCACGGTCTACCACTATGTATTCGGCTGGGCCGCGCCCTACGACCTGCCCAGCCTGCCCAAGGTCCTCGGTGCCGTGGGCGGCGTGGGCCTGATGCTGGGCACGGCCGGCCTGTGGCGGCTGAACTTCAAGCGCCATCCGCAGCATGGCGACGCCCGGCAGAAACCCATGGACCTGGGCTTCATCGCCTTGCTGTTCGTGGTCAGCGCCAGCGGACTGGCGCTGTGGCTGGGACGCGGCACGCCCGCGCTGGCGCTGCTGCTGTGCCTGCACCTGGGCGCGGTGATGGCGCTGTTCGCCACGCTGCCCTACGGCAAGTTCGCGCACGGCGTGTTCCGCACCGCCGCGCTGCTGCGCCACAACACCGAAAAACGCCAGCCCAACCCCATAGGACTGGGCGCGGACTGACGCACCGGCCCTTCGGGGCCACCCCTGTGTATTTCCACAATAACGATTACGAGACCTCCCACATGCAACGTCGCACGCTTCTTCACACCGCCTTGCTCGCCTCCTCGGCGCTGACCTTCAGCGGCCTGTCCCAGGCCCAGGACTTTCCGCCCAAAAAGGCCGTCACCATGGTCGTGGGCTTTGCGGCCGGCGGCGCCGCCGACGCGGCCGCGCGCCTGATCGCCAAGAAGCTCGGCGAAAACATAGGCCAGTCGGTGGTGGTCGAAAACAAGGGCGGCGCGGGCGGCAACATCGCCCACGGCCAGGTCGCGAATGCCGCAGCCGATGGCTCGGTCATCCTGTTCGGCTCGGTCGGCCCGCTGACCATCGCGCCCCACCTGATGAAGCTCAACTACGACCCGTTCAAGGACCTCGCGCCGATCTCGGGCGGCGTGAACTTCCCCAACGTGCTGGTCGTGCACAAGGGCGCGGGCGTGAAGACGCTGCAGGAATTCGTTGCGCTGGCGAAGAAAAGCCCGGGCAGCGTCGACTATGCGTCATCCGGCGCGGCCTCGGCCTCGCACCTCGCGGGCGAGCTGTTCAACCAGCGCGCGGGCGTGGAAATGGTGCATGTGCCCTACAAGGGCGGCGCGCCCGCGCTGCAGGATCTGCTGGGCGAACGCGTGACCAGCTACTTCGCCGCCCCGCCCACGGCCCTGCCCCATGTCGAAACCGGCAAGCTGATTCCGCTGGCCACGACCGGCCTCGTGCGCCCGGCCTACATGCCCCACATCCCTACCGTGGCCGAGGCCGGCTATCCCGGCTTTGAAGCCCTCAACTGGTACGCCTTCGTCGGCCCGGCGAAGACGCCTGCGGCCATTCTCGAGCGCTGGAACCGCGAAATCGTCAAGGTGCTGGGCGACGACGAAGTCAAGAACGCGCTGCAACTGCATGGCCTCACGCCCCAGCCGACAACGCGCCAGGAACTCGCGGCCTTCATGCAAAAGGAATACACGCAGTGGGGCAAGGTGGTGCGCGAGCGCAGGCTCACGATGAACTGAAGCCAGGCCGGACTTGACCGGCCCCAACAAGAACGAACGCTGTGGATAACTTATCCACAGCCCACGCTCCAGGCTTCAAAGGCTGGGATCGTCCGGCAGCTGGTCGGCAGGCAGCATGCCTGCTGGACGCCGGCCGCCGGAGCGTGTGTCGGGCCCGCGACTGGACGGGTTGCGGCTGGTCGGCCCCCGTTCGGCCGGCCCCGGCACTTCATAGACGCTGGCGTCGACATGCAGCAGGCCCAGATCGAAGCGCTGGCCCGCGAGATAGTCCTGCACGGACTGCAGTACGACCGGGCTGCGGTGGCGCGCCGCGCTCGCCTGCAACTCGGCCAGCGTCATCCAGACCGTGCGCAGGACGCCATCATCGAGCGAACGCTCGGGATGGTGGGTTCCGAGGTCACCCGTGAAGGCAAAGCGCACGTAGGTGATGTCGGCTCCGGTGCGCGTGCGCGTGAAGCGGTTCATGTAGATCCCCACCAGCGCCCGGGGCGTGAAGCTGAAGGCGGTTTCTTCCAGCACTTCGCGCGCGCAGGCCTCGATGGGCGACTCCGCAGGGTCGAGATGGCCCGCGGGCACGTTCAGCTTCAGCCCATCGGCCGTCTCTTCTTCGACCAAGAGGAATCGCCCATCTCTTTCGATGATGGCGGACACGGTGAGATTGGGTTTCCAGCGATCAGGCATATCCCGCATTATCGCCAGACTCGCCGTGTACGGACAATGTGTGACCATCGAAGCCACGCTGCATGTAGACCGCGTGTTCTCCGTAGCTCGCGAGCCGCTGCAATTGTGCGGGGTCCTGCAGCGCCTGCAGGCGGTAGCCGTGGCGGCGCCAGTAGTCCTGCGTGCCCTGTACCGACACCAGCGACGACTGCCGTATGCCGCGCTCGCGCGCCTGCGCCCACAGCGGCGCGAGCAGGCGCCCGGCCAGGCGCTGGCCCGCATGGGCCGGGTGCACGGCCATGTCGTGCAGGTACAGCACTTCGGGCACGGCGCAGGCTTCGAAGTCGCCATGCAGGGGCGTGACCTTGCCGGCGACCGACCAGTAGGCGGCCAGATAGGCGAGCAAGGCCCCCTCACGCTCCACGACCAGCGAACACTGGGCCGGGCTCGCGATGCGGCGCGCAAAGATGCTCTCGCTTTCAGCGTACTCGGCGCCGTAGCAGGCCCGCTGAATCGCCATCAATGCCCCGAGGTCTGCAGGCTGCAAGGGCCGCACGCGGCATGGCAGTTCGTTATTCAAGCGCGGCATCGCTTCACAGGCAATCAAAGTGGTGTTCAAAGGGGCTGCAGTCCGGATCATTCCGCAAAGTCCGGCCATTATCCCAGCGGGGAAATGTGCGTGCAGCACCTGGCAAGCTGCCGATGACCATGGGCTATGGCGCTATTGCAGGCAATCAATTGGACCACGCTATTGAGAATAAATACCATTTGACTCAATCCATCGCCAAGGAATGCCACATGACCCGCTTGCTCCACCTGTTCCACGCCAATCAACCGACACTGTTGAAGACCGGCAGCTATTACCTGATCCATATCGTGGTCGCGGCCTGCGTCGCCTACGCGGTCACGCGCAACTTCTGGGCCTCGCTGACCTTGAGCCTGCTCGAGCCCACGGTGCAGGCCGTGGCCTATTTCTTCCATGAAAAAGCCTGGAACCGCGCGCAGACGCGCAAATCGCACCCGCCTGCGCTGGCAGCAGCGCAATGAGCACGCAGCGCAAATCCACGGCGCGGCCCGATGCCGTGCCCGGCTTTACCGCCTGGGCCGCGCAGCGGCTCGCGGCCTGGGCACGCGTGGCCTAGCTTACTTGCTGCCGTCGAGCTCGTGCTTGCTGCCATCGCCCCGGGCGTCGGTGATGCCGCCGGCATAGCCCGCGGCCGGACTCGAGCCGCCATCGGGCTGGTGATCGTCCTTGGCACCGTCGGGCGCGATCACGGCACGCGGGGGCACAGGCACGGCTGCCGGCAGCGACTGCGCTGCGGCGATCCGCACCGGATAGTGCGGCGTGGGCTGGGGGTTGGAGTCGGCAAGCAAGGGCGCGCGTGGCGCCGGCTGGTCGAACACCGGCAGCTGGGCCATGGGCATGGCGGCCGGGCCGGAAGACTGGCCACAGCCGGCCAGCGCGGCCGCGGCCAGCAAGGCGGCAAATGGAAAAGTCAAAGAGCGCATGAAGGTTCCTCCATTGGACAGGGCCTGCGGCAGCGCTCGCCACCGCCTGCAGGCCAAGCCTCCATCATGTACTCAACCGTCAACGCGGTCTGCAGGACAAATGCCCCGCCCGCCGCGCCCGGGCTCAATCGAGGGTGATGTTGGCGTTCCGGATCACTTCGCGCCACTTGGCGACTTCCACCTTGAGGAAATCGGCCGATGCGGCGGGCTTGAGCGCCGAAGGCAGCACGCCCATGGCATCGAGCCTGGGCTTGACCTGCGGATCGGGCAGCGCCTTGGCGATCTCGGCATACAGGCGCTCGACGATGGGCTGGGGCGTGCCTGCGGGCACGGCGGCCATGAACCAGGCGTCGGCCTGGAAGCCCTTGAGGCCTTGCTCGTCCATGGTCGGCACGTCGGGCAGCGACGCCAGGCGCTCGTTGTGCGCCACGGCCAGCGCGCGCAGCTTGCCGGCCTTGAGCTGGGAATCGATGGTCACGGCCGTCAGGAAGCCGAAGTCGGTTTCGCCGGCAACCAAGGACACCACCGAAGGCGCGCTGCCCTTGTAGGGAATGTGGCTGGTCTTGACCTTGGCCTGCATCGCATACAGCTCGCCGCCCAGGTGGTTGGGGCCGCCCGTGCCCGACGAAGGGTAGTTGAGCCGGCCCGGCTGGGCGCGTGCGGCGGCCGTGAGTTCGGCCATGGACTTGAACGGGCTTTGCGCGCCCACGGTCAGCACCAGCGGGCTGCGCGCCACCAGGCTCACTGCCGTCAGATCCTTCAACGGGTCGTAAGGCAGCTTGGTGTAGAGGCCCGGCGCCATGGCCATGCAGCCCACGTCGCCGAGCACGATGGTGTAGCCGTCGGCGGGCGCCTTGGCTACCTGATCGCAGCCTAGCGTGCCGTTGGCGCCGGGCTTGTTTTCCACCACCACGGTGGCGTTCATGTTCTCGCCCATCTTCTGCGCCAGCAGGCGGCCCAGGATGTCCGTCGAGCCGCCGGCCGAATATGGTACGACCAGGCGGATGGTCTTTGTGGGATAGGCCGCCGCGGGACCCGCTGCCTGCGCCCAGGGGCCGATGAGCGCTGCGGCGGTCACAGCACCGCCCAGCACCATGCGCAAGGTCGCGCGACGGGTTGCAGTGAGGGCGAAAGAAGGGCGGAAGGTGGGCAGCGACATGAATTCCTCTTAATGCGGATTAGCGTTATTACCGACATGAAGCATAACGCCGTTTGCCGCCCGAAAAGTCCCTTACAAGGTGCGTGCCGGCCGCCGTTTTGCCCCAGCTTGGTGCACCCCTTCTGTCCACTTGCCGACAGTCTGCATTTGACCTTGTCCCAGCGTCCGATCGTGTTCTGTTTTTGATAGCGCTGAGCCTACAATGAGGCCGATACGGAGTGATTCATACAACCGGGCAGGTCGGGCAACGGCATTGCACACGCAGCCAGTACACAAGTACAGCAACCGCGGCTCGACGGTGTGGGCCACTCACATAAAAGAACGGCTAACACGACCCGGCAAATCGAAGATTTGCGGTTGAGACTAGGCGCGTTGCCGCAGACAGTGCAAGCAGCACGGCAAGGCAACGCAACGGCGTCTCGAGGGTGGTGTTCGCCGCACTAAAAGCGATCCGCTGGCCTGCCGCCCCAGCTGCGGATTGGATTCACCCTCGAGCTGGAGACGCTTGATGTCCGACAATACGGTCCCCCCTACCCCCCTCGACAAACGTGCATTGCTGCGCCGCGCAGCACTGGAATACCACGAGTTTCCCAAGCCCGGCAAAGTCGCCATCGCGGCCACCAAGCCCATGGCCAATCAGCACGACCTCGCTCTGGCCTACTCGCCAGGCGTGGCCGCCCCCTGCGAGGAAATCGTCAAGGATCCGAACGCCGCGTTCAAATACACCAGCCGGGGCAATCTGGTCGGCGTGATCTCCAACGGCACGGCCGTGCTGGGCCTGGGCGACATCGGTGCGCTGGCCTCCAAGCCGGTCATGGAAGGCAAGGGCGTGCTGTTCAAGAAGTTCGCCGGTGTCGATGTCTTTGACATCGAGATCGACGAAAAGGACCCGAAAAAGCTGGTCGAAGTGATCGCCGCGCTCGAGCCCACCTTCGGCGCCATCAACCTCGAGGACATCAAGGCCCCCGAGTGCTTCTACGTCGAACGCGAACTGCGCAAGCGCCTGAAGATTCCGGTGTTCCATGACGACCAGCACGGCACGGCAATCACCGTGGCCGCGGCCATGATCAATGCGCTCAAGGTCGCGGGCAAGAAGATCGAGGAAGTCCAGTTGGTGGCCTCGGGCGCGGGCGCCGCGGCCCTGGCCTGCCTGAACCTGCTGCTCAAGGTCGGCCTGCGGCGCGAGAACGTGTTCGTGACCGACCTCGCCGGCGTGGTCTATACCGGCCGTACCGAGCTGATGGACGAAGACAAGGCGCTTTTCGCGCGCGATACCGACAAACGCAAGCTGGCCGAAGTGATCGTCGGCGCCGATGTGTTTCTCGGCCTGTCGGCCGGCGGCGTGCTCAAGCCGGAAATGGTCGCCAGCATGGCCGCGCGCCCGGTGATTTTTGCGCTGGCCAACCCGAATCCGGAAATCGCACCCGAAGACGTCAAAGCCGTGCGTGATGACGCCATCATGGCGACCGGACGCACCGATTACCCGAACCAGGTCAACAACGTCCTGTGCTTCCCATACATCTTCCGCGGCGCCCTCGATTGCGGCGCGACCACCATCACCCTCGAAATGGAAATCGCGGCGGTGCATGCCATCGCCGACCTGGCCCAGGCCGAGCAAAGCGAGGAAGTCGCCGCGGCCTATGCGGGCGAGCCGCTGGTCTTCGGCCCCGAATACCTTATCCCCAAGCCCTTCGATCCGCGCCTGATGATGAAGATCGCGCCCGCGGTGGCGCAGGCCGCGGCCGACTCGGGCGTGGCCCAGCGTCCGATCCAGGACATGGACGCCTACCGCGAGCACCTGCAGACTTTTGTCTACGCTTCGGGCACGGCCATGAAGCCGATCTTCATGGCGGCCAAGAAAGCCTTGCGCAAGCGCGTGGCCTATGCCGAAGGCGAGGAAGAGCGCGTGCTGCGCGCCGCGCAGATCGTGGTCGACGAGCGTATCGCCCGCCCGACGCTGATCGGTCGCCCGGCGATCATCGCCCAGCGCATCGTCAAGTTCGGCCTGCGCCTCGAGCAGGGGCGCGACTACGACGTGGTCAACGTCGAGGACGACCACCGCTACCGCGACTTCTGGCAGACCTACCACCGCATGACCGAGCGCAAGGGCATCACCGCCCCCATCGCCAAGATCGAAATGCGTCGCCGTCTGTCGCTGATCGGCGCGATGCTGCTGCACAAGGGCGAAGTCGACGGCCTGATCTGCGGCACCTGGGGCCAGGTCACGCACCACCTGAACTACATCGAGCAGGTGCTGGGCAAGCGCGCCGGCGTGCAGACCTTTGCCTGCATGAACGGCCTGCTGCTGCCCGACCGCCAGGTGTTCCTGGTCGACACCCATGTGAACTACGACCCCACGGCCGAGCAGCTGTGCGAGATCACCATCATGGCGGCCGAGGAAATGATGCGCTTCGGCATCAAGCCCAAGTGCGCGCTGCTGAGCCATTCGAACTTCGGCTCGAGCGTGCAGCCCAGCGCAGTGAAGATGCGCGCCACGCTGGAGCTGCTGCGCGTGCAGGCGCCCTGGCTCGAAGTCGATGGCGAAATGCACGGCGACGTGGCCCTCAACGGCAAGGCGCGCGCGGCGCTGATGCCCCACAGCACGCTGGTCGGCGACGCCAACCTGTTGGTGCTGCCCAACATCGACGCGGCCAACATTTCCTACAACTTGCTCAAGACCGCGGCCGGTGGCGGCATCGCCATCGGCCCGGTGCTGCTGGGCGCGGCCCAGCCGGTGCATGTGCTCACGCCAAGCGCCACGGTGCGCCGCCTGGTCAACATGACGGCACTGACCGTGGCCGACGCCAACGCTGCGCGTTAAACCCCACGTCTGTCCAAGCGCAGCGCGGCCGGACGCGGCCTGGCGCAAATGTAGGCGCCTGCCCATTTTTTGGGCAGGCGCTTGCTTTTTGGGGGGTGATGCGGCACACTAGCAGGTCGAAATTTCAGGCATGACCTGGGTTTCTGAAAGGTGTTTTTGATGCTGAAGGCTGTCGCCGCCCGTTGTTTGCAGACAGGTTTTGCGATCGTTTTAGGGACAGCCTGCGCCGTTGCGCCACTGATGGCTTCAGCGCGCGGTGCCGAACCGTCTGACCTGTCCACCATTGCGCTGTCCGAATTGCCTCCCCAGGGGCGCGCGACGCATGGGTTGATCCGCGCAGGCGGGCCTTTTCCCTATGCCAAGGACGGCAGCGTCTTTGGCAATCGCGAACGCATCCTGCCCAATCGCACGCGGGGCTATTACCGGGAATACACCGTCAAGACGCCGCGCTCGCAAGACCGCGGTGCACGGCGCATCGTGTGCGGCGGCCAGCCCCAGACGCCCGATGCCTGTTATTACACCCGCGACCATTACGCCAGTTTTTACTACATCATCGAATGAAGCCGCAACCGACACCCGCCGCCGTTGGCCGCGAAGGGTGCCTTGAGGGCCCCTTCGCCCCGTCCTATTTTTCGCAACCGGGCGAGAGCCTGTTTGCCACCCCTGTGGACAGCACCGTCAAAGAAAGAACCACGGAGATGGAAACGCCACTTCGTAAGAACCCTGACCTCCCATTGCGCAATGTGCGCCAGAACATCGTGCAGTCCATCCGCGCCTATCGCGTGCAGGACCTGCAGGATGCCGCCAGGGTTCTGGGCAACCACTTCCTGTATGCCAATCTGGCCCATGCCCAAACCAAGCAGGACATCCTGGACCTGATCGCCACCCAGTTCATCTTCCCGGCCCACTTCGGCAAGAACTTCGACGCCCTCTACGATTGCCTGACCGATCCGCTGCACAGGGCGGGGCCGCAACCGGGCTTCATTCTGGTGCTCGACCAGATCCCGACCACCACCAAGTTCGACAAGGAAGTGCGCGAGCAGTTGCTCGACAGCTTCCGCGATGCGGCCGACTACTGGGCCGAGCGCAAGATCGCGTTTCGCTGCTTCTACTCGTTCCTCTGAGTGCCATGTAGAAGCAGAAAAGCCCCTCGCGGGGCTTTTCTGCGTTATCGAGCGAGAGCCGTGGCTCAGCTGGTCGCAGCAACTTCCGCTGCCAAGGCCACATACTCGTCGACAGAAACCTCCTCGGCACGGCGCTTGATGTCGAAATCGCCGCCGTAGGCCTTGGTTTCCAGCCAGCGGCCCAGCGTATGGCGCAGCAGCTTGCGGCGCTGGCTGAAGGCCACCTGCACCAGCTCCTCGAGCAGGCGCTTGTCCACGGGCGCGGGCGCCGCGCGCGGCACCATGCGCACCACGGCGCTGTTGACCTTGGGCGGCGGGTCGAAGCTCTCGGGCGGCACGAACAGCACTTCCTGCATCGCATAGCGCCATTGCAGCAGCACCGACAGCCGGCCATAGGCGGCCGTCGAAGGCTTGCCCACCATGCGGTCTATGACTTCCTTTTGCAGCATGAAATGCTGGTCCTGGATCACGTCCACATATTCGAGCAGATGGAACAGGATGGGCGTCGAGATGTTGTAGGGCAGGTTGCCGACCACGCGCAGCTGCTGCGTCTGCAACTGCTGCGCGACGGCTGCGAAATCGACCTTGAGCACATCGGACTCGATGACATCGAGCTGCTGGTGCAGGCGCAGGCGAAATGCCAGGTCGCGGTCGAGCTCGATCACGGTGATGCGGCCCAGGCGCTCGACCAGCGGCTGGGTCAGGGCCATCAGGCCCGGACCGATCTCGACCATGGGGTCGCCGGCTTTTGGATCGATCGCGTCGACAATGGAATCGATGATGCCGCCATCGGTCAGGAAATTCTGACCGAAGCGTTTGCGGGGAATATGTTTCAAACCAAGAACCTTAGAGGGGCTGACGCTTATTGCGGGGGATCGCGGTATTCCACATACGCACGCCCGCGCACTTCCTGGATCCAGGTGGCATAGGCCTTGTCCAGCTTCTGCTCGCGCACGACATTGCGCAGCATGTCGCGCTGCTCGCGCGCGGACAGCGTCGCCTGGCGGCGCTCGATCAGCTGGATCAGGTGCACGCCAAACCGGGACACGACAGGCGCGCTGACTTCGCCGGGCTGGAGCTGGTTCAGGACTTCCTCGAACTCGGGCACATAGGCACCCGGACCGGCCCATCCCAGGTCGCCGCCTTCCTTGGCGCTGCCGTCCTGCGAATATTCGCGCGCCAGGTCCTCGAAGCGCGCCTGGCCCGCCTGCACGCGGCGGCGGTAATCGGCCAGGCGTTCGGCTGCCTGGCCTTCGTTGAGCTGCTCCGAAGGGCGCAGCAGGATGTGTCGCGCATGGTTCTGCGTGACCACGGTGGCCATGCCCTGCTGCGAGCGGTCAATCACCTTGAGCAGGTGAAAGCCCGCGCCCGAGCGCACGGGCCCGACCACGGTGTTCCTGGGCGACGAGGCGACGGCGCGCGTGAACAGCTCCGGGTAGCGGTCCGCGGGGCGCAGACCGAGCACGCCGCCTTCGCTGGCCTCGGGGGCATCCGAATATTCGCGCACCACGGCCGTGAAATCCTGGCCGGCACCCAGCTTCTCGAGCGCTTCGCGCGCGCGCGCCTCGCGCTCGGCCACGACCGCGGGCGGCGCATTTTCGGGCACGGCAATGAACACATGGCCCAAGTTCAGCGTCATGTTGGAGGTGTCTCCGGCCGTGCGCTGTTCCTTGAGGTACTGGTCGATGTCGAGCTCGCTCACGCGCACCCGGCCGTCGACTTCACGCTCGCGCAGGCGCTGCAGCAGCAACTGGTTGCGCAATTCCTCGCGAAAACGCGTGGCACTGATGCCGTCCGCCGCGAGCCGCTCCATCATCTGTTCGAGCGACAGGCTGTTCTGGCGGGCGACGTTCTGCGCGGCCTGCTCGACTGCGTAGTCGTCGACCTTGAGGCCCTGTTCGTGCGCGCTTTGCAACTGGGCCTTCTCGAGGATCAGCCGCTCGAGCACTTCGCGCGCCAGCACGCTTTCGGCGGGCAGTTGCCCGCCCTGGCCCGCAATCGACTGGGCGACGCGCGCCATCCGGTCACGCACTTCGGTATTGGTCACCGGCTCGGAATTGACCACGGCCACGATGAAGTCCGCCGAGCGCACGCCGGTGTTGCCGGGCACGGCGCGGGCGCTGCCGTCCAGCGCCTGCGACAGGGATGCGGCCGGTCCGCCGGACAGGCGCAGGCCCTGGGCCTGCACGCCGACGGCGGCAAAAGTGGCCAGGCACACAAGGCCCATGGCAAAGGTGCGAGGGGTCATGGAAGAAAGACGCATGGAGCTGTGCTTTGTTTAATCGTAATTGCTGAAGCGGCTGGGCGCAGTGCTGGTCTGACGCAAGGCCTGGTAGCGAGGGATATTGTCCTTCAAGCTTTGCAAGGGGTTGGCGCCGAGGCTCAACCGCGAGAAGCCGACGAACTCGACCTGGAACAACAGCCGGGTATTCGAGGTGGTCACACTGCTTTGCAGGCGCTCGAGCACGACCCGGCCGACCCAGCAGCAGCTGTCGTATTCGAAGCCCACCACGGTGTCGACGAGCTTGCGATCCTGCAGACTGTAGTTCAACCGGCCCACAGAGTACCAGCGCCCGCCATTGCGGCCTTTGTCCTCGGTCGCCCAAGGGTTACGGATGGGCCATTGCCAGCCCATGTCGACCTGCTCGCTGGTGCCGCGCAGCAGGCGGTAGGCCGCGCTGATGGTCCGGTAATTGCCCGGACTGTAGCGCGCGCCCACGGTGGTGCGCTCGGAATGGCCGGTCTCGCGGTTGTATTGCACGGCCGCGTCGAGCGCCCACTGGGGCGTCCAGTTGATCGAGGCGCCGAACAGGATGTCCGACAGCCGGTCGGTCGCGGGCACTTCGCCGGGCAGATTCACGCGCTGGTCGGAAAAGCGCACGCGCTGGGCCACGCCCAGCCGCGCGGACTCGGCGCCGGTGTCGGCATCGATGAAGCGCGTGGTCAGGCCCAGGGTCAGCAGGTTGTTGTCCGCCAGGCGGTCATGTCCGCTGTAGCTGTTGTCGCTGTAGATCGTCGCCAGGTTGAAATCATTGAGCGCGGTGTCGTACACCGGCAGCATGTTCTGGTTGCGGTAGGGCGTATAGGTGTAGAAGGCGCGCGGCTCCAGCGTCTGCAGCAGGCTGCGCCCGAACATATTCGTCTCGCGCTCGAACACCAGGCCGCTGTCCAGGCTCACCGTGGGCAGCGTGCGCCCGGCCGACGTCATGCCGTTGCTCAGCGGGTCGTCGAACTGGTATTGGGTCGCGTGCAGCTTGAGCTTGGGCGTGAAGAACGCGCCCGGCGACAGGAACGGGCGGCTGATTTCGGCCATCAGGTAGCTGCGCTGGGCATTCGCCTGGCGGGTCAGCAGCGGATCGGCTTGGAAGCGCGTGGTGTCGGCCTCGACCGTCAGGTCCAGGCCATGGCCCAGGTTCAGCGGCGTGTAGCGCCATTGCAGCTGCGGCATGCGGTCATAGGGCGGCGTGATCGGCGAGGCCACATCCTGCAGCGTCTGCCACTTGAGCGTGCGCAGCATCAGCGTGCTGTCCTGGCCGTACCAGCCCAGGGTGGCGTCGCTGGCCAGCAGGCGCGAGTTGAGCGCCCGGTTGCTGTCGCGCCGCGTGAAGTCGCGCCAGTAATTGTTGTCGCTCACGCGGTTGAGATTCATGTTCAGGCCCAGCCCGCCCCAGGGCGAGGCAATCTGGCCCTGGTGCTGCAGGCCATAGGACCAGCGGTCACGGTCGCGCAAACGGTCGCCGGGCATGTACTCGAGTTGCAGCTTGCCCTGGTAGCTCGGCTCGAGGTAGCGGAACTCCGCGCCGAGGTTCACGCCGCGCTTGGTCATCAGCGTGCTCGACAGCGTGGCGTCGCGGTTGGGCGCGATGTTCCAGTAATACGGCTGGGTGTATTCAAAGCCGCTGACGTTGTCCAGACCGATGGTCAGCGGCAGCAGGCCCGACTTGCGCTGGTCCGACAGCGGAAAGCTCACCACCGGAATGGGCAGCACCGTCACGCCCTTGAACTGCAGCTTGGCCCCGCGCGCGTAGCCGACCTGCTCGCCCTGATCCAGATGGATGGAGCTGGCCTTGAGCACCCAATCGGGCTCCCAGCTGGCCTCGTTGTCGCGCTGGCAGGTGGTGTAGGTGGCGTTGTGGACAATGGAGCGCTCGCGGTCCAGGAACTCCACCCTGGAAGCGTCGCCATGCGCCTGCGTGGCCAGGAAGCGGTAGTTCGCATCGAGGAAATTGCCGCGGAAGGCCTCGACTTCGAGATCGAGCCGGCTGCCGTCGAAGACATTGCCCGCGCGGTTGACATGCACCTGGCCCTCGGCCTGAAGCCGGTCGTCGGCGACGGTGTATTCCATGCGATTGGCACGGACGATGGTGTCGCTGCGGCGCAGCTCGGCATGGCCTTCGATCACGGCACGCACGTCGGCCTGGCCGGCAATCGAATCCCCGCGCACGAACACCGGCTGCAGCGCACGCGCGGCCTCGGGAATCCTTTCCTGCAGCATGGGGCTGGCGCGCAGCACCGGGGCCGGCAGCGGCTGTGCCACTTCAGGCTGCGGCTGTACCGCTTCGGGCTGCGGCTGGGCCAGCGCAGGCAGGCCGGCCCAGGCCAGGGCCATCCACCACACCAGGGGGCGAACGGACGGCAGCTGCCGCCGGGGAAGCGGGCAGGACGTGGGCGCGGCGATGGATTGCTGGCGAAAAGGCACGGTGGACGAAAAGATGGAAAGCCCAGGGGCCGGGGCCAATGCTTGCACGCGGGCAAACAGGCGAGTTTGTAGAATCCGATTATCCATGAGCCACCCCATCTCCCCCATTGCCAGCGTTGAATGGCCCAGTGCCGTTCGCCAAGCCGCTTTTGCGGCCTGGCTCGCCCCCCTCGTCAGTTTGCACCAGCTCCAGCCCGAGAGCCTGCGCCCCGCCTCGGCCGATGCGAGCTTTCGCCGCTACCTGCGGCTGGACTGCGCCGGCGGCGCCAGCCTGATCGTGATGGATGCGCCGCCCGACAAGGAAGACTGCGCGCCCTTCGTCAAGGTGCAGGCCCTGCTCGCGGCCGCGGGCCTGACCGTGCCGGACATCCTCGCCTGGGACCAGGCCCAGGGCTTCATGCTGCTGAGCGACCTGGGCAGCCAGACACTGATCGAGCGCCTGGACCCGGCCTCGCCGGGCGAAGCCGAGCCCTGGTACCGCGAAGCCGCAGACCTGCTGCTGACCTGGCAACTGGCCTCGCGCCCCGGCGTGCTGCCGGTGTATGACGAAGCCCTGCTGCGCCGCGAGCTCGCGCTGTTCCCCGACTGGTATCTCGCGCAGCACAAGGGCGTGACGCTGGCCGGCAAGCCACTCGAAACGCTGTCCAAGGCCTTCGACACCATCGTCGCGCACAACCTCGCCGTGCCCAGCGTCTACGTGCACCGCGACTTCATGACGCGCAACCTGATGCTGCCGCAAAGCGCAGGCGGCCCGCTGGGCGTGCTCGACTTCCAGGATGCGGTCTACGGCCCCATCACCTATGACATCGCGAGCCTGCTGCGCGACGCCTTCATCAGCTGGGAAGAGGAGTTCATCATCGACATCTGCGTGCGCTACTGGGAAAAGGCACGCAAGGCCGGCCTCGTGGGCGCGACCAGCGCCTCCGGCTGGGGCGATGATTTCGGCGAGTTCTACCGCGCCGTCGAGTGGATGGGCCTGCAGCGCCACTTCAAGGTGGCCGGCATCTTCGCGCGCCTGACGCTGCGCGACGGCAAGCCCAGGTACCTGGCCGACACGCCGCGCTTCATCCACTACATTCGCGCCACGGCCCACCGCTACCGCCAGCTCGGGCCCCTGCTCAAGGTGATCGACGAAATCGAGAACATCCAGGCCGTCGAAGGCTACGCGTACGGAAGAATGTAAGCCAATGGCAGCATTTGCTTGCTGCTATTGCCGTTCCACACATAAAAGTTGCATGCCCAGCGCCCATCTTTCGCCCGTTTACCCATTTTTGACCGCCCATGCCCCGTTTTCACTGCCCTCTTCCGCTGCACACCGGCGACACGCTTGAGCTGCCCGCCGGCGCCGCGCGCCATGTGCAGGTGCTGCGCATGCAGCCCGGCGACAGCATCACCCTGTTCGAAGGCCAGGCCGGCGACGGCTTTGCGGGCGGCGAGTTCGAGGCCACGGTGCTGCGCATGGGCCGCAGCGACGTGCTGGTGCAGGTCGGCGCGCACCGCGCCGTGGAACGCGAAACCGCGCGCGAAGTGCATCTGCTCGCCGGCATCACGGCCAACGAGCGCATGGACTGGCTGGTCGAAAAGGCCACCGAGCTCGGCGCCACCAGCATCACGCCACTGCTGGCCGAGCGCAGCGTGCTCAAGCTCAAGGGCGAGCGCGGCGACAAGAAGCGCGCCCACTGGCAGGCCGTCGCGGTCGCGGCCTGCGAGCAAAGCGGGCGCAACCGCGTTCCCGTGATCCATCCCGCGACCGCCCTCGAAGACTGGCTGAAAAGCGCAGCCCCCGCGGACCAGCAGGCGCGCCTGCTGCTGTCGCTGGGCGAAGGCACGCAGCCGCTGCGCGCGGCCGCAGCCCAGCATGCACCCGAACAGAAATCCGTGGTCTTCCTTTCAGGCCCCGAAGGCGGCCTGAGCCCCCAGGAAGAAGCGCTGGCCCGCGCCAACGGCTTTGCCCCCGTCACCCTGGGCGCACGCGTGCTGCGCGCCGAGACCGCGCCATTGGCGGCGCTGGCGACGTTGACGCTGGATTGAGGGCGGGCCAAGGCGCAGCTTCTAAAACGGGCATGTCCCAGCAAGGGGGCAGCGAGGAAGGGCCGTCCCCTCCACCGAAGGTTGAGAGGGGGAAGACGGCTCGGCGCCTGCCGCGAAGCGTCTCAGGGGGTGCTGGGAAGGTTTGCAATCACCTGCGCCACCGCCGCCGTGATCTTCTTCGCATAGGGCACATGCAGGAACTCGTTGGGCCCGTGCGCATTGCTCTTGGGCCCCAGCACGCCGCAGACCATCATCTGCGCCTTGGGAAAGCCCGCGCTGAGCATGTTCATCAAGGGTATCGTGCCGCCCTGGCCGATATAGCCGCAGGCCGCGCCGAAATGCGCCTGGCTGGCGCTTTGCAGCGCCTGCTCGAACCAGGTATCCATGGCCGGGGCATTCCAGCCGCTGGCCGAGCTCAGCCCTTCCCAGGTGACCTTGGCCTTGTAGGGCGCGTTGTCTTCGAGCAAGGCCTTCATTTCCTGCACGCAGGCCGCGGAATCGACCAGCGGCGGCAGGCGCAGGCTCAGCTTGAAGGCCGTATACGGGCGCAGCACATTGCCCGCGTTCTGCAGCGTGGGGAAGCCTTCGGCGCCGGTCACGCTCAGCGTGGGCTCCCAGGTGCGCTTGAGCAGCGACTCGACCGGATCGGACGTGGTCGGCAGCGCGAACGTGGTGGCGCCGCCGCAGTCGTAGTGCGCCCAGGGAAAGCGCTTGGTGACTTCCTCGCCCAGGATGGCCGCCGTGGCGCGTGCCTGGGCCAGCCGCTCGGCCGGCACTTCGCAGTGGAAGCTCGCGGGCAGCAGCCGGCCAGTGGCGCTGTCCTCGAGCCGGTCGAGTACCTGGCGCATGATGCGAAACGATGAGGGCACGGCGCCCGAGGCATCGCCCGAGTGGATGCCTTCGGTCAGGATCTCGACCTTGAGGGTGCCGGTGGCCATGCCGCGCAGGCTGGTGGTGAGCCACAGCTGGTCGTAGTTGCCCGCGCCGCTGTCCAGGCAGATCACCAGCGCGACTTCGCCCAGGCGCGGGCGCAGCGCGTCGACATAGGGCAGCAGGTCGCGCGAGCCGCTTTCCTCGCAGGTCTCGATCAGCCCGCAGATGCGCGGATGCGGCACGTTCTGGCGCTTGAGTTCCTGCACCGCGGCAATGCTCGCGTAGACCGCGTAGCCGTCATCGGCGCCGCCACGGCCATAGAGCTTGCCGTCCTCGTACTTGGGCGTCCACGGGCCCAGATCCTTGCGCCAGCCTTCGAATTCGGGCTGCTTGTCGAGGTGGCCGTACATCAGCACCGTGCCCTGGCCCTGCGACTGCGACTGGGTTGCCGCGACCTCGAAGAACAGCACCGGCGTGCGGCCCGGCAGGCGCACGATCTCCAGCGTCAGGCCCGCGACCTTCTGCGCCTCGACCCAGGTGGCCGCGTTGCGCAGCACGGTGTCGAGATAGCCCTGCTGCTCCCAGTCGGGCGCGAACATAGGCGACTTCGCGGGAATCTGGATGTATTCGGACAGCTGCCCGACGATATCGCTGTCCCACTGGGCGCTGACACGCTCCAGTGCAAGAGCCGGATCGAGGGCGGTGGCGGGGATGCGTGCATTCATGGCTAAAGCTCCTTCGTCGGTGCCACGGAGGGCCGCGGCGATGCTCTATTGTCCTGCAGAGTGGCGTTCAGGGTTTGCGTTGCATGGCGTCTAGGGCTGCGCGGCCAATGGCCGGGTCATCGGTGAACACGCCGTCGATGCCGCTGCGCAGGAAAGCGTCCATGTCGGCGCGCGCATCGCCGCGCTGGGCGCCGTTGCTCGCCGGTGCGCTCCTGAGCCGGGCCGGCAGGAAGGCGTTTTCGGGGCGCAGCGTCCAGACATGCACCAGCAGGCCCGCGGCATGCGCGTCCTGGACCAGAGACGTGGGACGGCCATGGCCGCCGTTGGCGACCGGAATCACCATCGCCCGGCCCGGGCCCACGCCCTGGGCATAGGTCGCGATCTCGGCCAGGCCCGCGGGCGTGGCCATCTGCGCATAGGTCCTGCCCTGCGCGCCCTTGAGCGTCTGGTCGAACGGGCTGCCGTTCGGGGCCAGCAGCTGCACCAGGCGCACGGGCGTGAGCGCACGCAACGCGCGCAGGTTGCCGACTTCGAACGACTGGATGAAGACCGGCGCGTCCGCGCGATTCAGGCCGTGTTTCGCCAGCATGTCGAGCAGCGGCTTTTCCAGCGGCTGGCCCATCGCCTGGAAGTAGCTCGGGTGCTTGGTCTCGAGATACAGGCCTATGGTGCGCCCCGTGCGCTCGCTTTGCGTGCGCGCCAGCGCGATCATCTCTTCCAGCGTAGCCACCTCGAACTGGCCGTCATAGGCGGCGCTGCCCGGGCGCAGCAGCGGTATGCGCTCGCGCGCGCGCAGCGTCTTGAGTTCGGCGAGCGTGAAATCCTCGACGAACCAGCCGGTGATGGCCTTGCCGTCTATGGTTCTGGTGGTGCGGCGCGCGGCGAACTCCGGGCGATCGGCGACATCGGTGGTTGCCTCCTGCAGCGCGCCATCGGCCTTGAGAATGGCAATTGCATTTTCATGGCGCGACACCAGCACGCCGTCGCGGGTGATGACCAGATCGGCCTCGATCAGGTCGGCGCCGTCATCGATGGCCTTTTGATAGGCCGCGAGCGTATGCTCGGGCCGCAGCGCCGAGGCGCCGCGGTGGGCGATCAGCGCGGGCTGGGGCGGCCAGCTCGCAGCGGGCGCGGGCGCCGCCGGCTGGGCCTGGGCCGTCGCCGCGAGACCCATCCACGCCAGCGCAAGCATCGCTTTCTTGCACGTCTGCAGCAATTCCATGATCAACCTTTGCTTCATTGATAAGTCATTGCACCGCGCGCAGCCCTTGAAACCGGCGTGACCCAGCTCAGAGGCAGCGAGCAAGCGCCGCCGCGCAGCGAGGCTGCCGTCCCTAGCCGGGCGCCCCCCTCCACCGAAGGTTGAGAGGGGGAAGACGGGGCCGGCCAACCGGCGTCAGCGGCTCAGGGGGTGCTTCCTCACTCATGTTCGAGGCAGAAGACTGCCGTGCCGGCGCGCAGATTGGGCAAAAAGCGCACCGTCTCGCCGCCCTGCAGGCCGAAGGCATCGCGCACCTGCAGCCGGTTCTTGTGCGCCAGCACCTCGAAATCCTTGAACGTGCCAACGCGGATATTGGGCGTGTCATACCACTGGTAGGGCAGGCGGCGCGTGACCGGCATGCGCCCGCGCAGCACCGACAGGCGGTTGGGCCAGTGCGCGAAATTGGGGAAGGCGACGATGCCCAGGCGGCCTATGCGCGCGGTCTCGCGCAGCATGACCTCGGCATTGCGCAGATGCTGCAGCGTGTCGATCTGCAGCACCACGTCGAAGCTGTTGTCGCCGAACATCGCCAGGCCGTCCTCGAGATTGAGCTGCAGCACGTCGACGCCGCGGCGCACGCAGGCCAGCACATTGGCGTCATCGAGCTCCACGCCATAGCCGCTGCAGCCGCGCTCGCGCTGCAGATAGGACAGCAGTCCGCCG
>NZ_CACSJA010000016.1 GCF_902706035.1 Pantoea sp. 18069 | reverse complement strand
AGTTGCCCGAAGGCAAGGAAATGGTCATGCCCGGCGACAACGTGTCGATCACCGTCAAGCTGATTGCCCCCATCGCCATGGAAGAAGGCCTGCGCTTCGCCATCCGCGAAGGTGGCCGTACGGTTGGTGCCGGCGTGGTTGCCAAGGTCCTGGCATAATAGATAGGTTCTAGGGGTATAGCTCAATTGGCAGAGCGTCGGTCTCCAAAACCGAAGGTTGTAGGTTCGATTCCTACTGCCCCTGCCACCTCGGTGGTGAAATAAAAAAAGCCCGCCAGAATCTGGCGGGCTTCAGCGTCTTCGGCGTGGCGCGATGAGCGCGAGAGAAATCATATATGGCCACAAGTCAGGTTGAAACAGTTAGTTCCGCTGCCGATAAGGCGAAGCTTGCCGCAGTAGCGGCATTGGTCGTTGCTGCGGTCGCAGGTTTTTACCTGTTGTCCAAGCAGGGCCCGCTGGCGCAATGGGGCGTGCTGATCGTCGGTCTGGTGGCGGCCGCAGGTGTGTTCCTGGTGTCCGAGCCAGGCAAGCAGTTCGTGGGCTTTGCCCGCGACGCTTGGCGCGAAGTCAAGAAGGTTGTCTGGCCTACCCGCAAAGAGACGGTGCAGATGACAGCCTACGTTTTTGTGTTCGTCGTGATCATGGCCTTGTTCCTTTGGCTGACCGACAAGACACTGGAGTGGGTTTTGTACGATCTGATTTTGGGCTGGAGGAAGTAATGACAGATGCTGTCGAAATGGGCGTAGCAGAAACCCCGGGTTCTGCTCCCGCATCCAATCCTGACCTGCGTTGGTACATCGTCCATGCGTATTCGGGCATGGAAAAGGCGGTCGAACGCAACATCACCGAGCGCATCATGCGCGCCGGCATGGAAAACAAGTTCGGTCGCATCCTGGTGCCTACCGAAGAAGTCGTCGAAATCAAGAATGGCCAGCGCAAGACGACCGAGCGTCGCTTGTTTCCTGGCTATGTGTTCGTCGAAATGGTCATGGAAGACGACACCTGGCATCTGGTCAAGCACACCAACAAGGTGACCGGTTTTGTCGGCGGCGCGAAGAACCGCCCTGCACCCATCTCGGAAGAGGAAGTGCAGAAGATCGTGAGCCAGATGCAGGAAGGCACGGACAAGCCGCGCCACAAGGTCGAATTCATGGCGGGCGAGCTGGTGCGCGTCAAGGACGGCCCGTTCACAGACTTCAACGGCTCGGTCGAAGAAGTCAATTACGAAAAGAATCGCCTGCGCGTGTCGGTGATGATTTTCGGTCGCTCGACTCCGGTCGAACTCGAATTTTCCCAGGTCGAAAAAACCTGAGATCCGGTTTCGCACCTCTCGACTCGGTGCGGAATTTTTAAATGAGTCGTTAACCCCCGGGGAGCCGCAAGCGAAAGCCTGCAGCGTTAAAACCCGCAAGGAGCAACCATGGCGAAAAAAATCGTCGGCTTCATCAAGCTGCAAGTCCCAGCTGGTAAGGCCAACCCATCCCCACCAATCGGTCCCGCACTGGGCCAGCGTGGCCTCAACATCATGGAGTTCTGCAAGGCGTTCAACGCCCAGACCCAAGGTGTCGAGCCAGGTCTGCCTTTGCCCGTGGTCATCACGGCCTTTGCCGACAAGAGCTTCACCTTCATCATCAAGACCCCGCCCGCGACGGTCCTGATCAAGAAGGCGATCAAGTTGGACAAGGGTTCCGCGAACCCCAACAAGGTCAAGGTCGGCAAGATCACGCGTGATCAGCTGGTTGAGATTGCTAACACCAAGCTCAAAGACATGAACGCCGCCGACGTGGACGCTGCCGTCCGTACGCTGGCCGGTTCCGCCCGTTCGATGGGCGTTCTGGTGGAGGGTTTGTAAAATGGCCAAGTTGACCAAGAAGCAAAAAGCCTTCGAAGGCAAAGTTGACGCGAACAAGCTGTACGCATTCGCTGAAGCCGTCGTGCTGGTGAAGGAAGCTGCAACCGCCAAGTTCGATGAATCCATCGACGTGGCCGTGCAACTGGGCGTGGACGCCAAGAAGTCGGACCAAGTGGTGCGCGGCGCTGTCGTGCTGCCTCACGGTACCGGCAAGACCACCCGCGTCGCGGTGTTCGCACAAGGTGCCAAGGCTGAAGAAGCCAAGGCTGCCGGCGCCGACATCGTGGGCATGGACGACCTGGCCGCCATGGTCAAGGCCGGCGACATGCCTTTCGACATCGTGATCGCTGCTCCCGACGCAATGCGCGTCGTGGGTACGCTCGGTCAGATCCTCGGCCCCCGCGGCCTGATGCCCAACCCCAAGGTTGGCACTGTGACGCCTGACGTCGCCACGGCTGTGAAGAACGCCAAGGCAGGTCAAGTGCAGTACCGTGTCGACAAGGCGGGTATCGTGCACAGCACCATCGGCCGTCGTTCGTTCGACAACGAAAAGCTCCAGGGCAACCTGGCTGCTCTGATCGACGCCCTGAACAAGTCCAAGCCCGCTACGAGCAAGGGCCTGTACCTGCGCAAGGTGGCAGTTTCCTCGACGATGGGCGTGGGCGTTCGCGTCGACACCCAGACCATCGCAGCGTAATTGCAAAAAATCTTCAGACCGGTTCTCGGACCGGTCTGATGTGGTGGGCTGTGGTCTTGCGCTCAGGCGCGAGGCGCAGGCCATCCAAGACCGTTGGTGCACGGCTGTGCTTAAACCCGAATGGGCCAACGCAGATGGCGATCCCGCTGCAGATGGATGTATTTCCTCAACAGTTGGTCGCTGCAACAAGAGCGCGTACGAAGGATTTCCGACGTACGCATTTTAAGGAGTAGACCTTGAGTCTTAATCGCAGTGAGAAAGAAGCGGTCATTTCCGAAGTGACCAGCCTCGCCGCTAAAGCTCAAACGCTTGTGATCGCGGAATACCGTGGCATCACGGTCGCCGACATGACCAAACTGCGTGCTGATGCCCGCAGCAAGGGTGTGAGCCTGAGCGTGTTGAAGAACACCCTGGCCCGCCGTGCTGTCGCCGGTAGCGCGTTTGACGTGGTGGCTGACCAGATGACTGGTCCGCTCATCTATGGCTTCTCTGAAGACGCAGTGGCCGCCGCCAAGGTGGTGGCCGACTTCGCGAAAACCAACACCAAGTTGGTTATCCGCGCAGGCGCTTTCGGTGGCAAGGCCCTGGATGTCGAAGGCGTGAAGCAACTGGCAAACATTCCTTCCAAGGAAGTTCTGCTGGCACAGGTGTGCGGCTTGCTTATGTCCCCCATGTCGCGTACGGCCGTTGTGCTGGGCGCGCTGGCGGCAAAGCGCAGCGAAGGCGTTGCCGAAGTGGCCGCCGAAGAAACTGCTGCGGCCTGAGCGCCCGGTAGTCAACCAACAAAATTGTTAGGAAATCAAAATGGCATTCGATAAAGACGCATTCTTGACCGCGCTGGACAGCATGACGGTTCTGGAACTCAATGACCTGGTCAAGGCCATTGAAGAGAAGTTTGGCGTGAGCGCTGCCGCTATGGCCGCTCCCGCTGCTGGTGGCGCTGCTGCCGCTGTTGCTGAAGAGAAGACCGAATTCAACGTCGTTCTGCTCGAAGCTGGCGCCAACAAGGTGTCCGTGATCAAGGCCGTGCGCGAAATCACCGGTCTGGGTCTGAAGGAAGCCAAGGACCTGGTCGACGGCGCTCCCAAGAACGTGAAGGAAGCGATCGCCAAGGCCGACGCTGAAGCCGCTCTGAAGAAGCTGGTGGACGCCGGTGCAAAGGCTGAAGTCAAGTAATTGACGTCATTCCCTAGGCTGGAGTGCCCGCAAGGCGCTCCAGCCTTTGGCGCTTATGGAACTTGTTTCCAGAACGCACCAGAAAGCGGTCGCGAAAGCGAGCGCTTTTTAGTGTCTTCTGACAACCCGACAGCAGAAGACGCCTTGGTTCGGGCGGTGTGCAAGGCACCGTCGTCAGCCATGGTTGGTAGTGGCCAACCGCCAAGCCCGCAGGGAGCTTTCCATGTGGGGCAGTCGTCGAAGACCCAGGACTCATGTCTTTGCCCGGAGATCTCATGGCCTATTCTTACACCGAACGCAAGCGGATTCGCAAAAGTTTCGGCAGCCGCGATAGCGTGCTCGAAGTGCCGTATCTGCTCCAGATGCAAAAGGACGCCTATACCGCGTTTTTGCAAGCAGATTCAGCCCCCAAAAAACGTACCCACGAAGGTCTGCAAGCAGCTTTCAACGCTGCGTTCCCCATCGTCTCGCACAACGGTTTTGTGGAGATGAAGTTTGTCGAGTACAACCTTGCCAAGCCCGCATTTGACGTGCGCGAATGCCAGACCCGCGGTCTGACTTTCGCCTCGGCCGTGCGTGCCAAGGTTCAGCTCATCATTTACGATCGCGAATCCTCGACCAGCCAGTCCAAGGTGGTCAAGGAAGTGAAAGAGCAAGAGGTCTACATGGGCGAAGTGCCCCTGATGACCGAAAAGGGCTCCTTCATCATCAACGGCACGGAACGTGTGATCGTTTCGCAGCTGCACCGCTCGCCTGGCGTGTTCTTCGAACACGACAAGGGCAAGACGCATAGCTCGGGCAAGCTGCTGTTCTCGGCACGCATCATCCCTTACCGCGGTTCCTGGCTGGACTTCGAGTTCGACCCCAAGGACATGCTGTATTTCCGCGTCGACCGTCGCCGCAAGATGCCGGTCACGATCCTGCTCAAGGCCATCGGCCTGACGCCCGAGTCCATCCTCGCCAACTTCTTCGTCAACGACAATTTCCGTCTGATGGACAGTGGCGCGCAGATGGAATTCGTGTCCGAGCGCCTGCGCGGTGAAGTCGCACGTTTCGACATCACCGACAAGTCGGGCAAGGTGATCGTGGCCAAGGACAAGCGCGTCACCGCGCGTCACACCCGCGAACTCGAGCAATCGGGCACCAAGTTCATCAGCGTGCCTGAGGACTTCCTGATCGGCCGCGTGGCAGCACGCCACATCGTCGATCCCGATACCGGTGAAATCATTGCCAAGGCCAACGAAGAGCTGACCGAAGCGCTGCTCAAGAAGCTGCGCAGCGCCGGCGTTCAGGACCTGCAGTGCATCTACACCAACGAACTCGACCAGGGCGCCTACATCTCGCAGACGCTGCGCATCGATGAGACGGCGGACGAATTCGCTGCCCGCGTCGCGATCTATCGCATGATGCGTCCCGGCGAGCCGCCAACCGAAGATGCAGTCCAGGCCCTGTTCCAGCGCCTGTTCTACAACCCCGATACGTACGATCTGTCGCGCGTCGGCCGCATGAAGTTCAACGCCAAGATCGGCCGCGACGGCGCGACCGGTCCCATGGTGCTGTCCAACGAAGACATCCTGGCCGTGGTCAAGATTCTCGTGGACCTGCGCAACGGCAATGGCGAAGTCGATGACATCGATCACCTGGGCAACCGCCGCGTGCGTTGCGTGGGCGAACTCGCCGAAAACCAGTACCGCACGGGCCTGGCACGTATCGAGAAGGCCGTGAAGGAACGTCTGGGTCAGGCCGAGCAAGAGCCCCTGATGCCGCACGACCTGATCAACAGCAAGCCGATCTCGGCCGCGTTGAAGGAATTCTTCGGTGCGTCGCAGCTGTCGCAGTTCATGGACCAGACCAATCCTCTGGCCGAAATCACCCACAAGCGCCGTGTTTCGGCCCTTGGCCCGGGTGGTCTGACGCGCGAACGTGCAGGCTTTGAAGTGCGTGACGTGCACGTGACCCATTACGGTCGCGTCTGCCCTATCGAAACGCCTGAAGGTCCAAACATCGGCCTGATCAACTCGCTGGCCCTGTATGCGCGCCTGAACGAGTATGGCTTCATCGAAACGCCTTACCGTCGCGTGAGCGAAGGCAAGGTCACTGCCGAAATCGATTACCTCTCGGCCATCGAAGAAGGCAAGTACATCATTGCCCAGGCCAACGCCGAACTCGACGCCGAAGGCCGCCTCACGGGCGAGCTGATCTCGGCGCGCGAAAAGGGTGAGTCGACGCTGATTTCCGCGGACCGCGTCCAGTACATGGACGTGTCGCCCGCGCAGATCGTCTCGGTCGCTGCCTCGCTGATTCCCTTCCTCGAACACGATGACGCGAACCGCGCATTGATGGGCGCCAACATGTCGCGCCAGGCCGTGCCTGTGCTGCGCCCTGAAAAGCCCATGGTCGGTACCGGTATCGAACGCGTTGCTGCCGTGGACTCGGGCACCGTCGTGACGGCGACACGCGGCGGTATCGTGGATTACGTCGATGCCACCCGCATCGTGATCCGCGTGAACGACGTCGAAGCCGTGGCCGGTGAAGTCGGTGTGGACATCTACAACCTGATCAAGTACCAGCGTTCCAACCAGAACACCAACATCCATCAGCGTCCCGTCGTCAAGCGCGGTGACCTGCTGGCCAAGGGTGACGTGATCGCCGACGGCGCTTCGACCGATCTGGGCGAAATCGCCATCGGTCAGAACATGCTGATCGCGTTCATGCCCTGGAACGGCTACAACTTCGAGGATTCGATCCTGATCAGCGAGCGCGTGGTGGCCGAAGACCGCTACACCTCGATCCATATCGAAGAACTCGTGGTGATGGCCCGCGACACCAAGCTCGGTGCCGAAGAAATCACGCGCGACATTCCGAACCTGTCGGAGCAGCAGCTCAACCGCCTGGACGAGTCCGGCATCATCTACGTGGGTGCCGAAGTCCAGCCCGGCGACACGCTGGTGGGCAAGGTCACTCCCAAGGGTGAGACCACGCTGACGCCTGAAGAGAAGCTGCTGCGCGCGATTTTCGGCGAGAAGGCTTCGGACGTGAAGGACACTTCCTTGCGCGTCGACCAGGGCAGCTCCGGCACCGTGATCGACGTCCAGGTCTTCACGCGTGAAGGCATCCAGCGCGACAAGCGCGCCCAGCAGATCATCGACGATGAACTCAAGCGCTTCCGCCTGGACCTGAACGACCAGTTGCGCATCGTCGAAGCCGACGCGTTCGACCGTATCGAGAAGCTGCTGATCGGCCGGATCGCCAACGGTGGCCCGCAAAAGCTGGCCAAGGGCGCCAAGCTCGACAAGGTCTACCTGGACGGCGTCGAGAAGTTCCATTGGTTCGATATCCGCCCCGCGGAAGACGACGTTGCGGCGCAGCTCGAGTCCATCAAGAACTCGCTGGAGCAGACCCGCCACAGCTTCGACCTGGCTTTCGAAGAAAAGCGCAAGAAGCTCACGCAAGGCGACGAGCTGCCCGCGGGCGTGCTCAAGATGGTCAAGGTCTACCTGGCCGTCAAGCGCCGTCTGCAGCCTGGTGACAAGATGGCCGGCCGTCACGGCAACAAGGGTGTGGTCTCGAAGATCACGCCCGTGGAAGACATGCCTTTCATGGCCGACGGCACCACCGCCGACATCGTGCTCAACCCGCTGGGCGTGCCTTCGCGGATGAACATCGGTCAGGTGCTCGAAGTCCATCTGGGCTGGGCCGGCAAGGGTATCGGTCAACGCATTGGCGACATGCTGCAAGCCGAAGCCAAGGCCACCGAGATGCGTGAATTCCTGGAACAGGTCTACAACTCGCGCGGCCGCCAGGAAGACCTGGCCCAGCTGAACGACACGGAAATCATGTCCATGGCGGAGAACCTGAAGACCGGCGTGCCCTATGCAACGCCCGTGTTCGACGGCGCTTCCGAGCAGGAAATCCAGGACATGCTGGCTCTGGCCTACCCGCCGGAAATCGCCGCGCGCAAGGGCCTGACGGAAAGCCTGACCCAGGCCTACCTGTTCGACGGCCGCAGCGGTGAACGCTTCGAGCGTCCGACGACCATTGGCTACATGCACTACCTGAAGCTGCATCACCTGGTCGACGACAAGATGCATGCCCGCTCCACCGGTCCTTACTCGCTGGTCACGCAGCAGCCTCTGGGCGGTAAAGCCCAGTTCGGCGGTCAGCGTTTCGGTGAAATGGAAGTGTGGGCGCTGGAAGCTTACGGCGCCGCCTATGTGCTGCAGGAAATGCTGACCGTGAAGTCCGATGACGTGGTGGGCCGTACCAAGGTGTACGAATCCATCGTCAAGGGCGAACACTCCATCGAAGCCGGCATGCCCGAATCGTTCAACGTGCTGGTCAAGGAAATCCGTTCGCTGGGCCTGGACATCGAGCTGGAACGCTCCTAAGCGGAAAAGGAAAGAGTCACTATGAAATCGCTACTCGACCTATTCAAGCAATTCACGCCGGATGAGCACTTTGATGCCATCCGCATCGGCATGGCTTCGCCCGAAAAGATCCGCTCGTGGTCTTTCGGCGAAGTGAAAAAGCCCGAGACCATCAACTACCGCACGTTCAAGCCCGAACGCGACGGCCTGTTCTGCGCCAAGATTTTTGGTCCCATCAAGGACTACGAATGCCTGTGCGGCAAGTACAAGCGCCTCAAGCACCGCGGTGTGATCTGCGAGAAGTGCGGCGTTGAAGTCACGCAGACCAAGGTGCGTCGCGAGCGCATGGGTCACATCGACCTGGCCGCGCCCTGCGCCCACATCTGGTTCCTGAAATCGCTGCCGTCGCGTCTGGGCCTGGTGCTCGACATGACGCTGCGCGACATCGAACGCGTGCTGTATTTCGAAGCCTACGTGGTGACCGACCCCGGCATGACGCCGCTGAAGAAATTCGGCATCATGTCCGAGGACGACTACGACGCCAAGCGCAAGGAATACGGCGATGAGTTCATCGCCAAGATGGGCGCTGAAGGCATCAAGGACCTGCTCGAATCGCTGGACATCGAAATCGAGATCGACAAGCTGCGCAACGATCTGACGGGCTCCGAAGTCAAGATCAAGAAGAACGCCAAGCGCCTCAAGCTGCTCGAAGCCTTCAAGAAGTCGGGCATCAAGCCCGGCTGGATGGTGCTCGAAGTGCTGCCCGTGCTGCCTCCGGACCTGCGTCCGCTGGTGCCGCTGGACGGCGGCCGCTTTGCGACTTCCGACCTGAACGACCTGTACCGCCGCGTGATCAACCGCAACAGCCGTCTGCGCCGTTTGCTGGAACTGAAGGCGCCGGAAATCATTGCGCGCAACGAAAAGCGCATGCTGCAGGAAGCCGTTGACAGCTTGCTGGACAACGGCCGCCGCGGCAAGGCCATGACGGGCGCCAACAAGCGCGCGCTCAAGTCGCTGGCCGACATGATCAAGGGCAAGAGCGGTCGTTTCCGTCAGAACTTGCTGGGCAAGCGCGTGGACTACTCCGGTCGTTCCGTGATTACCGTGGGTCCTTACCTCAAGCTGCACCAGTGCGGTCTGCCCAAGCTGATGGCCCTGGAGCTGTTCAAGCCGTTCATCTTCTCGCGCCTCGAAGCCATGGGCATCGCGACGACGATCAAGGCCGCCAAGAAGGAAGTCGAATCCGGCACCCCCGTGGTCTGGGACATCCTGGAAGAGGTCATCAAGGAACACCCGGTGATGCTCAACCGTGCGCCTACGCTGCACCGTTTGGGTATCCAGGCCTTTGAGCCCATCCTGATCGAAGGCAAGGCCATCCAGCTGCACCCCCTCGTCTGCGCGGCGTTCAACGCCGACTTCGACGGTGACCAGATGGCTGTCCACGTGCCGCTGTCGGTGGAAGCACAGATGGAAGCCCGCACGCTGATGCTGGCCTCCAACAACGTGCTGTTCCCGGCTTCGGGCGAACCTTCCATCGTTCCTTCGCAGGACGTTGTGCTGGGCCTGTACCACGCCACCCGCGAGCGCATCAACGGCAAGGGCGAAGGCATGATCTTCTCCGACGTCGGTGAAGTGCAGCGCGCGCTCGACTCCGACCAGGTCGAACTGGCGGCGAAGATCAACGTGCGCATGACGGAGTGGACCAAGAACAAGGCAACGGGCGAATTCGAGTCCGAAACCAAGATCGTGGAAACCACCGTCGGCCGCGCGCTGCTGTCGGAAATTCTTCCCAAGGGCCTGCCGTTCAGCAACATGAACAAGGCGCTGAAGAAGAAGGAAATTTCCAAGCTCATCAACACCTCGTTCCGCAAGTGCGGTCTGAAGGCGACGGTGGTGTTTGCCGACAAGCTGCTGCAAAACGGTTTCCGTCTGTCGACGCACGCCGGTATCTCGATCGCCATCGGCGACATGCTGGTGCCGCCGCAAAAGCCCGAGATCATCGGTCGCGCCGAAGCCGAAGTGAAGGAAATCCAGCAGCAGTACGTCTCCGGTCTGGTGACGTCCGGCGAGCGCTACAACAAGGTCGTGGACATCTGGGGCAAGGCCGGTGACGAAGTCTCCAAGGTCATGATGCAGCAGCTGGCCAAGGAAAAGACCATCGACCGCCACGGCAACGAGGTGGATCAGGAGTCGTTCAACGCGATTTACATGATGGCCGACTCCGGCGCCCGCGGTTCCGCAGCGCAGATTCGCCAGCTGGCCGGCATGCGTGGCCTGATGGCCAAGCCTGACGGCTCCATCATCGAGACGCCCATTACCGCGAACTTCCGCGAAGGCCTCAACGTGTTGCAGTACTTCATCTCCACCCACGGTGCCCGTAAGGGTCTCGCGGATACGGCGCTGAAGACGGCCAACTCGGGTTACCTGACGCGTCGTCTGGTCGATGTGACGCAGGATCTGGTGGTCACCGAGCAGGATTGCGGCACGACCAATGGCACGCTGATGCGCGCCATCGTCGAAGGTGGTGAAGTCATCGAATCGCTGCGCGACCGTATCCTCGGCCGCACGGTGGCCGAAGATGTGCTGAGCCCCGAAACGCGCGCCCTCGTGGTGCCGGCCGGCACGCTGCTCGACGAAGACATCATCGAAGGCATGGAAGCCGCTGGCGTCGACGAAGTGAAGGTCCGCACGGCCCTGACCTGCGAAACCCGCTACGGTCTGTGCGCGAGCTGCTACGGCCGCGACTTGGGCCGTGGCGGCCAGATCAACCTCGGCGAAGCCGTCGGTGTGATCGCTGCCCAGTCCATCGGCGAGCCCGGCACGCAGCTGACCATGCGTACCTTCCACATCGGTGGTGCGGCGTCGCGTGCGGCGATTGCCTCGAGCGTCGAAGCCAAGTCCAACGGCCTGATCGGTTTCAACCCGACCATGCGTTATGTGACCAACACCCGTGGCGAGCTGGTGGTGATTTCGCGTTCCGGCGAAATCGTCATCCAGGACGAGCACGGCCGTGAGCGCGAACGCCACAAGGTGCCTTACGGCGCCATCCTGACGATCAAGGCCGACCAGGCGATCAAGGCCGGCACGATCCTGGCGAACTGGGATCCGCTGACCCGACCGATCATTACCGAGTACGCCGGTAGCGTGAAGTTCGAGAACGTCGAAGAAGGCCTGACGGTTGCCAAGCAGCTCGACGAAGTGACCGGTCTGTCCACGCTGGTGGTGATCGATCCCAAGCGCCGCGGCTCGACCAAGGTGATCCGTCCCCAGGTCAAGCTGATCGACGCGAGCAACCAGGAAGTCAAGATTCCGGGCACCGATCACTCGGTGACCATCGGCTTCCAGGTGGGCGCGCTGATCCAGGTGCGTGACGGTCAGGAAGTGGGCCCCGGCGAAGTGCTGGCCCGTATCCCGGTCGAAGGCCAGAAGACGCGCGACATTACCGGCGGTCTGCCGCGTGTGGCCGAGCTGTTCGAAGCCCGTACGCCCAAGGACAAGGGCACGCTGGCCGAGATGACCGGCACGGTGTCGTTCGGCAAGGAAACCAAGGGCAAGGTCCGCCTGCAGATCACCGATCTGGAAGGCAAGGTTTCCGAAGAGCTGGTGCCCAAGGAACGCAACATTCTGGTCCACGAAGGCCAGGTGGTGAACAAGGGCGAATTGATTGTGGACGGCCCGGCCGACCCGCAAGACATTCTGCGCCTGCTGGGCATCGAAGAGCTGTCGCGCTACATCGTGGACGAAGTCCAGGACGTGTACCGCTTGCAAGGCGTGAAGATCAACGACAAGCACATTGAAGTGATTGTTCGTCAGATGCTGCGCCGCGTGGTGGTCGAGAACCCCGGTGAATCGACCTACATCGCTGGTGAGCAGGTCGAGCGCTCGGAAATCCTCAACACCAACGAGAAGCTGCTGGCCGAAGGCAAGATCCCCGCGACGTACTCCAACGTGCTGCTGGGTATCACCAAGGCTTCGCTGTCGACCGATTCGTTCATCTCCGCGGCTTCCTTCCAGGAAACCACCCGCGTGCTCACCGAGGCTGCCATCATGGGCAAGCGCGACGAGCTGCGCGGTCTGAAGGAAAACGTGATCGTCGGCCGCCTGATTCCCGCAGGTACGGGTCTGGCCTACCACCAGGCACGCAAGGCCAAGGACATGATGGACGACGCCGAGCGCCGCGCCATTGCCGAAGCCGAAGCGGCCGAACTGGCTGGCATCATCGAAGAAGGTGCCGACACGGTATCTGTCAGCGATCCGTCCGTCGATTAAGTCTCTGACTTAACTGAGCCGCGCCCCCGTACCGCTGATGGTGGACGGGGGCGTTTTCATTGGGTTTTTCATCGAACCGGCGCGCGATCAGCGAAGTGGGCCGGTCCCTGTGCATGTGGTCTATCTCCCTGGACTGGATCGTCCTGGCCGTGTTGGTCTTCTGGGCCGTGGGTGCCTACAACCGGGTGATGCGCCTGCGATCGGCCTGCGTGCAGGCCTTTGGCGCGCTGGACAGCTATTTCCTGCAGGCCCAGGGGCTGCTCAGCGAGTGGAGCGCGACGCAAGCCGCGTCCGAGGACCCCGAGGGCGCGCAGCGGCTGGCGCACGCGGCCTGGCAGCAAAGCCTGGCCGCGATGGGTGCTGCGCTGGCCGGCGCGCGTGCGCGGCCTTTGCACGCGCAGACCATGCAATTGCTTGAACGCGCCCATGATGCGCAATTCGCGGCCTGGCAAGCCTTGAAGAAACTGCCGGGTGCACCCGACGACCCGGCATGGCGCCTGCGCTGGCAGCAGCAACAGGCACAGACCGGACTGGCCGCCGACCAGTTCAACACCGCAGTGGCGCAATACAACGCGGCCATTGTCCAATTTCCAGCGCGCGTGCTGGCGTGGTTCTTCGGATTCCGCGCGGCACGCCCGCTCCAACCGGCGCTCGCGCCGCAGCTACCAGACACCGCCGCATGAGTCGTATCTTCCCTCCTTCTTCCCGAGAGCCGGCACAGGCCGCGGGCGGCGCGGCGCCTGCGCTGTCGCAGCAACTGGCCGAAGTCGCCCAGGCCTTGCAGGCCATTCTGGCGGGCCAGTCGGGTACCCAGGCGCTGGCGGCCGTGCCCCAGCGCCTGCGCCCCGGCGTGCAGGCCCTGCTGTTCCAGGTGCTGCGCCAGCTGGGCCGTGCCCAGGCGCTGCGCGCCGAACTCGCGCCGCGCACGCCGCCGCCGCGCGTCAATGCGCTGCTGTGCACGGCGCTGGCGCTGGCCTGGGATGAAAGCCAGGCCCCCTACCCGCCGTTCACGCTGGTCAACCAGGCCGTGGAGGCCGCCAAGCGCGGCCCAGCCCAGCGCCAGGCGGCGTTCATCAATGCCTGCCTGCGGCGTTTTCTGCGCGAGCGCGACGCGCTGGTGGCGAAGACCGATGCCCAGCCCCAGGCGCTGTGGAACCACCCGCAGTGGTGGATCGCCCGGCTGCAGCAGGACCACCCCGCGCACTGGCAGCAGATCCTGCAGGCCAACAACCGCCATGCGCCCATGACCTTGCGCGTCAACCGGCTGCAGGCGACGCCCGCGCAATACCAGCAACTGCTCGCTGCGCAGCAGATGGGCGCGACGCCCGTGGGCGAAAGCGGCCTCGCGCTGGCCCAGCCCCAGCCGGTGCAGGCCTTGCCCGGCTTTGCGCAAGGCCAGGTGTCGGTGCAGGATGCGGCCGCGCAGATGGCCGCACCCTTGCTGCTCCAGGGCCTGGACCTGACGCAGCCGCTGCGCGTGCTCGATGCCTGCGCCGCCCCGGGCGGCAAGACCGCGCATCTGCTCGAATACGCTGGTGCGAGCGCGGGAGCCGGGGCGCCGTTGCAGGTCACGGCGCTGGAGATCGACGCCGAACGCAGTGGGCGCATCCACGAGACGCTGGCGCGCGTGGGCGTGAAGGCGCAGGTCGTCGTCGCCGACGCTTCGCGGCCCGACCAGTGGTGGCAGCAGGCCAGCGGCGGCGCCCAATTCGACGCCATCTTGCTCGACGCGCCCTGCACGGCTTCGGGCATCGTGCGCCGCCATCCCGACGTGCGCTGGCTGCGCCGCGACAGCGACATTGCCCAGCTCGCGGCCATCCAGTCGCGCCTGCTCGACACGCTGTGGCCGCTGCTGCGCACCGGCGGGCGCATGCTGTATTGCACCTGCTCGGTCTTCAAGGCCGAAGGCGATTTGCAGGTCAAAGCGTTCCTTGCACGCAACACTCAGGCGCGCTTGCTGCCATCACCCGGCCATTTAATTCCGGGCAATACTGCGCAAACCGCAGCTGTCCCGGACAATGAACCGGGTGACCATGACGGATTCTTCTACGCCCTGTTGGAAAAAGCCCCCTGAGAGCGCCCCGCTCGCAGGTGCGTTGCCCGTGCGTTGGCAGCACTGGGCGCTGGCCTGCCTGCTGTGGATCGCGGGCTGGGGCCTGCCCGGCGAAGTGCGGGCCCAGAGCAGCGCGGCGATCACCCAGATGCAGGTCGAGCGCACGCCCGAAGGCATGCTGCTGAGCGCGGTGCTGGCGTTCGAGCTGCCCGAGCATGTCGAGGACGCGCTGCTCAAGGGCATCACCATGCATTTCGTGCTGCAGGCGCAGGTGCTGCGCGAGCGCTGGTACTGGTCCGACCGCGAGATGGCGCAATCCGCGCGCTATATGCGCCTGAGCTATCAGCCGCTGACGCGCCGCTGGCGGCTGCACACCTCGTCCACCCCGTTCACCGGTTCGGGCCTGGGGCTGGCGCTGTCGCAAACCTATGACGATCTCGCGGAAGCGATCAACGCCATGCAGCGCGTCGCGCGCTGGAAGATCGCCGACAGCGGGCAGGTGCCCGAAGACATGCCGGTCACGGTGCAGATGCGCTTCGGCCTGGACCTGTCGCAGCTGCCGCGGCCGCTGCAGATCGGCGCCTTCGGCCGCTCGGGCTGGAACCTGCAGATGACGCAAAGCCTGCGCCTGGCCGGCGGAGGCCTGCCTTGAGCGTGCGGAACGCGCCGGACGCGGCGAACGCCCCGTTGCCTGTCTCGCGTCTGTCGCGCTCCGCACGCTGGGCCCTGGGCGTGGGCGTGGCGCTGATGTGCGCCATCGGCCTGGTGCTGATGTTCCTGCTGGCGCTGGCGACCAACAACCGCGAAGTCTACGAGCGCAACTACAACTGGCTGTTCACGATGAACGTGCTGGTCGCGGCGGTGCTGCTGGGCTTGCTGCTGTGGGGCGGCGTACGGCTTGCGCTGCGCCTGCGGCGCGGGCGCTTCGGCAGCCGCCTGCTGCTCAAGCTCGCGGGCATTTTCGCGCTCGTGGGCGTGGTGCCCGGGCTGCTGATCTACGTGGTGTCCTATCAGTTCGTTTCGCGCTCGATCGAAAGCTGGTTCGACGTCAAGGTGGAAGGCGCGTTGTCCGCGGGCGTGAGCCTGGCGAGCATCACGCTCGAGACCGTGGCCAACGACATGGCGCACAACACGCGCACCGCGAGCGAGTCGCTGTCCAAGGTGCCCGATGCGGCGGCCGGCTTCGAGCTCGAACGCATACGCGAGCAGCTCGGTGCCGTCGACGTGGTGCTGTGGAGCGCTTCGGGCAAGGTGCTGGCCAGCGTGGGCCCGTCGAAATTCGATCTGCTGCTGCCCGATAGACCGAGTGCGCAGCAGATGCGCGCGGTGCGCGACCAGCAGGCGGTGGCGCGCATCGAGGGGCTGGACGATGTGTCGGTCGTCACCGAGGCCGCGGCCCTGGAGCGCATGCTCGAAGCGGTGCGCGTACGCACGCTGGCGCTGGTGCCCAACCCGGCCGTGGGCCTGCTGGCCGAGCCGCGCTATGTGCAGGCCACGCTCAAGCTGCCGATGGCGCTGCTGGCCAACGCGATCGCGGTGCAGGAGGCCCACCGTGAGTACCAGGAGCGCGCGCTGGCACGCGAAGGGCTGCAGCGCATGTATATCGGCACGCTCACGCTGAGCCTGTTTCTCGCGGTGTTTGGCGCCATTTTGCTGGCCGTGGTGCTGGGCAACCAGCTCGCGCGGCCGCTGCTGATGCTGGCCCAGGGCGTGCGCGAAGTCGCGCGCGGCGACCTGCGGCCCAAGGCCTCGCTGCCCAGCGCCGACGAGCTCAGCGGCCTGACGCGCGCGTTTGCGTTGATGACCCAGCAGCTTGCCGAAGCGCATGCGGCCGTGGGCCAGAGCATGGCCGATGTCGATGCCGCACGCTCCAATCTGCAGACCATTCTCGACAACCTGACTTCGGGCGTGATCGTGCTCGACGAAGCCGGCCATGTGGTGTCGAGCAATCCCGGCGCGACCCGCATACTGCGCGTGCCCATGGCCGCCTACCAGGGGCGGCTGCTGGGCGACGTGCCGGGGCTGGCGGAATTCGCGCAGATCGTGCGCGAGCAGTTTGCGCAGTTCCTGGGGGAGGGCGGCCGCGACCGCTGGCAGAAAGTGCACGAGCTGCACAGCCCGGCGGGCGGCGGCGTGGTGCACGACAGCACCAGCCTGGTGGTGCGCGGCGCGGAGCTGCCCGACACCCAGCGCCTGCTGGTGTTCGACGACATTTCCGAGATCGTCTCGGCCCAGCGCGCCCAGGCCTGGGGCGAGGTGGCGCGGCGCGTGGCCCATGAAATCAAGAATCCGCTGACGCCTATCCAGCTGTCGGCCGAACGCCTGGCGATGAAGCTGATGGACAAGCTCGCGCCCGCCGACCAGGCCTTGCTTGGCAAGTCGGTCAAGACGATTGTCGACCAGGTGGGCGCGATGAAGCACCTCGTGGATGAGTTCCGCGACTACGCGCGCCTGCCCGCGGCCCAACTGTTGCCATTGGACCTCAATGGCCTGCTGGCCGACGTGATGCATCTTTATGGCGAGGAAAATGCGCCGGTGCGTGTCAAGGTCGACCTCGACCCGAACTGCCCCCGGATTGCGGGGGATGCGCAGCAACTGCGGCAGATAGTGCATAACCTGTTGCAAAATGCCCAGGATGCGACCGAGCAGGCCGCGGCCGAGACCGGCCGTGCGCCAGAGGCAGTGGAGCTCAGCACGCAGTGGAATGCGCTCACCGAGCGCGTGCAGTTGAGCATCAGTGACCGGGGGCCGGGATTTCCGGCGAACATCCTGCAACGGGCCTTCGAGCCCTATGTCACGACCAAGGTGCGCGGCACCGGTCTGGGGCTCGCAGTGGTCAAGAAAATTGCAGATGAACACGGGGCCCGGATCAAGTTGAGCAACCGGGTAGAAAACTCGATAGTGCAGGGAGCACAAGTGTCGCTATCATTTGCCCCTGTAGGTAAGGCCCTCGCGGAGGGCTCCGCTCAGCGCAGCACATAGGCGTTTCAATACACATGGCAAACATACTGGTGGTCGACGACGAATTGGGGATTCGGGATTTGTTGTCGGAAATCCTCAACGACGAGGGTCATAGTGTCGACCTGGCGGAGAACGCAACCCAGGCACGGGCAGCGCGTCTGTCCAGCAACTATGACCTGGTGCTGCTGGACATATGGATGCCCGATACGGACGGGGTGTCGCTGCTCAAGGAGTGGGCGTCGGCCGGGCAACTGACCATGCCGGTGATCATGATGAGCGGCCACGCCACCATAGACACCGCCGTGGAGTCCACGCGCATCGGTGCGTTCTCCTTTCTCGAAAAGCCGATCACGCTGCAGAAACTGCTCAAGGCGGTCGAGCAGGGGCTGGCGCGCAGCAGCGCGCAGGCCACTTCGGCGCCCGGGCATGCGCCGGCCGAGACCGGCAGCGCCGCGGCGCAGATCGAGACATCGCATCACCATGCGATGTCCTCGACGGTGCGCGTGGCGGCCGAAGCCGGCCCCGAGCAGCACCAGGGGTTCGACCTCGACCGCCCGCTGCGCGAAGCGCGTGACGGCTTCGAGAAAGCCTACTTCGAATTCCACCTCGCACGCGAAGGCGGCTCGATGACGCGCGTCGCCGAAAAGACCGGTCTGGAGCGCACCCATCTGTACCGCAAGCTACGCCAGTTGGGCGTCGACCTGGGCCGCAACAAGCGCGGTTAAGAATTTTTGAAAAAAATCGCGATTTTCAATTTGGGGCCAAAAAACGCCCCTATAATTTGAGCTTCAGCGGCCCGGTAGCTCAGTCGGTAGAGCAGAGGATTGAAAATCCTTGTGTCGGCGGTTCGATTCCGTCCCAGGCCACCAAACATGAAGCCCCAGATCAGAAATGGTCTGGGGCTTTTCAGTTGGGGCGCGAGGAAGGCAATCCTCGCTTTCCGAAGGGCTGCCTGTTGTCGGCATAGTCGATTGCAGCCATCGGCAAAAAAATGGTTCTCTCACGATGCGGCCCGGCAGTGCTGCGCACCAATGCCCAATGGCGTCAGGACCGCTTGGTGACGCTGCCACTGACTCCCGCACGGTCAGCCATTCCAACAATACCAACGTGACTGTGCCGAACATCCGCGTCACCACTTTTGACCCGGTGAAGGCAGAACTGAACAAGGCCAATCGCTCATCTGTGCGTAACGATCAGTCTGTCGTGTGACTGCAATGCTGGAGGACGCAGCACGCCACTGGCCATCGCAATCCCCGCGTTCTCCCGGCTAGTGTTGAAGGGCCAGTCGTACTCTGGACGTTACGGAATCGAACTAAGCGGAGCGGCGACCAGCAGACGCGATTTTGCGAATCTCCCCGTTTTGTTGGTATCGCCTGATCCACCGCCGTGCAGGCTCCTCGACAAAGTAGTAACCCGCTGCGGAAAGCGCCACCAGCACTGTCAATGATGCTATCGCCAGCACCTTATTGTCGGACAGCGCGGGGGCTGATTGAATCAACTTGTCGTGATGGCTGATAAGCAGCAAGATGATCAGGGCTTGAAATGAATAGAAGCAGTAACTTATCTTTCCCAGCCAGACAAAGACGCGGCAGGAAAGAATCGACGCAATCAGGCCTTTGTCATTTGACAGGGAAAAAATCATGAAGGCGATCACAGGCAGGGCGATCCAGTTATGGCCGACATAAAGAGGCATTTTTGGCCCCACCACTCCAAGATAAAGCAGAAATATCACCAGTACAGCCACTTGCAGCGCCGCTCCCCAGCGATATCTGAATTCAAGACGGAGGGCCAGGAATGCACATGCCCCAATCAAGAACTCCGGCAAACGAAAGATGGGCATTGAATAAAAGACGCCATTCGATGGGCTGTCGAAAAGTGCGGCGGAAAGACCGGGCAACGTCGCCAACAACCAGCAGACAGCGGCGATGCTCAACAACTGCCTCACGGATGCCTTCAGAAGCTTGGGCAAAAGGAATGGGAGCAGGGCGTAGCAGAACGCTTCGACGGAAATTGACCAACTGCCACCGACATTCCAGTAGTGGAAATACTGGGGAAACCATGCCTGGATAAGAAAAATATTTGAGAAGACAAGGGTCGCCAATTGAGCGATCCCCTTTGATGCATCGGCCAGTGAATCGCTGTTGAAACTGATTCCAATCCATGGCAATGTCACCAGCGCAGCTGCTAGATATATTGGGTATATTCTGGCGAAACGATTGATGAAATAGTCTTTTAACGTGCTGTGTCCATCTGCGTAACGATACGCAAGCACAAAGCCGGAAAGCATGAAGAACAAGCTCATCCCGACGGCTCCCTGGTCCAGAGCATTCTTCGCAAAAGGATGGGTCGAGATAGGCCAGCGAATGTGAATGTGGAAAAGAAAGACATAGAAGGCTGCAACAAAACGCAGTCCAGTCAGGGAGCGGATTTCTTTTTCGTCTTTCAATGGTTGTCCTTGATTTTTCGCTTGTCCACTAGCCATGCCCGAAACCAGATGCTTCCCGGGAAAGGCCTGTTGCAGATTTTTCGGCGCGGATGGCGGTGCTTTTCATCACCTTGTGATGAAGGCGACCACACTTTTGCAGTACTGGCGCAAACGTTGCCATGTGGTGCACTGCATCGACTCATTTGTTAAGCAACACGACTCAAAGATCGCATACGCCGCTTGGGGCGAGGCCATTATCCGTGCATGGCGTAAGCGTCGAGGGTCGCCTGTGCGAACTATCGTAAGCGGGCGGATAGGGCCGTGATCAGTGTGGTCCATTGCGAGTGAGCCGGCAGGGGGCCCTAGCCAGTGCCGAGATCTACCGCTTCCTGGTCGATAAAACGCCCCTGGCTGCGCAGCAGCGGCAGCAATTGGGTGTCGGCATAGGCGCAACCTGTGTGGCCGGGGTCGGTTTGCTGGGCTTTGGCGGCCCATTCCGGCGTATGGCCTGCGCCGGCCGCCAGCAGCGTTGCCAGTGGTGCATAGCCGTGGCGCCAGGCGCTGGCCCCGGGAAACACTTCGCGCAGGCTGGCAAGTATCTGCATGCCGGCGTGGTCGAGGTCGCCGAAGAAGTACACCGGCAGCGACCCGCTGCACGGGGCGAACAGCCAGTTTTCAATCGCTGGCAACGACGCGGCGCATGCGGGGGCGCGCAAGTACAGGCGGCAGCCGGTGCGTGCGCGCAGCCTGCGGGCGCTGCCGCGAAAACCCGCCGCATAGACCAGCAGGCTGCGCTGCCAGGCCGGGCCACGGGCATCGGCCATGTGCTCGAAGGTGACCAGGTTCTCGATGAACAGCACGTCCGTGAAGGCCGGGGGCCGGCCCTCATCGCCGGCGCCTTCGGGGCCGCTGGCGGGGGGCGCCAGCAGCAACTGGATAGGCGCTTCGCTGAACTGACCCGGTGCCGCGCCGAGCAGGCGCAGCAGTTCCTCACGGTGGTCCAGCACTTTGGAGCGGCCCTGAAAGGCGCGCGCCGATGCTTCGCGCAGGGCCATGGTCCGGCCCGACCGGCACAGCGCGGTCAAGGTGACGAGGCTGCGGGTGGCCTCTTCCAGCGACAGCCCTTCGATCGGGACCAGCGGGCTGCGGGCCAGGTGGTCCAGCACGGCGGCCGGATCGGTCGGCGCGTCGTGCGGGCGGGCTGTCCAGTGCGCCGTGATCTGCGCCCGCCATTGCTGCCGCCAGCGCTGGGCCTGCGGGGTGTAGCCGGCCCACGCCGCCAGGGCGTCGAAATCGAGCAGCTCCAGGCGCGGCTTGCGGTCGATGAAGTTGGCGAAGGCCCGCGGTGCCTCCAGCCGCAGGGCGGCCCAGCCCGTGGCGCACAGCTCATCGAGCTGCATGCGCAGCAGCTGGATCTGGTCGGCGTCCACGGCAGCGTGCAGTTCGGGGGCCGCCTTGCGGTCCAGCGCCAGGCGCAACGGCCCCTGGGCCGTGCTGCGCTCCGCCTTGGCGAGCAGCAACCGGGCCACACGCAGCAGGAAGGGATGCGGCGAAGGCTCAGCGGTGTCCATGTTCAGTGCCGGGCCTGGCCATCGGGTCGACCACCGTCCTTGTCTTCAGCTTCCGGGGCAGGAGCCGGGGCAGCAGGCCCTTGCGCCTGCTGCCACTGGGCACGCGCAGCTTCGCGCGCCTGCTCGGCATGGGTGTCCCACAGCCGGGCCAGCGCCGGGCGGTTGAGCGTCTTCTCCTGCGCTTCGCTGACGAACAGCTCCTGGAAACCATCGCCGCTGGGCCGGCGTGCCATCACCTTGGAAAAGGTGAACTCCTTGTCGAACTCGGGCTTGACCGCGCCCGACTTGGAGGTGGGCATGGCGACGATGAGCTGCAGCCCCAGGGTCTGGGACAGGAAGCGCAGCACGTTGCGCGAACGCGTTTCGTCCATCTTGGAGAAGGCCTCGTCGCTGAGCATCAGGCGCAGGGCCGGCGCACCCTTGCGGTCGCGGCCGAAATGTCCGAGCGCATGGGCCAGCACCGCCGAGCGCACCACGTAGAACGGCGTCTCCAGTTCGCCGCCCGAGCCCGTGCCCCAGGTCGACAGCCTGGTGGTGCCCACCGGGCTGGTGCGCACGATGTCGTAGCGCCGGTAGTTGCGGTAGTCGGCCAGTTCGCGCAGCGCGCGTTCGCTGGCCCCCTGGTCGTTGGCCAGCAGCAGGCGGCGAATTTCTTCCGCGGTGGCGCGTTGCGCATCGGTGAGGCGGGGCGAGGTGAAGATAGAGCCGCGGTCATGCTCCAGCCCTTCGACCGCGCTCTCCACCGCCTCGAAGAACTCCTGCACTTTCTGCAGGCGCGGCACCCAGTCCCACTCCAGCTTGAAGGTGTCGCTGCCGAAGCGGATGTCCTGCAGGTGGCGGTTGAGCCGCTGCAGCGTCAGCGCGCCCTGCTTGACGTCGTCGCGCATCTTGAAGCAGAAGCTGCTGGTGAAGACGTGGTTGAACTGGCCTTCGGCCTCGCGCAGGGCGCTGGCGTTGTCTGCCAGGCCGATTGCACGCTGGCGCTGGGCCTGCTCGGCGATGGCGGCGCGGGTGCGCTCGACCAGGGGGAGAAGCTCTTCCAGGCGGTCCACGCTGCGCGGGGGATCGGTCCAGGCAAAGCGCTCGCTGTCGTCGCGCGCACCGGACAGGTAGGCGCCCACGGCCTGGGCCAGCTCCCGCAAGGTGCGGGGCAGGTTGTCGCGCAGGCTTTGCACGCGGTGGCGCAGTGCGTCCAGGCTGGTTTCCTGCTCTGCCGCCAATGCCTGGGCTTCGTCCAGCAACTGGCGCTCGGTGGCCAGCGCGGGCACGGCTGCCGCAAAGCGCGAAGCCCAGACCGCGGCATTGGTGCTGGCGATCTCGAGATCCGGCAAGCGCTCGGCCAGGGCCTTCTCCCGGCGGCGCAGATCCGCCAGTTCCCGGTCCGTGGCACCGACCTGCTTGAGTTCCTCGTCGCGCTGGCCGGTGATTTGCTCTATGCGCGCCCTGAAGCCTTTTTGCTCGGCCAGCAATGCGTCGATGGCGGACAGGTCCAGCGCCTTGAGCGCCTGCTCGGCACGCGCATGCTGCGCCTGGCTTTCGAGCACGGCAAGCACCAAGGGCGTGAGCGGCGTGAACACCGAGCCGTTGAACATGCGGGTGATGGCCTGCAACGACTGGCGCAAGGTTTGCAGGGTACGGGTTTCCCCTGCCAGCCGCCGGATCTCGTCTTCGCACCACTGCCGACGCCGCTGGCGCGCGGCTTCGCCAAAGACCAGGTCGCCGTCGGGTGCGCGGCAGGCGAACATGCCGTAGCCCCGGCTGCCCAGGCCTTCCTCCATCAGGCCCTGCGCGGTGCGCGCCAGTTCGTCCTCGGTGTCGACCTTGCGCACGCGGCCGTACTGCGCCAGCAGGAACGCGTTGGCCACCGGGTGCTTGCAGATCAGTTCGTGCAGCACGGCGCGGTTCTCCAGCTGGCGCCCTTGCGTGTCTTCCATGGCCTTGCGCCCCTGCACGACCTTGGGCGAGCGCACGCGGTAATGCTGCTTCACCAGCCGGGTGCACAGCGCCTCCATCCCGGCCTCGACGATGATGGCGAAGCGGTCGCCGCCCATGTAGCCTTCGATGGCGTTCTGCCAGGGCGTGCCGGGACGCGGCTCCACCAACTGGGCCAGCAGGTGGGGGCGGGCAGAGGGCATCTCGCGCTCGATCAGCGCCACCGCATCGTGTGCGTCTTTCGGCCCCTGGGCCCGGCCGGACTGCAGGCGGCGCAATTCGGCATTGCGCTGCTCGGCGTCGTCCTTCAACTGGTTCAGCCGCACGCCGACGTCGGTCAGTGCCTGCAGCACCGCCCCCTGCACCGAGGCATCGCCATCGTGGATGCACTGGCGCAGGACGCCGAGTTGCACGTCGAACGCTTCCAGGTCGAAGGCGGGCAGCTCCACGTCCAGGGCCGCGTCGCGCGCGTAGGCGCTGACCATCGCCGGCCAGGGTGTGAGGATCTGCTGCGCGACAGGGCGAAGCGCCTGCACCGCCGCAGCCAGGGCCGGCTCGGCCGAAAGATCCAGCGCCAGCAGTTGTTCGAGTTGCGCGGCCATCCCCGCGATACCGCGCGCGGCCTCCTGTACGCGGCCCCAGTGCAGGCGGAACTGGTCGGCCTGCAGCCGGATCTGGTTTTCCAGCGCCTGCTTCTCGCGTGCCACGTCGCTGTCGTCCAGGCGCTTTTCCACCCCGCGCAGTTGTTCGCGCAACTGGGTTTCCTGCGCTTCGAGCGAGGCCCGCTTTTCCTGCAACTGCGCCTGCTTCCTGTCCTGGACGGCGATCTGGCGCAGCACCAGGGCCTGTTCATCGTGCGCCTCGCTGCGCGCGCGCAGCGCATGGGCGATGGTGGTGGTGACGAAACGCCGTGCTTCGTCCAGCACCTGCCCGGCGCTGGATTGCGCGGTGTCGAGCCGCTGCAGATTCAGCGCCAGGCGCTCGGCTTCGAGCTTCAGGCTGGCGATGGAGCGCATCAGCTCGCGCATCTTGTCCAGGTCCTTGCTGAAGTCGTGCTGCTCGAGGATTTCGTCGCGCACCAGGTCGTTGACGTTGCCCAGTTCCTTGTATGCCATTGCCTTGACGAGCGACTTGGCCGCGCGCGTGGCGTCGTGTTCGCCTACCGCCGTCTTGCCCATGAGCGCGCCGTACAGGTGCTGCAGATAGCCGCCCTTGTCGGGGAAGCGTTGCACCACCGCGCCGGACTTGTCCGGCCTGGCCTGCAGGCGGTGCTGCAGCTGCACGTACAGTTCCTTGAGCGGCAAGGGCGAGGCGGTGAGTGCCTCGCCCGCGCGGCGCGCCAGATGGTCCAGCGACAGGGCCCGGCGCACGAGGAAGAACTGCGGCGCGCCCTGCAGTACGGCACGTCGGCCGTCCTCGAAAGCCTCCACGCCGACCAGCGCGGTGAAGGGCTCGGTCTGCTCGCCCGCCTGCTCGGAGGCTTCGAACACGATGCCCGCGTAGCTGGTCGAGCGGGTGCGCAGGAACACGCCGTCGGCCTGCTGTCCCAGGGCGTAGGCGGCCAAGGTGCGCGGCTCCTTGCCGCCGCGCCGGCTCTGCGTGGATTCGTCCTGGCCGATGTTAAACTGCACCACGTGCTGGTGCGCGGCCGTGAGCACGGTCTGGATGGCATCGAGCAGCGTGGACTTGCCCGAACCCGATTCGCCCGTGAGCAGCACCGAGTCGGCGAAGGGCCATTCGCGGTCCTCGAGCGAGCCCCAATGCCAGGTGAGCAGCTTGGCGATCTTCATGCGCTGCCCTCGGAGGCCGGGGGCATCTTGTGCCCCGCCAGGCGCAATGCCTCGTCCAGCGCCTCGTCGCTGACGAAGCTCATCACCGGCCGCAGCACGGCCAGGCCCATCTGCATGTCTCCGGCGTCGTCGCCCTCGACGAAATGCAAGATGCGGTGCTTGCGCAGTTCGCGCAACAGGGCCGTGCGTTCGCTGGCCGCATTCGGCAGCTTGTGCGCCAGCAGCGACACCACCGCCTGTGACAGTTCCTCCAGGCTGATGGCCAGGCGCTCGTCCACCAGCGGGCGGCGTCCGGTCAGCGCCTCGGTGTAGAGAAAGCGCAGGGCGATCACGGCCGCCACGAAATCCCGCGACAGGCGCGCGCGCAGGCGGCGCACGCCGTCTTCCTCGTCGTCACCGCCGCCTTCGCCCGGGGGGTACAGGCGCAGCAGGCGGGCGTCGCTGTCGTGGGCCAGCACGAAGCCTATGCAGGCGAACCATTCGCGCAACAGCTGCTCGCACTGGATGGCGTCGTCGTAGAGCGCGGCTTCGGGCCGGGAATGCTCGCGCCACAGGACGCCGCTGGCCAGCAGGCGCCCGGCCAATTCGGCGAAGCGTGCGGGCGTGATGCTGGCGCTGCCTTCGGTCACCAGGCGCTGCTCGATGTACTGGGCCAGGGATTGCAGCATGTTCAGCGCTCCCTGCCTGGCTGGCCGGGTGCCGCGTCCAGCCCGTTCATGGGTTCGATGCGCAGTTCATAGTCGTCGGCCTGGAAGTACGGCGTGCTGACCTGCGTGGCCGTTTTTCGCGCCTGCAACAGGCGGCGCCCCTCGGTCGAACGCGCTGCGCCCACGGCATGCAGCACGCGCACCGCGTCCTCGGCCGAGTCCATCGGCAGTGCCGCCAGCGTGATCGGCCCATCCTGCAAGTAGGGCAGCAGGCCTTGCAGCACCTGCTGATCGCTGAAGGCAAAGGCCTCGGCTTCGGCCCGGCGCAGCAGCGCACTCAGGCGGCTGGCCTCGTCCACCACCAGCGGGGCCTGCGACGCGGCCTCGACCTCGCGGTCGCGCACCGTCCAGCGCAGCACGCCGCCGGGCAGGCGGATCTCGCTGGTGGCCAGGCGCCGGGTCAGGGTGTCGAGCAGCAGTGCGCGGCCGGGCTCAGGCTGGTCCTTGAGCCACGCCATGGTGCGGCCCAGGGGGGATTCGGCGCCATAGTCCAGGGACAGGGCCTGGCGCAACAGGCTGGTGAAGCGGCGCACGTAGTTGTTCATCTCCGAGCGCAGCATAGGCAGTTTCAGGCCGCAGGCGGCATCGACCATGCTCTCTATGCGGTCCGCGAGCCACAGCATGGGGCTGCGGCCCTGCGACGTCTGCTCCAGCCAGGGGGCGCGCTGCAGCAGGTGGGCGTTCACCAGGGCGCGTTGCTCGCCGTCGAGGGCGCGCACCTCTTCCAATGCTTCGTTGATCTGGCCGCGATGGCGCTCGGCCGAGTCGGCCACCAGGCGCACCGCATATTCACGCGCGAAGCGCTTCTCGATGAATTCATTGAATTCGTTCCAGGCCACCTTCTGCGCCAATGCCTCGCGCGTCAGGCTCTGGATCAGGTGGCGGAAGTATTCGATGTCGTCCTGCAGATCCTGGACCACGCGGCTGGCGAACTCGTGGCCGTCCAGCAGTTCATCGGCGTCGCCGGTGGCGATGAAGGCCGTCAGCGCCTTGCGCGCCGAGCGCATGTTGCGCTGGCGGGTCTTGGCGCGGGAATCGTCGATGTTGGCGAAGGTCTCGCTGAAGGCCTTGCCCGCGCGGCTGAGCTTGAGCGTGGGCCGCAAGTCGATGGGGTCGCGGTAGTCCTCGAGCCAGCCGTGTTCCTTGAGCTTGCGCACCAGATCGCTCGCATAGGCACGCTCTTCTTCGGCGCGCGTGGTCTTCGCGTCGCCAAAGGCCAGGCTGCGCAGCGTGGGGTCGGCGAGCGCATGCTGAATGACTTCCAGCACCAGATCGCGCGTCAGCACTTCGGCATAGTCGGCGTTGGCCCCATGCACACGCTCGTGCAAGGCCCGCAGCACGGCGGCGCACAGTTCACGGTTGTCATGCGTGAGTGGACGGAAGAAATGTTCGCGGGGCGGGGTGAAGAACTGCATGGAATGCCTCGGGGCCACGGGTGCACCAACCGATTTTCGACAGGCCTGCCAAGACCCGGGTGGACCTGCGGTGGCTGTTACGGCAGGCCGATCCAGTCTAACGCAGAGTCATGGAGCGGGCCTGCAACAGCATGTGCGTGTTGCAGCGTCAAGCAGCAAATGCCATAGATGAGAATAACTCTCAGTACAATCGCCTGTGATTTCATTTCGCCGCCCGATTTCCGCATGCAGCGCAGCAATGCTGCGCTGTGGGCAGGACTTCGTGGTATCGCCATTTCGGACTGGCGGCGACCCCATGCCCGCCGTGTCTTACTGCCTCCATTCCTCGTCCGACCGACCGCCTTCCAGGACATCGGGTACAGGTGCGTGCCTGCGCCCAAGGCATGGAACGTGATGCGGCACGACCTGCTTTCACAAAAGGGTGCGCCAGAGCCTCCTGATGCGCCAGGCGGCCACCTGGCCAGCCTCTATGCGCGCTGGCGCGTACCCGTCATGCGCATGCTGCGCCGCCACTTCGGCACAACGGCGGAAGTCGAGGATGCAGCGCAGGAAGTGTTTGTGCGCGTGGCTGCCACGGGCAAGGTGCTGCGCCCCGAAGAGGAGCAGCCCTATCTGCGCCAGACGCTGCGCAGCGTGGCCGCCCGGGACTGGCACAAGAGCGCCCGATCGCATGGGCTGCAAGCCGTTTCCTATGATGAATGCCAGGAGGAACTCCACGCGGCGGCGGCGGAAAATCAGGGCAGCGCCGAGCACGCGGCGCAGCAGCGCCAGCGGCTGACCCGCTTGCACCAGGCCGTGCAGGAGCTGCCCGAACGCCAGCGCCAGGCCTTTGTGTTGCACCGGGTCGAGGGCCACACGGTGCAGGAGACTGCCGATCAGATGGGGATTTCCTTGCGCATGACCGTGAAGCATCTGGCGCGCGCCCTTGCCTACTGCGAGACCCGCGTGCTGTTCGCCAGTGCGGGGCAGATGCAGCGCCTGCAAGCCATGCAGGCGTCGCTGAGTGAAAAAGATGACGATCAACGCGCCGCTTCATGGGCGCAGGGCCCAAAAGAATGAGCGCAAAGCCAAGCCCATCCCTTTTGCAGGACCTCCCGCCAGAGCAGGTGCTGGCGTTGAACCACCGCGCGGGCGACTGGCATGTGCGCCGGCAGCAGCCTGGCTGGTCCAGCGCGGATGAGCGCGCGCTCGATGCCTGGCTGGCCGAAGATGCGCGCCATCGCGAGGCGATGGAGCGTGTGGGCCGGGCGTGGCGAGAGGCCGCGCAGCTCAAGGCGATGTTCCCGGCTGCATATGGCCCCGCCCCGCAGGCCGCCGCATCCCGTGCGGCCCCGCCGGTGGCTGGCCGCCGCACTGCTTCGATCGGCCAGGGCTGGTGGCGCGGGCCTGTGCTCGGGTCGGCCTGTGCGCTCGCCCTGGTGGCGATGGTCGGCTACGGCTGGCATCGCTGGGACAACACCGCGGGCTATTCGGTCGATGTCGCCACCGGCCCCGGAGAGCTGCGCAGCATCGCTCTGCCGGACGGCTCGCAGGTGGCGCTGAACGCCAACAGCCAGTTGCAGGTGCGTTACTACCCGCGCCGGCGCGAGACCGTGCTCGACAAGGGCGAAGCCTTCTTCACGGTGGCGCCAGCCGCGGCCAGGCCGTTCACCGTGGCCAGTGGCGGCCACCAGGTGCGTGTTGTCGGCACGGCGTTCAATGTGCGCACGGGGCCGCCGGAGTTTGTGGTGCAGGTGCAGCAAGGCCGTGTCGAAGTGCGCTCGACCGCGGATGCCGGCGCTCCCGTGGTGGTGATGGGGCCGGGCTCGGGGCTTGCCATCGACCCCCTCGACGGCCACCGCCGTGAGTCGGCGGTCTTGCCCGAGGCGATCGCGGAGTGGACCAGCGGCCAGATCTACTTCAAGCGCCTGCCGCTGGCGCAGGTGGCGAAGGAGCTGGCGCGTCATCTGGTCCAGCCCGTGGAAGTGGAGGGCGCGGCGCTGCAGTCGCTGCCCATCTCCGGCTTCCTGGCGCTCAAGGATCCGGAGCGATTTCTGCTGGCCTTGCCCAGCGTTGCAGAGGTGCGCGTCCAGCGCCGCAGCGACGGCGGTTGGGTGATCCGCCGTCGCTGAGATACAAATTGTTTCGTATTGACGGGTTCCATGGATCAGGCCTTTGATGCTTCTTCATGGCAGGGGCACGGAGATTTTCGCGTCCCACGCGCTGCCAGCCACGGACACAAAGCCTCTGCTTTTCTGATTCCCAGCCAACGGCCGTACATCAGCGGTCGGACCTGCCTTCTTGCGCCGGTCTGCCGTCGTCACACAGGCAGGAATTCAGGAGATGCAGGTCATGCACCAAGGTCAGTCGAGGGAGTGGGTTGAGAAGAACGGGCGGGCGACGCACGGCGGCGGCGTCGCATTGCGGCCGAACATGCTGGCGCTGATGGTTTCCATGGCCGTGGCCGTGATGGCCATTGCGCCCACCGCCGCGACGGCACAGACGGCAGCCGCGCAGGAGGCACGCCTGTCGTTCGATCTGTCGGCACAGCCGCTGCTGAGCGCGCTGCGGGCCTTTGGCCGCCAGACGCAGTTGCAGGTGCTTTTTGACGATGCGCTGGTCGAAGGGCGCCAGGCCGCGGCTGTGAGCGGCAGCCTGTCGCCACGCGATGCGCTGGAGCGGCTGCTTTCCGGCACCGGCCTGGTGGCCGTGAGCACCCAGCCCGGAACGTTCACGCTGCGGCCCCAGGCGTCCGGGAGTTCGGCGACGACGATGGCGGCCGTGACCGTGACGGCGCAGGCCCTGGGCGGCGGCGCGACCGAAGGCACGCGCAGCTACGTTGCGGCCGGACCCAGCACCACGGCCACGCCGCTGGGGCTGACGCAGCGCGAGACGCCGCAGTCGGTGAGCGTGATGACCAGCCAGCGCATGGAAGACCAGGGCCTGATGACGATACAGCAGACGCTGGCACAGGTGCCGGGAGTGCAGGCCACGGCCCTGGGCACCGAGCTCGGCGGTGCGAGCGCGCGCGGCTACTCATTCAGAAACTACCAGTTCGATGGCGTGAACACTTTCGTCCAGGTGCTCGGCGGCGGGGCCGTTCCTGCCGCCACCGTGGCCGACATGGCGTTCTACGACCGCATCGAAGTGCTGCGCGGTGCCTCCGGTCTGGTGACCGGGGTGGGAGACCCTTCCGGCACGATCAACATGGTGCGCAAGAAGCCCACGGCCGAATTCCAGGGCTCGGCCGAGGCAGGCCTGGGCTCATGGGGCGACAAGCGCGGTGTGATCGACCTCTCGGGCCCGCTGAACGAGGCCGGCACGGTGCGCGGTCGCCTGGTCGCCGCCGGGCAGGACGCCGACAGCCACATCGACAACTATGGCCGCAAGAAGGCCCAGATCTACGGCGTGATCGAAGCCGACCTGACCAGCACCACGCGTGTGACGGCCGGACTGGAACACGAGCGCACCAAGGTCAAGGGCCAGGGCTCCTACATCGGCTTCCCTATCTGGTTCGCCGACGGCTCGCGTACCGACCTGCCCGTGTCGTTCACTGGCGCGAGCCGGGACAACCGGCTGGACCTGGAGTCGACCAAGGCGTTCGCCACGCTCGAGCAGCAGCTGGGCGGCGACTGGAAGCTGAAACTGTCGGCCAGCCACGCACGTTCGTCGCACCGCGAGGAGCGCACCGTGCTGGACTCCGACAGCACCTTTTATGATGCCGCGGGCAATGGCGTTGCCCTGTGGGCGTCCAAGCGCGCGGGCGACATCGAACACAGCAACGTGGATGTGAAACTGATCGGTCCGTTCTCGCTGCTGGGGCGTCAGCATGAGCTGGTGCTGGGCGCGGCCTATGAAGAATATGACCAGCTCATGCAGTCGCACCCCGACACCAGCGGCCTGAGAGGCACCGCCGCCAATCTCTTCACCTGGGATCGTACGGGCGCGGGCGTTTACGGTCCGGTCAATGTGAATTCGCAATACACCATGCGGCAGTCCAGCCTCTATGGCGCGGCGCGCTTCCAGGTAAGCGACAAGCTCAAGCTGATCACGGGCACGCGCATCCTTTCGCACGACTACAAGTTCGACGAAAGCTGGACGGGCGGCAGCTATGCCACCGCCACGTCGGAAGATGGCGTTTTCACGCCCTACGCCGGTGTCGTCTACGACATCGACAAGGACCATGCGGTCTACGCCAGCTACACCACGATCTACCAGCCCCAGTCGGCGCGGGACCGCAACGGCGCGGTGCTCGATCCGACCGAGGGCGCGAACTATGAAGTGGGACTCAAAAGTGCCTGGCTCGGCGGACGGCTCAATACCGCTTTGGCGCTCTACCAGATCCGGCAGGACAATGTGGCTGAAGCCGATCCCGGCTACTTCGTACCCGGCACCATCGACACGGGTGCTTCGCGCTCCGTCAAGGGCACCAGGACCCAGGGTCTGGATGTGGAGGTTTTCGGGGCGCTGGCGCGTGACTGGAATGTTTCGGCATCGTGGACCTACGGCCAGAGCGAGACCGCCAATGGGACGCGCACCAATACGACCTTCCCGCGCAACATGGTCAAGCTGTGGACCACCTACCGTCTGCCCGGCGACTGGAGCCGTCTCACACTGGGCGGTGGCGTGAACTGGCAGAGCAGGACCTACTCCACGGTCAATTTCTGGCAGCTTAACCGCGACCTGTACTGGGAGCAGAAATCCCATGCCGTCGCCAGCCTGATGGCGCGCTACGAGTTCAGTCCGCAGCTTTCCGCCACGCTGAACGTCAACAACCTGTTCGACAAGAAGTACATCGCCTCGGTGTCCGACTGGTGGAATTCGGGCAATTACGGCACGCCGCGCAGCGTGGCGTTGAACGTCAAGTACCGTTTCTGACGTTTTCGCCGGGCAACGGCTCTGTGCGTTGCATAGCTGCGCTGCCATCCCCGGATGGCAGCGGCTTGCGACAGAACGCATGTCCAATGCATTGCGATAGAAAACACTTCGGACGATTTGCTTGTTTGCAAATGAAAACTCAGTCGTTCTGAATCTAAGGTGCGTTCACTAGCATCTGCCCCATTGCAATCATCTGGGGTGGAAAGAGTGAACAAACGTCGTTTCCTGCTGGCCGCGCAGTCGCTGCTGGCCCTGTCCGCATGGGGCGTGACCGGCGTCGCACGGTCCGCCGTGAACCCGAAGACCAAACTGGTGGTCGCCGATCAGAGCGAGCTGCTGCGCCACCTGCTCGATGCAAGCGGGCAGCGCAAGCCGCTGGGCTTTCAGCTGGAGCTGCCCAATTTCGCCGGCGGCCCGGCCATTTTCGAAGCGATTCGCGCGGGTGCGCTCGACATTGCCTATGTCGGCGACACGCCGCCCATCCAGGCGCGCGCCGCGGGCGTGAACCTGCCCATCATCGCCACCTTCACGCGCGAGCGTGCGCAGTACCGGCTGGTGCAGCGCGCGGGCGCCAATATCCAGCGCCTGAGCGATCTGCGCGGCAAGCGCGTGAGCTATATCGAAGGGTCGGGGCGCCAGGTGTTCCTGATCGAGGCGCTGACGCGTGCCGGCCTGGGCCTGGGCGATGTGCAACTGGTGAACCTGCGCGTGGCCGAGCTCAATGACGCGCTGCGCGCCAACGCCGTCGATGTGGCGGTGCTGATCGAGCCGCATGTGACCCGCCTGGGCAAGCAGATAGGCGCCAGCCCCGTGCCCGACCCGCAGGAGCGCAACCTGCTGCCCGCGACGTCCTATATCTATGCGCGCCCCGAAGCGCTGGCCGATGCGCAGAAAGCCGAGGCCATAGGCGAATTCCTGGCGGCCTTCGTGCGCGCCGGCAAGTGGAGCAACGCCAACGTGGCGCAATGGGGCCGCCACTACTACACCGACTTCCAGCGCGTGGATGGCGAGAGCACGGCGGCCATTCTGGCGTCGCAGTCGCCATTGCTGTTCCAGACCGCGGCCGAAGCCCAGCCCCACCACCAGAAGCTGATCGACATCCTGCACGCGGCCGGCACCTTGCCCAGGCGGCTCGATGCCTCCGCTTCGTTTGCCACGACCTATGACAGCGTGATCGAGGCCAACCGATGAACCCGCGGCGCAAGCCATTGCCAAGGAGCCCCGCATGACGCAGTCGAATACGCTCGCGCCCCCGGCGCTGTGGCCGGCGCCGCCCGCCAGGACCGTTGCCGGAAAATCGCCTGCGCTGGTGCCGCCGCGCCTGTCGCAAGGCCGGCTGCTGATCGGGCCGGCGCTGCTGGTCGTGGTCTGGGAGGCCGCCTCGCGCCTGGGTTTCCTGTCGCCCGCCACGCTCACGGCGCCGTCGCAGGCGCTGGTCACGGCCTGGCAGATGGTGGCCGACGGCAGCCTGCTGCCGCACCTGCTGGCGTCGGCCGGGCGCGCGTACAGCGGGCTGCTGCTGGGCGTGGTCGCAGGCGTGCTGCTGGCGCTGCTGTCGGGCCTGACGCGCAGCGGCGAAGCCTTGATCGACGGACTGGTGCAGATCAAGCGCGCCGTGCCCACGCTGGCGCTGATTCCGCTGGCCATCATCTGGCTGGGCATTGGCGAAGCGATGAAGGTGCTGCTGATCTTCACGGCCGTGCTGGTGCCTATCTACATCAACACCCATGCGGCGCTGCGCGGCATCGACGTGCGCCATGTCGAGCTGGCGCAGACCCTGGGGCTGTCGCGCAGCGAGTTCATTCGCAAGGTGGCGCTGCCGGGGGCCTTGCCGGGGTTCTTCGTCGGCCTGCGCCTGTCCGTGTCGCTGTGCTGGACGGCGCTGGTGGTGCTGGAGCTGATCAACACGCAGACCGGAATCGGCTACCTGATGAACCGCGCGCGCGACTGGGGCCAGACCGACATCATTGTCGTGGGCATTCTGATCTATGCCTTGCTGGGCCTGCTGTCGGACGCCGTGGTGCGCCGCATCGAAGCGCGCGTGCTGTCGTACCGCAGGGCGCTGGGATCATGACGCATACCGCAACGCCAGGGTCGGTGCAGCTGCGCGGTTTTTCGCGCGGCTTCGGCGGCAAGAAAGTGCTCGATGACCTGCGCCTGGACATTCCCGCGGGCCAGTTCGTCGCGCTGCTCGGCGAGTCGGGCTCGGGCAAGACCACGGTGCTGCGCGCGCTCGCGGGGCTCGACGGCGACGCGCAGAGCCAGGGCGTTGCCAGTGCGCATGGCAATGTCTCGGTGCTGTTCCAGGACTCGCGCCTGCTGCCCTGGCTGTCGGTGATCGACAACCTGACGCTGGGCCTCGACGCCGCAGCCGTGCGGCCCGCGGCCGAACAGATGCTGCGCGATGTGGGCCTGGGCGACAAGGCCCATGTCTGGCCGAACACGCTGTCGGGCGGGCAGTTGCAGCGCGCGGCGCTGGCGCGCTCGCTGCTGCGCGAGCCGCATGTGCTGCTGGCCGACGAGCCTTTCGGCGCGCTCGATGCGCTCACGCGCATGCGCATGCACGGCCTGCTGTTCCAGCTGGTCGAGCGCATCAAGCCGACGGTGATCCTGGTCACGCACGACGTCGACGAATCGCTGCTGCTCGCCGACCGCATCCTGGTGCTCAGGAACGGAAAGATCGCGCAGGACTACGCCGTCGACCTGCCGCACCCGCGCCGGCCCGATCACCCGCTGTTCATGGACCTGCGCACCACCTTGCTGCAGAGCCTGGGCGTCGACACCGAACTCGCTTGAAAGACCCGCCATGACACGACAACTGCATCTGAACCTTTTCCTGATGTCGCGCGGCCACCATGAAGGTGCGTGGCGCCATCCCGGCGCCAACCCCAAGGCCTTGACCGACCTGGACCTCTATGTCGACGCCGCGCGCATCGCCGAGGCCGCCAAGTTCGACGCGGTCTTCCTGGCCGACAGCCTCGTGGGCCCGGAGAACGGCCAGGTGATTTCCTCGGGCATGCTCGAGCCGCTGGTGCTGCTCACGGCGCTGGCGCTCAAGACCGAGCGCATAGGCCTGATCGGCACGGCCTCGACCACCTACAGCCAGGCCTATACGCTGGCGCGCCAGTTCGCGTCGCTGGACCATATCTCCAAGGGCCGCGCGGGCTGGAACATCGTGACTTCGTGGGCTCCGCGCGCCGGCGCCAACTACGGGCGCAGCGAAGACGTGGAGCATGGCGATCGCTACCGCATCGCCGAGGAATTCGTCGCCGCGGTCGATGCGCTGTGGCGCAGCTTTCCCGCGAGCGCCATCCTCGACGACGCGGCTGCGGGCCAGTTCCTGGACGCGGCGCAGATCCGGCCCGTGGATTTCAACGGCAGCCATATCCGCACGCGCGGCCCGCTCAATGTGCCCAGCAGCCCGCAAGGCCGGCCGCTGTATGTGCAGGCCGGGCAGTCGGAAGCGGGCCGCGCGTTTGCCGCGAAACGGGCCGAGGCGATCTTCACGGCGCATGGCTCCAGGGAGTCGGCCCAGGCCTTCTATGCCGATATCAAGGGCCAGGCGCAGCAGTGGGGTCGCAGGCCCGAAGACATCGTGATCCTGCCCGGCATCAGCGCGGCGATAGGCTCTACGACCTACGAAGCCCAGCAGGTCTGGGAAGAGCTCGACAGCCTGACCAGCATCGAGGTGGGCCTGGGCCGGCTGTCGGCGCGCTTTGGCGGCCATGATTTTTCGGGCGTTGCGCTCGACAGGAAGCTCACGCGCGACGACTTTCCCGACCCGAACCTGGTCGAAGCGTCGCGCAGCCGGGTGATAGGCTATGTCGACACCAGCCTGCGCGAAGGCCTGAGCCTGCGCCAGTTGCTCAAGCGCCTGGCCGGAGCGCGTGGCCACCTCGCGGTCGCGGGCACGCCCGAGCAGGTGGCCGACACCATCGAGGACTGGTTTCGCAGCGGCGCGGCCGACGGCTTCAATGTCATGCCGCCGGTGATCAACCAGCAGTTCGAGCTGTTCACCAGCGAGGTGGTGCCTATCCTGCGCAAGCGCGGCCTGTTTCGCCATGAGTATGAAAGCCATACCTTGCGCGGGCATTTCGGGCTGGAGGAGCTGGCGCCGGCGCAAGCCGGAGCGCAGCCTGCAGCTGCCGCGCTTGCCGCCTCGGAGTTGGTGCAGGCCTGATCGGCGCTGCGGGGGCGGCAAACGAACAGCGCCAGCGCGGTGGAGGCCGGGGGCTTGCCAAAAGCCATGGATTGCTCCGACCATAGCGCCATGCAACGTTCTGTTCTCTCGCTTCCCGCATTCGCCCTGGCTGCTTTGCTTGCACTGACGTGTGCGGTGGGCCAGGCCCAGCCGCCGGGCGCCAAGGCGCCAGCATCTGCGGCCATCACCGCGGTCCAGCCGATTCCCCTGCAGGACATTCTTGCGCGCGCGGACGAAGGGGCGAACGGCCATTCGCTATTCGTTTTCGAGAAGTCATGACTTTGCGCTCGCTGGTCGCACAAGTCAGATCACTGCTAATGCATTGATTGGTTGGAAGAAAAGGCTGTTTCTTGAGAGGCGCTATGGTTTTCGCCAGCCCTTGATGGCCATCAGCGAGCCATCGAAGCTGCCTTGCCGCTACGCCTCGGGGCCGCCTGCCGTTCAGCGGATCGCCAGGCCCGCGGTCTTGATCGCCTGGGCGTAGCGCGGCTGTTCGGTCTGCAGGCTCCTGGCCAGATCCGCGGGCGTGCCGCCGGCGACCTTGAAGCCCTGGGCTTCGAGCTGGGCGCGCACTTCGGGCGACTGCAGCACCTGGTTGATGTCGCGGTTGATCTTCTGCACGATGGCCTGTGGCGTGCCCGCCGGCGCGAAGTAGCCTTGCCAGCTTTCGACGGAAAAGCCGGGCAGTTGCGCCGCTTCCGCGACCGTGGGCACATCGGGCAGCGCGGGCGAGCGGTAGCTGGTGGTCACGGCCAGCGCGCGCAGCTTGCCGGCACGCACATATTCGGTCACGGCGGCCAGCGTGATCAGCGTGGCGTTGGCATGGCCGGCGAGCACGTCGACGGACGCCGGGCCGCCGCCGGGATAGGGAATGTAGTTGACCTTGGCGCCGGTTTCCTGGGCCAGGATTTCATGCGCCACATGCGCGATGCCGCCATTGCCGGGCAAGGCCAGGCTGATGCTTTCGGGCTGGGCCTTGGCACGGGCCAGGTAGTCGGCCAGGGTGTTGAGGCCCGTGCCGGGGTTCACGACCAGCACCTGCGGGTTGACCACGGCCTTGACGACCGGCGCGAAGCTGCGCGCCGCGTCGTAGGGCAGGTCGCGAAACAGGATGCCGTTGAGCGTCAGGCCTTCACCTTGCTGCAGCAGCGTATAGCCATCGGGCGCGGCCTTGGCGGCCTTGCCCGCACCGATGGTGCCGCTGGCGCCGGGAATGTTCTCGACGATCACGGTCTGGCCCCAGAGCACGGACAGGCGTTCGCCCAGCGTGCGCGTGAGCTTGTCGGCGCTGCCGCCCGGCGCCACGGGAACGATGATGCGCACCGGCTTGCTGGGAAAGCTGCCGACCTTGTCGGTGGCCGCGTGCAGCGAGGAAACATACAGCGCGCCGCCGCCGGCGGCGGAAAGTGCGATGGCCGACGCCAGAGTGCGCAGGAAGAAACGTTTGGTGGTCATGTGGCGGCTCGGCAGGAAACGGAAGATGCCCTGAATCTAGGCGCCGTACCCCGGCGCGTGAACGAAGCTTTTCGGCTAACGATCTGCGGTTTTCTTCGTTGGACAAGCCCGCGCAGGTGCGTACCGTGGTGGCAGATTTCCGCAAGGCCCATCCCATGACCCAGACCCATGTTTCCCTCGACTTCAGCGGCAGCGATATCGCCAGCCGCCGCACCGCTGCCGTGGCGGATTTCATCGCCCAGGCCCGGCGCCTGGTGCCCGACCCCGAGCGCGCGACGCCCGAGCAACTGCGCGCCGTGGCCACGCTGCTCGAGCGCCTGGGCACGCAGCGCGAACTGTTCGCGGCCGAGCATTTCCCGGTGTCCGCGCAGAACCCGGCGCAGGTGTATCGCCTGAGCGAGGACGCCGCGGGCCGCTACGCGCTGTACCTGTCGACCGGGCTGCCGGGCAAGTCCCAGCCGCCGCACGACCACACCACCTGGGCCATCATCGCCGGGGTGTCGGGCAATGAGCGCAATGTGTTCCTGCGCCGCGAGACCACGCAGGATGCAACGCGCGACAGCCTCACCGCCGAGCGCAGCGTGGACGTGACGCCCGGCGTGTCCGTCGTGCTGTCGCCGACCGACGTGCACACCATAGAGCTGATCGGCGACGAGCCCGGCCTGCACCTGCATTTCTATGGCCTGGCCATAGACCGCCTGCCCGGGCGCGTGGTGTTCGAAAGCCTCGAAGGCGGAACGTACCGTACCTTTGGCCCACCCAAGTCCATCCGCCACCCGGTCGTCTCGCCCCAGGCGCTCAAGGCCGCGCTGTTCGACGGCGAAGAAATTGCCGTGCTCGACGTGCGCGAGACCGGCGTGTTCGCCCACCGCCACATCCTGTTCGCGGCGTCGGCGCCGCTGTGGCGGCTCGAGCTGCTGATCGATCGCCTGGTGCCGCGCCGCGGCACGCGCATCGTGCTGGTCGATGGCGACGAGTCGCTGTCGCACCAGGCCGCGGCCAAGCTCGCGCGCCTGGGCTGGCGCAATGTGTCGGTGCTCCAGGGCGGCACCGACGGCTGGGCGGCCGCAGGCTTTGAAATCTTCAGCGGCACCAATGTGCCGAGCAAGGCCTTTGGCGAAGTCATAGAACACGAAAAGCACACGCCCTGGATCACCTCCGACGAGCTGCAGCAGCGCGTGGCGCGCGGCGACAACATCGTCGTGGTCGACAGCCGCACGCCCGAGGAGTTCGCGGCCTTCAGCCTGCCGTTCGCGCACAGCCTGCCTGGCGCCGAACTGGTCTACCGCATAGCCGAGATCGCGCCCGACCCCGAGACTTTCGTGGTGGTGAACTGCGCGGGCCGCACGCGCAGCATCGTGGGCGCGCAGACGCTGATCGACGCCGGCATTCCCAACCGCGTGGCGTCGCTGCGCAACGGCACCATGGACTGGCTGCTCACGGGCCGTACGCTGGCCCATGGCCGCAGCGCGACCTTCCCCGAACCCGCGCCCGACACGCTGGCCAAGGCGCGTGAACGCGCGGCCGACGTGGCGCAGCGCGCGGGCGTGCAGCGCATCGATGCCGCCGAACTTGCGCGCTTCGAAGGCGAAGCGCAGGAGCGCTCGCTCTACCGCTTCGACGTGCGCACCGAGCAGGAATACGCAGCCGGCCATCTGCCGGGCTGGCGCTGGGCGCCCGGCGGCCAGCTGGTGCAGGCCACGGACGAATACGCGGCGGTGCGCGGCGCGCGCATCGTGCTTGCCGACTGGGACGGCGTGCGCGCGCTGACCACGGGCGCCTGGCTGGCCCAGCTCGGCGGCTACGAAGTGTTCCTGTACACGCCGCCGGCCCTGCCCACGCTGGAAATCGGCGCCGAGCCGGTGCGCGTGCTGGCGCTGCATGCGCCCGCGCCGCTGGTGTCGCCGCAGCAGGCCCAGGCCTTGTTGAAAGCCGGCACGGCCAGCGTGTTCGACATCGATCGCCGCGCGGCGTTCGAGAAGAAGCACATCGCGGGCGCGCGCTTTGCGGTGCCCGACCGCCTCGAAGCGCTGGTGGCCGAGCTGCCCGAAGCGCAGACCGTGCTGCTGCATTCGCCCGACGGCGTGCTCGCGCGCAGCGTCGCGGCCGAACTCGCGGCGCGCACCGGGCGCGATGTGCGCGCCATTGCGGGCGGCACGCCGGCCTGGGTGGCCGCCGACCTGCCGGTGGCGCAGGGCGCCGAAGGCGTGCTCACGGGCGATGACGACCACTGGTACAGCCCCTATGCCCACCATGACCTGGAACTGCGCAACGCGGGCTTCCAGCAGTACCTGGACTGGGAGCTGGGCCTGGTGGCGCAGCTAGCGCGCGAAGGAACCACGGGAATCCGGCTGCTGCCTGCGGCCGGTTAGTTGGGGACGCAAGGGGGGCCGCGGCGGCCTGGGGAGGCCGCCGCGGGATGGCAAAACAACAACGGCGCCTTGGGGCGCCGTTGTTGTTGGGGGGCGGGGCTTACGCCGTGGCGAGTTCTGTGCTTTGCGCCACCTGCTCAAACGCCTGCTGCAGATCCGCAATCAGATCCTGCGGCTCTTCGAGCCCCACATGCAGGCGCACGACCGGCTGGGTGCTGGTCCAGAAACTGTGCTCGCGCAGGCGATCGGGCGAGGCCACCAGCGCCAGGCTTTCATAGCCGCCCCAGGACGCGCCTATGCCGAAGAAGCGCAGCGCGTCGATAAAGCGCTCGCCCGCGCGCGCATCCACGCCTTCCTCGAACGCAAACGACACCAGGCCGTTCGCGCCGCTGAAGTCGCGTTTCCACAGCGCATGGCCCGGGTCGGAAGGCAGGGCGGGATAGAACACGCGGCTGACCTGGGGCTGGTCCTGCAGCCACTGCGCGACCTGGGTCGCATGGCGCTGGTGCTGGGCCAGCCGCACGGGCAGCGTGCGCAGGCCGCGCAGCGCGAGGTAGGCGTCGTCGGCGCCCACCGTGAGGCCCAGCGCTTCATGCGCGAGCGCGATCTTCTCGGACAGTGCCGGCGAGTCGGTGACGACGATGCCCTGCATCACATCCGAGTGGCCCGAGATGTATTTGGTCGCGGCGTGAATGGAAATGTTCGCGCCCAGCGCCAGTGGCTGGTGGAACCAGCCGCCGCTCCAGGTGTTGTCGGTCGCGACCGGAATGCCATGGGCGCGCGCCACGGCCGCGAGCGCGGGCAGGTCCAGCACTTCGTAGAGCAGCGAGCTCGGCGACTCGAGGTAGACCAGCCTGGTGTTCGGCCGGATCTTCTTGGCCAGGTCGTCCTGCGACGGCGAGAAGTATTCGAGCGTGATGCCCAGGCGTTGCAGCAGCGTGGCGTCGACGCGACGCACGGGCGAGTAGACGCTGTCGGCGACCAGCGCGTGGTCGCCTGGCGACAGCAGGGCCACCAGTACCAGCGTGATCGCCGACAGGCCCGAGGGCGTGAGGAAAGCGCGGTGGCCGCCTTCGAGCGCGGTCACTGCGTCCTCGAGCGCGCGGTGGGTGTCCAGGCCGTGCCGGCCGTAGGTGGCCAGGCGCTCGCCCGCGCTGCGGCGGTGGTGGTGGTCGGCGTAGGCGGCGCTGCTCTCGAAGCGCACGGTGCTGGTGCGCACCACGGGAACGTTGACCGGGCCCGAGCCGCCGCGCAGCGCGGGCGCGCCCGCGTGCAGCAGGCGGGTGGAACGGCCCAGGCGCGAGGAAGAGGCGTTGGTGCTCATGCCGCGACCTTGCTGGGCAGGAAATGGGTGGCGTTGTAGTTGGTGATCGCGCCGGTCTCGGCGTCTATGCCTATGCGCCCGGTCAGGCGTTCAAGCGGCTTGCCGTAGAGGTGAAAGTGCAGCGTCGGCGACTCGCCCACCACATGGATGCTGTGCACGTCGTCGGGCAGGAAAGCGATGGATGCGCCGGGCTGCACCGTGAACTCGCGCGCGAGATGGATCTGCGCCTGCGCGGGGTTGCTGCGGTCGTCGGTGCGGTCGTAAAGGCGGTTCACTTCCTGGCCTTCGACGGCGACGATCACCGCCCAGGTGGTGTGGTTGTGCGGCTGCGTGGTCTTGCCCGGCAGGATGGAGTTCAGGTACAGCGCCAGGCCTTCGTCGCCGTCTTCGGCGTTGAGGCGGTAGCGCGTCGAGGCGCCCACGCCCTGGCCGCTGTCTGGCGGCGGAAAGTCGGCGCGCGTGAATAGTTCGCGCTGCGCGGCCAGCGCTTCGAGCCGCGCGGTGATGGCGGCGAGCGCGGCGCGGTCGGGTGCGCCTTCGGCGACCAGCTGGCGCACCTCGGCGAGGGTGGCGGCTACCGCGGCGCGGCGTTGTTCGGACAGGGAGGTGGTGGTCATGGTGGGCCTCTTGAAATGAACTACAGGGCGAAACGCAATTGGTTGAAGCGCAGGGGCTCGGTGGGCGGCGCGGGGCGCGTGCGCGGGCCATCGCCGAGCGCGCGCTGCAGGAACTGGCGCGTGCGCTCGCTGCGCGGCGCGCCGAAGATCTGGGCCACGGGGCCATGCTCGACAATGTTGCCGGCTTCGGTGAAATAGACCTGGTCGCTGATCTCCTCGGCAAAGCGCATTTCGTGCGTGACCAGCACGCAGGTCATGCCTTCCGTGACCAGGTCGCGTATCACCGTGAGCACTTCGCCCACGGTCTCGGGGTCCAGCGCCGAAGTGACTTCGTCGAACAGGATCAGCTCGGGCTGCATGGCCAGTGCGCGCGCAATCGCCACGCGCTGCTGCTGGCCGCCCGACAGCTCGCCGGGGTAGGCGTCGGCCTTGTGGGCCAGGCGCACTTTGCCCAGCAGCGCGCGCGCGTCGCGCTCGGCGACGGCGCGGCTGCGCCCGACCACGCGCGTGGGCGCGATCACCAGGTTCTGCAGCACCGTGAGGTGGGGGAACAGGTTGTACTGCTGGAACACGAAGCCCACGCGCTTGCGCAGGGCGATCAGCTCGGCCTCGGTGCGCAGCGCGTCGACGCGCGTGTCGCCCACGGTGATCTGGCCGCTTTGCGGCCGCAGCAGGCCGGTGATGCAGCGCAGGATGGTCGACTTGCCCGAGCCCGAGGGCCCGATGATGGACACCGCCTGGCCGCGCCGCACTTCGACGTTGATGCCCTTGAGCACCTGGTTGTCGCCAAAGGACAGGTGCACGTCCCGGAGTTGCACCAGCGGCACCTCGAGATCGTTGGCCGCGGGCGTGGAGAGAAAGGATTCAGTGGCGTTCATGGCGTCGCTCCAGGGCGCGGGTGGCGCGGGCAATCGGATAGCAGTAGGCGAAGAACAGCGCCAGCAGCGTGAAGTAGACGAGGATGGTGAAGTCGGTGCGCACCACGGTGTTGCTGGCGATCTGCGCCATGTCGACGACGTCGTGCACGCCCACCAGCGAGGCCAGCGAAGTGCTCATGGTGATGCTCGCGTAGAGGTTCATCCACGGCGGCAGCATGCGCCGCAGGCACTGGGGCAGCACGATCAGGCGAAAGATCTCGCTGCGCTTGAAGGCCAGCGACTGCGCGGCTTCCCACTGGGCGCTGGGAATCGACTGGATCGCGCCGCGAAAGATTTCGGCGACGTTGGCGCTGGTCGGCAGCGCCAGGCCCAGCACCACCTTGAGCCAGTCGGGAAAGGGAAAGCTCCACTGCACGATATGCACTTCGAACGGAAACACATAGGTGGTGAAGTAGATCAGCACCAGCACCGGCGCGTTGCGAAAGGCCTGCACATAGACGCGCGCGACGCGGCGCACGATGGCCGACGGCGACAGCAGCAGCGTGCCTATCACCAGGCCCACGGCCGTGCCCAGCGCCACGGCCAGCACGCTGATCTCGATGTTGACCCAGAGGCCGCGCAGCAGCGACGGCAACCATGTCCACAGCAGCGCGACGGCGATCGGCGTCGTGTCCGTGGCGCGCCAGAACGTCAGCAGCGCGAGCAGCGCCAGGCCGGCGAGCAGCCAGGGATTGCGCGCATGGCGGGCGAGGGCGGAGGGCAGTGCCGGCGCCGCGGGGCGCAACAGGGTGGCGTCATTGGCCATAGCCAGGCATCCTCAGTCGTTGTTCGAGCCAGCGGCCCGCAAGGCTCACCAGCCAGGTCAGCAGGCCGAACCACAGCAGTATCAGCAGCAGCAACTCGAGCACATTGTCGCGCTGCGTCCAGATCATGATCGATTGATAGGTCACGTCGCCGACGGCGATTGCCGAAGCCACGGCGGTCATCTTCACCAGGTCGACGAGGTTGTTGACCAGCGACGGCAGCGCAAAGCGCACCGCCAGCGGCAGCTGCACGCGCACCAGCAGCTGGTGGCGCGAAAAGCCCAGCGAACGCGCGGCTTCGAGCGTGATCGTGGGCACGCTCTCTATGCCCGCGCGCAGCGCCTCGGCATGGAACACGCCCTTGTGCAGCGACACCACGATCACCACCCAGATGAACGGTGTCAGCGGGTTGGGGCCCGCGCCCCAGTCGCGCAGCTGCTGCGTGATCAGCATGTTGAGCACCAGGAAGGCGCAGTACAGCTGCACCAGCGTGGGCGTGTTGCGCGTGACTTCGACAAAGGCGCGCGCGGGGCTGGCCAGCCAGGCGCGGCCCGACGTCAGCAGCGCGGCGAGCAGTATGCCCACCGCCAGGCTGCCGGGAATGGTCAGCAGGCACAGTTGCAGCGACACGCCCAGGCCGCGCACGAACGCCTGGCGCTCCATGTCGTCGAGCACGAAGGAATAGTTCAGTCCCAGGGCCTTGAGCGCCTGCACGCCCTGAACCGTCAGGCTATCGCTCATGGCCAGGCTTTAGCGCGAGGCGGTTTTGAGCTGGGCCTGCTGCTCGACCAGGAAGGGGTTGGCCGGGGAAATGCCTACGCGCTTTTCGGTCGCGATCAGCCAGCCGCTGCTGTGCCATTCCTGCACCACCTTGTCGACTGCGGCGATGGTGTCGGCCTCGCCCTTGCGGGTCCAGACCACCGATGGCGCGGGCAGGATTTCGGACGTGATGGGCGCGGCGTACTGCGTCCATTCGGCGTTGCTGCGCAGCAGCGGGTGGATCAGCGTGCTGTCATGCACGGCGGCCACGCAGTTGCCGCCGCGCAGCGCCAGCAGCGAATCGGACGAGCTCTTGTAGCCCTGGACCTGCGCGCCGTATTCGGTGGTCAGCGGCTTGGCGTAGCTGCTGCCCTGCGATACGCAGACCGGCTTGCCGCGCAGGTCGGCCCATTGGGTGATGCCGCTGTCCTTGCGCACCGCGGCGGCGCCGCCGACACGGTAGAACGGCGTGGGCGCATAGCCCAGGATTTCGGCGCGGTCGGGGTTGAGCTCCATCGAGGCGATCAGCAGATCGACCTTGCCGGCCTGCAGGAATTGCACGCGCGTCGCGGTCTGCACCTGTACCAGGTCGGCTTCGACACCCAGGCCCTTGGCCACGGCGCGCGCGAGTTCGGGGTTCCAGCCCACGAGCTGCTGGGTCGCGGGATCGATGGAGCCGAACGGGCCGCCGTTGACCAGCACACCGATAGTGACCTTGCCGCGCTGCTTGATCTTGTCGAGCGTGGCGTCGGCATGGGCCGTGCCGGCGAGCAAAGTGAGGGCGGCGGCCACGCCGGTCAGCGAGCGGACGATGGAGGGGGCAAGGGTAGGGTGCATGGTGGTCGGCGGAAGATAGTGCAGATAGGCGCTTATCTTCTGGCAGCCATGCGAATGCGACAACAAAGCTTATCGATGAACGATATGCGCGCAGCGCGCTAAGAGGAGTGGCTGATACGACCCTTGAGACGTCGTTGCTGGGCCTTGCCGTGCTACTTGCACTGTCTGCGGCCCGGCGCCTAGTCTCAACCGCAAATCTACGATTTGCTGGGTCGTCTCAGCCGCTCCAAGTCAAACAGCTCACGCATGCGCTACGGCCGCAGGCAGGCGGAACGCCGCGAGTTCATCGGGCGCGCATTGGGCGATCAGCCCGGTTTCCCAGGCCAGGTAGCGGCGCGCGGCGTCGAGGTTGCCGTCGTGGCGGTCGTGCACAAAGAACAGGTAGTCGATGGCCTCGCTGTCTGCCGGGCTGTGGGGCGTGGTTTCGAGCGGCAGGCCCGCGGCTTGCCAGTCGGCGGCGAGCGCCCATTGCAGCGTGCCCGCAGAGCGGTCCGGCAGTTCGGCCAGCGCAAGCGCGGCGGTGGCGGCGTCGGGCGCGAGCAGCAGCACGGCCTGGTCGGCGCGCGCCGCGGCCTGCACCTGCGCGGCCAGGCGCGAGCGCAGGGACCAGAGCGCGCCCGCGGCGTGGCGCTGGCGGTAGGACAGCGAAGGCTGGATATCGACCAGCAAGGGCGCATGGCGCTCGACCCAGGCGGCCAGGTCCTGCACCGCGAGTGGTGCCGCGCCGGACGCGGCGACGGGTTCGGCCGGCAGGCGCAGCGGCGCATGGATACCGCCCTGGACCGTTGCCGTCTCGTAGCCCAGGCGCCACAGCCAGCTGGCGACGACCGGCGCGCGGACGGCTTCGTCATCGAGCAGCAGCACGCGGCTGTGGCGCACGGCGATGCTCTGGTCGGTGGCCTGCAGCAACTGGCCGCCCGGCGCATGGCGCGCACCGCTGAGCGTGCCGGCGGCGAATTCCTCGGCGCTGCGCACGTCGAGCACATAGGTGGTGCGCGTGCGCTCGTCTATCCAGGCCTGGGCCTGGGCGGCGTTCAGTTGCGGCACGCCCAGTTCGGCGGCCAGCGCGGCCGCGGCTGCCTGGTCCTGCGGGCGCGCGTTGCCGGGCGTCGGGTCACGGCGCGTGCTGCCATGTTCGAGCTGCAGGCCTGCGAGCGCCCAGCCCTGGGTGCCGTTCTCGAGCGCGATCACGGGGTTGGGAATGCCCAGGCTGCGCAGGATTTGCGCGCCAATGATGCTGCGCGTGCGGCCCGCGCAATGCACGACGATGGGCGTGCGCGGATCGGGCGCGAGCGCGTGCCAGCGCAGCGCGAGCTCGCCGTTGGGCACGGGCGTCGCGCCGGGAATGGTCATCTTGCGGTGTTCGCCCAGCGTGCGGCCATCGAGCAGCACCAGCGGCTCGCCGGCCTGCTGGCGGCGCTGCAGCTCCTGCGCCGAAAGCCGCGGCGTGTCGAACGCGTGCTCGACCAGCTCGCCAAAGGTCTTGGACGGCAGGTTCACGCCCTGGAACAGCACATAGCCCGCAGCCGCCCAGGCCGGCGCGCCGCCTTCGAGCACATGCAGCTGCGTATAGTTCAGCGCCGCCAGGCGTTCGGCGGCGCGCTCGGCCACGCCATCGCCGGCATCGAGCAGCACCACGCGCGTGTCGCGCCGCGGCACCAGGCGCGGCACCTCGTTTTCGAGCTGGCTATAGGCCGCGGGAATCGCAAAGAACGGATGGCCCTCGCCGAACTGGCCGGCTTCGCGCACGTCGAGCAGCGCGATTTCCGCGCCATCGTTGAGCCAGGCACGCAGCGTGGTGGCGGGGACCGAGGAAAAGTTGGGGGAGGGCATGGAGCGAAAGGCGCGTGCGCGCGGCAAAGAGGTGAGGAAGACCGAATGGTCTGCCTGAATCTACGCGCGCGGGGAACGCAGGCCAAGGAAGAAATGTGCATATGCAATGCGGGAAATCTTCTTTGGGCGGCGTCAAGATACTGGCGCGGCCCAGGGGGTCCCCGTTCGCCCTGAGCCCGTCGAAGGGTGAACGGCCAGCCCTATAGCTTGAGTGCAGGGCGTTCATGATTCGAGAAGCTCACCATGAACGGCTTGGTGGAGCCGCGTCGGCCTTGCTTAATCCACGCGCAGCTTTGCCACCTTCGCCAGGTTCTGCCACACCGCCACATCCTGCTTCACCGTGGTTGCGAACTGCTCCACGCTCTTGATCGGCGGCTTGGCCATGTTCTGCAGCGCGAACTTCTGGATCACGTCGTCGGTCGCCAGGATGCGGTTGATTTCGTGGTTCAGGCGCTGAACGACTTCGGGCGGCGTGCCGGCGGGTGCGAACACGCCATACCAGCCGTTCATGTCGAAGCGGAAGCCCTGCTCGAACAGCGTGCTGACTTCGGGCAGGGCAGGGCCGCGCGCCGAGCCGGTGCAGCCCAGGGCGTTGAGCTTGCCCGCGCGGATATGCGGCACGGGCGAAGCGATGTCGGTGAAGCCTACGGAAATGTTGTTGCCCAGCAGATCGGTCACCAGCGGCGCCACGCCCTTGAACGGCACATGCTCCATCACCAGGCCATAGTGGGCCTTGATGCCCTCCATCGCCAGGTGGCCGGTCGAGCCGCTGCCCCAGGAGCCATAGACCAGCTTGTTGGGCTGGGCCTTGACGTAGCGTACCAGGTCGCCGAGGTTGTTGAAGCCGGTGGACGGGTGGGCCACGAGCAGCACGCCGGCCGAGCCGACCTGCGCCACGGGCAGCAGGTCCTTCTCGGTGTCATAGGGCATCTTGGCCTGGATGATGGGGTTGATGGCGATCGCCGACGAAGGCGACAGCAGCAGCGTGTAGCCGTCGGCCTGGGCCTTGGCGACGTTGTCGGTGCCGATCAGGCTGTTGGCGCCGGGCTTGTTGTCGACGACCACGGTCTGGCGCAGCGCTTCCTGCAGATTCACCGCGAGCAGGCGGCCGAAGATGTCCATGCCCGAGCCCGCGGGCCCGGGAACGACGAGGCGGATGGTGCGCGCCGGCCAGTTGCCCGTGGTGCTGCTGGCCTGGGCCTGGAGCGCGAAAGCGGCCGAGCCGGCGAGCAGGGTGCGGCGGGTGATGGGGGTATGGATCATGAAGTTGTCTCCTCTGTGTTCTGCGTGGTCAGCACAGGGCTGCCCGCGGTTGGGTTGGCATCATGGCAGGGCAGGCAAAAGCACCTGGCCTGTAAGGAACTGGGCGCGCGCGCCGCTGACGTAATCGAGCAGCGGCACGCATTCGGCTGGCGCGCAGGTGGCGGCCAGCGCATTGATGCGCAGGCCCGCCGCGCCCCATTCGGCGGCCAGCGTGGCGATGGCCATGCGCGCCGCCGCGCTGTCGCTGGCCAACTGCCAGTCGATGTCCGAAGGTGTGGTGGGCAGCAGCAATGTCAGGCTGGCCTGGCGCGCATGCTGGTTGCGGAAGGCGCGCGCCGCGTCCAGCACGGCGGCAAGAACGCCACCCACGGGTGCCTGCAAGGCACGGCCGTCGATCACGGCCGGGTAAGTCTGGCCGGTGGCACCGGCCGTTGGCAGTTGCGCCAGCGCAGCCTGCCAATCAGCGGATTCCATGGACGTGCACTGCAGCGCGCGCGGCGTGTCGAACGCCAGCGCAGGCAGTTGCGCCGGCGGCAGCGGCTGGCTGCCGCCATAGAGGGATGAGCCGCCATCGAGCACCAGCAACTGGCCGGCGCAGGGGCGGGCGCCAGGGCCCACGAGAAAGGCCAGGGCCTCGGCCATGTCTTCGGGCTCGGCCATGCGCGCCAGTGGAATGCGCGACAGCGCCTGCGGCAGATCCAGGCGCTGGCTATCGATCAGCCGCTGCACGAGTTCGGTGCGCACAAAGCCTGGCGACAGCGCGCTCACGCTCCAGTCGGGCCGGGCGCGCGCCAGCGTCTGGGTCTGGGCGATCAGGCCGGCCTTGCTCGCGCTGTACAGGCCGCGCCAGGGAATGGCACGCAGGCCCGCGCCCGAGGCCACATTGACGATGCGCGCGCCGGCGCGCAGATGCGGCGTGCACACATGCACCATGCGCGCGGGCGCTTCGAGGTTGAGCGCCAGCAGCCGCTGCGCCGCGCCGTCGTCGGCGCCCGCGAGCACTTCGGCGCCGCCCGCGGACATGCCGGCGTTGTTGATCAGCGCATCGAGCGGCGGCAGCAGCGCGCCCAGGGCCTCGATGCGCGCAGCATGGGTGAGATCGGCGACCAAGGCCAGCGGCGCGGGCGCGCCCGCGGGCCAGGCGGCCTGCAGGCGTTCTAGCGCCGCGGCATCGGCATCGACCAGCACGCAATGCCAGCCGTCACGCGCCAGCCGCAGCGCCGTGGCCCGGCCTATGCCGCCCGCGGCGCCGGTGATGAGAACGGTGCCTGGCATGCTCAGATATTGGTGAACGTCACGCCGCCATCGACGGCCAGGCCCTGGGCGGTGACGAACCCTGCGTCATCGCTGGCCAGGAAGCAGATGGCGCGCGCGATGTCTTCGACCGTGCCCAGGCGGCCCATGGGCGTGCTCGCGACGCGCGCCGCGTCGCGCTCGGCGTTGCGGTTGCGCTGCGTGCCTTCGGTGGGAACGGCCGAAGGGCAGACCGCATTGACGCGTATGCGCTGCGCGCCGAGTTCGGCCGCAGCCGCGCGCGTGATGCCCAGGATGCCCGACTTGATGCCCGAATAGACCAGCGAGTTGGGCGCCGAGCGCAGCGCGGCCGTGGAGGCGACGTTGACGATGGCACCGCCGCGTTGCGGGTCCATGGCCGCGGTGGCGGCCTGAATGCCCCAGATCACGGCCTTGAAGCCCACGTCGAGCATGCGTTCCATGGTGTCGGCCTGGATGTCGGGCACGGCCTGGTAACGCACCCAGGCGGCGTTGTTGATCAGGATATCGAAGCGCCCGCCTTCGCTGCGCGCCTGTTCGACGGCTGCCTGAATGCCTTCGCGGCTGGCGATGTTCTGCACCACGCCGAAAGCGCGCCCGCCCGCTGCGCGGATCTCGTCGACCACGGCGGCGACGAATTCGGGCTTGAGGTCGTTGACGGCGACGACGGCGCCGCGCGCCGCCATCTGGCGCGCGGTTTCACGGCCTATGCCGTTGCCGGCGCCGGTGATCAGGGCCACGCGGTCCTGCAAGTCGAGTTTGGCGCTGCTCATGCGGCCTCCTGTGCATTGATGAAGTCTTGTCCGAGTTGGCGCGTGAGTGCGCCCGCGCCGCAGGCAGCGTCCAGCGCGCGCACGCTGCGCAGCGCGCGGTGCAGCGGCAGCTCCCAGGTGAAGCCCATGCCCCCGTGCAGGTGCATGGCCTTCTCGATGATGAAGGCCGCGTGCTGCAGATTGAGCGCCAGCGCGCTGCGTGCCACGCGCGCCGGCTTGGCGCGCTCGGGCTCCGCGGGATCGACGCGCAGCGCATGGGCGATGGCCGCGCCGCTGGCCTCGTGGAACAGCTTCATGCGCGCCAGCCAGTGGCGCACGGCCTGGCGCGTCGACAAAGGCGCGCCAAACTGCACGCGCGTGCCGGTGTGCTCCACGGCGGCCTGCAGCGCGCCGTCGGCCGCGCCATGGGCGCTGGCCGCGAACAGCAGGTCCAGGTCATGCCACAGCGCGGCGGCAGCGGTGGCATCGATTTCGGCCAGCACCTTGGCTTGTGACAGATCCAGCCAGGCCGCGGGTTCCTCGGGGTCCAGCGAGGGATCGAGTTCGCGCGGCGCGCCGGCGAGATCGACCAGCACCGCGCCTTCGCCCTGCGCCGCGCGCAGCAGCAGCCAGTCGGCCTGCTGCGCCTGGCGCGCATGGCCTGCCCAAGCGTCGCCCAGCCGGCCTTGCGCGGCAATCGTCGCGCGGCGGCTGCCGTCGACCAGCGCCGCACGCAGCGCCGCATCGGGCAGGTGGCGTGCGAGAGCTATCTGCTCGGCCAGCGCAAAGCGCAGGCGCAGCTTTCCGGCGGCCTGCACCACGGGCACGGCAAAGGCCAGCGGCAGGTCCATGCCGCCGTCGTCTTCAGGTGCGCAGACGCCGAACAGGCCGGCCGCGGCGAGCACGCCCGCATGGGTGTCTTCGGGGCGGCTGAGCGCATCGGTGATCGCGGCTTCGGCGGCCTCGCCGAACTCTTCGGGGCGCAGCCCCTGGTCTTCTTGGGTCATGTCAGTGCTCCCGGGGCAGCTGGAGAATGCGTTGGGCGATCAGATCGAGCTGGACTTCGGACGTCCCCGCATAGATCGTCTCGGCGCGTGAGAACAGGTAGGCCTGGGTGAAGACCTGGCGCGCGCGCCGGGCCAGCGCGCTGGACTGCGGGCCGATCTGGCTGACCTGGGACAGCGCGAAGCTGGCAAACGACTGGTGGCACTCGGACCAGAACAGCTTGGTCAGCGAGCCGCGCGCGCCCACGGCCTGGCCCTGCAGGATCTGGTCGACCGAGCGCTCGACCAGGCCCTTGAGGCCGTCGATCTCGGCGAGCAGCTCGCCCACGCGGCGCTGCACGCCGCCGTCTTCGAGCTGGCGCGCGAGCTGCGGGTCGGAGCGCAGCGCGCGCACCAGAAAGCGCAGCTCGGCTTCGAAGCGCCAGGGGCGGTACATGCGGTTGGTCGCGCGTTCTATGCCCAGCACCTTGAGCGCCGCGGCCCAGCCTTCGTCGGGCGCGCCCAGGCGCGCGCTGTCGGGCACGACCACGTCGTCAAAGAAGACTTCGGCAAACGAATCCTTGCCGTCGATGGACTTGATGGGCACCACGCGTATGCCGGGCGTGTCCATGGGCACGGCAAACATCAGCAGGCCGCGGTGGCGGTCGGCGACGGTGCCGGTGCGCGCCAGCAGCAGGCAGTAATGGGCCTTGGCCGCGCCGCTGGTCCAGATCTTCTGGCCGTTGATGCGCCATTGGTCGCCTTCGAGAACGGCCTTGGTGCGCAGCCGCGCGAGATCGGAGCCCGCGTCGGGCTCGGAAAAGCCCTGGCACCAGAACTCGCGCATGCCCAGGATATTGGCCAGGAAGTTCTGCTTTTGCTCTTCCGTGCCCACGGCCATGATGATAGGGCCCGCGAGTTCCTTGCCGATGGAGCTCACGCTGTCGGGCATCAGCAGATTGCCGACTTCCTGGTTCACGACCAGGTGTTCGCGCAGGCTCAGACCATGGCCGCCGTAGACCTTGGGCCAGGTCATTCCGGCTAGGCCGGCCGCGTGCATCGCGGCTTCCCATTCGCGGCTTTCCTGCAGCGTGGGCGTGCGGTAGTCGAGGCTGTCGCCGCGCATGTGCGTGGGCAGGTGGGTCGCGAGCCAGTCGTGGGCATGGCGGCGGTAGCCGGCCAGGTCGACGCTCATAGGGAAATCATTCAGCATGGGCGCTCTCGGGTTCAGGGGTGCGGGCCACCATCAGCGCGTCGAGGATGGCAATGCCTTGGCCTTCGGGGCGCACGAGGATGGGGTTGAGGTCGATTTCGCCGACCTGGTCGCGGTGCGTGCAGGCGAATTCGGACAGCCGGGCGACCGCGCGCGCGGCTGCGGCGATGTCGGCCCGGGCCTGGCCGCGTGCGCCGTCGAGCAGCGGGAACAGGCGCAGCGAACGGATCATGGTCAGCGCCTGGGCCTGGCTCACGGGCGCGGGCTGCACGGCGACGTCACGCAGCACTTCGGCGTAGATGCCGCCCATGCCGACCATTACCACGGGGCCGAACACCGGGTCGCGCGAAATGCCGGCGATCAGCTCGGTGCCGCCGCGCAGCATGGGCGCGACCAGCAGGCCTGCGATGCGTGCCTGGGGCGCATGGGCGGCGACGCTGGCAAAAATGCGCGCGCTGGCTGCGCGCACCGCATCGGCGTCGGCCAGGTTCAGCGCCACGCCGCCGACTTCGGTCTTGTGCGCAATGTCTTCGGAGAGGATCTTCAGCACGACCGGGTAGCCCAGCGCATCGGCGGCCTGCACGGCGCCGTCGGCGTCTGGCACCTGCAGCTCGCGCGGCACTTCAAAGCCCGCATCTATCAGCACCTGCTTGGCCGCGTATTCATTGCGGAACGCGGCCTCGGGCAGGCGCGCGGCCGTGCTGCGGGCAGCGGCCGCGGGCGGCTGTTCGGCTTCGAGCAGCCGGGCCTGGCGCACCAGGGCTTCGATGCCGCGTGCCGCGGCGTCAATGCTCGAGAACACCGGAATGCCCAGCGCCTGGATCTGCACCACGGCGTCGGCCGGACCGCGGCTGATGATGACCAGCGGGCGCTGCGGATAGGCCGCGCGCAGCTGGGCCAGGGCCTGCAGGTAGATGTCGCGCAGCCGGCTGCTGTACAGGCCCAGCGAAAGAAACAGCACCGTCGTGGCTTCGCCCGGGTCTTCCTGCAGCGCGGACAGCACTTCGAACAGGATGTCGGGGCGGCTGGAAATCTGCGCCGAGGCATCGACAGGGTTGTTGGTGCTTGCGCCGGGCAGCACCTTGTGGATGCGTGCGCGCGTGGCGGGGGCCAGCGCGGGCAGCGCCAGGCCGGCGTCGCTCATCGCGTCGGCCATCATGATGCCGAAGCCGCCCGAGGCCGCGACCAGCGTCACCGCGGGCATGCGCGGCAGACTGTCTGGCAACAATTGGCTCAGCGCCTGGCCGATTTCCACCAGGTCTTCATGCGAGCGCACGCGCAGCGCGCCATGGCGGCGCAGCACGGCGTCTATCACCGCGTCCGAGGCCGCCAGCGCGCCGGTGTGCGAGGCCGCCGCGGCCTGGCCCTGTTCGGTGGCGCCGATCTTGAGCACCACCACGGGCGTGCGGTGTTCGCGCGCAATCGCCAGTGCCTGCGTGAGGCGCTCGCCGTCGCGGCAGGTTTCCATGCAGCACAGGATCACGCGCGTCGCGGGGTCGCGCGCCAGCGCGGCAATGCCGTCGGCCAGATCGACTTCGGCTTCATTGCCGGTAGTCACCATGCGGCTGATGCCGACGCCGCGCTGCACCAGCAGTTGCAAGGTGTAGCTGCCGATATTGCCCGACTGCGAAACGATGCCGATGGCGCCGGGCTGGGGGTAGTAGTCCTCGAGCGCGACCGAGAACGAGGCGATGGCGCGCTCGGCCACGCCCACCGTGCCCAGGCAGTTGGGGCCCAGCAGGCGCATGCCGTGGCGCAGGGCCGTGGCGCGCATCGTCGCCTGCCAGGCCGCGCCTTCCTCGCCGGCTTCGGCAAAGCCCGAAGACAGCACGACCACGGCGCGCACGCCGCGCGCGGCGCAGTCTTCTACGGCCTGCACGGCGTGGGCCGCGGGCACGGCGATCAGCGCCAGTTCGGGCGCCTGGGGCGTGTCGGCCAGGCGGGCGTAGGCCGGCAGGCCCTGGATTTCACCGCCCTTGGGGTTGATCGGATAAATGGCGCCCGCATAGCCGTGGCGGCGCAGCAGGTGCACGGGCCGCCCGCCGATCTTGGTGGCGTCGGCCGAGGCGCCTATCACGGCAATGCCGCGCGCCAGGAAAAAGGCGTCCATCCCGGTTCCCGGGGCGGGTGTCTGGTAGTCGCTCATGGTTCAGCGGCCCTTGAATTGCGGTTCGCGCTTTTCGAGGAAGGCCATGCGCGCTTCGCGCGCGTCCTCGGTGCGCGACAGCGTCATGGTGAATTCCTGCTCGAAGCGGTAGGCGTCGCGCTGCGGCATCACGTCGACCATGTTGGCCGCGCGCTTGGCGTAGATCACGGCCAGCGGCGCCTTGGATGCGATTTCATGCGCGAGCTTCATGGCCACGGGCAGCAGTTCCTCGGGCGGCAGCACGGCTTCGAGCACATTGCGCTGCAGCAGCTCGGCGGCCGTGAGGCGCTGGCCCGTGAAGAACATGCGCCGCGCCGTGGAGCGGCCGAACAGCGTGCGCAGCATGGACGCGCCACCGGCCAGGCCGACATTGATTTCGGGCATGCCGAAGGTTGCGTTGTCCGAGGCGTAAAGGATGTCGCAGGCCGCGGCCAGGCCCAGGCCCGCGCCCAGCGCCGCGCCGTTGATGGCGGCAATCACGGGCTTGGCGCATTCGCGTATCGCATTGCCGGTCTCGCGGGTAATGCGGTTGTGCTCGAGAAAATCGCCGGGAATATCGGCGTCGGGTCGGTCCTTCAAATCGGCGCCCGCGCAGAAAATAGTGCCCTGGCCCGTCAATACCGCGCAGCGAATATCGTCGCGTGCGGAAATGTCGTCGAAAATCGCAACGATTTCCCGGCGCATTTCACGGCTGAGCGCATTGACGGGCGGGCGGTTGAGCGTGACCAAAGCCACCTTGTCCTTGATTTCAAACAGCACGCTTTTTTCAGACATGGGTCACCCCCACCAGATTCGAAATGGCATTTGCCGGGCAGAAAGGGAAAATATCCGCGGCATGGCGCGGAAAATCGGTGGCGATCAAATTTGTCTCCTGGTTTTCGGGCTAAAACCCTAGCCCTCTACACGGGGGGCGCAGGGAAATTCTAGGGACGAACCGCGCGAAATACTCCGGATAAATCGTTGGATGTGTTCTGCGAAAACGTACGGAGTCGCGCGGCCATCCCCTCGTAAGATGAAGGCAATCGTTTGCCTCGCAGGCCTGCCTGCACGCCCTCTGGCTGGGCACGGCTGCCTTTCTTTCACTCCACGTTCACCGCCATGCCCGCCTCCCCCGCTTCCCATCCCGAGATCCAGGTGTTTGGCACGCTGCGCACCCGCCTGGGCGAATGCCCGGTCTGGGATGCGCGCCAGCAACTGCTGTGGCTGATCGACAGCCGCGACGGCCTGCTGCTCGCGCTCGATGCGCAGGGCGACGAGCGCCAGCGCTTCGAGCTGCCCGCGCCGCTGGGGTCGTTCGCGCTCAACAGCGACGGGCGACTGGTGGTCGCGCTGCGCGAAAGCGTGGTGTTGCTCGACCCGGCGAGCGGGCGCCTGCAGACGCTGGGCCGGCTGGAAGAACAGCACCCCAATTTGCGCCTCAACGACGGCGCGGCCCTGGCCGATGGGAGCTTTTGCGTGGGCACCATGCACACCTTTCGCGAAGCGCACGAAGCGCCGCTGGGCGGGCTGTACCGCATAGATCCCGCAGGCCAGATGCTGCGCGTGGACCAGGGCTATGGCGTGGTCAATGGCCCGGTACAGCATCCGGTCGATGGCCGGGTGTTCGTCTGCGACAGCGCGGCGCGGCGCATCCATGTCTACCCGCCGCCGGGCGACGGGCCCTGGCTGCGGACCCTGTTTGCCGACACCCAGCGCCTGGGCTCGGCGCCCGATGGCTGCTGCTTCGACGACGAAGGCGGGCTGTGGAGCGCGCTGGTGCACACCGGGGAGATCGTGCGCTTCGATGCCCGGGGCCAGCCGGGCCAGCGCCTGCGCCTGCCGCTGGCGCACCCGAGTTCCCTGAGCTTTGGCGGCCCGGCGCTCGACGAGCTTTACGTGACCTCGATTTCCGACAGCGGCCGGCTCAGCGCCAGCGGCCCGCTAGACGGCCGCGTGCTGCGCGTGCGCGGCCTGGGCCGGCGCGGCGCGCCGCGCCCGGCCTGCAACATTCAGCCGCCAAGCTGATCGGCAGCCGGTGCTGCGGCAGCCGGTGCTGTGGCGGCCGGGGCCGGCTCATCGCGCAGCGCGATAAAGCGGTTGCTCTCGCCCGACACATGCTCGACGACGAAGTCGAGGAACAGCCGCAGCTTGGTCGGCACCATGGGCGTGTCGAGAATCGTGGCGTACATGCCTTCCTCATAGGTGGTGTTGGTCACCTGGTAGTCGGCCAGCAGCCGCACCAGGCTGCCGCGCTCGAGGTCGGCGTGCACCGTGTAGTCGTCCAGCAGCGCAATGCCTTCGCCCAGGCGCGCCATCTCGAGCAGCGCCATGCCGTTGTTGCTCGCATGGCGCGGCTGGAAGGCCAGGTCCTCGATCTGCCCCTCCTGGCTGAAATGCCAGACGCTCTCGCCGCCGGGGCGCAGGTAGTTCAGGCAGTCGTGCTCGGCGAGATCGGCGGGCTTTTGCGGCAGCGTGCGCCCCGCAAGATAGCCGGGCGAGGCCACGAGGTAGCGCGCGCTGCGAAACAGGATGCGCCGCTTGACGCCGGCTTCGACCGGTGGCGAGATGCGGAAGTCGATGTCGATCTGGTCGCGCCGCAGGTCGGCCGGCGTTTCCGACAGGATCAGCTCGATGTGGATGTCGCGGTACAGGCGCCGAAAGCGCGCGACCAGCGGCGGCAGCACGCCCAGCCCGAACATCATGCGCGAGTGCACGCGCAGGTGGCCCCTGGGCGCTTCGCGGATCGCGGTGATGCTGGTGTGCGCTTCGTTGATGTTCCAGAGAATGCCTTCGAGCTGGCGCGCATATTCCTCGCCCGATTCGGTGAGCATGATCTGGCGCGTGGAGCGCAGCAGCAGCTTGACACCCAGCGATTCCTCGAAATCGGTGATCAGCCGCGAAACCGCCGTCGCCGAAACCCCGAAGGTGCGCGCCGTCGTTGAAAAGTTCTTGGTTTTCGAGACCGAAAGAAAAAACTCCATAGCACGCAGCCGATCCATGACTTCTCCAATATCCGCAGGACAGATCCTCGATTTTCATGCATTCCAGCCAGCGCCGGGGCTTCCTAGAATCATTTATCAGATTCACGCGTATCAAGACAAGGAAGCACACCATGGAATTCGGCGTATTCATTCTCGCGCAGCAACGTGGTTATCACCAGAGTTCGCAGCAGGTCATCCAGAACTCCATCGAGCAGACCGTGGTCGCGGAACAGGCCGGTTTCCACTCCGCCTGGTATGCCGAGCACCATTTCAACAACTACTCGCTGTCGCCCTCGCCCTTGATGATGGTCGCCCATGTGGCCGCCAAGACCAGCCGCATCCGCCTGGGCACGGCGGTCTGCATCCTGCCGCTGTACCATCCCGCGCGCTTCCTGGCCGAAGTCGGCTTCGTCGACACGGTCTCCAACGGCCGGCTGGACCTGGGCGTGGGCTCGGGCTACCAGGAGTTCGAGTTCGAGCGCTTCGGCGTCAAGATCGCCGAGTCGGGCGAGATCTTCAATGAATTCCTCGACATCATTCCCAAGGGCCTGGGCGAGCGCATCTTCGAATACCACGGCAAGCACTTCGATGTGCCGCCCAGCTCCATCGCCGTGCGCTGCGTGCAGGACCCCATGCCCCCGCTGTGGGTCACGTCCGGCAACCCCACGGTGCTGGGACGCGGCGTGCGCGAGAACCACAACCTGTTCGTCACGGCGCTGCTCAACGGCAACGACGCCATCACCAGCCTGCGCGCGCGCCTGGACAAGGTCGCCGAGGACAACGGCAAGGACCTGGACCGCGATGTGAAGTTCGGCTTCCTGCGCTGCGCCTATGCGTCGGACAACCGTGCCGAAGTCGACGCGTATCTGGACAACGCGCGCTTCCAGCGCCGCATTTCCGAAAGCCTCAAGTTCCGCCGCGCGCACAGCGACGACGGCTACATGGTGCACGAGGAGCCGTCGCCCACCGACATCAGCTTCGACCAGATGCGCGCCAACCTGCCCGTGGGCTCGGTCAACCAGGTGATAGACAAGATGCTCGAGGAAATCAGCATCCTGCGCCCCAAGCACATCGCGCTGCAGACCCAGCTCGGCGACTTCGACCAGAAGACCATGCTGCGCCAGATCGAACTCTGGGGCGAACGCATCATTCCCGCGATCCGCAAAGAGGTCGGCGAGCTCAGCGTGGCCACGGCCTAAGGAGACCAACATGCGCTTTCATCTGTCCGATTCCGGGACCCTGTCCCTGCGCGAGCCCATGGATTTCAAGCGGCTCGATGTGCTGATCGATCCCCAGCCGCCCGAAGCGGTGGAGCGGGCGATACGCCGCATCGGGCGGCGTGAGAGCGACACCCATGTACGGCTCGCGCCTTCGGTGCTGCGCTTTGTCAGCGGCCATGCGGGCGAGCCCGAGTGGGAAGAGGGCTTTGCGCGCATGCTCGACTATGCGCAGCGCAATGGCTGGGTCGACGAGCAGGGCCAGGTGCGCGCCCACATCAGCCATGGCGACCAGGAAGAAGTGGTGTCGATCGCCGAATTCAAGACCGCGCTGCGCGCGCTGCCCGCGGGCATCTGCGCGGTGAGCACGGGCCAGGGCGATGAGGTCGCGGGAATGATCGTCTCCAGCCTCACGGCGGTCTGCGCCGAGCCGCCGATGATAGGTTTCTTTGCCCACCGGCAGTCGTCGTTCACCGCGCCGCTGCTCGAAAGCGGGCGCTTTGTCGCCAACGTGCTGGGCGAAGGGCATGACGGCGTGATGGCGCAGTTCCTGCAGGCACCCCAGGGCATCGCGCGCTTCTCGGACGAACGCTGGCACAGCGAAGGCGACCAGGCGCCGGTGCTGTCCGATGCGCTGGCCAGCATGGAATGCGACGTGGTCTGGACCCAGGCGCTGGGCACCCACCATCTGGTGGTCGGCAAGGTGCGGCGCTCGCACCACAGTCCCTCGAGCCCGGTCGTGCATTTCAATGCCGCCACGCACCGCATTGCGGCATAGGGGCGCAGCCATGTACACACCGTTGAAGGGAAAGATCGCCCTGGTCACCGGCGCGGGCTCGGGCATAGGCCGGGCCCACTGCGAACTGCTGGCCGCACGCGGCGCGGCCGTCATCGTCAATGACCTGCACGCCGACGCGGCGCACGAGACCGTGGCGCTGGTGCGCGCGGCCGGCGGCCAGGCCCTGGCCTGCGTTGCCGATGTCTCTCAAGGGGCCAGCGTCGCGCAGGCGTTCGCGGCCGCGCAGCGGCAGCTGGGCGCCGTGGACATCCTGGTCAACAACGCCGGCATTCCGGGTGGCATGCGCCCGCTCGAGGATATAGACGAAGCCGCGATCGACGCGATGTTCGCCGTGACCGTCAAGGGCGCGATGCTCTGCACCCAGGCCGTGCTGCCCGCGATGAAGCAGCGGCGCAGCGGCAAGATCATCAACACCGCGTCGATCACGGCCTATGGCACGCACCGCAATGTGAGCGCCTATGCGGCGTCCAAGGGGGCGATCATCAGCCTCACGCGGGCCTGGGCGCGCGAATTCGCCGAGTGGAATATCCATGTCAACGCGGTGGCTCCCGGCCGGGTGCAGACGCCGATGAGCGCCGGCCTGAGCGCCAACCCCGAATACGCCCGCGAAGTGCAACTGCGCGTGCCGCTGGGCCGGCGCGCGCAGCCGCAGGAGATTGCCTGCGTGGTCGCGTTTCTCGCGTCCGCGGACGCCGACTACATGACCGGCCAGATTCTCGGCCCCAACGGCGGGGAAGTCATGTAGCGCGCATTCCCCGTGAAGCGTGCGGCATACCGGTCAAAAAATAATCAATGGAGACAAGAATGCACCTTCTCAACGTTCTGGCAGTCGCGACCGCGCTGGCCGCCGCTGCACCGCTGCAGGCCCAGGAGGCTTTCCCCAGGCGGCCCGTGACCATCGTCGTGCCGTTCTCGGCCGGCGGCGTGACCGACCACTTCGCGCGCGTCACCGGGCTCAAGCTCGGCGCGCTCTGGGGCCAGCCCGTGATCGTGGAAAACCGCGTCGGCGCGGGCACCATCATCGGCACCCAGCATGTGAGCCGCGCGCCGGCCGACGGCTATACGCTGCTGTTCACCAGCTACGCGTTCACGTCCAACCCCGAGCTGCGCAAGAACCTGCCGTATGCAGCGTCGGCGTTCCGCCCGGTCGCGCTGCTGGGTTCGACGCACAACATCCTGCTGGTCAACAACCGGCTCAAGGGCAAGTCGCTGGGTGAACTGATCGCGCAGGCCAAGGCCCAGGCGCCCAAGGGCGGGCTGACGCTGGGCTCGTCGGGGCCGGGCTCCAGCCCGCATATAGGTGCCGAGCTGTTCGCGCAGCAGGCCGGCATTCCGTTCACCCATGTGCCCTACAAGGGCCAGGGGCCGGCGATGATAGACCTGACTTCGGGTGTCTTCGACGGCATGTTTGACGGCATGTCGTCGTATCCACAGGTGCAGCGCGGCGCGGTGAGCGCAGTGGCAATTGCCGCGCCACGGCGCCACCCCGACGCGCCGGAACTGCCGACGTTCAAGGAACTGGGCATGGACTTCGTCGCCGGCAGCTGGTTCGGCCTGCTCGCGCCCGCGGGCGTGCCCGATGAGGTCGTCGCCAGGATCAACGCCGACATGCGCGAAGCGCTCAAGGACCCCGAACTCAAGGCGCAGATCGCCAAGACCGGGCTGCAGGTTTCGACCTCCACCCCCGAAGCCTTTGGCAAGTTTCTCGCGCAGGAGACGGAGAAGTTGCGCAATTTGATACGGCAGGGGGCGAAGATAGATATCAATTGATCCGTTTGTCCTGAGCGGGGCGCACCACGAACGGTTTTCCCCGCTCGCCCTGGGTCCTGAGCCCGTCGAAGGATCGAAGCGTCGGTATTTTGAGCGCCGGCCACTCATCGCCGCTGTTTTCTCAAATTGAGTGCTTTATAAGCCATTGATTTATTTGACAAAAAGAGCGATTTCTTGAGCGCCTGCCTGGCCGGCCCCGTCAGGCCTCGAGACCCGCTACGCCGACCTTGCTCAGTGGGCGTAGGAAGGGTCTTCACGGTCCAGCAGGCGCTTCATTTCCTCGAAATGGGCGATGGAGAAATTCCTGATTCCTTCCCAGTCCCGGGCGGTTCTTTCCGCGATGTCGTCGGGCAGGACCCGCAGCGGCTGCCCGGTGGCATAGGCGGTGGCCAGAAGCTGGCAGGCGCGCTCTATGGTGTACATGTCATCGAATGCTTCACCCACCGTTTCGGCGGTGATCAGCACGCCGTGATTGCCCATCAGGAGCCGGGATTTGCTGGCCAGGCAGTCGACCAACCGATTTCCTTCGGCCGTGGTGTCCGCCATGCCGCCGTAGCAGACGTCGACCGCGACCCTGTTGAAATAGCGGGCAGTGTTCTGGTCGATCGGAAGAATGGCGGCATTCTCCAGGCAGGAGATGGCCGTGGTGTAGATGGGGTGAAGGTGCATGGCGACCCTGACCGACGGCAGTCTTTTGTGCAGTTGTCCATGGATGGCCCAGGCGGTGATGTCCACCTGGTTGCTGTCGATGCAGGAGGGTTCTGCGTCGGCATCCAGCAGCAGCAGATCGCTGGCGCGAATCGTCGCGAAATGCTTCCATTTCGGATTGATCAGGAATCGCTTTCCGTCGGGGCTGACCGCGGCACTCAGATGGTTGGCCACGGCCTCGTGCATTCCCAGGCGCGCGAATATGCGAAACGCTGCGGCCAGGTCGATGCGGCGCTGTTGTTCATGGTCATTCGTCATGGCGAACCTCTGTCTGGGAGTTGGGTGCCGGCGTGTCACTCATTGCCGGGCACGCCATAAGACGGTGCGGCGTCGGGGCAGCGCGCACGCGTGATGTAGTCGCGCATCTGTGGTGCGTACTGGCGCCAGAGCTGGGACAGCGCGGCAATGGGCGTGTCCGACCAGTCGACGCGCAGGTCCACATGCGGCCAATCCTCGTGCTCATAGACGCAGATGCCGGCGGAATGCACGGGCCCGGCTTCTCCCCCCGCTGCCGCGCCGGCTTCCAGCGCTGCCAGCAGCCGCTCGGCCAGCAGATCCCCGGGCCGGGCTTCGAAGGCCTGGACCATGGCGGTCACCACGCCGGCATGGGCCAGCAGATTGCCGACCGCCACACTCTGCTCGCCTTGCAGCGTGGCGGTTTCGCCCAGCCCCTTGGCGCCGGTGAAAACGGCACTGCAGCCGTCGGCATCCAGGACGGCGATCTGCCGCCATTGCGCATGGGCGCGCGCGCCGACCAACTGGTCCAGCACGCCCGGGGCGCCATAGCCCTGGTTCAGCAACTGCAGGCCCAGAATGCCCAGGCGCGGATCGGTCACATTCTGCGAAAGCGTCACGCCGCGCGGCCCGGCCCACAGGCAGCGGCTGGCGACCGCCGGGCTCGAGCTGCTGATGACCGCGCCCAGCGCGCCCGTGCGTGCGCAACGTCCGGCAAGTGAAAAAGTCATGGCATTGCCTTTGGTGCATCGGGGATGACTGCGGTGGCATCGATCTCGACCAGCCATTCCGGCCGTGCGAGCGCCGACACGACAATGCCGGTGGAGACGGGAAACACGCCTTTGAGCCATTTGCCCACCACGTTGTAGACCTCTTCGCGGTAGCGGACATCCACCAGGTAAATCGTGATCTTGCAGATATGGCTGAGCTCGCTGCCGGCTTCATCCAGCAGCATCTTGATGTTGGCCATGGCCTTTTCGGTCTGCGCCGCGACATCGCCAACGCCCACGGATTCGCGGGTGTCCAGATCCTGGCCAATCTGGCCGCGCAGGAACACGATGTTGTTGGCGACCACGGCCTGGCACAGGTCGTTGTCGAGCTTCTGCTCGGGGTAGGTTAGCTGGGTGTTGAAGGGCCGGATGCGGGTATGGGGGGTCATGCTTTTTCCAATGGCTGCAGTGTGTCCGGCGTGCTCGGGCAAGCTTGCTGGGCGGGCACGTAGTTGAGATAGGTCTGTTGCTTGGCGATGTGGTCCGCTATGTACTTTGCGTCGTACCAGACGCCCCATATGAAGGACGACCCGCGCCGCGTCTGCCAGGGAAGACCCAGGAAATAGACGCCGGGCTCCGTAGAGATGCCGCGTTGATGGCGCGGTTTGCCGTTGTCGTCGACGGCACCGCTGGGCAGCCAGCGGTAGTCGGCGGCATAACCCGTGGCCCAGACGATGGCCGTGATGCCCGCGGCCTTGAGATCCAGCGACAGCAGCGGGTCCGCAGCGCGTGCCGGCAAGGCAAGCAACTCGCGCGCGGCGGGTTCTGGCGGAAAATCCAGGCCGTTGCGGGCGATGTAGGCATCGGCTTCGTCCAGCACCGAGAGATAGTTGCTGTTGCCATGCTCGATATTGCGGCGCAGGTCCGGCGCCAAGGTCAAAGCGCCGTTTTCAAAGCGCTCGGTTCTGCCGACCAGGGTCATCCCCGCGGCCGCCAGCCGGTGAAAGTCGACCGTGGCGCCGCCGTACGCGCCGCTCACCGCGATCGTCGTGTGTTCGGCGCCTGGGCTCGCTTCGGCATCCCATTGGTTGAGCACCCCCAGCCACCAGCAGAAATCGCGTCCGCGGTAGCTGCGCGGCGGCCTGTCGTGGGGGCCCACGGACAGATAGACGCGCTTGCCGGCGCGCAGCAGTTCGTCGGCGATCTGTACGCCCGACGAGCCCGCGCCAATCACCATCACCGCGCCTTCGGGCATCTGGCCCGGATTGCGGTAGGCGGCGGAATGCATTTGCATGACGTCCACCGTGTCCGGAATGAGCGGTGGAATGACGGGTATCTGGAAAGCCCCCGTGGCCGCGACCACCTGCCCGGCTTCGATGACGCCCTGCGAAGTTTCGACGCGAAAGCCGTGGCGGCCCTGAAGGCGCTGCACGTGCGTGACTTCGACGCCGCAACGGATGGGGGCGTTGAATTGCTGCGCGTAGGCGACGAAATAGTCGGCCACCTTGTCCTTGGGCACGAAGGCATCCGGGCTTTCGCCGGGGAATGCCAGTCCGGGGAAGCGGTCATGCCAGGCAGGACCGTTGGTCACCATGGAGTCCCAGCGTCCGGTCCTCCAGCGTTCGGCGATGCGGTCGCGCTCCAGCACAATGTGCGCGATGCCGTGTTGGGACAAATGCTCGCTCATGGCAACGCCGGCCTGGCCGGCACCGACGACGAGCACTTCTGTTTTCTCGATCGACATGGTTGTACCCTTGCTCAAAGCGGATTGACCAGCGGAGACTGGCCAGGAAGGGCACCTCCTCGAAGGCTCCCGGACTTCGAGGATCCCCACTGCACAGCATGTTCCGCCGGCAACTCCCGGCTGCCCGGCGGGGTCAGCCAGATGCGGTACAGCAGGCGCGCGGCCCCGCCCGTGGCATCGTTGGTGAACGCCGTGCGGCCGTGATAGGTCAGGTGCTGGTTCATGAACTGCATTTCACCCATCGCAAACGGCAGCTGTACGTGGAGCTCATCCGCGACGGCGTGCAGCAGGTCCAGGGCTTCGTTCTGCTGGGCAGTCAATGGCGGCACGCTGGCCACCTCCTGCGCCTGGTTGACATAGGTGCGTGAATATTGGCTGGTGAAGTCGCCGTTGGGCCCGATGGAGAAGACCGGCATGGCGAACACCTTGTCTTCGCGCTCACCTTCTTCGTCCAGGGGGCGCATACGCCAATAGGGCTGGTGCAGCACCGCCAGCAGATCCGGGCGGCGGCGGCCGATTTCGTTGTGGATGGCCACGCTCGAGACGATCTTGGATTCACCGCCGGCGATGCCGTTGGTCACGCACATCAAGGCCAGCAGATCGGTCTTGTCGGTGTGAAACCGCAGCGAGCCCGAGGAGGCCGAAATGGTGCGCGCCGACTTGATGGGCGCAGCGCCGCCCGCACCGGGCTGCTGGTATTCGAATTGCTGCCCACCCGTGAGGTCCTCGACGCGGCGAACGATCTCTCCCTGCCAGGTCTGGTAGACCGGCGTGCCCAGGTGGACGCAAAGCCCCCAGAAAATGCGTTGCGCGTCGTCCTGGCTCAGTGTCTCGACGGGAAGGCCGGCGATGCGCGCCAGTCCTGTGCCGCGCTCCAGCGTGTCGCCGAGCCAGGAGACCAGGGCTTCCAGCCCGGTGATGGGAAAATCCGACGCCGCAAAGCCGCTCACCGGCGCCGATCGCCCGGCCAGCGCTTTGGCCGCGCCCACCAGACTGTGCACTTCAGACGGCGACAGCGTCCAGCGCCAGCCGGGGTCGTTCATCAGCTCGTTGCCGGTCCAGGCGGAGCGCCCGTGGATGGGCGCAAGGTGAGAGGGCGGTACGTTGAAAGTTGGGTTTGGCATGGCTTTTCTTGTGGTCATGGATCGTCAGGCTTCAGGCACTCACTTGGATGCGGCCGACGCGCACCACTTCCGTCCAGCGTCGCACTTCCGATTCCACGAAATCTGCGTAGGCGCGCGCATTCAATGCGGTTTCGGGCGTGATGCCGAGCTCGATCATTTCCTTGTTCATCTTGCTGCGCCCAAGCATCTCGCGCAGGGCGACATTGATCCGGTCGGTGATGTCTTTCGGCATGCCCGGGCTGCCGCACAGACCGAACCAGGAACTGGCCGCGAGTTGGGGCCAGCCCAGTTCGGCGATGCAGGGTGCGTCGGGAAGCAGCGGCAGGCGCTGCGGCGTGTACACCGCCAGCACGCGCAGCGCGCCGCTGCGCACCAGGGGAAGGTGAGGCGGCAGCAGGGTGTCGCATAGCAGCGGCACCTGTCCCGCCAGCAGGTCGATCTGTGCCAGCGCCGAGCCGCGATACGCCACATGCTCCAGCGGGATGTCCAGTGTCTGGGCGGTGAGCTCGCCCGCCAGATGGCTCAGCGAGCCTATGCCCGCGGAGCCGTAATGCACCGATTGGCCGCTGGCCTTGGTGTCGCGGACCATGTCCTGCAGCGAACGCCACGGGGAGTCGGCGCGCACGATCAAGGCCATCGCACCGCGGCCAATCAGTCCGATATGCGTGAAGCCGTTGACGGCATCGAAGCCCAGCTCCTTTTGCGGGTAGAGCGCCGGGCCGCTGCCGTGGTTCGCCGAGCTGGTGGCCAGCAGCGTGTAGCCATCGCCCTTGGCCTGGGACACCATGCGCGTGCCGATGCGACCGCCTGCGCCCGCATAGTTTTCCACCGTGAAGGACTGACCGAACACGGTCGACAGCTCGGTTGCTATGCGCCGCGCCAGCAGGTCCACCGGACCTCCGGGAGCGAAGGCCACGACGATACGAACGGGGCGGTTAGGCCACTGGGCGGCATGGACGGGGGCCAGGGACGACGCGGCAGCCGCGGCGGCGGCACCCAGCAACTGGCGACGGTTAAGGGCGAAGGTCATAGCTTGGATCTGCCTAGGTTGGTTGAAAACGCAACCGGATGGGTTGCGAACATGCGTGGATTCACTGGCCGTGAAGCTGCAGAAAATCTTGTGCATGGGGGTTAATTTAGTGACGGCGCTGCATATGAAAAAGAAGTGTTTGCGTATGCAACGCAAAGCTTTTTTCTATACGTCTTCTTGGTGCAGCGGCTGCACCAGCTTGGTGTTTTCCGAGAGCACTTCGGTGCAGAACTGTTCAAAAAGATGCACGGCCTTGCGCTGGCGCATCGAGCGCAGCCGGGCGATTCCCAGCGTCATGGCCTGGGCTTTTTCCTGCACCTCGCAGATCGCGAATTCCTTGCCATCCACGGTGCATGTCGAGCGCAGCGGGAAATTCAGCATGCTGTAGCCCAGGCCATTGGCGACCATGCCGCGTATCACTTCAGGCTGTGAAGAACGAAAGGCGGCTTCCGGCTGGCGGCCAAAGACATCGAACAGGGACGCGAAATACTCCCGGCTGTGCGGCAGGTCCAGCATCACGTAGGGCTCGTCCAGCAGGCTGCTCAGCGACACCGCGCCCGCGCCCGCAAGACGGTGCTGCTTGGGCAAGATGATGTAGGGGGGCAGATCGACCAGAGGCGTGAACAGGATGTCTGGTGGAAGATCGAGGTTGTAGGTCAATCCGATATCCACGCGACCATCCTGCAGCCGTGCCAGCAGGTCCTGCTGGTCGGTTTCGCAGGTGTCGAAACGCATGCTCCTGTGCTGCGCCATGAAGCGGCTGATGAGCTGGGGCAGGAGCGATGGCGCCAGCGTGATCAGGCACCCCAGGTAGATCTGGCCGCGCATGCCTCCATCCAGGTCGCTGGCGGCGGTCTGCAGCTCATCCGCGCTTTTCAGCAGATTGCGCGCCAGCGCCAGCATGTCCTTGCCGGACTGCGTCAGTGAAAGGCCGCTGGCATGGTGCCGGATGAACAGCTGAACCCCGAACGAGTCCTCCAGATCCGCCAGGGTCGACGAAATGGCAGGCTGCGAGATGTGCAGCTGCTTGGATGCCGCGGTGAAGGACAGCGCCTCGGCGGTGACAACGAAGTACCGCAGCTGGCGAAGGGAATAGCGGGGCGGCGGCGTGGAAGAGTGCATACCTGCAATCCATAGGCAACTTACATGCCAAACGGCGTGCCAATTTGTTTTTCTGCGGCCCAGGGGAGCACGGGCCGCCTCGGGTTCAACGGGTGTGTCGATGGAGTCCTCGCGCCCGGGCCGCGCAGGCCCTTGCAGTCTCACGCTTCAAGGACTTTCTCCATGGCCTGAACAAGGCCCCGCGCCGCGTTAAGCTGTGCCCTTGGCGCAGCCGTCTGCTGACGCCCCCCTTCCAAGGAAAAAGACGTTGGCATCGACATTGCAGCCCGGGCTCATTGCCCTGCACGGCAACCGCACCGAAACCCTGGCCGAGACCGTGTTCTCGTGGCTGCGCGCGCACCCGCTGGCGCCCCTGGAGCAGGAAGTGGTGCTGGTGCAGAGCAACGGCATGGCCGAGTGGTTCAAGATGGGCATGGCGCAATCGCTGGGCGTGTGCGCCGCGGCGCGCGTCGAGCTGCCCGCGCGTTTCCTGTGGCGCAGCTACCGCCAGGTGCTGGGCGCGGCGGCCGTGCCGCGCCAGTCGCCGCTGGACAAGACCGCGCTGACCTGGCGGCTGATGCGCCAGCTGCCCGAATGCGCTGCGCAGGGCGGTTATGAGGCGATTGCTGGCTTTCTTGCGCCCGGAGATGCGGAAAGACTTTTGCAACTCTCCGAACGGTTGGCCGACCTTTTTGACCAATACCAGATCTACCGCGCCGACTGGCTCGACGACTGGGCCGCGGGCCGCGATGTGCTGGCCACGCCCGGGCGGCCCACGCTGGCCGTGCCCGAAGACCAGCTGTGGCAACCGAAGCTGTGGCGCTGCGTCTTGGCCGAACTCGATGAAGGCGAACGCGCGAGCACGCGGCCCCAGTTGCACCGCCAGGTGATTGCGACGCTGGAGAGCGGCGCGCCGCTGGCCCGGCCGCTCGCGCGGCGCGTGGTGCTGTTCGGCATGAGCCATCTGCCGCTGTCCATGCTGCAGACGCTGGCCGCGATGTCGCGCCACAGCCAGATCCTGCTGGCCGTGCCCAACCCCTGCCGTTTTCACTGGGCCGATGCGATCGACGGGCGCGAGCTGCTGCGCATGCAGCGCCGACGCCAGCCGCTCAAGAACGGGCGCGACCTGGCCCAGCTGCCGCTGGAAATGATGCATGCCCACGCACACCCGCTGCTGTCGTCCTGGGGCCGGCAGGCGCGCGACTATGTGCGCCAGCTCGATGCGTTCGAGACCGTCTTGCCAGAAGGCGCTGCGGCCGAGCTGCCGCGCATCGACATCTTCGACGAGGACGTGGACCCCGAGGCGCCGCTGCTGGCCCAGGTGCAGCAGGCCATTCGCGACATGGTGCCGCTGACCGAGCACGCGCATGGCGCCGTGGCGCGCGCCGACCGCTCCATCGTCTTTCACAGCGCGCACAGCATGGTGCGCGAGCTGGAAGTGCTGCACGACCAACTGCTGGCGCTGCTCGCCGAACCCGCTGCGCCCGGCGGCCAGGCACTGCAGCCGCGCGATGTGGTGGTGATGGTGCCGGCCATCGAAGGCGTGGCGGCGTCGATTCGCGCGGTGTTCGGCCAGTACGGCCGGCATGACGCGCGGCATATTCCGTTCGACATTGCCGACCTGAGCGCCAGCGACAACAACCCGCTGGTCGCGGCGCTGCAGTGGCTGCTGCGCCTGCCCCAGCAGCGCTGCCGCCTGAGCGAACTGCGCGACCTGCTCGACGTGCCCGCAGTCGCCGAGCGCTTCGGCCTCAAGGCCGAAGACCTGCCCCAGCTCAGCGCCTGGATGGCGGGCGCGGGCATTCGCTGGGGGCTCAATGCCGAGCAGCGCGGCGCGCTCGGGCTTGCGGCCTGCGGCGAGCAGAACAGCGCCTGGTTCGGCCTGCACCGCATGCTGCTGGGCTTTGCCAGCGGCAGCGGTGCGTTCGACGCCGATGACGCCACGGGCCTGGCGCAGATCGAGCCCTATGCAGAAGTCGGCGGCCTGGGCGCCGAGCTCGCGGGACAGCTCGCGACGCTGCTCGAACGCCTGCTGGCCTGGTGGTCGCTGGCCGGTGAAGCCGCCGACCCCGCGGGCTGGGCGCAGCGCTTTCGCCAGCTGCTTGCCGATTTCTTCGCGCCGCAGACCGACAGCGACCGCGCTTTGCTGTCCGCGCTCGACAACGCGCTCTCATGCTGGCTCGAGGCCTGCGAGCTCGGCGGCTTCGATGACCCGGTCGAGCTGGTCGTCGCCCAGCAGGCCTGGCTGGACATCGTGCAGCAGCCCTCGGTCGACAGCCGTTTTCGCGCCGGCGGCGTGACGTTCTGCACGCTGATGCCCATGCGCGCGATTCCGTTCGAAGTCGTGTGCCTGCTGGGAATGAACGACGGCGACTACCCGCGCCGCGCAATGCGCAGCGATTTCGATCTGATGGCCTTGCCGGGCCAGTTGCGCCCCGGCGACCGCGCGCGCCGCGACGATGACCGCCAACTGATGCTCGAAGCGCTGCTGTCGGCGCGGCGCATGCTCTACATCAGCTGGGCCGGGCGCAGCGTGCGCGACAACAGCGAGCAGCCGCCTTCGGTGCTGGTCTCGCAACTGCGCGACTACCTGGCCGCGGGCTGGGTGGGGGAGGGCGGCGATCTGCTCGCGCAGCGCACCTTCCACCACCCGCTGCAGCCGTTCAGCCGCCGCTATTTCTCGCCCGATTCCACGCTGCGCACCTATGCGCGCGAGTGGCGCGCCGCGCATCTGCTGCGCGAGGACGACCCGGCCGCGGCCGTGCCTGCGCTCGCGCCGTTTGTTCCCGATATCGAGGTGCCGCTGACGCTCGCCCAGCTGCATGGCTTTGTGCGCCACCCGGCGCAGGCGTTTTTCCGCCACCGGCTCAATGTGCGCTTTGAAAAGGACGCGGAGCTGAGCTTTGACGAAGAGGCCTTTGGCCTGCAGGGCCTGGCCGGCTACAGCGTGATCGAGCAGCTGCAGACCCAGGTTGTGGCCGATATCGAAGCTGCGCCGGCCACGGGCATCGCGCTCGAGCAGCGCGTCGCCGGCCATCTGGCGCGCATAGAGCGCGCGGGCACCTTGCCGCTGGCCGGCTTGGGCACGCGCAAGCGCGCCGAACTGCAGGCGGCCGTGCTGCCGTCGCTGCAGTCGTGGCTGGCCCACCGCAATCGGTTCGACCGGCCGGTACAGCGCCAGCGTTTGCATTTCGCCCAGGACGGCCTGGTGTTCGAGGACTGGCTCGACGACCTGCGCGTGCCCGACCGCGATGGCGAAGCCGTGCCCGCCTGGATCGTGCTGCAGGCGCGCGCGCTGCTGGGCACGCGCGGCGAAGTGCGGCCGGCTTCGGTGCTGCTGCCCTATCTGCGCAGCCTGGTGGCCGCGGCCTGCGGCGTGCAGGTCCAGGGCATTGTCGTGGGGCGCGATGCCACGCTGGCGCTGCGGCCCATGCCGACGGGTGAAGCGATGGCGCAGTTGCAGACGCTGCTGCAGGTCTGGCAGGCGGGCCAGGACAGCCCCTTGCCGCTGCCGCTCAAGACCGCGCTGGCCGCCGCGGCTACTGCCGCCGCTGCGGGCGACGACCTCGCGCGCGCCGAGACCGCCTACGAAGGCGATGGCTTTGCCCAGGCTGGTGAGGCCGACGACGCCTGCTGGGCGCGGCTGTTTCCCGATTTCGACGCACTGGTCGACGACGGCCGTTTCGCGCCGCTGGCCGAAGCCGTGCACGCACCGCTGCTCGCCTGGCTCGCCGATCAGGTGCAGGTGCTGGAGCCGGGGACCCTGGCGCCGGTAATCTATCTGTTGCCGCAGGAGCTGGCATGAGCCATGTATTGAATGCACATGACTTCCCGCTGTGGGGAAGTCGCCTGATCGAAGCCAGCGCGGGCACGGGCAAGACCTGGACCATTGCCGCGCTCTACCTGCGGCTGGTGCTGGGCCATGGCGGCGAGAACGCCCACCCGCGCGCGCTGGTGCCCTCCGAAATCCTGGTCATGACCTTCACGCGCGCCGCGACGCGCGAGCTGTCGGACCGCATACGCGCGCGCCTGACCGAAGCCGTGCAATGCTTTCGCGGCGAACGCCAGCCCGCAGAGCACGATACGCTGCTCCAAGGCCTGCTGGCCGACTACCCTGACGGGACGGAGCGCACTGCAGCCGCCTGGCGGCTGGCCATGGCCGCCGAAGCCATGGACGACGCGGCGGTGTTCACCATAGACGCCTGGTGCCAGCGCATGCTGCGCGAGCATGCGTTCGACAGCGGCAATCTGTTCGACGAGGAGCTCGCGGCCGACGAGGAACAACTGCGCCGCGAAGCCGTGCAGGACTACTGGCGCCAGCAGTGCTACCCGCTGGGCGGCGAGCTGCTGGAAACCGTGCTGGGTGTCTGGAGCGGGCTCGATGCGCTGGCGCAGGACATGCGCGGCCTGCTCGACCAGGCCGTGGACTCCGCCGCGGGCGTTGGCAGCCTGGCCGACGCCGTGCAGGCCGCGCAGGCCGAACGCGCCACTGCGCTGACTGCACTCGCCCAGGGCTGGGGCGCGCAGGCGCAGGCGCTGCGCGACTGGCTTGACGCGCAAGTGGTCCAGTCGGGCGCGCAGTGGGACGGACGCAAGCTTGCGCCGCGCCATTACACGGGCTGGCTGCAAAGCGTGATCGACTGGGCCGACAAGCCGCTCGAAGTCGAGTTGACCTTGACCGATTCCGCGCGCCATCGCCTCAGCCCCAACGGGCTACTCGAAGCGCGTAAAAAGGGCGCGCCCGCGCTGGCCGTGCCGCCAGGCTTTGCGGCATTGCAGCAGTTGCTTGCCGACCTGGCGCGGCTGCCCGCATTGGGCAGCCGGCTGCGCCTGCATGCCGCGGCGCGCGTGCTCCAGCGCCTCGCCCAGCTCAAGCGCCAGCAGGGCACGTTCGGCTTTGCCGATCTGCTGCAGCGGCTGGACCGCGCGCTGGCGGGCGACAACGGCGCGGCGCTGTGCGCGCGCATCCAGGCGCAGTACCCGGTCGCGCTGATTGACGAATTCCAGGATACCTCGCCGCTGCAATACCGGCTGTTCGAGCGCATCTACCGCACGCCGGCCAATGACCCGCAGACGGCGTTGCTGCTGATCGGCGACCCCAAGCAGTCGATCTACGGCTTTCGCGGCGCCGACATCTACAGCTACCTGCAGGCGCGCGACGCCACGGCCGGGCGCCACTATGTGCTGGGCACGAACTACCGCTCGACCCAGGCGCTGGTCGATGCCGTCAACCACTGGTTCGGCCAGGCCGAGCAGCGCGACGGCGCGGGCGCTTTCATGTTCCGCACGCCAGGTGACGAAAGCAATCCCTTGCCCTTCGTGCCGGTCCAGGCCCAGGGCCGCAAGGAAGTGTTTCTCAGCGCCCAGGGCCCGGTGCCGGCGCTGCAGCTGCAGGTCGAGCTCGATCCGCTGCAGACCGCCAAGCGCGCGCAGCGCGGCTTCGCGGCGCGCTGCGCCGAGCAGATCGTGCAGTGGCTCAACGACCCCGCAGCCGGCTTTGCCGCGCCCGGACAGCCGCTGGCCCGGTTGCGCCCGGCCGATATCGCGGTGCTGGTGCGCACCGGCAACGAAGCGCGCGCCGTGCGCCGCGAGCTCGGCGCGCGCGGCGTGGCCTCGGTCTATCTGTCCGACAACGAATCGGTGTTTGCCGGCAGCGAAGCCCAGGACCTCGTGGTCTGGCTGCACGCGGTGGCCGCGCCGCGCGATGCGCGCGCCGTGCGCGCGGGGCTGGCCACGCGGCTTCTTGACCTGTCGCTGGATGAATTGGGCTGGCTCGCGGCCGACGATGAAGCCTTTGACGCGCGCTGCGAGCAGCTGCGCGCGCTGCAGGGCGTCTGGCAGGGCCAGGGCGTGCTGGCCATGCTGCGCCAGACGCTGCACCAGTTCGATCTGCCCGCGCGCTGGCTGGCCGAAACCGGCGGCGAGCGCCGGCTGACGAACTACCTGCACCTGGCCGAACTGCTGCAGAGCGCGAGTGCCCAGCTCGAAGGCGAGCATGCGCTGATCCGCTGGCTGGCAACGCAGTGCGCGGGCGAAGGCAGCCACAGCGACGAACAGATCGTGCGGCTGGAGAGCGACGCCGACCTGGTCAAGGTGGTCACGGTGCACAAGAGCAAGGGGCTTGAATACCCGGTGGTGTTCCTGCCGTTTGCCTGCAGCTTCCGCGAGATCAACCGGCGCATGGACCGCTTCGTGAGCCTGCCGCTGCCCGAAGGCGGGCGTGCGCTGCGCCTGGACTACGACGATGCCGAACTCGCCCAGGCCGACGATGAGCGGCTGCGCGAAGACCTGCGCCTGCTCTACGTGGCGCTGACGCGCGCGCGCCATGCGCTGTGGCTGGGCCTGCCCATGCTGCAGGCCGCGCGCAGCAAGGCCGCGACCACCCTCAATCACAGGAGCGCGACCGGCTATGCGCTGGCCGGCCCGCAGGAACGCACGCCCGACGACTGGCGCGCGCTGCTGGCCGCGTTCAGCGCGGGCCAGGCCAGCGTGCAGTGGCAGGCGGTGCAGGACGCGCCCGCACGCAGCGCGCTGCAGGCGCGCGAAGCGCTGCCGCAATTGCTCGATGCGCCGCCTTACGCCGCGCAGTTCGACCGGCGCTGGGGCATAGGCAGCTTTTCCTCGCTGGTGCGCGCGCTGGCCGCGCCTGCGCTGCCGGTCTCGCCCGTGCCGCTGCTGCAGCCCGCGGACGACGAACGGCCCATGGACGCCGAAACCGTTGTCCCGCCTGCGGCGCCAGCCCATGGCGCGGTCTGGCACCGCTTCATGAAAGGCCCGGTGGTCGGCAACTGGGTGCATGACGAACTCGAATGGCTGGCCGGCGAGGACTTTGCGCTCGAGGCCGACGGCCAGGGGCCGCTGGCCCAGCGCCTGCTGCAGCGCAGCGCGCGCGCGGGCCGAGGGGCCCAGGCGGCAGACCTGCTGCAGTGGCTGCAGGCCGTGGTCCACCACCCGCTCGTGCCGCTGGGCGTGCCGCTGTCGGGGCTGGACCAGGTGCTGCCCGAAATGGAATTCTGGCTGCCCGCGGCGCGCCTGCCCGCGCCCGAAATCGACGCGCTGTGCCAGCAGCATCTGCTGCCCGGCCAGCCCCGGCCGTCGTTGCCCGCGCGCCAGCTGCACGGCATGCTGATGGGATTTGCCGATCTGGTGTTCGAGCACGATGGCCGCTACTGGGTGCTCGACTACAAGACCAATTTCCTGGGGCGTGACGGCACGGCCTATGGCGCCCCCGCGCTTGCCGAAGCCATGGCCGCCCACCGCTACGACGTGCAGGCCGCGCTCTATCTGCTGGCCTTGCACCGGCTGCTGCAAAGCCGGCTGGGCGAGGCCTACGACCCCGCGCGCCAGCTGGGCGGCGCGCTCTACTTCTTCGTGCGCGGCATCGACGGCACGGCGCAGGGCATGCACGTCGTTGCGCCTTCGCTGGCGCTGCTCGATGCACTCGGCACGCTGCTCGACACGCCCCAGACGGAAACCCTCCTGCCATGAAACCCGTCGACAACCTGACCCTTGACCTGTTTGCCGATCAGGAAACCGCAGCGCCGCCCCCGGCCACGCCGGCGGACGTGCTCTCCACCTTGCGCGACTGGAGCGAGCAAGGCCTGCTGCGCCACCTCGACACCGCGCTGGCGCGCTTCATTGCCGCGCAGGACCCCGAGGCCGCGCCCGCGCTGCTCGTGGCCACGGCCATGCTGGTGCAGATGGAAGGCCGCGGCCACAGCTGTCTGCCGCTGGCCACGCTGGTCGCCGAGCCGAACGCGGTGCTGGCCTGGCCCGCGGACGCGCAGGACGGCCTCCACGCGCTCTGGGCGCAGTTGCCCACGCGGCTCGCGCCCTGGCAGCAGGCGCTGGCGCGCAGCCCGCTGGTGCGCGTCGCCGACAGCGCGCCCGACCAGGGCCAGCCGCTGGTGCTGGGCGGGCCCGCCGACGCGCCCTTGCTTTATCTGCGCCGCTACTGGGACTATGAGCGCCAGGTCGCGGCGCAGATCACCGCGCGCAGCACGGCCGTGCTGCCGGTCGATGCGGCCGAAGTGAAGAACTGGCTGGCCAGGATGTTCGCGCCGTCGCCCGAGGCTTTCGACTGGCAGCGCCTGGCCTGCGCGGTCGCGCTGCGCGGCCGCTTCTCGGTGATCACCGGCGGGCCGGGCACGGGCAAGACCTATACGGTGGCGCGCCTGCTGGCGCTGCTGTTCGCGACCGCGCCCGAACCCGAGCGGCTGCGCGTGGCGCTGGCCGCGCCCACGGGCAAGGCCGCGGCGCGGCTCAAGCAATCCATCGACGCCTCGCTCAAGGATTTGCACGCCAGCCTGGGCGGCGCGCTCGATCTCGAAGCGCTGGTGCAGCGCGTGGGCGCGGCGCGCACGCTGCACTCGCTGCTGGGCGCACGCCCCGATACCCGGGCGTTTGCGTTCCACCACGGCAAGCCGCTGGACGTGGACGTGCTGATCGTCGACGAAGCGTCGATGATCCACCTCGAAATGATGGCCGCGCTGCTCGACGCGCTGCCGGCCACGGCGCGCGTGGTGTTCCTCGGCGACAAGGACCAGCTCGCGTCGGTTGAAGCCGGCGCCGTGCTCGGCGACCTGTGCCGCAGCGCCGAAGCCGGCCATTACACGCCCGGGACCGCGCGCTATGCGCTGGCCGCGGCCGGCCAGCAGTTGCCGCACGCCTATCTCGCGGATGCCGATCAGGCATTGCCGCTGGCCCAGCAGACCGTGATGCTTAGGACCAGCCGGCGCTTTGGCGGCCCCATAGGCCAGCTCGCCCAGGCCGTGAACTGCGGCGACAGCGCACGCGCGCTGGCGCTGCTGCAGGCCGGCGAGGGCGGGGTGCTGCGCATGCGCGAAGGCACGCCCGCGACCAGCGTCTGGCAGATGGCCGTAGAGGATGCGCCAGGCCGTGTGAACTACCAGGCGTTTGCGCAGGCACTGGCCGCGCGCCCGGCGCTGCCCATGGCGGCCGAAACCCATGCCGAATGGGTGCGCAGCGTGCTTATCGCGTTCGAACGCTTTCGCCTGCTGTGCGCGGTGCGCGAAGGCGATTGGGGCGTGGCAGGGCTCAACCGCGCCGTCGAGAAAGCGCTCGCGGCCCAGAGCGCAATCACGCCGCGCGGCGAGTGGTATGCGGGCCGGCCGGTCATGGTCACGCGCAACGATGCGGCGCTGGGCGTGTTCAACGGCGACATCGGCGTGGCGCTGCCGGGCGCGGCACCCGGCGCCGGGCTGCGCGTGTATTTCATGGACGGGCCCGAGTTGCGCGCCGTAGGCGTGAGCCGGCTGGCGCATGTCGAGACCGCGTTTGCGATGACGGTGCACAAGAGCCAGGGTTCGGAATTCGAGCACACGGCGCTGGTGCTGTCGGCCCATGCGGGCAGCGTGCTCGGCCGCGAGCTGGTCTATACCGGCATCACGCGCGCCCGCAAGGCCTTCACCTTGATGGCCCAGGCGCCGGGCCTGCTGGCCACGGCCATCCACAGCCCCACGCAACGCGCCAGCGGGCTGCTGCGGTTTCTGCAGCAGGAGGCGCTTGCGGCGCGGGAGGCGCCTTCTTCGGCACCGCCGGACGAGTTGGCGCCTTGGGTTGATTGAGCTTCCAAGGCACCGTGCAGGTTTGGCGGAGATACGGTACGCCCTGAAACGCCCTTCGACGGGCTCAGGGCGAACGGCTGCTGGGAGTTTGAGGCCGGTGTTTGCGCCCCCGCTCGTCCTGAGCGGGGTAAGCGAGACGGGTCTCGCAATGCGTTGACAAGAAACAGCGTGCTCAAGTTAAAGCACGGCCTCAAAATCCCGTTCGTCCTGAGCGGGGTAAGCGAGACGAAGTCTCGCAATGCGTTAACAAGAAACAGCGTGGCATGAGGGCAGGCCGTTCATGGTGCGACGGGCGCGCCGAGCGAGGCTCACCACGAACGGTTTTTCCCGTTCACCCTGAGCTTGTCGAAGGGTCAGTCTTTTGAGCGTAGGCCACTCATCGCCGCTGTTTGCCCAAATCGGTCACTTTCTAAGTCATTGATTTATTTGGGGGGAAAAGCTGTTTCTTGAGAGCCTGTCGAAGGATGAACTGGCGCACTGGCCTAGGGTGGAGACACCCTTCGACGGACCCGCCTAGGCAAGCTCAGGGCGAACGGCCATTAGCTATTCGTTTTGGAAAAAATCATGACTTTGCGACCGCTGTTTGCACAAAACCGACCATTGCTAAGTCATTGATTTATTTGATCAAAAAAGCTGTTTCTTGAGAGCCTGGCGCAGGGCATCTTGTCGAAGGATGAGCGCCCCGCCCTCAAGCCAAGTTCACTTCGGCACCATGCGCGCCAGCAACTGCGCGGTATTGGACTTGCGGTCAGCCTGCATTTGCTGCACTGCCGGGCGCTCGCCCATGCGTGCCAGATAGTCGCGCACCGGCAGGTCGGCGAGCACGTCGCGGCCGCCGACGACCTTGCTCGCGGCGCTGACCAGCGGCAGGTGGGCGATCGCGCAGCAGTCGGCCAGCGTGAACTGTTCGCCCGCGATGAACGGGCTCCAGCGTGCGAGCTGGCCCAGCGCCCGGGCGTTCTTGTCGAGCTGGACCATGGTGCGATCGCGCACGCCGTCGCTGACCTTGCCGCCGAAGAAGGCCTGGGGGTAGAGGTTGCGCGCCACGAGTTCGAGGTGCAGGTCGAGGTACAGGCACAGCTCGCGCACCTTGGCCGCGGCGAACGGGTCGGCAGGCAGCAGCGGCTGCGCGGGATGGGCGGCCTCGATATATTCGAGTATCACCGCCGACTCGCTGAGCGCACCCTGCTGCGTGCGCAGGTAGGGCACCTTGCCCAGCGGCGAAGCCGCGGGGTCGGTTTCACCGAGCCAGGCGAGCTCTTCCTCGAACGCCACGCCTTTCTCTAGCAGCGCGAGCTTGACTTTGTTGTAGTAGTTGCTGGCAGAAAAACCACAGAGCTGGAGCATGGGAATCCTTGATGGTCGGGGAAGGAAGCGACGAGGACGCCCGTCGCGCTGGCTGCACGCCATGCTAGGCGATCGCGCAAGGGTCTTGCGTCCCGCAGATGACGGCCCCTGCCTACAATGCGAGGATGTCCTGGCTGCGCTCCTCCTCCCCTGCGTTGCTGCCCTCGCGGCAGACGGGGCTGGTGCGCGCCCTCCTGGCCGCCTGGCTGCTGGTGCTGGTTGCCGGGCTGTTCACGCCCTGGGTCCAGGCACGCAGCCTCGATGCCGTGTGTTCGGGCGCGGGCCACCGCAGCTATGTGCTGGGGCCCGACGTGGACGGCCTGGCGCATGCGCTGCATGGGCTCGACTGCCCGCAGTGCCTGCCGCAGCTGGCCGCGCCGCCGCCGACGCCGGGCGCGCAGCTGGCCGCGGCGCCGTATGCCGCGCAGCCGCAGCGCCCGCAGGCCATGGCCTGGACGCCAGTGCCAACGGCTTGCCCGCCGCCGGCGCGGGGGCCGCCTGTGTGATGACTGAAAGGGCTGGCCGCGCCTGCGCGGCGCAGACCCTTGTTTTTCCCGGGCCTGGCCCCGGACGCTTTCATCACACAAACTCCCCGCAGGGGACTAGAGCATTCGCATGACAAAGAACCAATGGATTTCCCCTTTCATCGTCGCCGCCGCCCTTGTGGCCGGTTTTGCCGGCAACGCGTTGGCCCACCCCGAAGCCGCGCATGTCGAGGTCGAAGGCGCCTGGGTCCGGGCCACGGTCCCCGGCCAGCAGGGCACGGGCGGCTTCATGCGCCTGAAGGCGCGCGAATCGATGACGCTGGTCGGCGTGCGCTCGCCCGCGGCCGGCGTGGCCGAAGTGCACGAAATGAAGATGGATGGCGACGTGATGCGCATGCGCGCCATCAGCGCACTGCCGCTGCCCGCGGGCAAGACGGTCGAGCTCAAGTCGGGCGGCCACCATCTGATGCTGCAGCAACTCAAGGCGCCGCTGCTCAAGGGCAGTGAAGTGCCGGTCACGCTGGAGTTCAAGGACGCCAAGGGCGAGCTGTCGCGCCTGCACCTGCGCCTGCCCGTGGCGACTGCGGCGCCCGCAGGCGCGACCGCTGCTGCGGACCATGGCCACGGTCACGGTCACGCGCATTAACAAGGCACGGCCCTTGCTGCCCCCATGCCGGGGCATGCCAATTTTTGTGGACAGCATGGTGGTGCGAACGCTGGATCGCCGCTACAGTAGTTATCGTGGTGCGGCCCCGGCCCGGCTGGGGTTGTTGCATGATGTCTCCATTTCCCCAGCGAGGTAGGCGATGAGCAATCCCAACGGTTCCGATCCTTTCGGCTTTGCCAAATTCATTCCCGGCTTTGAATTCCTGCAAAGCCTGTCGCAGGGCGCGGCCGGTGCTGCGGGCGCCGGTGCCGAGGCGCCACTGGCGGGAATGGCGCAGTGGGTCGCACCCACGGTCAGCGTCGAGGAAATCGACAAGCGCATCCAGGAGCTGCGTGCCGTGCAGTTCTGGCTCGAACAGAATGGCCGCGCGCTCACGGCGACGATCCAGGCCCTCGAAGTGCAGAAGATGACCCTGGCCGCGCTGCAGAGCATGCAGGGCGGCATCAACGATTGGGCCAAGGCCTCGCCGTTCAAGATGCCTGAGGCCGGCACGGCGGCCGCCGCTGCGCCAGTCAGCGCTGCGCCCCCGCCAGCGCCAGCGCCAGCGCCTGCCACGCCGCCCGCGGAGGCCCCTGCGGGGGCCGACCCGGCTGCGGCCGCAGGCGGTCCTGCCACCGGCGCCGTCGACCCGCTGCAGTGGTGGGGCGCGTTGACCCAGCAGTTCCAGCAGATCGCGACCCAGGCGCTGCAGGAGCCCGCAGGCCAGAAAGTCATGGAAGCCGGCACGCAGATGGCCGGCGAGTTCGCGCGCAGCGCGATGCAGTCCGCAGCAGACCTGGCCAAGGCCGTGCCTGCGGCGGCGGCCATGCCCTCAACTACCAGGCCCGCAGCCAAGGCCCCCGCGCCTGCGGCAAAGAAGGCCGCGCCGCGCAAGCCAGCCCCGGCCCCGGCAGCTGCCGCGCCCAAGGCTGCGCCGCGCAAGCCTGCGGCAACCAAGACCACGGCGGCCCGCAAGACCCCGCGCCGCGCGTCCTGAGCGCGGCACAATGCCGGCTGCTTACACCTGAAGGATTGCCGGCATGCATGACGATGGCGCGGACCGCCCCAACCAGTACGCGCTGCTGCGCCAGCGCCGCTTCGGCCCTTTTTTCTGGACCCAGTTCGCGGGCGCGGCGAACGACAACCTGTTCAAGTTCGCGTTCACCGTCCTGGTGACCTACCAGCTGAGCGTGTCCTGGCTGCCGCCTTCGCACGCCGGGCTGGTGATAGGCGCGCTGTTCATCCTGCCCTATCTGCTGTTCTCGGCAACGTCGGGCCAGCTCGCCGACAAATGGGACAAGCGGCGCATTTTCGTGCTGACCAAGAACCTCGAGATCGCGATCATGGCGCTGGTCGCCTGGGGCATGCTGGTGCAGAACGTGCCGCTGCTGCTGGCCTGCATTTTCCTGATGGGCACGCATTCGACGCTGTTCGGCCCGGCGAAGTTCGCCTACCTGCCCCAGGTGCTGTCCGAGCGCGAGCTCACGGGCGGCAATGGCATGGTGGAGATGGGCACTTTTGTCGCCATCCTGCTGGGCAATGTGGCCGGTGGCCTGCTGGTGGCCGTGCCCGAGGTGGGCCATCTGCAGGTCGCGGTGGCCGGCTTGGTGCTCGCGCTGCTGGGGCGGCTGTCGGCGCAGTTCATTCCCGCAGGGCCGGCGACCGACCCGGGTCTGCGCGTCAACTGGAACCTGTTCAGCGAGACCTGGCGCAACCTGCGGCTCGCGCATGCGCAGCCCGTGGTGTTCCGCTCGCTGCTGGGCATCAGCTGGATGTGGTTCTTCGGCGCGGTGTTCCTGGCCCAGTTTCCGGCGTTCGCGAAAGAGGTGCTGCACGGCAGCGAGCAGGTCGCGGCGCTGCTGCTGGTGGTGTTTTCCGTGGGTGTGGGCGTGGGCGCGCTGCTGTGCGAGCGCCTGAGCCGCGCGCAAGTCGAGATCGGCCTGGTGCCGCTGGGCGCGCTGGGCATGAGCCTGTTCGCTGCCGACCTGTACCTGGCCGTGCGCAGCCTGCCGCCAGCCAGTCTGATGGATGTGTCGGCCTTCCTGGCCCGGCCCGCGCACTGGCGCGTGGTCGCCGACCTGCTGCTGCTGTCGATGGCGGTAGGGATCTACAGCGTGCCGATGTACGCGCTGGTCCAGCTGCGCAGCCAGCCCACGCACCGCGCGCGCATCATTGCCGCGAACAATATTCTCAATGCGCTGTTCATGGTTGCGAGCAGCGTGATCGCGGGCGCGCTGCTGTCCGCGGGCTGCAGCATTCCGCAGCTGTTCCTGATCATCGCGGGCGCCAATCTGCTGGTGTCGATGGCGGTGTTCCTGCTGGTGCCCGAATACCTGTCGCGCTGCCTGGCCCTGGTGCGCCAGCGCGCGCCTGTTGAATCCTGAGTCCAAGGAGCATCCATGAGCAAAGCCTTGCGTCTGCCCGAGAAATGGTTTCGCCGCGGCCTGTGGCTGGTGGCCTTCGTGTTTGCCTGGTTCCTCGTGGGGCTGGGCAGCCTGGTGGTCGGCGACCTGCCGCAGGTCGAGAGCGTGCAAAGCATCGAAGACTTCATGCCGCCCGAGCGCGCGGCGCAGGTCAGGCTGCAGCAGCAGACCGCCGAGCAGCTGCGCGACCAAGCCGCGAGCGCGCTGGAGCAGGCCGAGCTCAAGTACCGCGCGGCGCGCAAGGCCTATGCCGCGGCGCGCGAAGCCTTCGACAACTGGGTCGCGACGCGCAGCGCCACGCAGCGCGCGGACCAGGACGCTGAACTGCTGGCGCGCACGCGCGCGCTCGACCAGCTCAAGGAAGCCGAGCGCCGCGCGGGCGTGGCCGTCGAGGCCCAGCAGCAGCAGCAACTCGATGCCCAGCAGGCGCTGTCGCGTGCCGCAAGCGAATGGCGCGCGCTCAACGACGGCGCGCGCACGCAATGGCAGGCGGCGCAGCGCGCGCAGGAGCTGCGCGTGTTCCTCTACCGGCTGGCATTGACCCTGCCGCTGCTGCTGGTTGCGGGCTGGCTGTTCGCGAAAAAGCGCCGCAGCAACTGGTGGCCGTTCGTCTGGGGCTTCATCTTCTTCGCGCTGTTTGCCTTTTTCGTCGAACTCGTGCCGTATCTTCCGGATTACGGTGGCTATGTGCGCTATATCGTCGGCATTGTGCTCACGGTGGTGCTGGGCCGCGCGGCCATCCAGGCGTTCAACCGCTACCTCGAGCGGCAAAAACGCCAGGAGGCCATGCCCGATGCCCAGCGGCGCGTGGAGCTGAGCTACGACACGGCGCTGTCGCGCCTGGCCAAGGGCGTCTGCCCAGGCTGCGAGCGCGTCGTCGACCTCAAGGACCCGGGCATCGATTTCTGCCCGCATTGCGGCATCGGCCTGTTCGACCGCTGCGGCAGCTGCGCGACGCGCAAGAGCACGTTCTCGCGCTTTTGCCATGCCTGCGGCACGCCCGCCGCGGCCGCCCCTGCGCCGCAGCCCTTGTCAGATAGCCAGGTTCTCGACTAGCGCGGCGCTTTCAGCACCGGTGGGGCTGAGCTTCCAGCCGTCGCGGCCGGCGGCCTTGGCCTGGTAGAGCGCGACATCGGCGCGCTGCAGCAACTGCGCCAGCGTTTGCGGCCTGCCATCGGTCAAGGCCACGCCTATGCTTACCGTGACCTGCAGCACCGGGCCCTGCGGCAGCGCCAGCCGCTGCGCGCGCACCGCGGCGCAGATGCGTGCGGCAATCTGCTGGGCCGCAGCCGCGCGCACGCCCGGCAGCAGCACGGCGAATTCTTCGCCCCCCACGCGCCCGAGCAGGTCCTGGGTGCGCAGCACCTGGCCCACGGTCCGGGCGAAGGCGTGGAGCAGGGCGTCGCCTGCCGCATGGCCATGGCGGTCGTTGACCTGCTTGAAGTGGTCGAGGTCCAGCATCAGCACGGCCGCGGGCTGGGCCGGGTACTGCAGGCGTTCGAGCAGGCGCTGGCCCTGGCTCAGAAAAGCGCCACGCGCGAGCACGTCGGTCAGCGAGTCGTGGCTCACCGCCCGGTCGAGCTGGCGCAGCAACTCGGTGCGCGCAATCTGCGAGCAGGCCACGGCCAGCGGCCCCATGGACAGCAGCGTCAGGCCCAGCCGCAGCGACACTGCGAGATCGAGCCCCTCGGGCGTGAAGTTCATGACGCCCACGGACATGGTGGCGATCTTCCAGGTGCAGACCAGCAGGCTCAGCAAGGTGGTGGTGAACAGGCTGTAGGCCAGCGCGCACCACAGCAGCGAGGGCACGGTGAAGGCCAGTGCGCCCGGGCCGCCGAGCGCGATGGCCGCGTACTCGGTCGCGATCACGGACAGCAAGGGCAGTGCCAGCGGCAGCGAAGCGCGCGACCTGATCCGCGCAAACCAGCGGCTCGGGCTGCAGGTCGGGGTGCTGAGGATCAGCGGCAGGATCAGCATGAAGTTCATCAGCTCGGTGCTGAACCACATCATCGCGGTCTGGGGCCAGCTTGCCTGGAACAGCACAGGGCCGGTACCGGCGCCGACCAGGGCCGATCCCGCGGCCGCGAGGGTGCAGCCCACAAGCAGATACAGCACCGAAGTCTGGCGCCGCAGGTACAGCCGAGGTGCGTCGAGACGGCGCAGGAACCACCAGCCGCAGGCCACGCCGCAGAGGTTCGCCGCCGAGAGCCAGACGGCGGCCAGCAGGCTGCTGCCGGTGAGCAGGTCGGCCAGCACGAGAGCCACCAGGGCCACCAGCCAGGAAGTCTTGCGCGCGAGCGAGGGCCAGCGCAGCAGCATGCCCAGCAACATGGCATTCGCCGGCCAGAACGAGGCCAGAAAACCGGTCGGCCGGCTCAGGATGCCGGCCAGGCAGGCGAGGAACAGGCTCAGTCCCAGGCCCATGATGCCCGCCATCGGGGCGAGCGCGAGAAGCGAGGCGTTGCGCGAGGCAGGGACGAAAGGGGGCAAGGGCATGTATGGGGCGAGGAACCGTGGGCCCAGGCAATATAGCGGGCACTGCCCTGTGCCTTTGTCAATTCTTGTCAGATGGCGGGCCGCGCGCGCCGGGCGCGGCCCGCTTCAGGGACTCAGACGCCGCGCGCGCGGTCGCTCTTGAACTGCGCGCGGAACGCGGCGAACGTGCCGCTGTCGAGCGCATTGCGCACTTCCTGCATCAGATTCAGGTAGTAGTGCAGGTTGTGGATGGTGGTCAGCATGGGGCCGAGCATTTCGCCGCAGCGGTCGAGGTGGTGCAGGTAGGCGCGCGAGAAGCCGTCGCGCCCGCCCGCGTCCCAGCTCACGCCCGCGCTGCCCGCGCAGGCATGGCAGGTGCAGGTGGTGTCGATAGGCTGGTGGTCGGTCTTGTGGCGCGCATTGCGCAGCTTCAGGTCGCCGAAGCGCGTGAAGATGGTGCCGTTGCGCGCATTGCGCGTGGGCATCACGCAGTCGAACATGTCGACGCCGTCGGCCACGCCCTGCACCAGGTCCTCGGGCGTACCCACGCCCATCAGGTAGCGCGGCTTGTGCGCCGGCAGGCGGTGCGGCGTGTGGGCCATGATCTGCAGCATCAGGTCCTTGGGCTCGCCCACGCTCACGCCACCGACCGCGTAGCCGGGGAAGTCCATCTCGACCAGCGCGTCGAGCGACTCCTGGCGCAGGTTCTCGAACATGCCGCCCTGGACGATGCCGAACAGCGCGTTCGGGTTTTCCAGGCGCGCGAACTCGTCCTTGGAGCGCTGGGCCCAGCGGCGGCTCATTTCCATCGACTTGCGCGCTTCGGCCTGCGTCGTCAGGTGGCCCTTGGTCTCATAGGGCGTGCACTCGTCGAGCTGCATCACGATGTCGGAGTTGAGCGTGGTCTGGATCTGCATGCTCACTTCGGGCGACATGAACAGCTTGTCGCCGTTCACGGGCGAAGCGAAGTGCACGCCTTCCTCGGTGATCTTGCGCATCGCGCCCAGGCTCCAGACCTGGAAACCGCCCGAATCGGTCAGGATGGGCTTGTTCCACTTCTCGAAGCCGTGCAGGCCGCCAAAGCTTTGCATGATGTCGAGGCCGGGGCGCATCCAGAGGTGGAAGGTGTTGCCCAGAATGATCTGCGCGCCCATCTCTTCGAGGCTGCGCGGCATCACGCCCTTGACGGTGCCATAGGTGCCCACGGGCATGAAGATCGGGGTCTGGATCACGCCGTGATTGAGCGTGAGCTGGCCACGGCGCGCGTGGCTGGAGGGGTCGTTTTGGAGGAGTTCGAACTGCAGCATGGGCGCCATTGTCCCAGACTGCCTGTGGGCCGTGCTTCCTGGGGGGAAGCCCGGGGTCTGGCACACTGGGGCATCGATAACTTGCGGAGGCCTAGATGCTCAGAATCATGATCGCAGTGGATGGATCGGAACCCTCTCTGGATGCCGTACGCCATGGAATACAGCTGGTGCGCCAGGGACTGCATGCGAGCCTGGTGCTCGCCCATGTGCAACAGGAAGCCTCGTTGTTCGAACTCGCGACCCAGGACCCCGACCTGATCGCCGGAGCAAGCGTGGACGCGGGCCGTCACCTCATGGAGCCGGCGGTGGCGCTGGTCGAGGCCGCGGGCGCGAGCTATGAAACCGAAGTCGGCCTGGGCGAGCCCGCGGCGACGCTGGTCGACATGGCCGAGCGCAACGGTTGCGACATGATCATCATCGGCGCGCTCGGCCAGGGCAACGTGCGCCGCACGCTGATGGGGTCGGTGTCGCGGGAAGTGGTGCACCTGAGCCCGGTGCCCGTGACCATCGTCAAGCACCCCGATCCCGAGGATGTGGCGGATGCGCAGGATGTGGTGGACGAGGAATAGGGCATCCTCGCGAGGCGCTTGCGCCTCGCCCTCAGGCCCGGCGAGACTGGCTTGAAGCCGTCTTGTTGGCCTGCCACTTGCCATGCGGCAGGCTTGCCAGCCGCTGGAACATGCGCCGGCAATAGCCGCGTATGCGCAGGCAGTTGTTGATTTCATCGACGGGCAGCGGGCCGGAGACGACCACGATGTCGTCGGCCGAGTCCCAGGCCCCGGCGGCGCGCAGGCGCCGGCGTGCGGTCAGCGCCCAGGAATGGATGCGCGTGGGCGTGCCGTGCTGGTGGACTTCGCCGGTGTGCAGGTCGAAGGCGATGGCCACGGTTTCCGTTCTGAGCCGAAAGCGGCGCTCACCCGTGACTGCGCTGGGCGTATCGCGCATGTCGTACAGGTAGTAGTGGCCGGCCTTGAGCTGGTATTGCTGTTCCATCGATCCTCCTTCAAGCCCCATTTTGCGCGGTCTTGCGGTCCAGGCAAAGTCGGGTAAGCGGTGCGAAAGTCGGGCTGTTCTCTGCGGGGAGCACTCCATGGTACTTGAGTCGTCCGCGGCCTCTGGCACTGGCATGCCCCAGCATGGGGGAAGCCGCGTAAGCGGCTCAGGGGGTGCTTTAAAAGTCAAGCAGGCTGAAGCCTACGCTGAATACCGTGCGTTTGTGGTTGTAGTCGATCAGGCTGTCACCATACCCCGAGAACAGCTGCGTGTGCAGGCGCAGATTGCTGCGTCCGCCGCCTATGCCGTCGCCCAGCGTGCGCAGCCATTCGAGCCGCACGGCGCCGCGCGGCGTCGCGCCCAGCGAGCTGCGCACCGTGGCGCTCAGCGTGTGGATGCGGTTCGGGTTCCAGGTGGCGGTGAGTTCGGCGCGGCCCAGGTAGTTGCTGATGTCGGGGTTGTCGTCGTTGAGCGCGCCTTCTTTCACGCGCTTCCAGATGCGGCTCGTGAGCGCGAAATCATTGCCTTTTTCCAGGCCGGTCATCAGGTACCAGCGGTTCCAGCTGCGCGACAGGGGCAGGCTCTGGCCATTGGACTGGTGCACCAGGCCCGCACCCGCATAGGCCCAGTTCCAGCCGGCGGGCAGCGCCAGCGACAGCGGGTAGACGTAGATCAGTTCGGGCTCATGGTCGGTGGTGCGAAACGGCCGCGACAGGTCCGGGCTGAACACCTGCCAGTACGACTGCTGGGTATAGCCGAACCACAGCGAATCCTTGCGTTCGGGCGTGTGCGCGAGCAGGCCCTTGGCGAGCTTGGTGCGTACCGAGATATTGAGCCGGGTTTCGGTGTGGCGGTAGTCGGTTGCCGTCGTGCTCTGGTGGTCGGGCGAGGGCGACGAGGGCAGGCGGTTGACATTGCTGCCCGAGACCACCGAGACCGACATCGGCCGGTAGCCGCGCACGGCGAAGGTGCCGCAGTCCGTGCCTTCGGTCAGCTCCCAGAAGCGGGTCATGGCGCTGTACCTGGCGTCGTTGCAGCCGCGCACCACGGGGTCGGCCGGCATGGGGTCGGCCGTCAGCGGCGCGGCCGACGTTGCGACGATGGGCGCGGGCACAGGCAGGGGGGGCTGTGCGGCCTCGGCCTGGGCGCTGGCTGCCGGCGCCTGCCAGGGCTGATTGTTGGCCCATTCATCGAAGCAGGCCAGGCGCTCGGCGCCATTGGCGGCCGCGGTGCACAGCCGCCAGGCGTCGGCCGGCGTGCTGCCGATAGGGGCGCTGGTGCCCGCGGCCAGGGCCGGCAGCGACAGCAGGCCGCACGCGGCAAGGGTGGCAAGCGTGCGCGCGTTCAGCACGGTCAACGCATTCATTCGCCGGGCTGCTTGCGCAGCACGAATGAAAGGGCGAGTGGAGGGTTTTCCTGAGTCCATGTTCCGCGAATTTCCTTGCCGCAACTGTCCGAGACGACCTGGCCAATCCAGGTCGCGCTGATATTCGTGCCGTTGACCGATTCCTCGAGCGTGAAATCGCCCTGGTCGACATCGCCGGCGAGCAGCGCTTCGCTGCCCGCGCGCTGGAGCCGGCCGCGCACGCTGGCCGCGAGTTCGGGGTGGGGCGTGAGCTCGAGACGGGCCGAGGTGAACGGTATCGGCGGCGCGCCAGCCGCCGGCGTGAATTCTGCGTTCCAGTGGCCCAGCAGGGTCTGGTGGCTGGCGTCGGTGGCGGCCATGCAGGGCGTTGTCTGGGCGAAGGCGCTGCCGGCAAGCCACAGCAGGGCGGCCGCCGCGCTGCAGCGCAGGAAAGGGGAGAGGGGCAGAGGCATGACAGTCTGAATCAGGGAGCAGGCGCCTGCGTGGCGGCCTTGCGGGCAAATTCGGCGCGCAGCTGGCGCAGTTTCTCGCGCGGGTCTTCGCGCGCCGTGGATTGGTCCAGGCCCATCTCCTTGATGAAGCGGCTGGGCATGGCGGCGACCATTTCGCGGCCTTTCTTGCGGCGCTTGGTCCAGCTCACGGCCAGGCTGCGCTGGGCGCGCGTGATGCCCACATACATCAGCCGGCGCTCTTCCTGCAGGCGCTGGGCGGTTTCCTCGCTGACCTTTTCCTGGCGGCCGTTGTCGTCGTCGAGCTTGAACGGCAGCATGCCTTCGGTCACGCCGACCAGCATCACATGCGGCCATTCGAGGCCCTTGGAGGCGTGCAGCGTCGACAGGATCACCATGTCCTGCTCCTTCTCGCGCTCGCTGATGGTCGAGAGCAGGGCGATGGTCTGCGAGACTTCGAGCAGGCTTTTCTTCTCGCTGGTGATGGCGCTGCCGCTGCTGTCGTCGACCTGGCCGCCCGCGCGCTGGGCCATCCAGTCGCAGAACTCGAGCACATTGCTCCAGCGCGCGGCGGCGACGGTCTCGCTGTCCTCGCTGTCGTAGATGTGCTTCTCGTAGTCGATTTCCTTGAGCCAGTCGGCCAGGAAGGCGCGCGAATCCTCGGCGCCCAGCGTATGGCGGGCGCGGTATTCGAGGTCGTTCACGTAGCGGCCGAACTCCATCACGCTGTCGTGGGCCTTGGGTTGCAGCACGGCGGGCAGCATGTGGCTGAACAGCGCGCCGAACATGCTGAGCTTGTGCTGGGTCGAGAACTCGCCGAGCTTGCCCAATGTGGTGTGGCCTATGCCGCGCTTGGGCGAGGTGATCGCGCGCAGGAACGCCGGGTCGTCGTCGTTGTTGATCCACAGCCGGAACCAGGCGCACAGGTCCTTGACTTCGGCGCGGTCGAAAAAGCTGGTGCCGCCCGAGACCTTGTAGGGAATGGCGGCCTTGCGCAGCGCTTTCTCGAACGGCTTGGCCTGGTGGTTGGCGCGGTAGAGGATGGCGAAGTCCTTCCAGGCCGGCGGCGGGTTGCTGGCCGCGCGCAGGGTCTGGATGCGGGCCACGGCGCGCTCGGCTTCGTGCTCTTCGGAGTCGGCATCGACCACGCGCACCGGATCTCCTTCGCCCAGCTCCGAAAACAGCGTCTTGGGATACAGCTTGGGATTGGGCTGGATCACATTGTTGGCGGCGCGCAGGATGGCGCTGGTCGAGCGGTAGTTCTGCTCGAGCTTGATGACCTTGAGCGCGGGATAGTCGAGCGGCAGCTTCTTGAGGTTGTCGAGCGTCGCGCCGCGCCAGCCGTAGATCGACTGGTCGTCATCGCCCACGGCGGTGATATGGCCGCGTTCGCCGATCAAGAGCTTGAGCAGCTCGTACTGGGTGGCGTTGGTGTCCTGGTATTCGTCGACCAGCACATGGCCCAGCAGCTTTTGCCATTTCTCGCGCACGGCGGGGTGGTCGCGCAGCAGGCGCAGCGGCATGCCGATCAGGTCGTCGAAGTCCACGCTCTGGTAGGCCGTGAGGCGTTCCTCGTAGCGCGCCATCAGCAGCGCGATGCTGCGCTCGCTGTCGTCCTGGGCCATGGCCAGCGCTTCGCGGCTGTCATAGCCCATGTTCTTCCACTTGCTGATGGTCCACTGCCATTGGCGCGCCGTGGCCACATCGGTCGTGCCGCCGGCCGCGTCCTTGAGGATGCCGACCACGTCGTCGGAGTCGAGAATGCTGAACTGGGGCTTGAGGCCCAGCGCCTGGCCGTCCTCGCGCACCATCTTCACGCCCAGCGCGTGGAAGGTGCAGATCAGCACGTCCTTGGCGGCGCGGCCGATCAGGCCCTTGGCGCGCTCGCGCATTTCGGCCGCGGCCTTGTTGGTGAAGGTGATGGCGGCAATGCGTTTGGGGTGCAGGCCGGTATCGATCAGCCGGCCGATCTTGTGCGTGATCACGCGCGTCTTGCCCGAGCCCGCGCCCGCAAGCACCAGGCACGGGCCTTCGGTGTAGTGGACCGCTTGGAGTTGGGCAAGATTGAGACCGGCGGACATAGGTAGGCAGAGGGGCAGGTGAAAGGGGACAGTGGGAATGGATGCGGCAGGCCGGCGCGTGCGCTACGCGAGGCTAGACGCATGATACTGGCCCGACGCCTGGATGGGTGTTGCACTGCAGCATGCCCGGGAGACGGATGGGTATGTCACAGGCGTAACACTTCGTGCCAAACTCTGTGCCTGGGCGCGTGCGCCGCAGCTTCCAGACCGCTTTCTTCCTTCCCTGCCCGCCGCCATGCTGTCCGTTCTGCTGGTTACTGCCCCGTTCTTCGCGCTTGTGCTCTGTGGCTTTGTTGCCACCCGGCGTGGCATCCTGCCGCTGTCGGCGATCGGCGGCCTCAACAGCTTCGTGCTGTATTTCGCGCTGCCCTGCATGCTTTACCGCTTCGGCGCGCGCACGCCGATCGCGCAACTGCTGGACCCGGCCGTGGCCGGCGTCTATCTGGCCAGCGGTCTGGTCATGGTCGGCGCGGTGGTCGCGCTCACGCGCCGGCGCCTGGGCTGGAACGACGCGGCTTTCGGTGCGCTGGTCGCGGCCTTTCCCAATACCGGCTTCATGGGCGTGCCGCTGCTCGTGGCCTTGCTCGGCGCACACAGCGCGGGCCCGGTGATACTGACCATGGCGCTCGACATGCTGGTCACCACCTCGCTGTGCATTGCGCTGTCGCGCCTGGGCATGGCCGGCGGCGCGGGCGTGGCGCTGCGCAATGCGTTCAAGGGCATGGCCGCCAACCCCATGCCCTGGGCGATCGCGCTGGGCGCGCTGGCCTCGTGGGCCCAATGGACGCTGCCCGCGCCCGTCGAGCAGACGCTGGCCATGCTCGGCGACGCCGCCCCGCCCGTGGCGCTGTTCACCATAGGCGCGGTGCTCGCGCGCTCGCAGATGAATGCCAGCGAGCGCGTGCCGCTGCGCGACTATGTGCCCGTGGCGCTGGCCAAGCTGATTGCACACCCGTTGCTGGTCTGGCTTGCCGGCCGCGCGGCCATCGCGCTGGGCGTGTCGCTGTCCGAGCAGGCGCTGGTCGTGCTGGTGTTGCTGTCGGCCCTGCCCAGCGCCAGCAATGTCGCGCTGCTGACCGAACGCTTCGGCGCCCACGGCGGGCGCGTGGCACGCATCATCCTGGTCAGCACGGCGCTGGCGTTTCTGACGTTTTCGGGCGCCGTGGCGCTGATGACGGGGGGGTAAGAGCGAACAATCTGTTCGGGCCCTCAAGCAAATAAATGCCGTTCGCCCTGAGCCCGCCTCGGCGGCCCCGTCGAAGGGCGTTTCAGGGCGTGCAGCAAAAACCATAGCTGTAGCATCAGTGCCCTGCGTTCATCCTTCGACAGGCTCTCAAGAAACGGCTTTTTTTGTCAAATAAATCAACGACTTAGAAAGCACTCGATTAAAATACCGACCCTTCGACAAGCTCAGGGCGAGCGGGGAAAACCGTTCGTGGTGAGCCTCGCTCGGCGCGCCCGTCGCACCATGAACGGCCTGCCCTCAAGCCCCGCTGTTTCTTGTCAACGCATTGCGAGGCTTGGCCTCGCTTACCTTGCTCAGGACGAACGGGGTACCAACGGTGGTTGAGGGAGGTTAATACTCCCAAAATATGCGCTGCAGTTCGCGCGTGTCCTTGGTCTGCGTCAGCGCCACCGCCGCCAGCAGCCTGGCCTTCTGCGGGTTCAGGTCATGCGCCACGACCCAGTCGTACTTGTCGTCGGGCTGCTCGGCGTTGCGCAGCACGAAGCCGCCGGGAATGCGCGAGCTGCGGATCACGACCACGCCCTTGCCGCGCAGGTCATTGAGCCGCGGCACGATGCGGTCGGGGACCGAGCCATTGCCCGTACCCGCGTGAATGACGGCCTGCACGCCGGCCGCGCCCAGCGCGTCGAGCGCGGTGCTGGGCACATTGCCGTAGCTGTAGACGATGTCCACGGCCGGCAGCGTGGTGATGCGCTCGATGCTGAACTCGCTGCTGAGCGTATGGCGCTTGACGGGCGCGCGGAACCAGTAGGTCTTGCCTTCGACCACCATGCCCAGCGGCCCCCAGGCGCTGGCGAAGGCGCTGGTCTTGATGTTGACGAGCTTGGCGACGTCGCGCGCGGTATGGATTTCGTCGTGCATGCTGACCAGCACGCCCTTGCCCGCGGAGTCAGGGCTCGCGGCAACGCTCACGGCACCCAGCAGGTTGAGCGCGCCGTCGGCCGACAGCGCCGTGCCCGGGCGCATGGAGCCGACCAGCACGATGGGCTTGTCGGTCTGCACCACGAGGTTGAGGAAGAAGCCGGTTTCTTCCAGCGTGTCCGTGCCGTGGGTGATGACGATGCCTTGCACGTCGGGCTGGCGCACCAGTTCCTGCACGCGCCGGGCCAGCGTCAGCAACTGCTGGTTGGTGAAGCTTTCCGAAGCGATCTGGAACACCTGCTCGCCCGACACGCGCGCGACCTGGCCCAGCTCGGGCAGGCCGATCAGCAACTGCTCGACCGGGACCTTGGCCGCCTGGTAAGTGGCGCTGCTTGCCGCCGAGGCGCCCGCGCCGGCAATGGTGCCGCCCGTGGCCAGCACCACGACATGGGGCAGGGCTGGCGTGGTCACGGCGGCGGCGGGCGCGCTTGCGACAGGAGCCGGGGCCGGCACCGCGGCCATGCTGTCCCGTGGTGGGGCTGTGGTGCACGCGGCAAGGGCCAACGCGCTGGCGCATACCGCCAGGCGCCAAAGGGAAGGGGTGGAAGCAGTCATGGTTATTGGCTCCAGCACAGGGTGGTTCACGCCGAGGAGGCCCCGCGACGCGCCAGCCAGAAGCTGACAATGCACTGCCGCCCCGGCGTTGGCAAGATGCAGACCCCAGTAACAAAATGCCCTTGACAGTTCCCTGTCAGATCGCCAGAGGGTCTACATCGACCAGCCAGCGCACCAGCGGCCGGTGCTGGGGCTGGGCGCGCAGTTGATGCAGCAGTGGCTGCCAGGCGTGCAGAAAGCGTTGCAGCGCCGTGCGGTCCAGGCTTTCTATCAGCATCTGCGCGCGCTCGACGTTGGCCACGCGCTGGATGGTCATGGGAATCGGCGGGAACAGGAACACATCGTCGAGCCCTGGCAGCCGGGCGTCGCGCGCGGCCTGGCTCGCGGCGTGCAGGAAGGCCTGGGCGTCTTCCTGGGTGCGGGCGTCGGCGCGCACCAGCGCCTGGTAGGCAAACGGCGGCATGCCCGCGTCCGCGCGCTCGCGCAGTTGCTGCGCGGCGAAGGCCGGGTAGTCATGGCTGCGCAGCGCGGTGAACACCGCGTGCTGCGGGTCGCGCGTCTGGATCCACATTTCGGCGCGGCTGCCGTTGGCCTGCAGATAGTCGGCGTCGCGCCCGGCGCGGCCCGCGGCCTGCATCAGCAGGCAGAACAGCCGCTCCGAAGCGCGGTAGTCATTGGAGAACAGCGCGTTGTCGGGCTGCACCGCCGCGACCAGCGTGATGCGGCGGAAATCATGGCCCTTGGCGACCATCTGTGTGCCCACGAGCACGTCGATGTCGCCCGCATGCATCTGCGCGAGCTGGGCTTCGAGCGCGCCCTTGGCCTTGGTGGTGTCGGCGTCGATGCGCGCCACGCGCGCCGGTTCATGGTCGGGCCGCTGCACGTTGCGCAGCAGGCGCGCGAGTTCTTCCTCGAGCTGCTCGGTGCCCTTGCCCAGCGGCAGGATGTCGGGGTTGCCGCAGGACGGGCAGGCGGGCGGCACGCGCTGGGTGAAGCCGCAGTGGTGGCAGCGCAGCGTGCGGTCGCCCTTGTGGAACACCTGGTGGGCGCTGCAATGCGGGCAGTCGCTTTTCCACTCGCAGTCGGCGCAGTAGAGCACGGGCGCGAAGCCGCGGCGGTTGAGCAGCACCAGGCTTTGCTCGCCGCGCTGCACGCGCTCGGTGATGGCGGCGAGCAGCGGCGGCGAAAAGACCGCACGCTTGGGCTGCTGTGTCATGTCGACCAGCCGCACCCTGGGCAGGGCCGCGGCGCCTATGCGGCTGGGCATGTGCAGCCGCAGGTAGCGCCCGCCAGCGTCCTGCTCGGTGGCCGGGCGGCTCGCATGCCAGCTCTCGAACGAGGGTGTGGCGCTGCCCAGGATCACCTGCGCGCCCTGGGCGCGCGCGCGCCAGATCGCGAGGTCGCGGGCCGAGTAGCGCGCGCCTTCCTGCTGCTTGTAGCTCGCGTCATGTTCCTCGTCGACGACGATGACCTTGAGGCCCGGCAGGCTCGCGAACACCGCCATGCGCGTGCCCAGCACGATGCGCGCGGCGCCGGTATGCGCGGCCAGCCAGCTCTTGAGGCGCTGCGGGCCGGTCATGCCGCTGTGCATGCTGACCACGGCGGCCGCGCCATATTGCGGCGCGAAACGCTCGACGAAGCGCGCTTCGAGCTGGGGCGTGAGATTGATCTCGGGCACCATCACCAGCGCCTGGGCCGTGGGATCGGCGTCCAGCGCGGCCTGGACGCAGCGCAGATAGACCTCGGTCTTGCCGCTGCCCGTGCTGCCGTAGAGCAGGAAGGGACGCCCGGCGCCGGCGCTGGCGGCCATCTGCTGCACCACCTGCTCCTGCTCGGCGCTCAGCGCGACCAGCGCGGGTGCCGCACCCGGGTCGGCTGCGGCGGGCTTGGTCTTGGCCGGCTTGAGGCGCCGCGCGAGCTGCTCGGCCGTGAGTTCGCGCAGCTGCGGCGGCAGCGCGGCCATGGCGATTTCGCCAATGCTGCGCTGGTAATAGCGCGCGGCAAACGCCACGAGACGGCGCCAGGCGTCGGGCAGGGGTGCAATGCCTTCGAGCACGCCGGTCACGGGCCGCAGCTGCAGGGCCGATTCAGGCGCAGGCGGGTCGTCGGCCGCGCCAGGATCGTCCCAGACCACGCCCAGCATCTCGCGCTTGCCCAGCGGCACGCGCACCAGCGTTCCGGGCGCCAGGCGCGTGCTGGCCGCATAGGTCAGCAGGTGGCCGACCGCGCTGTGGGCAGGCATCTGCAGGGCAATCTGGACGGGAAACAGGGCGGTCATGGCGGCGGGTAAAAGGGATGCAGAAGGCGCTCGGGTAGGAAATCGGGGGATTCCCGGCTTTTTGCCGATTTTCTGTGGATAACTTTGTGGGAATTGTCAGGGCTTGTGCCGGCACGAAGGCTTTTGGCGCGTGGGGCGCCGGTTTATCCGATTCGCGGCCCGTGAGGCTTCTCTTTATAAAACAAGAGCTTGCATGGGGGCTGCAACACCTGTGACGGTGCCATGACAGCCTCTTGGACCGCATTTTCGACCCCCCGCCGATGTGCATAAGTCGGAACGCGGGTCGGTGTCAAGCGCCAGGAACCCCCTACTTTTTTCAAGAAAATCCGCGCGTTTTGCAGAAAAAACGGAGAAACCAGCCGCAAGTCCTTGATTTCAGAGTTTATTTGCTAATTTCCGAAGTTTCTGTGGATAACTTTGTGCACAAGCGCCAGGGAGAAAGCTGCCATATTCAGGCACTTCTTGCCAGGCTCTGTAGGAGAGTTCTGAGTGCATGGAAAAATTCCCTTTCAAATCAACAGCTTGTGTTGTTTTTTCTGGAGGCTGCTCGCATTTTCTGGACCGGCATCGCACTGTAAGCGTGCATGCCAACTTGCCCCATCGCTGTGCATAACTGACAGGGGCCAGGGTGGGCGCTTGCTCACCCTGGCCTGCGCTGCGTGGCTGGAATGATTCGCAGGCCGCAGCCGCTGCGAACCGGCAATCGGTCAGCGCTGGCGCAGCGCGCGCGAGTGGCTGTGCACCGTTTCGACGAGCGCGGCCACATGTTCGGGCGGCGTGAACTGGCTGATGCCGTGGCCCAGGTTGAAGATATGCGTGGGGCCGGTGGTGCTGCGGTCGGTATGCGGCGCGCCGAAGCTGTCGAGCACGGCGCGTGCCTGGGCGGCGACCTGCTCGGGCGGGGCGAACAGCACGTTCGGGTCGATATTGCCCTGCAGCGCCTTGCCCGGGCCGCCGACGTCGCCGCCGACGATGGCGCGCGCCTTGCCCAGATGCGCCGTCCAGTCCAGGCCCAGGACCTCGCAGTCCAGGTCCTTCATTTCAGGCAGCCAGATGCCGCCGCCCTTGGTGAAGACGATGCGCGGCACGTCGGTGCCGTCCACGCCGGTGCGCTTGAGCTGGGCCAGCACGCGGTGCGTATAGGCCAGGCTGAATTCCTGGAAGCAGCCATCGGCGAGCACGCCGCCCCAGCTGTCGAAAATCATCACCGCCTGCGCGCCGGCGTCGATCTGCGCATTGAGGTAGGCGGCGACGCTGTCGGCATTGACGCTCAGGATGCGGTGCATCAGGTCGGGGCGTGCATACATCAGGCTCTTGACCAGCCGGTAGTCGCTGCTCCCCTGGCCTTCGACCATATAGCAGGCCAGCGTCCAGGGGCTGCCCGAGAAGCCGATCAGCGGCACGCGGCCGTTGAGCGCACGGCGGATCGAGGTCACGGCGTTGAACACGTAGCTGAGCTTGTCCATGTCGGGCACGGCCAGTTCGGCCACGGCGGCCTCGTCGCGCACCACCTTGGCAAAGCGCGGGCCTTCACCGGCCTCGAAGCTCAGGCCCAGGCCCATGGCGTCGGGAATGGTCAGGATGTCGCTGAACAGGATCGCGGCATCGAGCGGGAAGCGCTCGAGCGGCTGCAGCGTGACTTCGGTCGCGTAGTCCACATTCGTCGCCAGGCCCATGAAGCTGCCGGCCTGCGTGCGCGTGGCCTTGTATTCGGGCAGGTAGCGGCCCGCCTGGCGCATCAGCCACAACGGGGTGTAATCGGTGGCCTGGCGGCGGCAGGCGCGCAGGAAAGTGTCGTTTTGGAGGGGGGCAAAAGACATGGGGACTCACTCACAAAGGGGGCTTGGCCGCAGCGGATGGCGCGCCGCAAAGGCGCATCCGGCGGCAATGGACGGCGCCTGCATCAGGCCAGGATACCTACCCGGTCAGGCGGTCGACAGGGAATCGGGCAATGGTCCAGTTTAACGGATCGGGAATTTCGCAGCTGGACCCGGGCCGGGAACTTCGCCAGTCGTACTTTTTGTTACGGCACAATGGCAGTATTTTTGCTGGATCGTCGCCTGGAGCGTGAGAAGGAAATGTTCGTAATGCTGCCTGAAACGCTCACAGTGCCTGCTTTCCAGAGCTTCACACTGGCCATCTTGCTGTTTTTCGTCGGGCAGAAAGTGAGCCAGCAATCGGCGCTGTTGCGTCGCTACAGCATTCCCGAACCGGTGGTCGGCGGCTTTCTGTGCGCCTGCGTGGTCGGTGCTGCCTATCTGGCGCTGGGGCTGCGCATCGAGTTCGATCTCGGCGTGCGCGACATGCTGCTGCTGTATTTCTTTGCCGGCATAGGGCTCAAGTCGGATCTGCGCACGCTGCGCGAAGGCGGCCGGCCCGTGATGTGGCTGCTGGGCCTGTCCTCGGCCTTCATCGTGCTGCAGAACCTGCTGGGCATGGGGGTGGCCGGCCTGTTCGGGATCGATCCGCGCGCCGGCCTGATGACCGGCTCGATCTCGCTGACCGGCGGCATAGGCACCACGCTGGCCTGGGGGCCGGAGTTCGTCGAGCGCCTGGGCATTGCCAATGCGGTCGAGCTGGGCATGGCCAGCAACATGGTGGGGCTGATCGTGGCCTGCACCATTGGCGGCCCGGTCGCCAGCTATCTGATGCGCCGCCACCGGCTGATCGGCGGCGTCGGCGCGCTCGATGTCGGCGTGACGGCCGAGCAAAAGAGCCCGCCGCTCGATTACATGGGCGTGCTGCGCGCGCTGCTGTGGCTCAACATGGCGCTGTTGCTGGGTGAAGTGATCACGCCGCTGTTCCACGAAATCGGGCTGCAGCTGCCGATGTTCGTCGGCTGCCTGATGTCCGGCATGCTGCTGCGCAACCTGCTGGGCCGCTGGCTGCTCGGCGGCCACGGCGATACCCTGCACTGGCAGGGCATACGCCAGGGGCTGGCGCTGATTTCGGATATCTGCCTGGGACTGTTCCTGACGATGGCGCTGATGGGCCTGCAGCTGTGGATGCTCGGCGGCGTGATGGGCTTCGTGCTCAGCGTGCTGGCGCTGCAGGTGCTGCTCACCGTGGCGTTCACTGTCTGGGTGGTGTTCCGCTGCATGGGCGGCGACTACGAGGCGGCCGTGATCTGCTCGGGCTTTGGCGGCATCGCGCTGGGCTCCACGGCCACGGCCATGGCCAACATGACCGCGGTGACCCACAGCCACGGCGCGGCCCACCGGGCGTTCATCGTCGTGCCGCTGGTCTGCGGGTTTTTTGTCGATATCGTCAATGCGTTGGTCATCCAATGGTTGGCTAGATAACTAGCCCCCACGCTTGCTCGCTTCGCGTACCGAAGTGCAGGCCACGACACACAACTGTCACCGCTCCATCACGCCCCTGTCATATCGCGGGCCAACAATGCGTAGCGTGAGCCGGGGCTGAAAAAAAGGGGAGTGACGCGGTTACCCGTCAGCCACCCGATCCCCCCCGGTATCACGCCAATTCAGCGCAGTTGCCTGGGAGAATGTATGGACGAGAACCTGCAAGCCATGCCGATCGGAGACTGGGCATCCACCATGCCCGTCTACCAACCCCGGGCGCTGCCCGCCCTGCTGCGGCCCGCCGTGGAGGCGCGGCCTCCCGCGCGTTTGCTGGTGCAGTGGGCGCGCCACCAGGACGAGGTGCGCGAAGCCCAGCGCCTGCGCCACCAGGTGTTCGTGCAGGAGATGGGCGCGCGCTTGCCCACGGAACTCGCGGGCCATGACATCGACCATTTCGACGCCTATTGCGAACACCTGCTGGTGCGCGACCCGGTGAGCCAGGCCGTGGTCGGCACCTACCGGCTGCTGACGCCGGCCGAGGCCCGGCGCGCGGGCGGCCTGTATTCGGACAATGAATTCGATCTCGCGCCTATCGAGGAATGGCGCCCGCGGCTGGTCGAGCTGGGCCGCAGCTGCGTGCATGCCGACTGGCGCAACGGCGCGACCATCATCGCGCTGTGGGGCGCGCTGGCCGAGTTCATGCAGCGCAACGGGCTCGAAGCCATGCTGGGCTGCGCGAGCATGCCCATGTACCACCCGGGCCTGGCCTATGGCGAAGGCGCGGCCAGCATCTGGCAGCAACTGCGCACCCGCTACCTGGCCGAGCCCGCGATGCAGGTTCAGCCCTATACCGCCTTGCCGCTGCCGGCCGAAGGCCGGACCACACCGGCTGCCGCCAGCGTGCAGCCACCGGCCTTGATCCAGGGCTATCTGCGCATGGGCGCGAAAGTGCTGGGCGCACCGGCCTGGGACCCGGATTTCCAGACCGCCGACCTGCCGCTGATGGCGCGCATCGCGGACCTGCCCGCGCGCTACAGACGCCAACCCGGCTGAAGTCGCGTCATTCCTGCGTGGCTTCGTCCGGCTGCGTGAACAGCAGCCCCAGGGCCGAGAGGCTCAGCAGGAAGATCACGAACATGTAGAGCGCGGTGGCCAGCGACAGGCTGATGGTGAACACCCATTGCCATGTATTGCAGATGTTGCCCGTGCCATACAACGCGAGGCACTGCTCCACATGGGGCATGTGCAGGTACCAGGCCACGGCCCAGAGCGTGAGCGCGCCGACCAGCAGCACGCCCTGCCAGCCCTGGCGCAGCGACAGCAGGGCCACGAGCGAGATGGAGACGGACGTGCCCCAGACCAGCATCAGCGACCAGCTCACGGCGGGTGAGCGCGCGAGCAGGTCCTGGAACCAGGCCATCTTGGGCAGTTGGTCGAAGACATCCAGCAGGTCCCAGACCATGGGCACGACCGCGCCTGCGACCGCCAGGCAGGCGACGAGCAGCGCCAGCAGGCCGTAGTGCCAGCGCCGGGGCAGGCGGGGTTTGTCCTGCAGCGAACGGCGCTTGTCGGTCGGGGGGGGATGGTGGCGCAGGGTAGCGGTCATGGCAACCTCCTGATGGGCTACGCCGGCACGCCTGGACTGCGACTCCGGCGCGCTGCAAGAAAATGCAGCGTGCGTTCAGTCTAGGCCGATCGTCCGGCCTGCGCGTGTAGTCTTACGCTGACACCGCGGCCCGGCGCAGCGGTCGCACCCATGCCGGAAAGGGTAAGTCCCTAGGTATCACTAGAGTATTTGCAGCGCGCTGCGCACTTCGGCCGGCGACAGCAGCTCGGTCATGACATGCGGGGGCTTGCCCGGCGCATAGAGCACATAGACCGGCACGCCGCTGCGTCCGAGCGCAGCCAGCGCCTGCGTGATCGCCGGGTCGCGCCGCGTCCAGTCGGCGCGCAGCAGGGCCACGCCGCGCGCCGCGAAGTCGGCGCGCACCTCGTCGCGGTTGAGCGTGGTGTGCTTGTTGACCTGGCAGGTCACGCACCAGGCGGCGGTGAAATCGACGAACACCGGCGTGCCCGCGGCCGTGAGGCTGCTCACGCGCTCGGCCGACCAGGGTTGCCAGCCGTCGGCGCTCGCCATGGACGCGCTGCCCGGCGCGGTCGCCGCGCGCGTGATGTGCGGGCCCACGGCGCTGCCCAGCCAGAGCGTGCCCAGCAGCATGCAGCTGACCAGCAGCCAGCGCGTCCTGCCGCCCAGCGTGAATGCCCAGACCAGCGCGCTGAGCGCGACCAGCAGCACCAGCAGCGCGCCCGCGCCGTCGATGCCGCTTTGCTGGCCCAGCACCCAGACCAGCCAGGCCACGGTGGCGAACATCGGAAAAGCCATGGCGCGGCGGAAGGTTTCCATCCAGGCGCCGGGCCGGGGCAGCCAGCGCACCAGCGCCGGCATCCAGCTGGCAAGCACATAGGGCAGGGCCATGCCGACGCCCAGGGCGGCGAACACCGTCAGCGCCTGGGCAGCGGGCATGTCGATCGCCAGGCCCAGCGAGGCGCCCATGAACGGCGCGGTGCAGGGCGAGGCGATCGCCACCGCCAGCACGCCCGAAAGAAACGCTTCGCCCGTGGGGTGGCGCAACTGGGCGCTGGCCCAGCGCTGGGGCAGCATGCGGCCGAATTCGAACATGCCTGCGAGGTTCAGCCCGAGCAGCGTGAACAGCACGGCCATGGCCGCGACCAGGCCCGGCGACTGCAACTGGAAGCCCCAGCCCAGTTGCTGGCCGGCCGCGCGCAGCGCGAGCAGCAGGCCGCCGAGCGCCAGAAACGACAGCAGCACGCCCGCACCATAGGCCAGGCCTCCCAGGCGCAGCATGCGCCGGTCCTGGCCGTGGCGCGTGAAGCCGACGATCTTGATCGCCAGCACCGGGAACACACAGGGCATGAGGTTGAGGATCAGCCCGCCGACCAGTCCGCCCAGCAGCGCCATCCAGAAGCCGGCATTGCCGCCCGCAGCGGGCGCGACAGGGGCCTGCTGCGCATTCGCCGCCAAGGCTGCAGCCAGCGCCGGCGAGACGCTGGCGACGGGCGCGCTGTCCCAGCGGCCTTGGACCGCGGCCACGGTACGCCAGGCGAGCGGGCCGTCGGTGGCGGCCGCCACGGGCGCGACGACAAAGGGCAGCTGCTCTGGCGTTTCGCCGCGCATGGCCGACAGCGGCCAGTCGGCGGTCCAGACCGCGCCATCCCAGGCCTGCGTCCAGCCGCTGCCGGGCAGGGCCGCGTGCTCGAGCACTTCGGGGGTTTCCGGGAACAGCGCGAGGTCCTGGCCCTGCAGCGTCGCGGGCAGGCCCGCGATGCGCAGCTGCAGTCGCTCGCCTTCGACCTTTGCCGTGCTCTGGCCGGACAGCGCCGCGGGTTGGCGCGCCTGGGCCGCGGCAAATGCCTCGGCGTGCAGCGCGGTCGCGCCGCGCACCGGCAGTTGCAGCGTGAAGTCGCCTTCCTCGGGAATGCACTCGACGCGGCACACCAGCCAGCTCGCATGCAGGCGGACCGTCAATGTGTCGCCGGCCGGGGCCGTGAAACCGGGCGCGACCTGGAACGGCACGGGCAGCAGCAACTGGCCTTCGTAGCCATAGTTGACCAGCGGGCCCACGCGGATGGCTTCGGGCACGGGCCAGTCGATTTCACCGGCTTCTAGGCCCGCGGGCAATTGCCATTGCAGTTGCGTGGGCAGGCCCGAGTCGCCGGCGTTCTTCCAGTAGGTATGCCACTCGGGCTGGTGCGTGATCGCCAGGCCCAGCCACAGCGGCTGGCCGGGCGTGACACCGTCGGGCGCATGGGCCACGAGTTCGGCGCGCACCCGCGGGGTCGTGACAACGGCGCCTCCCGAGGCCTGGCTGTTGCCGAGCAACTGGATCTGGGCGAAGCTGCTTTGCGCCGCTGCGAGCGTGAGCAGGGCCAGGGCAAGCAGCCAGGCGGTGAAGGCCCGGGGCCGGAAAGAGGAGAGGCGGTAGGTCATGGTCGCAAGGTGGGAGCCTGGCGGGGGCGGTTTGGTTCCGCAACAGGCTTCGGGATGGTAGCGCGCAGCGCGCGCGGCTGGCCGCGCGGGGCCATCACGCGTTATCGGGCCGGCGCCAGTTGTTCGGGCCTGTCCGACTGGGCGCAGACCGGGGACGGCGGCAGGCCGCCGACTTCGGCGGGTGTGGCGAGTTGCTCTTCGGTGGGGGAGAGCATGCGCGCCTGGCGCCATCCGCCCCAGCGGTAGTAGCCCAGCGACAGCAGCATCGCGCAGGCCGCGCTGATCGGGAAACTCCACCAGATCGCGTCCACGCCCCAGACCGGCTGCAGCCACTGTGCGACGGGCACGCGCACGCCCCACAGCGCGATCGCCAGGATCACCAGCGGCGCGACCACGGCGCCCGTGGAGCGCACCACGCCCGAGATCACGAAGGTCACGCCAAAGAACAGGAACGAGCCGATGGCGATATGGTTGAGGTGGCGCGCGGTCTCGAGCGCCGCGCTGCCGTCGGGCAGGAACAGCGCCAGCACCTGCCGGTCCGCGGCAACCGCGGCCGCGATCAGCGTGCCGGTCATCAGCACATTGCACAGCACGCCCGCGCGCGCCGTCGCGTCGACGCGCTTCCACAGGCCCGCGCCGACGTTCTGCGCGGCCATCGACGAGCACGCGGCGCCTATGGCCATGGCCGGCATCTGCACATAGGTCCACAGCTGCAGCGACGCGCCATAGGCCGAGGACAGCTGCACGCCATGGCTGTTGACCATGCCCATCAGCATCAGCATGGACATCGAGATCAGCACCATCTGCGCGCCCATGGGCAGACCCTTCCAGATCAACGCGCGCAGGATGCGGCCATCGGGCACGAACAGGCGCAGCTCGGCCGCGCCTATCCACAGCGGATGCGCGCGCCAGCGCAGCCAGGCCAGCAGCGCCGCAAAGCCAATGGTGTGGGCGACCAGCGTGGCCGTGGACGAGCCCGCAATGCCCATGCGCGGCACCGGCCCCCAGCCGAAGATGAACAGCGGGTTGAGCGCGGTGTCGAGCAGCACCACCAGCAGCAGGAAGCAGAACGGCGTGCGCGTATCGCCCGCGCCGCGCATCACGGCCGAAACGAAAGTAAACAGATAGAGCAGCGGAATCGCGAGAAAGATCACGCGCAGATAGGCCACGGCCAGCGGCAGCGCCTCGGGCGGTGTGCCCAGCAGGCCCAGGATATGGGCCGAGAACTGCCAGCCCAGCACCGAGATGGCGACAGACGCCGCGCCGAACAGCGTGGCGCTGGTGCCGATCACGCGCTTGGCCTGGGGCAGGTTGCGCGCGCCCATCGCCTGGGCGACCAGGATGGTGGCCGCCATGCCTATGCCGAACATCAGCCCGATCAGCGCGAACAGCAGGTTGTTGGCATTGGCCGTGGCGGTGATCGCGGCCTCGCCCAGGTAGTGGCCGACCCAGATCGCATTGATCGAGCCGTTGAGCGACTGCAGCACATTGCCGGCGAGGATGGGCAGCGAAAAGACCAGCAAAGTCTTGCCGATCGGGCCTTGGGTCAGGTCACGGGTCGAAGTGGATGCCATGGCGCATTGTGCTGTGCACGGTCGAAGTCTGCTGTCTCCGTCTGCACTACCATGGCGAACATGCCCACGTCTTCCTCAGCCCCCCCGCCCCGCTGGCCTTCGCGCTGGTGGGCCCAGGCGTCCGCGCGCGACTTCGCCATGGCGCAAACCAACGGGCTCGCGGCCGATACCGTGGCCCTGCTGCCGGTCGCGGCCGTCGAGCAGCATGGGCCGCACCTGCCGCTGTCGGTCGACGCGACGCTGGCCCAGGGCGTGCTCGACGCGGCGCTGGCGCTGCTGCCGCCCGAGCTGCCGCTGCTGTGCCTGCCGCCGCAGAACATCGGCCTGAGCATGGAGCACACGGCCTACGCCGGCACGCTGACGCTCGCGCCCGCGACGCTGATCGCGCTGTGGAGCGAAATCGGCGCCTGCGTGGCGCGCGCCGGCGTGCGCAAGCTGCTGCTGTTCAACGGCCATGGCGGTCAGGTCAGCGCAATGGACATCGTCGCGCGCGAGCTGCGCGTCAAGCACCGGCTGCTGGTCTACAGCACGAGCTGGTTCGGGCTCGCGGGCGATGCCGCCAACCAGCAGTTCTGCGCACACGAGCACCGTTTCGGCATCCACGGCGGCGAAGTCGAGACCTCGATGATGCTGCACCTCGCGCCCGAAACCGTCGACATGGCGCAGGCGCGCAATTTCGCCTCGACCTCGGAAGACCGCTCACGCCAGTACGCGCTGCTGGGCAATGGCCGCAGCGCCAAGATGGGCTGGGCAATACAGGACTACAACCCCGCGGGCGCGGTCGGCAATGCCGCAGCCGCCACCGCCGAACGCGGCCGGGCGATGGTCGATGCCTCGGCGCACGGGCTGGTGCAGCTGCTGCAGGAGATTCATGCGCTGCCGGCATCGACACTGGTCGACGAAGCGAAGCCTTATTGATCGCCCCTGAGGGGCTGCGCCGCCGGCGTGGCCCCGGCGCGTAACGATGCGAATATGCAGCGCCCGCTGCGGGACAGGGCGTACCCGCAGAAATTCACATGTTGAACAAATCGTGAAATTGAAGTGGCGGCTCCTGCCGGTTCCTTGAAGAATTGGCCCAACGCTAGCGACAAGGGATGCCAACCCTTGCAGGCGTTGAACCAAACAACGGGTCGTGACCCGGGCCAGCAAGGAGACAACATGATCACAAGACGCAAAGTCGGGATGTACGTAGCACTGGGAGCGATGGGCGGCAGCTTGCGCAGCGCTTTTGCCAACACCTGGCCACCCGCCAACCAGGTGATCCGGATGGTGGTTCCGTTCACCGCGGGGGGCACCACGGACATTCTGGGCCGGTTGATGGCCGAGGGCCTGCGCAAGGAGCTGGGCGTCAACGTGGTCGTCGAGAACATTGCCGGGGCCAACGGCAACCTGGGCGCCGCCAACGTGCTGCGCTCCAAGTCCGACGGGCTCACGCTCATGCTGGGCACGCCCGGGCCGATGATCGTCAACAAGTACGTCTACAGCAATCTGGCCTATGACCCGCTGACGGCCTTCTCGCATGTGGCACTGGTCGCCGCGCTGCCCAATGTGCTGATGGTGCGCAACCAGCTGGGCGTCAACAGCGTGGCGGAACTCGTGGCGCTGGCCAGGAAGCAGGATCTCAGCTTTGGCAGCCCGAGCGTAGGCTCGAGTGGTCATGTGTCCTCGGAGCTGTTCAACCTGCACTCCAAAATCAAGGCCACGCACATTCCCTACAAGGGCAGCGCGCCGATGCTGGGGGATCTGGCCGGGGGCAACATCGACTACAGCATCGACCAGATATCTTCCGCGCTGAAGCTGATCCAGGGCGGGCAGATCAAGGCGCTGGCGGTCACCTCGAAGGAGCGCTCCCCCGAGCTGCCCAACGTTCCCACGCTGCGCGAAGCCGGCCTTTCCGACTACGAGGTATCGGTCTGGTTCTGCATCGCCGCGCCGGCCAGGACGCCGCCCGAAATCGTGGCAATCCTCAACACCGCCATTAACAAGGTGCTCAGGGATCCGGCCGTGATCCAGCGCATCAGCGGCTTCGCCGCCCGTCCGCTGGGCGGCAGCGCCGCGGATCTCACCCGTCAGGTGCAGATGGAGCAGCAAAACATCGTTGCCGTGGCCAAGGTCGTCAACTTCTCCAACTAGCAGCAGCGCTGATTCAACGGCTTCTCTTTATGCCTTTCAACACCCACGTCCAGAGCCTCACTGCGTCCACACCGCAAGGGGTCGGCATCCACTACTACGACTCCGACCCCGCGAAAAAGGGGGGGCCGACCATCGTGCTGCTGCACGGCACCGGGGGCTCGGCCGAGAACAACTTCTGGGCCCTGTATCCCATGCTGGCCATGCGCCATCGCGTGGTGGCCCTCGACTTCGTCGACCCCGATGAAGCCATCCCTGAGGCCCAGGCGTATATCGAGCAGGTGCTGGCAGTCGTCAGGGAGGCGAACGCAGATGCGCCCGTCCATCTGGTGGGCTACTCGTTTGGCGCGGTGATCGCCGCGCTGTATGCGGCGCAGCATGGCGCCACGGTGGAGTCCCTCACGCTGGCGTGCGGCTGGGTGAAGACCGACAACCAGCAGCGCCTGCGCAACGCCGTCTGGCGCAGCCTGCATGAGAGCGGGCATGAAGCGATCGCGCAATTCTCCGCATTCGTGAACTACAGCCAGCCGTTCCTCAACGCGAAGAACGAAGGCGAGCTCGACGCGCTCATCCAGGGCATTCGCAACGGCGCGGACCGCTCCAGGAAGATGGCCTTCAACCTGAACGTCGATATCGGCCAGCAGTTGGGTGCGATCACCGCCCCCACGCTGGTGGTGGGCTGCACCCTGGATATCACCACGCCCATGCGCCATGCGCGCATGCTTTTCGGCGGCATCGCCAACAGCCGTTTCGCGGAGATCTACTGCGGCCATGGCGTCGTCCATGAACGCCCCGCCGAGCTGTTCACGATGATCGATGAATTCGTGAGGAACCCGGCTGCATTGCCCGCCGGACATGTCTTTGAGAACGCACACGCCTGAGGTGAACCGACCATGAATGCTTACAACACGAAGGCCGAGAGTCCGGTCACCCAAACTGCGGTGCTGATCATCGGCTCGGGCTTTTCCGGTCTGGGGATGGCCGTCAGCCTCAAGCGCGAAGGCAAGCACGACTTCATCGTGCTCGAACGCGCCACCGAGGTGGGCGGCACCTGGCGCGACAACACCTATCCCGGCGCGGCCTGCGACATCCAGTCCCATCTGTATTCCTACTCGTTCAAACCCAATCCCCGGTGGAGCCGCGTGTACGCGCCGCAGCCGGAGATCCTGGACTACCTGCGCCGCACCGCGCAGGAGGAGCAGATATTGGGGCATGTGCAATTCGGCGCTGCGGTGGAGCGCGCATCCTGGGATGCGACGCGCCAGATCTGGGTCGTGCAGACCTCGGTGGGTGTCTTCGAAGCGCCGGTGCTGATCTCGGCCGCCGGGCACCTGTCCGATCCGTCCTATCCCGACATTCCCGGCATCGCCAGGTTCAAGGGCCAGGTCTTTCACTCCGCGAAGTGGGACCATTCCTGCGACTGGGCCGGCAAGCGCGTGGGCGTGATCGGCACGGGCGCCTCGGCCATCCAGATCGTTCCTCAGCTGGCGCGCACCGCCAAGCACCTGACCGTGTTCCAGCGCTCTGCGCCCTATGTCATTCCACGCCGGGACCATGTGTACAGCGATGCCGAGCAGGGTATGTTCGAGCGCTTCCCCGAGACCATGCAGGAGCTGCGCGACGAGCTGTTCTGGGGCAATGAGTCGCGCTTCCCGCAGCGCCGCCAGGTACCCACGTTCATCGAGATGATTCGCGGCATGGCCGCCAGTCATCTGCAAGCCGAGGTGCCCGACGAGGCGCTGCGCAAGAAGCTCACGCCGCACTACGCCATCGGCTGCAAGCGCATCCTGATCTCGAACGACTACTATCCGGCGCTGATGCAGCCGAACGTGGACCTGGAAACTGCGGGCATAGAGTGCATAGACGAGACCGGAGTGCTGCTCAAGAGCGGCGAGAAGGTCGAGCTGGACCTGCTGGTGGTGGCGACCGGCTTCGAGGCGACCGAGCTGCCGATCGCGGAGCTGATCCACGGCGTGGGCGGCCAGAGCCTGGCGCACAAATGGAAGGATGGCGGCCATGCGTTTGCCTGCACCACGGTTTCGGGCTTTCCCAATTTCTTCTTCATGCTGGGCCCCAACACCGGCCTGGGGGCGGGGTCGATGATCTTCATGATAGAGACGCAGATCAACTACATCCGCGAAGGCGCAGGCTATGTGCTGGACCGAGGTGTCGTGGTCGAGCCCGATGCCCAGGCGGAAATCGATTACACGGACAGCATCCAGCAGCGCAGCCAGGGCACGGTCTGGGTGTCGGGCGGTTGCAGCAGCTGGTACCTTCATCCCGGCAGCGGCAAGCTGACGGCGCTGTGGCCGGATTTCATGTCCCAGTTCCGCAAGGAAAACGGCTCCTTCCGGACCGAAGGCTACAACGTGCGCCCCAGCGTGGCCGCCGCGCAGGCATGAGCGGCGCCACGCAGCACCCGGCGGTGCGCGTAGGCGTGCTCGGTGCCGGCCTGATGGGGCACGGCATCGCCCAGGTCTTCTCGCAGGCCGGATTCGAGGTGTCGATCTGGGACCCGGACCCACTGGCGCTGAGCGATGTGCCGCGCAGGATCGACGCGCATCTGCAGCTGCTGGGCGAGACGCGCCGCGCCAGCGTGTCGCTGTGCGCCACCCTGGCGGAATGCGTCAGCGGCTGTGATCTGGTGGTCGAGGCAGCGCCCGAGAAGCTCGCGCTCAAGCAGGACCTGATCCGCCAGATCGATGCGGCCAACCCCGACTGCATCGTCGCGAGCAATACCTCGGTGTTGCGCATCACCGAGATCGCGCTGCATGCCCAGGACCCGGGCCGTGTCGTGGGCACGCATTGGTGGAACCCGCCGTATCTGATTCCCGTGGTGGAGGTCGTGCGCGGAGAACAGACCGGCGCGGACGTTGCCGACCAGGTCACGCACTGGCTGCGCGCCGCGGGAAAGCTGCCGGTCGACGTGTTCAAGGATGCGCCAGGCTTCGTCGGCAACCGCATGCAGTTTGCCCTGGTGCGGGAGGCGGCGCATATCGTCGAGGAAGGCATCTGTTCGGCCGAGACCGTCGATCTGGTCGCGCGGCACACCTTTGGCCGGCGCATGGCGGCCGTGGGGCCGCTGCGCAATTCGGATTACATCGGCCTCGACCTGGTGGAAGCCATCCTCGACTATCTGGCGCCCCATCTGTGCGATGTGAAGCAGACGCCGGCGCTGATCAAGCAACTGGTTGCGGCCGGCGACAAGGGCGCCAAGACGGGCCAGGGAATCTTCCCATGGCGCGAGGGCGAACGGGACCAGGCCGAGCAAAGGCTTTTGCAGCACCTTCTTGCCATGCAGTCGCTCGATGCCAGTTGCTGAGGGCCGGGCATTTGCGGCGCCGCAGACGGCTGCGCTCCAGCTTGTTTCTTTACTGAGGAAAATATTGTGAACCTGGGAATCGAAGGACAAGTGGCCCTGGTCACGGGCGCAGCCAATGGCATTGGCAAGGCGATCACTCTGGGCCTGGCAAGCGAGGGCTGCAAGGTGGCGGTCCTTGACCGGGATGGCGCATTGGCAGACAAGGTGGCGCTGGAGATCCATGAAAGCGGCGGCCAGGCCTGTGCGATTGCCGTCGATGTCACCGATGCGGCGAGCGTGGCCAGCGCAGTGCAGACCGTGGTCGCGCAACTCGGCGGCTTGCATATCGTGGTCAATTGCGCGGGGTTCTCCATGGACGCGGCGGTCACCAGCATGACGGACGCGCAATGGCACAAGGTCGTGGACGTGACGCTCACCGGCGCCTTCCACATCGTTCGCGCCGCTGCGCCGCACCTGACGGCGCAGCAGTACGGCCGCATCATCAACATCACGTCCCGCGCCCACTTCGGTGATGTCAACAAGGCCAATTACTCGTCCGCCAAGGCCGGGCTCATCGGCCTCACCAAGGCGCTGTCCCTGGAGCTCGGGCCGCAAGGGGTGACGGTGAATGCGGTCGCGCCGGGAATCATCGAGACCGAGCGCCTGCGCGCCCTGCCTTACCTCCAAGGCATCGAGGAGCGGTCCAAGGCGGTGATGCCCATCAAGCGATTCGGTACCGTGGAGGAGGTGGCCAGCCTGGTGGCCTTTCTGGCGTCCGCCCGCACGGGATTCATTTCGGGCGAAGTGGTGCATATCAGTGGGGGGCGCTATGGCTGAGGCGTCGATGAAAGTTGGCGCCAGCGCATGGCGCTGAGATCCTGAAGATTCAAGCCGGCCAGCCCTGCAACTGCAGGTCGGCCCAAGAACAGCGAGTAGACAATGCCTCCACATCCATCGCTTGCCCACGCGCTTTCCCTCTGGGCCATGAACCTGCGCTTCGAGCAGGCGCCGCGCGACGTCCAGCAGGCCCTGCGCAACTGCCTGCTCTACAACCTCAGCATGGCGCTGGCCGTCGACGCGGCAACCGATCCGCTGGGCCGGGCACTGCACGGCATTGCCAGCGCCGACGGGCCCGCAAGGCTTTTCGGTGGACGCGGCAAGCGCAGCGCGGCCGACGCCGCCTTCATCAACGCCAGCCTCATCACCGCCCGCGGGCAGAACGACACCCATCCCCAGGTCGTCACCCACATCGGGTGCATCGTGATTCCTGCGGTGCTTGCCGTCGCAGACCTGGTCGAGGCGCCCCCGCACCGCGTGCTCGATGCGTTGCTGGTGGGCTATGAATCCATTCCCCGGATTGCGCAAAGCCTGTCGGCGCAGACCACGCGGCGGGGATTTCGCGCCTCGTCCCTCTACGGCTCGCTGGGGGCCGCGCTGGCGTGCGCGGTCATCCTCGGGCTGAGCGCGAAGCAGGCGCAGAGCGCGCTCTCGATCGCCACGAACATGGCGTCCGGGCTTTTGCAGACCTGGGCCGACGGGTCACAGGAGTGGCGCCTGCAGATTGCAAAGACCAGCAGGGACGGCGTGCAGGCCGCACTGCTGGCCAAAGCGGGCGTGAGCGGCGCGGAGTTCTGTCTGGAGGGTGATAACGGCTTTGGCGCAGCCTATGCCGGGACGGTGCCGACGCTCGATTTCTCGGGCTGGCGGACACCGCAGATGGTGTTCAAGCCGTACCCCGGCTGTGCCTTCAATCAGGCGCCGGTGCAGGCCCTGCGCGATCTCAAGGCCGCCGTGGCATTCGAGGCGGATGAGGTCGCACAGCTCGATATCTGCATGCACCCGTCGGATGCCGAGTACCCCGGTGTTGCCCTGCATGGCCCGTTTGAATCGCCTTCGGGCGCCATCATGAGTGCCCCCTTCATGCTGGCCGCAACCCTGGTCCATGGCGTGCCGCGGATTGCGCATTTCGAGCGCCAGCACCTGGAGCACGACCTGCACCAACTGGCGCGCAGGATGCGCGTGCGCTCCAGCGCATCGATCGCGCCCTGGACCTGCGAACTCGCGCTGACCACCACCGCGGGCCAGGTCCATCGCCAACGGTTTGATCCCGAGCGTCCATTTCGGCTGGATTGGGATCAGACGCTGGCGCTTGCGGCGCAAGTCGCCCAGGAATGGCGTTGGCAGCACGCGCTGGACAAATTCAATGGCCTGGTGGCAAGTGTTGCGCGCATCGAGACCCATGGCCTCGATCTGCCGCTGCTCAGCCGCGTGGTGTATACCGGGTAACGCTTGAATAACGGAACGGAAATGAAGGGATCGCAGACAGTCATTCGCGCCTTGACGCTGTTGAGACACATTGCGGCCATCCATCCACACGGCATCAACATCGGCACCCTGGCTCAGCTGACGGAGCTGGACCGCGCCACCGCCTACCGGCTGGTGACCAGCCTGGTGGAGTTCGGACTCGTGACCAGAGACCCCTCCAGGAACTATCGCCTGGGCGTCGAGGCAATGCAGCTGGGATTGGCGGCCATGCGCTCCGCCCCCATCATCGACCGGGTGCGGCCGGTGATGCAGCGCCTGGCGCGGCGCACGGACGACACCGTTTTCCTGGTGGTCAGAAACGGCGACTATGGCCACTGCGTGCATTGCGAGGAAGGCTCCTATCCGGTCAAGGCACTGGTGCTGCAAGTGGGGGGCATGCGCATTCTGGGAATCGGCAGCGCCGGCGTGACACTGCTCTCGGCATTGCCTGACGCCGAGGTCGACGCGCTCTACAAAAGGCACTTGGAAGAATTCAAGCCGCGCGGGCCTTCGGTATCGCAGTTGAAGAAACTGCTCAGAGATACCCGGCAACGCGGCTACGCGGATACCAACGACCTCGTGACGGACGGCGTCAGCGGCGTGGGAATGCGCTTTGAAATCGATACCGGCAGCCATGCTGCCATCAGCATCGCCGCTATCAACAGCCGCATGTCCCCGGAGCGCAAGGCCTGGATTGCCGGCTTGATTGCCGAAGAACTGCGCACCGGTGATTTCCTGCCGGCATTGCCCGATCGCCGCGCCGGCTAGCCCTGCTGCAATGATTCCTGCGCTCCGGTCCGTGAAGGCCTAGGCCTTCGCGCCTGCGAGGTGCAGCGCTTCGACCTGCCAATGGTGCAGGCATTCGCGCAGCACCAGCAGGGCCGCGGCCCAGACCGGGTCCTGCGGCAGCAGCGTGTCGGGCGGCCCGTAGCGCTGCGCCTGGCGCGCGAGGCGCTCGAACAGCTGCTCCACGGCCTCGCGCGTGAGCACGTTCTCGGCTGTGGCGACGCGGGCGATGTCGTGCAGCAGTGCGTCATGGGTCTGCAGCCGCACCGGCCGGGGCAGCCAGGGCCCGGCGGGCATGATGGCGTCCTCGACTTCCTCGATGGCCTGCTCCAGCCCCAGCGCATCGGGCATGCGGCCCTGGAAGCGGTGCTGGGCCAGCGTGTGCAGGCCCAGCGGAAGATCGTGGCGCTCGTCGTCGGAGAGCGCAAGCCAGCCCTCGACCGCGCCCAGATGCAGGGTCACGCGGGGTGGCTCGAACGGTGCGGCAGAAATGGCAGTCATGCCACTTTGTACCGCATGTCTTTCAGGCGTGGGTGGCCCAATCGCGATGGGTGTCGCTGTCGAGGTGGTTGAGGGTATTGAAAGTCTGCAGCATCAGCCGCCTCGGGCTGATGCTGAATTCGGTCACGGCGCTGTTGCGGATGCGCATGTTGAGCGCAATCGTCGCTTCGGGCGTCGTGCCCAGCACCTGGCCCACGGCTGCCGAGATCGGGCCGCCGCTGCTCACCAGCAGCACATTCTGTCCCGCATGCTGCTGGCGCACCTGCTCGAGCGCGCCGTGCACGCCTGCCGAGAACTCGTCCCAGCTGGGCATGCCCTTGGGGCTGATCACGCCGGCCATCCACTGCGCGAGCGCGTCGCACAGCAGGCGGAAATGCTGGCGGTAGAGCTCGGGCGTGTCGGGCCGGGGCAGCGGCTGCGGGTGGATGGCGGTGAGCAGCGCATGGCTGTCGTATTCGTTGAGGCCGGGCAGCGTGGTGACCGGCGCCTGGAGCCCTTCGAGGCCTTCGCCAATGCCGTCCAGCGTCTGGCGGTGGCGGCGCAGGCTGCCGACGAGCACTGCATCGAATACCAGCGAGCGCTCGCGCCAGTACTCCCCCAGGCGCCGTGCCTGATCGAGGCCACGCGCACTGAGCTGGTCGTAGTCGTCGGCACCAAACGAGGCCTGGCCATGGCGCACAAGATAAAGGGTTCCCATGGGCGCGATTGTGGGCAGCGCGCCCGGCGCCGCAAGTCACGCAAGCGACGGGTTGCGCGCCCGTTGTCACTTGCGGGACCGGAGGCTACAGCAGCACGGAGCCCTGGATGCAGCCCACGGCATGCCCGCCGACCCAAAGTTGGCCCTGGTCGTCGGCATGCACATGGACCCAGCCGTCGCGGCCCAGGCAGCTGCCCTGGTTGGCGACATAGGGCGCCTGCAGCCGGCCTTCGGCGATCAGCCATTGCGCAAGGCTGGCGTTGAGGCTGCCCGTGACCGGGTCCTCGTTGATGCCCGTGGCCGCCGCAAAGGCGCGCACTTCTAGCTGTACCGCCGGCCGCGCAGGCATTGCTGCAGCTGCAAACGCGCGCGCTTCGCGGCTAGAGCGCCGCACCAGCGCCGGGCCCGCGTCGTCGGCGGCCGGGTAGAGCGCGGCGACGCCGACTTTCTGCGCGAGCGCCTTGAGGCGCGCGTGGTCGGGGTCCAGGGCAAGCACGGTGTCGGGGCTGTCGAGCAGCAGGCCCAGCCATTGCGGGCCGTTGTCGAGCTGTTCGGCGGCGAGTACCTGGCCGGGCTGCAGGCCCAGGGCCTGGAGCACGCCCGCAAGCAAGTCGGGCGCGGGCGCGCTGCGCGTGAGCGCGGGCGCGGCAAACGCCAGCGCCTGGCCCTGGTGGACGATCGTCACCAGCCCCTTCCTGCATTCCTGCACGATTTGCGTGGCCGATTGCGGCTGGCCGCCGTGGGCCAGCCAGGCGTGGCAGCTGCCCAGCGTCGGGTGGCCTGCGAATGGCAGCTCGCCGCCGGGCGTGAAGATGCGCAACTGGTAGTCGGCGCCCTGCGCGCGCGCGCCGGCACTGGCCGGCAGCACGAAGGTGGTTTCCGACAGCTGGGTCCAGGATGCAAATGCCTGCATGGCCGCGTCATCCAGCCCTTCGCCGTCGAGCACCACGGCCACGGGGTTGCCGCGCAGCGCGACCTGCGTGAACACGTCGACCTGCGCGAAAGCGCGTGCGCGTGGCGCCGGCATTACACGCTGGCCACGGCTGCGACGGGCAGCGTTGCGCGAATGGCGTCGGCCAGCGCGGCAACCGCGGTGTTGATCTCGTCGCTCGACGCGGTCACATAGGACAGGCGCAGCGTGCGTGGATCGGCATGCTCGGCGTAGAACGGCGCGCCGGGCACGAAGGCCACATGGCGCTCGACGGCCGCGGCCAGCAGCGTCTGGGCGTTCATGCCTTCGGGCAGCGTGACCCAGAGGAACATGCCGCCGACGGGGCGCGTCCACTTCACATCGAGGCCGGCCATTTCACGCGTGAGCGCGGCCAGCATGGTGTCACGCTGGGCCTTGTAGAGCGTGCGTATGGTCGGCACATGGCGGTCGAGGAAGCCGTCCTTGATGACTTCGGCGACCACGCGCTGGTTGAAACCGGGCGTATGCAGGTCGGCGGCCTGCTTGGCCTGCAGGAACTTGGGGTAGATGTCCAGCGGAGCGACCAGGTAGCCCAGGCGCAGGCCGGGGGCCAGCACCTTGGAGAACGAGCCCATGTAGATCACGCCTTCGGGGTTGCGCGCGGCCAGCGGCAGCGGCGGCTCCTCTTCGAACCACAGGTCGCCGTAGGGGTTGTCCTCGATCAGCGGAATGTTCAGTTCGGCGGCCTTGGCGACGAGCGCGGCGCGGCGCGCTTCGCTCATGGTGCGGCCCGTGGGGTTCTGGAAGTTGGGCAGCACATAGGCCAGGCGCGCCTTGTCGGCGCCCGTGCCGGCCTGGGCTACGAAGTCGTCGATCAGAATGCCTTCGTCGTCGCTGGCCACGCTCACGGCGATAGGCTCCTGCGGCGCGAACGCCTGCAGCGCGCCGAGGTAGGTCGGCGTCTCGACCAGCATGCGGCTGTCCTTGTCGAGGAACACCTTGCCGATCAGATCGAGCGCCTGCTGCGAGCCCGTGGTGATCAGCACCTGGTCGGGGTTGACGTCCCAGGGCAGCAGGTCGGCCACGGCCTGGCGCAGCGGCGCGAAGCCTTCGCTGGTCGAGTACTGCAACGCGGTCGCGCCGTCCCGGGCCATGACGGTCGCGCAGGCTTCGGTGAAGGCACTCAGCGGAAACGCCTTGGGCGAAGGCAGGCCACCGGCCAGGCTGATGATGCCGGGCCTGTCGGTGAGCTTGAGGATTTCGCGGATTGCAGAAGGATTCATCTTGGCCGCACGCGCTGCCAGGGTCCAATTCGTCATAACTATCTCTCTGTCTTTGCTAAAATCGGCATTCGGAAATGCGATGGGGATAGGGGCATGCCGTTGTGGGGCATGTGCTGTCGAGGGGGCGAAGCGTCGGGTTCGGCGTAAATGTCCGCGCGGGCGTGCCAGCAATGCAGCCATTTTGTCGCCTGCGGGGCCCATCGCGTGCAAAGCCGCAAAAATGGCAACAGGCGCGGCTATGGCATTGGTGCATCTCGTTTCTGGAAGCTGCCGTCATTGCAAAACGCGATGGGGGGCATTGCCCCCCAGGCGAACCACACGCAGTGGGCGAGCGTGGGGGCGCTACTCATATCATCCAGGCGGCGGTCAGCGCTAAAAGCAAGGCCATCAGTCGGTTGAACCACAGCAGCCGCCGGCCATGGGCCAGCCAGCCGCGCAGCAGCGCGCCGACACAGGCATAGAGCAGATTGCTGCTCAGCGCAAAGAAGGCCATGACCGGCAGCACCACGGCCAGCCGCTGCCAGGCGTCGGCATGGCCGGCGACCCAGCCGGCGACGACGGTCAGCATCAGCAGCCAGGCCTTGATGTTCACGAACTGCAGGCCCACGCCCTGCCAGAACGGCACCGCGAGGGCGCCGCCCTGCGCCTGCGCGAGCTGGCCGGCGCGGCTCAGGCGCAGCGCCAGCCACAGCAGATAGCCTATGCCCAGTGCCTTGATCGCCCAGCGCAGCACCGGCATGGCCAGCACCAGCGCCCCGACGCCCGCGGCCGTGAGCAGCAGCAGCAGGCACCAGCCGAAAGGCACGGCACAGACAAAGCGCAGGCTGGGCACCAGGCCGTGGTTGGCGGCCAGCGTGGTCGCGAGCGTGGTGTTCGGCCCGGGGCTGAAGCTCATGGCGGCGGCCAGCACCAGCAGGGCAGTGAATTCGACGGCGGGCATGGGCGCGTGGCAGGGGGAGGAAGTGGGCGGTGGATGCCACTGTATGCGCAGTGCGGCATCCGCCCTAGAGTGTTTTCACGCAAGCCGGGGCGCATCTCTTGTGCTGGCGACTTGCGCTACTTATCTTGTTCAGGGCGAACGGGGTTGTGCTGCCATGCCTCACCGGACCCAGAGTGACCGGGCTTCCCAAAGAAGCCCCGTCCCTTCAACGCGGCGTGATCCGGTTTTCCAGGGCCGCATCGCGCAGCATGCGCAGCAGATTGCGGTTGACGCTTTCGAGTTCCATCTCGTGCGTCTGGCACAGTGCGCGGATGGCGCTGCCGTCGGGCGTCTCGAGCGCCTGGGCCAGCGCCAGGCTGGCCGCGTAGGGGCCGGTCTTGCCGATGATGGCCTGGTAGATGCGGTCGGACAGCGGCAGCCGGCGCAGGCAGCCGGCCAGCGGTTCGCCCAGCAGCGCATCGAGCTGCGAGAACAGGCCGCACAGATAGACTTCACGCTGCAGTTCGTGGCCTATGCCGGCCTCGACCAGGCGTTCCGTGAGCTGGCCGCGCATGACCATCGCGGCGCGCACCGGCTGCAGATCGGCTTCGGTGTCGGCATGCGGCAGCTGGTCGGCAAGCCAGCGCTGCAGCGTGCCGTAGCCCAGCATCACCAGACCGCGGCGCAGCGAGTCTACGCCGGTGCGCAGGCCCAGTGCGGCCGAATTGGTATAGAGCATGAAGCGGTAGGCCAGCACCGGATCGCTGCCCAGAATGGCTTCGAAGCTTTCGAGCGACTGCTCGGCGTCTATGGCCTGCATCAGTTCGAGCACGCGCTGGCGCGTGGGCTGGGCCGCGCGGGCGCGCAGCTGCAGCAGCACGTCTTCGGTGGGCCAGCCGGCGATGGCCGCCGCGCGGTGCTCATCGAGGCAGCGCGTGAGCAGGCTGCGGCTGTGCACGCCTTCGTACATCTGGCCGTCGAGCAGCGCGCCGGGCAGCACCGGGCGCTCGGGGTGCAGGCCATGCGTCTCGTCGGGCGAGAGGCTCAGCAGGCTGTTCGCAAACCATTGCGCGGTGCGCGCGTCGGGCAGCTCGCCCAGCGACCCGCGCCAGACCAGTTTCAGCCCGCGCGCCTGCGCGGCCTGGGCCTGGGCGTAGAGCGAGGAATCTTCTATCCAGTCGCCGCGCACTTCGACCCAGGGGCTGCCCGCGGGCGCATGCTGCAAAAAGGCGCTGAGCAACTGGTGCGTCTGCGGCGACAGCAGCAGCGGCGGCGCGGCCTGGCTCCACATCTCCTGCAGGATGCGCAGAAAGTGCGGCACATCGGGGTCGATCGCCGGCTCGCAGTCGAGGTAGAGCTGCACGCCGGCGAGCGTGCGTTCGTCATTCCAGAGCGGCCGATAACCAAGCGTCAGGGAACTGAGTGCGGACAGGGCCATGGAATAAGGTTAAAGGATTAGCCGATGTAGTCGAACAGGGACAGCTTCTGGATCTGGGCATAGGACTGCAGTGCAGCGGAATAGCTGGTCTGCAGGGTTTTCAGTTCCGACAGTGCTGTGATCATATCGACATCTTCGGCCGCGGAGCGATCGGCTTCGAGTTGCAGTGATCTGGCGCTGAAGTGGGTCGTCAGGGTTTCCGCGCGGTTGAGCAGATCGCCGGCGAAGCCGCGCACGGATTGCATGCGGTTCATGCCGGTATCGATCTCGGCGAGCGCCTTGGCCACGCCATGGGCGAGTGCGCCCGACGCCGTGGTGCCATCGGAATTTCCCGCACCGCGCACCACGTTAATGGCCTGGTCGAGCACGCTGAACAGATCGCTGCGCTCGCTGGCGCCAATCGTGAAGCTGTCGCCGTCGGCCGGCGTGCCGGTGATGGTCAGCCCCATGCCGGCGACGGAAATCGTCTCACCCGACTTGTAGGGCACGGCGGCGGCGCCTGCAATGCTGTAGCTCGTCACGCCATCCGCGTCCACGCTGAAGGTGATGCTGATCGGCGGATTCGCGCTGGCGGCGTCGGCTGCGGCTGTGGGGTCGATGATCTGGCCGATATCGCTCCAGGCCTTGCCGGTGTTGCCCGCACCCTGGTTCACGGCCAGCACGCCATTGCCCGTGGGCACGTTCATGAAGGCCGCGACGCCGTCGAGCGTGTTGGCGATGCCGTTCGCGCCGCTGCTGGTCTGGCCCGACTGGCCGAGGAAGGTGCTGCCCTGCAGCGGCTGCTCGGCGCTGCCCAGGCCGCGAAACAGCGGCAGGCCGTTGCTGTCGGTGCGATTCGCGTAGCCCGCGATCTGGTCGCGCAGCGACGCCATCTGGGCGACCAGCGCATCGCGCTCGGTCTGCGTGTAGGTGCCGTTGCCGGCATTCACCACCAGCGCGCGGAATTCCTGCAAGGCATTGTTGGCCGCGCCCAGCGTCGATTCGCCGTCCTTGATGATGGAGACCTGCGCGTCCAGCGCGCGCTGGTCGGCTGCGGTGCGGTCCATGCGCGTGCGTGCGCGTTCGGCCTGTGCGGCCGCGACCGGATCGTCGCTGGCGCGCAGCACGCGCTTGCCGGCGGAGGTGCTTTCCATCATGTTGGCCAGCTTGGCCTGGCGCTCGGAGAGGTTGCTCACCGTGCGGTCATACATGTTGGCTGTGCCAAGGCGGGTGATGGTGTTGGTCATCGGGAACTCCTGGGAATCCTGGGAAATCAGCGGCCGACCGTGGAGAGCATGCTGTCGAAAATGCTTTGCGCGATCTGCAGCATCTTGGCCGAGGCCTGGTAGGCCTGCTGGTACTGCAGCAGCTTGGCGGCTTCCTCGTCGAGGTTGACGCCCGACACCGACGTGCGTTCGGCTTCGAGGTTCCTGGCGATGGTGCCGGACAGGTCGGCGGCCAGCTTGGCGCTTTGCGTGCGTGTGCCGACCTGGGCGATCAGCGTCGAGAAGCCGTCGCTGAGCGTGGTGCCTCCGTCGAACAGCTTGGCATCGCGCAGCGCCAGAAAGGCTGTCGCATTGCCCGCGTCGCGCTTCCAGTTGTCGCCCATCTCAGGGCTCTTGGCGTTGACCACCGTGACGCTGTCGCCCGCATGCGGCGTGCCGGTCAGGGTGATTTCCCAGCCGTCGATCTGGATAGGCTGGCCGGCCACATAGTTGCCCGTGGCGCCGTTGCTCGCGGTGTAGGTGAGGGCCGAAGTCGTGGGGTCCACCGCAAAGCGGATTTCTATGCCCGCAGAGGCCGCATCCGGAATGCCCGCGCCCGTGACCTTGAGGCCCGACAGCTGCAGCGATCCGCCGTTGTCCGGGGAAATGCTCGCCGCGACGGCGCTGGACACGGCCAGATCCTGCGGCGACAGCACCAGCGCCTGCATGGTGGCGGCCGAGCTGCTGAACGGCTTGAACAGAATGCTCTCATGCAGGGCGCCCGCGCCCGATACATTGAACTGCAGGCCGTCCACGGTTTCGGCGGCCAGTGCCTCCACATCGTCGAAGCTGCGCGTCAGTCCGTCGGACATGCGCACCAGATTGACCTTGCCGGATTCGCCGAAGATGACCTGGTAGTCCGAGGCCACATAAGCCGTGGCGTCGAGTACCGGCCTGGGCGTGGCCGTGGATTGGGTATCGACAAAGCTGACCGACGCCGAGACGCCTTCGATCGCTGTATAGCCCGGCATCTGCTCGACCTGCGAGAACAGCGGCTTGCCGGTCGCGCCCGACAGCGTCAGGCCCTGGGCCTGCTGGGCATTGAGCGCGGTGCTGATCACCTGGGCCATGCGGCCCAGCAGGTTGCGGCCTTCGGTCAGGTCTTCGTTGTTGAATTTCATCAGGCCCGCGACTTCACCGCCGCCGACCATGCTGGCGCTGAGTTCCACGGGCGCGTTGCCGGGCTGGCTGAAGTACAGCGACAGCTGGCCGCTGCCCGGATACTGGGTGGACTCGCTGACCGACAGCTGCCCTGCGGTCGCGCCCAGCACCAGCGCCTGGCTGCCGCCGACGAACAGGTTGAGCGTGCCATCGGCGCCATCGACCTGGCTGGTCTGCACATACTGGTTCATCTCGCGCACCAGCTGGTCGCGCTTGTCGAGCAGGTCGTTGGGCACCACGCCCGAGGCCTGGGAGCGGCTGATCTGGCCGTTGAGCGCGGCGACCTGGCCGGCCAGGCTGTTGACCAGCGTCACATCGTTCTGGATCTGCAGCTTGTTGGTGTACTCGAGCTCGTCGAGGCTGCTCGAGGCCGACTTGAAGCGCGAGGCCAGCTCGGTCATGCGCGTCAGCACCACGTTGCGCGCCGTCAGGTCGGTCGGCGCGTTGACCACGCTGGAGAACCCGTTGAGCATTTCGTTCATCGCCGCGCCCAGGCCGCTTTCGCCGCCGGCGAACGCTTCCTGCATCTGGGACAGCGATGAGGCGCGCGCCAGGTCGGCGGCCTGGATGGATCCGGCGGTATTCGACTGGCGGCTCAGCAGCGCGCTGTAATTGCGCACGATGGACGCCACGCTCACGCCATTGCCGACGTAGCCGTAGCCTATGTCCTGGCCGAAGTTCGTGCCCATCGACACGGTCTGGCGCGAATAGCCTGCGGTCTTGACGTTGGCGATGTTGTTGCCGATGGTCTGCAGGGCGATCTGGTTGGCCATCAAGGCGCCAGAACCCACGTTCATAAGGCTCATGTTGTTATCTCTTTATGCTTGGCTGTCTTGGACGCGCTGGGTGCTCTGGATGGCGCGGTTGAGCTTGTTCGCGTATTGCGGATCGGTGGCGTAGCCGGCTTTTTGCAGCTCGCTCGCATAGGCCTGGGCCGAGCCGGTCTGGGCGCGGGCTTTCTCGTAGCGCGGGCTGTTGTTGATCAACTGGGCGTAGTCGCGGAACGACTCCTCGAACGAGCCATAGGCGCGGAACTTGGCCACGACCTTGCGCGGCACGCCATCGATGTATTCGGTGGTGGTGATTTCGGCGACCTTGCCGGTCCAGCCCTTGCCGGCCTTGATGCCGAACAGGTTGAAGGAGTTGCTGCCGTCGGCGTTGCGGATCTCGCTCTTGCCCCAGCCGGTTTCATGTCCGGCCTGGCCCAGCATGTAGGCCGCGGGAATGCCGCTGGCCTGCGCCACGCGCTCGGCGGCGCCGGCGTGCGAGCGCACGAAATCGTTGAGGCCCTGGGGCGAGGGCGCATTCGCGGCGTAGGTGTTGACGCCACTGGTCGCGGCAACGCCCTTGCCCGGCACGAAACCGCCGTAGCGCGCAAACCCGCCCTGGCGGCCCGCGAGGCTCAGCGTCGAGGGCAGCGCGTCATCGCCGTCGTCCTCGGCAGCGCCGCCCATGGCCTTGGCCAGCTGGCGCGCGATCGCGTCGGCCAGGCCGCCGGGCTGGCCCGACATCGTCACCGACAGCTGCTGGTCGAGCATGTCGGCGCCGAGATTGCCCTGGGCGCCCTCGAGCAGGCCGGACTTCATCGTCGCCTCGCGCATGCTCTTGATCATTTCGCGCATGAACAGCGACTCGAGCTGCTTGGCGGTCTCGCGCACGGCCTCGGGGTTGTTCTGCCCGGCTTCGTACTTGAGCGCATTGAGCGAACGCGCGTCGATCGCGAGCGCGTTCGAGGTGCCCATGGCCACGGTGGAATTGAGCGACATGCTCATATCACCTCCAGTTCGGCGTTGAGGGCGCCCGCGGCCTTGATGGCCTGCAGGATGGCCAGCAGGTCCTGGGGCGTGGCGCCGAGGGTGTTGAGGGCGCGCACCACGTCGGTGAGCTGTGGCGAGGCCGGCACCTGGATCACGTTGCCCGGCTCCTGCCGGATCTGGATGCTGGCTTTTTCGGCAACCACGGTCTGGCCCTGGGACAGCGGGTTGGGCTGGCTGATGATCGGTGTGGAGCTGATGGTGATCGACAGGTTGCCGTGGGCGATCGCGCAATTGCCCAGTGTCACCGCCTGGTTGAGCACGATGGAGCCGGTGCGCGCGTTGATCACCACCTTGGCGGCGGGCGTCGAGGCGACGATGGGCAGCTCTTCGAGCTGGGCGATGAAGCGCACGCGCGCGCCCGGGTTGCTTGGCGCGTTGACCTGGACGGTGCGGCCGTCGAGCGCCGTCGCCGTGCCCATGCCCAGGTTCTTGTTGATCGCCTGCACCACCTTGTCGGCGGTCTGGAAATCGGTGGCGTTGAGGCTCAGCTGGATGGTGTCGCCTTCGTGCAGCGGCGTCGGCACGGCGCGCTCGACCTGCGCGCCCTGGGGAATGCGCCCGGCGCTCAGGTGATTGATCTGGACCCTGGAGCCGCCCTGCGACGCGCCCGCGCCGCCGACGACCATATTGCCCTGGGCCAGCGCATAGATTTCACCGTCGGCGCCGCGCAGCGGCGTGGCCACCAGCGTGCCGCCCTTGAGCGACTTGGCATTGCCCATCGAGGAGACGTTGACGTCTATCATCTGGCCGGGCTGGGCAAAGGCCGGCAGCTCGGCGGTGATGATCACCGCGGCAACGTTCTTGAGTTGCAGCTGGGTCGCGTTGCCGGTGGCGGGCAGGGCGATGCCCATCTGCTGCAGGTAGTTCGCGAGTGCCTGCTTGGTGTAGGGCATCTGCGTGGTCTGGTCGCCCGTGCCGTCGAGCCCGACGATCAGGCCGTAGCCCGTGAGCTGGTTGCTGCGCACGCCCTGGACGGCGGCAACTTCCTTGATGCGCAGGGCATGGGCTGGCAGGGCCAGCACGGCCCCGCCTGCGGCGATCGCCCAGAACGCAAGGTGGGCAGGGCGCAATTTGAGGAGCGTGGACAGTGCTTTCATAGCTGTCCATTCTCGGGAAAATCAGAACGGCATAACGTTCAAAAAGAAGCGTGACAACCAGCCAATTGACTGGGCTTCGGCCTGCTGGCCGCGTCCGCGCGACTCCACGCGCACGTTCGCCACCTGGGTCGAGCTGACCAGGCTGCCGGGCTGCAGGTTGCGCGGGTCGACGCTGCCCGAGAAGCGCAGCACGTCGACGTTGTGGTTCACGCCGATCTGCTTTTCGCCCGTGACCACGAGGTGGCCGTTGGGCAGCACGTCGACCACGGTGGTGGTGATGGATCCGGTGAAGTTGTTGCTGTTGGCGGTCTCGCCCTTGCCCGAGAATGCATTGTCGCTGCCGACGCCGATCTTCGAGCGGCCGATGAGGTTGGCGGCGTTCGCGGCCTTGAAGATCGGCAGGTTGGTCAGGCCGGCGTTCATTTCGTTTTCGCGATCGATGCTGGACGTGGAGCGTTGCGAGGCCGTGACGCGTTCGACGATCATCACCGTCACCATGTCGCCGACCAGGCGCGCGCGCTGGTCCTCGAACATCGGTCGGTAGCGCGCGGCATGGAACAGCCCGCCCGTGGGCGTGGCCGGCAGGGCTGCGGCGGGGCTGGGGATGGGG
>NZ_CACSJA010000015.1 GCF_902706035.1 Pantoea sp. 18069 | reverse complement strand
CCAGGCCGTCGGAGGCCGGGTCGATGCCGACCATCGCACCCATTTCGATGTTCTGGCCGTGGCGCAGGATCTTGATCATCAAGTCCGTGCCGATGTTGCCGCTGCCGATGATGGCAGCCTTGAGTTTGCGGGTCATCGCATTTGCCTTCGCTAAAAAATCAGTCGATGGAAGCGCCGCTGGCCTTGACCAGCGGTGCCCAGCGCGCGGCTTCGGCCTGCATGAACTGGCCGAACTGCGCGGGTGTGGAGGGGAAAGCCTGCATGCCCTGTTCGGCAAAGCGCTTTTGCACTTCGGGGTCCTTCATGGCCGCATGCATGGCGTCATTGAGGCGCTGCACGACGGGCGCGGGCGTGCCGGCCCTGGCCACGGCGCCAAACCACACCTGGGCGTCGAGCCCGCTCAAACCGAGTTCGAGCAGCGTGGGCACCTGGGGCATCTGCGGCGCGCGTTCCGTGGCCGCGATGGCCAGGGGGCGCAGCTTCCTGCCCGCGATCAGCGGCGCGGTGCTGATCACCGGGTCGAACATCATGTCGACCTGGCCGGCCATCAGGTCCTGCAGGCCGGGCGCCGAACCCTTGTAGGGCACATGCGTGTACTGGCCCTGGGTCTGGGCGCGGAACACTTCGCCCAGCAGATGGCCTATCGAGCCCGGGCCCTGCGAGGCAAAGCTCAGGCCCTTGGCCTCGGTCTTCGCCGCCTTGACCAGGCCATCGACATCCTTGATCGGGCTGTTCTCGGGCACCACCAGCACCAGGGGCGAGCGGATCAGCGACGTGATGGGCGTGAAATCCTTGAACGGGTCATAGGAGAACTTGCGAAACAGCACCGGGTTGATGGCGAACATTTCGGTCGCGCCCACGTAGATCGCGTGGCCGTCCGCGGGCGCCTGGCGCACCTGGGCGGCCGCGATCTGCCCGCCGCCGCCGGGCTTGTTCTCGACGATCACCGCCTTGCCCAGGTTCTCGCCCATCTTCAGCGCCAGCGCGCGCGCCACGGTGTCGGTGATGCCGCCCGCGGGAAACGGCACGACCATGGTGATCTGGCGCTGGGGGAAAGCCGCCGACTGGGCAAAGCCCATCACGGGCAAAGCCATTGCGCAGGCAAGCAGGAATTGTCGTTTCGAAACCATTTTTTTTGTCTCCTTGATCGTGTTCTAAAAAAATCAGTTGCCGAACTGGGCGTTGACCACGCCCACGCCCGAGATCCGCGCCTCGAAGCGGTCGCCGGCCTTCACCGCCACCATGGGGCCCAGCGCGCCGGTCAGCACCAGGTCGCCCGCGCGCAGCGGCTGGCCCAGCGCGGCCAGCTTGCGCGCCAGCCACACGGCCGCATTCAACGGGTGGCCCAGGCAGGCCGCGCCACTGCCGGTGGAAACCACTTCGCCGTTGCAGCGCATTTCCATCGCGCAGGCCTTGAGGTCCAGGCCATCGAGCCGCGTGGGCACGGCGCCCAGCACCAGCAGGCCGCTCGAAGCGTTGTCGGCCACGGTATCGATGAAGCGGATATCCCAGTTGGCAATGCGGCTGCCGACGATCTCCATGGCCGGCAGCACGTAGTCGGTGGCGTTGATCACGTCGACCAGCGTCGCGTCACGCAGGTCCAGGTCGCGCTTGAGCACCAGCGCCACTTCGGCCTCGACCTTGGGCTGCAGCGTGCGCGCCAGCGCAATCGGCTCGTCATCGCCATGGACCATGTCGGCAAACAGCGTGCCGAAGTCGGGCTGGTCCACGCCCAGCTGCTTTTGCACGGCCAGCGACGTCAGGCCGATCTTGCGCCCGACAATGCGCCGGCCCCGGGCCTGCGCATGGGCGACGTTGACCATCTGCACCGCATAGGCGGCTTCAGCGTCCGGAATTTCCGTACGCAAGGGTGCGATCGGCTGGCGCTCGGCCTCGGCCTGGCGCAGCGCCGCGGCCCAGCGCTCGATGTGCTCCGATGTATTCATGGGGATTGCCTTTCAGGAACGGGTAAGGGGAGCGCGGTTGTGCATCAGCAAGATGCCGTAGCCCGCGATGAATTCGGGAATCGCCTGGTAGTGGCGCATCTCGCAATGCAGCGTTTCGCCTGCACCGGGCGAGGCCAGCGCGGCGCGCGCCACGACCCAGGACTTGGACTCATGCGCCGACAGCCCGGCGTGCTGCGCGATCGCGGCCTCGCCCTGGGCGGCAAACGCGCTCCAGTCGCCCTGCTCGCTGGCCTGCATCCACTGCGCGTCCCACTGCGGGTTCAGCGGCTTCATCGCCGAGCTGCCGCTGGCCAGCGCCACGCCCGCAGCCATCACGCGCTCGGTCTTGGCCGCGACTTCCTGCGCGGTCGGCGTGCGTGCGCAGGTGATGCGCTCGCGCACCGCGGCATCGTGGTGCTCCATGGTCGGCACGGGCGGCTCATGGGACAGCCCGCCCGAGCCGATCACCAGCGTGCGCTGCGGCAGGCCGTCCAGAAAGGCGCCTATCGCCTGGCCGAGCTGCACGCAGCGGCGCACGCGCGCAATGCCGGGCTGGGCCACCGCGTTGATGAAGATCGGCAGCACCGGCGGCGTATCGAGCCCGCCCCAGAGAAACTGCAGCGCCTGCACGAAGCCATGGTCGACCTTCATGCGGCGCGAGACCGCGATGTCGAAATCGGCCTCCATCAGGTGCTCGGCCAGGCCCAGCGCCAGCGCCGCGTCCACGTTCAGCGGCCCCGCGGGCGTGAGGTAGTCGCCGACCGAAGTCGCTTCGGAGCCTATGCAAAACGGCGGCATCAGCTCGTTGAAAAAGCCGTTGTAATGGTCGGGCCCGACCAGCACCACGAGTTCAGGATCGAAGCGCTGCACCAGCGCGCGCGCCTGCGCCACCGCCGCGTCGAGCTGCTGCTGCACCGCGGCGTCGACCGCGTTCAGGCCATAGAGCGGCGAATGCGACATGCCCAGAAAGGCGCGTTCCGAAATGTTGCGCGACATTCAGGCCTCCACGGGCTGGGCCATCAGCCGCGCCAGCTGGTGGCTCACGGCATCGACTTCCTGGGGGCTGGCCATGGCCGCGACGAAGCGGTCCGGGCGAATGAACACCACGGCCTTCTTCTGCGCGCCGAACCAGTCCTTGATCCGGCCCTGCGTGTCCTGGAGCAGCGTCACATGGGGCGGGGCCATCGCGCTGCGGCTCATCTGGCCCAGGGGTTTGACACAGAGGAAGCGCACGCCCGTGCGCTCCCAGAACGCGCGCACTTCGGGCGCCATGCCGCAGGTCGGGTCCGTGCCCCAGGCAAGGATCGCAAAGCGCAGGCCGATCACATCGTCGAGCTTGTGCGTGGCCCCGTCCTCGGTCGTGACCTGCGGCTGGATGAACATCCGGCCCACGGGGCTGGGCTCCACGCTTTCAAAGCCGTTGAGCAGGCGCCCGACAAACGATTCCTTCTTCTCGGCCACCAGCCCCAGCAGGCGGCCCAGCGGCGTATCGCCCGAGCGCGTGAGCAGGCCGCCCAGCGCCGAAGGCGCGCCCGACGGGGACGCATGCAGCACCAGCCCCTTTTCATAGCGCGGCATGGGCTTGAAGCGCATCTCGGCGAAGTACTGCTTCACGGGGGGCACGGCATTCATCGCCAGCATCACGGTATCGCGCACCTTGGCCGCGGTCGCGCTCTCGGGCGCGAAGATGTCGCCCGCGACTTCGGACAGGTGGATCATCGAGCGCGCGTGGTCGCGGCGCTCTTCGGTATAGCTGTCGAGCAGCGCATCGCCCGCCTTGCCCTGCACCACCAGCGCCAGCTTCCACGCGAGGTTGCTTGCATCGCGCATGCCGCTGTTGTAGCCCTGGCCCTGCCAGACCGGCATGATGTGGGCCGCGTCGCCGGCCAGGAAGATCCGCTGCACGCGGAACGTCGCGGCCAGGCGCGCGTTGTGGGTGTAGACGCGCTTGCGGATGTAATCGACCTTGTCGGGATCGGCGACCACCTTGGACATCAGCCGCGCCATGGCCTCGGGCTTGAACAGTTCCTCCTCGGTCTCGCCCGGCATCACCATGAACTCGAAGCGCCGTATGCCATGCGGCAAGGCCGCCGACACATAGGGGCGCTCGGGATCGCAGTGCATGCCTATATGGGGCGTGCCCAGCGGGTCGTTGCGCACGTCGACCACGATCCACTGGTTGGGCTTGGTGCGGCCCTCGAACGCCACATTCAGCGTGCGGCGGATCAGGCTGTTGCCGCCATCGCAGGCCACGAGGTAGCGCGCGCGCAAGGTCCGCTTTTCGCCCTGCGCATTCTCGACTTCGAGCGCCACGCCTTGCGCGCCCTGCGATACCGTGCACACGTTCTGGCCGAACAGCACCTGCACCTGGGCGTAGCGTTGAAGGCCTTCGTAGAGAATCTGGTCGACTTCGGGCTGGATGAAGGCATTGCGCCGCGACCAGCCAAACTCGTCGGTGCGCGGCTCTATGGACGCAAAGCACTTGCCGCTGGCCGTGTAAAAGCGCATCCAGTGGTAGGGCGTGATGTGCTTTTGCACTTCGCCGGTCAGCCCCGCGGTCTGCAAGGTGCGCAGCGATTCATCGTCGATGCCGATGGCGCGCGGGTAGTCGATGATGCTGGCCAGCTTCTCCACCACCAGCGTCTTCACGCCGGCCTGCCCCAGGATGTTGGCCGTCGTCAGGCCCACCGGCCCGGCACCAATGACCAGGACCTCTGCGTCCAGTCCGGAAGTTGTCTCTCGCGCTTGTTCTGTCATGTCCCTGGTCCTTGCTCATTACGCCTTGCGGGGTGGTCTGGGGCGGATTGCCGAATGCCCGCCAGACCCCCTCGGATGCACACTTTTTCCGGAATCGCTCCGGATCACTGGCTGACATGAATTGTGTGGACGCCCTTGAAACCGGTAAACTGAGTGCACCAGGTGCACCATGAACCACGGGTAAATACCAGGAAAAACGCGCCATGCAGGACAAAACGCTTGCCTCCAGCGAGGCCTACAAGGACATCCGCAGCCTGGCCCGCGGCATTGCCCTGCTCAAATGCATGAACCAGATGCCCGGTGGCACGGCCACCACGACCGAGCTGGGCCAGATGACTCAGGTGCACCGCACCACGGTCAAGCGCATGCTCGAGACACTGCGCAGTTGCGGCCTGGTGCGGCCCACCGAGCAGGAAGGGCAGTACTGCCTGACGTTCGAAGTCAAGCGCCTGAGCGAAGGTTTCATCGAGGATGAATGGATCAGCCAGGTCGCGACGCCGCTGATGCGCAGCAGCGTGAAGCAATTGATGTGGCCCTGCGACCTGGCGACGATGGAAGCCGGATTCCTCGTGGTGCGCGAGAGCACGCATCGCTTCAGCCTGCTGTCCCAGCACCAGGCGATGATCGGCGAGCGACTGCCCCTTTTCGTCACGGCGATAGGCCGCGCCTACCTCGCGGCCTGCGACCCCGAGCAGCTCGAGAGCATCCTGCAGCTGCTGTGCCAGCGCCCCGACTGGATAGGCGACATGGCCAGGGACCGCAAAGGCATAGACGCGCTGGTGCAGGCAACCCGCGCGCGCGGCTATGCGCGCAACAGCGGCGAATGGGCCAAGGAGTCCGATTTCTCGGCCATAGGCGTGGCCGTGATGGGCACGGACCAGGTCATAGGCGCGATCAACATGATCTACCCGAATGCCTCGGTCGATGAACAGACCGTCGAGCGCAAATACCTGCCCTTGCTGCAAAAGCTCGCCTACCGGATCGGCCGCGACAGCACGCCCTGGCGGGAATGAAGCCATGCACGCCCACAGTGCGCAACGCGGACTCGGGATCGCACGCGACATCGGCGCACAAGGATTGCCCCTCGGAAATGGCAATCACTGCCAAAATGCGCATCTGCCGCAGCGCATGATTGCAGCGCGCGAGCGCACGCCCTGCCCTGTCCTGGCCCCTTTCCCACGCGGCATGCAGCTGCGTTGATCACGTGTCTACCCTCATCGACCGCATATTCCTGTTGATCATCCCGGCGTGCATGCTGCTTCTCGGGGCCACGCTCATCGGTTGCTGGCTGGTGCAGCGCCGCCGCCGCTATCTGCTGTGGGTCGCGAGCAGCTACACGCTCGTCGGCAGTGCACTCGCCTGGCAAAGCCTGATGGTCCTTGCAGACCTTCACCGCTGGGCGATCGTCACGGGCGTGATGTACCTGTTCGGCGCCTGGTGCTTTGCGCGCGGCATGGCCGGCTACTACGCGGTCTCGGCGCGCCCCAGAATCGGCCTGCTCATTGGCGCCGTGGTGCTGCTGGCGCTCTATTACTACAGCCGGATCGAAGTCGACCTGTGGATGCGCATGCATTGGCTCAACGCGGGCCTGGGACTGCTGCAGCTGCTGCCCGCGGGGCGCATCCTGCAGCGCCGCCTGCCCACGGCCGGGCTGGAGCGCGCAATGTACTGGCTGTACGTACTGTTCGCGATCAACACCAGCGTGCGCCCACTGCTGTCGCTTGTCATCGGCAGCCGGGGCGAGAACGCCGCATCCTTCTCTTCCTACTGGCTGATGATGCTGGCCACCACCTTGCTCTTCGCACTGCTGTTCACCATGCTGCTGCTGGCCAACACGGTGCGCGACGCCATGACCGCGCTGCGCGCGGAGCGCAACATGGACCCGCTGACCAACCTGCTCAACCGCCGCGCCTTCCAGGAAGCGGCCGAGCCCCTGCTGCGCGACCCGCGGCAGGGCCCATGGACCCTGCTCATCGGCGACATCGACCATTTCAAGCGCATCAACGACACCTGGGGCCATGCCCACGGCGACCACGTTCTGCAGACCGTGGCCGGCGCGCTCACCCAGCAGGTGCGCAACGAAGACCTGGTCGCGCGCTTCGGCGGCGAGGAATTCGTGCTGCTGCTGCGCACCGACCTCGCGAGCGCCGAGAGCATTGCCCAGCGCATCCGCACCCAGTTGAGCGAAGACAAGAAACTGCTGCCCAACGGCGGGCGCATGACCATCAGTTTCGGCATCGTGCCCATCGCCGACCTGGCCGAGCTTTCCGCCTCGCTGTCCCATGCGGACCGCCTGCTCTACCAGGCCAAGCAGGCGGGGCGGGACAGGGTGCATGTGGCGCGGCCCGCGGGTGAAACGCCGGCGCTGTGACGCCTGTGGAAGCCTGTGGAACTTGGAGGCTCGGAAGGAATCCGCAAGCCATGGCCGCCGGACTTCCCGCTGCCGGGGCCGCGTCACGCCCTGGAAGGGAGTTGCATGTACGATGCATGTCTGCACATTCGGAGACACCTATGCGCTGGATTCTGGCCGCCGCGACGATCGCCTTGACCACCTTGGCAATGCCCACCATGGCACAGGTGCACAAGTGCAAGGATGCGAGCGGGAGGACGATCTACGCCGATGCGCCGTGCGCCGCCGGTCAGTCGGATGAACTGCTCGAGCGCCGACGCACGCAAAGCGAGATCGACCAGGAACGCATGCAGGCAGCCGAAGCGAACGAGCGCAGGGAGCGCGCGGAGGCCGACAGACAAGCGTCCCGGTTGTTCGAAAGGCAGCAAGGCCAGGCTGCCCCCGCTGCCAGCCAAGCTGCAGTGCAGGACAAGGCCTCGTCGCTCGAGTGCAAGGCGGCCACAAAGGACCTGGCGTTTGTGAGCAACATTCGCACCCTCTCGCAAGATGAAAAGCGCATGCGCACCAATGCCGCCATTGCACGGGTCAACGCAAGCTGTGGATCAAACACCCAGCTGATGCAGGAGCCTCCACAACTGATCATGGGTCCGGCAAACATCACCCATTGCGCACCTGGATTTTGCTACGACGACCAGGGCGGCGTGTATCACCAGGCCGGGCCGGACTTGATGACCGGGCCGAACGGCCGGACCTGCCATCGTGCGGGGAAAAGGTGGAATTGCAACTGATGTAAAGCTGTTCGCGCCCATCGCTTTCTCGCACCTTGCGCGCCGGCAGGCGCTTCGCAGCCCGCGCAGCAAATCCCATATACTTGCTTTCAGTCTGTTGAGTGCTTTTGTGCAGCTGGCAGGTGCGGGTCGCTGGGAACCTACACTTAAGCTACACCGAGAATATATGCAGGTGTGGTTTCATAGATGCAGGATGAGGCAAAAAGCCAAAGCCGGCGCGGAAACTTCACCTGAAAAATCAAGCACTTACAGACAAAAGTCGTTCAACTTCAACGACTTACAAGACGCGGGCGTAGTTCAATGGCAGAACTTTTGCTTCCCAAGCAAATAGCACGGGTTCGATTCCCGTCGCCCGCTCCAGAATTCCCCCATCTCGACGAGCACTCAGCGGGCTCGCTTGCGGTGCCGAGGATGGTCCTGGGATACCACCTATTTCAGGCATCCAGATCCAGAGGAACACCGTGCTCACCGGAATGAATCACCTGACGCTTGCCGTGCGAGAGCTTTCACGCAGTGTTGATTTTTACCAGCGCCTTCTTGGCTTTCGGCCGGTTGCGCGCTGGCGCACAGGTGCGTATCTGGAACTGGGCAGCTTGTGGCTCTGTCTTTCGGTCGACGATCTGAAATCCCCTGGACCGGCGCCTGACTACACGCACTACGCATTCACGATTGCGCAGGAGCACTTCGGCACGTTCGCCCAAAGGCTCAGCGAGCAAGGTATTGCGCAATGGAAGGAGAACCGCAGCGAAGGAGATTCGCTGTATTTCCTGGACCCTGACGGCCACAAGCTTGAGGCCCATGTGGGCGGCCTGGCCGAGCGCATGGCCCAATGCCGCGCATCGCCCTACGCCGACATGGAATTCCTTGAATAGGCAAGGACGACTGCCCCGGATCAGGGGCAGTCTCGGATCAGCAGGCTCAGACTGCGGGCTTCTTGCACGCCTTGTCGCGGCTGGCTTCGTCGGGCAGCTTGATGGTGCCGGACAGCTCCACCGAATTGTTGCTGCCGTCTCTGGCGAGGAGGTTGTCGAAAGTGACCGTGCCCAGCGTCAGATTGACTTTCGCCTTGGTGAGGTTGGTGCCTTCCTTCACGAAGTCGTAGGTGGTGTCCTTGATCTTGATGTTGTCGCCGTGCAGCGCCGGGGTGGCGCTGCCGTTGGGATAGGCGTAGCGAATATCGCCCATCATGGCGAGCGTGCGGTCGCCCGTGAGCTTGGTGAAATTGTCGAAGTCGAACGCGCACTCGTTCGGACCGATGTCGCCGGTGTCGGCAACGCCGGTCAGCCCCACATTGCCGCTGCCGTACCAGCCGTTGAGGTGGGTGTCCGTGGCCTGGGAGATGCGCAGGATGCCGATGTCGCCGCTGGGTTCGGTGTCGTCGTCATTGCCGCCGCCACAGGCGCTCAATGCCAGTGCCGCACCGAGGGTGAGGGCGTAAAAAAACTTCTTTTGTGTCCAATGGATATTGCGCATGGGGGCCCTGCGTTGATGAGGTGAAAGCAGGAGGTCACCTGCGTTGGTCTTGCGGGACCGCGAAGCTTCGATGTTCGCAAACCCCAGGGTGGATGCGCGTTCAGGAAGGGGAGCACTCCATGCCAGTCAAAACGCCACGCGCCTGTAGCGAAACTCCTACGCGGGCGAACGCACCCACACATCTGGTTTCCATTGATGCGCCGCCGGCCAACCGAATGTCATCAATGGACGACAGACAACGCGCCGCGGGCTTGCGACGCTCGGGATTCGTTTCCAACCACAGCGGGGATCCCACATGCCTTTTGTCAATCTTCCTCAATACGCAGGCCAGGATCTGCAACTGCACTACCAGGATTTCGGCCAGGGAAAGCCGGTCGTTCTGATCCATGGCTGGCCGCTGAGCGGCCGCACCTGGGAGGCGCAGGTCGGACCGCTGGTCACGGCCGGCTTGCGGGTGATCACTTATGACCGGCGCGGCTTTGGCCATTCGACCCAGCCCTGGGACGGCTATGACTACGACACACTGGCCCAGGACCTGCACATCCTGCTCAACAGCCTGAACCTGCATGGCGCGACGCTCGTCGGCTTTTCCATGGGCGGCGGCGAAGTCGCGCGCTATGTCGCCAAGTACGGCACCGAGCGCGTGACCAAGGCGGTATTCGCGGCAGCGGTGCCGCCCTACCTGTTCAAGGCCGACGACAACCCCGAAGGCGCGGTCTCGGACGAAGACATCGCGGCCAAGCAGAAGGGCGTGCGCGACGACAGGCTTGCATTCCTCGACGAATTCACGCAGAAGTTCTTTACGCCCAAAGGGGGAGAACTGGCGGTGAGCGAAGCCCAGCGCGAATACGCCAGGACCATTGCCGCGTTTGCCTCGCCGCAGGGCACGCACGACTGCATCGCCGCGTTCTCGCGCACCGACTTTCGCGAAGACCTGAAGCAATTCAACATCCCGACGCTGGTGATCCATGGCGACAGCGACCAGACCGTGCCGTTCGAAGTCAGCGGCGCGCGCACGCACCAGGCGATTGCCGGCTGCAAGCTGCACCTGATCAAAGGCGGCCCGCACGGCTGCAACCTGTCGCACGCGGCGGAGTTCAACCAGGCGTTGCTGGACTTCCTGCAGGGGCGGTGAACGGGGCGCGCGGCGCGGCCTGCCGCCTGTCGGAAGAACCGCGCAAGACGACGCGCCCTGGCCTTATCCGGACGAGCCACCCGCGCAAGCATGCTGTGCGTCTTGTCTTGAAAGGCCCCCATGCCCCTGTCGACTTCGCTGCGCACCCGCGTTTACCCCCCACCGGCGCTGCTGCTGTGCGCGCTGGCGGGCCTGGCACAGGCCCAACAGGCCTACACGCCAGCCGCGCCTGCGCTCTCGCCCTCCTCGGTGGCCGTGCTCGCGGGCGCCTGCGTGAGCTGCCACGGGCCCCACGGCTACTCGACCACCGCCATTCCTAGCATTGCCGGCCAGTCTGAACGCCGCCTGCACGAGCGGCTGCAAGCCTTCAAGGACGGCTCGGCGCGCGACGCGACCATCATGACGCGGCTGATGAGGGGCTATGACGACCAGCAGATCCAGGCCCTGGCCCAATGGTTTGCGCAGGTGCCGTGATGCCGGCATTGACGCACTCCCTCTCGCGCCGCGCGCTGCTCACGGGCCTGGGCACGCTGGCCATGCCGGCGCTTGTGCGCGCGCAAGCCGCTTCGGCCCATGTGGTCGTGGTCGGCGGCGGGTTTGGCGGAGCCGCTGCCGCGCGCCATCTTCGCCTGTACCACGGCACGCTGCGCATCACCCTGGTCGAGCCCGCAGCACGCCACTACACCTGCGCGTTTTCAAGCCACTACCTCGCGGGCCTGCGCGATTGGGAAAGCCTGGGCCATGGCTTTGACGCGCTGCGCGCCATGGGCATCGACGTGGTGCACGCAGCGGCCGTGGACGTGGACCCCGTGGGCCGGACCATCGCCCTGTCCGACGGCCAGCGGCTTGTCTGGGACAAGCTCGTGCTGTCGCCGGGCGTCGACATGCGCTGGGGGCAGCTCGCCGGCTACGACGCCCAGGCCTCCATGCATGCCCCCCATGCCTGGAAAGCCGGCGCGCAGACGCGCCTGCTGCGCGAGCAGCTCCAGGCCATGCCCGATGGCGGCACCTTCGCGATAGTGATTCCGCCAAGCCCCTATCGCTGCCCGCCCGGCCCGTATGAGCGCGCGGCGCTGGTCGCGCATTATTTTCGCGCGCACAAGCCCCGCTCCAGGATACTGCTGCTCGACGCCAAGAACGATTTCTCCAAGAAGCCGCTGTTCCTGCAGGGCTGGAAAGCCTTGTACGGCGACATGATCGACTGGCGCAGTCTGGACGACGACGGCCAGGCGGTTCGCATCGATGCGCTGCGGCGCGAAGTCGAGACCGCGTCGGGCGCGCTGCACCACGCTCATGTGCTCAACGTGATACCGCCTCAGAAGGCGGGGTGGATCGCCGAGCGCGCGGGAGTCACCGACGCGAGCGGCTGGGTGCCCGTCAAGGCCACGAATTTCGAGTCCCGGCAGCAGGCCCATGTGCATGTGATCGGCGACGCCAGCATCGCCGCGCCCATGCCCAAGTCGGGCGCCAGCGCGAACTCCCAGGGCCGGCTCGTCGCCGCGGCGATCAGCGCCGAACTGCAGGGGCAGGCAGCGCCCCAGGCCTGGTACACCAATACCTGCTACAGCCTGATCGGGCCCGAACACGGCATCTCGGTGGCTGGCGTCTACCGCGCACAAAACGACAGGCTGCTCGAAGTCGCGGGCGCGGGCGGCATCAGCCCGCTCGATGCCCCGGCCTGGTTCCGCGCGGCCGAAGCGCGCTATGGCGCGGCCTGGTATACGGCGATCGGTGCCGATACCTGGGGCCACTGAAAGCCCACATTCCGGCGGCCCGGGCGAGCACGCAGGCGCGAATGAAAAAAAGGATGCTGTTTGGCGGTTAACATCCGCGCAGACATGACGAAGCGTTCCCGCAAGGCCAGCCGCAAGCGCACCCGCAAGAGTGCCCTGCTTTCCAAGATCAACGACCTGCTGCGGATGCGCAGGTTCTGGCTCGGCCTGACTTCGTCGGCGGCCGTGGGCCACCAGGTCGCGGGTTGTACGCCCAACGCGGGTTGGTACGAAAGCTTGCTGGCCAAGGCGTCGGCCGTGATCGGCCCGCCACTGCTCGCCTCGGTGACGTCGCTGGTGGGGCCGGCGGCCGCATCGGCGCTGGCCGCGCTGGCGCCGCTGGCCGATGGGCTGACCCGGTATGCGTTCAACGATCTGCTGGGCCTGCCGACCACGACGGCCGGCAGCGCGGCCACGCCCGCAGGCGGTGGCCTAGGCAGCCAGGGCAGCACGGCCACGCAGTTCTCGCAGTGCCGCCAGCATTTCCCGGGCGGCGTGCCGCCCGTGGTGCCGCGGGCCGACGATCTGCGCGAGCTTTGCTACAGCAGCTTCGCGGTGCTGCACAGCGGCAGCCACAAGACGCCGGTGTTCGTCGCCGAACGGCTCAACCGCGCCAGCATCACCCAGGCCAAGGGCCTGCAGCGCACCGACCGCTTCTTTGCCGATGCCCGCCTGCCGCGCGCCGAACGCGCCGAGCTCGCCGACTACCAGGGCTCGGGCTATTCGCGCGGCCACATGGCCCCGGCAGGCAATATGGCCAGCGCCGAAGCCATGGCGCAGAGCTTCAGCCTGGCGAACATGGTGCCGCAGAACCAGGCCCACAACGCCGGGGCCTGGAGCCAGATCGAACAGGACACACGCCGCTATGCGCAGCGCGCGCAGGGCGATATCTATGTGTTCACCGGCCCGGTGTTCACGGGCCCGGCCAGGACCATAGGCCCGGGCAAGGTCCAGGTGCCCAGCCATCTGTTCAAGCTGGTGTATGACGCCAGCACCGGCAGGAGCTGGGCCCACTGGCAGGCCAATGCGGCCGGCACGCGCGCCAGCGCACCGATCAGCTACGAGGAACTGGTGCGCCGCAGCGGCATTCGCTTCCTGCCGGGATAGCCAGCTCCCCCTCCAGCCCAAGGCGATGGCCGGCGCTCGCGGCGCGTCAGCCAACGCAAGGACTGCGCCGTCGTTGCGCCTACTTCTTCAGGCACTGGCCCATGAAGGACTTGCGGTCGTCGCCGGTCTTTCCCGTGGCCTGGGAATTGCACAACTTCATGCGCTCCTGCTGCAGTTTCTTGCCGTTCGAAAGACAGGACTTCATGAACGCCTTGCGCTCATCGCCTTTCTTGCCCGTGGCTTCGGTATTGCAGGTGCCCATCAGTTTTTGCTGCGGAGTAGGAACTTTGTCTGCGGCCAGGCCCAAGCTGGCAGCCAGGGCCAAGGCGGCCAGTGCGACGAATTGCTTCATGAGATACGCCCCCGAATACGCTGACGACCAGCGCCTGGCCATTGCATCACATCCTCGCGCTTTCCTGAAGCCATGCTTGCCCGCAGCGCGCGCCGTCCTGTTCAGGGCAGTGGATTCAACGCCCGCTGGCTCTCGAAATACCGGTGCTCGCCGCTCAGCGGGTCGCGAAAGGCCAGCGAGCGCGCGAGCAATTGCAGCGGCTGCGAAAAATCGCCTTCGGCCGCGTCGTTGACTTGCGGGTACAGCGTGTCGCCGCGCAGCGCCAGCCCCAGCGACGCCATGTGCACGCGCAGCTGGTGGCGCTTGCCGGTCACCGGTGCGAGGCGGTAGCGCGCCCAGTCGCCCGCCCTTTCGAGCACCTGCATCTGCGTGAAGCTGTTGGGTGCGCCTTCGACTTCGTGCATGCGAAAGAAATGGCCGCTTTCCTCCATCCGGCTCGCATGTTCGCGTGGAAAAGACACGCTCTCGCGCCAGGGCGCGACCGCTTCGTAGGTCTTGTCGACGGCGCGCTCGCGAAACAGCGCCTGGTAGCGCCCGCGCGTTGCGCGCTGCACGGAAAACAGCACCAGGCCCGCGGTCTCGCGGTCTATGCGGTGGATGGGAGAGAGTTCCGGCAAGTCCAGCGCGCGCTTGAGGCGCACCAGCAGGCTGTTTTGCAGGTAGCGCCCGGCCGGCACCACGGGCAGGAAATGGGGCTTGTCGGCCACCAGCAGGTGGTCATCGCGAAACAGCACCTGGGCTTCGAACGGCACGCGCACCTCGTTGTCCAGCGTGCGGTAGTAGTACACGCGCAGGCCTGGCACCACCTGGCGCTCGGGCAGCACGCGCTGCGCGTGCTCGTCGACCACTTCCCCGGCCTGCATGCGCGCCTGCCAGTCGGCGCGCGCAACGGCCGGCAGACGTTCGGCGAGGAAATCGAGGATGCTGCCTTCGCCCTGGTTGGGCAGGGCAATGCAACTGGGGCTGACCCCGTCGCGCATGGGCAGAACTTTGGGATCGTGCGGGTTGTGCATGGCGGCGTGATTTTAGGCCTATTGGAGCCGCATTCCGGCCCCCGAGCCGCTGCCCCCCGTGCAGCTACAAAGCGTTGCACTCCCCGTGGCCGACTGCGCGCGAACCTGCGCCTGCGGGCATCCGGCCTGTAAGCCAATGGCGCAAGCGGCTGCCGCGCGCTTGGATGCGGCCTCCTGCGGGGCTAGGATGCAGTCATCCTGCGGCCGAGGACGGTTGCTCGCGGTTACTGCCGCGCCTTTTTTGACTTGCCCTTGCCCCGCTACAGCCCTTTCATGACCCCTTCAGAACACCAAGACACCTCTGCGGCCAGTCCCGCCCAGCGCCATCGGGCGCTGCGCTGGACCGCGGGCATCGTCGCGCTGCTGCTGGCCCTGCTGGTCGCGGCCATCCTGTTCATCCTCTATGCCGACCTGAACCGCTACAAGCCCTGGATAGCGCAGAAAGTCAGCGAGGCCACGGGCCGCAGTTTCTCCATCGCCGGGCCGCTGACGGCCCGATGGCAGTGGCCTCAGCCGCTCGATACCGGCTGGCGGCACTGGGTGCCGGGCGTCACCCTGCATGCCGAGCAGCTCACGCTGGGCAACCCCGTCGATTTCCCCACGCCCGAAGCGCCCGAGCGCGCGGCGGCCGGCCTGCCGGCCTTGCCCACGCGCAAGGCCCTGGACACGCTCTTGCCCCGGGACGATGCGAAGACGCCTGCGGCCCGGGCCGGCGCCGCCCAGCCCGTGGCCGCCCAGGCAGGCAGCGACACGCCTGCGCCCGCCGCCGCGCGTGACGCCGCGACCATGGCCAGCATTGCCCACGCCAGCGCCTCGCTGCGCCTGTGGCCGCTGCTCGCGCGCCAGTTGCAGATCGACACGCTGGTGCTCGACGGGCCCGACATCGTCTTTGCGCGGCGCAAGGACGGCAAGGTCAACTGGCAATTCGAGCGCCCCGAGCCCGGCGCCACGCCCTGGCAATTCGACGTCGGCGAGCTGCGCATCCAGCAAGGCTGGCTGGGCTACGTCGACGGCAGCATCGATCTTGCCGTGCGCGCGCGTCTCGCATCCGTCGACAACGCGCCCGCTGACAGCCCCTACGGCCTGGGCTTTGCGCTCACGGGCCGCTATGGCAAGGCCCAGGTCGCGGGCCGGGGCAAGGCCGGCCCGGTGCTGAGCCTGCGTGAACAAAAGGTCGACTATCCCTTGCAGTTCTCGGCCAGCGCGGGCAGCGTCGCGGCCACGGCCGAAGGCATTCTGGCCAACCCGGTGTCGCTGTCGGGCCTGGATTTCGACGTCACGCTCAAGGCCGCGAGCATGGCCGACCTCTACCCGCTCACCGGCCTGGTACTGCCCAACACGCCGCCTTTCGAGACCCGCGGCCATCTGAGCGGCAGCCTCGCGCCCGAAAAGGCGGTCTGGAAATACGAGGACTTCCGCGGCAAGGTCGGCCGCAGCGACCTGCAGGGCCATCTGACCTACACCTCGGGCAAGCCCCGGCCACGCCTCGAAGGCAGCATGCGCTCGGAGCAGCTGCGCCTGGCCGACCTCGTGCCCGTGCTGGGCACTTCCGAAGCCAAGGCCGAGCGCGCCAAGGCCACGGGCGGCAAGATCCTGCCCGACGACACTTTCGACATCGGCCGCTGGAACGCGATGGACCTCGATCTGCAATTCGACGGCAAGCACATCGTCAGTTCGGACACGCTACCGATCAACGCCTTGAGCACGCATGCCATCCTGAAAGACGGCGTGCTGCGCCTGGACCCGCTGCGCTTCGACGTTGCAAAGGGCAGGTTCGACACCGTCGTGGTGCTCGACAGCAACAGGCAACCGCTGCAGGGCGAGATCAAGGGCACGGTCGCGGGCCTCAAGCTGTCGGCGCTGTTCCCCAAGGTCGAGCTGATGGAAAAAAGCCTGGGCCAGATGGATGGCGCGGTGGCGCTCAGCGCCCAGGGCAACTCGGTCGCCAAGCTGCTGGGCACGAGCACGGGCGAGTTCAAGCTGTTCGTGCGCGACGGCACCTTGAGCCGCCAGCTGCTCGATCTCGCGGCGCTCAATGTCGGCTCCATCGTGGTCGCCAAGCTGTTCGGCGACGACAAGGAAGTCAAGCTGCAGTGCGCGGTCGCCGATTTCGCGGTGCGCCAGGGCGTGGCCCAGGCCCGGGTCGCAAAACTTGCCACGCCCGAAGCCAATGTCGAAGCCACGGGCACGATAGACATGGCCAACGAACAGTTCGACCTGCGCATCAAGCCCGAATCGCTGGAATGGAAGTTTTTCTCGCTGCGCACGCCGCTGTACGTGCGCGGGCCGTTCTCCCAGCCCAAGGTCGGGCCCCAGGCCGGGCCGCTGCTGCTGCGCGCGGGCGCCGCGGCCGCGGCGATTGCGATCGCGCCGGTCGCGCTGGCGCTGGTGCCTATCACCGTGCCCGGCGCCGAAGACGACGCCAATTGCAGCCAGCTGCTGGCCCAGGGCCGGGCCGCGGTACAGTCGGGCAGCAAGGGCGCGAACAAGAAGCCGCCCGCGCCCTGAGGCGGCGTTGCGGCTAGACGCGGGGGGCGTCGGCCGGCGTATCGTCGCCCGGTGCCTTGCGAACCTCTTCGCCCGCCTCTTCACCCGCCTCTTCGCCCGCCTGCCGGCCCGCAGCCAGGCACCAGTCGGCCAGCGCATGCTCCATGGGCCCGGCGCGCTCTAGCAGTTGCGGCCAGCGCCGCAGGCAGTTGTTGGCAATGGCTTCGAGCTGCCACACGGCTTCGCGGTGCAGCAGCGCGAGTTCGGCCATGCCCTGCAGGTCTTCCTTGAGATAGCCCAGCAGGCCGGGCAGCTGCTGGGGGTGCGAGCCGGCCTGGGCGAGCTCCTTTTCAAGCGCCTTGAGACGTCCGTCGAGCCAGACCACGGCACGGTCCACGGGCCGTGCGGAGGTTCTGGCCAGCGCCGGCGAAGCAAGCGGCAGCGAAGCCGGCAACTGCGCGCGCATCTCGGCCCAGCGCGCAAAACCCTGGCCCAGCAGCGCCGTCATGGTCTGCACTTCGTCCAGCAGCGGCCCTATCTCCAGGCCTGCGTCGACATCGCCCGCGAGCAGGGGCAGTATCTTGCGCACCAGGTCCGGGGGGTAGCGGCGGTGGTTCATGCGCAGCATCAACGACAGGCGCGAGCCCGCCATGTCGGCATACTTTTCGTGGAATGCCGAGACCACCTCGGCCAGTATCAGCATCTGCCCCATCGGTGAGATATCTGCCCCCTGCAGGCCGCGCGGGTAGCCGCTGCCGTCCATGCATTCATGGTGTTCGAGCACGGCGATCTGCACCGACAGCGGGTAGACGCGCTGCTCGCGCAGCACCCACATCGCCGTCACCGAATGCGCGACCAGTTGCTTGCGCTCCGCAGGCGTCAGTTTGTGGCCGGCATCGGTCCAGGCCGGCGGCATGTAGAGCATGCCGATGTCGTGCAGCAGCCCGGCCGCCGCCAGCGGAACGCATTCGCGCTCGGTCCAGCCGGCCTCGAGCGCGAGGTACAGCGCCACCAGCATCATCTGCAGGCTGTGGGCGTAGAGTTCGGGCCGCTGCTCGCGCATCAGCGTCAGCTTGAAGGCAATCGGCCTGGGCAGGGGTATGAAGCGCAGCGGCGTGAGCAGGCGGTCCACGCCGCCCAGCGCCGCCACCAGGCTGCGGACCAGGCCCACGGTTTCGCACTGCACCATGACTTCGGCCTCGATCGACTGTATGCAGACCATGTTGTCGACCATCAGGTGGTGGTCTATGGCCTCGCGCAGCGGCGCCTGCACCAGCCGATCATAGAGGCGGCTGTCGATGCGCGCACCGCTCTCGACGAGCTTGATGCCGCGGTCGGTGAAGATAGCGCTGTGCGTGATGACGTTGTCATTTTCGGCCAGCTGCGTGATCGCCCGCAGGAAATGCACGCTGTCGCGCAGATCATCCGGCACCGCATCCGGGTCTGGGAGAGCACTTGTTGACATTCGTTCGAGTGTATTGGGACAGGCCATAAATGTAAGGCCTTGTCAGCGTCTTGCCCCATTGCGGCGCCCTTGCCCCCGACGCCGGCTGCGTTGCCCAAAGAAAACGGCCCTTGCGGGCCGTTGCATTGTTCAGGCAGCGCGCAAAACCTCAGCGCAGCAGCGTCACGCCGGTCTGGGCCTGGACCTGGTCGAAATCGACGCCGTCGGCGAGTTCGACGAGCTTGAGGCCCTCGGGCGTCACATCGAACACGCCCAGGTCGGTGATGATGCGGTCGACCACGCCCACGCCGGTCAGCGGCAAGGTGCACTGCGGCAGGATCTTGAGGTCGGTCGTGCCGTCCTTTTTCTTCGCGACATGCTCCATCAGCACGATCACGCGCTTGACGCCGGCCACAAGGTCCATGGCGCCGCCCATGCCCTTGACCATCTTGCCGGGAATCATCCAGTTGGCCAGGTCGCCTTTTTCACTGACCTGCATCGCGCCCAGGATGGACAGGTTGATCTTGCCGCCGCGTATCATCGCGAACGACTGGTCGCTGCCGAAGATCGCCGAGCCGGGAATGGTCGTGACGGTCTGCTTGCCGGCGTTGATCAGGTCGGCGTCGACCTGGTCCTCGGCCGGAAACGCGCCTATGCCCAGCATGCCGTTTTCCGACTGCAGCCAGACTTCCTTGTCGCCCGTGTGGTTGGCCACCAGGGTGGGAATGCCTATCCCCAAGTTGACATAGAAGCCGTCTTCGAGTTCCTGCGCCGCGCGCGCAGCCATCTGGTCTTGGGTCCACGCCATGGTCAGGCTCCTTGCTTTGCGGTGATGGTGCGCTTTTCGATGCGCTTTTCAGGATTCGGGTTGTGCACGATGCGGTGCACGTAGATACCCGGCAGGTGGATGTCGTCGGGCGCAATCTCGCCGGTCTCTACCACTTCCTCGACTTCGACAATGCAGATCTTGCCGGCCGTGGCCGCCGCGGGGTTGAAGTTGCGCGCGGTCAGGCGGAACTGCAGGTTGCCGCTCTTGTCGGCGCGGTGCGCCTTGACCAGCGACACGTCGGGCACCAGCGAGCGCTCCATGACATAGGTCTCGCCGTCGAACTCGCGCAATTCCTTGCCTTCGGCGACCAGCGTGCCCACGCCGGTCTTGGTGAAGAACGCCGGAATGCCCGCGCCGCCCGCGCGCAGCTTCTCGGCCAGCGTGCCCTGGGGCGTGAATTCGAGCTCCAGCTCGCCCGCGAGGTACTGGCGCTCGAATTCCTTGTTCTCGCCCACATAGGACGAGATCATCTTCTTGATCTGCCGGGTCTCGAGCAGCTTGCCCAGGCCGAAGCCGTCAACGCCCGCATTGTTCGAGATCACCGTGAGATTGCGCACCGCGCTGTCGCGCAGCGCATCGATCAGCGCTTCGGGAATGCCGCACAGGCCAAAGCCGCCGACGGCCAGGGTCTGGCCATCGGCCACCACGCCTTGCAACGCTTGCGCCGCTGAGGGGTAAAGCTTTTTCATTCTTGTCTCCTGGTAAGGGTATGCGCTAGGATACCACGTAGAGAAGTACGTAGTTTTCCGTAAAGACTTGCACTATGGACAGGGCCTATGACTGAGGATTACCGGCTGGCTTTCGAGATGGCGCCCGTGGGCCTGGCGATTTCCCGCAACCGCATCATGACGGATTGCAACCAGCAGTTGTGCACGATGTTCGCCGCGTCGCGCGAACTGCTCGTCGGCCAGTCGTTCCAGGTGCTCTACCCTTCGGTCGAGGAATACGAGCGCCTGGGCCTGCGCATGGCGCCCATCCTGAGCGCCACGGGGCTGTATTCCGACAGCCGCATCATGCGGCGCGCGACGGGCGAAGCGTTCTGGTGCCATGTCTCGGGCCGCACGCTGGAGCGCGGCAACCCGCACGCGGCCGGCGTATGGAGCTTCGAGGACCTGAGCGCGCAGCGCCCCGTCAAGGCCGGCCTCACGGGCCGCGAACGCGAAGTCGCGGCGCGGCTGCTCGAAGGCCTGACCTCCAAGGAAATGGGCAAGGCGCTGGGCATCAGCCACCGCACGGTGGAGATCTACCGCGCGCGCCTGATGCGCAAGTACGGCGCGGCCACGGCCGCCGATCTGGTGCGCAAGCTCACGCTGGGTTAGAACATGTCATAAAAAAACCTATGGCGGAGTTTCAAACTTGCAATCGCCCGGGCGACGCAAACGGCCGGTTTACCTCAATAATCAAACGCACCGATTGCTTCATTTCCATAACGAAAGGCCACGCATGAACAAACTCACCACAGTCGCCGGCGCTCCCGTTGCCAACAACCAGGACTCGATGACCGCAGGTCCCCGCGGACCGATGCTGCTGCAGGATATCTGGCACCTCGAGAAGCTCGCCCACTTCAACCGCGAAGTGATTCCCGAGCGCCGCATGCATGCCAAGGGTTCGGGCGCATTCGGCACCTTCACCGTGACGGGCGACATCACGCGTTTCACCAAGGCCAAGATCTTTTCCGAGATCGGCAAGACCACGGAAATGTTCGCGCGCTTTTCCACCGTGGCCGGCGAGCGCGGCGCGGCCGATGCCGAGCGCGACATCCGCGGCTTTGCCATGAAGTTCTATACCGAGGAAGGCAACTGGGACATGGTCGGCAACAACACGCCGGTGTTCTTCTTCCGCGACCCGCTCAAGTTCCCCGACCTGAACAAGGCCGTCAAGCGCGACCCCTACACCAACATGCGCTCGGCGGAAAACAACTGGGACTTCTGGACCGGCCTGCCCGAAGCCCTGCACCAGATCACCATCGTGATGAGCGACCGCGGCATTCCCAAGGACTACCGCCACATGCACGGCTTCGGCTCGCATACCTACAGCTTCTACAACGCGCAAAACGAGCGCTTCTATGTGAAGTTCCACTTCGTCTGTCAGCAGGGCATCGAGAACTACACCGACGCCGAGGCCGCGGCCGTGGTCGCCGGTGACCGAGAAAGCTCGCAGCGCGACCTGCTGGGCGCGATCGACCGTGGCGATTTCCCGAAATGGAAGCTGTGCGTGCAGGTCATGCCCGAAGCCGAAGCCGAGCACTACCGCTTCCACCCCTTCGATCTGACCAAGGTCTGGAGCAAGAAGGACTATCCGCTGATCGAAGTCGGCGTGGTCGAGCTCAACCGCAACTCGCACAACTACCATGCGGATGTCGAGCAGGCCTCGTTCACGCCCGCCAACCTCGTGCCCGGCATCGGCGTCTCGCCCGACCGCATGCTGCAGTCGCGCCTGTTCGCCTATGGCGATGCCGCGCGCTACCGCCTGGGTGTGAACCACCACAGCATCCCGGTCAATGCGCCGCGCTGCCCCGTGCACTCCTACCACCGTGACGGCGCGATGCGCGTCGACGGCAACTACGGCGCGACGATTGCCTACGAGCCCAACACCAGGGGCGAATGGCAGGAGCAGCCCGACTTCACTGAACCGCCGCTGGCCCTGAACGGATCGGCCGCGCGCTGGAACTATCGCGAAGACGACAACGACTACTTCACCCAGCCCGGCGACCTGTTCCGCCTGCTGACGCCCGACGCCCAGCAGCGCCTGTTCGACAACACGGCGCGCAACATCTTTGGCGTGTCCGAGCACATCGTGCAAAAGCACATCGCCCACTGCACCCAGGCCGACCCGGCCTATGGCGCCGGCGTGGCCCAGGCCATCGCGGCGCTCAAGGCAAGCCAGTAATCGCCGCCGGCTGCGGCCGGCCTCGCGCCTTCAAGCCCCCATCGGCGCCCGCCGCCGGGGGCTTTTTCATGGTGGCCATTCTGGATTGTTCGCATGGCAAAGACGCGCGCGACGCACTATGCTGGGGCATCTCCAGGAGAACGCTGACCATGTCCAACCGCTACCCTTTCCCCGATCTCAACGACCTGCCCGAGGACATCCGTGCGCGCATTTTCGAAGTCCAGGAAAAAGCCGGCTTCATTCCCAACGTCTTTCTTGCCTTCGCGCGCCGGCCCGCCGAATGGCGCGCGTTCTTCGCCTACCACGATGCGCTGATGCTCAAGGAGGAAGGCTCGCTGACCAAGGGCGAGCGCGAGATGATAGTCACCGTCACCAGCGCGGCCAACCAATGCCTGTACTGCGTCGTGGCCCATGGCGCGATCGTGCGCATCTACGAGAAGAAGCCGCTGCTTGCCGACCAGCTCGCGGTCAACTACCGCAAGGCCCAGATCTCGCCGCGCCAGCGCGCAATGCTCGACTTCGCGATGAAGGTCAGCGAACGCAGCCACGAAATCGAGGACGCCGACTTCGCCGCGCTGCACGCCCATGGCTTCGATGACGAGGACCTCTGGGACATCGCGGCCATCACCGCGTTCTTCGGCCTGTCCAACCGCATGGCCAGCTTCGCCGGCATGCAGCCCAACCCCGAGTTCTATCTGATGGGGCGCGTGCCCAAGGACAAGGCCGCTGCGCGCGCCTGACTTTCGCCCAGCGGGTGCCGCGACCTTCAGAGGGCGCCCGTTCTCAGAACGTGTTCACGTTCTCAGCTCATCCCTGATCTGCAGCAAGGGCGCGCGCTGGCGCAGCAGGCAATCCTCCAGACTGCGCACGCCCGTGCCGACCTGATCCAGCGCCTCATGGCAGCGCGCCAGGGCCAGTGCACATTGGCGCGCGACGCGCTCGCCAACCAGGTCCTGCAGCGCAGCATGCAGGCTCGCATGCCCGATAAACATGGGCGCCGCGCCCTGCGCGCAGCCATGTGCCGGGGCCTGGTCTGCATAAAAGACCTCGTACCCCAGGCCTGGCGGAAGACAGCTGCGCAGCGGCTCGGGCGGGGCCATGCCGGCGCACGCATAGCCGCCAAGTCGTGCCGCGATTTCATCGCCCAGCGCCGATTGCGCGAGGGCGTCGATCTCCCCGCACAGCCCGGCCAGGTCCTGCGTCGCCTCCCAGCGCTGCAGCAGCGCGGCAAGCTGCAGCAGCACCTGGCGCAGTACCTGCTGCACCAGCCGCGGCTGCAGTGCGCGCAGCCGCTCTCGCTCCTGCACGATATCCCGGCCCAGCAGCGCCAGCCCTGGGCACAGCTGCTGCTCCAGCGCGTGCAACACGGTTTCTTCCAGATGGTGCAGCAGCACTTCCGCGGGCTTGCGCTGCTTGTAGCGCAGCGCCGCCTCGACGATTTCAAGCAGCGCCGCATACAGCCGCGTCAAGCCTCCCTCGCTCAAGGCCTGCGGCGTCTGCCCCTGTGCACGAATCACATGGGCCGACAGCGACACCGCGGGCTTGAGCAGCGCCGGCGCCACGCCCATGGCCTGCAGTTTCTGCTGCGCGCGCGCCTGCACATCCTCTTGCTGCAGGCGGCGATTGGCGGCGCTCTTGTTGCGCAGCCGTTTCACGATCTCGCCATCGACCTCATCCTCCTCGATGACGTCGCTGCGCGTGATCAACGGCAGCAAGGGCTTGTGGCGATGCAGCTCGCGCGCCAGCTCGCCGAGCTCCTGCACCTGGCCCGGCGAGGTGGAACTGGTGAGCCACAGCACGCCGTCGGCGCTGTCGGTGAAGCACTGCGTGAGTTCGGCATTTTCCGGCGTGACGGAATGCAGGCCAGGCGTGTCCAGCAACACCAGCCGTTCGCCCAGACGCACGCCCTGCACGCAGGCCGTGGTCTCCGTGGCGCCCTCGGGCAAGGGCCCGCGCACATCTTCGACGCGCCCGCCGCTCAGACGAAAGAAATGCACGCTGCGGCCATGGGCCGCAAAGCGCTCGGCCAGCAGATTGCACAGCGAACTCTTGCCCGCGTTGAACTTGCCGAAGACCAGCAGCATGACGTGATCTTCAAACGACTGCGCCAGCGCCTGCGCCGGCGCCAGCCTGTGCCACTGCCGCTCCCAGGTGGCCATGCAGGACGTCAGCGCAGCATTGAGCGCTTCGCGCTGCTGCGCCAGTGCATGATCACCGCCCAGCGCGGCATGGCCTGGCAGGCTATGGGTCCGCATGGCCTGGGTCAGCTCGCTGAACCAGCGCCCCATCCGGCCTTGCGCCGCGCCCGGATCGGGCCTGTGCAGCGCAATGGCATCCAGCACATCGATCAGCTGCCGCTCCAGGCTGTCGGCGGGCATCATGGTGCCTCCCGGGACGGCGTGCAGCGGACATGTGCGGCCAAGGCCTGATCCGCGGCGCGCAGCGCCTGCCCGGCAGCGGCCACCGAACGCGCCAGCGCGACGCGATCCACTGAAGCTTCGTAATAGCGGCTGAACTCGTGCAGCAGGCGCTCGCGGCCGGGCACCTGGCAGAAAATCTCGCCCAGATCCCGCCGGTACTTCACGTAGACCCCCATCACGGCGACCATCACGCTGTCCAGGCTGCGAACCGAGGTTTGCTGCGCCAGCGGCAATTCGGTCGCTCCATGCTTGAGCAGGACGGCATTGATTTCAATACAGGCTGTCGAGTACGCCACCTGCAGCCGGTTGCGTTCGAGCTTTCCAGGCGTGAGCTTGAACTGGTTGGCAAAGGAGTCCGGCGTCAGCGAATGGTCCGGGCCGGGGGCCGCCAGCACGGCGCGCATGCTTTCGGCCACCTTGTCCAGCACGGCGATGAGGTCGGTGTCGAAGCGCAGGCGCTGCTGTACCTGCTCATGGCACAGGCCTTGCAAGGCCGATTGCCGCGCCGCCTGCAACTGCAGCAATTCGGCCTGGATCTCGTTGAACAGCAGCATGGCCTCGTGCCAGCGCGCCTCCGCCACGCCCTCGAGCGCGCGCTTGAGCGCCGACTGCAATGCGGGAATGCCGCTGCGCTCGAGCAGCAGGCGCTTGCCCGCGTCCACGCCCTGGCGATAGCGTGTCGACGACACCGCATGCAGCGCCATCGCGGCGGTCTGCAGCGCGATCGCCTGCATGACCTTTTGCTGCTGCGCCTCGTCCACCAGTTGATCCACCTGCGTCAGGACCAGCAGCGTCTGCCGCTTCGAGCGCTGCGCGTCGGACCGCAGCGCGGCCAGCAGGCTGCGCTCGGCAGCATCGAGTTCGCCCTCCTTGGCCGCATGCACGAACAGCCGGATATCCGACTTCAGCCACGCGGCCTGCAGCGCGTGACCGTCATCGGCCGCGTCGACATCGGCATCCAGGCCGGGCGCATCCAGCCAGCACACGCCGGCATGCAAGCGCTCGCCGAGCACCAGCGTCTCGCGCCGGTCCGCGACGCTGAACGCCGCCATGCCTATCAGTTCGTTGAGCAAGCGGCTCTTGCCATGGTTGTACTTGCCGATCACGGTCACCACCGGCGCGCGCCCCGGCGCAGCCAGCAGGCCCAGGCGCGCCAGGTCATGCGCACGCCCGGGCAGCGCACACAGGATTTGAAGTTCGGCGTCCTGCCGCTGAAAGGATGGCGTCATTTACGTTGGCTTTCGGAAGAAGCATGGCTTGCGCCGATGGCGCGCGGGCGCAGCGCCAGGTGGCTGGCGATGCCCAGCACCACGCCCCAGAATGCGGCGCCCAGCCCGAACAGCGACATGCCGGACGCCGTGGCCAGAAAGGCAATCACCGAAGCCTCGAGCGTGCCGCGCTCCTGCGCCAGCAGATCGAGGTTGCTGGCAATCGCGCCAATCAGCGCCAGACCCGCAAGCGCGGCAATGAATGGTGGAGGAAAAGCGTTGAACAACAGCACGATGCTGCCGGCAAACGCCGCGCCGACGAGATAGAAGATGCCGTTGGCAATGCCGGCGACATAGCGCCTGCGGGCATCGGGATGGGCGTCGCTGCCGGTGCACAGCGCGGCAGTGATGGAAGCCAGCACGATGGAGATGCCGCCAAAGCAGGCCACCAGCAGCGAAGCCAGGCCCGTGCCGGCGAGCACGGCGCGCGACGGTGTCTGGTAGCCCGCGAGCCGCAGCAGGCTCATGCCCGGAAGATACTGCCCGGTCAGGCTCACCAGCAGCAAAGGCACGGTGAAGCTGAAGAAGGCGCTCCAGCCAAAGGCGGGCGCCACGAACACCGGGCTGGCCAGCACGGGCTCGAGCATCTGCAGCCGGGTCTCCCCCAGCAGGGTCGCCACCGCAAGGCCGACCCCGGCCACCAGCACGATGGCATAGCGTGGCCACAGGCGCCGCCCCACCAGGTAAGCCGCCAGCATGGCAAACACCACCAGCGGAAGTTCTGCGCTGGCCCGGAACGCCTGGACACCGAACTGGAACAGGATGCCTGCCATCATTCCAGCCGCAATGCCTCTGGGAATCAGCTGGACGATGCGCTCGAAGCAACCGCTCACCCCGATGGCGATGACCAGCATTGCCGCCGTCAGGTAGGCCCCCACCACCTCGGCCATGGAGATCTGCGGAAAAAGGCTCAGCAGCAAGGCCGTTCCCGGCGCCGACCAGGCCGTGATGATGGGCTGCCTGAGCCAGACGCTCAGCAGCAGGCCGCTGAGCCCGGCGCCCAGGGAAATCGCCCAGATCCACGAGCTCAGCATCTGCGCTCCCATGCCACCGGCCTGCGCGGCCTGGATGAAGATCACCAGCGGCCCGCAGTACGAAATCAGCACCGCCAGCCCCCCGGCCACCCAGGCGCTGAGGGAAAAGTCCTTGAATCTCATGGCGTGGGCAAGGCGGCGTTTTCAGGCCAGCGTGCGCGCGCCGGCCGCGGGCGCCAGGCCGGCCGCCGTGGCCGGTTTCGCGCGCTGGCGATAGACCAGCATGAACACGGCTATCGCCAGCGCGGCCACCAGACCGGGAATGGCAAACACCAGGAAGTTCATCTTCAGCGGCAGCGCTGCCGCCATGAGCGAGCCGCCCAGCAGCGGGCCGACAATCGCACCGATGCGGCCCACGCCCGAAGCCCAGCCAATGCCGGTCGAGCGGATCGCCAGCGGATAGAACTGCGCGGCGTTGGCATACAGCAGGATCTGCGTGCCTATGGTCGTTGCACCGGCAATCACGATCAGCAGATAGAGCACCGGCATAGGGCTGTTGAAGCCCAGCAGCGCAATCGATGCCGTGCCCAGCGCGAAGTAGCCGACCATCACCTTGGGCAGACTGAAGCGGTCACCCAGCCAGCCGCCGGCAATGGCGCCGATCACACCGCCGAAATTGAGCGCCAGCAGAAAGGACAGGCTGGAGCCCAGGCTGTAGCCGGCGTTGGCCATCAGCTTGGGCAGCCAGGAGCCCAGCGCGTACACCATCAGCAGGCAGCAGAAGAAGGACAGCCAGATCAAGAACGTGCCAAGACTGCGACTTTCCTTGAACAGGTCGAACATGGGAGCGCCTGCGCCCTTGCTGCCGGACTGCACCAGTTGCGTGCCGGCATCCAGCTTCAGTTGCGGCGCCATCTTGCGCAGCGTGGCGCGGGCCTTGTCGTGCTGGCCCTGGCGCAGCATGAAGCCCACCGATTCCGGCAGCTTCCAGAGCACGATGGGCAGGATCACCAGCGGCGCGGCGGCCGCAAAGAACATCGACTGCCAGCCGAATCGCGGCAGCATGTAGATGCCCAGGCCGGCGCACAGCACGCCGCCCAGCGAGTAGCCGCTGAACATGATGGCCACCAGCGTGCTTCTGGAGCGCTTGGGCGCGTACTCGTTCATCAGCGCCACCGCATTGGGCATCAGGCCGCCGCAGCCCAGACCGGCAATGAAGCGCAAGATGCCGAACTCGGTCGGGGTCGAGGCGAAGCCGCTGGCAAACGTCGCCAGGCTGAACAGCACGAAGCTGATGGCAATGCCTTTCTTGCGGCCTATTCGGTCGGCCAGCGGGCCGAAGATGAAGGCGCCGAACATCATGCCGAACAGCGCATAGCTGCCCAGCGCACCCGCCTGCACCGGCGTGAGTTGCCAATGCTGCATCAGCGTGGGCAGCACCACGCCGTAGATGAAAAGATCGTAGCCATCGAAAATCAGCAGCGTGGCGCACAGCCACATCACCGTCCAGTGAAAGCGCGTGAAGCGCGCGTTGTCAATCACCTCGTTCACATCCAGTGTCTTCATGTTGTCTCCTGTTGTCTTGGTTGTTGTCGTTCGCAGCACTGGCGCGTCATCCCTGGTCGCCACCACCGACGGGCAGCACCGTTCCCGTGATGTAGGAAGCCTGGTCGGACGCCAGAAAGAGAATGGCCGCGGCCTGCTCGTCCAGCGAGCCATAGCGCTTCATCAGGCTGCTGGACACGGTCTGGTCGACGATCTGCTGGTACCAGGTCTTTTCCGCCGGCGTCTGCTCGGCCGCGTTGCGCGCAATCCGGCGCGGCGGCGCCTCGGTGCCGCCGGGCGCGACCGCATTGATGCGTATGCCGCGCTCGCCGTTCTCGAACGCCAGGCAGGCCGTCAGCGCGTTCACGCCGCCCTTGGCCGCGCCGTACGGCACGCGGTTGACGCCGCGCGTGGCAATAGACGAGACATTGACGATGGCGCCCTGCTGCTGCTCTAGCATGTACGGCAGCACCGCCCGGCAGCCCCAGAGCGTGGGAAACAGGGAGCGCCGCACCTCGGCTTCGATCTCCTGCGCAGCGTATTCCTCATAGGGCTTGGCCCAGATCGTTCCGCCCACGTTGTTGACCAGGATGTCGATGCGGCCGAACTTCGCGTGGGTGCGCTGCGCCGCCTGCTGCGCGCCCTCGAACTGCTCGAGGTCGATCTCCATGGCCAGCACTTCGGTGACGGCCTCGAGCCGGGCGCGCACTTCCTGCACCAGCGGCGAACGGTCGACCAACGCCAGCCGCGCGCCCTGCTGCGCGGCCAGCTCGGCCACGCGCTCGCCTATGCCCTGCGCCGCGCCGGTGACCAGCATCACCTTGCCTTCAAATGTCTTCATGACTGTCTCCGTTCAGGCCGCGACCGCCTGGGTGGGCGTGAATTTTTCGTAGTGGAAATTCGCCGGCGTGATGCCCGCGGACTTGAAGTGCTTGTGCACCGCATCCACCATGGGCGGCGGGCCGCACAGGTAGACATCGACATTGCCGCCGTGCAGCACCGCCGCCGGCATGTGCTGGGTCACATAGCCCTGGCGCTCGTGCGTGGTCGCGGCATCGGCCACGCAGGTGCTGAACGTGAAACCGGGGATGCGGCCCGCGTATTCGACGAGCCTGTCCACCAGCACCAGATCCTGGTCGCGCGTGACGCCGTAGATCAGGTGCACGGGCTGGGCCGTGCCCTGCCGGGCCAGGACTTCGAGCATGGAGAGAAACGGCGCCAGGCCGGTGCCTCCCGCCAGCAGCAGCAGCGGCCGTGTCACGGCGCGCAGATAGAAGCTGCCCAGCGGCCCGGTCATCTCCAGCGCCTGCCCGGGCCGGGCGGCGTCCAGCCAGGAGCTCATCAGCCCGCCCGGCACCTGCTTGACCAGAAAGCCCATGCGGCCTTCGCCCGGCAGGGAGCTGAACGAATAGGAACGGTGCTGGGCACTTCCCGGCACGCCGATGTTGACGTACTGCCCGGGCAGAAACACCGGCGCCGCACCCGGCACATCCAGCACCAGCTCGTAGGCCGCGTCGCCCAGGCGCGCCACCTGCGCCACCGATGCCGCGAACTGCGCGGTCGCGGTCTTGCAGGCCGTAGACGACATGGGCACCGAGATCACGCAGTCGGAGCGCGGCACCATCTGGCAGGTCAGCACCAGGCCCGCGCCGGCCTCCTCCTGCGTCAACGCCTCGTCTATGTACTCGTCTCCCAGGTCATAGCTGCCCGCCTCGGCGCGGCACTTGCAGGTGCCGCAGACGCCGTCCGAGCAGTCCATGGGCAGGTTGATGCGGTTGCGAAACGCCGAATCAAGCACCTTCTCGTTGGCGCCGCAGTCGATGAAGCGCGTGACGCCGTCCTCGAAATTCAGGGCAATGCGATAGCTGGTCATCGTCAATCCCTCCCCGTCAGATGTGATAGATGTCGATGACCTGGCGGATGTAGTCGTCCTTGAGGACGATCTTCTTGCGCAGGATCAGATAGCTGCCGTCCTCGGCCTTCTTCAAGGTCGCGAAGATGGTGCCGAAAAACTGGTCGGTCACCTTGTAGCGGTGGCTCAACGTATGGAAGTTGTAGCGCACGTCGACCAGCTCGCCGCGGTCCTGCAGCACCTCCACGTTGCTCAGCATGTGGCTGGTGCGCGGCTCGGGCATGGACGCGCTCGAGCGCTCGGTCTGGATGCGAAAGACCCGGTCCTCCAGACCGTTGCGGTTCGGGTAGTAGATCAGCGAGATCTGGCTGTGCGGGTCCTCGGTCAACCGGTCGTCGTCGTCCCAGGCAGGCATCCAGTATTCGGCTTCGGGCGCGTACAGCGCCAGCCATGGCTCCCATTCGCGGTCGTCGAGGTGGCGTGCTTCCCGGTAGAGGAAGGCGCAGATGCTGGCGTGGTCCGCGCTCATGGCCGGCCTCCTTCGCGTTCGCACTGCACCGCGCGGCGCATGGCGTCGGCCCAGTAGTCGTGCTGGCACACGAACAGCCCCTCGTCCTCGCTGCGCCCACCGCTGATCAGCGGCTTCATTCCCATGCGCCGGGCGTTCTCGTCAGGCCCCTGGACCCACAGCGGCGCGCCGCGGCTCAGATCGTTCCACGGCGCTGCCTTGCCCGCATAGCCGGTCTGGCAGGAGCGGAACTCTTCCAGATCGTCGGCCGTTCCCATGCCCGAGACGTTGAAGAAGTCCTCGTACTGGCGGATGCGCAGGGCGCGATCCTCGGCGCTTTCGCCCTTGGGGGCAAAGCAGTAGATGGTGATCTCGGTCTTGTCTACGCTGATCGGGCGCGTGACCCGGATCTGCGTGGAGAACTGGTCCATCAGGTAGACATTGGGATACAGGCACAGATTGCGCGTCTGGCTGACGATGAAGTCCGCCGTGTCTTCGCCCAGGCGCTGCTGGAGTTCCTCGCGGCGCTGGTAGACCGGACGCACTTCGGGGTTCATGGTTTGGGTCCACAGCAGGATGTGGCCGTGCTCGAAGCCGTAGACGCCGCCTACGCTCTTGCTCCAGCCATTGGCATCGACCGCCTTGGTGCCGCCATCCTTGCGCCGGCCCATGGTCGCGGCGTAGTTCCAGTGCACCGAGCTGACGTGGTAGCCGTCACTGCCGTTTTCCATCTGCAGCTTCCAGTTGCCGTCATAGGTGTAGCTGGAATTGCCGCGCAGCACTTCCAGGCCCTCGGGCGCCTGGTCCACGATCTGGTCGATGATGACCCGGGTCTCGCCCAGATAATCGGCCAGCGGCAGCACATCGGCGTTCAGGCTGCCGAAGAGAAAGCCCTTGTAGCTTTCGAAGCGCGCCACCTTCTTCAGGTCGTGCGAGCCTTGCGTGTTGAACTGCACCGGGTACTCGGTGGTCTTCTCGTCCTTGACCTTGAGCAGCTTGCCGGTGTTGCTGAAGGTCCAGCCATGGAAGGGACAGGTGAAGCTGCCCTTGTTGCCATGCTTCTTGCGGCACAGCATCGCGCCGCGATGGGCGCAGGCATTGATCACGGCGTTGAGCTTGCCATCCTTGCCACGGGTGATGACCACCGGCTGGCGGCCGATGGTGGTGGTGAAGTAATCGTTGATCTCGGGGATCTGGCTCTCGTGCGCGAGATAGACCCAGTTGCCTTCGAAGATGTGTTTCATCTCCAGCTCGAAAAGCGCGGGGTCGGTGAAGATGTCGCGGCGGCAGCGATAGACACCGCTGTCCTTGTCATCCTGCAGGGCCGAGTCCAGCAGTTTTTCGACGTCACCGTAGCGATCTGCCGATGCGGTCGTGTTCATGGGAATTTCCTTGGGGTGAGTTCATCCGCCGCGATGCCCATCGCGGTCCGGTGGCTGCAGGAGGGCCCCGCGAGGGGGCTTTATCAAATGGGCGTCAGGCCGCCAGGCGCGCGCGCTCGACGATCTGGTTGTCGACGCCGTTGACCAGCGCGCTGAGCGTCATGTCGAACGCGATCTCGGCAAACGGGCCGCTCAGGCCGTTGCGCTGGATGCTCTCTTCATCGCTGCGCTCGACCAGTGCCGGCACCAGGCCTTCGCGCGTGGCATAGGCAAAGTCGTCATACACCAGCGGATCACCGTCGATGTTGATCTGCGTGGTCAGCTTGCGGTGGCCCTCGGCGCTGACGAAGAAATGGATATGCGCCGGACGGTTGCCATGGCGACCGAGCTGGTTGAGCAGCGCCTGGGTCGGGCCGTCGGGCGGGCAGCCATAGCCCACGGGAACAATGCTCTGGAAGCGGTAGCGGCCTTGCGCATCGGTGACGATGGTGCGGCGCATGTTGAACGGCTTTTGCTCGCCGGTGGGGTCGAAGTGGGAATAGAAGCCCTTGGTGTTCGCGTGCCAGACTTCCACCGTGGCGCCGGGCAGGGGCTTGCCGTCGGCGCCGTGCACGGTGCCATGCATGATCAGCGTGTGGCCATTCGCGTCGCTGCCGTCGTCCAGGCGCGCAAAGCCCTGCTCCACCGGTGCGCCGGCGACATACAGCGGCCCTTCGATGGTGCGCGGCGTGCCGCCGGCCACGCCCAGTGCCGCGTCTTCGGCATCCATGCGCATGTCGAAGTAGCGGTCCAGGCCCAGTCCGGGCGACAGCAGACCGGCTTCGCTGCGTGCGCCCAGCTGGTTCAGATAGGCAATGCCGGCCCAGTACTCGTCGGGGGTGATGTCCAGCTCCTCGATGGTCTTGAACAGATCGCTGAGGATGCGGTGGGTGATGGCCTTGGTGCGTGGATTGCCGCCCTCCTGGTCGAGGCCGCTGGCCAGTCGCAGAAAGTCCTGGACTTCGGGGGTATGAAAGATGTGGGTGCTCATCGGTGTCTCCTGGACGTGGGTTTGTTGTGATCTGAAAGGCTTTGCCCTGCCTGCGGCTTCAGGCAAAGGTGGGGACGCTGACGCGCGTGCGGTCGCGGCGGAAATGGCGCACGCGGTCTTCGTCCAGGGCGATTCCCAGCCCCGGGCCTGCGGGAAGCGTCAGGTGGAAGTCCTTGTATTCCAGCGGCCGCGCCAGGATCTCCTCGGTCAGCAGCAGCGGGCCGAACAGCTCGGTCCCCCACTGCAGCGCGCGGAATGTGGAAAACACATGGGCCGAAGCAATGGTGCCGAATGCGCCTTCGAGCATGGTGCCGCCGTACAGCTCGATCTGCGCCGCATCGGCGATGGCCGCAACCTGCTGCGCCGCCTGCAGGCCGCCGGACTGCTCGGTCTTGATGGCAAACACGTCGGCGGCGGCGCTGCGCGCCAGGGAAAAAGCCGTCGCCGGGCCCATCAGCGATTCGTCGGCCATGATCGCGATCGGGTACTTCCCCTTGAGGCGGGCCAGCGCCTCGGCGCTGGCCACGGGTTGCTCGGCCAGCTCGCAGCCGGCATCCACCAGGCCTGCCAGGCCGTACTGGGCCTGCAGCTCGGTCCAGGCCATGTTCACATCGACCCGCACCACGGCCTGGTCGCCCAGCGCCTTCTTGATCGCGGCCACATGCGCGACGTCCTCGCGCACCGCCTTGCGTCCGATCTTGAGCTTGAAGATCCGGTGGCGGCGCTGCGCCAGCATGCGCTGGGCTTCGTCTATGTCCTTTGCCGTATCCCCGGAAGCCAGCGTCCAGGCGACGGGCAGCTGGTCCCGCAGACGGCCACCCAGCAGCTCGGAGACAGGCAGGCCCACGCGCTGGCCCAGCGCGTCGAACAGCGCCGTTTCCACGGCGCACTTGGCGAAGCGGTTCTCGCGTATGCCCTTGTCGAGCCCGGCCATCACGGCCGCCACGCGATTGGCGTTGGCGCCGAGCAACTGGGGCGTGAAATAGGTATCGATCGCCAGCTTCATCCCTTCGGGGGACTCGCCGCCATAGGCCAGGCCGCCAATCGTCGTGCCTTCACCCACACCGACCGTGCCGTCCGCGCAGTGGATGCGCACCAGCATCAGGGTCTGGCCGCTCATCACGGCCATCGAGAGCTTGTGGGGACGGATGGTCGGCAGGTCGACCAGCATGGTCTCCACCTTTTCGATGACCACGGGCGCGGCAGCGACAGCGGCTGGCTGCGAGGAGCGGAAGGAATGTTGCATGACCGTATTGGAATCCGCCCACCCCGTGGGACGCCAACACCAAATCGATCTAGTTCGATACCTTTTTCATATAATCCACAGAGCATTCATTGCAAAACAATGACTTATGAAGCAAAAACCAACGATTCATATCGTTTACCCTTATGGATTTACGCCAGTTGCGCTATTTCGTCGCGGTCGCCACCACGCGCAATTTCACGCGCGCCGCGGAGCAGATGCATATCGCCCAGCCACCGCTGAGCCGCCAGATCCAGTTGCTGGAAGAGGAACTGGGCGTGCAGCTGGTACTGCGCAACAGCCGGCCGGTGGCACTGACCGAGGCCGGCAGGCTGTTCTACGAGCAGTCCCTGCAGGTGCTCCAACGCGTCGAGCAGATGAAAACCGGCGTGCGCCAGGCGGGCCGCAACCTGCGCCAGTCGATCTCCATAGGCTATGTGGGCTCTACGCTGTATGGCGGCCTGCCTATGCTGGTGCGGTTGTTCCGGCAGAATTACCCGGACACGGACGTGCACCTGGTGGATCTGAGCTCGGTGCAGCAGATCACCGAGCTCAAGTCGGGCCGCATCGACCTGGGATTCGGAAGAATCAGGACCCGCGACACGTCCGTCGCGCGTTCGATCCTGCGCGAGGAAAAGCTGGTGCTCGCGCTGCCACCGAGTTCACCGCTGGCGGCCCGCAGCGGCCCGGTGCGCCTGTGCGAAGTCGAGAATCAGCGCCTGATTGTGTTTCCGAAGGAGCCGCGTCCTAGCTATGCCGATCACGTGCTCGGGCTGCTGCACGAGCAGGGCGTGCCTCTGGCGCAAGTGCATGAAGTGCGTGAACTGCAGGCCGCACTCGGGCTGGTGGCTTGCGAGATGGGCGTGTGCATCGTGCCTGCGGCGGCACGGCTGCGCTCCGACCTGGTGTACCGCCTGATTGAAGACGAGCAGGCCACCTCGCCCATCATCATGAGCTACCGCCTCAACGACGACTCCTGGTACATCCCGGCGATCAAGCAACTGATTGCGCAGATGTACACGCAGAATCCGCCCTGGCTGGATTTCCAGACCAACGCCTTCCCCAGCGCCAAGCCGGCGCCCACCGCAGGCCAGGAACGTCCCCCTGCGGGCCCGGTCAAGGGGCGCGGCAGGAAAAAAGACGCCCTCTGAAGCCCTGGGCCTTGCCTGCCCGGGCCCGCCGCCATGGACGCTCAGCCGCTCACCTGCGCGCGCATCCAGTCGGGCAGCGGGCTGGCCTTTTGCAGCGCCGTATCGACCCAGATCACGGTCGCGCCGCCGGCCGCGCAAATCACGCCCGGCTGGCTTTCGCGCTCCATCGTGCACCAGCTCTCGAACGTGCAACGGCCCGGATCGCTGACATAGGTGGTGAGCAAGAGCTGGTCGGGATGGGCCAGCTGGTGGTAGAAATTGCAAAAGGCATTGACGATCACCGGCCCCTGGCCTTGCGTCGCCGGCTGACAGCCGATGGCGCACATCCACTCTATGCGCGCCGTCTCCATATAGCGAAAATACTGACTGTTGTTGACATGGCCCATCGCGTCCATGTCGCCCCAGCGGACGGGAAAACGCATTTCATGGACCCGCTTCTTGGCCTGCGGAATTTCAATTTTCATCGGTCACCCTCGGTATTCGCCATGCCGCCGAGCATCGCAGGGATGGCGGCGATGCGCCGCCGCACAGGCGACAGCGGCCGCAGAAAAAATCCGAGGTGACTTGAACGCGGGGTCGCTGCGCATAGAATCAGCCGCTGCTGGAGCGCGCCCGGCCAAGGTGCGCCACGTTACCTTTCCATCCGAATCAAAAAGAGACGCCCGATGACAAATGATGAAATCCTGGCCCAGTACGGCCCCCGCGAGGCCATGGAATACGACGTGGTCGTGGTCGGCGGCGGCCCGGGCGGCCTGTCCACCGCCATCCGCCTCAAACAGCTGGCTGCGGAAAAAGGCCAGGAGCTGTCGGTCGTGGTGCTCGAAAAGGGCTCGGAGCCCGGTGCCCACATCCTCTCGGGCGCGATCATGGACCCCAAGGCCCTGACCGAGCTGATTCCCAACTGGAAGGAACTCGGCGCGCCGCTGAACCAGCCCGTGACCGACGACGCGATGGTGTTCCTGGGCGAGAAGTCGTCGCTGCGCACGCCCAACTTCCTGCTGCCGGGCTGCTTCCAGAACCATGGCAACTACATCGTCAGCCTGGGCAACGTCGTGCGCTGGCTCGCCGAGCAGGCCGAAGGCCTGGGCGTAGAAATCTTCCCCGGCTTCCCCGCGGCCGAAGTGCTCTACAACGAAGACGGCTCCGTCAAGGGCGTGGCCACGGGCAATATGGGCATAGGCAAGGACGGCGAGCCCACGGGCGACTTCCAGCTGGGCATGGAGCTGCACGGCAAGTACACGATCTTCGCCGAAGGCGCGCGCGGCCACCTGGGCCGCCAGCTGATCTCCCGCTTCAAGCTCGATGAAGGGCGCGATCCCCAGACCTATGGCCTGGGCGTCAAGGAACTCTGGGAAATCGACCCGGCGCGCCACCAGCCGGGCTTCGTGCTGCACACCGCGGGCTGGCCCATGAAGGCCGACACCTACGGCGGCGCCTTCCTATACCACATGGAAGACAACAAGGTCACGCTGGGCTTCATCACCGGCCTCGACTACTCGAACCCGTATCTGAGCCCGTTCGAGGAAATGCAGCGTTGGAAGACCCACCCCAACATCCGCTACTACCTCGAAGGCGACGAATCCAAGGGCATCAAGCCCGCCAAGCGCATAGGCTACGGCGCGCGCGCGATCACGGCCGGCGGCCTGATGTCGCTGCCCAAGTTCGTGTTTCCCGGCGGTGCGCTGGTCGGCTGCGAAGCGGGCTTTCTCAATGTCAGCCGCATCAAGGGCAGCCACGCCGCGATCAAGACCGGCATGCTGGCCGCCGAAGCGGCTTTCGAGGCCGTGCAGGCCGGCCGCCAGGGCGACGAACTTGGCGCCTATGTGACGGCCTTTGAAAACAGCTGGCTCTACGAGGAACTCAACAAGAGCCGCAACTTCAAGGCCTGGTTCAAGAAGGGCCTGACCACGGCCACCATCATGAACGGCCTGGAGCAGTTCGTGCTGCGCGGCAACATCCCCTGGACGCTGCACCGCGACAAGCCCGACCATGCCTACCTCAAGCCCGCGGCCGAGTGCAAGCCCATCGTCTATCCCAAACCCGATGGCAAGCTGACGTTCGACCGCCTGTCGAGCGTGTTCATCAGCAACACCAACCATGCCGAAGACCAGCCGGCCCACCTGACGCTCAAGGACGCGAGCATTCCGGTCAGCGTCAACCTCACGCGCTATGCGGGGCCCGAGAGCCGCTACTGCCCGGCCGGCGTCTATGAATTCGTGCCCGACGAAAGCACGGGCGGCGCCGCCCAGCGCCTGCAGATCAACGCGCAGAACTGCGTGCACTGCAAGACCTGCGACATCAAGGACCCGATGCAGAACATCGTCTGGGTGACCCCCGAAGGCGGCGGCGGCCCGAACTACTCGGGCATGTAAGAACGTGTTCACGATCTAAGCCCCACACTCCCCGCTCAGGGCCTGCGACGCAGGCCCTTTTTTTCCAGTGCGCCCGGCAGGGGCCACAAGCGGCTCGCAATGAGTGAAGCGCAGCGGGGCACGCGGGCCAGGCGCACTTCCACCGGCCGTGGCGCCAAGGCCGCCCTGACCTCAAGTGCCAGAACCGCCCGCAGCGCCCCTCCCATCATCGTGGATTCCCGCACAATCTGTGGTGTAGCAGCAACGCGGGACACAGGAATGGCCGGGAGGAAGAGCCTGTTGTCCGTCGCCTCGGCACGATCAGCAATCAACGTAATAATTCTTATTTACAATCTGCGCTGCATTCGGTGCGGCGCCCCGCGCATTGGCGCCGACCCCACCTGCCAGCCCCGTCCGGGAACGTTCGCCGTGCCTCGAAGACCGCCAATGGAGCCGAGTGCATGAACCTTCGCAACGTCATCAGGCCCAGGAAACACCATGGTTTTGTCTCATCGCCCGGTCCAAGGACCGGCTACAACGGTCAGCGCCCTCACCCAGTGCGCCGCCGCGGCAGCGGCCGTTGCCGCCGCCCTCTTTGCCTTGCCCAGCCTGGCGCAAACCGCTTCGGACCCGCATGCGGCCGAGCCTGCCGCGACCGGCCTGTCCGCCGTGACGGTCACCGGCAACTGGTTGAGCGGCGCTGCCTCCAATGCCGAAAAAGTGCTGGAGCATGCGGGCGCCCGCACCATCGTGGACCGCCAGCGTATCCAGGAAAGCGGCTCGGCCAGCCTGCGTGAGGCGCTGCGCCTGGTGCCGGGCGTACAGGTGCAGGACAGCAATGGAACCGGTGGCAGCGACGTCTCGCTGAACCTGGGCGTGCGTGGCCTGACCGCGCGTCTGTCGCCGCGCTCGTATGTACTGCAAGATGGCGTGCCTGTCTCCTACGCGCCCTACGGCCAGCCCCAGCTGTCGCTGGCGCCTGTGGCCCTGGGCAACCTGGAATCGGTGGACGTGGTGCGCGGCGCCGGCTCGGTGCGTTATGGTCCCCAGAATGTGGGCGGCATCATCAACTTCGTCACCCGCGCCATTCCCAAGGACTTTGCGGGCGAAGTCTCCGTTGGCACCGAAATCTACGGCCAAGGCGGCAACGTCAAGACCACGCCCAGCTTCTTTGTGGGCGGCACCAACGAGGCCGGCCTGGGCCTGGCCGTGCTGTACTCGGGCACACACGGCAAGGGCTGGCGCGGCAGCAATGACAAGACCGATATCGACGACGTACTGGTCAAGAGCAGCTACCGGCTCTCCCCGAACAGCGGTCTGAGCGCTTCGCTGCACCACTTTGAAGGCAAGGGCCTGATGCCCGGTGGCCTGACGTCGGCGCAGTACGCGGCCGACCCGTTCCAAAGCACCCGCAGCTACGACCAGTTCACCGGCCGGCGCACGGACGGTTCGCTCAAGTACAGCTACGAGGATGGGCGCAACAGCTTCGAGGTGCTGGGCTACTACGTGGACTCCTTCCGCGGCAGCTACCTGGAGCGCGACGGCACCGGCGCCAACGCCGGCAGGCGCAGCCTCAATGGCGCGCCACGCAGCTACAGCTACTACGGCATAGAGCCACGCTACTCGCGCATCTTCGAGACCGGCCCGGTGGTTCAGGAAGTCAGCGTGGGCTACCGCCACTTGAAGGAAAAGAGTTCGGAAACAGCCCAGGTCACGGCCTTCTATGCGCCGGGCCAGGTCGATGCCATGGCCCTGCCTCTGGGCACCACCCAGACCAGCCAGGGCGGCACCACGGCCAATGCCTTCTACATCGACAACCGCATCGACTGGGGCAACTGGACCATCACGCCCGGCGTACGCTACGAGCGCATCCGCTCCTTCAACAATGTGGTGGACTACCGGGGCCCCACCGGCGTTGCCAGCTCCCCTAAGGCTGAGGCCAACGAATGGCTGCCCACGCTGTCGGCGCTCTACCGCATGAACGACAACTGGTCGGTGTTTGCCAATGCCGGCAAGTCGTTCGGTCCGCAACAGTACGCGCAGCTGGCCCAGTCGTCGGGCAACCAGTTGCACCCCGAGTCCGCCAAGACGTATGAGCTGGGCACGCACTTCAAGAGCGACAGCTGGAGTGGCGAGCTGACGCTGTTCAACATCGACTTCGACAAGGAACTGTTCCTGGACCGGCCTGACGGCAGCGGCACAGGCGTCTGGACCGACCTGGGCGCCACCCGCCACCGGGGCCTGGAGTCGGCGCTGCGGTATGACCTTGGCAAGAGCCACCCCGCATTCAAGGGCTTGTCGCTGGGCATGACCTACACCTTCACCCAGGCGGTCAACCAGGCGGGCGACTTTGCCGGTCGCGATCTGCCGCTGTACTCGCGCCATACGGCCGCGCTGTCGGCCCGCTACGCCATCGAGCGCTGGACCTTCAATGCCGAGCTGAATGCCCAATCCAGGCAGCGCTCGCCCGGCACACCCGGCACCACCATTGCACCCAAGCCCTACGTCACGCAGGAAGACGCCAACGGCAACCTCGGCGACATCCCGGGCTTTTCCACCCTGGGTCTGCGCGCCAGCTACCAGGGCGGCAAGGACTTGCACAACCTGCGGCTCACCGTGGGCATGAAGAACGTGTTGGACCGCCGCTACTTCACCCGCTCCACCGACAGCAACGGTGGCGGCAAATATGTGGGCATGCCACGCACGCTGTACGTGCAAGGCACGATCGCGTTCTAAGCGCCATCCCTTTCAAGGACCTTTCCCCGCGGCCGGCCTGGGTACGCGTGCAGTCATGACCATCAAGATCAATGCTCTCTTGCCCGCCCATAGGCTGGCCCCGGGCGCAGCCGCTGTTGCGCCGGTGTTGCGGGGCGCCACAGGCGCGTGCAAGCGCCACTGCACTCGCGACACGGGCGGTCGCTGAATGCCCAGGCTCCGACAGCTTTGGCTGCGCACTCATCGGTGGGCAGCGCTTGGAATCGGCTGGATCCTGATTCTCTCGGGGCTGACGGGCGCCTTGCTGGTGGCGGCGCAGCCGTTGGACCGCTGGCTGCACCCCGCGTTTTTCAAGGCCCCCGGTCACGAGGCCGCAGGTGCATCCGTTGCGCTCGAGCAGGTCCTGCTTCCATTGAGGGCCGAATTCGGGCCGCAAACCAGCTTCACGCTGCGGCCCGCCCGCGAGTCAACGGATACGCTGTGGGTGTTGGTGCGAGGCCCGTGGAACGGTACGGTCTACTTCGATCCGGTCAGTGGCCGAGAGCAGGGGCGCCGCGGCGAAACGCAAGGTTTTGTCAACACGCTCTTCAAGCTGCACAGTTCGTTGCTGCTGCAGGGGACCGGCAAGGCGATTCTTGCCTGGGTGGCGCTTGTCTACCTGCTGCTGCTCGTCACGGGGCTGATCCTATGGTGGCCCAGGCGCTGGCCGCCCTCCTGGAAAGTCGAATTAGGACGAGGCGTCCTGCGCGCCCTGTTCGACCTGCATCGCGTCGGTGGTGTCGTGATGGGATTGGTGATTGCGGTGTCGGTCGCCAGCGGTGCCTACATGGCCTGGCGTCCCCTGGGCGGCGCCATTACCTGGATGAGCGGGGCCACCCCGGTCAAGCCGCCCTCCGTGCCCAAGGCCTCAACGCCGCCCGGTCAACCGCGCACGCTCGACACGCTGGTGGCGAAAGCGCGGGAGCAATTCCCCGGCACGCCAGTCGGTTACATCCAGGTACCCGCCCAGGCCGACAGGCCGGTACGAATACGCCTCATGCTGCCCGATGACCCGCACCCCAACGGACTGACCTCTGTCTGGCTCCATCCCGTCACGGGAGATGTGCTGGCCGTGCATCGCTGGAACGCGCTCGACCCGGGTGCGCGGGCGGTGGCCGTCATCTACCCCCTGCACACCGGTGTGCTGGGCGGCCTCTGGCTTGAGCTCGTGTTCGCAGTGAGCGGACTCATCTTGGGAATGCTGGGCATCACGGGCATATGGCTGTGGTGGCGGCGAAGAAAAGCGCGGCAAGCCTGAAGAAAGCCGGGCGGTGTGCATGCCGTCCGGCTTTCGGCCTTTCGACGTTTGCGCCCTGCGCCAGCGGACATCGGGCATCGGGCATCCGCCGTGGAAACCCCGGGGGTCCGACTCGTTCGCAAGCCGCCTGCGCTGCAGTAGACTTCGAAGACAGGCTTCGCATGACGAAGGCGTGGCGCGCAGTGCCGCGCCTGGTCCGGAGCACAACATTCATTCAGCGGTGGAGATACAAATGAAATTCCTGTCTTTGGCGCCCCTGGGCGCCGTGGCCCTGGCCCTGGCATCGATGACTTCGGTGCATGCACAGCAGAAGTCGGTGGCCGTGACGGCCATCGTCGAACACCCCGCGCTCGACGCCGTGCGTGACGGCGTGCAGGCCGCGCTCAAGGAAGCGGGCTTCGAAGCCGGCAAGAACCTCAAGTGGCAATACCAGAGCGCCCAGGGCAACACCGGCACCGCCGCGCAGATCGCGCGCAAGTTCATCGGTGACAAGCCCGACGCCATCGTCGCCATCGCCACGCCTTCGGCCCAGGCCGTCGTCGCCGCGACCAAGGCCGTGCCCGTCGTGTTCTCGGCCGTGACCGATCCCGTGGCCGCCAAGCTGGTCGCGAGCTGGGAGCCGAGCAAGGGCAACGTGACCGGTGTCTCCGACCTGCTCGCGCTCGACAAGCAGATGGAGCTCGTCAAGCAGGTCGCGCCCAACGCCAAGCGCGTGGGCATCGTCTACAACCCGGGTGAAGCGAACTCGGTGGTCGTGGTCAAGGAAATGCAAAAGCTGCTGCCGACCCTGGGCCTGACCCTGGTCGAAGCCGCGGCCCCGCGCTCGGTCGACGTCAGCAGCGCCGCGCGCAGCCTGGTCGGCAAGGTCGACGTGATCTATACCAACACCGACAACAACGTGGTTTCGGCCTACGAAGCGCTGGTCAAGGTCGGCCAGGATGCGAAAATCCCGCTGGTTGCCTCCGACACCGACTCCGTCAAGCGCGGCGCGGTCGCGGCCTACGGCATCAACTACCGTGATCTGGGCGAGCAGACCGGCCGCATGGTGGCGCGCATCCTCAATGGCGAAAAGCCCGGCGACATCAAGCCCGAGGTGAGCACCAAGATGGAGCTGTTCGTGAACCCGGGCGCGGCGCAAAAGCAAGGCGTGACGCTGTCCGACGCGCTGATCAAGTCTGCCGCCCAGGTGATCCAGTAAACCACCAACCGGGTATATAGCCCGGTAGGGGCTTCCATATGGCAGGTACCGTACGATGCACGGACCTGCCATTGTTTTTACCCAGCCTGCGGGCGCAACCGCACTCCCCATGTCATTTTTCTCATTTCTTGGCGCCATCGAGATCGGTCTGATCTTCAGCCTGGTGGCGCTGGGCGTCTTCATCTCGTTTCGGCTGCTGCGCTTTCCCGACCTCACGGTGGACGGCAGCTTTCCGCTCGGCGGCGCGGTCTGCGCCATCCTGATTTCCACGGGCACCAACCCCTGGCTCGCGACGCTGGCCGCGACGGCCGCGGGCGCGGCCGCGGGCATGCTCACCGGCTGGCTCAACGTCAAGCTCAAGATCATGGACCTGCTCGCGTCCATCCTGATGATGATCGCGCTGTACTCGGTCAACCTGCGCATCATGGGCGGCCCCAACGTGCCGCTGATCAACGACCCCACGCTGTTCACGCTGCTGCAGCCTGAAGGCATGCCCGACTACGTCGCGCGCCCGCTGATCCTGGCCGTGATCGTGCTGATCGCCAAGCTCGCGATGGACTGGTTCTTCGCGACCGAGCGCGGCCTGGCGATCCGCGCCACGGGCTCCAATGCCCGCATGGCGCGCTCCCAGGGCGTGAACACCGGCGGCATGATCCTGCTGGGCATGGCGGTCTCCAACGGCCTGGTGGGCCTGGGCGGCGCGCTGTTCGTGCAGACCCAGGGCGGCTCCGACATCTCGATGGGCATCGGCACCATCGTCATCGGCCTGGCGGCCGTGATCGTCGGAGAAAGCCTGCTGCCTTCGCGGCGCATCGTCTATGCAACGCTGGCCGTGGTGCTGGGCGCCATCGTCTACCGCTTTTTCATTGCGGCAGCGCTCAACAGCGACTTCATAGGCCTCAAGGCGCAGGACCTGAACCTGGTCACCGCCGTGCTCGTGACCGTCGCCCTCGTCATCCCGCAGCTCAAGCAGAAGCTGTCCAAGCGCAAGCCGCGATAAGTCGGCCGGAGATTCCATGCTGAGTGCAAAAGACATCGTTCTTACTTTCAACCCCGGCACGCCGATTGAAACCCGCGCGCTGCGCGGCCTGTCCCTGGAGATTCCGGCCGGCCAGTTCGTGACCGTGATCGGCTCCAACGGCGCGGGCAAGTCCACCTTCCTCAACGCCGTCTCGGGCGACCAGCGCGTCGACGGCGGCTCCATCGTGATCGACGGCCAGGACGTAACCGCGCTGCCCGTCTGGGCACGCGCCGAGCGCGTGGCCCGGGTCTTCCAGGACCCTATGGCCGGCACCTGCGAAGACCTGACCATAGAGGAAAACATGGCGCTGGCCCAGCGCCGCGGCGCGCCCCGCCGGCTCACGCGCGCCGTGCAGCCGTCGATGCGCGAAGTGTTCCAGGAACGCCTCGCGACGCTGGGCCTGGGCCTGGAAAAGCGCCTCTCCGACCGCATCGGCCTGCTGTCTGGCGGCCAGCGCCAGGCCGTGAGCCTGCTGATGGCGGCGCTGCAGCCTTCGCGTATCCTGCTGCTCGACGAGCACACGGCCGCGCTGGACCCGCGCACCGCCGACTTCGTGCTGCAGCTCACGGCACGCATCGTCGCCGAGAAGAAGCTCACCACGATGATGGTCACGCACAGCATGCGCCAGGCGCTCGACGTGGGCGACCGCACCATCATGTTGCACCAGGGCCAGGTGGTGCTCGACGTGAGCGGCGAGGAACGCAAGCGCCTCGATGTGCCCGACCTGCTCAAGATGTTCGAGAAGGTGCGCGGCGAAAAGCTGTCCGACGACGCATTGCTGCTGGGCTGAACGCCCCGCTGCGCACTTTCGACGCCCTGCCGCGCCCCACCCGCTCCCCCTCTCGCCGCTCACCCTGGGCCTGTCGAAGGGCCTGCGAGAGGTAAACGAAGTGGACGGTTCTTCCATTCCTCTTAAGCCCGTTAAGGGTTTTGGAGCATGAAGCACTGTTGCGCGGCAAATCACGCACAATGCCGCTTTTCCAGGCCGCGCCAGCGCGGCCTTTTGCGTTGCCGCGCAGGTGCGCGCGCAGTGTCAGGAACACAGGAACAGAACCGATGAGCGACAACGCTTCCCCCTCCAGCAGCCCGGTCGAGACCGGCCTGCGCCGCAGCCTCAAGGCGCGCCACCTGTCGATGATCGCCATCGGCGGCTCGATAGGCACGGGCCTGTTCGTGGCTTCGGGCGCGACGATTTCCCAGGCCGGCCCGGGCGGCGCGCTGCTCGCCTACATGATCATCGGGCTGATGGTCTATTTCCTCATGACCAGCCTGGGCGAGATGGCCGCCCACCTGCCGGTCTCGGGCTCGTTTGCGACCTATGGCGCGCGCTATGTCGATGAAGGCTTCGGCTTCGCGCTCGGCTGGAACTACTGGTACAACTGGGCCGTGACGATTGCCGTCGACCTGGTCGCGGCGCAACTGGTCATGGCCTACTGGGTTCCCGACGTCAACGGCATGGTCTGGAGCGCGCTGTTCCTGGGCCTGATGTTCGGCCTGAATGCGATCTCGGTCAAAGGCTTCGGCGAAGCCGAATACTGGTTCGCAGCCATCAAGGTGGTCACCGTGATCATCTTCATCGCGCTGGGCCTGGCGATGGTGCTGGGCATACTGCAAGGCGGCTCGCCCGAAGGCCTCTGGGGCAATCTCGCGAACTGGACCGTGGGCGACGCGCCTTTCGCCGGCGGCTTCGCGGCGCTGATCGGCGTGGCCATGATCGTCGGCTTTTCGTTCCAGGGCACGGAGCTGATAGGCATCGCCGCCGGGGAATCCGAAGACCCGGCACGCAACGTGCCGCGCGCGGTGCGCAAGGTGTTCTGGCGGATTTTGCTGTTCTATGTGTTCGCCATCCTGGTCATCAGCCTGCTGCTGCCCTACAACGACCCGCAACTGCTGCGCAACGATGTCAGCGACATCAGCGTCAGCCCGTTCACGCTGGTGTTCGAGCGCGCCGGCCTGCTGTCGGCCGCGGCCATCATGAATGCCGTGGTGCTGACCTCGGTGCTGTCGGCGGGCAACTCGGGCATGTATGCCTCCACGCGCATGCTCTACACGCTGGCCTGCCAGCGCATGGCGCCGCGGATCTTCGCGCGCGTCAACCGCCACGGCGTGCCTATGCTGGCGCTGCTGGCCACGACGGCCGTGGCCGGGCTGTGCTTCCTGACCAATATCTTCAGCCCCCAGGCGGTCTACATCTGGCTGCTGAACCTGTCGGGAATGACGGGCTTCATCGCCTGGCTGGGCATCGCGATCAGCCATTACCGCTTTCGCAAGGGCTATGAAGCCCAGGGCCTGGACCTGGCCACGCTGCCCTACCGCGCGGCCGGCTTTCCATTCGGCCCGATCTTCGCGTTCGTGCTGTGCCTGACCATCACGCTGGGCCAGAACTACCAGGCTTTCACCCAGGACCGCATCGACTGGGCCGGCGTGGTCGCGACCTATATCGGCCTGCCGCTGTTCCTGCTGATCTGGCTAGGCTACCGGCTGCTCAAGGGTTCGCGCATCGTTCCCTATGGCGAAATGCGGGTCAAGGCGGAGCCTTACTGAGTTCACATCGGCAGCCGCAAATACCGATAGGCGTTCTTCCAGAAGAACGCCTCGCGATACGCCGCATACCCCGGCCGGTTCATCAACGCCAGGAAGAGGTCCAGATAGCGGCGCGTGCGTGTGACCACTTCGGGCATGTGCCAGTCCGAGCCATAGGCCATCTTGTCGAGCAGCTCGAAAGGCCGGCCCGCCGCCTTCGCCGCCTGGCGCGCGCGCTGCAGATTGGCCTCGAAGCGCGCGAGCCCGTCGCCCTGCAGCAGCTCGGTCAGGGAGCCGACCTCGCAATAGACGCGGGGATAGGTGGTGCAGAGTTCGCTCACGATGCGCGCGAAATTGTCCTCGTGCTGCCATTCTTCGTCCGAGCGCGCGAGCCAGCCCGGCGAATGCAGCGGGCCGTTGCGCAACTGCCCGCCGCCCGCATGGCCCAGGCACAGGCGCAGCGCGTGCCAGCGCGGCTGCTCGAGCAGCGCGCGCCAGTGGCGTGGATGGGCATAGGCGCCCAGCCGCAGCCGGGTCTGGAAGCCCATGGGCGTGCAATGGGCGAACACCGGCAGGTCGCGCGCGATGCAGAAATCGAAGAAGGCATCGACGCGGGCCTGGATGGCCGGGTCATTGCCCTGGGGCTTGAAACCCATGGCCGGATAGAACTTGAAACCCGCAAACCCCTTGCCCAGCGAGTGCAGCGCGCGCGCGTGCCAGTCCTCGCGCCGTGGATCGAAGGCGCTGAAGCCGAAGATCCGCGCCGGATGCGCGCGCTGCAAGGCCTGCATGCGGTCCTCCTGCACCGGCTGCAAAGGGTAGAACGGCGCCTCCTGCCCGGGGAACGCCATCTGCATGTCGAGCAGGGAGTGCGCGGCCTGCAGCGGCGGCAGGCCCGCGCCGTAGCCGGCGAAGAGCTTTTGCAGCAGTTGCTCTTCCGAATGCAGCAGGGTCAGGAAAAAGGCCGGATAGTTGACGACTTCGCCCCAGGCCCTGGGGTCCATGAGCCGCGTCACGACCCACAGCGCCTTGCGCACCACGCGTTCGGCCCAGTGCAGGAAAGTCGAAAAACTCGCGGCCATTTCCGGATTTTGCTGCGCTGGCGTTTCCGGCGTTTCCTGCGCTTCGGGCGAACGCGGGCCAGGCCAGCCTTCGGCCGCGTAGTCGATCTGGTCGAGGGTCAGCAGGATGTCCATGAGCTGCGACGCGCGCAGACGGTCGAAGACGGGCGCCGCCAGCGACTGCTCGAGCTGGGGCAGCGCGCCCTGCTCCACGGCGTCGAGCGAGCCCGTGCCCAGCAGCAGTTCGTACTCCACCATGTGCCAGATATGCTCCAGGCATTCGAGCTCCAGCGTGTCGCCCGCGGCCTGCGAAAACACGGCTTCGACAGGCACATCCGCGTAGGCCGAGCCCGTCAATGCCTGCAGCAGCCGCGCGACCTGGCGCGCCAGCGCGCTCGCGTCGCGGCCCATCGCATGGGCAATGACGCTGGCCAGCGGCACATAGCGCGCATTGAACAGATGCGTGTGCAAATCAAAGATGCGTGCGGGCAGTTGCATGACAATGGTCTCTTGCCTGATCTGCCCTCATTACAGCGAAAAAAAGGCCCCTGCAGGCAATGCAGGGGCCTTTCATCCGGGTATTGCAGTCCCTGAACCTCAGCGGGGTTGTCGCAGCAGGTGCTTCTGGATCTTGCCGCTGGTGGTCTTGGGCAGGGAGTCGACGAAATGGTAGCGGCGCGGGCGCTTGTAGGCCGCGAGGCGATCGCCGTGGACCAGGAAGGCGTCGAGCTGGGCCGCATCGGCGGCATCCGCCGCTGCCTTGCGCACCACATGCGCCACGACCACCTGGCCCCAGCGCTCGTCGGCCTCGCCGACCACGGCCACTTCGAGCACGCCCGGGTGCTCGACCAGCGCGTCCTCGACTTCGCGCGGATAGACGTTCTCGGCGCCCGAGTTGATCATGTAATCCATGCGATCGCGTATCCACAGATAGCCGTCGGCGTCGAGGTGGCCCATGTCGCCCGTGTGGTACCAGCCATGGGCCAGCGCGCGCGCGTTGGCGTCGGGACGGTGCAGGTAGCCGGCCATCATGCACGGGCCGCGCACCAGGATTTCGCCGACTTCGCCGACGGCGCAGCGCGCGGCCGGATCGGTCGGGCTGCCGTCGGCGGGAATGCGCGCGACGATCAGGTCGTGGCTCAGCGCCGGCAGGCCGGCCGAGCCCGCGTGCGACAGCTGCTCGTGCGGATAGAGCACCGACATGCACGGCCCCATCTCAGTGGTGCCGAACACCTGCACCAGGCCCGAGCCGACCTGGCGCGTCCATTCGCGTATCAGGTGCGGTGCCATCGAGGCGCCGCCGTATTCGACCAGGCGCAGGCTTTGCGTGTCGCGCGCGGCCAGCGTGGGCTCGTGCAGCAGCATGGCGACCATGGTCGGCGCGGCGAAGAAGAACGTGACTTTTTCCGCCTCGACCAGCCGCCAGGCCTCGGCCGCGTCAAAGCGCCGCTGCAGCACCAGCGTCGCACCAACCTGCAGGCGCGGCAGGAAGCTGGTGTGCAGCTCGGCCGTATGGTTGAGCGGCGCCACCGACAGGCCCACGTCCTCGCGCCGCAACTGCATCACCTGGTGCATCAGCGCGTTGTGCGCCAGCTTGCTGCGGTGGGTGTGCAGCACGCCCTTGGGGCGGCCCGTGGTGCCGCTGGTGTACATCAGGATGCAGGGGTCGGTCTCATCCAGCGCTACCAGCGGCGCATCGCTGGCGCGCCCCGCGGCCAGATCGCTCAGGCGCGCGCTTGCGCCCGCGGGCGTGGCGTCGGCCTGGCCTTCGTCGGCATAGATCCAGTGCGCGGGGCCTGCGCTGCCCTCGGCGAGCAAGGCCTGGGTGCGTGCCACGACATCGGCGACTTCGCGCTCGAAGACCAGCGCGCGCGCCTCGCCGTCCTGCAGGATGAACGCCAGCTCCTGCGGCGCGAGCCTGTAGTTGACCGGATTGAACACCGCGCCTATGCGCGCCGCGGCCAGCAGCGTGAACACGAAGGCCGGCGTGTTGTAGAGCAAGGCCGCGACCACATCACCGCGCGCTATGCCCAGCGCCAGCAGGCCATGGGCATGGCGATTGACTTCGGCGTCGAGCTGCGCATAGGTCCAGGCATGGCGCTGGCCGCCGTCCCAGGCCACGAGCGCCTCCTTGTGGGGCAGGTAGCGCGCAGGCCATGACAGGGTATCGCCCAGGGTGAGTTGCATTGAAAATCTCCGGGAATTCACGAATCTTGCCGGCGAGTGTAGGCTTCGCCTTATCGCTATCGGCAATTTGCATATGGTGCTGCGCCGCACCGCCTGACTGACCGGAGACCGCCATGACCACCGTGCCCAGCCCCCCGCCCCATTTCCCCCACGCCGCTCCCGGCGAACTGCTGCACACGCCGCTGCACTCGCTGCACCTCGAGCTCGGTGCGCGCATGGTCGACTTCGCGGGCTACCACCTGCCCGTGCAATATCCCCAGGGCCTGCTGGCCGAACACCTGCACACACGCGCGGCAGCGAGCCTGTTCGATGTCTCGCACATGGGCCAGCTGCGCCTGGTCGGCGCCGACACCGCGGGCGCGCTCGAGTCGCTGATGCCCATGGACCTGCTGGACCTGGCCCTGCACCGCCAGCGCTACGGCCTGCTGCTCAACGACGACGCCGGGGTACTCGACGACCTGATGCTGGTCCAGCGCGGCAACGATTTCCTGCTGGTCGTCAACGGCGCCTGCAAGCACACCGACCTGGCCCATCTGCAGGCGCGCATAGGCGAGCGCTGCGAGATCACGCCTTTGAGCGAGCACGCGCTGCTCGCGCTGCAGGGCCCGCTGGCGGTGGACGCGCTGCAGCGCCTGGTGCCCGGCGTCGAGCAACTGCTGTTCATGGACGGCGCGGCCTTTGTCTGGGAAGGCAGCGAGCTGTACATCACGCGCAGCGGCTATACAGGGGAAGACGGCTTTGAAATCTCGCTGCCCGGCCCGCTGGCCGAAGCCTTCGCGCGCGCGCTGCTGCACCACCCCGAAGTCGCGCCCGCGGGCCTGGGCGCGCGCAATTCGCTGCGCCTCGAAGCCGGACTGTGCCTTTATGGCAATGAACTCGACACCACGACCACGCCCGCCGAAGCCGGCCTGCTCTGGGCGGTGCAGAAAGTGCGCCGCGCGGGCGGCGCGCGCGCCGGCGGATTCCCCGGCGCCGAGCGCCTGCTCGCGCAGATCGCCGAGCCCGCGCTGCGCACCCGCCAGCGCGTGGGCCTGCGCGCGCTCGAGCGCGTGCCGGTGCGCGAGCCCGCTGCGCTGCACGATGCCGGCGGCCGGCAGGTCGGCCAGGTCACGAGCGGCCTGCTGTCGCCCACGCTGAACCAGCCCATTGCCCAGGCCTATGTGGAAACGGCCAGCGCCGCGCCCGGCACGCGCCTGCAGGCCCTGGTGCGCGGCAAGCCCGTGCCCATGGAAGTCACGGCCATGCCTTTCGTCGCGAGCCGCTATTACCGCGGATGAAGCGTCGTATCTGGCACGCGGCGTGCCGCCAACGGGATACAGTGAGGGGTACCGCTTTGCGTTTTTCTTTTTTGTTTTTCCTGGAGTTCTCATGAGCGTTCAATTTTCCAAAGACCACGAGTGGATCAACGCCACCGACCCGGCCGCAGCCGTGGTGGGCATCACCGTGCACGCGCAGGATGCGCTGGGCGATGTGGTGTTCGTCGACCTGCCCGAAGTCGGCAAGACGTTTGCCCAGGGTGAGGTCGCGGGCGTCGTCGAGTCCGTCAAGGCCGCGGCCGACATCTACATGCCGGTGAGCGGCGAGATCGTCGAAGTCAACGAAGCGCTGCGCGACGACCCGTCGCTGGCCAACTCCGACCCGCTGGCGGGCGGCTGGTTCTTCAAGATCAAGCTCAGCGACCCCGCGCAGCTCGAAGGCCTGCTCGACGAAGCGGCCTACACCGCCTTCGCGCAGAGCGCGTAAGCGTATAGGCGCCCAGGCGCCTGCGCCAGGCACGGGAATGTGCCCGGCAGATCCCATTGCTTTCGACTTCTCCCTAGGTCCTGCCATGACGATGCCCCATGTTCCCGCGCTGCATTCCCTTGAAAACCCCGACGAGTTCGTCGCCCGGCATATCGGGCCCGGCGAGGAAGACGAAGCACTGATGCTGTCGATGGTCGGCGCCGCCTCGCGCGCCGCGCTGATCGCCGAGATCGTGCCGCCCGGCATTGCGCGGCGCACGGCCATGCAACTGCCGCCAGCCGTGGGCGAAGCCCAGGCGCTGGCCGAGCTGCAGCGGCTGGCCGCGCGCAACCAGCAGCTCAGGAGCTTCATCGGCCAGGGCTATTACGGCACGCATACGCCGGGCGTGATCCTGCGCAACGTGCTCGAGAACCCGGCCTGGTACACGGCCTATACGCCCTACCAGGCGGAGATTTCCCAGGGCCGGATGGAAGCGCTGATCAATTTCCAGACCATGGTCTGCGACCTGACGGCCATGCCCATCGCCAATGCCTCGCTGCTCGACGAGGCCACGGCCGCGGCCGAAGCCATGACGCTGGCGCTGCGCATGACGCAGTCTGCGAGCCGGCGTTTCGTGGTCTCGGCCGGCACCCACCCGCAGACCATGGAAGTCATACAGACGCGCGCGCGGCCGCTGGGCATAGAAGTGCTGGTGCCCGATTCGCCCTCGGCCTGGCAGCAGGCGCTCGAAGGCGACTATTTCGCGGCGCTCGCGCAGTATCCCGCGACCGACGGCCGTATCAGCTACCTCGGCGCCGACGCGGCGCTGGCGCATTCGCGCCAGGCGGCGTTCATCGTCGCCACCGACCTGCTGGCCCTGACGCTGCTCACGCCGCCCGGCGAATGGGGCGCGGACATCGTGGTCGGCAGCAGCCAGCGCCTGGGCATGCCCATGGGCGCGGGCGGCCCGCACGCGGCGTTCATGGCCTGCCGCGATGCCTACAAGCGCGCGCTGCCCGGGCGCATCGTCGGCGTGAGCCGCGACGCCCAGGGCCAGCCCGCGTACCGCCTCGCGCTGCAGACGCGCGAGCAGCATATCCGGCGCGAAAAGGCCACGAGCAATATCTGCACCGCCCAGGTGCTGCCCGCGGTCGTCGCGAGCATGTACGCGGTCTACCACGGCCCCGAAGGCCTCACGCGCATCGCGCTGCGCGTGGCGCGCTACTGCGCCATCCTCGCCCAGGGCCTGGCGCAGCTGGGCCACGAGGTCGCCGGGCACGGCAGTTTCGACACCTTGCTGGTGCACACCGGCGCGGCCACCGACGCGCTCGCGCAGCGCGCCGTCGCCCTGGGCGCCAACCTGCGTCGCCATTCGCGCGAGGCGCTGGGCATCGCGCTCGATGAAACCACGACGCGCGCCGACATTGCGCTGCTGTGGCAGATCTTTGCCGCGCCCGGGCAGGCGCTGCCCGATGTCGCGGCGCTCGAAGCCGGCACCGCGCTGCGCATTCCCGCGGCGCTGCGCCGCGCCAGCCGCTTTCTCACGCACCCGGTGTTCAACGTCCACCATGCCGAGACCGCGATGCTGCGCTATATCCGCGCGCTGTCGGACAAGGACCTCGCGCTCGACCGCACGATGATTCCGCTGGGCTCGTGCACCATGAAGCTCAACGCGACCAGCGAGATGATTCCCATCACCTGGCCCGCGTTCGCGCAGATCCACCCGTTCGCGCCGCCCGAGCAGCTCGCGGGCTACCAGCAGCTCGACGCCGAGCTGCGCGCCTGGCTTTGCGAAGCCACGGGCTATGCGGGCATCAGCCTGCAGCCCAATGCGGGCTCGCAGGGCGAATACGCGGGCCTGCTGGCCATCCACGCCTACCATGCGGCAAACGGCCAGGGCCAGCGCGACATCTGCCTGATCCCGTCGAGCGCGCATGGCACCAACCCGGCCAGCGCGCAGATGGCCGGGCTCGAAGTCGTGGTCACGGCCTGCGATGCCCAGGGCAATGTGGACCTCGCCGACCTCGCCGACAAATGCGCGCAGTACAGCGAGCGCCTGTCGTGCGTGATGATCACCTACCCGAGCACACACGGCGTGTTCGAGTCCCGCGTCGAGGAGCTGTGCGCGCTGGTGCACCGCCACGGCGGGCGTGTCTACGTCGACGGCGCGAACATGAACGCGCTGGTGGGCATTGCCGCGCCCGGGGCGTTCGGCGGCGACGTGAGCCACCTGAACCTGCACAAGACGTTCTGCATTCCGCACGGCGGCGGCGGCCCGGGCGTGGGCCCGGTCTGCGTGGTCGAGGACCTCGTGCCCTTCCTGCCCGGCCATGCGACCACGGGCCTCGTGTCGGGCGTGGGCGCGGTGAGCGCCGCGCCGCTGGGCAATGCCGCGGTGCTGCCGATCAGCTGGATGTACATGCGCATGATGGGCGCCGAGGGCCTGCAGCGCGCGAGCGAGACCGCCATCCTCAGCGCCAACTACATCAGCTGCCGGCTGCAGGCGCACTACCCGACGCTCTATGCGAGTGCCGGGGCCGCGGGCCAGCGCGCGCGCGTGGGCCATGAGTGCATTCTCGACCTGCGCGGCTTCAAGGCCACGAGCGGCGTGACGGCCGAAGACGTGGCCAAGCGGCTGATCGACTACGGCCTGCATGCGCCGACGCTGTCCTTTCCCGTGCCCAACACGCTGATGGTCGAGCCCACGGAAAGCGAGCCATTGGCCGAAATCGAACGCTTCATTGCGGCGATGATCGCGATCCGCGCGGAAATCCGCGAGATCGAGTCGGGGGCAGTGTCGCGTACCGACAACGTTCTGAAGAACGCGCCGCACACCGCGGCCGCGCTGCTCGCCGCCGACTGGCCCCACCCGCACAGCCGCGAACAGGCGGCATTTCCGCAGCCCGGCCTGCGCCACGCGAAGTACTGGCCGCCCGTGGCGCGCATAGACAACGTGCACGGCGACCGCAACCTGCACTGCAGCTGCATTCCCCTGGATTCCTACACGCACTGAGCCTGGGCAGCCCTTGTGCGGGTGCCTGCGAGCGGGAACATGCCGGATTCAAGCGCAGCGAATGCCAACTGCGCAATGGATAACTGAGTCAACTGCCGGTCCACTTGGCTTCAGGCTTGTGGCGCCGGGGGCTGCCGCTTAAACTCGCGGCGTCTGCGGAGCCTCTGCCGTACGGCCAATGCACCACCTTTCATGAGCCGTCCCGACCTGTCCTTTCTCCTGCGCAAAGACGATCCCCAGGGCCTGCACGCCCTGATGGGGCCCGAGCCCCACGACGTGACGCCCCTGCCGTGGCCGCAGGAAGTGGTCGAGCCCGTGGCCGAGGAGCCGCTGGCCGCGCTGGTCGCCGAGCTGCGCAACTACCAGCACGAGCTGGAGATCCAGAACAAGGTCCTCGACTACAGCCAGGCCGTGGCCGAAAGCGCGTCCGAGCGCTTCGAGGCGCTGTTCGCGAGCATCCCGCTGCCGCTGCTGGTGCTCGACGAGCACGACATGGTGATCCAGGCCAACGCCATGGCGCACAACGCCTTCCAGCCGACCGAACGCGACCGCATCCTCGTGTCGTTCATGCCGCTGGTCAGCGAAGCGCATGCCGACCGCGTCTGCGAAGCTTTCATGGAAGCGCGCGAGCGCGGCGGCAGCGAAGTCCATGAAGTGGTCTTCACCATCAGCGACGAAGTCCATCTCTGCGGCGACCTGCACATCGCCTGCATTGAAATACCGCAGAAGAAAGGGCCGCCGATCGCCCAGTTTCTGTGTGCCGTGGTCGACCAGGGGCCTTTGCTTGCCGAGCGGCTGACGCTGCAGGAACGCAACAAGCAGCTGTTTGCGAGCGAGCGCCGGCTCGAATCGGTGATCAATTCGAGCCTCGACGCCATCCTCTGCGTGGACAACGCGCAACGCATCACGGTCTTCAACCCCACGGCCGCGGCCTTGTTCACCTGCGCGGCCGAAGATGCGCTGGGCAGCCCGCTCGAGCGCTTCCTGCCCGACGCCGCGAGCGCGCTCGAGTTCGCCGCACTCACCACGCAGGCCGTGCTCGGCGAGATGGAAGCGCGCACGGCCAGCGGCAAGCAGCTCGCCGTCGAAGTCAGCCTGGCCTTCGAGCAGCATGGTGGCGGGGAAACCACGACCACGGTGTTCGCGCGCGATCTGAGCAGCCGCAAGAAAGCCGAAGCCCACCGCAGCGAGCTCGAGGCCCAGCTGCGCGAATCCCACAAGATGCAGGCCGTGGGCACCATGGCCGGCGGCATCGCCCACGACTTCAACAACATCGTCGGCGCGATCCTGGGCAATGTCGAACTCGCGCGCGCCGACTGCCCCGAGGGCTCGACGCTGCTCGAGAGCCTGCTTGAAATCGAGAAGGCCGGCCGGCGCGCGCGCGACCTGGTGCGCCAGATCCTGACGTTCAGCCGCAACGAGCCGCCCAAGCGCTGCGCCGTGCAGGCCGCCGAAGTGATACGCGATACCGAGCGCCTGCTGCGCGTGACGCTGCCGCCGGCGATCGCGCTGCACTCGCATATAGCACCCCAGTTGCCCGCGCTGCTCGCCGATGCGACCCAGGTCGAGCAGGCACTGTTCAACCTGACCACGAATGCCGTGCATGCGATCGGCGACGCGCGCGGCATGGTGCAGGTCACGGCCAGCCTCGCGCTTGCCGACCAGCGCCTGAGCGACCGCCTGGGCCTGCCCCTGGCCAACTATGTCGCGCTGAGCGTGCAGGACAACGGCCCGGGAATCGACGCCGCGACGCTGCAGCGCATTTTCGAGCCCTTCTTCACGACCAAGCCCGTGGGCCAGGGCACGGGCCTGGGCCTGGCCGTGGTGCATGGCGTGATGCGCACCCATGGCGGTGCGGTCGACGTCACGAGCACGCTGGGCGAAGGCAGCCGGTTCACGCTCTACTTCCCCGTGGCCAGCGGCTCGGCGCCGGTGATCGCCGCGCCGATCGCGCGCCGCCCCGCGCTCGACGCCCCGCCTGCGGACGGCGCCGCGCCCGACGGCGCGCCGCGCAGGCATGTGATGTACGTCGATGACGACCAGGCGCTGGTGTTCCTGGTGCAGCGGCTGCTGCGCCGACGCGGCTACGACGTCAGCGGCTTCACCGATCCGCGCGAAGCCATGGCCGCGCTCGAGGCCGCGCCCGCGCATTACGACCTGCTGGTCACCGACTACAACATGCCCGGTTTCTGCGGCGTGGACCTGGTGCGCGCGGCCCTCGCCACCCGCCCCGGCCTGCCGGTGGCGCTGGCCTCGGGCTACGTCACGACCGAGATCGAAGCCGAGGCCCTGGCTGCGGGCGCGCGGGCGCTGATCCACAAGCCCAACGACGTCGAGGAGCTGTGCACCACCGTCGACCAGCTCATGAACCAGCCGCTGCGCGACTGACATGATGGCCGCCGACCAAGCACTGCGCTGCATCGCGGCCGATGACGCGCTGCTGGTGCTGGGCAAACCCCCGGGCCTGCTGTGCGTGCCCGGCCGCGGCGAAGACAAGCAGGACTGCCTGAGCGCGCGCGTCCAGGCGCTGTGGCCTCAGGCGCTGGTCGTGCACCGGCTCGACATGGCGACGTCGGGCCTGGTGCTGATGGCGCTGTCGCCGCCGGTGCAGCGCCAGCTGAGCCTGGCGTTCGAGCAGCGCGCGGTGCACAAGCGCTATGTGGCCATCGTTCACGGGCTGTTGATGCCCGAAGGCGAGGCGAACGACACATGGCAGACCATAGACGCACCGATCGCGGCCGACTGGCCGCGCCGGCCGCTGCGCATCATTGACGCCGCCGGCAAGCCCAGCCAGACGCGCTGGCGCGTGCTGGCCCACAACCCGCCGGGCTGGCCCGGCTGCACACGCGTGGCGCTCGAGCCCCTCACCGGCCGCACCCACCAGCTGCGCCTGCACCTGGCCCATCTGGGCCACCCTATCCTGGGCGACGCGCTCTACGCGAGCGAGGCCATTGCCGCTGCCGCGCCGCGCCTGATGCTGCATGCCGAGCATCTCGCACTGGCCCACCCGCAAACGGGCGACTGGCGCGCATTCGACCTGCCCGCGCCGTTCTGAAACGGCCTGAAACAACCCCGCTGCGCGCCGCTGCACCCTGAACAGCGCGCGCCGCAGCCCGTCCCCTGGCATATACCCTATTGCGGCCTTTGCAGGCCGGCATAAGCTGGGACTCCTACGGCTCGTAACCCCCGCCATTCAAGGAGATCGCCATGCAAAAACCTTTTCGCCTGTCTGTCCTGGTCGCCGCGCTGGGCCTGGCCGCCGCGGGCCTGCTGCCCCTGGCCCATGCGCAGAACATCCGCATCGCCATGGTCATCCCGACCACGGGCGCGTTGACCCAATATGGCGACATGGTCAAGGAAGGTGCGTCCACGGCCGTAGAAATGGCCAATGCCGCGGGCGGCATCCAGGGCAAGAACATCGAGCTCGTGCCCGTCGATGACGCCTGCGAGCCCAAGCAGGGCCCGGTCGCGGCCAACCGCGTGGTCAACGCCAAGATCGGCTATGTGGTCGGGCCCGTGTGCTCGGGCGCGGCCATTGCCGCCGCGCCAATCTACAACAATGAGGGCGTGGTCGTCGTGACCCCTTCGGCGACCTCGCCCGCGCTGACCGACGGCAAGAACTTCCACTACATCTTCCGCACCATCGGCCGCGACGACCAGCAAGGCCCGTCGGCCGCGAAATTCATCATCGGCACGGCCAAGCCCAAGAAGGTCGCGGTGGTGCACGACAAGCAGTCGTACGGCCAGGGCATCGCGACCTCGGTGCGCGACGCACTGAGAAAGGCCGGCATCAACGTCGCGCTGTTCGAAGGCATCAACGCCGGCGACAGCGACTATTCGGCCGTGATCACCAAGCTCAAGAGCAATGGGGTGGACTTCGTCTACTACGGCGGCTACCACCCCGAAATGGGCCTGCTGCTGCGCCAGGCCGCCGAGCAGGGGCTCAAGGTGCGCATGATGGGCCCCGAAGGCGTGGGCAACCCCGAAGTCAACGCCATTGCCGGCGATGCGGTCGAAGGCATGCTCGTGACCCTGCCCGCCGACTTCGCGGCCAATCCCAAGAATGCCGCCGTGGTCAAGGCCTTCCAGGACAAGAAGCGCAACCCCTCGGGCGCGTTCCAGCTGACGTCCTATGCGGCGGTGCAAGTGCTGCTCGAGAGCATCAAGGCCGTGGGCGACAACCCCGCCAAGGTCGCCGACCACATGCACAAGTCCAGCTTCGACACGGCGCTGGGCACCGTGGGCTGGAACAAGCAGGGTGACCTCAACGCCTTTGACTTCCAGGTCTTTGAATGGCATAAGGACGGCAGCAAGACAGCGGCCGTCAAGTAAGGCCTGCTCCGCGCGCATCGGGGGTGTGCAGCAACGCTGTCCACCTCCGGTGCAGATGTCATTTCTGGCGGAAGGTGGTGACCGATGGAAGATTTCCTGCCCCAGCTGCTGCAGCAGCTGTTCAACGGGCTCTCGCTGGGCGCGATCTATGCGCTGATCGCCATCGGCTACACGATGGTCTACGGCATCATCGGCATGATCAACTTCGCGCATGGCGACATCTACATGATCGGCGCCTATGTGGGCCTGGTCACGCTGTCGGCCGTGGGCACGCAGGGCGGCGTGCCGATCTGGCTGGTGATAGGCCTGATGCTGGTCGTGGCCGCGATCATCACCGGCGTCTACGGTTTCGTCGTCGAACAGGTGGCCTACAAGCCGATACGCAACAGCCCGCGGCTGGTGGCGCTGATCTCGGCGATCGGCATGTCGATCTTCCTGCAGAACTGGGTCGCGCTCGGCCAGGGCGCGCGCGACATGGCCGTGCCTTCGCTCTTGCCCGGCGCGCTGCAGTTCGGTGGCGCCAACGGCAGCTTCGAGATCTTCATCCCCTATACGCGCATCATGATCATCGTGGTCGCGGTGGTGCTGATGGTGCTGCTCACGCTCTACATCCGCCACTCGCGCATGGGCCGGGCCTCGCGCGCCTGCGCCCAGGACATGCACATGGCCAACCTGCTGGGCATCAACACCCACCGCGTGATCTCGTTCACCTTCATTCTCGGCGCGGTGCTCGCGGCCGTGGGCGGGGTGCTGATCGCGCTGGCCGTGGGCAAGCTCAACCCGTTCATCGGCTTTCTCGCCGGCATCAAGGCCTTCACCGCGGCCGTGCTCGGCGGCATAGGCAGCATTCCCGGCGCCATGCTCGGCGGCGTGCTGCTGGGCGTGGCCGAGACGCTGGCCGCAGCCTACATTTCCTCGGAATACAAGGACATCGTGGCGTTCTCGCTGCTGGTATTGATCCTGCTCGTGCGCCCCACGGGCCTTCTCGGCAAACCTGAAGTGGAGAAAGTCTAATGACGGCCGCCTCCCTGCTGCGACACAATCTGCGCGACGCGCTGATCGCCAGCGTGCTCACGGCGCTGGTCACACTGCCCATCTTCGGCCTGCACCTCGAGCGCGCGGGCACGCGCACCATCATCGTGCCGCACTGGGGCACGGTGGCCTGGGCCTGCGCCCTGGTGTTCGTGGTGCAGTTGCTGCGCCCCTGGCTGGCGCGCGGTTTTGCGCGCATGCCGCGCCTGCCGCGCCCGGCGCTGCCGGCCGTAGGCGACCGCCAGCGCCAGGGCCTGATGCTCGCCGCGCTGCTGATCGCGGTCTCCTGGCCGTTCTTCGCGGGCCGCAATGCGGTCGACATCGCGACGCTGGCGATGATCTACGTGATGCTGGGCCTGGGCCTGAACATCGTCGTCGGCTTCGCGGGCCTGCTCGACCTGGGCTTTGTCGGCTTCTACGCGGTCGGCGCCTACACCTATGCGCTGCTGTTCCACTGGGCCGGATGGAGCTTCTGGGAAGCCCTGCCGCTGGCCGGGGCCATGGCCGCGATGTTCGGCTTCGTTCTCGGCTTTCCGGTGCTGCGCCTGCGCGGCGACTACCTCGCGATCGTGACGCTGGGCTTTGGCGAAATCATCCGGCTGCTGCTGATCAACCTCACGAGCCTGACCGGCGGACCCGACGGCATCTCGGGGATCCCCAAGCCCACGGTGTTCGGGCTCGAACTCACGCGCAGCGCCAGCACCGAAGGCGCCACCACCTTCCACCAGTTCTTCGGCATAGAGTTCCAGTCGCTGCACATGGTGATCGCGCTGTACCTGATGGCGCTCGCGCTGGCGCTGATCACGCTGTGGATTTCGAACCGGCTGATCCGCATGCCCATAGGCCGGGCCTGGGAAGCGCTGCGCGAGGACGAGATCGCCAGCCGCTCGCTGGGCCTGCACCCTATGAAGATCAAGCTGTCGGCGTTCACGCTGGGCGCGATGTTCGCCGGCCTGGGCGGCGCGTTCTTCGCCGCGCGCCAGGGCATCGTCAGCCCCGAATCGTTCACTTTCATCGAGTCGGCCCTGATTTTGGCGATCGTCGTGCTCGGCGGCATGGGCTCGCAGCTGGGCGTGATCATCGCCGCCATCCTGCTCACGGTGCTGCCCGAGCTCGCGCGCGAGTTTTCCGAGTACCGCATGCTGATCTTCGGCCTGGTGATGATTCTGATGATGGTCTGGCGCCCGCAAGGCCTGCTGCCTATGAAGCGCCCCCATCTGGAGGTCGGCCCATGAGCGCGGCCCTGCTCGAAGTCGAGGCGCTGAGCATGCGCTTTGGCGGCCTGCTGGCCGTCGACACGGTGGGGTTCTCGCTGCACCCGCGCGAAGTGTTTGCCATCATCGGCCCCAACGGCGCGGGCAAGACCACGGTGTTCAACTGCATCAGCGGCTTCTACCAGCCCAGCGCGGGCCGCATTTCGCTGGCCGGGCGCAGCATCGCCGGCCTGGGCAGCCACAACGTCGCGCGCCGCGGCGTGGTGCGCACGTTCCAGAACGTGCGGCTGTTCAAGTCGATGACCGCGCTGGAGAACCTGCTGGTCGCCCAGCACCGCCAGATGCGCACCTCGTTTCTCGCCGGGCTGTTCAATACCGCGGGCTACCGGCGCGCCGAGCAGCAGGCGCTGGACAACGCGCTGCACTGGCTCGACTACATGGGCCTGCGCGCCTACGCCAACCGGCCCGCGGGCAATCTCGCCTATGGCCACCAGCGCCGGCTCGAGATCGCGCGCTGCATGATCACCCGGCCCCAGGTGCTGATGCTCGACGAGCCGGCCGCAGGCCTCAATCCGCAGGAAAAGAAGGACCTGCAGCAGCTCATAGACCAGCTGCGCCAGCAGCATGACGTGGCCGTGCTGCTGATCGAGCACGACATGGGTCTGGTGATGGGCGTCTCGGAGCGCATCCTGGTCATGGAGTACGGCAAGCCGATCGCCACGGGCACGCCCGAAGCCATTCGCCACGACGAACGGGTCATCAAGGCCTATCTGGGAGAGGCCTGATGGCGGCGATGCTGCAATTCAAAAACGTGTCCACCCACTACGGCGCGATCTGCGCGGTCAACGACGTGAGCCTCGAAGTCCACGCGGGCGAGATCGTGACGCTGATCGGCAGCAACGGCGCGGGCAAGACCTCGCTGCTGATGACGCTGTGCGGCACGCCGCGCGCGAGCAGCGGCCGCGTGGTCTTCGACGGCGAAGACATCACGCTGCTGCCCACCCACCTGATCATGCGCAAGGGGATTGCGATCTCGCCCGAAGGGCGGCGCGTGTTCCCCCACCTCACCGTGACCGAAAACCTGATGATGGGCGGCTTCTTTCAGGGCAAGGAGGAGATCCGCGACGGCATGGAGCATGTGTTCGGACTGTTTCCCCGGCTGCGCGAGCGTGCGCGCCAGCGCGGCGCGACCATGTCGGGCGGCGAGCAGCAGATGCTGGCCATAGGCCGGGCGCTGATGAGCCGGCCCCGGCTGCTGCTCATGGACGAGCCCACGCTGGGCCTGGCGCCGCTGATCATCGCGCAGATCTTCGAGATCATCCAGACGATTCGCGCGGCCGGCGTCACGGTGTTTCTCGTCGAGCAGAACGCGAACCGCGCGCTGCAGATCGCCGACCGCGGCTATGTGCTCGAGACCGGGCGCGTGGTGCTGCACGACACGGGCGCCAACCTGCTGCGCAATGACGCGGTGCGCGCGGCGTATCTGGGGGCGTAGCCATGTGGCATGCGTCACTCCATTGCCCCCTGCCCCAGGCCATTACCATAGGCATATGACATCCCATCTGATTTTCCTCACCGGCGGCTCGCGCGGCATGGGCCTGGCCATGGCGCGGCAGTTGCTGCACCCCGACCACACGCTGATCTGCCTGGCGCGCCATCGCAATGACGCCCTCGCCGACGCCGCTGCGGCCGCGGGCGCGCCCCTGGAGCAATGGCAGGTCGACCTCGCAGCCCCGGCCGAAGCCGCGGCCCGGTTGAGCGACTGGCTCAGGCAGCAGCCTTCGGGCCGGTACCCGCAGGTCACGCTGATCAACAACGCCGGCGCCATGCCGCCGATCGCGCCGCTGTCCTCGCTCACGCCCGCGCAGCTGTCGCCCGCCTTGCGCGTGGGCTTCGAGGCGCCGATGCTGCTCACGGCCGCGTTTCTCGGCGCGACCGAGCACTGGCCCGCCAGGCGCAAGGTGCTCAATATCTCGTCGGGCCTGGGCCGGCGCGCGATGGCCTCGCAGGCCGCCTACTGCGCGGCCAAGGCCGGCATGGACCATTTCACGCGCTGCGTGGCGCTGGAGGAAGCGCTCAAGCCGCATGGCGCCAGGATCTGTTCGCTGGCGCCCGGCGTGATCGATACCGATATGCAGGTGCAATTGCGCAATGCCGACCCGGCAGCATTTCCCGACCTGCAGCGTTTTACTGATCTCAAGGCCCACGATCAACTGGCGTCACCCGATGAAGCCGCGGCCCAGGTGCTGGCCTGGCTGCGGCGCGCGGATTTTGGCGCGGAACCCATAGCGGATGTGCGTCAGGCCTGACGCGCCACGGCCAATGGCCCGTTGACGCGTCCTGCTACCCCGTGCACTCGGCCGCCGGGGTAACAAAATGCAGTAAGCTCCTGTTCCCAGCCCGCGTCCCGTGGGCCACACAGGGCAGTGCACCAGATCGGCGGCGCTGCCGGTGATCGCACAGTCGGCAACCCCGCTGTGCATGGCACGGGCTGTGAGACGGTGAAGGCCTTGCGCCTTGCCGTTCCTCTACGACCTAGAGACAAACACCCATTGATGGCGGAAACACCCTCCCCGATCATCGAATCTTGCCCATTTTGTTTCAGCAAGCGGCTGCGACGCCCGACTGCCACCAGCCGTCGCGCGTGTCCGGCCCGCTGTTCCTTTCGATCCGTCACCGGAGTTTGTTGTTCCATGTTTCGCCCACTGATCACCGCCACCGTCGTGGCCTGCGCCTTCACGGCGAGTTTCACCGCCGCCGCCCAGCAGCCCGCTGCCGACTACCCGAACAAGGCCATACGCATGGTCATTCCGTTTCCTCCGGGCGGCGGCACCGACATCCTGGCCCGCGTCGTGGCCAACAAGCTCACCGAAGTCACGAAGTGGACCGTGGTGCCCGAGAACAAGGCCGGCGCCGGCGGCACCATAGGCATCACCGATGCCGCCAAGTCCGCGCCCACGGGCTATGACATGGTCATGGGCCAGAAGGACAACCTGGTGCTGGGCCCGTACCTGTACAAGAACCTGCCCTGGGACCCGGTGCGCGACCTGACGCCCGTCGCCCATGTGGCCTACACGCCCGTCGTGATCGCCACCAGCGTGAACTCGCCCTACAAGACCGTGGCCGATGTGATCGCCGCGGCCAAGGCCGATCCCGGCAAGATCACCTATGGCTCGCCCGGCAATGGCACGAGCATCCATATCGCGGGCGTGCTGCTTGAAAAGGCCGCGTCGGTGCAGCTGACCCACGTGCCCTACAAGGGCTCCAACCCCGCGCTGATGGATGCGCTCGCGGGCAATGTGGACCTGCTGGTGTCGTCCGTGCCTTCGGCCATCGCCCAGATCAAGGCCGGCAAGCTGCGTGCCCTGGCCGTGACTTCGGCCAAGCGCTCGACTTCGCTGCCCGACGTTCCCACCCTCGCCGAAAGCGGCATCAAGGGCTTCGACGTCAGCACCTGGTACGGCCTGTTCATGCCCGCGGGCACGCCTGCGGCCATCGTCTCCAAGGTCAATGCCGAAGTCAACCAGCTGCTGACCATGCCTGAAATCCGCGACGCCATCCTGGCCCAGGGCGCAGAGCCCCAGGCAATGAGCGTGGCCAACTTCGACAAGATGTTCAAGGCCGACTTCAAGGCGTCCAAGCAGCTCGTCGAAGACTCGGGCGCGAAGATCCAGTAAGACCCCGGAATTGCGCTGCAGCGCCCTGCCCCTTGACGGGGGCCAGGGCGCTTTGCATTGGGGAGCGCGCTGCGGCGCCCGACGCAGAGGCGCCCGGCACTGCCTCAGCGGGCGTTGGCGCGCAGCTTTTCCTCGGGCAGCCGCACATCGAGCAGGCGGTCGCCCTGCGCATCGCGGATGCGGGTCTGCAGGCCCATGCGGTTCATCAGCGCGATGAACGGCACCGGGTCGAGTTCCTCGACATTGGCCATCTGGCCCACGTCCCAGATGCCATTGGCGATCAGCAGCGCAGCGGCGACGGCCGGCACGCCCGCGGTATAGGAAATCGCCTGGCTGCCGACTTCGGTGAAGCTCTCGCCATGGTCGCAGCTGTTGTAGATCAGCACTTCGTGCGGCTGCCCGTTCCTTTCGCCCTTGAGCAGGTCGCCTATGCAGGTCTTGCCCTGGTAGTCTGGCGCCAGCGACGCCGGGTCGGGCAGCACGGCCTTGACCACTTCGAGCGGCACCACCTCGAGCCCGCGCGCCGTGCGCACCGGCTGCTCCGACAGCAGGCCCAGGTTCTTGAGCACCGTGAAGACGTTGATGTAATGCGCGCTGAAGCCCATCCAGAAGCGGATATTGGGCACGTCCAGGTGCTGCGACAGCGAGTGCAGTTCGTCGTGGCCCGTGAGGTAGGTCGTGCTCACGCCCGTGACCGGCATGTCCCAGTCGCGCCGGTGCTCGAACATCGCGTTGGCCTTCCAGGCCCGGTCTTCCCAGGACCAGACGGTGGAGACGAACTCGCGGAAGTTGATTTCCGGGTCGAAATTGGTCGCGAAGTAGCGGCCGTGGCTGCCCGCATTGATGTCGATGATGTCGATCGAATCGACCCGGTCGAAACAGTGGTCCAGCGCATAGCGCGCATAGGCATTGACCACGCCCGGATCGAACCCCACGCCCAGGATCGCGGTCACGCCCGCATCGCGGCAGGCTTGGCGGCGCTTCCATTCGTGGTTGGCGTACCAGGGCGGCGTCTCGCAGACCTTGAGCGGGTCCTCGTGGATCGCGGTGTCGAGATAGGCCGCGCCGGTCTCCAGGCAGGCCGCGAGCACCGACATGTTGAGAAACGGCGAACCGACATTGATCACGATCTGGCTGTGGGTTGCGCGGATCAGGAACTTGGTCGCTTCCACATCCATCGCATCGAGTGCATGCGCCTGCAGCGTGCCCGGCTGCTGCAGGCTGTTCTTGGCGTGGATCGAGTCGATGATCGCCTGGCATTTGCCCAGCGTGCGCGAGGCAATGTGGATATGGCCAAGCAGGGCATTGTTTTGCGCGCATTTGTGCGCCACGACCTGTGCCACTCCTCCCGCGCCGATAATCAGAACATTACGCTTCATTGAATCACTCCCTCTCTTTCGTTCACATCGTTGCGTCGCCAGCCTCAGGACAGGCTGGCGACGTAATCCTCAAAGGTGAATTGGCGCACCACCCGCTCGCTGCCGTCGAGTTCGCGAACGGCAATGGCCGGCATGTGGATGCCGTTGAACCAGTTCTTCTTGACCATGGTGTAGGCGCCGGCGTCGGCGATCGACAGCCGGTCGCCCACCTGCAGCGGCTGGGCAAACCGGGCGTCGCCGAAAATATCGCCGGCCAGGCAGGTCTTGCCGCAGACCTGGTAGACATGCTCGCCCTCGCCGGAGCCGATCGCCGCGGTTTCACGGTAGATCAGCAGATCGAGCATGTGCGCTTCGGTCGAGCTGTCGACGACGGCCAGCGCCTTGCCGTTGAAGCCCACGTCGAGCACGCTGACTTCTAGCGTCGTGGTCTCGCGCACCGTGGCTTCGCCGGGCTCGAGATAGACCTGGACACCATGCGCCTGCGCGAAGCGGCGCAGGCGCGCGCAAAAGGCGTCAAGCGGGTAACCGGGCGCGGTAAAGCGTATGCCGCCGCCCAGGCTCACCCATTTGAGCCGGCCCAGGATCTCGCCGTAGCGCTGCTCGACATCGGTCAGCAAGGCGTCGAAACGCGCGAAGTCCTGGTTCTCGCAGTTGTTGTGGATCATCACGCCATCGATGGCGTCGATCACGGACAGGATGCGCGCCGGATCGGACTCGCCGAGCCGGCTGAAAGGCCGCGCCGGGTCGGCGAGATCGAAGCCCGCGCAGCTCACGCCGGGGTTGAGCCGCAGGCCCCGGGGCAAAGCGCGCGCCGCCGGCGCGAAGCGCTCGAGCTGGGCGATGGAGTTGAAGATGATCTTGTCGCTGTGGGCCACGACTTCCTCGATCTCGTGGTCGGCAAAGGCGACGCTGTAGGCATGCGTCTCGCCGCCGAACTTCTGCTGGCCCAGCTTGACCTCGTAAAGCGAGGACGACGTGGTGCCGTCCATGTGTTCGCGCATCAGGTCGAACACCGACCAGGTCGCAAAGCACTTGAGTGCCAGCAGCACCTTGGCGCCCGAATGCGCGCGCACATAGTCCATGGCCTGCAGGTTGCGCAGCAGCGCGGATTTGTCGATCAGATAGTAAGGGGTGGGGATCATTTCAGTCGTCGCTAACGCTAGGGTTCGCCTTCTTCGGCGGGCATCAGGTCGCGCTTGCGCGCGCGCGAAGCCTGCCGGTCTTTGCCCAGGTGATCTATGACCACCGTGGGCCGGTCGGAAAAGCGGGCGACGAGCGACAGCTGGCCGCCCACGCTTTCCACGTAATGCCGCAGCGTGGACAGCAGCATGTCGCTGCGTTTCTCGAGCCGGGAGATCGTGTCCTGGCCCACGCCCAGCGCGGCCGCGAGGTCTTCCTGGGTCTTGCCCGCGCCCTTGCGCAGGTCTTTGAGCCGGACCAACGGCAGCGGCGCATTCGCCGCCCGCTTTGCGGTATCAGGCATACGCTTGGTCGCCATATTGCAATTCCTTGAAGTCCGGAACGGACTCGGAATATGACTTTAACCACATATGGTCAGCAATGCATATCCTGCAGGCAATAGCGGCACGGAATGTGCGGCTTTATGCTCCTGGGCATCCAGGCCGCGCGGATCAGAACGGCAGGATGCCCGGCAGCAGCGGCCGGTCCAGCCGCTGAATCCACCATTTGAGCGCCTCGCCCATGCGCTCGGCGCTCCAGGCCAGCCAGAAGGTCTCGGGCGGGCGCGGCTGCCCGACCTGCAGCTCGACGAGCACGCCTTGCTCCAGGTCGGCGCGCACGCAGGCACGCGGCAGATATCCATGGCCCAGCCCCGCCGTCTGGGCCGCGATCTTGGCCTGCATGTTCGGCACGGTGACGCGCCGCTGCCCCATCAGCAGCCCGACGGTGCGCTCGACCGATGAACGCGCGCCATCCCCGACGACGATGGCCGTGTGCTCCAGCAGGTCGTCGCGCACCAGCGGCCGCGCAAGGCGCGCCAGCGGGTGCGTGGGCGTGACGCAGAAGGCGAACTCCAGGCTGCCCACCGCGACGGCCTTGTAGCCGCCCCCGGGCGGGCCCTCGCCCGCGGCGACGATCAGATCGGCGCGGCCTTCGCGCAGCATTTCCCAGGGACCGGTCAGCGCTTCGCTGCCTATGCGCAGGCGCGTGCCGCAGTCCAGGTCCTCGAACGCGCAGATATCGGGGTTGAAGGCGCTGGTGGGAATCAGCGAGTCATGCACCAGCCGCAGCTCCGACTCGAAGCCCGTCGCAATCTGCCGCATGCGCGACTCGAGCTGGCGCGCGGCCGCGAGCAGCCAGCGCCCTTCCTTGAGCAGCTCCTGGCCCGCGGGCGTGAGCGTGACGCGTGGGCCGCGGCGCACGAACAGCGCCAGGCCCAGCTGCTCTTCGAGCTTGGAGACCGCGTAGGAGATCGTCGACGGCACCTTGTGCAGCCGCTCGGCGGCGGCGGCGAACGAGCCGTGGCGGGCAATCGCGTCGACGATTTCCATGGCTTCGAGAGACAGTTTGAGCATGTTCGAAATTATCGATGATGAACCACCAAAACCTTCCATCTGCAAGCCTGCCAAACGCGCGAAACTGGCTTCACCGCCGCAAGAAACACAGGAAAACCCCGCGCATCTTGCAAAGATTGAATTTCATCGAACCTGCAAAGGACACACCATGCTCGACATCCGCAAAGCCGACCACCGGGGCCGCGCCAACCACGGCTGGCTGCAATCGCGCCACACGTTTTCGTTCGGCAACTACCACGATGCGCGCCAGCAGGGTTTCTCCGACCTGCTGGTGATCAACGACGACCGCGTCGCCGCGGCCCAGGGCTTTGGCACGCACGGCCACCGCGACATGGAAATCTTCTCCTATGTGCTCGAAGGTGCGCTGGCGCACAAGGACTCGATGGGCACGGGCTCGGTGATCCGCCCCGGCGACGTGCAGATGATGAGCGCCGGCAGCGGCGTGCAGCACAGCGAGTTCAACCACTCGGCGCAGGAACCCGTGCATTTCCTGCAGATCTGGATCGTGCCGAACGAACGCGGCGCCGAGCCCCGCTACCAGCAGGTGCACTTCGAGGAAGCCGACAAGCGCGGCCGCCTGCGCCTGATCATCGCGCCCCGGGGCGAGGACGGCGCGCTGGCGGTGCGCCAGGACGCACGGGTCTACGCGGGCCTGTTCGACGGCAACGAAGCCGCGACGCTCGATATCGGCCCCAATCGCCATGTCTATGTGCATGTGGCCCGCGGCAGCCTTGAAGTCAACGGCGAGCGCCTGGCCGAAGGCGACGGCGCGCGCATCCGCGACGCTGGATCGCTGCGCTTCGACCACGGCGAGAACGCCGAAGTGCTGGTATTCGACCTGCGCCCCAACGAGCTGCCAGGCATGTGAGGCCCATTTGTCCCATCCAGCGGCCCGATCATCGTGCTGGCCGGTTCGTGGACCACGGGTAGGCAATCGATCCCGGTCGCGCCTGCAGCAGACGCTGCGCCGGCCAGGCGCAAGCCGCGCCGAGCAGCCGGCGGCGGCGTCATTCAGCGGGCCTTGGCGCCCGGCGAATGCGCGCCGAACGCGTGGCCACCAGCAGGTCGTACAGCTGCTGGGCCGCGGGCGACAGCGATCTGCCCCGGCGTTTGATCAGGCCCATCTGCCGCGTGACGATGGGCTCGACCAGTGGGATGCTCACCAGCGTCGGGTGGTCCTTGCCCGGCATGGCCAGGCTGGGCACGGCCGCCACGCCCAGGCCCGCTTCGACCAGGCCCAGCAGCGTGGTCACATGCTTGGCTTCGTACAGGCACTGGGGGCGGTCGGGCACGTTGGCCAGCGCCAGGTCCATCAGCAGGCGGTTGCCCGAAGTCTTGCCCACCGACATGAAGTCGTGCTGGCCCAGCTCGGCCCAGGTGACCTTCTTGCGCCGGGCCAGCACATGGTCGCGGCGGCAGGCGGCGACGAAGCGCTCGGCCAGCACCGGCTTGAACTCGATCTCGGCCTCCTGGCTGCCGATGAAGTTGAGGCCGAAGTCGGCGTCACCCTGCGCCACGGCGACCAGCACCTCGTTGGCGCTCGCGTCGTGCACTTTCACGCGGATCTTGGGAAAACGCTCGTGGTAGCGCTTGACCACCTGCGGCAGGAAGTAATACACGGCCGAAGGCACGCAGGCAATCGTCACCTCGCCCATGCGCCGCGCGGCCACATCGCCCAGGCCCATGAGCATGCCGTCGAGGTCGTCGAGCCAGATGCGCGTCTTGCGCGCGAAGTCGCGCCCCACGGCCGTGAGCGTCACGCGGCGCGTGGTGCGGTCGAGCAGGCGCACGCCCAGCGCTTCCTCGAGCTTGTCTATGCGGCGGCTGAACGCGGGCTGCGAAAGATGGATGGACTCGGCCGCGGCGCGAAAGCTCTGCAGCTCGGCCACGGCCGCGAAGGCCTGGATGTCGCCGAGGTCGAATTTGTTGTTCATGGCGGGCGCTTTCAAGACATTTGTCTGTTGCACGGCGTGCATCAAACGTTAGCAACATTGCAATTCACGCAAGCTATTCCAGCATGTAAATGGCTCCACAGCCTATTGCGTTGCATGCATCAATCATTGCCAACAATGCAATTCACAGAATAGCGCAGGCGTCGCACCATGCCGACCCATGAGCTACAAAATTCCTTGCGTACTGATGCGTGGCGGCACCTCCCGGGGTCCGTTCTTCCTGGCCGACTGGCTGCCGCACGACCCTGCGGCGCGTGACCGCACGCTGATCGCGGCGCTGGGCTCGCCCCATGAATTGCAGATCGATGGCCTGGGCGGCGGCAACTCGCTGACCAGCAAGGTGGCCATCGTCTCGAAATCGGTGCATGCCGACTGCGACGTCGACTACCTTTTCGCCCAGGTCAGCGTCGAGGAAGCCCGCGTCGACACGCGGCCCAACTGCGGCAACATGCTCGCCGGCGTCGGGCCGTTTGCGATCGAGCAGGGACTGGTGCCGGCCGCGGCCGAAGGCCACACCACCACGGTGCGGGTCTACAACGTCAACACCCGCTCCAGGATCGATGTACAGGTCTGCACCGCCGCCGGCCAGGTGCGCTACGAAGGCAATGTGCATATCGACGGCGTGCAGGGCACGGCAGCGCCGGTGCTGATGAACTTCCTCGACGCCTGGGGCGCGGTCACGGGCCAGATCTTTCCCACGGGCCGGCGCATAGACACCATCGACGGCCTGCAGGTCACCTGCATCGACGCCGCGCAGGTGATGGTGCTGGTGCGCGCCGCGGATCTGGGTCTGCGCGGCGACGAGAGCCCGGCGCAGCTCGACGCCGATACCGGCTTGCTGCGCCGGCTCGAATCGCTGCGGCGCGAGGCGGGGCGGCGCATGGGCATGGGCGACGTCTCGAACAGCGTGCTGCCCAAGCCCGTGATCGTGTCCGCAGGTGCGCATGCGGGCAGCGTGGTCTCGCGCTACTTCACACCGCTGCGCTGCCACCGCTCCCATGCCGTGACCGGCGCGATCGGCGTGGCCGCGGCCCATGTACTGCCGGGCACGGTGATCACCGACACCTTCGAGGCCGCAGCAGCAGGCACGCGCCGCATCGAGGTGCTGCACCCCGCGGGCCGCATCCACGTCGACGTCGAACTCACCGAAGTGGATGGCCACTTCAAGCTCGTGCAGGCCGCGCTGGTGCGCACCGCGCGCAAGATTCTGGAGGGCACGCTGTACGTTTCGGAAAACGCATTGACCGACTGATTTCAAAACCAGGACTTTTCATGACAGGAGACAAAAAAATGAAACTTTCAACCGCTCGCCCCGCACGCCGCTCACTGCTCGCCTCGGCCGCGCTCATCGCCGTCTGCGCGCCTTTCCTGACCCCGTCGGCCCACGGCGCCTATCCCGACAAGCCCATCACGCTGGTCGTGCCCACGGCCGCCGGCGGCGGCAACGACGCCATGGCCCGCGTCGTGGCGATCAAGATGTCCGGCCTGCTGGGCCAACAGGTCATTGTCGAGAACAAGGCCGGCGCCAACGGTGCCATCGCGGCCGAATATGTGGCGCGCGCCGCGCCCGACGGCCACACCATTCTTTTCGGCTACATCGGCACGCACGGCATGAGCCCGGCGCTGCAGAAGCTGCGCTATGACCCGATCGCGCAGTTCGAGCCCATAGGCATGGTCAGCTATTCGGCCACGCTGATGGTGGTCAACCCCAAGGTGGCGGCCAATACCGTGGCCGATCTGGTGGCGCTGTCCAAGGCCAGGCCGCAGGACTTCAACTACGCGTCCGCAGGCAACGGCACGGCCCCGCATTTCACGGCCGAAATCTTCAAGCTCGAGAGCGGCGCGCAAATGGCCCATGTGCCCTACCGCGGCGCCGCGCCGGCGATGAACGACACCATGGCCGGCCAGACCCAGGTCATGTTCCCCAGCCTGTTTTCGGCCTACACGCATGTCAGGAGCGGCAAGCTGCGCGCGCTGGCGCTCGCCGGCCCCAAGCGCTCGACGCTGCTGCCCGATGTGCCCACGCTCGAAGAGGCCGGCGTCAAGGGCGTCGAGGTCACCCAGTGGTACGCCATGTTTGCCCCGGGCAAGACGCCGCGGCCCGTGGTCGATCAGCTCAACAAGGCCTTGAACACTGCGCTGGCCGACAAGGACGTGGTGCGGCGCATCGAGGAACAAGGCGCGGTGGTCGACACCAGCACGCCCGAGCAGTTGGGGCTGACCGTGCGCCAGGAGATCGCCAAGTGGAAAGGCGTTGTGCTCAAGGCCCAGCTCACGGCGGATTGAGCACGCTGCGCAGTTTCAAAATTCCATAAGAGGGAGACAAGCATGAAAACAATGGCAATGCTTTGCGCCGCGCTGGCCAGCGCCTGCGCGGCAGCGCAAACCAGCAGCGTCACGCTCTACGGCACCGTGGACCTGGGCGCGCGCCATGGCAGCGGCCTCACTGCCGCCAACGCGCCCGCGGCCGGCTCGACCCGCAGCCTGGGCAGCGGCATCCACACCACCAGCCGCTGGGGAATTCGCGCCAGCGAAGACCTGGGCGGCGGTGCCAAGGCGCTGTTCCAGCTCGAGAGCGGCCTCAACGCCGATACCGGGGCATCGGCCAACGCCGGCAAGTACTTTGACCGCGCTGCCTGGCTAGCCCTGCAAAGCGGCTGGGCCACGCTGGCCCTGGGCCGGCAGACGAGCACGCTGGCCGATGCGGTCTCGCCCGTGGACCCGCTGGGCATGCGCTTTGCGAGCTTCAACCCCAGCATAGGCGTCGCGGGACTGAGCCAGCACGGCCTGGGCATGCAGTTCGGCAGTGCGGGGTCGACTTCGGGGTCGTACCGGCTCGACAACGCGCTCAAGTTCACCGGCCGCTGGGGCGGCCTGACGGCGCGCGCGATGTGGGGCCTGGGCGAAGTCGCGGACCAAGGCGGCGCGCTGTCGTCGCGCGGGCTGGGGCTGGCCTATGCGGCCAGGGCCTTGACGCTGTCCGGCGCATTCCAGACCTTCAAGGACGCCAACCAGCGCACGCTCGACGGCGCCACCCTGGGCGCGGCCTACCAATGGGGCAAGGTGCGCCTCGCGGCCAACGCCGGGCGCAGCAAGGCCGAAACCGCCGCCGACCGGAACACCGTGCAGCGCATGCTGTCGGCGGGCGCCACCTGGGCCCTGACCCCGCAGTCCGACCTGACAGCCGCCTACTACAAGGTGGACCGCACGCGCACCGGTGCGGCCGACGACGGCTATGGCCGCCTCGTGGCCTTTGCCGAATACAAGCTCTCGCGCCGCACCAAGGTCTACGCCGAATTGGACAACACGCGCTGGCGCAATGGCTTCCAGGGCGCGGCCAACAAGGCGCGCGCGACGGGCCTGTCGGCAGGCGTGGTGCATTCGTTCTGATTCAAAAAAAGCCGCTGTCACCAGCGGCTTTTTCTGTGATTGCGGCGCAGGCGTCAGGGGCGCACGACCAGCACCGGCACATGCACCGAGCGCAGCACGCGTGCGGTGACGCTGCCCAGCATCAGCTTCTCGAGGCCGCGGCGGCCGTGCGAGCCCATGACGATCAGGTCGGCGCCAATGCTGTCCACCACGCGCACAATGCCTTCGTGCACGGCATGGCCCTCGCCGACCACGGTGTTCACCGGGTGGCCGGCCTCTTCCATGATCTTGCGCACGGCCTCGAGCGCGGTATTCGCTTCGGTCGTGGCGGCGCTCAGGTACTGGGCCTGGCCGTAAGCGAAGTCGGCGCCGACGCCGGTGAAAGGATAGGGGTCGACCACATAGACCGCCGTCACGCTGCTGCCGAAGACCTTGGCCAGTTCGGCGGCCTTGGATACCGCGAGCAGCGATGTGGACGAGCCATCGACCGGAACCAGAATGTGCTTGAACATGATGTCTCTCCTCTAGATGAACACGACAGGCCGCATTGGGGCCCCATGACTGCAGTGTGGCACGCCACACGGCCGCAGGCCTTGATAGTTGTCAAGTTATGCGGGCTCGTCGAATTCCGCGCCCTGAAAACCATTGCGGCGGCAGGTGACCACCAGCGTATCACGGTAGCCGCCTTCGGCCACGGGCTGGATGGGCGTGGTTTCGTGGATCATGCGCGCGTCGTCAAGCAGCATCAGCGACCACGGCTCGGTCAGCGTGAAGCGTTGTCCCTGCGGGCCCGAAGCTTCGAACACGCGCGTTTCGCCGCCCTTCACATTCTCGCGCCCGACCAGAAACACGGCCACCAGATCGACGCCATCGCGGTGCGCGCCTTCGGGCGTCGGTCGGCCAATGCCCTGCTTGGTGTCGATGCGGAACTGGTGCGATTCGATGAACCAGGGCGCGGGCGGCGCATGCAACCGGAACACCTGGTCGGACAGATGACCCAGCTGGATCAACAGCTTGCGCCACGCAGGCTGGGCCACGACATGGTCGTGCATGGGTGCGAACAGCCGCAGCATGCCGCCGTGCAGCGCGTTGTACTCCACGGGCTGCCAGTGCGCGCGGTGCGCGACCTGCTGCAAGTTCCCGTCCTCGGCGATGAAGCACGAATGCCGCCGGCGCCGGTAGCGGCCGCCGTCCTTGAGGTGCTCGTCGGGCGGCAGGTCGGACCAGTCGTCGGCGAGCGTGCGCAATTGCGCGGGCGTCGCACCTATCCAGGCTGCCACGTCGGCAGGCGATAAAACGGCATACCCCTGGCTGCGCAGCTGGCTTGCGGCCTGGTCGGGGTGGATATACGGGGGTGAAAAAGTGACGTGCGTCATAGATTCCAAGCTTAACGCCGCGGCCTGGCCCCGAAGGCCCAGGCCGCGCACTTTTTTGCAAACGCCTCCGGCTGGCGTCAGTACAGGTTGGCCAGCGAGGCGTTCAGAAATACGCCACCCACAACGCTGTCCTGCCCGTTGACGCAAGCGAACGCATCGCGGGCCAGAAAGACCACGGTATTCACGATGTCCGTCGGGTAGCCGATGCGCCGGCCTTGGACGCGCGCATGCGCGCGCAGCAAGCCGCTTATTTGCTTTTCAGATTGGTCGTATTGGCCAGGCCCTGCCAGATGGCGGCATCGGCCTTGATCGCTTCGGCAAACTGCCTGGCGCTTTGGCCCACCGGGACGTTCATGTTCTGGCCTTCGATCTTCTGGCGCACTTCCGTGGTTTTCTGCACGCGGTTGATCTCTTCATTGAGGTAGTCGATGATCTTGCGCGGCGTGCTCGAGGGGGCAAACACGCCATACCAGCCATCGGCATCGAACTTGTAGCCCTGCTCCGTCAAGCTCGCCACGTCCTGCGTGGCCGGCCAGCGCTGCGAGCCGGTGGTGCCCAGCGCGACCAGCTTGCCGTTGCGCATATGGGGAATAGGTGAAGCGATGTCGGTAAATCCCACGCTGATGTTGTTGCCCAGCAGGTCGGACACTTCGGTAGACAGCGCCCTGTAGGGCACATGCGGCATATCCAGGCCGTAATGGGCCTTGATGCCTTCCATGGTCAAGTGGCCGGAAGATCCATTGCCCCAGGAGCCGTAGGCGAGCTTTCCCGGGTGGGCCCTGGCATAGGCCACCATGTCGGCAAGGTTCTTGAACCCGGTCGCAGGATTGGCCACCAGCAGTATCCCTGCGGCGCCGACCTGGATGATGGGGGTCAGATCCTTTTCCGTGTTGTAAGGCATCTTGTCGTGAATGACCGGGTTGATGAGAATGGCCGAGGACGGCGCAAACAACAACGTATAGCCATCACCCGCCGCCTTGGCCACGGTATCGCAGGCGATCAGCCCGTTGGCTCCGGGCTTGGGCTCCACCACCACCGGCTGCTTGAGAATTTCCTGCAATGGCGCGGCGATCAGCCGGGCAAAGATATCGCCACCGGCACCCGCCGATCCGGCGACCACGATGCGGATCGAACGCGCAGGCCAGTTGTCGAGCGCGGCCTGGGCCTTGACGCCCGAGCCCAGCAACAAGCTGCTCATCAAGACAGTGCGGCGCTTGAGCAAGATCTCGTTCATATATGTCTCCTGTTTCTATTCTTTATAAATCGAAAGTATCAGACCCACACAAATGACTGGAACCGCTGCGCTGGCGGACAAACACTTGATGGCCCGCAAAACCCCATCAGAGAAAATGAATAATCCAGCCTGCATGACCCGACTATTTCCGGATATTCACAAGCCAAAGGAGTCGACAAAACAATACGCACGCAAAATCACCGCATGCTTTGCAAGAAAATCGAATCCCCATGGAGTTCATGCCTTTTTCGCAAAATATCTGCCAAAAGGACCATCAAATTCTAGTGGTACCACCAGAATTCAGTACTTAGAATATCGCAGATATGAACTGCGAAAATTGCAGTATTCCCGACGGCGATTGCGTGCCAGCGCGGTGGGCGCCCGTTGGCAGCAAGGGCTCGGGCGGTTGATGCAGAGGCTCTCGAGGGCAGGCGGCACAGGGCGCTCGGAGGCGCGAGCGGCAGTTCGATCCTGGAGGGCTGCCGCCCCTGCCCGTCGAGACGCGCAATGGCAGCGGCGCGCACCCGCGCCCTCCACAAACCGCCCTCGCTGTCAAAACAACAGTCGGTCATCCGGCCCGCAGCCATGGCCGTCGGTCCATAGCTGCCCGGCAGGCCACGCCGGACATTTTCCCTGGTCCGTCGTCAAATCTCCCGGCCGCCTGATTGCCATTTTCAGCCCGCCATTGCTTTTGCAGATGAACCACTCCTCGCGCCAATGCCATGGGCTTGAGAAGTCTCAACGCATCAAAGAATATCATTTGCGCAAAAATGCACGCCCCCCTGCAATGCAGCATTTTTCTGGAAACAGAATAGCGCACCCATTGCCGTCGATTATCCACCACGCAAATAATCATTGATTTTGCGCAGCGCCCGCAAAGAACGCGCTTGCACGCGCCAGCGCGCTGGCTTTCCCCATGAGTTAATGCTTTTGCGCCAGCGCCAACGCAAGTGCCCACAGTGTGCAAGCCCGAGCGCGCAACGCCAGCGCCAGATCAGAAGCGCGGCGTCCTGCCCGTGAACGACGGGTCGTAGCGGCGCATCTGCGTGAGGTCGTCGCGGTTGCGCACGCCGCATTCAAGGTGCTGGGCGTGCAGCCTGGCCAGCGCCTCGCGGTCCAGCTCCACGCCCAGGCCAGGCGTGGTCGGCACGGCCACCGCGCCCTGCTCAAAGCGGATACGGCCGCCCTTGACCACCTCTTCCTCCTGCCACGGGTAATGGGTATCGCAGGCATAGGTCAGATTGGGCACGCTGGCCGCGACATGGGTCATGGCCATCAGGCTGATGCCCAGGTGCGAGTTCGAATGCATGGACATGCCCAGCCCCCAGAGCCGGCACATGCGCGCCAGCGTCTGGGTCGCGCGCAGGCCGCCCCAGTAGTGGTGGTCGGACAGCAACACCTTGACCGAGCCCATCTCGCAGCCCTTGCGGAAATCCTCCATGGTGGTGATCACCATGTTGGTCGCCAGGGGCAGGCGGGTGTGCTTTGCCAGTTCCGCCATGCCTTCGAGCCCAGGCGTCGGGTCCTCGTAGTACTCGAGGATTTCGTCGAGCGCGGGCGCGGCCGCGATGCTCGCGGCCAGCGACCAGTTGGCGTTCGGGTCCAGGCGCAGTGGCAGGCCGGGAAAGGCCTTGGCCAGCGCCTGCATGCAGGCCACCTCGTGGCCGGGCTCGAACACACCGCCCTTGAGCTTGATGCTCTGGAAGCCGTAGAGCGCGATCATGCGGCGCGCCTGCGCGACGATCTGCGCGGGGCTGATGCCTTCGCCCCAGGCGTCGGGCGCATAGGGCTGGCCGATATGCTCCGCATATTTGAAGAACAGGTAGGCGCTGTAGGGCACGGCCGGGCGCACCGCGCCGCCGAGCAGGTCGACCACGGGCGCGCCGACGATCTGGCCTTGCAGGTCGAGCATGCCGACCTCGAAGGTGCTGATCACCTTGGGCGCATTCTTCGCGGCATGCGAGCCGGGCGCAAGCTCGAATTCCACGGCGCCGGGCACGGCGGTGATCGTCGCGCGCACGCGCTCCTCCATGGTGTTGAGCGCGAACGGCGACAGGCCTATCAGCAGCGGGCGCGCCTGCTCGAGCACCTTGAGCATGGGCTCGTCGCCGTAGGTCTCGGAAATGCCGACGCGCCCGTCGCTGGTCTCGATCTCGACAATGGCACGCAGTGCCCAGGGTTCGTGGATGCCGGCCGCGTTGAGCAGCGGTCCGTCGCGAAAGGCGATGGGCGTGATCCGGACGTGGGTGATGGTGATGTCGCGTGCCATGGTGCTCTTCTGTCTCTCTGTTCGTTACTCTGTGGTGGCTCCGGTCCTGCGGACCAGCTCGCCCAGCCGGGCGGTGTCGGCGGCGGTGACGGCGGCCAGTTCGGCCGGCGTGCTGCCGACCACCTGCATGCCGAACTGCGTCTCCAGCTTGGCTTTGAGTTCAGGCGACCGCAGTGCCTTGACGACTTCGGTGTTGAGCCGGGTCACGACGTCCCTGGGCGTGCCCTTGGGCGCGTAGACCGCCTGCCAGGACACCAGGTCCAGGCCCGCAAAGCCCGCCTCGGCGGTCGTGGGCACATCGGGCGCGAGCGGCGAGCGCGTCTTGGTCGTCACGGCCAGGAACTTGAGCTTGCCGGCCTTGACCAGCGGCAGGCCGGCCGTGAGCTGGTCGAACAGGAAAGGCACGTTGCCCGCGGCCACGTCCTGCAGCGCCTGCGGGCTGCCCTTGTAGGCGATGTGCTGCATGGGTACCTTGATCAATTCGGCCATCTGCGCGCCGGTCAGATGGGTAGAGGTGCCCGCGCCGGACGAGGCATAGGAGGCCTTCTCCGGGTTCTTGCGTATCCATGCGACCAGTTCCTCGAACGTGTTCACGCCCAGGGCGCTGTTGACCATCAGCACGTTGGGCACGTAGGCGATCAGCGTGACCGGCTCGAAATCCTTGATCGGGTCGTAGGGCAGCTTCTTGTAGAGGGCCGTGTTGATCGCGTGGGTGCTGATGGTGCCGCCAATGAGCGTATAGCCGTCGGCCGGCGCGCGGGCCACGGCCTGCACGCCGATCGCGCCGCCCGCGCCCGGCCGGTTGTCGACCACCACCGACTGCTTGAGCGCGGCCGACAGCTCCTGCCCCACCATGCGCGCGACGACGTCGGTCGAGCCGCCAGGCGCAAAAGGCACGACCCAGGTGATGGGCTTGGCCGTGGGCCAGTCAGCCGCATGGGCAGCGGCGGTGAAAAGGCAAAGGGTGCTGCAGGCGGCAGCCAGGACAAGGCGACGGTGCATGGTGATGTCTCCGGTAATTATTGAAATGTTGAAATGCGAATGCATTGAAGCACTAATATATTAGCGCGTCAATGCCTTCACACCCTAAAATCATGGCTTCCATAGCGACACCCATGAAGACAATCCACAAGCTCGATCGCACCCGCCAGGCAGCCCCGCAAGTATTCGGATGGCTGCGCGAAGCCATCATTTCACTCGAACTGGCACCAGGCACGCCCCTGTCCCGCGCCGAACTGGCCGAACGCTTTCAATTGAGCCAGACGCCGGTACGCGACGCACTGATGCAGTTGCGCCAGGAGGGCCTGGTCGACATCTTTGCGCAGCATGCCACCCTGGTCAGCCGCATCGACCTGCCGTCGGCCGAACAGGCCCAGTTCCTGCGCTGCGCGATCGAACTGGAGGTCGTGCGCACGCTGGCGCTGGCCGGCGATGCAGCGCTCTACGCGCGCCTGACGGCCATGGTGGACGTACAGGCGGCCCTGGCCACCAGCGGCGCCGAGGAATTCATCGCGGCCGACCAGGCCTTTCACCGCGCGATGTACGAAGCGGCGGGCGCGCCTGACCTGTACGAGCTGGTGCAGCGGCGCAGCGGCCATCTGGACCGGCTGCGCCGGCTGGACCTGCCCTCGACCGGCAACGCCGAGCGCGTGGTGCGCGACCACCGGCGCATCGTCGACGCGCTGGCCAGCGGCGCGCCCGACGCGGCGCAGGCGGCGCTGCGTGCGCATCTTTCAGGCACCTTGAGCCGCGTTGCGGACATCCGCAAGCGGCACCCGGAATACATCACGATGTGACGCGGCAAGTGCTTGCGCGTTTATCGCGCAAGCTCATGCGAAAAACTTTGTTCCCCTCGAAGGCCCTGGTTCCTAAAGTGCACAGCAACGCAGCAGCACGCTGCGATCTTGCTGACCAAGGAACCGCGCCATGTCGATCACGCCCCACCCCCTGTCCCTGCGCCCTGGCCTTGCCGCGCTCGCCGCCGGCCTGGCGCTCGCCTGCGCCTGGCTGCCAGCGCAGGCCCAAGCCGATGCTGCCGGAACCTGGCAGCCGCGCAAGGCCACCGAGTTCATCGTGCCCAGCGGCGCGGGCGCGGCCCTCGACGTCGCCGCGCGCAAGCTGACCGAACTGCTGACACGCGAAAAGCTCGCGCCGGGCTTTATCGTGAGCAACAAATCGAGCGCCCATGGCATCGTCGCGCTCGAAGGCCTGCACCGTCACCCGGGCGACGCGCATGCGCTGATGACGCTCAGCACCAGCTACGGCAACAGCCTTGCGCAAAACGCCCTGCCCGACCACCTGCAAAAAGGCACGCCGCTGGCGACGCTGTTTCGCGAGTTCGTCACGGTGGTGGTGCGCGCCGACTCGCCGCTGCGCAATACGCAGGACCTGATCGATCACCTCAGGCAGGACCCGGGCAAGTATTCGATAGGCATCGCGACCACACTGGGCAACCACATCCACCTGGGCGTGGCGCAGCCGCTCAAGCAGGCCGGCGTGGATATCAAGGGACTGCGCATCGTGCCCTACAAGTCCTCGGCCGAGTCGATGACGGCGCTGGTCGGCGGCCACCTCGACGTGGTCTCGGCCACCACGCCCAATCTGCTGCCCTATCTGCAAAGCGGCCGCATCCGCGTGCTGGCGATTGCCGCCGAGCAGCGCCTGAGCGGCCCGTTCGCCCAGGCACCGACCTGGAAAGAGCAAGGCATCCACTATGTCAGCGACTCGTTTCAGGGCGTGATGACCGTGCCCGGCGCAAGCGACGCGCAAAAAGCCTACTGGGTCGCCGCGCTGCACAAGGTGTCGCAAACGCGTGAATGGAAAGATTTCGTCGCGCTCAACCAGTGGGAGCCATGGTTCCAGGGCCCGCAGGCGACGCAGCAACTGCTGCAGGCGCAACTCGGCAACAACCAGGCACTGCTCAGCGAACTGGGCCTGCTGCCGGCAGCACCGCGCACCCTTGCCAAGGCCCCCTGAAACCACACCCAGAACCAGGAGACTCCCATGAACATGCGTTTGAACGCCAGCGCCAAGGAGCTGCTGAGCGATCGCCTCGAGACGGCGCTGCAGGCCACGCCGCATATCAGCGCCGTGCCGCAGTCGGCCCATATCGGCGCGCTGATCCAAGGCGTCGATCTGAGCGAACCGCTCACGCCGGCGGAAGTCCACAGCATACGCTCGGCGCTGCTGCGCTGGAAAGTCGTGTTCTTTCGCGACCAGCATCTGGGCCACGAACAACATGTCGCGTTTGCGCGCCAGTTTGGCGAGCTGACCATAGGCCACCCGGTGTTCGGCCATGTCGAAGGCCACCCCGAGCTGTATTCGATCGCCAAGCACCGCCGCGCCAACAGCCACGGCAGCGAACCCGAGCGCCGCCCCTGGACCGGCTGGCACGCCGACGTCACCGCGGCGCACAACCCGCCCGCAGCCTCCATACTGCGCGGCGTGACCATTCCGCCCTATGGCGGCGACACGCAATGGACCAACCTCGCGGCCGCCTATGATGCGCTGTCGGAGCCGCTCAAAGCGTTCCTGCAAGGCCTGCGCGGCGAGCACCGCTTCAGCCCCCCCACGGGCGCAAGCCCCACGCCCGAGTATCTGGAACTCATCAAGAACAACACCCTGGTCAGCGAACACCCGCTGGTCACCGTGCATCCCGAAACCGGCGAACAGGTGCTCTACATCAGCCCCGGCTTTCTCAAGACCATCACCGGCCTGCGCACGCGCGAATCGCGCGTACTGCTGGAGTTGCTGTGGGAGCACGCGGTGGCGAGCGAATTCACCGTGCGCTTCAAGTGGGAGGCCGGCTCGATCGCTTTCTGGGACAACCGCTCGACAGCCCATGTCGCGCCGCAGGACATCTTCGCGCTTGAATACGACCGCCAGCTCTACCGCAGCACGCTGGTAGGCGATGTGCCGGTAGGCGCCGATGGCCGCGCTTCGACGGCCATCCAGGGCGATCCGGTACTGGCGGCGCATGGTGCGGCCTACTGAGGCGCAGACAACGAATGTCTCTTCCCCTCAGGGAATTCGGGCGCTGCTTATGCAGCGCCTTTTTTTGTCAATTCAATGGCAGACCGACATAGTTCTCGGCCAGCGAAGTCGCTCCCGCGCGCGAATGCACGAGGTAGTCGAGTTCGGCTTCCTGCACCTTGCGATCGAACTCGCCCGAATCGGGAAAGCGGTGCATCAGCGAGGTCATCCACCACGAGAAGCGCTCGGCCTTCCAGACGCGGCGCAGGCTGACTTCCGAATAGCGGTCTATGCCTTCGCTGCTGCGCTGCTGGTAGTACTCGGCAAATGCCTTCGACAGATAGCCAACGTCCGATGCAGCCAGGTTCAGCCCCTTGGCGCCCGTGGGCGGCACGATATGCGCCGCGTCGCCCGCGAGGAACATGCGGCCAAAGCGCATGGGCTCGGACACGAAGCTGCGCAGCGGCGCAATGCTCTTTTCCAGCGAAGCGCCGGTGACCAGGTGCTCGCGCGCTTCGGGGTCCAGGCGCAGGCGCAGCTCGTCCCAGAACGCTTCATCGCTCCAGTTCTCGACCCTGTCGGTCAGCGGCACCTGCAGGTAATAACGGCTGCGCGTGGCGCTGCGCTGGCTGCACAGCGCAAAGCCGCGCTCGGTGTGGGCATAGATCAGCTCGTGCGACACCGGCGGCACGTCGGCCAGTATGCCCAGCCAGCCAAACGGGTAGACCTTCTCGTAGTTGCGTATGCGGTCCGCGGGAATGCTCGCGCGGCACACGCCGTGAAAACCGTCGCAGCCGGCGATGAAGTCGCAGCTGATTTCGTGCTGCTGGCCGTCCTTGTGGTAGCGCACGCGCGGGCGCTCGCTGCCGAACTCCAGCGGCGTCACATCCTGGGCTTCGTACACCGTGAGCAGCCCTGCGCGCTCGCGCGCCTCCATCAGGTCGCGCGTGACTTCGGTCTGGCCGTAGACCATCACGCGCTTGCCGCCCGTGAGTTCATGCAGGTCGATGCGGTGGCGCTTGCCGCCGAACAGCAACTCGATGCCGTCATGCGGCAGGCCTTCGGCACGCATGCGCGTGTCGGCCTTGGCCTGTGCGAGCAAATCGACCGTGACCTGTTCGAGCACGCCCGCGCGGATGCGGCCGAGCACATAGTCGGGGCTGCGCTGCTCCAGAATCACGTTGTCTATGCCTGCCTCATAGAGCAGTTGTCCCAGAAGCAGGCCTGCGGGGCCGGCGCCGATGATTGCCACTTGTGTGCGCATGTGTCTATCCACCAAGGTTGTTTGTCGCTAGCTTAGAAGCGATGCTCTGCGCCGGCGCAAGCTTGGATAGACTTTTGCGCGGTGATCGCGCAAAATGTGCGACTATCGCGCAATATCTTCAACGCCGCCCATGACCTCGCCTCCTTCATCGCCCGGCCCCGGCATTGCCGCGGCCGATTACATCGCAGGCCTGGGCAAGGGCCTGGCAGTGCTTGAATGCTTCGACACCGAGCGCCAGCGGCTCAATGCCACGCTCGCCGCCGAGCGCGCGGGGCTCACGCGCGCGGCCGCACGCCGCCATCTGCTGACGCTCGCTCACCTCGGCTATCTCGAATCCGACGGCCACCATTTCTGGCTCACGCCCAAGGTGCTGGGGCTGTCGGGCAGCTACCTCGCAAGCGCCCGCCTGCCGCGCACCGTGCAGCCCGTGCTCAACCGGCTCAGCGCCATGGCGGCGTTCTCGTTTTCCGCGGCGATTCTGGCGGGCAGCGAAACCGTGGTCATCGCGCGCAGCACGGCGCAAGGCGCGGCCCAGCCACTGTTCGCCCATGGCGTGCACCTGGGCAGCCGCCTGCCGGCGCACGCGTCGTCGACCGGCCGGGTGCTGCTGGCCGCTTTGCCCTTGCCCGCGCTCGAAGAATGGTTGGCCTGCCGCACGCTGCACCGGCTCACGCTGCACACGCTGACCCAGCCCGCCGAAATGCGCGCCTGCCTGGACCAGGTGCGCGCCCAGGACTATTGCATTGCCCAGGAAGAGCATGAACTGGGCGTACAGGCGATTGCCGTGCCGCTGCGCGACAGCGCCGGCCAGACCGTGGCCGCGCTCAATGCCGTGATGTCGGCGCAGCACATGACGGCCCAGGCGCTCACGCGCAATCTGCTGCCGCTGCTGCGGGATGCGGCGCAGGAGTTAAGGCCGTTGTTGTGAAGGATGAGCCGAAAGCTACGGCTTTTCGTCGGCCAGGCCGTTCATGGTGCGACGCGGCCGGCTAGGCAAGCTCACCACGAACGGGGGAGATTGAGAGCATGCTTGTGCACACAGGCCGGCCCCCAAAAAAAGTCACTCCCCCTTCAAGGGCCTGACAGCCGCCTCCAGACACAACCCCCGCAGCAACTCCGAAGTGCGGCGTATCAGCGGCGTGCTTTTCTTCTTCGCCGACTGCGCCATGCACAGCGTGCTCACGATGCCCGGCGACTCGATGGGAATGCAGGCCAGTTCGTCCTGGTGGTCGTGGCTGCTGAGCGCGCTGGCGGTGAGCGCCGCGTAGCCGTAGCCGCCGCGCACCAGGTCGAGAATCGCCGGAACGCTGGAGACTTCCCAGACCACGTTGAGCTTGACCTGCGACAGCGTCGCCTGGGCTTCCATCAGCTTGCGAAAGATCTGGCCGCGCTGGGGCATGACCAGCGGATAGCCCGACAACTCCTCGAAGCGCACCGACATGCGCTCGCCCATGCTTGCGGGCCCGATCAGGCACAGCCGCTCTTCGAGCACCGGCGTGACTTCGACCTGCGGTTGCGGCTCGGGCGTGTAGACCAGCGCCAGGTCCATGCGCCCCGAAGTCAGCCACTCGGCCATGTTGACCGAGAAGCCTTCGACCACGGCCAGGCCGGCCTTGGGCATTTCCCGGCTGAAGACATCGATCAGCGGCAGCGTGAGCCGGCGCGCGAGGCTGGGCGGCAGGCCGACCACGATGCGCCCCACGGGTTCGTCGCGCTGGCTTCCCAGGTCTTCCTTGGCCAGCGCCACGCGCTGCATGATGGCGTGGCCATGCTCGAGCAGCCTGCGCCCCGCATCCGTGAGCGTCACGCCGCGTCCGGTACGGATCAGCAGCGTTTCGCGCAGCTCGATCTCCAGGGTTCGCACCTGACGGCTCAAGGCCGGCTGCGCGATATCGAGCAGCAATGCTGCCTTGCTGAAGCTGCCGGTCTCGGCCACCTGTACAAAAGTTTCTATCTGCTGAAGATTCATGGCGCACTCAAGCTGTAACCATGCCATTTTGCTATAGCTGGTAGAGAGGTGCGCGTCTAGGTGATGCGAACAGGCCTGCCACAATGCGGAATCATTTGCCTGCACCCCGGTCCACATGGGGAGCAACAGCGCCAAAAAACGCGATCAGCTGACAACGGAGACAAAATGACCATAACCACCCGCCAAATGAACCGCCGCAGCGCCGGCCTTGCCTTGGGCGCGCTTGCGCTCGGTGCCATGGCCCCGGCCCGCGCGCAGACCGCGACCCACTGGCCCACCAAGCAGGTGCGCATCATCAACCCCTTCCCCGTAGGCGGTGGCCCCGATGGCACCTCGCGCCTCATCGCCGACAAGCTCGCGCGCCTGTGGAGCCAGCCGGTCATCGTTGAAAACCGTCCCGGCGGCAACGGCTTCATCGCCATCGATGCGTTCAAGCGCGGCGCGAACGACGGCACGGACATCATCCAGCTCGATAACGTCCACCTCGCGGCCTACCCCCACCTGTTCAAGAAGCTGCCCTACAACATCGACAAGGACTTCGAAGTCGTCCTGCCGCTGTTCCGTACCTTCTTCTTCGTCTGCGTGGCGATGGACAGCCCCTACAAGACCGTCGCCGACCTGATCGCCGACGCCAAGGCGCGCCCCGGCAAGCTCAACTACGGCTCGTGGTCGGTGGGCAATCCCGTGCACCTGGGTTCGGCCCTGCTCGAATCGCTCACGGGCACGAAGATGGAGCATGTGATCTACAAGGAAACCAGCCAGCTCTACACCAGCGTGGCCACGGGCGAACTCGCGTTCGCGCTGGGCTCGTCGGGCACGGCCGGCCCGCTGGCGCGCTCGGGCAAGGTGCGCTTCCTGGCCGTGCTGGCTCCGCACCGTCTCAAGGGCTACGAAGACGTGCCGACCATCGCCGAGTCGGGCGGCCCGGCCAACGCCATCGTCACGGGCTGGAACGCTTTCGCGGTCTCCAAGAGCACGCCCGCGGCCGTGGTCGAGAAGATCCGCAGCGACACCATGAAGGTGCTGGCCGAGCCCGATGTGCAACCCAAGTTCCAGACCTTCGGCTACGAGAACTACTTCCCCACGCCGCAAGAATTCAAGACTTTCATGGTCGATGAGAACAAGCGCTTTGGTGATGTGATACGCCGCGCGAATCTGGAACTGTAAGACCCTCGCCCATAGGGAAAAGCCAAGCCGCTGCGGGCCACTGCAGCGGCTTTTCTCATGGCAAAACCATGCGGGGGCGGTTCAGTGATAGAGAGAGTGAGCGCTGTCCGGCGCAACCCCGCTCAGGCCCGCCTGGAGTTCATGCGCTTCGTCCTGGAGCATGCCAGTCAGATCGCCATCCTCCATGGCGGCGACACCCGAATCGTTTGCTTGCCGCGCCACCAGTTGATCACCACCGGGGCCCGGCGACAGGCCAATGAACGGCGTGTCATGATCGCTGTCGATCATGTCCGATGGACCCTGAACCTTCGCCGGCTGCTGGATGAAAGGCAGCATTGGCCTGCCATGCGCATCCGTATCGAAGACCGGCCCAATATCCATCAGGCATGCCTGGCTCTCGCCTTCCGCCACGGCTGCATTCACTTCGCTGGCAGCTTTCAGCGCGCGCTGCAGGCACACGTTGATGTCGGCATCGAACTGCCAATGGGATGCCATGATCTTGCTGTTGAGAATGGCGTTTGCCTCATTGAACGCTACGCGGGCCCAATGCAACTTGCAGAGGTGCGAAATAAAGGCCTGCTCGGCTTCCCGCCAGTTGGCTTCTTGTTCTTGTTCAGCCTGCGGGTCACATTCCCGGACCTTGCCCGCCTCGAAAAACCCCTTGTCCATCGGTCTGAGCGCATCGACAGCAACTTCGGCGACCTCTTTTTCAAGTTTCGCTTGATCGATCGCCGCGGCAAGCTCCTTCGCCCGGGCCTTCTCGGCGTGCACCCATGCGGCCTTGGCTTTGCACAAGGCATTCATGCTGTCGATGGCTTCGTCGAACTCATGCTGCGCATAGGCCAGCTTATCTTGCACGTTCGAGAAAAACCGCATGACATCGGCGCCCTGATTGATTGTCACTGCCTTCACTGCATTATTTTTTACAATCTCGACATTCTTGCCCGGGTCGCCAGCTTCACAAACTGAATCATCAACACAAATTCTCAAGTCAGCCACCAGCGCCTGAAGCGAAGCCACATCCTGCTCGGAATCCTTCATTGCATCACTTTGGACTTCCTCGACATCCTGAGTCGAATCGCTAGCTTCGTGCTCTTGGAAAATATTACGATCCAGATCCATGGTGATGGAGCGCGATTTCTCAGCCGAAGAATCCATTGTCGTGGCGGCTATCGTCGTTGCAGGCGGAAATTGACCTGGTTTCTGAGAAATCCAAAATTCATTCAATTCCTTCCTGGCTGCAAAAGACTTCTCCTCGGCTGTCTTGGCAATATTAACCGCATTCAGCACAGACTTGTATTTTTCATTATCCCCCATACAAGTATCACCATACACAGCATCGAGTTCCTCACATATATAAATCTTGAGATTCCTGAGGTCTTCTCGAGCAACCTCCAGCTCAAAACCCTGTTCTCGCCTACGACCCATGGCTGAAAAATATTCCGCCCGCGCAGCAACCAGTTTCACAAAAGTGGACTCTCTGGTTGACTTTTGTGAATTCTCCCAAGCCACCGATGCATTATCAAAAGTAGTCTGGCATGCATAAAAACAGTCATTTGCATCTGAATACTTCTCTTCTGCCTCCTTCAAAAAATGCACATAATACACCAGTTTTTCAGAAAATTCACTCAGCCAATATTCAACTCCCTCATTATTATCGGGCGTGAGTTCAAATTCTTCAATAGCGTCATCCAATTCACGCTCAGCCAAGATATGCTGTGCATAGAAATATTGGAAATTCATTAAATGGGAGAAAAATGAACCAGGCAAATGCTTTTTGGAAAGAATACTACGAGGTGCTGTGGCAGAGTTTACATTCATCGGGATCTGAAGTCGAATAACAAGAGGATTATGGAAAATAATATATCAATGTTTCGAATTCGCAACGACTGCCATCGCAGTCGCTTTACCGACTCATGACGATCCCCGGTTTCGCTCAGCAGTGAAAATTTTTCACCACGACACAAGCCGTCGACACAGCAATATGCCATTGCCGCGATACGCCATGCCCGCCAGAGACCGCAAGATGCACCGGCCCCGGAAGGCATTTGCCACCACGAAACATAAAATTCATCAATATTATAAATAGATAGTTTTTATCTATTTACAGGGTTTCCCCTTACCCCATGCTCTCCAGGAGGAAGCAGTTGCAGAATTGTTCTTTTGCACTGGGGGCTTGTCATGCGCCTTGGCGCTGCAAGACGCGGTGCAGCTTGCACCGTGACACCGGCGTGGCGCACGCCGGGCCCTGCGCACCAGCCCCCTGTGCGCAGGGAACGTACGTCAGGCCTTGGGCGAGAATTCCTCGGTATCCACTTCCCTGTGCCCCTGCGCCGCATAGCGGCTACCGGCAATCGCCGATGGCTGGAACAGCGCGTCGAGCTGCTCGATATGGGCGCTCGACAGCTTGACTTCGCCGCCGTGCAGGTCTTCGTCGAGGTGCTTGCGCTGCGTGGTGCCGGGCAGCGCGATCACATGTTCCCCCTGGTGCAGCACCCAGGCAATGGCCAGTGCCGCCAGGCTGCAATCGGCCTGTTCGGCGATTTCGCGCATGGGCGCGAGCAGGCGCAGGTTGCGCGGGTAGTTCTCGGCCGAGAAGCGCGGCATGGCGGTGCGCACGTCCTTTTCGCCCAGCGTCGCCGCATCGAGCAGGCCGCCGCCCAGAAAACCCCGGCCCAGCGGGCTGAACGCGACGTAGGCCACGCCCAATTCGGCGCAGCGCTGCAGCGTGCCGAGTTCGGCATTGCGCGACCACAGCGAATACTCGCTTTGCAGCGCCGTGATCGGGTGTTCGCGGTGGGCGCGCGAGAGCGTGTCGGCCGAGACTTCGGACAGGCCCAGCGCGCGCACCTTGCCTTCCTGCAGCAGCCGGCCCATTTCACCCACGGATTCCTCGATGGGCACCGACTTGTCCCAGCGGTGCAGGTAGTAGAGGTCGATCACGTCGGTGCCCAGGCGGCGCAGGCTGTCTTCGCAGTTGCGCCGCAGCGTCGCCGGCCGGCCGTCGATCACGCGGCGCGTCACGCCGTCTTCGCCCACCACCCCGGCCATGCCGCCCTTGCTGCACAGCGTGATGCGCGCGCGGTGCGGCGCGAGCACCGGGCCGACCAGCGTTTCATTCGCGCCAAAGCCGTAGAGCGCGGCGGTGTCGAACAGCGTCACGCCCTGGTCCAGCGCATGGGCGAGCAGCTCGCGCCCCTGCTCGGCGCTGGGAGGCGTGCCGTAGGCATGGCTCAGATTCATGCAGCCCAGACCGACGGAAGTGACGTCGAAAGGGCCGATTTTGCGTGTCTGCATGGGTCAATCCTTGAAAAGGCAAAGCCAGCGCATGCTGTTTCGCGTGCGCTGGCCTGGAGGTTACAAATAACGAGGTATCTGCTAGTACGCAGCCCATGATACTGGCGCGGCCCAAGCGAGGGGCACCGAGCCCTTCGACGGAGCTCAGGACGCCGCCCCGCACCGAGGGGAACGCCCTCTTGCCTCCCTTGTTCAGGGGAAGCGACGTAGTCGCTCAGGGGGTGTATCAATTCAATTGTTGTTCAAGCTTATGCAGCACCTGGTAGCAAGGCAGCACCTGGGTCACGCTGGCGTTGGGCTCGCGGCCTTCGCGGATGGCCGCGAAGAACTCGCGGTCCTGCAGCTCGATGCCGTTCATCGACACATCGACCTTGGAGACGTCGATCTGCTCTTCCTTGCCGTTGAACAGGTCATCATAGCGCGCCAGATAGGTGCCGTTGTCACCGATATAGCGGAAGAACGTTCCCAGTGGGCCGTCGTTGTTGAACGAAAGGCTCAGCGTGCAGATCGCGCCGTTCGCCGCCTTGAGCTGGATGCTCATGTCCATGGCGATGCCCAGCACGGGGTGGACAGGACCCTGGATGGCGTTGGCCTGCACGATGGGGCTGCCCGCCTGGTAGGCGAACAGGTCCACGGTATGGGCTGCGTGGTGCCACAGCAGGTGGTCGGTCCAGCTGCGCGCCTGGCCCAGCGCGTTGGTGTTGGTGCGGCGAAAGAAATAGGTCTGCACATCCATTTGCTGCAGGTTCAACTCGCCCGCACCAATCTTGTGGTGCACCCACTGGTGGCTGGGGTTGAAGCGGCGCGTATGGCCGCACATCGCGACCAGGCCCGATGCCTTCTGGGCCGCGACCACGGCTTCGGCGTCGGCCAGGCTGTCGGCCATGGGGATCTCGACCTGCACATGCTTGCCGGCCTGCAGACACGCAATCGCCTGGGCCGCATGCATCTGCGTGGGCGTGCACAGGATCACGGCGTCGACTTCGGCCAGTGCCAGGCTGTCGGCGAGATCGGTGGTGACATGCGGGATGCCGTACTTGGCCGCGACTTCGCGCGTCTTCTCCAGGTCGCGGCTCACGAGGGAGACGACTTCGACGCCGTCAATGTTCCTGATGCCGTCGAGGTGCTTGATGCCGAAGGCGCCGGCACCGGCCAGGGCTACTTTGATGGTCTTGCTCATGTTTATTGGTTCTCCAGGATCAGGTGGCCCACCGCCGTATTCGACGCGGGCACATGGTAGAAGCGGTGTGCGACCTTGGGCACGGGCGCCGGGCTGTCGATGTCGCTCATCGCGCCGCGCGCGATCAGCCACATCACCAGCTCGATGCCTTCCGAGCCGGCTTCGCGCACATAGTCGATGTGCGGCATCTTGGCCAGGCCGTGGGGGTTGTCGATCAGGCGGTCCATGAAGTTCAGGTCCCATTCCTTGTTGATCAGCCCCGCGCGCGCGCCCTGCAGCTGGTGGCTCATGCCGCCCGTGCCCCAGATGTGGACGTTGAGGTCTTCGTCATAGCTTTCCACGGCCTTGCGGATCGCGCGGCCCAGGTTGAAGCAGCGCTGACCCGAAGGCACGGGGTATTGCACGACGTTGACGGCAAACGGAATCACCGGGCAAGGCCAGCCTTCTTCCGGCGTGGGCTGGCCGCACATCAGCGACAGCGGCACGGTGAGGCCGTGGTCCACGTCCATCTTGTTGACGATGGTCAGGTCGAAATCCTGCTGTATCACCGACTGCGCGATGTGCGAAGCCAGGTCGGGGTGGCCGATCACGGTGGGCACGGGGCGCGGGCCCCAGCCTTCGTCGGCAGGCGTGAAGCTGTCGGCCGTGCCGATAGCGAAGGTCGGAATCATGTCCAGGCTGAACGCCGTCGCGTGGTCGTTGTAGACCAGGAAGATGACGTCGGGCTTGTTGTCCTTCATCCACTGCTTGGAAGGCTCATAGCCTTTGAACAGCGGCTTCCAGTAGTCGTCCTGGTCGCGGCCCAGGTCGAGGGCGGCGCCGATCGCGGGCACATGCGAGGTAAAGACAGAGGCGGTGATGCGGGCCATTCAGTTGCCCTCCTTGCGGGCAGAGTTTCCTTGGGGCTGGCGGTGCGCCTGGGCGTCGCCATCTTCACCGACGACGCGGTTGCCATCGGCCGAACGGCCGCCGGCAAGCATCATGGCGCGGTATTCGTCTTCGGTCATGCCGGTCATCGAGCCGGCCATCTGCTGGAAGCTCTTGCCGTCGGTCGCGCCTATCTTGGCCAGAAAGTAGATGTTGCCGCCGGTGCGCATGCACCAGTTCAGGTCGCGGGCCAGCACGGCCTGCTTTTGCTCCTCGGTCATCGCCCACTCGTCGAGGTAGGCGCGCTCGTCGGCCTTGAAGCGCGCGCGGTTCTCGGCCTTCATCAGCGACATGCAGAACTGGTTGAGCCAGTAGCCCTTGCGGGACTGCTGGGCGTCAAAGATGATGGTGCCGGGCACATCGGTATAGGGTTTGTGCAGAGCCATAAAGCGACTCCTCCTTCAATATTCAATACGCAGTGAATCACGGTGCAGAGCCCGTGAAACCGGCTGGGTCCAGGCCAGGGACACCGAGCAAGGGCCGCCCCGCAGCGAGGGTGTCGTCCCCCTCCACCGAAGGTTGAGAGGGGGAAGCTGGGGCCGGCCATCCGGCGTAAGCAGCTCAGGGGGTGCCATGTTCTTCTGGCCAGTAAAGACGCATGGGATTGTCCACCAGCAGCTTGCGCTGCAGCTCGGCCGTGGGCGCGATGTGGGGAATGAAATCCACCAGCAGGCCGTCGTCGGGCATATGGTCCTTGAGGTTGGGGTGCGGCCAGTCGGTGCCCCACAGCACGCGGTCGGGGAATTCCTCGACCACGCGGCGCGCGAACGGCAGCACGTCGCGGTAGGCGTTCTGCTCGCCAGCCAGCGCCTTGGGGCCGGTGACCGACAGGCGCTCGGGGCACGAGACCTTGCTCCAGACATTGGGGTGCTCGCGCATGAACTTCAGGAACAGCGCGAACTCGGGTCCGTCAATGGGCTGGCTCACGTCGGGCCGGCCCATGTGGTCGACGACCACCGTGGTCGGCAGGCTGGTGAAGAAGTCCCACAGCTCGGGCAGGTCCACGGCCTCGAAGTAGATCACCACATGCCAGCCCAGCTTCTGGATGCGGCCGGCGATCTCCAGCAACTCATCCTTGGGCGTGAAGTCTACCAGGCGCTTGACGAAATTGAAGCGCACGCCGCGCACGCCGGCGTCATGCAGCGCCTGCAGCTCATCGTCGCTGATGCTGCGCTTGACAGTGGCCACACCGCGCGCCTTGCCGCCCGCGGCCTGGCAGGCATCGACCATGGCGCTGTTGTCGGCGCCGTGGCAGGTGGCCTGCACGATCACATTGCGCGCAAAGCCCAGATGTTCGCGCAGCGCGAACAGCTGCGCCTTGCTCGCGTCGCAGGGCGTGTACTTGCGCTCGGGCGCAAACGGGAATTCATTGCCCGGGCCGAACACATGGCAATGGGCATCGACCGCGCCCGCCGGCAGCTGGAATTTCGGCTTGGCCGGGCCGCTATACCAGTCGAGCCAGCCGGGGGTCTTTTCAAAATTTGACATGTTATTCCGCTTTGTTTTTTATCCACGACTTTCGCAATGTCAGCGGCTTATGAAACCGGCGTGTCCCAGGTGGGAGACACCGAGCAAGGGCCGCCCCGCAGCGATGGTGTCGTCCCCCTCCACCGAAGGATGAGAGGGGGAAGCCGCGTAAGCGGCTCAGGGGGTGTTAGTCAAGGTATCGGAGGCCGGCTTTTTCCAGCGGCTCGCGCATCTTGTACATGTCCAGCCCAAGCACGCCCGAAGCCAGCTTGGCGCGTTTCTCGCCTTCGAAGCTTTCGCGCTTTTGCGCGGCGTCGAGGGTGGCAGCCGCCCGGGCAGCGGGCACGCAGACCACGCCATCGTCGTCGGCAACGATCACGTCACCGGGCGTGACCCACATGCCCGCGCAGACCACGGGAATGTTGACCGAGCCCAGCGTGGCCTTGATGGTGCCGCGCGACGAAATGGCGCGGCTCCAGACCGGGAAGTTCATATCCTGGAGCGTCTTCACGTCGCGCACGCCGGCGTCGATGATCAGCGCGCGCGCGCCGCGTGCCTGGAAGCTGGTCGCCAGCAGGTCGCCGAAATAGCCGTCCGTGCATTCGGAGGTGACGGCCGCGACCACCACGTCGCCGGGCTGGATCTGCTCGGCCGCCACATGCATCATCCAGTTGTCGCCGGGCTGCAGCAGCACCGTGACGGCCGTGCCCGAGACCTGCTGGCCCGCGTAGATGGGGCGCATATAGGGCTTGAGCAGGCCCACGCGGCCCATGGCCTCGTGCACCGTGGCCGAGCCCAAGGCGGCGAGCGCGTCGGCCGCGGCCTTGTCCGCGCGTTGGATATTGCGATAAACCACACCGAGTTCGTACATTGAATTCTCCTGTTGTCCGTGGCCTGCTTACAGGCCTTTCTTCTTGAGCGCTGCGTCGAGGCGCGTGAACACGCGGCGCGCATTGCCTTCGTAGACCTGGAAGCGCTCTTCCTCGTTCAGATTGACCGTGTCTTCGATATAGCGCTTGGTGTCGTCGTAGTAATGGCCCGTGGTGGGGTCTATGCCGCGCACCGCACCAATCATCTCGCTGGCAAACAAGATGTTCTTGACCGGGATCACCTTGGTCAGCAAATCAATGCCCGGCTGGTGGTAGACGCAGGTGTCGAAGAAGATGTTGTTGAGCAGATGGTCGTCCAGCAGCGGTTTTTTCAGCTCCTGCGCCAGGCCGCGGAAACGCCCCCAGTGGTAGGGCACGGCGCCGCCGCCATGCGGAATCAGGAACTTGAGCGTGGGGAAGTCCTTGAACAGGTCGCTGGTCAGGCATTGCATGAAGGCCGTGGTGTCGGCGTTCAGGTAGTGCGCGCCCGTGGTGTGAAAGCAGCTGTTGCAGCTGGTGCTCACATGGACCATGGCCGGGATGTCGTACTCGACCATCTTCTCGTAGATCGGGTACCAGCTGCGGTCGGACAGCGGCGGCGACGTCCAGTGGCCGCCCGATGGATCGGGGTTGAGGTTGATGCCGACGTTGCCGTATTGCTCGACGCACTTGACGAGTTCGGGAATGCAGGTCGCGGGATCCACGCCCGGCGACTGCGGCAGCATGGCCGCGGGAATGAAGTGCTCGGGAAACAGTTCGCTGACGCGAAAGCACAGCTCGTTGCAGATCGCGGCCCAGGTGGCCGAAGTCTCGAAGTCGCCGATGTGGTGGGCCATGAAGCTGGCGCGCGGGCTGAAGATGGTCAGGTCCGAGCCGCGCTGCTTCATCAGCTTGAGCTGGTTGTTCTCGATGGTGTCGCGGATTTCGTCGTCGCTGATCTTCAGCGCGCTGGCCGATGGGGCCTGGCTGGGGTCCTTGAGGCCGGCGATCTGCAGATCGCGCCAGGCGCCCAGTGCTGCGGGGGCCGTGGTGTAGTGGCCGTGTACGTCGATGATCATCGCGATGTTCTCCTGATATTCACAAAAATGGGGGGTCCAGGGGCGCGCGGGCCCATGGAGAGGTGATGCGCTCAGGCGGCGCCGTTCCAGACGGCGCGCGGCACCATGACTTCTCCGCGCATCAAAAGCCGCGCCGTGCGCAGCAATGCGGCCTTGGTCACCACGGAAGGCTCCGCCGGATCGCTGTCGAGCGTGACGCTGAATTCGCCCGTGGGGTGCTCTACCGACACCGTGACGCTGCCCGCGCCCGCGGGCAACCGGGCCACGCCTTCGCAGACCGTGCCGGGCATCTTCACGGCCGTGCCCACGGTCACGGCGGCAAGCACGCCAATGGCGTCGTGGCAGGCATGGGGAATGAAGCTGCGCGTGGTCAGCGCTCCGCCCTGCGCGGGCGGCGCGATCAGCGTCATCTTCGGGTAGTTCTTCTGCGACACATCGCCCAGGCCCATGCGCTGCGAAATCTGCAGGCGCAGCGCCTCGATGCGGCGCTTGAGGTCGGTGTCCGCGTTCAGATCGGCCACGCTTTCCTGGCCGGTGCGACCGACATCCTGCGCGCGCAGGATCACCAGCGGCATGCCGTTGTCTATGCAGGTCACATCGAGCGTGAAATCGTCGAAGCCTTCGCCCGTGACGGTGATGCTGTCCTTTGGGCTGCCCGTGGGCAGCAGGCCAGAGCAGACCGAGCCCGCGGTGTCGAGAAAGCTGATGTCGACCGGCGCCGACTGGCCGGGCGCGCCGTCGATGCGCGCCTGGCCTTCATAGGAGACCTGGCCGCCCGGCGTCTGCACGGTGATGTCTGCCGCCATGTCGGTGTTGAGCGTGAGCACGCGGAAGGTGCTGGTCTCGCCGCGCGCGCTGACCATGCCGGTCTCCAGCGCGAACGGCACGACGGCGGCCAGCATGTTGCCGCAGTTGGGCGTGGTGTCCACGGTGTCTTTTTCGGGCTGGAGCTGGGCGAACAGGAATTCGAGGTCAATGCCTTCGCGCTGGCTCAGCGACACCATGCCGACCTTGCTGGTCAGTGGATGCGCACCGCCGATGCCGTCGATCTGGCGCTTGTCGGGCGAGCCCAGCGCGGCCAGCAGCACCTTGTCGCGCGTGGGCAGATCCTGCGGCAGGTCGGCGGCGCGAAAGAAAGGCCCTTTCGAGGTGCCGCCACGCATCAAAAGGCAGGGAATGGCCGTTTGCATTGCTGTTGTCTCTCCTGTGTATTGCGTCTGATTCTGAACAATTGCAGCCGCCGCCACTAGGCGTATCGCCCGCTAGCAGGTATAGCTATTCGGCATAACCCGCAGAGGGTCTCGTGCCGGGAACGGCATAGCCGCGCTCCATGACCACGGCCTGGGCGCAATCCACCAGCCGGCGTATGCGCGCCAGCCGCGGCGAAGACCGCAGCCACAGCGTACCGAAGCGGCGCGACTCGGTCTGGCCGGGCAGCGCCAGCCGCACGACGTTGTGGCCGTCGGGCCAGTCAAGCGCGGTGTCGGGCACCACGGCCACGCCCAGGCCCCGGTCGACCATCATGGAAATCGCCACCAGCGAGCTGAGCTCGAAGCGTTCGCGCGGCACGCTGATCTGGTTGGCGCGCAGGTAGCGTTCTATCATCTGCCCGCCGCCCAGGCTGCGGTCATAGCGTATCAGCGGCTGGGTGCGCAGCAGCTCGAACGGCGTGAGGCCCGCCAGATGGCGCGGCGCGAGCAGGATCAGCGACTCCTCGCGCAGCAGCGACCAGTCGAAGGCCTTGGACAGCGCGAACGGCGGGTAAAGGCATACGGCCGCGTCCAGCGTGCCCTGCTGCACGGCCTGGTAGACCTGCTGGGTCGTGCCCGATTGCAGGAAGACCTTGACGCCGGGCAGCTCGGCGACGAAGCGCGCGAGGATGTCGGGCAGCAGGCTGTGCAGCGCGGTGTTGATCGTTCCCAGCGTCAGCTCGCCGACTTCGGACTCCTGGTTCACATGGGTGCGCGCATGGGCCAGGTCGCGCAGCAGTTGCGGCGCCGTCGCCGCGAGCCGGTGGCCCGCAGGCGTGGGCGCCACGGTGCGCCCGGCGCGCGCCAGCAGCTCGGTGCCGAATTCGCGCTCGAGCGTGCGCATCTGCTGGGCGACGGCGGCCGCCGTCAGGTGCATGCGGCGTGCCGCCTCGGCCAGGGAACCGGTCTCGATGACCAGCAAAAAGCTGCGCAGGTATTGGGTTTCCATCACCACATTATTTCTTTGTTTTGAAGAAAGATTGCATGTGTTTCTTTTGTTTTTTACGCGTTCCACAATGGCCGCATGAGAAGCAAACTGTTTGTCCCCGCATCCCGTCCCGAGTTGTTCGCCAAAGCGCTGGTCGGCGCGGCCGACGGCCTTTCCTTCGACCTCGAGGACGCCGTCGCCGAATCCCGCAAGGACGAGGCGCGCGCACTGCTGCAAGGCTTTCTGCGCAGCCCCGAGGCGCTGAGCGGCCACCGCAAGACGCTGATCGTGCGCATCAATGCCATGGACACGCCGCACTTCGAGCGCGACGTGGCCGACATCGTGTGCCCCGCCGTGCACTGGATCAACCTGCCCAAGCCCGAAACCGCCGACGATGTGCGCGCCGCCGCGCAAGCGGTGGAACGCGCGGCGCGCGCCGCGGGCATGGCCCAGGCGCCGCGCCTGCTGCTGAATATCGAGACGCCGCGCGCGCTGCGCCTGGCGCATGAGATCGCCGCGGCCCACCCGCTGGCCATAGGCCTGCAGGTCGGCCTGGGCGATCTGTTCGAACCCTATGGCCTGCACCGCCGCGAGCCCACGGCCGTTGCCCAGGTGCTGATGGGCGTGCGCCTGGCCGCGGCCGAAGCCGGCATTGCGGCCTATGACGGCGCGTTCGCCAACATCCAGGACGCCGACGGCTTTCGCGCCGAAGCCGAGCTTGCCGCCCGCCTGGGCTTCACGGGCAAGACCTGCATACACCCCAGCCAGGTCGCGGTCGCCAACGAAGTGTTCCAGCCCGGCGCCGCCGAGCTCGCGAGCGCGCTCAAGGTGGTCAGTGCCGCCGCCCGGGCCGATGCCGACGGCGTAGGCGCCTATGTGGTCGACGGAAAGATGATCGATCGCCCGTTCGTGCTGCGCGCCCAGGCCATCGTCGCCCAGGCCCGGGCGCTGGGCCTCGCCGCGCGCAACGACTGATTGCACAGGGGGGCAACCAGCCCGCCGAGACGAATTACAACAAGGAGACAACATGCAGACTTCGAACCGCAAACCCGCGCTGCGCCGCAGCGTGCTCTGCACGGCCGCCGCCCTGGCCCTGGCCGGCTTCGCGCCCCTGGCGCAGGCACAGCAATACCCTGCAAAACCGATCACCATGGTCGTGCCCTACCCGCCCGGTGGCTCCAACGATTCGTTTGCGCGCCAGATCGCCAAGGAACTCGGCGACCTGCTCAAGCAGGCGGTGATCGTCGAGAACCGGCCCGGCGCGAGCGGCAACACCGGCACCGGCCAGGTCGCCAAGGCCCAGCCCGACGGCTATACGCTGGTCGCGGTCTCGTCGAGCATGACGACCAATTCGGCCGTGCAGACCAGGATGCCGTTCGACCCCGTCAAGAGCTTTGCGCCCGTGGCGATGTTCGCCCGCGGCCCGTTCGTGGTCGCCGTGAACAATGACTTCGCGGCGCGCACGCCGGCCGAACTGATCAGCGCCGTCAAGGCCAACCCCGGCAAGTTCAACTATGCGTCGTCGGGCACGGGCAGCGTCAACCATTTCGCCACCGAACTGCTGCGCGCCATGGCGCCGGGCTTCGACATCACCCATGTGCCCTACAAGGGCCAGGGGCCGGCCGTGACCGACGTGATCGGCAACCAGGTGCAGCTGATGATCTCGAGCGGCCCATCCATCCTGCCCATGGTGCGCAACGGCAAGCTGCGTGCCATCGGCATCACCAGCCTGCAGCCCAGCCCCATCGCGCCCGAGCTCACGCCCATGGCCACGGCCGTACCCGGCTATGAATTCGATCTGTGGTGGGGCCTGCTTGCCCCTGCAGGCACGCCCGCGCCCATCGTCAACCAGCTCAACCAGGCCGTGAACCAGATCCTCGCGGGCCCGCAGATCAAGGCCAACTTCCTGCGCGAAGGCGCATTGACCACGGCGCTGACGCCGCCGCAGTTCGCCGATGTGATCCAAAAGGATGTCGAGCGCTGGAAGACACTCGCCAAAGACCGCAATATCGTGGCCGACTGAAACGTCGCCACCTTTCCCCGGGCAGTGCCGCGGCATGCGGCTGCGCAGGGCCCCGGGATTCCAGTGAGAGAAGAGACCCCATGCAGCAAGACCTGTCAGAACAGCGGCCCGGCCCGCGCGGCCCCTTGAGCGGCATTCGCGTGCTGGACCTGAGTGCCTATATCGCCGGGCCTTATGGCTGTTCACTGCTCGCCGACCAGGGCGCCGAAGTCATCAAGATCGAGCCGCCCACGGGCGACAACCTGCGCAGGTACCCGTCGACGCTAGAGGCCGAAAGCCGTGCGTTCGTCGGCGTCAACCGCAGCAAATGGGGCATGGTGCTGGACTTGAAGCAATCCGAGGAACTCGCGACGCTGCTGCGCCTGGTGCGCGACGCCGACGTGCTGGTGCACAACTTCCGCCCCGGCGTGCCCGAACGCCTGGGCATCGCTTTCGAGCAGCTCACACAGATCAACCCGCGCCTGGTCTACTGCAGCGTCACGGGCTACGGCGCCAGCGGCCCGCTGCGCGCCAAGGCCGGCTACGACCAGGTGCTGCAGACCATGACCGGCATGTGCGCCATGCAGGCCAAGGAAGGCGGCCCGCCCGAGATCCTCTATGGCTCGGTGGTCGACTACTACGCGTCGGCGCTGGTCGCCGCGGGCGTGTCCTCGGCGCTGTATGAGCGCGCGCAAAGCGGCATGGGCCAGCATGTGGGCGTCTCGCTGCTGCGCGCGGCGCTGACCATGCAGTCGGCGCGGCTGGTCTGGGCCGAAGGCGAGCCCCGGGACGTGGGGCGCGACATGCGCTCGGGCGGCATCACAGGCATCCACCCCACGCGCGAAGGCCATCTCTACATCTCGGCCAACACGCCGCATTTCTGGAAAGCCCTGTGCGAAAGAACAGGCCTGCCCGAACTCGCCGACAACCCGCGCTACGCGAGCGTGCGCCTGCGTGCCCAGCACCATGCTGAGCTCGTGCCGCTGCTGCGCCAGGCGCTCGCGGCGCGCAGCGCGCTCGAATGGGAAGCGCTGTTCGGCGAAGCCGTGCCCTGCGCCGCGGCACGCACGGTGCAGGACATGTTCGACCATCCGCAGGTCGCGGCCGAATCGATGATTGCCGACATCGCCCACCCCACCCTGGGCAGCTACCGCGGCTTCACGCGCGCCATTGCCTTCGACCGCACGCCCGGCCCGCAGCCGTTTGCCGCGCCCACGCTGGGCCAGCACACGCAGATGCTGCTCGACACCCTGGGCAGCGCGCCGGGCCGCTAAAGCCCTCAATCCTCCTGCAGCGCGGCAAACTGCTCGGCAAGAAAATCAAGTAAAGCCCTGACCGAAGGCAGCAGCCCGCGCCGCGAAGCGAACACCACATGGATGATCTCGCGCTGCGGCGCCCAGCCGGGCAGCACTTCGACGAGTTCGCCGCGCGCGCAATGCCCGCCGACCATCATCCGCGGCAGTTGCACGATGCCCACGCCCGCGATGGCCGCGGTGCGCAGCGCGACCATGCCTTGGGTGATGAAGCGCGGCTGGTGATGGATGTTGGCCTGCGCGCCATCGGGCCCGATCAGCGCCCAGACATGGTCATTCTGCGGCTGGCCCAGGCCCATGCTGGGCAGGCCGGCGAGGTCCGCGGGGTGGCGCGGAACACCGGTTTTCGCGAGCAGCAGCGGGCTTGCCACGAGGCACTGGTCGCGCTCGCCGAGCACGCGCATCACCAGATCGCTGTCATCGAGCGGCGGCGGGCGCACGCGGATCGCAAGGTCGATGCCTTCGCCGAGCACGTCGACACGGCGATTGGTTTCCTCCAGCTGAATCTGCACGCGTGGGTACTGCGCCATGAACGCCGACAGCATTGCGGCGACGCGCGCGTCGAGCAGCGCTACCGGGCAGGTCATGCGCACCGCGCCACAGGGCTCGGCCTGGGTCAGCGCAATCGCTTCCTCGGCCGCGTCGGCCTCGACCAGCATCGCCTTGCAGTGCTGGTAATAGGTCTGGCCGATTTCGGTCACCGCGAAGCTACGCGTCGAGCGCTGTATCAGGCGCACGCCCAGGCGCTCCTCGAGCAGCGCGATGCGCCGGCTGAGCTTGGACTTGGGCACGCCCAGCGCGCGGCCCGCGGGCGCGAAGCCGCCATGCTCGACCACTTGCACGTAGTAATAAAGGTCGTTGAGATCTCTCATCGCATTCATTGTTCCTCAAATGGAACGATGAACGCAATTTTTGCGGACTACCGCCAGTTTCGTTCTGGATTTATTCTTCAGGCATGCATTCGAGGCACCGCCTCGTGCCACAGGAGAAAAGCCATGAAGAAAATCCTCGGAACCTACAGCGCGCCCCGCCCGCACTGGGTGGGCAACGGCTTTCCCGTGCGCTCGCTGTTCAGCTACAACAGCCACGGCGCCCATCTGAGCCCGTTCCTGCTGCTCGACTACGCGGGCCCGGCGCAGTTCACGCCGACCGCGCAGCCGCGCGGCGTGGGCCAGCACCCGCACCGCGGCTTCGAGACCGTGACCATCGTCTACCAGGGCGAAGTGGAACACCGCGACTCCACGGGCGCCGGCGGCCTGATCGGCCCGGGCGACGTGCAGTGGATGACCGCGGCCAGCGGCATCCTGCATGAAGAGTTCCATTCGCAGGCATTCACCGAACGCGGCGGCACGCTGGAAATGGTGCAGCTGTGGGTCAACCTGCCCGCCAGGGACAAGCTTGCCGCGCCACGCTACCAGACGCTGGTCGACGCGCAGATTCCGTCGGTGCCGCTGCCCCATGGCGCGGGCCAGGTGCGCGTGATCGCCGGAGCGTTTGACGGCCACCGCGGCCCGGCGCAGACTTTCACGCCGGTCGACGTCTGGGACGTGCGGCTCCAGCAAGGCCGCGTGGCGCGCTTCGATACGCCCGACGGCCATACGCTGGCGCTGGTGGTGCTGCATGGCACGGTGCTGGTCAACGGCCAGGAAGTCGTGCGCGAAGGCCAGCTGGTGCAGTTCGAGCGCAGCGGCAGCGGCGTGGAAATCGAAGCCAACAGCGATGCGACGCTGCTGCTGCTCGGCGGTGAACCCATAGCCGAGCCCATCGTGGGCCATGGGCCGTTCGTGATGAACACCCAGGCCGAGATTGCCGAAGCGATCGCCGACTTCAACAGCGGCCGCTTCGGGCAAATGCACGCCTGATATCGCCAGTGCGACAGGCTCTACCGCCGATCGCACTGGGTTTTCCCGCCCTCACGGGCATTGATCGTGAGTTTCAAGGAGAAATACCATGTCCAAGCCTTATGTCCGCCTCGACAAGAACGACGTCGCCGTGCTGCTCGTCGACCACCAGACCGGCCTGCTGTCCCTGGTGCGCGACATCGACCCCGACAAGTTCAAGAACAACGTGCTCGCGCTCGCCGACCTCGCGAGCTACTTCAAGTTACCGACCATCCTGACCACGAGCTTCGAGGAAGGCCCGAACGGCCCGCTGGTGCCCGAACTCAAGGCCCAGTTTCCCGATGCGCCCTATATCGCCCGGCCCGGGCAGATCAACGCCTGGGACAACGAGGACTTCGTCAAGGCGATCAAGGCCACGGGCAAGAAGCAGTTGCTGATCGCCGGCGTCGTCACCGAAGTCTGCGTGGCCTTCCCCGCGCTGTCGGCGATTGCCGAAGGCTTCGAGGTCTTTGTCGTCACCGACGCGTCAGGCACGTTCAATGAACTCACGCGCCAGTCGGCCTGGGACCGCATGTCGTCCGCGGGCGCGCAGCTCATGACCTGGTTCGGCGTGGCCTGCGAGCTGCACCGCGACTGGCGCAATGATGTCGAAGGCCTGGGCACGCTGTTCGCCAACCACATTCCCGATTACCGCAATCTGATGACCAGCTACGCCCAGCTGACCCAGGGCAAGTAGACGCCAGCGGCGGGCGCGGGCATTGCACTGCTCGCGCTTATCTTTGCGCCAGCGCCTTCTGGACTTCGCGCTGGAATTCGTCGCTGGCGCGCAGGCGCAGGTACTCCTGGTGGGCTGCGCCATATTCCGACGACTGGAGGCTGTAGGAGCTGTGCAGCGGCTCGGACCGGTCGAGTCCGGCGCGGCGCCACAGCGCAAGGTCGGCAACGACCTCTGCACGGGACGTCGCCGCGTCGCGCTTTTCCACGGATTTTTCCTGGGCATGCACCGGAAGAATGAAGGCAAGCGACAGCGCAAGTGAGGTCGCCAGCGACGGGAGCGCGCGTTGGGCGATGGCGCGAGAGGCTGCGTTCGATGGGGTGGCCATTTTCATTTCCTTTTCAATTTGATTTAACGTCTTCGACAACCGGAACGCCTTGCCTGGCCGCAGAATGCGCAGGAGCTCGTGACGTTCCCCAGGCTTTGCTGGACTGGCTGTGGTCTGGATGTTAGTATCGAAACAATAGTTAGTCAATACTGAAAAGATATGGACTCAAAAAAATCTGCCGAAGGCCCCTGCCCCATTGCCCGCAGCCTCAACCTGCTGGGCGACGCCTGGACCATGCTGATCCTGCGCGATGCGAACGCGGGCATGACCCGCTTCGAGCAATTCAAGAAAAGTCTTGGCATCGCGCCCACCATGCTGACCAAGCGGCTCGCCGCGCTGACGGAAGAAAAGCTGCTGGAAAAGCGCCAGTACTCCGAGCGCCCGCCGCGCGATGAATACGTTCTGACCCAGGCCGGCCGCGATTTCCTGCCGGTGCTGCTGCTGATTGGCGCCTGGGGGCGAAAGCACCGCGGTTACGGGTCCATGGTTCGGCTGCTGGACGCGCAAACCGGCACCGAAGTACAGCCCGTTGCAATCGATGCGGTCACGGGCGCAGTACTGGGCACGCGCGCCATCAAGGCCGTCTACCCGGAATGAGCGTGCGGCGCTGCCCAGCGCCGCACTGAACGCCAGGCAAAAAAATGGCGGCGAGCCACAGAGGACTCGCCGCCATTTTTGCGATCTGCGGATCGCTGCGCGTGGCAGGTCAGTCAGCCAGCACCACGCCCAGCTTGGCCAGCTTGGAAGCGAGCACATCGCGTCGACGCGCAGCCTTGGCCGCGGTGTCACTTGCCGATTTGGCGACCGCCGGACCCTTGGAGGCTGCAGCCTGCACTTTTTGCGCCTTCGTGGCGGCATCGGCCGCGACCTTGCGGTAGTTGGCAATCAGTTCGGCGTGTGCAATGGGTTGGTTCACAGATGTTTCCAAATTCAAGAGAACCCGCATTGTGGCCGCAAAACGCCGGCCGTGTTTTTTCAAAGGCACGACCGTGTGCCTGCGCCCGCTGCACCCGACTCAATAGGACTTGGGCAGGCCCAGCACTTTCTCGGCAATAAAGCACAGGATCAGTTGCGGGCTCACAGGAGCCAGGCGCGGAATCCAGGACTCGCGCAGGTAGCGCTCGACGTGGTATTCCTTGGCATAGCCCATGCCGCCGTGGGTGAAGATGGCGTTTTCACAAGCGTGGTAACAGGCTTCCGCGGCCAGGTACTTGGCGCTGTTGGCTTCGGCCGCGCAGGGCAGATGCTGGTCATACAGCCAGGCGGCCTTGTGCACCATCAGGTCGGCGGCTTCGAGCTCCATCCAGGATTTGGCCAGCGGGTGCTGTATGCCCTGGTTCTGGCCGATAGGACGGCCGAACACTTCGCGCTCGTTCGCATAACCCGCGGCCCGCTTCAAGGCCGCGCGCCCCAGGCCCACGGCCTCGCTGGCGATCAGGATGCGCTCCGGGTTCAGGCCGTGCAGGATGTAGCTGAAGCCCTTGCCTTCCTCGCCGACACGGTCCTCCACGGGAATGCGCAGGCCGTCGATGAACACCTGGTTGGAGTCCACGCATTTGCGGCCCAGCTTTTCGATTTCACGCACTTCCACCTTGCTGCGGTCCATGTCGGTATAGAACAGGCTCAGGCCTTGCGTGCCCTGGCACTCCTCTATCGGCGTGGTGCGCGCCAGCAGCAGGATCTTGTTGGCCACCTGGGCCGTGCTGATCCAGACCTTCTGGCCGTGCACGACATAGTGGTCGCCGTCGCGCACTGCACGCGTCTTGAGCTTCAAGGTATTGAGCCCGGTATTGGGTTCGGTCACGCCGAAGCAGGCGCGGTCCGTGCCCGCGATCAGCGGCGGCAACCAGCGCTGCTTTTGTTCATCGGTGCCAAACACCACGACCGGGTGCAGGCCGAAGATGTTCATGTGGACCGCCGAGGCACCGGACAGACCGGCACCGGTGGCGGAAATCGTCTGCGTCATCAGCGCCGCTTCACTGATGCCCAGGCCGGCACCGCCGTAGGCTTCGGGCATGGCAATGCCCAGCCAGCCGGACGCAGCCAGCGCCTGGTGAAAATCATCGGGAAAGCCGCCTTCCTGGTCCTTGCGCAGCCAGTAGTCGGCATCGAATGGGGCACAGACGCGCTCGATGGCGTCGCGGATCTGTTCCTGTTCAGGGGTGTGGGCGAAGTTCATTGGGCGCCTCCGTTCGAAGTGGCATTGCCGGGGCGAACCACCTTGTCGGGCGATTCGCCGTAGGGCGGGCTGTAGATCACCAGCAGCTTCACCGGGGTGTCGCTGGTGACGGTGAAGACATGCATCTGGTCGGCAGGAAAAAAGCAGGTGTCGCCGGGCGCCATCTCGAACGACTGGCCGGCCACTTCGACATGGGCCGAGCCTTCGAGCAGATAGCAGGCCTGCTCGATGCCGGGGTGGGCATGGGGCAAGGCGCCGCCGCCCTTGTGCAGCGTGCCCAGCAGCACTTCCATCTGCTGGGCGCCTACGGTCTCGGGACCGATCAGCCGTTGGTTCCAGGTGTGGTGGTGGTTGGCGGGCTGATAGGCCGGCACATCGGCGCTGCGCACCAGGTAGCTTGGAGGCATGTGGATCTTTCTTTCAGGGGTCGGTTCGGCAAGCGCCCTGCGCGAGCAAGGCGGCTATGCGCTGCGGCGTGTAGCCGGCTTCTTCGAGGAGTTCGCGGGTGTGTTCACCCAGGCGTGGCGCGGGGGAAAAACTGCGCGCGGGCGGCGTGGCCGACCACTTCGTCGGGTGCGCCAGCGCGTGCATGGGCCCTTCTGTGGGATGCACCGTGTCGCTCACAAACCCCGTGGCACGCAGCTGCGGATTGGCCAGCAGGTCTTGCGGGCTGTTCATCGGCATGTTGGGCACGTCGGCGGCGTCCAGCAGCACGCGCCATTGCGCGGTGGTGCGGGTGCGCATCAGGCGAGCGACTTCGGCATACACCGCATCGATGTGGGCGGCGCGCGCGCTGTGCGTTGCAAAGCGGGGATCGCGCGCCAGCCCTTCGGCTTCGCCTATGGCGGCAAAGAAACTCTTCCAGTGCTTGTCGTTGTAGATCAGCACGCACAACATGCCATCGCTGGTGACATAAGGCTTGCGGTGCGGCGTCAGCAGCCGTGCGTAGCCGGGTTTTCCAATCGGCGGCTCGAAGCTCAGGCCGGCCATGTGATCGCCCAGGATGAACTGCGCCATGGCCTCGAACATCGGCACCACCACGGCCTGGCCCACGCCGGACTGGCTGCGCGCATAAAGCGCCGCCGTGACGGCGTAAACCGTGTGCAGGCCCGTCACGCGATCGGCCAGCGTGGTCGGCACATAGGCGGGCTCGGGCGCTCCGTATTGCCCCATCAGCCACGGAACACCGGTCGCGCCCTGGATCAGGTCGTCGTAGGCGGGCCGGGCGGCATCGGGCCCGTCCTGGTCGAAGCCGCAGCAGCTCACATGGATGATGCGCGGGCTGCGCTGGCGCACGGCTTCGTAGTCCATTCCCAGACGCGCCAGCGCCTGGGGGCGCACGTTGCTGATGAACACATCGCAGCCTTCGGCCAGCTTCAGCGCGGCCTCTCGGCCCTCCGGATGCTTGAGGTCCAGCACGATGCTTCGCTTGCCCGCATTGGCATGCAGGAAGATGGGCCCCATGCCCGCATGGTGCATGGGCCCCACATGGCGCATGTTGTCGCCTTCGGGCGTCTCGACCTTGATGACCTCGGCGCCCAGCTGCGCCAGGATCTGGGTCGCGAAAGGCCCCATGACGACCGATGTCAGGTCGAGCACCTTGACGCCTGCGAGCGGACCGGCTGTGGGGGCTGAGTGCGATGCGGCCATGGTCATTCGGGACGGATGCCGGCCTGCTTGACGAGGGCGCCCCAGTGCTCCAGCTGGTCTGCCACGTATTGGGCGAACTCTTCCGGCGTCTTGGTCGGCCAGGTCTCGAAGCCCAGCTGGCCCAGCGATTTCTGCACGTCCTTGTCGGCCAGAACCTCTTGCAGTTCCAGGTTCAGCTTGTCGACGACAGGCTTGGGCATGCCCGCGGGTCCGAAGATTCCGTTCCAGGACGTCAGGTCGAATCCAGGCACCTCCTTGACGATGGGCACGGCATCGGGCATCGATTTGAGCGGCTCCTTGGTGGTGACGCCCAGAACCCGTACGCTGCCTGCATTGATCATGCCCATGCCCGAACCCAGATCGACGACGTACATCTGCACCGACCCGCCGATCAGGTCCGTGAGGGCCTGCGGGCTCGATTTGTAGGGGATGGCCACCACATCCAGGCCGACAATCCGCTTGATGGTTTCGGAGGCCACCAGCGAAGTGCTGTTGGGCGTGGCGTAGGAGAATTTTCCGGGGTTGGCCTTGACCTGTGCTATCCACTCTTTGAGCGTCCTGGCAGGGTCGTTCTTGCCCACGACCAGGGCAAACGGCAGCTCGCCCACGCGCGCGACCGGCGTGAAATCCTTGATGGGGTCGTACTTGAGATTGAGTATCAGGCTGGGATTGGCGGAGTGCGACGTATTGGTCGTCATGAACAAGGTGTAGCCGTCGGGCTTGGCCTTGGCCACGAACTGGGCGGCAATCTGCGCGTTGGCGCCGGCGCGGTTATCGACCAGCACCGGCTGTTTCAGGCGCTCGCCGAGCTTTCTGGCGACGATGCGCGCCACGGCATCCGTGCCGCTGCCGGCGGCAAACGGCACGACCATCGTGACCGGCGCGGAAGGGTAGGTCTGGCCTATCGCCGCTGAAACCGCCAGCAAGCTGGCCGCCAGGGTCAAAGCCCGAGGAAGGATTTTCATGACATGTCTCCGGTTGTAATTGGTATGCGCACCGTCCTGTCAATCGATGCGTCCCCATCTTCCCCGGCGCAACCATTCGCGTCCAATCCTCATTTTGGTTAGAGTGATTCTTTTTAAGAATCGTTGGGGAAGGAGCCGTGCTTGGTCCTGCCCACTTTTTCGCCCCATGAAGCTTCACTTTCTTCGTTACTTTGTCGTGCTGGCCGAAGAGCTGCATTTCGGGCGCGCAGCCAGCAAGCTCTCCATTACCCAACCGCCATTGAGCAGCGCCATCAAGTCACTGGAAGATGAGTTGGAAGTCAAGCTGCTGATCCGCGACAGCAAGCATGTCGAGCTGACCCAGGCGGGCGAGGCCTTCCTGGAGGAAGCGCGCCAGGTCCTGGAGCAAGTGGCGCGGGCGTCGAATGTGGCCAAGATCGTCGCCCGGGGAATGCGCGGCCGACTGGAGATCGGCATGACCGGTTCGCAGATCTACCGGGAGGTGCCGGGCATCGTCAGGCAGTTCAATGCGCAAATGCCGGACGTGGATGTGGTGCTCAGGGAGATGTCGAGTGCCGACCAGGTGAACGAGCTGCTGCGCGGCCAGATTCATGCCGGGTTCGTGAATGCCTCCACGGTTCCTCCTCAATTGGCATCCCTGCCGATGGGGGAAGACGAATTCCTCATCTGCTTGCCGCAAGATCATCCCCAGGCACAGTGCGATTCAGTGGAGTTGAAGCAACTGAGCCAGGAGCGCTTTGTGATGTTTTCCCGGGATGTGGCCCCGGCAAACTATGACAACGTGATCGCCATATTCTCGCGTGCCGGAATCCACCCGAAAATAGCCCATGCGGCGCGCCAATGGCTGACCATCGTGGCCATGGTCGCCAATGGCCTGGGCGTTTCCGTGGTACCCAGGTCACTGGCCCGCTCGCGCGTTCACGGCGTCAGATTCATCAGGATCCAAGGCGAGCAAGTGCTTGCACCGGCCATGCTGATCTGGAACCCCGCGTATTACCCGCCCACGCTGCGCAGCTTCATCGCGTGCGCCGAAAGCATTCTCCAGCGGCAATAGTGCCTGCGCCGCAGTGATTTGCGCGCAGGCAGCGCGGTTTACTTGAGCTTGCCGCTGGACAGGTCCATGACCATGCGCGTGGCCAGATACAGGCGCGGCACGATGGTGTCGATGAGCACATATTCGGCGTCGTTGGAATGCGCGCCGAAGCTGCTCAGCCCCATGCCTTCGACCACCGCGCCCCGGGTCTTGAGTCCGGCAAAGGCGGCATCGGTGCCGCCGCCCGTGGCTTCGGACAGCACGGACAGCGGCAGGCCGATTTCCTGGTAGATCCGCTTGCCATGCTCGGCGACGCGGCGCGAGGCCTCGGTGGCCTCCAGCGGTGGGCGGCGCACTTCAAACTTCACCTGCACCCTGGATTCGGGCAGCAGCTTGTTTTGCACCTTGGCCTGCAGCTCCTTTTCAAGCGCGTCGAAGTCGGACACCTTCAGGGCCCGGGCATCGGCCTGCGCCTTGGCCTGGGCCGGCACCACGTTGCGGTTGGTGCCGGCGCTGGCCACGGTCCAGTTCAGCTTCAGGCCCTGCTCGGGCCTGGACAGCTCCTTCATCTGAAGCAGCTGGTGCGACATCTCGTACAGCGCATTCACGCCCTTTTCAGGCGATGCGCCGGCGTGCGAGGCCTTGCCGTCCACCGTGAGGTAGGCCGCGCCTATGCCACTGGTGGCCAGGCGCAGCGCGCCGGTGGCGCCGCCGCCTTCGAACGAGAACACGGCGTCCTGCTCGGCGGCAATGCGCGTGATGGTGCTGCGTGAGCCGGGCGAGCTGATTTCCTCGTCGCCGTTGATCAGCACCGTGAGCGTGCCGTAGTCCTTGAAGCCCAGCTTTTGCAGCATGCCCACGGTGTGAATGATGGTGGCCACGCCCTGCTTGTCGTCGCCTATGCCCAGGCCGTAGGCCTTGTCGCCGTCTATGCGAAACGGCTGGTCCTTGAGCATGCCCTTGAGGTAGACGGTGTCCATGTGGGCGATGAACATGATCTTTTTCGTGCCCTGGCCCTGGAATGTGGCGTGCACCACGGGCCCGACCTTCTCGGGCGTGTCGTCCAGGCGGTAGACGTCGCTGGGCTGCAGGATCTCCACCGCGGCGCCGCGCTGCTGCAACTGGCTGGCGATCAAGGCGGCGATCTTCGCCAGGCCTTCGAGGTCCTTGCTGCCCGACTCGATATGCACCAGATCGCGCAGCGTGTCGAGCAGCGGCTGCTGCTCCTGCTGGGCCAGCGCGTGCACCGCCGCATGGGGTGCAAGGGGCGCAGTCGGCAACTGTGCCTGGGCCAGCGTGGCGACAAAGGCCAGCGACAGGGACGCGACCAGGGGCCGGACGAAAGACGAGGCGAACAAATGAATGGACATGGAGGGAGCCCTTGCGCTACAAGCGATGAGAAAGGAACGGCCATTATGGGCGGCGTCGGTCCACTGACAAAGCGACGCTGGCCCATGGCAATCCACCCGGCGGCATATCCTAGACGGATAACACGTAGGCCTCGCGCAAATCCCGCTTCAGCACCTTGCCGATCGGGCTGCGCGGCAGTTCGTCCATCCACCGCAGATCGGCCAGGCGCTGGGTCTTGCCGGCGCGCTGGTTGTACCACGCCATGATTTCTTCGGGCGCAACGCTATGGCCCTTGCCCCGCACCACGAAGGCCACCGGCGTCTCGCCCCATTGCGCCGAGGGCACGCCCACCACGGCGACGTCGTCCACGGCCGGGTGCTCACGCAGCTGCGCCTCCAGATCGCTGGGGTAGATGTTGAAGCCGCCACTGATGATCATGTCCTTGCGCCGGTCGCACAGGATCAGGAAACCGTCGGCGTCGAAGCGGCCCACATCGCCCGTCCGGATGAAGCGCTTGCCCCCGGCGTCGAACCACTCGGCCTCGCGTGTCTTTTCCGGCTGATTGTGATAGCCCGTCATCATTCCCGGCGAATGACCGACCACTTCGCCCGGCTCGCCAGGGCCCACCTCGCGCCCCTCCTCATCGATCAGGCGGATGTCATGCCCTTCGGCGGGCTGGCCCACGGTGTGCAGTTTCGCGGGGTGCAGGTGGGCGTCCAGGATGCAGGAGCCGCCGCCTTCGGTCATGCCGTAGAACTCGGTCAGGGCGCCGGGCCAGCGCGCCAGCACCCGGGCTTTGAGCTCGGCGAGAAACGGTGCGCTGGTGCAGAACTTGAAGCGAAAGCTGGAAAGATCGTAGTCACCGAATTGCGCCAGCGCCATGATGCGCTGGTACTGCACGGGCACCAGCATGGTGTGCGTCACACGGTGCTGCTGCGACAACTGCAGATAGCGCGTCGCATCGAACTTGGCCATCAACTGCACGCAGCCGCCGAATCCCAGCGTGGGGAAGAACACCACCAGCGTGGTGTTGGAATACAGCGGTGTCGCCAGCAGCGTGGTGCTCCCGGGACCGTAGCCGTACAGCCCCCCGCGGCGCACATGCGCAGCGCGCATGCCGTGCGACTGCACGATGCCTTTGGGTGTGCCGGTGGTGCCCGAGGAATAGATGATGTTGAACGCACTCCCGGGCGTCACCGCCACCGGCTGCGGCCGCGCATCGTCTGCAGCCAGCCAGTCATCGAAGGCCCGGCCGGGCGCCAGGCCATCGAGCGATATGCACGGCACGGGCGTGCCCGCCTCGGCGACCAGATCCTGGACGCCCTTGTCCAGGAACAGATGGCGTGCCTGGCCATCGCGCAGCATGGAAGCCAGGCTTTGCGCCGTCGACGAAGGCGCGAGCGGCGCCACCACGACGCCGGCACGCAGCGCCCCGAGGAACAGCGCCGCATAGCGCGCCGAGTTCAGCGCACAGATGGCGATGGCCTCACCGGGCTGCACGCCATCGCGCTGCAGCGCGGCGGCAACCCGGTCCATGAGCAGATCCAGCTCCCGGTAGCTGAGGCTCTGGTGTTCATCCCGCACAGCGGGCGCGTCAGGCTGGGCCTGCGCGTGCCCGCGGATCAGGTCGGAGAGTGCTTGAAACGGTGTATCGGACGACATCGGGGATTCCATGGGGAAATTGACGAGAAGGCGCAGGGAGCTTGCGTCAATCCAGCTTCACATTCGCTGCCGCCACCAGCGCCTTCCAGGCCGGCGCGTCGCGCTGGTAGGCCGCGCGGAACGCCTGGGGCGTGCCCATCACCGCCAGGCCGCCGGTGTTGACCAACTGCTCCTGCACCTTGGGGTCCTGCGCCAGCTCCTTGACCAGGCTGGAGAGCTGGGCCACCACTTCGGCGGGAATTCCCGCGGGTGCGCCCATGCCTATCCAGCCGACCACCGAATAGGCCGCGTCGGTCAGGCCCTGCTCATGCAGGGTCGCCACCTGGGGCAAGGTCGGCGCGCGCTCACGGCCCACCAATCCTATGGCCTTGAGCCGCCCCGCGTCGACAAAGGGCTTGGCGCCGGCCACGCCCGCGAAACACATCTGCAACTGGCCGCCCAGCAGGTCCTGCAGCATGGGCGCCTCGCCCTTGTAGGCGACATGGGTCATGTCGGAGTCGGTCATCTTGCTCAGATAGGCGCCCACCAGATGCGCCTGCGATCCCTGGCCCCAGGAACCGTAGGAAAGCTTGCCCTTGCTGGCCTTCACGTATTCGAGCAGCTCCTGCATGTTGTTGGCGGGCACCGAGGGGTGCACGACCAGCACGATGGGGGCGGTGGCGATCTGGGTGATCAGCTCCAGGTCCTTTTCCGGGTTGTAGGGCAGTTTGGAATAGAGAAACTGGTTGACCATCATCGAGGTCGAAAGCGACACCAGCAGCGTATGGCCATCGGCCGGGGCGCGGGCCACCGCGTCGGTGCCCAGAATGCCGGACGCGCCGCCGCGGTTGTCCACCAGCACCGGCTTGCCCAGGCGTCTGGCCATGCCATCGGCCAGCGTGCGCGCGACGACATCGGTGCTTCCTCCGGCGTTGTAGGGCACGATGATGCGTATGGGCTTGGACGGCCAGGTGGCCTTGCCGGTTTGTGCCTGGGCCGTGCCCAGGACGCCGGCGCCCGTCCATGCGGCTGCGCCTTGCAGCAGCGTGCGTCGGTTCAACGGGGGAACATTCATGGGGCATTTTTGCGGATGCGAAGTCATGTTGAAAGCCTAAAAATCCAGGGTTGATCGAATCAGTCCAGGGGGCTGCGGCGGCGGCCGCGCAGCCCCGTCTTCACACTGCGGCTTCGCGCTCCTGCAGCAGCCGCCACATCACCTTGCCGCTGCCGCTCTTGGGCAGCGCGTCGACAAACACCAGCTGGCGCGGCGCCTTGTAGCTGGCCATGTGCTCGCGGCACCAGTCGATGATTTCCTGGGCGCTGACCTGCCCCTTGTGCGAAGCGCGCAGCACCACCACGGCCTTGACGGTCTCGCCGCGGTAGCTGTCGCGCGCCGAGATCACGCAGGCTTCCTGCACGGCCGGGTGCTTGAACATCAGGGCCTCGACTTCGGCAGGCCAGACCTTGAAGCCGCTGGCGTTGATCATGCGTTTGAGGCGGTCGGTGATGAAGAAGTAACCGTCTTCGTCAATGCGGCCCAGGTCGCCCGAGCGGAAGAAGCGCTTGCCGTCAATTTCGATGAAGGCCGCGGCCGTGGCCTCGGGGCATTTCCAGTAGCCGGCGAAGACTTCGGGGCCGTGGATCACGATTTCGCCCTGCTCACCCTGGGGCACTTCCTGGCCCGTATCGGGGTCGATCACGCGCGCGTCGGTGCCCATGAAAGGGATGCCCAGGCATTGCTGCTTGGGCCGGTCGGGCGGATTGGTGTGCGACGGCGCGGCGGTTTCGGTCAGGCCGTAACCTTCTATGTAGCGCAGGCCGAACTGGTCGAGCAGGCGCTGGGCCACGGCCTGGGGCATGGCGGCACCGCCGCCGCCGATATGGCGCAGGCTGGTGAGGTCGTAGCTGTCGAAGTTCGGGCTGCCCATCAGGTCGATGACCATGGTCGGGATATTGGTCCAGCTCGTGACCTGGTAGCGCGAGATCAGCCGCCCCGCGAGTTCACGCTCCCAGCGCGGCATGATGACCAGCGTCGCGCCCAGGTAGATGCAGGTGTGCAGCATCGACACCAGGCCGGTGATGTGGAACATGGGCACCACGCCCAGCACGACCTGCTCGCTGCTGGCATTGCTCCACATGCCGGATGCTACGGCGTTGTGCATCACGCTGCGGTGGGTGTGCATGCAGCCCTTGGGCAGGCCCGTGGTGCCGCTGGTGTACGGCAGCACGCACAGATCGTTGCTGCCCGCGGTATGCGCCGGCGACGTATCCGTGCAGGCCAGCGCCTCATCCCAGGCATGGACCTGGCCTGCGGCCAGTTCAGGCAAGGGGTGGCGCGTGCCCAGCCATTCGCGCCATTGTTCGGGCGGCGCGTCAGGCCCTTGCACGTCGGCATCGAACGCATCGCTGAACTGCGTGACCACCAGATGCTGCAGGCCGCTGCCCGCGGGCAAGGCATTGCTGGCCTTGGCGAGTTCGCCGGCGAGATCGCCGCAGGTCAATGCGACCTTGGCATCGGGATCGGTGATGTAGTGCTGCAGCTCTTCGGCCCGGTTCATAGGGTTCACCGGCACCACCACGGCGTTGGCGCGCATGATCGCGTAATGCGCGAACACCAGCTGCGGCGAGTTCTGCATCAGCACGATCACGCGGTCGCCCGCGCCCACGCCCAGGCCCTGCAGGTAGGCCGCCATGCGCTCCACGCCCGCGGCCAGTTCGCCATAGGTCAGGTGCCGGCCGAAGAACACCAGCGCCGTCTTGTCGGGATAGCGCCGCGCGCTGACGGCCAGGTTGTCCCACACCGACGTGGCCGGGACGGTGATCGAATGGGGCAGCCGCTTGGGCCAGAAAGCGTGGTGAGGGCGCATGGATGTTGCTCGAGATGAAATCAGCGCCCAGACTAGGCCAGCGCGACCGCGCTGGCACTAGGAACAGACCTAGGTAAGGGTCACCTGCGCGACCCGCGTCCGGCCAGAACGCGGCGGACAGTTGCAGGTAGGCCGGGCCGGGCGCAGGGCTGCCGCGGATGTTGCACAACATGCAGCCCGCAATCCGGCCGTTGTTGCCGGCGGCCGTCCCGGCAACGGTGCGGCGGTTGTCGGCGAACTGGCCAGCCATGGTGCGCTCGACAAATGCGATCGACGGGCGCTCTGGACACGGAAAGGTGGAAAAAACGCCGCCATGCGAGGACGACCGGGGTTGGTATTGCGAATCACCGGGCCGTCGCGCAATGCCCCTGCCCTGGGTTTGGGCGCGCGGACCCACCCTGATCGGCCCGGCGGCAGGCACGCCCGCTGGCTACCCCATTCGCGGCGGCCATTGGATGACAACGGTGGGCGCAATGCAGGCACGTATGTCGCAGCTTGAAGCCACGCGACCACGCTTGCTCCACCCGAAGTTTCATTAATGTTTGGAAACAATCCATTAACCAATTTGTGTCTAAAAGAAACATATTGGCAAGTCAACTTACACCGCTACCCAGCCCCGCCAGGCCTTCTATAACTCGTCCCATGCGGTGCAGAAAACGCCCCGTGAAGAAGGATCTGCCATGGAATCTGCGCGCAGCGCGGTGCTGCCATCCGTCCACTCCGAAGAACCGGCGACTGCGCCAGCCGTTCCGGCCAGGCCGCTTTGCTCCGGCGATGCGCACAGCGCAGTGCCCGCGGCCCCGCGCCGCGCAATGGGCACGGAGTTCATCACCACGAACACGCCTGTGCCTGGGTGTGTCCCCACCGGATCACGATCATGACCCTCGCTCCACGCCCCACACAAACGCTGCGCGTCCTGCTCCACACGCGGCGCACTGCCACGCTGGGTACGCAGTCGCTGCACACTGACGAGGCGCCCGGGCTGGCGCTGGTGCCGTATGCGATCGATGGCCTCGCAGAGTGCCTGGTGCTGCTGGTCAGCGCCAGCGCGGCACACTCCCGGCAAATGCTCGCCCATTCCGAAGTCAGCCTGCTGGTCGCCCAAAGCGATGCCTCGCAGCAGGTCGTGCATATCCATGAACGCGTATCCATCGTCGGCCAGGCGAGGACGCCCACGCCGGGCTCGTCCGCCTGGGGCAGCGCGCGCTACGCCTACCTGCGGCGCTTTCCGGACGCCGCGAGCATGGCGCAGCTCGGTGACTTTCGCATTGTCTGCATCGTTCCCGAGCAGGCGCGCCATATCGCCGGCTTTGGCGCGGTGCGCAATGTGGACCAGGCCGAATTGCGCGCCGTGCTGGCCTCACCCCATTGATCAGACCATGGCAATCGACACGGCCTTGGGCACGAGGTAGGCATCCAGGGCCTCGGGCCCCCCTTCCGAACCGTAGCCCGAATCCTTGACGCCGCCAAAAGGCATTTCGGCCGACGCCACCGCCGGCTGGTTGATCCACAGCATGCCGGCCTCGACACGGCGCGACAGCAGGTGGGCGGTCTTGAGCGAGCCGGTGAATGCATAGGAGGCCAGGCCGAACGGCAGGCGGTTGGCCTCGGCGATCGCCTCCTCGATGCGCTCGAAGCTGCGCAGTGCCACCACGGGGCCGAAGGGTTCGTGGTTGAACACGTCGGCCTGCAGCGGCACGTCGGCCAGCACCGTGGGGGCAAAGAAGTTGCCGGCGCTGCCCAGGGCCTCGCCGCCGGTCAGCAGCTTGGCGCCTTGTGCCTGGGCATCGGCCACCAGGGCCTTCATGGCCGCGATGCGGCGCGGATTGGCCAGCGGGCCCATCTGCGTGCCCTCGTCCAGGCCGTTGGCCACCTTGAGCGACTCGGCATGCCGCAGCAGGCCCTGGGTGAAGGCCTCGCGCAAGCTGCTGTGCACCAGGAAACGCGTGGGCGAGATGCAGACCTGGCCGGCGTTGCGGAACTTGGACGCGCCGGCGGCCTGGACGGCCAGCGCGACATCGGCGTCCTCCGCCACGATGACCGGGGCGTGGCCGCCCAGCTCCATGGTGCAGCGCTTCATGTGCGCGCCTGCCAGCGCGGCCAGCTGCTTGCCCACGGGAGTCGAGCCGGTGAAGGTGACCTTGCGGATCACGGGGTGGGCAATCAGGTAGGCGGAGATTTCGGCCGGGTCCCCATAGACCAGCCCCAGCACCCCTGCGGGCACGCCCGCGTCCACGAAGCACTGGAACAGGGCTGCGGGCGAGGCCGGGGTTTCCTCGGGCGCCTTGCACAGGAAGGAGCAGCCCGTGGACAGCGCCGCACCGAGCTTGCGCACGATCTGGTTGACCGGGAAATTCCAGGGCGTGAAGGCCGCCACGGGCCCCACGGGCTCCTTGATGACCTGCTGCTGCACGTCGAGGCGGCGCGCGGGCACGATGCGCCCGTACAGGCGCATGGCCTCGTCGGCAAACCATTCGATGATGCCCACGCCGGCCAGCACCTCGCCCCTGGCTTCGGCCAGGGGCTTGCCCTGCTCCTGGGTCAGCAGGCGGGCGATCTGGTCTGCGCGCTCGCGCAGCAGGCCGGCGGCGCGGCGCATGGCGGCGCCGCGCTCGTGCGCCGACGTGTCGCGCCAGACTTCGAAGCCCTTCTGGGCGGCGGCCAGCGCACGGTCGAGTTCGGGGATGCCGGCATGGGCCACATGGCCGATGACCTGGCCCGTGGCGGGGTTGCGCACGGCGATGGTCCTGCCGCTGGCGGCGTCCACCCATTGCCCGTCGATCAACAGGCGCGTGTCGGTATAGGAATGCTGCATTGGAAAGCCCATGTTCTGTGGATTGCCTGGATGCGGTGTCGCCCGGCTCATGCGGCAAGGCGCGCTTGCGGACCGATCTGGGCCGGGTCGGTGCGCAGCTCGATCAGCGCCGGCTTTCCCGAGGCCATGGCCCGTTCGAAGGCCGGGGCAAAGGCGTCATCGGTTTCCACACGCTCGCCATGCGCGCCGAATGCCTGCGCCAGCAGGACAAAGTCCGGGCCCTCAAGATCGGTGGCGCTCACCCGGCCCGGGAACTCGCGCTCCTGGTGCATGCGTATCGTTCCATACATGCCGTTGTTGACCACGATCACGATCACGTTGGCCCCGAACTGCTTGGCCGTGGCCAGCTCCTGGGGGTACATCAGAAAGCAGCCGTCGCCGGCAAAGCAGACCACCGTACGCTCGGGCGCGTGCAGCTTGGCGGCAATCGCCGCTGGCAGGCCGTAGCCCATGGCGCCATTGGTGGGCGCCAGTTCGGTGGCCAGCTTCTTGTACTGATAGAAGCGGTGCAACCAGACGGTGTAGTTGCCGGCGCCGTTGGTGAGGATCGCATCCTCTGGCAAATGCTGGTTCAGGTAGCCCATGACATGGGCCAGGCTCACCCCCGTCTGCTGCGGCTGGCGCGGCAAGGGAGTGTTGTGCTGCTCGTAGTTCTTCCGGGCCTCCTGCAGCCAGGTCTCGCGCCCGGCGATCTGGCCGGGAACGGGCAGGCGCGCCAATGCCTGGGCCATCGCCGCCACGCCGGCCTGCACCGGGACGTCGCACTGGAAGACGCGATTGAGTTCCTGCGCATCCGCATGCGCATGCACCAGCCGCTGGGCCGGCCGGGGGCTGCGAATCAGCGCATAGGCACCCGACGTCACCTCCGACAGGCGGCTGCCCACCACGATCAGCAGGTCCGCCTGCTGGACGGTCTCGGCCAGCGCCGGCGAGATGCCCAGCCCCAGCTGCCCCACATAATGCGGATCGCGGTTGTCCAGGATGTCCTGGCGCCTGAACCCTGCGGCCACCGGAAGCTGATGGGCCTGCACAAAGCGCTGCAGATCCGCGCTGGCCTGCTCGGTCCACCCGGTGCCGCCGACCACCACCAAGGGGCGGCGGGCCTGCTGCAGCTCCTCTTGCAGCGCCTGCAATGCCAGGGCACAGGGTGCGGCCTCCACCGTCTTCGCCGGTGCCAATGCCGGCAAGGCCTGCGTCATGCCGAACAGCACATCCTCGGGCAGGCCGATCACCACCGGCCCCTTGCGCCCGGACATCGCCACGCTGAATGCGCGGTTCACGATCTCGGGAATGCGCTCTATCGAATCGATCTCCGTGGCCCATTTCGCCACATCGCCAAACATGCTGCGGTAGTTGATCTCCTGGAACGCCTCGCGCTCCTTGACGTCCGAGCCGACCTGGCCGATGAACAGGATCATGGGCGTCGAGTCCTGCATGGCGGTGTGCACCCCATTGCTCGCATGCGTCGCGCCCGGCCCGCGCGTCACGAAGACGATGCCCGGCCTGCCCGTCAGCTTTCCATAGGCGTCCGCCATGTTGGACGCAGCGCCTTCATGCTTGCTGACAATCGTCTTCATGCCGGGGTGCTCGTAGAGTGCGTCCAGCACCGGCAGATAGCTCTCTCCCGGAACGCAATAGACCGTATCCACCTGGTTGCTTTGCAATGCCTGGACAAGCAGTGCGCCACCGTTTATTTGTTGTTCGCTCATGACAAGACTTTCACTCACTTGGAATGGGGGTTGCGTGCGTCAATCCAGGGACAGGTTGAGGGTGGGCGCGAGCTTTTCCCAGCGCGCGGCCTCCTCCTGGATGAATGCCGAGAAGGTGGCAGGATCGGACGCGACCTGGTCCGAGCCGGTGTCGGCAATCACCCGCTGGAACTCCGCGGATTTCATATAGGTCTGCGCCGCCTGGCTGAGCTGGCCCAGGGCGGACTGGGGGATATTGGCGGGGGCAAACAGGCCGTACCAGGCATAGGACTCGAAGCTTGCCAGGCCCGACTCCTGGAACGTAGGAACATCGGGCAAATGGGGCGAGCGCTGCTTGCCGGACACCGCAATGGCCTTGGCCTTGCCGGACTTGATCATCGGCACCACCGCAATCGTGCTGTCGATCAGCATGGGAACATGTCCCCCCACCAGGTCCGTGATCGCGGGCGCCGAGCCGCGATAGGGAATGTGCTTCATGTTCAGGCCCGTGCGCTCCTGGAACAATGCGCCCGTCATGTGCTGTGTCGTGCCATTGCCGGCGGATGCCCAGGAAAAGCTTCCCTTCTGCTGCTGGATGTAGTCCATCAACTCACGCAGATTGTTCACCGGCAGCGAGGGATGCACCACCAGCACCTGGGCCACGCGCAGCAGGTTGCTGACCGGTTGCAGCTGCTTTTGCGGATCGAACGGCATCTTCTTGTACAGGTGCTTGTTGATCACGATGGGTCCGCTGGCCGTGATCAGCAGCGTGTGGCCGTCGGGGTTGCCATGCGCGACCGCCGCCGTGCCGATGTTGCCGCCGGCCCCGGGCTTGTTCTCGATCAGGAACGGTTGCTTGAGCGCCTCGCCCAGCCCTTTGGCCATCGGCCGCGCGGCAATATCGGACGGGCCGCCCGGAGGCCAGGGCACCACGATGGTCACAGGTTTGTCGGGCCAGGCCCAGGCGGCTGCGGCCATGGTGGTCAGAACCAGCGCGCACACGCTGTTCTTGAGCTTACGGTTGAGCATTCTTGTCTCCATTTTTTGAATCTGCGTTCTTGCCCTCGGTCAGGGTCAGCCATTCTCGGGCGCCCACCCCGGGCGCAACGCACGACAAAACTGGTTTGCAGAAAAAACAAACCCCGGGCCGATCAGCGAAAGACAGGCCCTGCATTACCCTTGGGGCCATGAACTCCGAAGATCTGAACTTGTTCGAGCTGATCGCCGCAGCAGGCAGCCTGTCCGCCGTCGCGCTGAAACTGGGCTGTGACGTCTCCACCCTCAGCCGCCGGATCAGCCAGATGGAGCAACGCCTGGGCTGCAGGCTTTTCCATCGCAGCGGCCGCGGAGTGAGCACGACGGCGCACGGCGAAACGCTCAAGCGCTATGCGCTGCAGGTGCGGGAATTGCTCGATCAAGCCCAGGGCGCGCTTGCCGCCTTGCACGATACGGGGCCGGCCACCTTGCACCTGGCAGCCCAGCCGACCATCGCCAAGCTGCTCTTCGGCGGGCTCTACCATGCGCTGCGCAGGGAGTTTCCCGCCACGCGCATCAAGTTCACCGAGGGACTGGCCAGCAGCATCCTGGAGCAGATCAACCAGGGCGAGATCGACGCCGCGATCATGTACAAGCCCGCATCGCTCAATACCCTGCACTACGAGCCGCTGGCCACGGAGCGCATCTGCCTCATCACACCCGCGAGCTTTCGTAGCGAACGCCAGCAATGGTTCTTCGAGAACCTCGAAGACATCCCCCTGATATTGCCCGGCACCAAGCATGGGCTGCGCGTACTGGTGGAAAGCATTGCCGCACGCCATGATTTCCAGCCCCGCATCGTGCTGGAAAGCGACAGCTCCATCGACATCACGCTGGAGCTGGTTCGCCAGGGGTGTGGCTGCACCATCCTGCCGCTGGCCGCCGTGCTCAATGATGTGTCCCAAGGCGTGCTGCAGGCCTTTGAGCTCAGGGATGAGGAAATCCAGCGCACCATCGCCTTCGTCCCCGGCAAGACGCTGCTCAGCGCCCACAATGCATGGCGCGTGCACCGCGTGGTCGCCATACAGCTCGGCACGCTCGTCGACAGTGGCCGCTGGCCTGGTGCGGCAAGCCCGCCAGGAACGGCTTAGATCTAAGAACAACTTTCATTCCTATTCCTGTCGCAGATGCGCCACCTGACCTCCCGTTCCCGGGCGGCTGCCGGCCGGGTTCAGGCGCTTGTCGAGGTTCAGGATTTCGCCAGCACCCGCTGCGTCGTGCTGCGCAGGTGCTCGGCCAGGAGTTGCGTGGCGAGCCCGGCATCACGGGCCAGGGTGGCTTCCAGCAGTTGGCGGTGCTCCGCTGCGAAGTCGTGGCTGGATTTTCCGGGAATAACGCCGCCTTGCCCTCCGAAGCCGGCGCCTGGACAACGGACAGGTGCCGGTAGCGCGCCGTCTGGTCGCGCAGCAGCTCCGAAAGGTTGTTCGGCCACTTGGAGCTAGCCGGCCGAGCCGGTAGTGCGCCCCCATCAGGCGCGCCTCGCACCCCACGAGCACGCGGGTCTCGATGATGGCGTGCAGTTCCTGCGCCGACACATCGGCCACCCGGAATCCGCGCTGGTCCTCTGTCACCACGAAGCCGCCGCTGGCCAGGCGCGACAAAGCCTCGCGCACCGGGCGGCAGGCTGCCTTTGATGAGGTCCGCACGGATGCCGTTGGTCAGCGCGGAGGCAGCAGTGCGACAGGAGATGCGTGGCTGCACACCACGAATCGCAGGCGAAGAATGCATGAAGTCAGATCATGTAGGGAAATCCATAATCTATATATTTTTTATGAAAATATATAATTATTGGAACCCTCCTCATCTGTCCAAGCAAGGAACCCCCATGAAGCTCGCCACCCTCCTCGTCAACGGCGCTGCGCGCGCGGCCGCGCTCACCGATCAGGGCCTGGCCCTGCTGGCCGAACCGGGCGTCGACCTGGGCACGTTGCTGCGCCAGGGAAAGACCTCCCAGGATCTGGCGCGACTGGCGGCCGAAGCGACCCAGTTCATCGCCCCCGCCGACGCCACTTTCCTGGCGCCCTCCCAGGAGCCGCCCAAGACCTTCTGCGTCGGACTGAACTACGCCGACCACACCAAGGAGAGTCCGTATGAGCAACCGGACTACCCCACGCTGTTCCTGCGCGCATCCACCAGCCTGGGCGCCCACGACGCCGTGGTCGAGCGCCCGCTGGTCAGCGATTCGCTGGACTTCGAGGGCGAGATGGTGGTGGTGCTGCGCAGCGGCGGGCGCCACATTCCCAAGGACAAGGCACTGGACTGCGTGTTCGGCTATGCCGTGGGCAACGAGATCTCGGTGCGCGAATACCAGTTCAAGTCGCCCCAATGGACCGTCGGCAAGAACTTCGATGGCACGGGAACCTGGGGCCCCTACGTGGTCACGGCCGACGAGCTGCCCGCGGGCGGCGCGGGCCTGAAGATCGAAACGCGCCTGAATGGCCAGACGATGCAGTCGTCCAACACGCGCGACATGCTGTTCGACGTGGCCACCACCATCTCGACCATCAGCGAGGCGATCACGCTGCAGGCCGGCGACGTCATCTTCTCGGGCACGCCGGCGGGCGTGGGCTTCGGCCGCACGCCCAAGCTCTACATGAAGCACGGCGACGTCGTCGAAGTCGAGATCGAACGCATCGGCCTGCTGCGCAACCGCATCCAGGACGAGCAAAAGGCCGGCTGAACCGCTGGCCTGGCCAGTGCCGTAGGCGCGGGTCGCCGCGCTTGCGCGGCAGGCCTGCGCCCTTCCCCAACGCCTCCAGAACCGACCGACCCGAAGGACAAAGAATGTTCGAACCCCTCTGCGGCGCTGCCCGCACAGCGCCGGTGAATGCCGGAAAGCGGCGCCTGTTCCAGGCCCTGGCCGCATGCGGCCTGATGCTGGGCACGCCACTGGCCTTCTGCCAGGACTGGCCCGCGCGCCCGATCAAGATCGTGGTCCCCTTCCCGGCAGGCGGAACCACCGATCTGCTGGCGCGCCTGATCGCCCCCCCGATGTCCCAGGAACTGGGGCAGCCGGTGGTCATCGAGAACCGGCCCGGCGCCGGCAGCCTGCTGGGGGCCGACCTCGTGGCCAAGGCCGCCCCCGATGGCTATACGCTGCTGATGGGCAACATCTCCGTCCCGCTGGCCGCCCTGGTGGCCGAACGTGCCAAGCGCCTGACTTTCGACCCGGTCGCCGATTTCCAAGGGGTCAGCATTGTGGCGGGCGTGCCCCTGGTCATCACCGCCAACCCTTCGGTCGATGCCAAGGACCTGAAGGGCTTCCTGAATCTGGCCCGCAACGACGCCGGCACCCACTATGTGTACGGAAGCACCGGTCCGGGCTCCTACCTACACGTGGTGGGCGAATGGCTTCAGCAGGAAACGAAAACCTCGCTGACGCACGTTCCCTTCAAGGGCGCCGCGCCCTTGAAGCAGGAAATGCTGGCGGGGCGCATCCATATGGGCGGTGACCAGCTGTCCACCTCCTTGCCCGACATCCGGGCCGGATCGCTCAAGCCGCTGGCCGTCACGTCGCCCGCGCGCTCCCCCTCGCTGCCCGAGGTGCCCACGGTGCGCGAGCTCGGCCTGGCAGGCATAGAGACAGAGGGCTGGAACGGATTGCTCGCCCCGACGAAGACGCCGCGCGACGTGGTGCAAAAAATCCAGCAATCCGTGCTCAAGGCCGTCAAGAGCCCGGCCCTGCAGCAGCGCATGGCCGCACTGGCGGCCGAGCCCCGAGGCAGCAGCCCGGCGGAGCAAACGGAGCTGCTCAACAAGCAACTGGCGCAGTTCCGCCCCATGGTGGCCCAGTTGAAACTGGACTGAAGGGACTTCACCCATGACAAAGACCCAGACCCTGGCCGGCCTCGCGCTGGCCCTGCCGACCCTGCTGGCGTCGCTGGCGCCGGCCAGCGCGAGTGCGCAAGGCCAGGCACGGCCGCTGTCCATCATGGTGCCGCAGCCCGCCGGCAACCCCACCGATGGCGTGGCGCGCAAGATCCAGCCGCTTCTGCAGGCCCAGCTGCAGCGCCCCGTCATCGTCGAGAACCAGCCCGGCGCGGGGGGCTCCATCGGCACCCAGCGCTTGCTGAATGCGCCGGCCGACGGGAACATGCTGCTGATCGCCTCGCAGACCGAGCCCATCCTGACGCCGTTCACGCTGCGGCACGTCAAGTACAGCGCCAAGGACATGCGTGCGGTGGCGCTGGTCGCGCGCCTGCCCTACATCCTGACCGGCAGCACGAAGCTGCCGGCGCGCAACCTGAGCGAGCTGGCGGCCCACACCCAGGCCGCAGGCAGCCAGGGCCTGAACTTCGGCCACATCGGGCCCGGCTCGATGATCCACCTGCTGGGCGAGCAATGGGCGCGCCAGAGCGGATCGGGCATCAACCACGTGGTCTATCGCGGCGTGCCGCCCGTGGTGCAGGACCTGATGAGCGGACAGATCGACCTGAGCTTTCTGCCGCTGGGCGGCGCCACGCTGCAGATGATCGAATCCGGCAAGGTGCGCGCCTTCGCCACCACCGGCGCCCAGCCCAGCCCCGCCTTGCCCCAGGTGCCCGCCCTCGCGGCCTCCGACAAGAAGCTGGCCGACTTCGTCTACGGCACCTGGATCGCCTTCCTCGTGCCCGCCAAGACGCCCGAAGCCACCGTCGCCCGGCTCAACCAGGCCATCGTGGCCGCCATGCAGGACGATTCGTTCCGCGAGTACGTGAGCTCCACCGGCATGGAGCTCGTGACCGCCAACAGCCTGCCGGACGTGGCGAAGTTCTACGACTCGGAGACGCAGCTCTACGAGGGCCTGGCCAAGAAGATCGGCGTCGAGCCGAACTGAAAAGAACCGGGACGGCGCAAGAAGTGAAGCCGGCGTGCTCAGGCACGCCGGCTTCACTGTTGATGGGGCTCCAGTGAGCCCCGCTGGCGAACCGGGTCAGGCCGCGGCCGGTTCGGCCCCTTTCAAGCCGGCCTTCGCCAGCTATGCCGCAGCCTCCAGGATCAAGGCCTCAGGGCTCTCTGCGGCGCCGACCGCACCATAGAGGTAGAAATCGGGCCGCACCAGCAGGGTCTCGATGCCGTGCCGGTCCATGAACGGCAGGAACTTGCCGTCCAGGTCTTCCCAGCCCTGCGCGCCTGCATCCGCACCGGCTGGCACGATGACGCCGCACGGCGTCCAGCGCGGGCTCGCTCAAGGCCGAAGAAGCGAGTCGCACACCTTCAAGGTGATGCCCAAGCGCTGGATCGTGGCTGGACAAGAACTGGCGGCTGTGGAAGAACTGCGAGCGCTGGCTCAGCACCAGCTTGCAGTTCGTCAACTCGGCTCTCTTGCCCAGGAAACTTTGAACACGTTCTAAGAACGTGTTCACGTTCTAAAGGGCCCTTCGCCCCGTCGGGGCATGGACGGTCGCCGACCCGCCCCGTGTGGCCTTCAATGCTCCCGAAATCCGCGCCAAGTGGACCGCATTGCGCCCAAGCGGCGCAGGCCGCTCAGGGGGTGCTTGCAGTTCACCGCTGCAGTTGCGCCCAGAGCTTGTCCAGGCGCTTGACGCTGACCGGATACGGCGTGCGCAGCTCCTGGGCGAAAAAGCCCACGCGCAGCTCTTCGAGCATCCAGCGGTATTCCTGCATGCGCGCATCGACCTGGCCCTTGCGGTCGGCCACCAGCCGCCAGTAGCGCTGCTCGTGCGGGCGCAGCTCGGCCAGCCGCGCCGCGTCGCGCGCGGGGTCGGCGCGCCACTTGTCCAGGCGCAGCGTAATGGCCTTGAGATAGCGCGGGAAGTGGGCCAGCTGCACCCAGGGCGCGGCGGCGATGAACTGCCTGGGCATGAGCTTTTGCAGCTGCTGCTGGGCGTCGGCCGTGGCCTCGGGCGCGTTCTTCGTGTCCTTGATCTTGCGCGCCGCGGCCGAGTACTCGACCAGGATGGCGCCTGCCAGGCGCGCGACCTCGTTGGCGATCAGCGTCAGCCGGCCGCGCCCGTCCTGCACGCGCTGGGTGAATTCGGCGGCATTGGTGGGCTGCGGATCGAGCACGAAAGCCCGGTCCAGCGCGACATCGATGATCTGCTGGCGCAGTTCCTCCTGCGTGCCCAGCGGCATGAAGGCCACGGCCATTTTCTGCAGGTCGGGAATGTTCTTCTCGAGGTACTTGAGCGCGTCCTTGATCTGCAGCGCGAACAGGCGCCGCAGGCCCGCGCGGTGCCTGGCGGCTGCGACTTCGGGCTCGTCGAAGACTTCGATGCCCACGGCATCGCCGTGGTCGATCAGCGCCGGAAAGCCCACCAGCGACTGCGCACCCTGGCGGATTTCCATCAGCTCGGGCAGCGTGCCAAAGCTCCACTGGGTGTAGCGCTGGCCGGCCGCGGGCGCATCGCTGGCCGGCTTGGCCGCGGTCTGCGCCGGAGTCTTGCCGGCGGGCGCCGCAGCCTGGGCCTTGCCCGCAGGCTTGGCGGCCACGGGTGCAGCCGCGGGCGCGCCGTCTTCCAGCACGTTCGCAAGCTTCATTCCGGCCAGCGCCTGGAACGCGCCGCGCGCCTTGGCGCCCAACTGGGCCTTGAGCGCGCCCAGGTTGCGGCCCTGGCCCAGCTGGCGGCCATGCTCGTCGGTCACGCGGAAGTTCATGAACAGGTGCGGGCTCAGCATGTCGAGCTTGAAGTCGGCGCGCTTGACGTCCAGCGAGGTTTCATCGCGCACCTGCTTGAGCAGCGCGTCTATCAGCCCGCCCTGCACGAAGCGCTCGGGCGCGCACAGCAGCGCGGCCAGGCGCTGCGCGTTTTCGGGCAGCGGCACGAAGCGGCTGCGCGGGCGCTGGGGCAGGCTCTTGAGCAGTGCCTGGATCTTGTCCTTGAGCATGCCCGGCACCAGCCATTCGGCGCGTTCCTCGCTGACCTGGTTGAGCACGAACAGCGGCACCGTCACGGTGACGCCGTCGCGCGCGTCGCCCGGCGAATGCAGGTACTGGGCCGCGCAATCGACGCCGCCGAGCTTGATGACCTTGGGAAACGCCTGGGTGGTGATGCCCGCGGCCTCGTGGCGCATGAGTTCGTCGCGCGTGAGGCGCAACAGGTCGGCGTTCTCGCGGCTTGCGGTCTGGAACCAGCGCTCGAAGGTTGCGCCGCTGAACACGTCCTGGGGCAGTTGCTGGTCATAGAACGCGTAGATCAGCTCGTCGTCGACCAGCACGTCCTGGCGGCGCGACTTGTGCTCCATCTCCTCGATCTTGGCGACCAGCTTGCGGTTGGCCTGCAGGAAAGGCAGGCGCGTGTCCCAGCCGCCGTCGACCAGCGCCTGGCGGATGAACAGCTCGCGCGCCGACTGCGGATCGACCTTGCCGAAGCTGGTGCGCCGGCCGTTGTAGACCACGAGGCCGTACAGCGTCGCGCGCTCGAGCGCGACCACATCGGCGCTCTTCTTTTCCCAATGCGGGTCGAGCAACTGTTTCTTCAGCAGATGGGCGCCGACTTCCTCCAGCCACACCGGCTCCACGGCCGCGATGCCCCGGCCGTAAAGCCGCGAAGTCTCGACGAGTTCGGCCGCGACAATCCAGCGGCCGGGCTTCTTGGACAGATGCGCGCCCGGGTGCGGGTGAAAGCGTATGCCGCGCGCGCCCAGGTAGCTGTCGCTTTCGTCGCCCTTGTAGCCGAGGTTGCCCAGCAGGCCCGAGAGCATGGACAGGTGCAGCGCCTCGTAGCCCGCGGGCTGGGTGTTGATCTGCCAGCGCTGCTCCTTCACGACGGTGAGCAGCTGCGAATAGATGTCGCGCCACTCGCGCACGCGGCGGATGTTGATGAAGTTCTGGCGCAGCAGCTGCTCCCACTGGCGGTTGCTGATCTTGTGCGTGGCGTCGTCGGCCGGCACGGGCACGCCCGCGTCGGGCTTCCAGGCCGGGGCTGCCACGCCCGCCGCGTCGGCGGGCGACTGGGCGCCCGTGCTGCGCTGGGCCACGGGCAGGAAAGCCGCGTTGCGCGCCGAGGCCTTGGGCGCGGGCGCGGCCTGGCTGGCCATCTCGCGGCGGCTTTGCGCGACGACCTTGCCGCCGCGCGCGTCCTGCAGCCATTTCCACAGCCGCAGATAGCCGCTGAATTCGCTTTTCTCGTCGTCGAACTTGGCGTGCTGCTGGTCGGCCTGCTGCTGGGCCTCTATAGGCCGGTCGCGCACGTCCTGCACCGACAGTGCCGAGGCGATCACCAGCACTTCGGCGACGGCGCCGCGCGCACGCGCTTCGAGAATCATGCGGCCCACGCGCGGGTCCAGCGGCAGGCGCGACAGCTCCTGGCCCATGGGCGTGATGTCGCCGTGGTCGGTCACCGCGCCCAGCTCGGCCAGCAACTGGTAGCCGTCGGCGATCGCCCGGCCCGAAGGCGCTTCGAGGAACGGGAAGTTCACCACGTCGCCCAGGCCCAGCGACTTCATGCGCAGGATCACGCCGGCCAGCGAGCTGCGCAGGATTTCGGGGTCGGTGAACGCCGGGCGCGTGCCGAAATCGGTCTCGTCATAAAGGCGTATGCAGATGCCGTCGGCCACACGCCCGCAGCGGCCCGCGCGCTGGTTGGCCGCGGCCTGGCTGATGGGCTCGACCAGCAACTGCTCGACCTTGCTGCGGAAGCTGTAGCGCTTGACGCGCGCCGTGCCCGCGTCGATCACATAGCGTATGCCGGGCACGGTGAGCGAGGTTTCGGCGACGTTGGTCGCCAGCACGATGCGCCGGCCCGTATGGCCTTCGAAAATGCGGTCCTGCTCGGCCTGCGAGAGGCGCGAAAACAGCGGCAGCACTTCGGCGCCGCGCAGCACGGGCTGGTGCTGCAGGTGGCGGCGCAGATGGTCGGCGGCTTCGCGGATTTCGCGCTCGCCCGGCAGGAACACCAGGATGTCGCCGCCGCGCCCGCCGGCCCAGAGTTCGTCGACGCCGTCGGCAATCGCTTCGTTGAGGCCGTAGTCACGACTTTCCTCGAACGGCCGGTAGCGCTGCTCGACCGGAAACGTGCGGCCCGAGACCATGATCACCGGCGCCGGGCCCGTGCTCGATGCAAAGTGGCGCGCAAAGCGGTCGGCATCGATGGTTGCCGAGGTCACGACCACCTTGAGGTCGGGGCGCTTGGGCAGGATCTGGCGCAGATAGCCGAGCAGGAAGTCGATGTTGAGGCTGCGTTCGTGCGCCTCGTCGATGATCAGCGTGTCGTAGGCCTTGAGCAGCGGGTCGGTCTGGGTTTCGGCCAGCAGGATGCCGTCGGTCATCAGCTTGACCGTGGTGTCCTTGGACAGCCGGTCCTGGAAGCGCACCTTGTAGCCGACCACGCCGCCCAGCGGCGTCTTGAGTTCCTCGGCGATGCGCTTGGCCACCGAGCTCGCGGCAATGCGCCGCGGCTGGGTGTGGCCTATCAGCTTGCCCTGGCTGCCGGCCGGAGCGTTGCACTTGCCGCGGCCCAGCGCCAGCGCGATTTTCGGCAGCTGCGTGGTCTTGCCCGAGCCGGTCTCGCCGCAGACGATGATCACCTGGTGCTGCGCCATGGCGCGCATGATCTCCTCGCGCCGTGTGGACACGGGCAGGGAGGCAGGAAAGTCAAGGGTGTACGCGCGCGGCGCTGCAGCGGTCTGCGGATCGGAAAAAGGCATAGCCCGCCATTATCCGCAGGCCGGGCTGGCGGCGCTCGCGCTGCCTCATTTATTCCAAGCCGGCGCAGGACTCTGGCGGCGACTGATGCGCGCCAACAACTTCTTTGCCCTGCGCCCTGCAGGCGACCGCTGCGTGCTTATGATGCGACACTTATCGAACAAGGCTAATCGCCGCCCTACGCCCCGCACGCCCGCCCCGCCCATGTCCACCGTTTTCAACTTCACCTTCGTTCCCTGGTTCCGTTCGGTTGCGCCCTATATCCATAAATTCCGCAACCAGACCTTTGTCGTCGGCATCACCGGCGAGGCGATCGCGGCCGGCAAGCTCACCAGCATTGCCCAGGATCTGGCGATGATCCAGGCCATGGGCGTGCGCATCGTGCTGGTCCATGGCTTTCGCCCCCAGGTCAACGAACAGCTCCTGGCCAAGGGCCATGCGCCGCAGTACTCTCACGGCATACGCATCACCGACTCGGTGGCCCTCGACTGCGCGCAGGAGGCCGCGGGCCAGTTGCGCTATGAAATCGAAGCCGCGTTCAGCCAGGGCCTGCCCAACACCCCGATGGCCGGCGCGACGGTGCGCGTGCTGTCCGGCAACTTCGTCACCGCGCGCCCCGTGGGCATTGTGGACGGCGTGGATTTCAAGCACTCGGGCCTGGTGCGCAAGGTCGATGTGAATGCGATTCGCCAGACGCTGGACATGGACGCGATGGTGTTGCTGTCGCCGTTCGGCTTCTCACCCACGGGCGAAGCCTTCAACCTGAACATGGAGGAAGTCGCGACCAGCGTGGCGATCGAGCTCAAGGCCGACAAACTGATCTTCATGACCGAAGTGCCGGGAATCCACCAGCACCCGCTCGAGCCCGCGGGCGACGACAACCCCATAGACACCGAGCTGCCGCTGGCGACGGCCCAATCCCTGCTGGCCCAGCTGCCCGCGCCGCAGCAGCCCACCGATACCGCCTTCTACCTGCAGCACTGCGTCAAGGCCTGCAAGGCCGGCGTCGAACGCAGCCATATCCTGCCGTTCGCGGTCGACGGCGCGCTGCTGCTCGAAATCTATGTACACGACGGCATAGGCACCATGGTCATCGACGAAAAGCTCGAAGAGCTGCGCGAAGCCACGGCCGACGATGTCGCGGGCATCGTGCAGCTGATAGAGCCGTTCGAGAACGACGGCACGCTGGTCAAGCGCAGCCGCACCGAGATCGAGCGCGACATCACCAACTACACGCTGATCGAGCACGACGGCGTGATCTTCGGCTGCGCCGCACTCTACCCCTATCCCAAGGAAAAGACCGCCGAAATGGCGGCCGTCACGGTCTCGCCCAAGAGCCAGGGCACGGGCGACGGCGAAAAACTGCTCAAGCGCATAGAGCAGCGCGCGCGCAACCAGGGGCTGGAAAGCCTGTTCGTGCTCACAACCCGCACCATGCACTGGTTCATCAAGCGCGGCTTCCAGCCCGTGGACCCGAACTGGCTGCCCGAATCGCGCAAGGCCAAGTACAACTGGGACCGCAAGAGCCAGGTTTTGGTAAAGAAGCTCTGACGCGCCGCAGCGGGCGAATGGCCTCGCGCCAGCCGTCCTCTGCCGGCCGGCGCTATCATCCTTGCCCTTCCCACCGATCCGCCTTCCGGCCCAGATTCTCCTGCCCATGCCCCTGCCCGTTCTCTATTCCTTCCGCCGCTGCCCCTATGCCATCCGCGCCCGCCTGGCGCTCGCCCATTCGGGCATTGCCTGCGAGCTGCGCGAAGTCAATCTGCGCGCCAAGCCCGACGCGCTGCTGCAGGCCTCGCCCAAGGGCACGGTGCCGGTGCTGGTGAACGCGGACGGCGTGATCGAGCAAAGCCTGGAAATCATGCTCTGGGCGCTGCGCCAGAACGACCCCGACGGCTGGCTCGCGCCGACCGAAGGCAGCGAAGCCGACATGCTGGCGCTGATCGACGATCTCGACACGCGCTTCAAGCCCGCGCTCGACCGCTGCAAGTACCCCGAGCGCTACAGCGCGGCGCAAGTCAACGACGCCCAGACCGAGGCCCTGACCTGGCTGGCCGCGCTCGACCACCAGCTCGCCGACACCGGCTATCTGTTCGGCCTGCACCCCAGCCTGGCCGACATGGCGCTGCGCCCGTTCGTGCGCCAGTTCGCGCGCATAGACGAAGCCCAGTGGGCCGAGCAGCCCTGGCCCGCGCTGCAGGCCTGGCTGCAGCGCTGGATCGATTCGGCGCTGTTCGCCGAAGTGATGGAAACCTACCCCGGCTGGCGCGACGGCGAGACCGGCCCGACCTTCATGGCGCAGGTCTCGGGCGCGCAGTGAAAACATCCGCCCCGCAGCACCGTGCACAGGCGCTTGCGCTGCGCCGCAACGCGGCTCGGGCCTGTCCATGAAGTGAGCTTCCGGCGCGCCGTGCCCAGGCCCATGTGCATGGGCGCTCCAGGGCGCGGGTCGTGATTCAAGCCATTCTGTCTTTCCCGGGCTCTTGCAGATCCTGCATGGAATTGTTCGCCATGTCATTGCGATCCGGATGCGCAGCTCTAGGGCTATTCGCGGAAGAAGGGATCACGCCAGCTGACAGCTGCACCATGGAGTGGAGATCATCATCAGCAGCAGACTCATTCACGATTTTTTGCCTTTGCCTGACAGAGGAAGATAATTCTTCATATTCATTTCTTTCGTCTGCCGCAAGAGGCGTTAACGGCCTCTTTTTGTCCATGCCGGAATGATCGAAGACTGCATGACTCGCGTTGACCCGTCCCATCGGGGCCATTGCTCTTTGCCCCCCCTGCGCCGCGTCGCCCTGCGCAGGCCTGGTCGCAAGAGCCAGTGCCGGGCTCACATTCCTGTCTTGAAGACTATAATCCACGCCTCTCTCCAGCGTGGGAGCCGCAGAATTCTTGAATATCTTCACTTCGGCAGGTATCACCAGGTCTTCGCCGGTATCGATGAAATTTTCAGGATTTCTCTCGATAGCTGCCCACAATGTCAAACAAATAGCAATATTTGTCTTGGCAGAGATGCCGATTGCCTCCCATACCTGGCTCTTCGATAACTGGAATTTTTCTTTCAGTAAAAAGTCTATCGCGCCCGAATCCTGATGCGTTGCGGCATAGGTGAGTGCAGAGAGACCATCTTCATTCACTTTGTTGACGTCTGCATTCGCCGCCTTCAATTTAAGCGATATCGCATCGTGACCAGCGTTCAGAGAAATCTTGACATCCTCCCCTGCCTAACGGCAGGGGATTCCTACCGCGCCCATTGCAGGCATTGAGCCTGAACAAGTCACTTCGGTGGGTTCCTGCTTCGCAGAGGCTGCGCACTTGGCCTTTGCGGGCTTTGCGC
>NZ_CACSJA010000014.1 GCF_902706035.1 Pantoea sp. 18069 | reverse complement strand
CGCCGGCGTCATAGGCGGCCTTGAGGTCATGGACGGTGCCTATGCCCGGCAGCAGCAGCGTGGTGATCTTCGCGTGCTTGACCACGCTGGCCACGGCCTCTATCCATTCGAGGTCGGTGTGGGCGCCGAAGCCGTAGTTGAAGCTCGAGCCCTGCAGGCCGTCGCCATGCGCGACTTCGATGGAGTCGACCTTGGCGTCGTCCAGCGCCCGGGCGATCTGGCGGACCTGTTCGATGCTGTACTGGTGGCGGATCGCATGGCTGCCATCGCGCAGCGTGACGTCGGAGATATAGATTTTCTTGTTCATGGTGCTGTCCTCAGGCCGTGGTCAGGTTCGCGGCGAGCATGCGCGCAGCGATCTGCTCGGCCGTGCGCAGGCCGGCGCTGGTCATGATGTCGAGGTTGCCCGCGTAGGCCGGCAGGTAGTGCGCCGCGCCTTCGACTTCGAGAAACACCGAAGTCTTGAGGCCCGTGAGCGCATCGCCCACGCCCGGAATGCGTATGGGCTGAGCTATGCGGTCGAACTGCACTTTCTGCTTCAGGCGGTAGCCCGGCACATAGGACTGCACGGCCGCGGCCATGCGCGCTACCGATTCGGTGATCGCGGCTTCGTCGGCGAAGTCGCTGAGCGTGTAGACCGTGTCGCGCATGATCAGCGGCGGCTCGGCCGGGTTCATGACGATGATGGCCTTGCCACGGGTCGCGCCGCCCACCACTTCGATGGCCTTGGAGGTGGTTTCGGTGAACTCGTCGATATTGGCGCGCGTGCCCGGGCCCGCGCTCTTGCTGGCGATCGAGGCGATGATTTCGCCGTAATGCACCTTGGCCACGCGCGAGACCGCCGCGACCATGGGAATCGTCGCCTGGCCGCCGCAGGTGACCATGTTCAGGTTGAGCGCGTCCAGATGCGCCTCGCCATTGACCACCGGAATGCAGTACGGGCCAATCGCCGCGGGCGTGAGGTCGATCATGCGTATGCCGGGCTTGAGTGCGCGCAGGAAGGCATCGTTCTTCACATGCGCGCCGGCCGACGTCGCGTCGAAGACAAAATCGATGTCCGCGAACCCGGGCATGCGCGTGAGTCCTTCGACGCCTTCGTGCGTGGTCGCCACGCCCATGCGCGCGGCGCGCGCCAGGCCGTCGGAGGCCGGGTCGATGCCGACCATCGCACCCATTTCGATGTTCTGGCCGTGGCGCAGGATCTTGATCATCAAGTCCGTGCCGATGTTGCCGCTGCCGATGATGGCAGCCTTGAGTTTTTTCATAAGTTCACCGTGTTTGCAAGGAGGCACTGGCGCTGGCCGTGGGACACCATCAGTCCAGTCGGAACTGCACCGTTCCCAGGCCCTGGATGCGGGCTTCGACGTGGTCGCCGGCCTGCACAGGCACCATCGGGCCCAGCGCGCCGGACAGGATGATTTCGCCGGCCTGCAGTCCATGGCCGCGCGCCATCATTTCGCAGGCCAGCCAGTAGGCGGCCCGCAGCGGATGGCCCAGGCAGGCAGCACCCACGCCCGTTGATGCCATCGCTCCGTTCCTGTCCATGACCATGCCCAACCCCTGCAGCGCCAACTGGGCCACGGCCACAGGTTGGTCGCCCAGAACGTACAGCGCCGAAGAGGCGTTGTCGGCCACGGTGTCGGCGAGGGTGATGTTCCAGTCGGCAATCGCGCTGTCGACAATCTCGAGCGCCGGCAGCGCGTAGGCCAGCGACGACAGGAATTCGCCGTAACTGGGCTTGGGACCCGACAGGCTGTGCTGTACGACGAAGGCGATTTCCGCCTCGACCTTGGGCTGGATCAGTCGCGTAGCGGGAAGAACATCTCCGTTGAGATATTCCATGTCGTCGAACAGGAAGCCGAAGTCCGGCCGGTCCACGCCCAACTGGGCCTGTACGGCCTTGGACGTCAGGCCAATCTTCTTGCCGGTGACGCGATGCCCTTGCCCGACTTTCCATTGTCGATTGAGCTCGGCGACGGCATAGGCCTCATCGACGCTGCCGATGCCGTACTCCGACGACACCTGGCCGATGGCGGCACGCGTGGCGCGGGCGTGGCGCAATGCCGCCGCGGCATTCTCGATTTTCTTGCTGTTCATGCGCTATCTTTCAAAACAGGGGCTGTCCACCGGCCTGCGCCCGCCAGATCCGCTTCAGGGAGGGGCGTGGCATGGGCACAGCAGGGATGGCAGGATCAGCGCTTTTCGCTCGGGGCCTTGCGCTGGATACCGTAGGCGGTCGGGGGCAGCGCGGTGCCCAGCAGGCGGGCGCCCGTGAAGCCGGCCGAATCATCGATGTTCTGCGTCATGTGATTGGAGCCCGCGAGAATGTCGCGCAGGAAGCGCTGCATCGGATTGTTGGAGTACAGGCCGCGCGCGCCCAGTGCCGGAAACAGCTTGAGTACGGCTTCGGAGCACTCGTTGCCCACGCGCGAGATATCGAGGATGTGGCCCACGCGCATGTCCTCGGGCACCAGTTCACGGCGGTAGACGTACTCGGCCGACTCGTTCATCAGGTGCAGCAGGCGCGCGCGGCAGCTGCGCACTTTGGCCACGGCGTGGCCCAGGCGGTCGCCCACCGCGGGGTTGACATTGGCGGCTTTCATGTTGACGTTGGCGCTGAGCGTGCGCGTGCTCATCTGCTCGATATAAGTGTCGATCGCGCCCTGCGCGAAGCCCACCAGCGCCGCCGACACCGAGCCGCAGAAAATGGTGCCGAAAGGGTGCAGGTAGGAAGAGGGGCGGTCGTTGAGCTGGTATGCCGACAGGCTGTGGGTGCGGTGCGCGGGCACGAACACATCGTGCATCTCCAGGCTCTTGCTGCCTGTGCCGGCCAGGCCGAAAACGTACCAGTCGTCAATGATCTGGTAATGGGTGCGCGGCACCAGCAGCGCAATGCGGTCTATGGCGGCGCCATTTTCGTCACGCACCAGTCCCCCGACGAAGGCCCACTGGCCATGGTCCGTGCCGCTCGAGCATTTCCACTGCCCGCTGAGCTTGTAGCCGCCCTCGACCTTTTCGCAACGGCCGGTGGGACCGTAGGAGGAGGCAACGATGACCGAGTTGTCCTGGCCCCAGACGTCTTCGGCCGCCTGCGGATCCATATGGCCGAATTCCCACTGGTGCACGCCCAGGATCATCATGTTCCAGGTGCTGCTCGGGCAGCCACGGCCCAGCTCCATCAGCACGCGCCAGAAGACGCTGGGATCCAGTTCCCAGCCGCCCCAGCGCTTTTCCTGCAGGATCTTGAAGAAGCCGGCCTCGACGAAAGCCTGGATGGTCTCCTTGGATACCATGCGATTGGCTTCAACGGAAGCAGCCTTTTCCCTGAGCATGGGAAGCAAGGCCGTGGCGCGGGCCACCAGCTCCTGCGCGCTGGGCGCGTCGGTCTGGGTGAAGGGCGTGTCGGTGATGGTGGACATAGTGGTTCTCCTTGAATGTGGTTTGTTTGCGCGCAAGCGGCGGGTCTAGCGCGCGGCCTGACCGGGACGTGCGTGGCCCCAGTCGCTGAATTGGCTGTAAGTCTTGACGGTCCAGTTGTCGTCTTCCACCACCAGGCCGCCCCAGCCGTACTCCATCGAAAAGCCCGAAGGGGTTTCGACGTAGAACGAGGTCATCTGGTCATTGGGGTGGTGGCCCAGTTCACGCGCGAAGTGCAGGCCGGCCACGCGGCAGCGGTCATAGGCCATGCCCACGTCATCGAGGCTGTACAGCTCCACCATCAGGTGGCCCAGCACCTTGGGAATGTTCACCGCGGCGGTGGCCAGCGAGTGGTGGCGACCTCCTGCGGTGTGGAAGAACGCGGCCTCGGCCACGTAGCCGGGGCGCACCTCGCCGCGGATGATGTCGCTCAGGCGCAGACCGAGGTGGTTCTGGTAAAAATCGATGGACTGCGCATAGTCATTGGCGCGCACCAGCACATGGCCGATGCCGAGGTCGCCCGTGCGAAAGCCCGGCCCGCGCAGCAGCGCGGACTTGAACGGCTGGTTGCTTGGCGCGACATAGCCCCCGCAATAGAACTCCAGCGCATAGCCATTGGGGTCCTGGCAGCGGTAGAGCTTTTCCACGCGGCGGTTGGCGGCCTCCTCGAGTGAGCACTCCTGCACTTCAATGCCGCCTTCGCGCAGCCGCTGCACATAGGCCTGCAATCCATGCTCGGTCTTGAACATCCAGCCGGCTGCGCGCAGATCTTCCTCATCACCGTCCTCGATGACGATGCGCTGCTGCATGTCGTCCATTCGCAGCGCCAGCAGCTTGCCGGGGTCGTGGCGGCCGACCTGCAGGCCCAGAATATCGACCGCGAAATCTCGCCATTCGGCAATCTTTCGGCTGCCGATCACGACATAGCCGAGGTTGGATATGGATGACAATTTGAGCTCCTTGCGTCTTGTTATGAAAGGCCAGCGCTACCCACATTCCGTGGCGAAAGGCACTGCAGCCTGCAAACGGGTTTGCGATGCGGATCAGCGTGCGAGAAAATCCAGCACCAGCCGGTTGAATCGGTCGGCGTGCTCCCACTGCGCCCAGTGGCCACACCGGCTGAAGACGTGCAGTTCGGCGTTGGGCATGCCCCACAACATGCGCAAACCCAGGTCAAGCGGTACGAAGCGGTCGTCCCGACCCCAGATGACCATGGTCGGCAGTGTCAGCTTTGGCAGCAGATGGCTGTAGTTGGAGCGGCCCCCACTGATGCCCAGGCTTTGCACGAAGTTCGTCAGGTGCTCGGGCCGGCGCGTCATGTTCTCGAAGCGGCCGTTGATCAGCTCTTCGGTCAGCGTGGACGGGTCGTAGACGAAGATATCGAGCATCAGGCGCAGGTTCTCCATCGTCGGCTGGCGATAGAGACCTTGCAGGCGTTTGAGGCCCTCGGTAGGCATGGGCACGGTCGTGCTTGCGCCGACTGAGCCGCCGCCCATCATGATCAGCTTGCCTACCATCTCGGGATAATCGACCGCCATGCGCATGGCTGTGGCCGCGCCCATGGAGTTGCCGATCATGTGGGCCCGTGCGATGCCCAACTGGTCCATCACGCCCTTGACTGCCTGGGCGTAAGCGCCATCGCGGCTGGCGGTGACCAGGGGATAGCTCTTGTTGAAGCCCGGCGAATCGATCAGCAGCACGCGGTAGCCCGCGTCCACGAAGGCATCGACATTGCGGTGGAAGTTGCTCCAACCGCTGGCGCCGGGGCCGGAGCCGTGAAACATCACGACTACCTCTTCGCCATTGCCAGCATCGTTGACGTGGATGCGGCCCTTGATCTCGCCTTCCTCGACGTCGATGAACTTGCTGGTCGAGGCTTCTGTGATTGCACCCATATGGGCTCTCCTTGTATGGCTTCTCGGTGAAACGTCCCCGGATCGACCGCCGTTCGGCCGCTGCTACTGCATGGCTTGCAGCGGGTTGAGTGGGGGTCTTCTCCCAGGACTGATACCTTGCTGTTGCAATCTACGTGCCAATTTCTATTTTTTTAGAACAGTCGTTGCAAGTCATTGAAATCAATAGGTTTTTTATTTCCTGGAGAATTCGGCCTACTTTGAGGCGTGAAATTTCTTTAATAAATCTCAAATATTGAGATTTATCAAAAATAAATTCCAAGTTGTTGATAATTTTTTCCACTCCTCTTGCCGATTTTTCTGGAAAATGCTGTTCATTCCAATAAAAATGCAAGGAGACAAACATGCAACTGGAAGCGGACTGCCACAACAGTGAAGCGCAGCGCATCGGTGAAATGCGCAGCGAACGTGCACGCACGGCTGGCCTGGACCTTGGTGAATTGCTGGCCGACCTGCAGGCGCACAAGGGCTTTGCCTTGCTGTTCAAGGAACTGCTGCGCGTCTTCGGACAGGAAAGCACGTGCCAATCGCTCAAGCGCCACGGCTTCCACCTGGGGCGCTGCGAAGCCGTGGCTTTGCCTGAGAGCCCGACCGACCATTCGATGCAGTCGTTCCTCGATAGCCTGCGCGGCCACCTGCAAGGCAGCCGGGTCCGGCCCGAGTGCTTGACCAGCGATGACGCACAAGATGGCGCCATCGAGTGGAATTGCGTGTTCGACGTCTCACAGTGCGCTGACGCCGAAAGTCTGGTCCAGCATGAAAACGCGTTGGTGTGGCTGATCACGGGCTATGCGACGGGCTTCCTGCAACAGCATTTCGGCCGGAACTTCCATGTGACCTATGCGCGCCAGGTAATGCCCAGCGAAGTCATCCATCAGTTCTTTGCGCGCGCTGCGCGCAATGCGCAGGATGTCGATCGGGACCTGCCGGCACTCCATCTCGGGCAGGGCGCGGCCCCGCCGGTATCCGCGTCCCGCCAAGCACCTGCAGAAGGCCGTGCGTTACCCCAACGGCTCTCGCACCGCATCTTGCGCGAAGGCTCGGAAATGGCGGCCATCCTGCAGCAGGTTGCACCCACCGACGCTACGATCCTGCTGCTCGGCGAAAGCGGCGTAGGCAAGAGCCTGATTGCCGGTGAACTGCATGCCATGAGCTTGCGGTCGCAACAGCCCTGGGTGGAGATCAACTGCGCGGCCATACCCGAGCAGCTGTTTGAATCCGAGCTGTTCGGCGCGGAGCGCGGGGCGTTCTCGGGCGCCACGCTGTCGCGCAAGGGTAAGTTCGAGCAGGCCCATGGCGGCACGATCTTTCTGGACGAAGTCGCGCTGCTCAGCCCGGGTGCACAGAGCAAGCTGCTGCGTGTGCTGCAGACCGGAGAATTGGAAAGGCTGGGCAGCACCACCACCGTGCGCTGCGACATTCGAGTGATCGCCGCCACCAACGAGCAGCTCGAAAAATTGGTGCATGAAGGTCGCTTCCGGGAGGATCTCTACTACCGACTGAATGTGTTTCCGGTGCACATCCAGCCCTTGCGCGAACGCAGGAATGAAATTCCGGAACTGGCCGCCGGCATCATCCAGAGGCTGTCCCACAAATACCGCAAACGGATTTTGCGCTGCAGCGCCCAGGCACGCGAAGTGTTGCTGAACTACGCCTGGCCGGGCAACATCCGGGAACTCGAAAATGTGCTCGAGCGGGCGGTCATTCTCTGCCCCGATGGATCGCCAATCCAGGCCGCGTATCTGGGCGAGGTTGCGAACAAGTGTCATGCCGTGCGGGCTGCGCTGTCACAGGCACTGGTCCAGATCGGCGCGCCTGCGCCCAGCCCGCCGGTTGCCGCTTCGCCCGCCAACGCCTGGCGTGGTGTCGATGACTGGGCATCGCAGGTCATCCAGAACCGAGTGGGCAGTCTCAATGCCGTCAAGGATGCGCTGTTGCGCGCAGCCCTGCGCCACAACAACGATAACCTGACGCTGGCCGCAGCCAATCTCGGGATGACTCGCGCCAGACTGAGCTACCACCTCAAGAAGATAGATGAGCCACAACTCCCTTCGTATACGCCATGAGCAGTCCCGCCAAAGTCCTTTCCATCCTCTCACTTTTTTCCAGAGAGCATCCTGTCTGGCAGCCCGACGAAATCTGTCAGGCCTTGCACTTCACGCGTGCCTCGGGCTACCGCTACATGAAGGAGCTTGTGGATTTCGGCCTGCTGAAGAAAGTAGCGGCGGGCAACTACGCGCTCGGCGCGCGCATCATCGAACTGGATTACCAGTTGCGCCAGAGCGATCCCGTACTGCTCGCGGCCGACGCGATCATGCATGAGTTGTCCGCCAAGACAAACAGGGAAGTGGTGTTGACGGTACTCATCAACCGCAAGCAAATCATCGACATCCACCGGGTGCACGCGCTCAAGCCCATCACCACTTCCGTAGCGCGTAGCCGCGGGCGACAGCGCCCGATGTTCCGTTCAGGCGGCTCGAAGATCCTGCTGTCTTGGCTGCCGCGCCACCAGCAGCGCCAGATCTACCTGACGCATGCCGACGACATCAGCGCGAACCATATGGGCGGGACCTGGGAGGAATTTCGAGCGCATCTGGATCAGATCAAAAAATCCGGGTTTTACATGTCCTGGGGAGAGCTTGAGTCCAACCTCGGCGCCGCCGTCGTGCCAGTGTTCAGCCCCGAAGGAGACAATGTGGCGGCCTTGAATCTGCTGGACAGTCCCGACAACATTCAGAGAGCCGACCCGATCCAGATCAAGGAAGTGTTAGAGGAAGCCGCGTGGAAGATTCGCCAGCGCCAAGCTTATCCCGCGCTGAAGCCCGAAAGTTCGGTTGAGCCCTGAGAACGTGTTTACGATCTTCTGAGTAGCAAAGCCAACAAGGCGAGATGGATGAACTGCAGACTGGTATCGAGCAGCCGCTCACAATTTTTAAGTCCTCCATGCTCGATTAATCGAGTGCAGATTGACCCGGTGCGCGGCAAGCCCCGCTGTTGAGGGCGGGCAAGGATAGCGCGGGCCGCATAGCGGTCCTATACGCTGGGCCGCATATAAAGAGCGCAACGCTTCATGGCGTGTGAGGAGGGGGGCCTTCGCTGGTACGCTCTGTAAGACAAGAGCGGCAATGCCCGGATCCGGCCGGGTTATGGAACTCTGACTACAGGGGCCTGGCGCGGCGTCGATGAAAGTCTGCTTTTGTCCAAAGCAAGGGAAACCCATGGCCACCAACACCAATGTCTCCGGAAAGAAAGTTGCCGTTCTCGTCACCGATGGATTTGAGCAGGTCGAACTGACCGGCCCCAAAAAGGCGCTTGAAGCAGCAGGTGCTCAGGTCAGCATCCTGGCTCCCCAAAATGGCACGGTCCAGGGCTTCAACCATGCGGACAAGGCCGACAGCTTCCAGGTGGAGCGCACGATTGCGGACGCGCGCCCCGAGGACTTTGATGCGGTGCTGCTGCCCGGGGGCGTGCAGAACGCGGATGCACTGCGCGTTGACGAAGACGCGCGGGCGTTTGTAAAAGGCATCTCGGCGCAGGGTAAGCCGATCGCCGTGATCTGCCATGGACCATGGCTGCTGATCGACGCCGAACTGGTGCAAGGACGCACCCTCACCAGCTGGCCGAGCCTGAAGGTCGATCTCACCAATGCAGGTGCCAGTTGGGTGGATGCCCAGGTGCACGTCGATCACCAACTGGTCAGCAGCCGCAAACCTGACGACATTCCCGCGTTCAACGAACAGTTCCTGAAAGTGCTTGGCGCGCCGGCATGATCCACCGTGCGGTTGCATGCCATGTGTCGGCGCGCATTCGCCATAACAGACGCAGCGATCATCTTTAACCATCGCCAGTCGCCGGGCGAAGGTAAGTCGGGCATGCTTATGGGTGTTCATCCGGTTGGTCTTCCTGAGTGGAATGGATACACGCAGCTCACCCCGCACGTCATTTATGCCAGCGTGCCCGGCACGGTGACTCGGCCATGGCCATCAGGGACTTACGCTGGGGCCGGCCTCGGCGCGCCTGCTGGCAGAACAGTTCTGCGGCGAGCCGACGCTCGTGCCGGCGCAGCCGTTCCTGCCCAGCCGCTTTGCGCGCTAGGAAAACCCGGGCCAAAAGAAAGCACTGCTCGAATCGAATGGCAATGTGTTCGCCGGCGATGGCCGGGCAGGAGACTGGCGCGCGCACATGGATGCATCCATCGCCTGCGCCGACGCCACAGTAGAGTAGAGCCCATGGACCTGCGCACCCTTCGTTATTTCATCGCCGTGCTGGAAGCCGGCAGCCTGTCGCGTGCTGCGGGCTCGCTGTATGTGGCCCAGCCGGCGCTCTCCGCGCAGATCAAGAAGCTGGAAGCGGAGCTGGGCACGCGGCTTTTCGACCGCTCGCATGCGGGCGTGACGCCTACGCCTGCGGGCATGCAGCTGTACGAGGATGCGCGCCGCCTGCTATCGGACGCTGACGCGGTGCGCGAGCGGATACAGCGCCTGCCCCAGGGGCCCGAAGGATCGGTGACGGTGGCCACGCCGTTCCTGCTGGCCTCGCTGCTGCTGGGACCGGTGCTTGCCGGGCTCCAGCGCAGCCACCCGCGCATCCGCGTGTTCGTACTGGACGACCTGAGCCTCATGGTGCGCAAGGCCATGCTCGACCGGCGCGCCGATGTGGGCATCCTGGTGGACACGCCCCAGCTCGACAGCCTGCGCTGCACGCCGCTGGCGCGCGAAACGATCTTCGTCTGCGGCCATGACGTCGACGGCACGGTGGCCCCGCTGCTGCGCGCCTCGACAGCGGGTGGCTACCCCGAGATCGACTTCGCCCAGGCGGCCCGGTTGCCGCTGGTGCTGCAGTCGCGCCGCTTCTCGATCCGCCAGACCGTGGAGCAAGCTGCGAGCCGTCTGGGCGTGAGCCTGAACGTCGTGCATGAGCACGACTCGGCGCGCGTCATCCGTTCGCTCTACCAGTGCGGTGCGGGTTTCACCTTCACGCCCGCCTGCTCGCTGGCCGACAGCCCGCACCAGGACCGCAGGGATTGGGTGGTGGCGCGTGTCGCCGCACCGCAGCTGCAGCGTTCCTACACGCTGGCGACATCGGCGGACCGGGTGGTCGATGCCCCGACCCAGGTCGTGGTCGATGCGCTGGTGCAGGAAACCCGACGGCTGGTGCTGGCGGGCTGCTGGCAGGCCGAGTTGCCGGCCTGAACCGCGGGGCCGCAGCGGCCTGGCGGCGCTATGGCATCAGATTTTTTGATGGACCGGCATCAGCAAACAGTATTTCCTCCTGATCCCCGTCTTCTGTGACATTGGCTCCATGCCCTGCCGACACGGACATGGCCCACACCAGGAGACATATGCCACAACCCGACCCCACCATCGCCAATGTTGGCGAACTCGTATCGCGCAGCGCGCGCGCCTTCGCCCGGCACACCGCCGTCACCAGCGCCACCCGCAGCCTGACCTATGCCGAACTGGACCAGCGCTCCAACCGCCTGGCAAACGCCTTGCGTGGCATGGGCCTGGTGCGCGGTGACCGTGTCGGCGTCTACTTGCCCAATTGCACCGAGATCGTCGAGATAGAGCTGGCCTGCTACAAGGCCGCCTTCATCAAGGCGCCGTTCAACGCCCGCCTGTCGCCTACCGAAGTCGGCGAAATTGCGGCCAACAGCGAGGCGGCGGTGATCGTCACCACGTCCGAGCGAGCCGAGGCGTTTCGCGCGCACATCCACGGCGCCATGCCGCGCCTGCTGCTGCTCGACGGCCCGGCGCAGACCTCCTACGAGACCGCGCTGGACCAGGCCAGCGATGCCTTCATGGCCGAGCGCGTCACGGCCGACGAGGTGGCCGTGCTGCACTACACCTCGGGATCGTCCGGGGTGCTCAAGGCCGCGATGCAGACCTTTGGCAATCGCCTGGCGCAGCTGCGCAAGTTCCTCATGCGCTCGGATGGCATGCGCTGCGGCCACCTGCTGGGCCTGGTGGGGCCGATCACGCATGCCTCCGGCATGCAGCTCGTGCCGGCGCTGTGCAGCGGCGCGACGATACGCCTGTTCTCGGGCTTCGAGCCTGGCCGCTTCATCGCCGAAATGCGTGCCGAGCGCGTGACCCACACCTTCATGGTGCCCACCATGATCAATATGTTGCTGGCCGAACTCGAAGGCCAGTACCGTCCGCTGCCCGACCTGCTGCGCCTGGGATATGGCGCAGCGCCCATGGCGCCGGCGCGCATCCTGCGCGCCATGGATGTGTTCGGGCCCGTGCTGTCGCAGGGCTATGGCGCCGGCGAGACCACGTCGGGTGTCTGCGGGCTTTCGGTGGAGGACCACCTTTTCGCGCGCGCAGCCCTGCCCGAACGCCTGGCCTCGTGCGGGCGCCCCTTCCTCGAATCGCTGGTGGAGATCGTGGACGATGCAGGCCTTCCCGTGGCGCCGGGCGAGATCGGCGAGATCGTGGTCAGCGGGCCCGACGTCTTTGCCGGCTACTGGCGCGCGCCCGAGCTCACCGCCGAGGTACTCAAGCAGGGCCGCTACCACACGGGCGACCTGGCGCGCGCGGACGCCGAAGGCTATGTCTATATCGTGGACCGCAAGAAGGACATGGTGATCAGCGGCGGTTTCAACGTCTATCCCTCGGAAGTGGAGGCCGTGCTCTACCAGCACGAGGCGGTTGCCGATGCCTGCGTCTTCGCCATTCCGGATGACAAATGGGGCGAGGCCGTGGCCGCGCATGTGGTGCTCAAGCCCGGGCGCACCACGGATGCCGAAGCCATTGACCGCTTCTGTGCCCAGCTGCTGGGCGGCTTCAAGCGGCCGCGCCATATCGAATTCGTTGCCTCCCTGCCCAAGAACCCCAACGGCAAGGTGATGCGCAAGGCGATCCAGGCGCGCTACTGGAGCGGCCACAGCCGCATGGTGAACTGAACACGAGAAAGACACGCAATGAAGACCGATTCCATCTCTCCCCTTCCTGCCCCGCTATTCGACCTGCCATTCGAGGGTTCGGAGCGCGCGGCCGAGCTTATCGCGCGCATCAACGAGTTCCTGCTCGGCGAACTCGACGCGCTGGCCCGCACGCATGGCGTCGATCACGAGCACGGCGCGGATCGAAGCCTGCTGCAGCAGGTCTGGAAACGTTCCCAGGCGCTGGGCTTCTACGGGATGACCTTGCCCCAGGCCATGGGCGGCCTGGACCTCTCGGTGCTGGACCATGTGCTGATCAAGGAGGCGATCTACGCCAGCGGCTCGCCCTTTGCGCCCCACGTGTTGGGCGAGCTCAGCGGCCCGCCGCGCGTGGGCGCGCTGGCCCGCCAGGCCACGCCCTGGCAGTTGCAGCAGTTCATCACTCCCGTGGCGCAGGCCGAGAAGGCCATCTGCTTTGCGCTGACCGAGTCCGAGGCCGGATCGGACGCGGGCGCGGTGCAGACCCGGGCGGTGCGCGACGGCGACGACTTCGTGATCGACGGGCGCAAGCGCTTCATCTCGGGCTCGCCGTTTGCCGACTATGCGGTGCTGATGGCGTCCACGGCCAGCGACCCGGCGCAGCGCGAGATCACGGCCTTCTTCGTGGACCTCAAATCCCCGGGCGTGCGCGTGGAGAGCGGCTACAAGACCATGGCCGGCCAGTCGCACACCGGGGACATCGTGCTGGAATCGTGTCGCGTGCCGTCGGCCAATCTGATCGGCGCGCCGGGCCGGGGCCTGGCGCTGGCGCTCGGGCGCATCACCGTCAACCGGCTGCTGCACTGCCCGGCCATGCTGGGCCTGGCGCAGGTGGCGCTGCGCGATGCGCGCGACTACGCGCTGCAACGGCGCCAGTTCGGCCGCGCGATTGGCGAGTTCCAGGCCATCCAGCACATGCTTGCCGACATGGCGACCGAGCTGAGTGCGGCGCGCGCGCTGATGCTGGGCACCGCGCGCCAGATCGACGCCGGCAGCGAGGCCCGCGCCGAAGCCTCCATGGCCAAGTTGTTCTGCTCCGAGACCGCCTTTCGCATTGCCGACCGGGCGGTGCAGATCCATGGCGGAGAGGGCATCGTGCAGGGCCGGCGCGTGGAATTCCTTTTTCGCATGCTGCGCATGTACCGCGTGCTGACGGGCACCAGCGAGATACAGCGCAACACCATTGCCAGGGAACTGCTGGCACCGCGGGCCTGAAGCAGGCGGCAGGCCGCAACGGCCGCTGCCATGCACGGCTTGCCGCGAGGACATTTCCCATATAAAGACAGGAGACAAGCAAGATGAGCATTCCCATATCACTGCATCGCCGGCAATTCCTTGGCCGCAGCCTGGCCGCCGGCCTGCTGCCCGCGCCCGCGCTGCTCGGCCTGGGCGCGGCGCGCGCAGCCGAGCCCTGGCCTGCGCGCCCCATCAAGTGGATCGTGCCTTTTCTGGCGGGCACGGCGCCCGACACCACGGCGCGCGTCATCCAGGAGGCCGTGGCGCGCGAGCTGGGCCAACCTGTGATCATAGAGAACCGTGGCGGCGTGGGCGGCAACCTGGGCGCGCGCGTGGCCGCCAAGGCCGCGCCCGACGGCTATACCTGGATCTACTCCAGCGCGCCCATGGCCGCAAGCATGCACATGTACAAGGCGCCTGGCTATGACGCGCTCAAGGACTTCCAGCATGTGATGGGCTTGACCAGTTCGGACATCGTGCTCATCGTCAACGCAGCGTCGGACATCCGCACGCTGGACGACCTGATGGCCAAGGCCCGCCTGGCGCCGGGCAAGCTCGACTATGCCTCGGGCGGCGTAGGCACGCCGTCACACCTGGGGGTGGAGCTGTTTCTGAGTGCGGTCGACGTGCAGGTCACCCATGTGCCTTACAAGGGGGCATCGGAAATCGTGAATGCCGTCATGGGCCAGCAGGTCAGCTTCGGCGCGCCCATCTTTTCCGTCGCGTACGCCAACATCCAGGCGGGCAAGCTGCGCGCCCTGGCGATTGCCGGCCCCCGTCGCAACCCCAAGCTGCCCCAGGTGCCCACACTGGCCGAGCTGGGTGTGCGCGGAGTGGAGCTCATGTCCTGGGGCGGTGTCTCGGTACCCGTGGGCACGCCCGAGCCCATCGTGGCACGCATGCGCGCCGCATTCGAGAAGGCGCTCAGGCAGCCGTCCGTGGTCGCCGCGCTGGAGGAGCAAGGCGGCAACGTTTCGCCCATGGATGGCGAGACCTACCGGCGGGCGTTCACCAAGGAAATGGGGCTGACCGAGACCATGATGAAGAAGGCCTTGATCGAGCCCATGTAACGCGTGGGCGCGCCGCGTGCCTGGGCGCCGCAAGTACAGTTCAGGCGCTGCGGCACGCGGCTGACGAACACCGCTGCGGGGACTCGCACGACGCCGAAACTGCGACGCGCAATGCCGGCCGCCTCACCAGTATCCCAGCGCCTTCCACCAGATGCTGCCTATGACCGCGAAGATCAGCAGCTCGACCACGCACATCACGAAACCTACCCGCCACCACTTGCCCATAGTGACGTATCCGCTGCCGAAAATGATGGGCGAGGTGCCGGTGGCGTAGTGGGTGAGCGTCATCATGATGGCCGATCCCGCGGTCATCATCAGCATGAAAGGCACCACATACTCCGCCGGGATCAACTGGGCGCCTACACCCAGGAACGCGAACATCATCGCGCTGATGTGCGCCGTGGTGCTGGCAAACAGGTAGTGCGAGAACACGAACACCAGGACCAGGATGGCGGCAATCGGCTCCCATCCCATGCCGCTGGCAACAATGGCGCCTTTCATGCCTTCCGAGAACCAGGCGATCACGCCCACCTTGTTCAATTGCTCGGCCATCATCACCAGCGCGCCAAACCACACCAGCGTGTCCCATGCGCTCTTCTCGGACAGGACGTCGTCCCAGTCGAGGGTGCCGGTGATGATCAGTATGAACAGTCCGACGAAGGCGACCACCGTCGGATCCAGGGTGAACGCGGGACCGAGCAGCATGGCCGGGACGTTCGCCCACAGCACCAGCAACAGGCCAAAGGTGCCCATCATCACCTTTTCCCTCGGTGTCAGCGGCCCCATTTTCTGCAACTCGGAGCGCGCGTATTCCACGGCGTTCGGCGTCGCCTTCAATTCCGGTGGTGACAGCAGGTAGATCACGAGGGGCATCACGAGCAGGCAGACCAGGCCTGGCAGCAGCATGCACAGCGCCCAGGTGGTCCAGGTCAGATGAAAGCCCTGGTTGGTCGCCCTGGCGATGTAGTCCACCACCAGGGGATTGGGCGCAGTGGCGGTCAGGAACATCGCGGAGGTGATCGGGTTGGCGTGGTAGTTGACCAGCGCCAGGTAAGTGCCGACCTTGCCCTGGGTGCCTTTGGCCGGATCCGAGTCGAAGGTGCTGGCAATCGACTTCATGATCGGATGCACGATGCCGCCGCCGCGCGCGGTGTTGCTGGGCGTGAAGGGGGCCAGTACCAGTTCGCAGACCGTCAGCCCGTAGCCTATGCCCACGGTGCGCTTGCCCAGCAGGGAGATGAAGATCAGGCCGATGCGGCTGCCCAGGCCGGTTTTCTTCAGGCCACGCGAGATCAGGATTGCCACCACGATCAACCAGATCAGAGGGTTGGAGAAACTGCTCAGTGCATCGGTGATTGCGCCCTTGGATGAGTTCGAGGTGACCTGCGAGAGCGAGACGATCACGATGGCCATCATCGCCATGACCCCGATCGGCATGACCTTGAGGATGATGGCGACGATGGTGGTCAAGAATATCGCCACCAGGCCCCAGGCCTTGGGCGTGAGGCCTTCGGGACAGGGGATCAACAGCAGCAGCACCAGCACGGCGGTGCTGATCAGGGCCGGGCCCAGCCGGAAGGGAACCGCCTCGCTGAAATAGCGAAATGCGGCCTTGGCGCGGGAGAGCATCGGTGTCTATCCTTGGAGTTGATGGATGCGGATGAATCTGCGAGGCCTTGCGCGGGAGGCGGATCCGACTTTTCAGCGAGAAACTTCGCCGGGCACAGGCCGCCCGCCGGTGGCGGGCGCGCCGAGATCGGCGAACAAGCCCCAGCGGCGCAGCAAGGCCTTCTCGACTTCGAGCACGGCCATCAACACCACGCCGACGCCAAGGATGACCAGTCCATCGATCAAGGGCACGTCACGCGTATCGAACAGCGCCTGCATCCAGGGCAGGTAGGTGAAGGCAAGCTGCGCCAGCACGACTGCGGCGATCGCCCAGAGAACCGCGGGTGTGCCGCGGGCACCGCGCCAGGTGAAGGAGCCCATGTGCAGGTAGCGCACGTTGAAGAGATAGGCGATCTCCATCACGCACAGTACGTTGACCACCATCGTGCGCGCCAGTTCGGTGCCAAAGCTGCGGTATTGCGCCCAGGCCATGATCGCAAAGACCCCGACGGTGAAGAGCACCGACACGAACGCCACGCGCCAGAGCATGAAGGGCGACAGCAGCGGCGCCTGCGGGCTGCGCGGCAGCCGTTGCATCACACCAGGCTCGGCGGGTTCGAAGGCCAGCACCAATCCGAGCGTGATGGTCAGTATCATGTTGATCCAGAGGATCTGCGGGGGCGTCATAGGCAGCGTAAGGCCCAGCATGAGGGCCGCCACGATGGCGAGAACCTCGCCGCCGTTGGTGGGCAGCGTCCAGGCGATGACCTTGCGGATGTTGTCGTACACGGTCCGGCCTTCGCTCACCGCGGCCACGATGGAGGCAAAGTTGTCGTCTGCCAGCACGATCTGCGCGGCCTCCTTCGCCGCGTCGGTCCCCTTGTTGCCCATGGCAATGCCGACATCGGCCTGCTTGAGCGAGGGTGCGTCGTTCACGCCGTCGCCGGTCATCGCCACCACATGGCCTTGCGCCTGCAACGCCCGCACCACGCGCAACTTGTGTGCGGGGTCGGCGCGGGCGAAAACATGCGCCTGCAGGGCCAATGCGCGCAACTCGGTATCCGAGGCCGCATCGATGGCCTGCCCGGTGACGACCACCGGCTGCTCCGCCAAACCCAGCTGGGCGGCGATGGCGGCGGCCGTGGCCGCATGATCGCCGGTGATCATCTTCACCGCGATGCCGGCGCTGCGGCAGTCCGCCACAGCCGCCATCGCTTCCGCGCGGGGCGGATCGATGAAACCGACGATGCCGAGGAAGACCAGCTCGCCCGCTGCGCCAAAGTCAAGCTGCGGCGGCGCGGCGTCAAGACGCCGCATGGCGAAGCCGAGCACGCGCTCGCCGGCCGATGCCGCATCGGCAATGCTGCGCTGCCAGTAAGCGGCGTCCAGCGGCTGCGTTGTTCCATCGGCATCGAGCTGGCCGCTGCTCATGGCCAGTACGCGCTCCGGCGCGCCTTTGACAAGCAGCTGCGCCCCGCCGTCTGCCAAGACGTGCAGTGTGGCCATGAACCGGTGCTGCGCATCGAACGGGATCTCGTCGGCGCGGGGATGCCCCGCACGCAAGGCATCGGGCTCGAGACCGGCTTTCATGGCCAAGGCCACCAGCGCGCCTTCCATGGGGTCGCCGTCGACCTTCCAATCGCCGGGTTCGGGCTGCAGCAACTGCGCGTCGTTGCACAGCAGGCCAACCTCGATCAATCGACGCGCGTTGGTCGGCAAGTCCTCGTTGCCTTCGGGAAGGTCGATGGCCCCCACCGGGGCGTAGCCGGAGCCGCCCACGCCGATGCAGGCCGAATCGGTGACAACGCGGCAGGCGGTCATCTCGTTGCGGGTGAGGGTGCCTGTCTTGTCGGAGCAGATCACCGTCGTGGCACCCAAGGTTTCCACCGCCGGCAGACGACGGACGATGGCATGTCGTGCGGCCATGCGCCGCACCCCGATCGCCAGCGTGATGGTGATGACCGCAGGCAGGCCTTCGGGCACGAGAGAGACGGCGATGGCGACCACCACCATCAGCGCATCGACCCAGTCCATGTCGCGCAGCCCGACCGCGTAGGCGAAGAGCACCCCGGCAACGACGATGGACAGCACCGTGAACCGGCGCCCGAACTGGTTGACCTGGCGCAGCAGCGGCGTGGTCAGCGACTGCACCGAGCCGAGCAGGCTGCTGATGCGGCCGATTTCGGTGTGGCTGCCGGTGGCGACCACCAGCCCCACGCCCTGGCCGGCGGCGACCAGCGTGCCGGAGTAAGCCATGCCTTCCCGGTCGCCCAGCGCCGCCTTGGCGTCGACGCTGGCTTCGGTCTTGACGCTGGCGACGGATTCCCCCGTGAGAATCGCCTCGTCGACGAGCAAGCCGCGCGCGCGCAGCAGGCGCAGATCGGCCGGCACCCGGTCGCCGGCCTCCAGCAGCACGATGTCGCCAGGGACCAGCGTGGCCACCGGTACCGATGCGCGTTGCCCGGCGCGCAACACCCTGGCGCTGGGCGCCAGCAGGGAACGCAGTGCGTTCAGGGCCTCCTCGGCCTTGCCTTCCTGGACGAAGCCGACGATGGCATTCACGGTGACGACAGCGACGATCACGCTGGCATCGACCCAGTGCCCCAGCGCACCAGCCAGTGCGGCGGCGGCCAGCAGGAAGAGGATCAGCGCATTGTTGAACTGCAGGAGAAAGCGCAGCAGTGCGGGCGTGCGCTGCTGCGCTGGCAGTTCGTTAGCTCCATGCACCGCCAGGCGACGCACGGCCTCATGCGGCATAAGCCCTTCTCGCTGCGAGTCGAGTTCTTGCAGCACGGCGTCTGCTGGCTTGGCCCAGCTATCGGTCGCTGTCTGGGCGTGCGCCGCAGCCGGGTCGGAGGATGTAGCGAGGGTCATGGATGTAATAGAACACAGGTGTAGCGGAGGGGCAACGGCTATCTGGAGCGGATTTTTGGATAGCTCAAGGCTTCAACATGATGTCAGCGGCCATCCATCCTTCGACGCAGCCCTTTGGAGATTGGCAATCCGCTCCAGACACTTGCCTGTTTTACCGGCTCTTGCGAGACACGGACTTGACGTGGCTCAAGTCATTGGACTTGAGCGCACTTGAGTCGTTGTGGCTCTGGGCCTGTGCGGGCGGGTCGGCCTGAAAAAGTCCAAAGAAGACACGAAGGTCCGTTTTCTCTTTCTAGGTACCGCGCCGAGTGCCCATGGCCTGGCCCTCGCAAAACGCCTCCCTTGCTGGGTGCTGAAATGCAGGCAAATGGCACGGCGTGCGGCCGCTGTGTTTGCAGGCCAGCGCGATCAGGCGGCGCTCGCCACAGCGCCGAGCGGGGGCCGGGCCTGTTCGAGGGCAACGTCCACGGCCTGATCCCTTCCAGCATCGGCCGCTCGGCCGCCTGGGCACCCGCCCGGCGGCACCCCGCCCCATCGGCGCGGTTCAATCCACGGTCACCCCGGCCTGCTTCACCACCTGCGCCCAGCGCGCCATATCCGTGCGGATGAACGCGTTGAACTCGGTCGCAGGGTTGCCGACAGGCGTCAAACCGACCTCGGCCATGCGCGCCTGCATGGCATCCGTGCGCAGCACCCGCACCACATCCGCGTGAATGCTCGCCAGCACCGGTGCGGGGGTGGCCGCAGGCGCTACCAGGCCGAAAATGCTGTCCACCACGAATCCGGCCAGCGTTTCCGCCGCAGCGGGCAGGTCGGGCGCGATCGGCGAACGCTGCGCGCTGATGACGGCCAGCGCTTTCATGCGCCCGGACTTGATGTGCGGCAGCGACGAGAACAGCGGGTCGAAGATCAGGTCCACCCGTTCGCCGAACACATCCTGGTAGGCGCCGCCGCTGCCCTTGTAGGGCGTGTGCAGGATGTCGATGCCCGCCAGGGTTTTCAGCCGCTCGGCGGCCAGGTGCATGGAGCTGCCGCTGCCGGGCGAAGCGTAGCTCAACTTGCCCGGATTGCGGCGCGCGTAGTCGATCAGCTGCTGCAGGTTCTGCACCGGCAGGCCCGGCCGCGCCGAGATGGCGATGGGCGAGCTGGCCAGTTGGGTGATGCCGGTCAGGTCTTTCAGGGTGTCGAATGGCATTTTCGGCCGCAGCGCCGGATTGATCACATGCGAGGTGACCACCAGGCCCAGCGTGTAGCCGTCAGGCGCCGACTTGGCCACGAAGTCCGTGCCCAGCACGGTGCCCGCGCCGGGCTTGTAGACCACCAGCACCGGCTGCCCCCAGCGCTCGTTGAGCTGGCGCTCGAGCAGGCGCGCGAGCAGGTCGATGGCGCCGCCGGGCGCATTGGGCACGATCAGCGTGACGGGCTTGGAGGGAAACGGGGCGGCGGCCAGGGCGGGCCAGGCCGACACGGCGAGGGCGCATGCGCCCAGGCTGCGCAGATGATGTCTTCTGTCTTGTTGGAACATGGATATTTTCCGTTTTGATCGTGGTGGAGCCGTGCGCGTGGCGACGCTCAGAACGCGTGGCGCAGGCCGAGCTCCAGGCCCGAGGAGCTGCGGCCCGGCAGCGGCGCCCGCCCACCGCTGACGTTGTAGGCCCCCTGGCCCTGGTTGCGGATGCGGGCGTAGGAGCCGTAGAGCGCGGTGCGCCGCGAGAAGTCATACACGTAGCCTACCGCCAGTTGCTGTGCATCGTTGTCGCTGCGGGCCGACCCGTTGGCGTTGCGCACGCCGGCGTTGCTGCGGTCCTCCAGGCGCGCGTAGCTGGCCCTGATCTTGCCCGGGCCTGCCGGTACCTGCACGCCCAGCTCGGCGGTGTGCTTGCGCGCTTCGCCCGACAACAGCGCGAGCTGCACGACGTTGTAGAGGCCGTAGAACTTCGCAAAGCCCGCATCCCAGCTGACGCCCACGTTGGCGTGGGTGTAGTTGCCCAGCGTGGCGGTGCTGACATAGCGGGTGCGACCCAGGGCCGCGGCCACGTCCAGGCCGTTGGCCGCGTAGCCGATGCGGGCGCCGGCGAGGTTGCCGTCATGCGAGTCAGGGGCATTCGACGCGTTCTCGCCGCTGGCCACCATCACCATGCCGTAGACGCCGCCCAGGTTCTTCGGCAGCCAGTAGCTCAGGGAGTTGCTGACGGTGATCGCGGAGGGCACGGGCGTGGTGCCCAGGCCGGAGAAGGTGAAGTTGCCGACGCGCCCCACGCCGACGGTGGTGAAGGGGTCGAACATGATGCTGTTGTAGTGGGTGGGCGCGAAGTCGTGGCCCAGACGCAGGTCTCCGTAGCGGTTGTGGCCCAGCGACAGATAGGACATGCGATCGAAGGTGAACCCGCCGGCCGCCGTCGCGCCGCTGACCTGGTTGTTGGTGTTGCTGGCGCGGCCGGTACCGGAGTCGGTACTCTGGCCGCTCTCCAGCTGGAAGCCGGCGCGCCAGCCGCCGCCGAGGTCTTCGCTGCCGCGAAAGCCGATGCGGCTGGTGGCGTTGCCGCCGGTCGAGAGCCCGGTGACCGAGCCGACGCCGCCGGCCGTCGTGCGCTGTATGGCGTTGTCGACCACGCCATACAGCGTCACGCTGCTCTGCGCCTGGGCGCCCAGGCAGGCCAGGCCCAGCGCCGGGGCGGCGATCCAGGCGGCGGCGTTCTTTTTCACGGTGCTTTTTGCTGTCTTCTTCTGCATGCTATGTCTCCTCGTTGGTGGTTCTTGTGGGGGTGCCTGGCTGGGTCAGCCGGGAACCTTGTCGTGCCGTACCAGCACCGCGCCTTGCGACAGCGGGCCGGCGTTGCGGCGGTACTGCTGCAGCCAGCCGGTGTCGTGCGTGAGCGGCGGGGCCTGCCAGGCGGCGCGGCGCGCGGCCAGCACGGCGTCGTCGACCAGCAGGTCAAGGCGCCGGCTGTCCAGGTCGATGCAGATGCTGTCGCCGTCCTGCACCAGGGCCAGCGGGCCGCCCAGGGCCGCTTCGGGCGATACCTCGGCCAGCACCAGGCCCTTGCAGACCAGGCCGGAGAGGTGGCCGTCGGTCAGCATGGCGATTTCTTCGCCCAGCCCGGCGCCGTCGACCGCGAAGACCACGCGCGAGGCGCCGCCGCCCATGGCCGGGCCGCCGCGCACGCCGGCGCCGCGCATCACCAGCACATGGCCGGCGCGCACCCGGCCGTCCTGGAGGGCGGCTATGGCTTCGTCCGTGGTCCAGAAGCAGATGGCCGGGCCGGTGAACTGCCGCAGCTTGCGCTCGGCGATGCCGGTCTTGATCAGCGCGGAGTCGGGCGCCAGGCTGCCGCGCATCACCACGATGGCGGGCCGCGGCGCGACGGGGCGGTCCATGGGGCGTATCACCTCGGGGTCGGCCACCACCAGTCCCTGCAGGTTCTCGGCCACGCTGCGGCCGGTGACCGTCAGCGCATCGGTGTCGAGCAGCGGCTGCAGCTGGCGCATCAGCGCGCGGCAGCCGCCCGCCGCCTCGAAGGCCTCGATGGTGTGGTGGCCTACGGGCCGCACGCCCGCCAGCACGGGCGTCTGGTTGCCCAGCGTCTCGAACAGCGAGTACACGTCCACTTCGCAGCCGCCTTCGGTCGAAACCGCCTGCAGGTGCTTGACGGTATTGAGCGAGCCGCCTATGGCCAGGATGGCGCGCACCGCGTTGGCGAAGGCGCCGGGGCTGAGGATGTCGCGTGGTTTGAGGTCGTCCCACACCATCTGCACGATGCGTGCCCCCGCGGCGCGCACGTCTTCCATCATCTTGGGGCTCAGCGCCGCCACCGGTGCGCTGCCGGGCAGGGCCAGGCCCAGGGCCTCGCAGACGATATGCATGGAGTTCGCCGTGCCCAGGCCAGAGCACACGCCGGGGCCGCGCACGGCCTGGCGGCTCATGCCTATCAGCTCTTCGACCGGCAGGTGGCCGGTGACGGCGTGCATGGCGCCGATGAACACCTCCTCGATGTCCACCGGCTGGCCCTGGTACTCGCCGCTGGGCTGGTAGCCGCAGGGCACCAGCAGGGTCGGAATGTTCAGGCGCGCGGCGGCCATCAACTGGCCGGGCACGGTCTTGTCGCAGGAGGTGAGGCACACCATGCCGTCGAGCTGCGCGCCTTCCACCGCGACTTCGATGTCGTTGGTGATCAGGTCGCGCGCGCCCAGCATGTAGGCGCCGCGCGCGCCGGCCCCGGTGATGAAGTCGCTGGGCGCGGCGGTGCGGATTTCGAAGGGCACGGCGCCCGCCGCGCGTATGGCTTTCTTGATTTCGGCGGCGACCTGGTCGAGGTGGCTGAAGCAGGCGGCCAGCTCGGAGGAGCTGTTGACGATGGCGATCTTGGGTTTCTCGCAGTCCTCTTCGGGAATGCCCAGGGCCTGCCAGTGCGCGTTGCGCACCGACCAGAGGTAGGAGCCGCGCGGGAAGTTGCTGCGGAGCTTGCGTGGAGTCATGGTTGTGCCTGTGGGGTCGAGGAAGGGAAAACGCGCATCACTGCCGGGGGATGCCGGCTTGCCTGACCAGCTGTCCCCAGCGGCTGTACGAGTCGCGCACCATCAGTGCCAGCTCGGGCGGGGTGGAGCTTTCGGTGGTGTAGGCGCCGGCGCGGTAGTAGGTCTGCACCCGGGTATCGGCGATGGCCTGCACCAGTGCGGTATTGAGCTTGTCGACCAGGGGCTGCGGCACGCGCGCCGGACCGAACCAGCCCAGCCAGCTGGTCAGGTCCATGTCCTGCATGCCTTGCTCGGCCAGCGTCGCCACGCCGGGCAGGAACTCGCTGCGCTGGGGCGCCGCGACGCCGATGATGCGGACCTTGCCGGTGGCCGCGTTCTGCAGCGCGGCAGGCGCTGCGTCGAAAGCCATCTGCACCCGGCCGGCCAACAGGTCGGTGGACATGTCGGCGCCGCCGCGATAGGGCACATGGACCAGGTCCAGCCCGGTCTGGCGCGCGAAGATCTGGCCGAACACATGGGCCGAGGTGCCAGTGCCGAAGGAGCCGTAGCTGAGCGTGCCGGGGTGGGCCTTGCCGTAGGCCACGAGTTCCTGCACATTGCGCACCGGCAGCGCGGCGTTGACCACCAGCACCAGCGGACCCTGGCCGCCCAGCGAGATGGGCGTGAAGTCCTTTTCGGGGTGGTAGGTGACCGCCAGCATGGTGTGCGGGTTCTGCGCAAAGGTGGAGGAGGCGCTGTAGAACAGCGTGTAGCCGTCGGGCCTGGACTTGATGACCTCGAGCGCCGCGACCAGCGTGCCGCCGCCGGGGCGGTTGTCTATCACCACGGGCGTGCCCAGGATCTCGGCGAGCCGCTGCGCCACGGTGCGCGCCTGGCCGTCGACCCCGCCGCCCGGCGGGAAGGGCACGACCACGCGTATGGTCCGGCCCTTGGCGGGGAAGTCGTCTGCGGCCTGCGCCTGCGTTGCGCCCAGGCATGCGGCGGCCGTCACCAGGGCGAGCAAGGCCCTGGACCATTTCAGTCCATTCATTTTTGTCTCCGGTTTTTGTGTTGAGTTCGGCCTTCTTCGAGGCCTTCTTCAGGGGGATTTCCCTGCTTGCTGGCTGGCTAGCCGGCGCCGGCGGGCGGCGCACGGCGTATCACCTGCACCGTGCCCGCGTCGGCATCCACGCGTACCCAGTCGCCGGTGCGTATCACCGCCACGGGGTCCTGGTCGAAATCGGTGAGGGCGGGGGCGCGGGTGACGACCGCGCCCAGCGCGATCTTGGTGGTCATCTCGGTGAACAGCATCGCCGCCGGCGCCACGCCCATGGACCGCGTCAGGTGGAAGGCGTTGGACCAGCCCGAGGAGCCTTTGGCGCCAGGGAACACCAGTACCTTGCCGGCGAAGCTCTGGCCGCGCAGCGGGTGGCGCATTTCGACGATGGTGCCGGTGCGCGAGTCGATGCCGCCCCAGCCGGAGATATGTGCCTCGGTGACCAGGGCCTCGCCTTCGGCGACGCCGCCCACTATCTTGCGGCCGCGCAAGGTGGCGACAACGGTGTCTGCCTGCGGATCTGCGACGGTGTTCATGCGTATCTCCCTGCCCAGCGGCCGGTGCAGGCCGCGTCTATGCATTCGGCGGTGGAGCCGTACCAGGCCTGCACGCCCAGGATGGCCGGCAGGTAGTGCGCCTGCTTGGCGGAGTCCAGCGCCACCACCTTGGTGCCCTTGGGCGCGGCGCGGCTCATCGCCGAGCAGCTGTCGCTCAGGATCACTCCGCCCGCGTCCTCGATGATCCGGGTATAGCCGTTCTGATCGGCCAGGGCCTTGATGGCGCGCGGCGTGAAGATCCACAGCGCGCTGTTGGCGTGCACCTTGCGACCCTGGATCAGGCGTGCGGCCTCCCAGATCTGCTCTATGGTGTAGTGCGGGCAGCCGAGCATCACATAGTCGACATCGTGGTCGTCGGCCGTGTGATTGAGCTGTTCGTAGGCGCGGCGGCGTTCGGCCTCGCCATAGCGCAGGGTCTGGACCACGCGGTTGCGGCCAAAGGCCTGCTCCAGCGTCAGCGCCTCGGGCGTGGTGCCTATCAGGTGATACATCTCCACGCCGCCCGACGAGGCCGCGGCCGCGCCGAAGTGCTTGAGGCGCGCCAGGTTGGGAACGTCGCTGAGGCCGCGCACCACGGGCACCTTGTCCTGTACCTGCTCGCCGATGAAATAGCCCAGCAGGCCCCAGTCGGAGGTGCTGGTGACTTCCACGTCCAGCTCGATCAGGTGCGTGCCCAGCCGGTTTTCGGGCAGGTGGTAGCCCCAGTAGGGAATCTTGCCGGTCAGCGATGCCGCGCCGGTGCTTTCGCGGCCCTCGGTATTGGTGCGCGCGCCCAGCACCGAGTTGCAGTAGACCACCGCCGACGACTCCATCCAGGCGCAATGTTCGCCGCGCGTGGGAATGTTGCCCACCTGGTAGGGCGTGCAGGTGTTCATCAGCTGGATGCCGTGGCCGGCGATGTAGCCCTCGCCCTTGCGGTAGAACTTCACCACCTCTTCGGACACGCCCATCATCTGCGCGTGCTCCGGATCGAAGCCCAGCTGCAGGTGGCTGGTGAAGGTCTTGACCGGAGGAATCTCCACGACCTCGTCGCTGTCCAGATTGAACTCCGAGAACACCGCGTCCATGCCGCCCTTGCTCAGCGCGAAATCACGCATGAACGGGGTGGTGGCGCTGACGGTGCCGCAGACGTTGTTGGTATTCACCAAGCGCTCGGCGCCCAGGGCTTGGCCATAGCGCATGAGAAGGTCCATGGCGCGCTGCACGGCCGGACCATCGCGGCCGTCCGCCATCGCTTTCTCGTCGTCGTTCAGTTTCATCGTGTCTCCTGCTGATTTCTTGTTATGTGTTGCTGGCTCAGGCCAGAGGCCCGGTCGGGCGCAGCGCCGGAGCGATAGGCGGCACCACGCCGCCGATGGCATGCGCGATGGCCCGCGCCGCCTCGACCAGGCTGGCGGCCACCTCGTCGCGCAGCTTCTCCTCGGTGAAGGTATAGGCGGCGCCGCCGCAGTTCAGCGCCATGACCTCGCCGTTGGGCCCGACCAGCGGCACGGCGACCGAGGCGATCTCGCGGTGCCATTCGGCATGCGAAGCGGTGTAGCCTTTTTCGGCGGCGTCACGCAGCGCGCGCGACAGGCCGGGTGCCAGGCGCGCCCATTCGGAGCCGCGCGACAGGTGCAGCGTCTCTATCAGCTGTTCGCGTTCGTGCGGCTCAATGCCCGCCAGGTAGGCCCGGCCCAGCGACGAGTTGGCCAGCGGCACGCGCGAGCCCACGTCCAGCGTGCTCGAGATCATCGACATGCGCGGGCGGCTGACTTCGATCACCACCATCTCCAGCCCGTCGCGCACCGCCAGCAGGCCGGTGCCGCCGGTGGCGTCCGACAGCTGGCGCATCACCGGCCGGGCGCAGGCGCGCACGTCCAGCCCTGCGAGGAAGGCCTGCGACAGCGAGACCACGCCCGCGGCCAGCGAGAAGTTGTCATTGCTCGGGTTCTGCTTGAGCAGGCCCAGGCCGACCAGCGTGGCGGCCAGGCGGGTGACCGTGGGCTTGGGGATGCCGGTCTGGCGCGACAGCGCGGTGTTCGACAGCTCGCGCACATCGGCGGTGAAACAGCGCAGCAGGGAAATACCGCGCTCCAGGGCGGAGGCGCTGCCGGTGGCGGCGGTATCTTCGTCGGGGGAAGTGCGCAGGGGCGTTCGGGTCATGGAATGGGCCGTTCGTGAAGGAGGATGTGCCGATTGTCAGGCGGCCTGCGCCACAAAGGGCGCGGCGACCGCCTGCGTGCCCGCGGCCCGCAGGTTGACGTTCTGCTTGAGCAGCGCCTGCTGCAGGCTGGCGATATCGACCGCGCGCGGCTCCACCCCCTGCGAGACCGCGAGCGCGGCGGCGGTGCCGGCGGCCTGGCCGGTGACCCAGCACTGGGGAATCTCGCGCATGAAGCCATGCGAGTTGGCATCGCAGGACAGATGGCGGCCGGCCGCCAGCAGGCCGTCGAGTTGCTGCGGCACCAGCGCGCCGTAGGGAATGGAGATGTTGGGGAACCTGGGCGAGACGGCCGGCGTGATGCCGACCTCGTCGGGCAGCGCGACGCCGGTAGCCCACTGCGAGCGCAGCATCTTGCCTACGCCCACCAGCCGGCGCGAATGGCGCACGCCGATCTGCGGTGCGCTGGTCATGAGGAAGGCGTTCTCGAAGCCGGGCGCGTTCGCCTTGAAGAAGTCCAGGTGCCTGGCCATCAGCCGGTGCGAGCGCACTTCCACTTCGGTCAGGTCGTCGACATTCAGTGCGGAATAGCCGGACTGGCGCGGGCCCATGAACAGCGCGACGTCGTTGCGCCACGAGACGAAGGGGCGCTCGAACAGGCCTATCGCCTGGCGGCCGCTGCGCATGAACTCGCTGAACTGCTCGGGCTGGCCGGCCTTGAATTCTATCCAGCGCGTCATGTCGACGCCGCCGAACATCCAGGAGGTATTCATGCAGTGGTGCACGTCGTCGACCTCGATGTCGGACTCGAAGGCGGTGCCGGCGCGGGCGAACACGTCGCCGTCGCCGGTGCAGTCGATCACCACCTGGGCGCGGATGGCCATGCGGCCTTCCTTGCTCTCGAACACCATGCCGCGCACCGCGCCGTCCTCGACGATGGGCAGCGATCCCCAGGAATGGAACACCAGGCGCACGCCGTGTTCCAGCACCATGTCCTGCGACAGCAGCTTGAGGCGCTCGGGGTCCACGGTGGGCGACCAGGTCACCACGCCGTGATAGGCGGCGGTGCGCTGGGCCCAGTAGGCAGAGCGGGTCGGGTCCTGCGAGCCCCACTCGCCGCGCGCCGGGCCGGCGACGGCGTCTTTCGGCAGGCGGTGGAACAGGTCTTCGGCGAAACCGCGGATGGTCGGCGCGCCGCCCCAGTCGGACATGCGGTCTATCCAGATCACCAGGCCGCCGGTGGACAGGCCGCCCAGGTGGTTGTAGCGCTCCAGCAGGGTCACGTCCGCACCCTGGCGCGCCGCGGCGATGGCCGCCGCCGTGCCGGCCGGGCCGCCGCCCACCACCAGCACATCGCAGCGGTGGTAGAGCGGCACCTTGCGTGCCGGCTCCTCATAAGTGCCTTCGCCGAGCCGCTTGCGGTAGGTGCGCTCGCCCTCGAAGATGTCGGAGGACAGGATGCGTTCGCTGCTTCTTTCAATGGTTTTCATTTTTTCGACATCCAAGACAGTTTCCGCTGGATGTTTTTGAACAAGATGGTTGAATTATGAAATCGTGTTTCAATAATTGCAATTGTCTTGGACTAGGGGATTGCCATAGGTTGCGTGGATTTCCGCCGGGAAAATCGTGGCCGCGGTGTGCCGGGCCGGGAAGCGGGCATCGGTGATGCACTCGGGGAGGGCACCTGCAGAGCTTGTGCTTGGGGTTTGCAGGGCCTCCTGCAGGCGGGTATTTCCGGGCGGTACTTGGCTCGGCTGCTGCGTGCCCTCGTGCGGTGGCACCCCTGGCGAAAGGGCCACGCGCATGGCGCGGCCATCACCACGGCGATGCCCCGCCTGGCGATCAGCGCGATGGTCGATGTTCCGCCGCAATGGATTGGAGGCCGCGGCTTGCCAAGCTCTGCGGCGTGGCCTATCGCAGGCTGCAGGACATCGTGCGGCAGCGCAGCGCCGCCACGCACTCAGATGCGAAAGCGAAGAAGAGCACTTCTTCCTCAATAGACGTCACGGACATAGCGCTTCTCCTTGGCTAGCTGACTCACATAGTCCTGCGCCGCAGCAGCGGTCATCGCGCCATGCTGCTGCACGACTTGCTGGAGCGCCATGTCCACGTCCTTTGCCATGCGGCTGGCATCGCCGCAGACATAGAAATGTGCGCCCTCCTGCAGCCAGGCCCACAGCTGCGCGCCCTGCTCGCGCATGCGGTCCTGTACATAGATCTTTTGCGCCTGGTCGCGCGAGAACGCCAGGCTGAGCTGGCTGAGCAGGCCGTCCTGGTGCATGGCTTGCAGCTCATCGCCGTAATAGAAATCCGTGGCCGCGTGCTGCTCGCCGAAGAACAGCCAGTTGCGCCCGGTGTCACCGCGCGCGCGCCGCTCGTGCAAAAAGCCCCGAAACGGTGCCACGCCGGTGCCGGGCCCGACCATGATCATGGGCGTGTCCTTGCCTGCGGGCGGGCGGAAGTGCGTCGACTTCTGCACGAAGATCGGCACGTCGATCTCGCCCGCCCGGTCCGCCAGAAACGTCGAGCACACGCCGCGCCGGGGCTTGCCGTGGTGGTCGTAGCGCACCGTGGCGACGGTGAGGTGGACCTCGTCGGTCTGTGCATTCGGGCTGGAAGAGATCGAATACAGGCGCGGCTGCAGGCGCTTGAGCGCGCCTACCCACTCCTGGGCGCTGGCCTGGATAGGGAATTCTTCCAACAGGTCGACGATCTGGCGGCCCCACAGCCATTGCCTGAGGTCTTGCGCGCGCTCGGGCTGGAGCAGATCGGCCAGCACCTGGCTGCCGGAACGCTCGCGGATGAAGGCCAGCAGCGGGGGGGTGATCTTCGCGATGTCCTGGTGGTGGAGCAGCGCCTGCGCGAGGGGCAGGTCGCCCACCTCCGGAATCGAGACCAGCGCCGACGCCGGCAGCTTCAAGGCGCCGAGCATGTCGGCCACCAGTTCGGGGCAGTTCGTAGGCCACACGCCCAGGGCGTCGCCGGCCTCGTAGCGCAGGCCCGAGCCCTTGAGGTCGAAGGCGAACTGGCGGGTCTCCTTGCCGGCGCCCGGGGCATTGAGCACGCGGTTGAGCGACAGCCGGGTGCGCAAGGGATGGCGCTTGTCGATGACGGGCAATGGCGTCCGGGGCGTTGGCTCGGCAGGCAGCCACTCGGCCTGGTCGCCGCCGCTAGACATCGCCAGCGCGGGCTGCACTGCGGGCGCCGCCTGGGGCGCCGTGGCCAGTGCGCGGCAAACCGATGCGAGCCAGGCCTGCGCCGGCTCCTGGTAGTCCGGCTCGCAATCGATGCGCGGCACGAGGCAGCGCGCACCCAGGGCCTGCAGGCGCGCGTCGAGCTTGCGGCCGAAGCCGCAGAATTGGTCGTAGCTGGAGTCCCCCAAGGCCAGTACCGAAAAGCTGACGCCCTGCAGCCGCGCCGCCGCATCGCCTTGCAGCGCCTGCCAGAACGCGGCGCCGTTGTCGGGAGGATCGCCATCGCCAAAGGTGCTGGCGATCAGCAGCAGATGGCCTTGCGCGGGAATGTCCTCGAGCTTGCAGCCATCCATGCCGGCCAGCGTGACCAGGCAGCCTTGCTGCTTGAGGCGCTCGGCGCATTGGACGGCGAAGCTCTCCGCGCTGCCGGTCTGGGACGCCCACAGCACGGTCATCAGGGTGGGCTCGCCCGCCTCGGGCAATGGGGACTCCGGGGAACTGCCGGCCGCCAGTCCCAGCGACGCCGGCCCCGCGGCGGGCAGCCAGGTGCGCGAGAAAAGTCCGGCCAGGATGCCGTCCACCAGCGCACGCTTTTGCGGGCCCAGCGGCGCAGTCATAGGCAAGGTGGGCACGCCGCCCATCTTGCGCGCCTCTTCGCTGTGCAGACCGGTGAGAAAGCCCTGCAGATACATTTGCTCGTGCGGTTCCAGGGCCGGGGTCGGCGCGGCTTCTATGCCCAGTAGCCGGGCCAGCGCGTTGATTTGCATGATGTGGTGCTCTCTTGCATGGATGTCCGCAGGATCGGTCGCCTCGCCCAGCATGGACGCCATTGCTGACACGGTGGCTTGCGGTGTGAATTCGCCCACCGGCTTGGCCGCTTCGGCGTCAATGGTGAGCGTGGGCTCGGGGGGCAGGCGGCAAAGCGCCACGGCGCTGAACTTGAATTCGGGTTGCTGCGACAGCGGGTCTATGGCGTCGCTGGTGACGGCGTTGATGGCGAGGTCCTCGCCGTACACGTCGCTCCAGTGAAACGGCGCGAAGCAGTTGCCCGCCCGCACGCGGTCGGTCACCACCGCCGGCAGCACGGCGCGCCCGCGCCGCGAGCGTATCTCGACGCGGTCCTTGCCGCGTATGCCCAGCGCGGCCGCATCCTCGGGATGGATCTCGACGAAAGGGCCGGGGTTGAGCTTGACCAGCGTGGGAATCTTGCCGGTCTTGGTCATGGTGTGCCACTGGTGCTGCAGGCGGCCGGTGTTCAGCACAAAGGGAAAGCCGGCATCGGGCATCTCGGCCGGGTCGCCGTGCGGCCGGGGGAAGAAGACCGCCTTGCCGCTGGGCGTGGCGAAGGCGATGCGCGGCTGCGTGCCATCGTCCCCGAGCTTGAGTGCCTGGCTGATGCCGTCGTTGATGTAGCGGATGGGGTGGCGGGTCTGCGCATCGTCCGCAGGGCAGGGCCACTGCAGCGGCGTCTCGCGCAGCCGGCCATAGCTTGCGCCGCGGATGTCGTAGCCGGTCTTGGGGTTCCAGAAGCGCTTGATTTCCTCGAACACTTCTTCGGCGCATCCATAGCTGAAAGCGTGGCCATAGCCCATTTCGCAGGCGACGCGGGCGATGATCTGCCAGTCGGGCAGGGCCTGGCCAGGCGGGTCTATGGCCTTTTGCATCAGCGTCAGGTTGCGCTCGGAGTTGATCATCACGCCTTCGCCCTCGGCCCACAGCGCGCCGGGCAGCAGGATGTCGGCATGGCGATTGGTCTCGGTCTCGAGGAAGGCGTCCTGGGTGATGACCAGTTCGGCCTTTTGCAGGCCTTCGATCACGTTCTTGCGATTGGGCACCGTCGCCACGGGGTTGGTGCAGATGATCCAGCAGGCCTTGATATCGCCGGCCCGCATGCGCTCGAACATCGCCACGGTGCCGCCGACGAGGCGGGTGTGCAGCGTGCCGCGCGGCACGCCCCAGACGTCTTCGACGAAATGGCGCTCGGCCTCGACCAGCACCGCGCGCTGGCCCGGCAGGCCGGGGCCCATGTAGCCCATCTCGCGCCCGCCCATGGCGTTGGGCTGGCCGGTGAGCGAGAAGGGCCCGCTGCCGGGCTTGCATATCGCACCGGTGGCCAGGTGCAGGTTGCAGATGGCGTTGGTGTTCCAGGTCCCATGGGTGCTCTGGTTCAGGCCCATGGTCCAGCAGCTCATCCAGGCCTTGGCCTCGCCAATCATCTGCGCCGCCTGGCGGATGTCGGCCTGCGCAATGCCGGTGATGGCGCTGACCTTGTCGGGGGTGTAGTCCGCCAGGAACCCGGGCATCGCGTCCCAGCCCTCGGTGAACTGCGCAATGAACTCGCCATCGGTATGGCCGTTGGCATGCAGCAGATGCAGCAGGCCATTGAGCAGCGCGAGGTCGGTGCCGGGCTTGATCTGCATGAACAGATGGGCCTTGTCCGCCGTGGTGTTGCGGCGCGGGTCCACCACGATGAGCTTGGCACCGGCCTTGACCCGGTCCATCATCCGCAGGAACAGGATGGGATGGCAATCGGCCATGTTCGCGCCGATCACGAAGAAGACATCGGCCTGGTCGAAGTCCTTGTACGAGCCGGGCGGGCCATCGGAGCCCAGCGAGAGCTTGTAGCCGCTGCCCGCACTGGCCATGCACAGGCGCGAGTTCGACTCGATCTGGTTGGTGCCTATATAGCCCTTGCACAGCTTGTTGGCGAGATACTGCGCCTCCAGCGACATCTGACCGGAGACATAGAAAGAGATCGCGTCGGGGCCGTGCGTGTCGAGAATGGCCTTCAGGCGCCGGGCGGTCTGCGTGATGGCCTCGTCCATCCTGATCTGCACCGGCTCGCGCTGGCGATCCGTGCGCGCGAAAGCCGCTTCCATGCGCCCGGATTCCCGCAGGGCCTGTGCGCTGGTCGACCCCTTGGTGCACAGCCGGCCGAAGTTGGTCGGGTGGTCCTTGAGCCCCACGACCTTGATGACCTTGGCATTGCTCACCTCCAAGGACATGCCGCAGCCTACCCCGCAATAGGGGCAGACGGTCTTCACAGACGTCGAGGTCAGCGCATTCATTCCATCCTCCGGAACAGCCCCCACCGATGCCGCAAAAGTCTTGCAATGAGCGGCTCGTAGGCTAATCACGTGCGAAAAAAAAGCGTCCGGACATTGTTCCCGCCGCGCGAAGCGGTGAGAGAAATGTACGGACGCCTTTGCCCTTTGGGGTGAGGCCCTGTGTCGGGCCTTCCCCAGCGATCCATGTGGACCTGAAAGGGTCGAAGCAAATCTTGTGCCATCGCTGTATCCAGCCGCGCATGGCGATGGTGAACCAGAACCTGTGCGCAGAGAGGGAAGGCATGCACCACAGCTGCGTCTGCAGGCGCTCGGTCTTGGTGCGCGCATTGCGCAATGCATCCATTCCTGCACCCTGAACAACGTGCTGCCAGAAAAGATGTGCCCATTGCTTCAGCAGCCCATTCGCAAAAGAAATCAGCGGCAGGACGTCTACGATATCTGGCGCTTGCTGGTGTCTGGGTCTGGGTTCGCTGCCGACATCACCTCAATGGCGTAGGAAGACGTGGTGGCCATGGTGCGCAACGGTTGCCAGGAACTGGCGGTCGGCGGGGATGGTCAGCCGGGGGCTGCGTTCAAGAGGGTGTTGGGTCAATGATCGTTAAATCAATCCTTCAGTCTTCTATGCTCGATTAGTCGAGCATAGGTGGATGCCCTGCCTTGATCAGGGTAAGATGATCGTAAAATCGAGCTTTATATCGATATTGAATGATTTTACGATCATGAAATTGCATCAGTCGGCAGTGCTGAGTCCACACCTCGCGCAGGAGCTTGTCCACCTCGGGCATCTTCTCGCACGCTTGCGCCAGGCGCGTAAGGTCAAGCAGGCCGATGCGGCGCTGCGCGCAGGACTTTCACGCAATACGGCCTACCGCCTGGAAAAGGGCGACCCCGGCCTGGCGGTTGGGCAAGTGCTTCGATACCTGGACGCCATCGCGCCAGGCGCCACGCTGGCAGACCTGCTGAGGCAAGCCGATCCCGCGCTGACTGCCCTGCAGGCTCGGGAATCGACGAAGCGCGTTCGTGACCTGAGCGCTGCGGAACTCGACGACTTGAACTTCTAAATCCAACCTCGTACCAGTAGTGCCTTTCATCTCAGCGGGATTTTCATGGCGGCCAAAGAACTGAAATTGATGACCTTCGCGTACCTGGGCGAAGGCTGGGCGCCTTGCGGTCAGCTCACGCTGACTGAGCAAGGCCATGAGTTGCTGGCATCGCGCTTCGCCTACGGTTTGAACTATCTGAATCGCACGGATGTTCTGGAGGTGGATCCGGTCAGCCTGGCTATCCGTGGGCCGCAGCCCGTAAAGGGCAAGCTGCTGCTACCCGCAAACAATTTGGTGAGCTTCGGCGGCATCCGCGACGCCGCACCAGACTCCTGGGGGCGCCGGGTGATCGAGGCCAAGCTCAAAGTACCTGCCAACAGCCTGGCGGAGTCGCAATACTTGCTTCACGCTGGCAGCGAGAGGGTCGGCGCGCTGGACATCCGTTCAAGCATTTCTGATGCGCCAACGGGCGCTACCAGCAGCGTTCACGCGCTCGCTTACTTGATGGAGGCCGCGGATCGCATCGAGGCCGGAGAGGATGTTCCGGCCCATCTCGAAACCATCTTCATGGCAGGGACAGCGCTTGGCGGCGCCCGGCCCAAGGCGTCCGTGCGCGATGAGAGCGGTGTCCTCTGGCTTGCGAAGTTTCAAAGCAGGAGCGACGCCTTCGATACCCCTGCGGTCGAATGTGCTGCGCTGGTGCTCGCCCGGGAGGCTGGCTTGAACGTGCCTCCCGTAACCACGCGCATTCTCGGTGATCGCCGCATCATGATGATTCGTCGTTTCGACCGCTACTGGCTGGCGCCGGGGACACTGCCCACCAGAACCACGGATTTGATGCTCCCGCCCACCGGCGGCTTGACCGAGCGCCGCATGGGTTTCGTGAGCGGTCTGACCCTGGTGGGATGTGAGGAGACCGAGTCGCGAACCAAATCGTATGCCGACCTGGCCGCTTCCGTGCGCCGATACTGTCATCCGAGCGTGATTCGCGCGGACAACGAAGAGCTTTTCAAGAGGATGGTATTCAACATCTTCGCGAGCAACGACGACGACCACCTGCGCAATCACGGCTTTCTCTGGGATCCCCGGTTGCCCGGATGGCGGCTCAGCCCCCTCTACGATGTACTGCCGCGGCCAAGCCTCGCGACCGAGCGCTTCCTCCACCTGGGTATAGGGTCCCAGGGCCGGCTCGGGACGCTTGACAACGCATTGGATGGGCACCAGATGTTCTCCTTGAGCCGGGCCCGCGCTTGTGAGCTGATTGACGAGGTCTGGCGGGTCCTCCGTGAGTGGAAGGTGTCGTTCGAGCGCTCGGGCGTCTCGGCCGACGACATTGCCAAGATTGCACCCGCATTCAGGCACCTGGATGACATTAGCACGGCGGGCACCCGCAAGCTGTTGCCTTGATGCGCCGCTCCCGGCCTGAACTCTCCCCACTGCAGTAGGCAAATGCCGGCCTCACGCCCGGGCGCGCTCAAACGCCTCGGGGCTGACGCCGCCCGGATAGTGCAAGTTTGCCCGGCTCGCTGGCAAGGGCTGAGTGCAGTGACTCATTGAACAGCGCTCCATGGCGCAGCCGGGAGCAATCCTTCGCGCTCGTAGAAGCGGATGGCCTCGATTTGCGGGGCAGCCAGCGCCGCCAGCTCGCCGATTTTCATGGCTACCCCCCTGAGTTGAGAAGATGGCTTGACTCTATAGCGACTACAGGGTTTTAAATCCAGCCATGGAAAAGACCTTGCCCCCTACCCACGGCTCAGACAACGCGTCAACGGCCTCATGCTGCAACGCTGCCTGCGCAAACGTGCCGCCCGCCGCCGCGCCCACCATGTCGTCCCTGATGCCCGGACTGCACCGCTACCGCATTGCCAACATGGACTGCGCGTCCGAAGAGTCGGAAATTCGCCACGCCCTGGAACCCATTGCCGGCATAAGGCAGCTGCGCTTTGATCTTGGGCAGCGGACGGTTTCCCTGGAGGCCGAGCCGGCTGTGCTGGCCGCTGCGCTCGCGGCGATTGAGCGCATAGGCTACAAGCCGCAGCCCCTGAACATCGCGGCGGCGGCCACCCAGCCTGGCGCGCAGGATGAACCTGATCTTCCGCAGGTGGCGTCAGGTCTTCCACGCCTGATCGCGGCCCTGGCATTTGCCGTGGCAGCTGAAGCCGTGGCTTTTTTTGCACCGGACACCGTGCTGCTCAAAGGTGTGCAGATGCTGCTCGCCCTCCTGGCTATCTTCCTGGCCGGTTTCGGCACCTATCAAAAAGGATTGCACGCCCTCAAGGCCGGGCGTCTCAACATCAATGCATTGATGACGGTTGCGGTCACAGGCGCCTTCGTGATCGGTCAATGGCCTGAGGCGGCCATGGTGATGGCGCTGTATGCCATTGCCGAGCTCATTGAAGCGCGCGCGGTGGACCGTGCCCGCAACGCCATCAAGAGCCTTTTGGACCTGACACCGCAGGATGCCGAGGTGCAGCAAGCCAAGGGGCAATGGCAGCGCATGCTCACCACGGCCGTGGCGGTGGGAGCCATCGTGCGCCTGCGGCCTGGCGAGCGGGTACCTCTGGACGGTGTCGTGACAGCGGGGGCCAGCGCCATTGATCAAGCACCGGTGACCGGTGAAAGCGTTCCTGTGGACAAAAGCGTCGGCGACGAAGTTTTTGCCGGCACGATCAACCAGAACGCCGCGCTGGAGTTTCGCGTCACCGCGCTGTCTGCCGATAGCACCCTGGCACGCATCATCCATGCCGTCGAAGAAGCGCAGGCCACGCGTGCGCCGACCCAGCGTTTCGTGGACCGTTTTGCCGCCATCTACACCCCCGGCGTATTCGTCCTGGCGCTGGCCGTGGCCGTGCTGACGCCCTGGTTGATGGACTGGACCTGGATGCAAGCGATATACAAGGCCTTGGTGCTGCTGGTGATTGCCTGCCCCTGCGCCCTGGTGATTTCTACGCCTGTGACCGTGGTCAGCGGCCTGGCGGCGGCGGCCCGCCGCGGCATCCTGATCAAGGGCGGCGTATATCTTGAGGAAGCCCGCGCACTCAAGGCGGTAGCGCTGGACAAGACCGGCACCATCACCGAAGGCAAGCCCAGGCTGGTTGCCCAGGAGCTCGTGCGCTCGGGCGTTGACCCGGCGCTGGTGGCGCAGGTCGCCTTGAGCATCTCTGCGCGATCTGACCACCCCGTCTCCAAAGCCATTGCCACGGGTCTCGCACAGCAGAGCGAAGCCGTCGAAGTCGCCGAGTTCACGGCTGTCGTGGGCCGGGGCGTCCAGGCCCGCCTGGGCGCGCAGGCCTATGTGCTTGGCAACCACCGCTGGATCGAAGAGCGCGGCCAGTGCTCTGCAGCCATTGAGGCGATGCTGCGCCAGCACGAGCAGGCCGGCCGCACGGTGACCCTGCTTGCAGATGAGCAAGGTGTGCTGATGCTGTTCGCCGTGGCAGACACGATCAAGCCGTCCTCGCGCAAGGCCGTGCTTGAACTGCTTGCGCTTGGCGTCACACCGGTGATGTTGACGGGCGACAACCAGGCCACAGCGCAGGCCATAGCCCACGAGGCTGGAGTCGCCCAAGTCCGCGGAAATCTGCTGCCGCAGGACAAGCTCGATGCCATCGTCGAACTGCAAAGCCGCTATGGACCGACCGCCATGACTGGCGACGGCATCAACGATGCGCCGGCCTTGGCCAAGGCCGACATTGGCTTTGCCATGGGCGGTGCGGGCACGCACACGGCAATGGAAGCCGCGGATGTGGTCGTGATGAATGATGACCTGCAGCGTCTGCCCGAAACCATACGCCTGTCGCGCCGCACGCATGCGGTGCTTTGGCAGAACATCAGCCTGGCTCTGGGCATCAAGGCGGTTTTCCTGGTAGCCGCGGTTTTTGGCAACGCAAGTATGTGGATGGCGGTGTTCGCGGACATGGGAGCCAGCCTATTGGTGGTGTTCAATGGCCTGCGATTGCTTCGCCACAAGGCATCCTCATGATTCATGATTGCCCGAAAGGCTGGGCGGCAGTTCCTCTGTCGTGATGGGGGCGCATGGAGGAAGCGCTTGGGCCCTGCGAACTGCACCGGCGATGCCGGCACCGTGCCCTGGGGCTTGTTGAGGAACACATCCCGCCACACGCTCAGTCCTGCGCCTCGACTGCGGACGAAAAAACGTACCCCTCGCTGCGCACGGTCTTGATGTACCGCGGCTCGCGCGCATCATCGCGCAGCCGCTGGCGCAGCCTGCTGACAAGCAGGTCGACCGACCGCTCGAAAAGCTCCGCATCGCGGCCTTGCGTCAAGCCCAGGAGCTGGTCGCGGCTCAGTACCTTCTGGGGGTGATCGAGAAACACGCGCAGAAGCCTGTATTCGGCGCCGCTGAGCGGGACCATGACGCCGCTCGCATCGATGAGATGCCGCTCGATGGTGTCCACCTGCCAATCACCGAACGCCAGCCTCTTCGCCGCGTCGGTTGACCGCATATTGGGCGGAAGCATGCGCGTGCGCCGCAGGACGGAGCGCACTCTTGCGAGCAGCTCCCGCGCGGCAAACGGCTTGACCAGGTAGTCGTCCGCTCCCATTTCGAGACCGAGAATCCGGTCGGCTTCCTCGCTGCGGGCCGTCAGCATCAGGATGGGAATGGTCTTGAACTTGCCCGAGCGCAGATCGCGGCACAGCGAAAGCCCGTCTTCGCCCGGAAGCATCAGGTCGAGAATGATCAGATCGAAGGGCCCCGACGTCTCCAGCGCCACCCGCATGTGGCGGCCCGTCGGTGCAGTCGCCACGCGTACCCCGTTCTTGGTCAGGTACATGCCGAGAAGGTCGCGGATTTCCCGGTCATCGTCGACGATGAGAACGTGATCGCTCGGTGCTGGGGTCATTGCATGGTGTCTCAAGGGGCGGTGGGTTGCAGGCAGGGCGTGGGGCCTCATGAGAGATGACTTATAGACCTTGGGAGAGTTCAAGTCCCTGATCCATGTATTCCTCTGTATCTGGCTGGCTGAAGCACACAGTAGGTTTCATACGCGTTCCCATGGGGCGGTGCCTTCAACTGCGCCCGACAGGTCCAGGTTGCCGCAATCAATCCCTCCATCGCAATACGATTTGTCGATATGCTAATCTTAGCACCATGAACGACCTGCTCAGCAAGGCCAGCGCGCTGTCCAACGCCAAACGCCTGCAAATACTCGAGTGGCTGAAGAACCCCAAGCAGCATTTCGGACCCGAGCAGCCGGTGGACGAGAGCGAGGGCGTGTGCGGCCTCTATATCGCGCAGAAGCTGGGCATCTCGCCTGCCACCGCGTCCGTACACCTCAAGGTCTTGACGCAGGCGGGCTTTGTTCGACCGCTGCGGATCGGCAAGTTCACCTACTTCAAGCGGGTCGAAACGGCATTCGCCGACTTCGCCCGCCTGATCCAGCAAGCCTGACGGCCCACCGGAAAAGAGCGATTCTGATGCACCACCCGCAAGGGCAAGGGCCTGCCGACGCCAGTCGCTGGATGGTCGTGCTGCTCGGATTTCTGACGCTGGCGTTCGCCTTCACGGTGCGCGGGTCGCTCTCGCTTGCCATGCCGGCCTGGCAGGCGGAGTTCGGCTGGTCGCGCAGCGCCATCTCCGGCATTGCTGCCGTCGCCTTGCTGGTGATGGCCACCGTCGCCCCGTTCGCGGGGCATCTGGTGGACCGCCACGGTTCCCGGCTACTGCTGGTCGCCGGCCTAGGCGCCATCGGCATCGGCGTGGGCATGGTCATCCTGGCGCGGCCGGGTGCCAGCGCCTGGCTCCTGCCCGTGGGCTTTGCGGCGGTGGCGGCGATCGGCTTCGGCACCATCGCGCAGCATGTGATCGCGGCGGCGATCGCCCAGCGCTTCGACCGGCATAGAGGTCTCGCCACCGGCATCGGAACGGCGGGCTCGACCGCCGGGCAACTGCTCCTGATGCCGGTGCTCGCCTGGCTGATGCAGGCAGGGCAATGGCGCAGCGCCTTCTGGCTGCTGGCGGCCGGCTGCTTCGCACTGATTCCGTTCGCGTGGTTCATGCTGCGAGAGGCTGGGCCGCAAGCAGCGACGAACGTCCGGTCCACTGCGTCCCATGCCGATGCGCGTGCCACAAGCCTGGGCGGGAACCTCGGGCTGATCCTGCGCAGCCCGGTGTTTCATGCCATCTTCTGGAGCTATGCCATCTGTGGCTTCACCACCAGCGGCGTCATTGAAACCCATCTCATGCCCTATGCCGCGATCTGCGGCTTCGGCCCTGTGCCCAGCGCCACAGCCTATGGCGTTCTGTCCGGCCTCAACCTCGTCGGCATGATCGCTGCCGGCTGGCTCTCCGACCGCATGCACAGGCCACGGCTGCTCGCGATCATCTATGTCGTGCGCGCCGTGAGCTTCCTGCTGCTGATGTTCGTGGCCGACAACTACCCGCTGCTCATCGTCTTCGCGATCCTGTTCGGTCTCGTCGACTATTCCACCGTGCCGGTGACGGCGAGCTACATCGCGAGCCGCCTCGGGCTCAAGGTGCTGGGTCTGTCAATGGGACTGCTCTCGGCGGGCCATGCCATAGGGGGTGCGGCTGGCGCATGGGCGGGCGGCGCGTTCTTCGATTGGAGCGGCAACTATGGCGTACTGTGGGGCCTTTCGACCACCATGGCCATCGCCGCCGCGGCGCTGGTGGTGGGGCTGAAGGACGAGGGGCGGCGCATGTTGATGGGCGCCGGCTTATCCCCCCGCCTCTCGGTCCGTGCCGAGGATGCATGACCGGCGGGGTAACGTAGTGTTTTTCACGCGAGCCACAGATACACCAGCATACGCAAGTCATGGCGATGCGCGAAGGCTTGGCCAAAGATCGTGCCCTCCCTCATCCGGTGCGCGGTCGCGCGTCCCGACGATGGAGTCGATTGCCACTTCCAGCCACAAAGGAGAGCTTCATGAGCCGCACGGTCGACTACTACATTGCCCCTATCAGCCCCTGGTCATATCTCGGGCATCAGCGTTTCACCGCCGTGGTGAAGGCCACGGGTGCCAGCGTCAGGGTCCGTCCCTTCGATATCGGTGCGGTGTTTGCGGCATCGGGTGGTGTGCCGAACGCCCAGCGGCCGGCGCAGCGCCAGGCCTATCGGCTTGTCGAAATCGCGCGCTTTTCCACGGCGCTCGAGATCCCTATGCATCTTCATCCGAAGTTCTTCCCCGTCCCCGGCGATGCCGCTGCGCGGCTGATCATTGCGGTCGAGCGCTTCGATGGGCAAGATGCGGCCCTGAGAATCACAGGCGCCGTATTCGCCGCGGTCTGGGCGCAGGAGCGCGACATTGCGAACCAGACCGTGCTGTCCGAGCTGCTCGCCGAATGCGGCCTGGCGGCCGAGCGAGCCCAGCAGGCGCAGGCTCCCGACATCCAGGCGCTGTACGAGGAGTTCACACGCCAGGCGATAGAGGCGCAGGTCTTCGGCGCTCCCAGCTATGTCATCGACGGCGAGATTTTCTGGGGCCAGGACCGCCTCGATTTTGTACGCAAGGCGCTGGGCGGCCAGCCATCACCCTGACCATTGAAGTGGAGCAAGCATGTCATTGACCGATTTTCCTAGCCTCGAACGATTTCCTAGAGTTCCATTGCTCGATGGGCCAACGCCCATTCAGCGCCTGCACCGGCTGGAAGCCGCGCTGGGGGATGCGCTCGGCGGCGTGCAGATATTCGTCAAACGGGACGATCACATGTCCCTCGGGGGCGGTGGCAACAAGCTGCGCAAGCTGGAGTACCTGATCGGCGCCGCGCAAGCCGAAGGGGCCGACACCATCGTGACCGTGGGTGGCCTGCAGTCCAACCATGCCCGCCTGACTGCGGCCGCGGCCGCACGCGCGGGGCTGGCGTGCGAGCTGGTGCTGGGACGGCCAGTGCCGCGCGACGATGGGGACTATGAGCGCAATGGCAATGTGTTGCTCAACGGAATCTTCGGGGCCACCGTGCACACCTTGCCACCGGGCGAGAACGCATTGGCTGCCGCGCAGATGCGTGCTGCTCAACTGCGGTCGCAAGGGCGCCGCGTCTTCCTCATGCCCACGGGCGGCTCCACCCCCGTGGGTGCCTTGGGCTACATGCGGTGCGCACAGGAAATAGGGGCGCAGGCGAAGGCCATCGGCGCCGAATTCGCAGAGATCGTTGTCGCCAATGGCAGCGCGGGAACACATGCCGGCCTGGCGGCGGGGCTTTACGCGGCGGGCAAGCCGGCTTCGACGGTGCGCTCCTTTTCCACCCTTGCCGATGGCGAGCAGGCCAGGCGCACTACCCTGGAACTGACAGAGGCGACATTGCGCCTGGTGGGCATCGAGGCCTCGCTGGGCGATGCGGACATCCAGGTCGATGGCCGCCAGCGCGGGGCGGGCTATGGGATCCCCACGGCGCAAATGCGCGATGCGCTCAGGATGATGGCGCGAACGCAAGGGCTGCTGCTCGATCCCGTCTATTCGGGCAAGGCCTTCGCCGGGCTGCTGGCGGATCTTCGCGCTGGCCGGTATGCGGCGGGCCGGCAGGTTCTGTTCGTGATGACGGGGGGGACGCCGGGCCTGTACGCCTACCGCAGCATCTTCGATGCGCAGTGAGAGCGGTCCACAGGCTGATGAATCCCCCACTTTTCAGGACATGATGACGAAGCGTATTGGCATGCTGGTTTTCCCCGGTTTCCAGATTCTGGACCTCGCCGCGGTCGCGGCCTTCGAGCTTGCGAACGCCTGCGTCGGCAAGCCCGTCTATGAGGTGGTGCTGCTTTCCGAAAACGGCGGTCTTGTGCCCAGCTCATCGGGTATTGCCACCGACACCCGCCGCTTCGATACGTCGAAGTTCGACACGCTGATCATGTGTGGCGGCCTGACCATCGCCCCCACATCGCCGGCCATGTGCGAGTTCCTGCGCGCCGGGCACCGCGCTTCTCGTCGCGTGGCGAGCATTTGCACGGGCGCATTCGGTCTGGCCGATGCCGGACTGCTCGACGGCCGCCGTGCGACCACGCATTGGGCCTTTGCCCAGGAGCTGCAAAAGCGCCACCCACTCGTCAACGTTCAGCCTGACCGCATCTTCATCAACGACGGTTCGCTGTGGACATCGGCCGGAATGACCGCAGGCATCGATCTCGTGTTGGCCCTCGTCGAAAACGACATCGGCGACGAAGCCGCACGCCTCATCGCCAAGAAGCTGGTGGTCTACCACCGCCGCGCGGGCGGGCAGTCGCAATACTCGGCCTTGCTTGAGCTGGAGCCCAAGTCGGACCGCATCCAGCGAACGCTGGCACATGCCAGGGCGAACCTGAGCGATCCGCTGTCGGTGGAAGACCTGGCCGAAGTTGCGCATCTGAGTCCCCGCCAGTTCAGCCGCGTGTTCAAGGCGGAAACAGGCTGGTCACCCGCGCATGCCGTCGAGAGCCTGCGCGTGGAGGCGGCACGGGCCATGATTGATGCGGGCAGCCTGACGCTGGGCGTGGTGGCCCAGGAAGCCGGATTCGGCGACCTCGAACGCATGCGCCGCGCCTTCCTGCGCACCCTGGGGGTGCCGCCGCAAAGCGTGCGCAGGAAGGCCAGGCAGCTGGCCGCCACCACGCATTGAAGGGGGGCTGGCATGTCATAAAAGGTGGCTTATATGACATTTACGCCATCCGGCATCAGGAGGAAGATTCTTGGGTCCACTTCACTATTACCCAAGGAAATCCCCATGACAGCAAGCAAGAAACCAGGAACAGCCCTGATCACCGGGGCTTCCTCCGGCATCGGCGCCGTGTATGCGCAACGCCTGGCGCGACGCGGCTATGACCTGGTTCTGGTCGCGCGCAATCGCAGCCGCCTCGATGCATTGGCCGGCAAGCTCAAGGAAGAAAGCGGGCGGCAGGTCGAGACGATTGCCGCGGACCTGACCAACAAGGCGGACATCGCACGCGTCGAGGCCGCCATTCGCGGCAACCGCGACCTGACGGTGCTGGTCAACAATGCCGGCGTCGGATCGGCTTCACCCTTGCTCGGCTCGGACATCGAGAAGATGGAAGCGATGATTGCGATCAACGTGAACGCGCTCACGCGCCTGACCTATGCGGCCGTGCCGGCCTTCGTCGACCGCAAGGCCGGGACCATCATCAACATCGCCTCCATCGTGGCGGTCTCGCCCGAGACGTTGAACGGCGTATACGGTGGCTCCAAGGCCTTTGTCCTGGCCTTCAGCCAGTCGTTGCAGCATGAGCTGGGCGACAAGGGCGTTCGGGTGCAGGCGGTTCTTCCCGGGGCGACGGCGACGGAGTTCTGGGGCATTGCGGGCGTGCCCATCGCGCATCTTCCCAAGGAGATCGTCATGAAGACCGACGACATGGTCGATGCGGCCCTGGCCGGCCTTGACCAGGGGGAGCAGGTCACCATTCCATCGCTGCCGGATCTGGCGGAATGGAGCGCATTCGACGCGGCGCGCCGTGCCATGTCGGACAAACTCTCCCGCGTGCTTCCCGCCGCGCGTTATGGCGTTGGCAGCGTTGCCGCCGCGGCCTGAGCCGTATGGAAGCGGGGGCCATGGCCACCCGCTTCACCAGGGGTGCTGCGCCAGACCCCTGCTACGTATGCCAGTAACGGGCCAGCAGCCGGTCCGCGCAGCGCGCGGATGGACATGTCCGCCCACAGCAAGGACCGCGCCTTGCTGCGGGCGCCAAGGTTCCGTGCGCCGTTGACGCCCACACCGAGCACCGCATCCCGTACGAAGCGCATCTTTTGCAGCTTCCGCCGTCGCAAGCCCCGCGTCTGCCTGCCTGTTGCCCGATAGCGCGCAGCTTGTCGCGCCGAAGATCCAGCCCGCAGCAGCCTGAGCGCAGTTCGCTGTCGCCACTTTCGGGATGTTCTCTGGCTCCGGCGCTTGCCCTCTCTGTTATCCACGATGGGCCCGGCTTGCACGGGACGCAGGCCGGGAAGGCCCTCTCGCCATCCGATGGCGCGCTCGCAGTGAAATGTATTGTGTTGCAGGCGCAGCTGGATACACGGGCGTACAAGCCACCGTGCTTTCCCGTGCTTCGCGGCTTATAAACCCATTTGTGTGATTCCTCGCACGCCTGGCGACTGATCTTCGGCAGTCAGGGAACCTTCGGAGCCACGCCTTATATGCACATCGAAGCCTTGGCGGGATTGCGGCGAGCCATCGTCCCCCGGTCCCTTTTTGCCCGCGTGACGCTGATCATCGTCGTGGGCCTGGCTGTGGCGCAACTGCTGACCTTCGCGCTGATCCGCTATGAGCGCGGGGTGGCGATGCGCGAACTGATGATGAGCGGACTGGAGCGCGATATCGCCAGCTCGATCGCGATCCTGGATCGCGTGCCCAGCGCAGAGCGCCCCAGTTGGCTGGATGGGCTGGAACGCCGCAACTACCGTTTCATGCTGGGGGGCAGCGTCGAAGGCCCGGAGCCCGAGGAGCCTATGCAGCAGCAATTCGCTGCCGCCATCGTCAACGCGCTGCGGCTGTTCGAGGTGGTGAAGGTGGCCCAGGTCGCCGAACCGTCCGCGGGCCTGCGGATTCAGGTCGGCTTGACGGACGGGAGCACCGTGATCGTCGATGCCCGGCGGGTGGACATGCCGGTCTCGCGCTGGGTCCTGTGGGTGCTGTTGACCCAGTTGGCCGTGCTTGCCTTGTGTGCCTGGCATGTGGTCCGACTGGTCACGCGGCCGCTGGCCCGACTCGCGGCGGCGGCCGACCGGCTGGGACCGGACCTCAAGGGCGAGACGCTGAGCGAGGATGGCCCCACGGAAGTGGCGCATGCCACGCGCGCATTCAACGCCATGCAGCAGCGCATTGGCGGCTACATGGCCGAGCGGGTGCAAATCCTGGCCGCGATCTCGCATGACCTGCAGACGCCGATCACCCGGCTGCGCTTGCGTACCGACCTGATGGACAACGAGGCAGACAGGGTGAAGTTCCGTCAGGATCTGGAGGCCATGAGCGCGCTCGTGCGGGAAGGCGTCACCTATGCGCGCACGCTCCACGGCGCAGCCGAACCACCGTGCCGCGTCGATGCCGATGCGCTCCTGGAAAGCATGGTCGCGGACTATGCCGATGCCGGCGAGGACGTGCAGCTGCAAGGGCGTGTCGGCTCTGCGATCGTGACGCGTCCGAATGCGCTGCGCCGCATCCTCATGAACCTGATCGACAACGCGGTGAAGTACGCCATCGACGTGCGGGTCGGCGTGCACGCCGATGCGGACCGCCTGGTCATCGTCGTGCTCGACAACGGCCCAGGCATCCCGCCCGATGAGCTGGACGCGGTGCTCAAGCCCTTCTATCGGGTAGAGGGGTCCCGCAACCGGAGCACCGGCGGCACAGGCCTCGGGCTTGCCATTGCGCACCAGTTGGCGCTGGCGGTGGGGGCAAGGCTGAGCTTGCACAACCGGGCCGAAGGCGGCCTGGAGGCCAGGCTTTGCATGGCCATCCGAGCCGACGACCCTGGCTGACGCGGCGCGGCTTCCCATTTCTCTTTCCACACCGACCAGCGCGACGCCTTTCGGGCACGCCGCGAAGGCCTCGCACATCCCAAAACATCCATCTCCATCACCAGGAACTCGACATGATCCACACAAGCAAACGCGTGTTCATCGCAGCCGGCGGCGCCACGCTTTTCTACGGCATGGCCAGCTTGTTCAACCCGGGACTGCGCTCGGCTGGCGCGGCGAACCGGAGAAGCTTTGCCGTGACCCGCACGGACGAAGAGTGGCGCAAGCTGTTGACGCCGCCGCAGTATGCGACCCTGCGCAAGGGGCAGACCGAACGTCCCTTCACCAGTGCGCTGAATGGCGAGCATCGGCCAGGCCGGTTCACCTGCGCCGGTTGCCAGGCCGACCTGTTCAACGCCAGCGCCAAGTTCGACAGCGGCACGGGCTGGCCGAGCTTCTGGCAGGCCTTGCCGAACGCGGTGCTCGAGCTCTCCGAAACGGCCAACCCGTTCTACGGCACCGAAGTCTTGTGCGCACACTGCGGCGGGCACCTCGGCCATGTGTTCAACGACGGACCGAAACCCACCGGCCTGCGCTACTGCATGAACGGTGTCGCCCTGGGTTTCAAGCCTGGCCCGGCCTGACGGTCCCATCCCGTCTCACGACATCGCCACAGAGCAGATCATGACCCTTCTCATCATTGCCTACCTCGGTGGGGTGCTGACCATTGTCAGCCCTTGCATTCTTCCTGTCCTGCCCTTCGTGTTCGCGCGCGCGGACAAGCCTTTCGTCCAGAGCGCACTGCCTTTGCTTGCCGGCATGGCACTGACCTTTGCGGCCGTGGCGTCGCTCGCTGCCGTGGGCGGCGGCTGGGCAGTGCAAGCCAATCAATACGGGCGCATCGCGGCCCTGGTGCTGATGGCCTTCTTCGGCCTGAGCCTGCTGGTTCCGCGCCTGGCCGATACGCTGACCCGGCCGCTGGTGGCGGCGGGGCACCGGCTGTCGCAATCGGCCGGACGCGACCCGAACCCGTCGTTCGTCTCCTCGGTGCTCCTCGGCGTCGCCACGGGCTTGCTGTGGGCGCCCTGTGCCGGACCGATCCTGGGCCTGGTGCTGACGGGCGCGGCGCTGAACGGCGCCAATGCACAGACCTCGCTCTTGCTGCTCGCCTACGCGGCGGGTGCGGCAACCTCCCTGGCTGCGGCGCTGACGGTGGGCGGACGTATTTTCACGGCGATGAAGAAATCCTTGGGTGCCGGTGAGTGGATACGGCGCGGCCTGGGGGTCGCGCTGCTGGGCAGCGTCGCCGCCATTGCGCTCGGCCTCGACACGGACGTACTGGCGCGGCTGTCACTCGGCACCACATCGACCGTCGAACAGGCGCTCATTGACAGGATCAAGCCGCAAGCCGCAGACGAAGCTATCGAGGCGGGGCCTGGCTCCACCGCGATGATGGCGGGCTCCAATGCCATGATGGTCGCCACCACGGCCATGTCCGGCAGCACGGCGATGTCCGCCCAGGGCGGCGTCGCGAATCTGCCCGTCGAATCCACCCGGCCCAGCCTGGGCGGCGCGGTGGAATGGCTCAATTCCCCGCCCTTGACGATGGAGTCCTTGCGCGGGAAGGTGGTGCTGGTCGACTTCTGGACCTACTCGTGCATCAACTGCCTGCGCACGCTGCCTTATGTCCGGGCCTGGGCGCAGAAGTACAAGGACCAGGGTCTCGTGGTCATCGGTGTGCACACGCCCGAGTTCGCCTTCGAGAAGAACATCGCAAACGTTCGCAAGGCGGCCAGGGATCTCCAGGTCGGCTACCCGATCGCGGTGGACAACGACTACGCCATCTGGCGGGCATTCCGCAACCGCTACTGGCCGGCACACTACTTCATCGATGCGCAGGGGCGGGTCCGCCATCACCACTTCGGTGAAGGCAGCTATGCGCAGTCCGAGCGGGTGATACAGCAGTTGCTGGCGGAGGCTGCAAGCACGGCGGCAACGCCCCTGGATCTCGTTACCGTCGATGCGGAGGGTGTCGCGCAAGCACCGGATATGGCCAATGTCCGTTCACCGGAAACCTACCTGGGCCACCAGAAGGCCGAGAACTTCATCTCGCCGGGCGGACTGGTTGCGGATGCTCCCCACACCTATACGGTCGGTACGCCGCGGTTGAACGAATGGGGGCTTGCCGGCGATTGGACCGTGCGGCCCGAACACGCCGAGTCGAACAAGAGCGCGGGTGCGGTTGCCTACCGGTTCCATGCACGCGACCTGCACCTCGTGCTCGGGCCTGGGGCAGACGGCAAACCCGTGCGTTTCCAGGTCACGATCGACGGCGCCGCACCGGGTGACAGCCATGGCGTGGACATCGGCGCCGACGGTACTGGCGTGGTCGAAGGACAGCGGCTGTACCAGCTCATACGCCAGGCCGGTCCGATCAGGGACCGCACATTCGAGATCCGATTCCTTGACCCGGGTGCCCAGGTCTTTGCCTTCACGTTTGGTTGATACGGGAGCGAAATCATGAACCCATTTAAGACATCTTCCGGCGGGCTGGTCCAGCCCGAACTCGCCGCACCGCGGCGGCGTGCGGTGCTGGCCATAGGCGCTGTCGTCGCCACGGCGTTTGGCGCCACCTTCTGGAATGGCGCAGCGGCGTCGAGCAAGGCGCGGGCCCTCCCGCCTTTCCCGTCCGGCGCAGCGCCCAGGGATCTACCGGCCTCCGAGGTCGCCGTGCTTGCCGGCGGCTGTTTCTGGGGAGTGCAGGGCGTTTTCCAGCACGTCAAGGGCGTCGCCAATGCAGTCTCCGGCTATGCCGGCGGCGAGAAGAAGACGGCCGTCTACGAGGTTGTCGGGTCTGGAACGACAGGACATGCGGAAGCTGTGCAGATCACCTTCGACCCGCGCCAAGTCAGCTACGCGCAGATCCTGCAGATCTTCTTCTCGGTCGCCCACGATCCTACGCAGTTGAACCGGCAGGGGCCGGACAGGGGGACGCAGTACCGCTCGGCGATCTTTCCACGGAGCGACGAACAGGAGCGCACTGCCAAGGCCTATATCGCGCAGCTCAATCAGGGGCGCGCATTCGAGGCGGCGATCGTGACCAGGATCGAAGCCGATCGGGTGTTCTATTCGGCGGAAACCTACCATCAGGATTTTCTGACCCGCAATCCAGGCCATCCCTACGTCGTCGTCAATGACCTGCCCAAGCTCGGCGCGTTGAAGAGGATTTTCCCCGACCGGTATCGGTCCGAGCCCGCCCTGGTCCTGGCAAGGCCCAGGTAACAGCGCCTGGAGCGGATTGCTGGGTCTGTGCGTCCGGCACGCTGCAGCTGTTCAGGAATGCGCGCGGTATTTCCGCTGAGCGTGCCAAGGAGCCCGAACGCAACGCCACTGCGAAAGAAGCCTGCGCTGCTGCCCGCTATCTGCCTGGGAGAATTCAGTGGACGGAATCAAGCACTGGATATTCTTCCCCATAGGTAGATAGTCCTACGGCAGACCGAGCGCTGCAGGAGGCCACGGCATTTTTTCCGGGATGCAAAATGGCATTGCATCGGAGGATGGATTATCCGTGATCCTGGCGGATGAAAAAAGAACAGGGCGGATTGCGAGCGGGTCGTTTGCCGGTGGCGGTGTCTTCGCTTGGTATTGAATCGCGAAGCAATGGTTTTCGTTCGCTTCACTGAAATGCCGGCAACAAGAAGCGATTGAATTCCACAGGGAATGTGAAATCAACTATACGTCTTGAAGGAATTTTCTATGGCAAAGACACAGCGTATCGCCGTGGTCACCGGTGGAACGGGAGGCCTGGGTGAGGCCACTTGCCGGCGACTGGCAGACGGCGGATTTGCTGTCATTCCCCTGCATTCTCCAGGAAACAAGCATGTCGCCGTCTGGTCGCAGGCGCAAAAGAGGCTGGGCTATGACTTCGCTGCGGTCGAGGTGGACGTCGCACATTTTGATTCCTGCGTCGTTGCCGTGGAGTCCATTCGTCGTCAATATGGTCCCATTTCGGTGCTGGTGAATAACGCGGGAATCACCATGGATGCGAGTTTCCGGAAAATGACGCCGCATATGTGGGATTCGGTGATTCGAACCAACCTCGATTCTATGTTCAACATGACAAAGCAGGTCATAGAGGACATGCTGTCGCTTGGGTGGGGGCGCATCATCAATATATCGTCCGTGAATGGACAGCGCGGCGCTTTTGGTCAAGCCAACTACGCGGCATCGAAGGCGGGCATTCATGGCTTCACGAAATCGCTGGCGATGGAGTTTTCCGGCAGACATATCACTGTCAATACGGTCTCGCCTGGCTACCTGAGAACGCGCATGACCGAGAAGGTGCCGCCCGACGTGATGGAGCAGCGAATCCTCCCCGAGATTCCGGTAGGCCGGCTCGGCGATCCGGTGGAGGTTGCGGAACTGGTCGCTTACCTCGCTTCGGAGCACGCGGGCTTTGTCACGGGGGCCGACCTGTCGATCAATGGAGGTCAGCATATGTACTGACCCGGCGCCGACCCGCCATTTCCGCCGTCGCTGCGCCACAGCCGGCAGGGTCAGGCCGTCGCGGGCTGCTCGTTGATACGGCCTAGGTCAAGCCTGCGGCGCGGTTGAAAGTATTCGGTTCAAGTGTTTGCCACCACCGAAAGGGATGTCCGATGATGCTTTCCAGTTTGTCCCCCCGGGGGCATGAACAGGTCCCGACAGAGCTTGCGCTGCATCGCTGGCTGGCCCGCCTGTCCCATGGAGTCTCGCCTGTCTCGGTGAGCCTGGCCTATGCCGACTGGTTCAACCATCTATTGCTTTCACCGTCCAAGCAGGTCGATCTGCTCTTCAGTGCCGTGTCGAAGTCGCTGGTTTGGCTGCAGTATGCCGCGCAGTCCTGGCAGGACGAGAGCGCTCCAAAGCTTGCGCCAACGCCGCGGGACAAGCGCTTTGTGCGAAGCGACTGGAGCCAGCCGCCGTTCAATTCCCTGGCCCAGGCGTTCTTGCTGCAGGACCAGTGGTGGGCCGAGGCCATGACCGGCGTTCGAGGCGTGTCCCGGCACCATGAGGAGGTGGCGGCATTCACCACGCGCCAGTGGCTGGATATCTGGTCACCTTCGAATTTCATCGCGACCAATCCCCGGGTGCTGCAGAAGACGCTGACCACGGGTGGTGAAAATCTGGTCAATGGATTTTCCAATTGGTGGCGTGATGCACTGGCCGTGCTGGGCGATGGAAAACCACGCGGTGTCGAGAAGTTCCTGCCGGGCCAGGCGGTGGCGCTGACACCGGGGAAGGTCGTATTCAAGAACCGGTTGATTGAGCTCATCCAGTACGAGCCTGCCACGGCCAATGTCCATAGGGAGCCGGTCGTCATTATTCCGTCGTGGATCATGAAATACTACATTCTTGACCTGACGCCCAATGACTCCCTGGCCGGCTATCTGGTTGAACAGGGGCATACCGTTTTCATGGTGTCCTGGAAAAACCCTGACGGGGATGACCGCAACCTGGGCCTGGACGACTATCTGGAGTGCGGCGTGATGGAAGCCATCCAGGCGATACAGTTGATTCGACCGCAGGCCCTCATCCATGCAATGGGTTACTGCCTGGGCGGCACGCTGCTGGCCATTGCCTCGGCAGCCTTGAGCGGCAGGGGTTGCCACCCATTCAAGACACTGACGCTGCTGGCGGCGCAGACTGATTTTCATGAACCCGGTGAATTGGGCCTGTTCATCGACGAAAGCCAGATATCTTTCCTCGAGGATCTGATGTCCGAGCGTGGCTATCTCGACGGCCGGCAAATGGCGGGCGCCTTTGCGCTGATCCGTTCCAAGGACCTGGTCTGGTCCAAGCTGGTGCATGAGTACCTGATGGGTGCGCATACGCCGATGACGGCCATGCGTGCCTGGAATGCCGATGCCACGCGCATGCCGCAACGCATGCACAGCGAATACCTGCGCCGCCTTTACCTGCACAATGACCTGGCGGAAGGGCGTTACCGTATTGCGGGAAAGACGATCAGTCTTGCAGACATCACTGTGCCGCTGTTCCTGGTCGCCACCGAGGCCGACCATGTCTCGCCATGGAAATCGGTATACAAGATCAGCGGTCTCGTGTCCGGTCCCGTGGATTTTGTGCTGAGCGCAGGCGGGCACAACGCCGGTATCGTCAATCCGCCTGCCGGCCCCGTTGCGCATTCACAGGCCGGCTTTCGCTGCGCTTCCCATGCGCCTGGCGAGGTACTCGACAACCCACAGGATTGGTTCGACGCGACGCCTGCGCGCCGCGGATCGTGGTGGCCTCGCTGGCATGAATGGCTGCACGCCCACTCTTCGGGAATGATCCAGCCCGCACCGATCAAGGCGCTGGCGTTCAATGGCGCGCCCCTGGCGGCGCCCGGGCTTTATGTGCACCTGAGCTAAGCCGGGGGGCAGGTCTGACTTTCTGCAAGGATTTCCCATGAGCGTTCGCAATCTCGAGGCCATTTTTCAGCCCGCTTCATTGGCGGTGATCGGTGCTTCCGACCGCGAGGGCAGCCTGGGGCTGCTGGTGCTGCGCAATCTCAAGCAGGGCGGCTTCAAGGGCCCGCTCTGGGCGGTCAACCGCCGCCATGTGCGTGTCGATGGCGAGCGGGCCTGGCCCGATATCGCCTCGCTGCCGCAGGCGCCCGACCTGGCCGTGATCTGCACGCCCGCATCCGCGGTGCCGGAGCTGATCGCTGCCCTTGGCCGCAAGGGCACACGCGCCGCCATCGTGCTGACGGCAGGGTTGAAGGCGACGACTGAAGGCGGCGTTTCGCTGGAGCAGGCCATGCTGGACGCGGCGCGCCCGCACCTGCTGCGCATCCTCGGGCCCAACTGCATTGGCGCACTGGTGCCCGGCGCAGGCCTGAACGCCAGCTTTGCTCCCGGCAATGCCTTGCCCGGCGCGCTGGCGTTTGTCACCCAGTCCGGAGCGTTGGCGACCGCGATGCTCGACTGGGCCAATAGCCGCGCCATCGGCTTTTCGAACTTCATCTCGTTGGGCGACAGCGTGGATGTGGATTTTGGCGACGTGATCGATTACCTCGCCAGCGATCCGGGCACGCGTGCGATCTTGCTGTACGCGGAATCGATCAAGAATGCACGAAAATTCATGTCGGCGGCGCGCGCGGCCTCGCGCAACAAACCGGTGATCGTGGTCAAGGCCGGGCGTGCGCCCGCTGGCGCCAGGGCCGCCGCATCGCATACCGGCGCCCTGGCGGGCTCCGACGCGGTGTTTGACGCCGCCGTCAGGCGGGCGGGCATGTTGCGCGTGGACAGCCTGGAGGCGCTGTTTGATGCGGCGGAGACCTTGGCGCATATGCGGCCCTGGCGTGGCGAGCGGCTGGCCATCCTCACCAATGGCGGGGGGGCTGGTGTGCTGGCGGCCGACGCGCTGGAGCTGGGGGGTGGCAAGCTTGCCAGCCTGAGCGCGCAGACCGTGGCCAGCTTGAGCCAATGCCTGCCGCCCACATGGTCGCACGGCAATCCCATTGACATCATTGGAGACGCGCCCGTCGCTCGCTACCAGGACGCATTGCGTGTGCTGCTGGCGGCGCCGGAGGTGGATGGCGTGCTTTTCATGCATGCGCCCACGGCCATCGTCGCGGCTGGCCAAATCGCCTTGTCCTGCTTGCCGCTGATGCAGACGGCGGACAAGCCGATACTGAGCTGCTGGCTGGGGGGCTTGACCGTGGAGGCCGCACGCCAGGCCAGCGCAAAAGCCGGCATCGCTTCCTACAACACGCCCGAGCGCGCGGTGGCGGCATGGTTGCAACGGCTCGACTACGCGCGCAATCAGCAAGCCCTGCAACAACTTCCCGCCGCCACGCTGGAAGATTTCACGCCGGATCGGGCGCAGGCCCAGTCACTGTACGAGCAGGCCCTGCGCGACGGTCGCGAGTGGCTCGACGGGGCGTCGGCCCAGGCACTGCTGCGGGCCTATGGCATTCCCACGGTTGCAACGATGCAGGTCAGCAGCCTGGAAGAGGCGGTCTCTGCCGCGAATCGAATCGGCTATCCCGTTGCCTTGAAAATCGTTTCGCCGCAAATCATCCACAAGTCCGATGTCGGCGGTGTGGCGCTCGGTCTGGTGTCTGCCGAATCGGTCAGGACTGCGGGGGAGAAAATGCTTGCGCAAGTGGCGCACCTGCTGCCCCAGGCCTCGGTGCAAGGCTTCACCGTGCAGGCCATGGCCCAGCGTCCCGGCGCCTACGAGCTGATCGTCGGCATTGCCACCGATGCGGTGTTCGGCCCGGCCCTGCTGTTTGGCGAGGGTGGCACCGCCGTCGAGTTGCGCAAGGACCATGTGGTCGCCCTGCCGCCGCTCAATGCGAGTCTGGCGCGCGACATGGTCGCCAGGAGCAGGATAGGGCCTTTGCTTGCCGGCTACCGGGGCCGCCCCGCCGTGGACGAGCAGGCATTGCTGGCCACGCTGCGAAAAGTCTCACAGATGGCCTGCGACCTGGCCTGGCTGGCCGAACTGGACATCAACCCGCTGCTCGCCGATGAGCGCGGCGTGCTGGCATTGGATGCGCGGGTCAAGCTGCGGGCGGTGGCTGCGGGCGAGGGCAGCCGGCTGGCCATCCGTGCGTACCCGTCGGCGCTGGAAGAGCGTATAGCGCTGGCAGGTCAGGAGCTGCTGCTGCGACCCATCCGTCCCGAGGACGGTGAGAGGCTGAAGGACTTTTATGCCGCAGCAGCGCCGGCGGACATGCGTTTGCGCTTCTTTCTGATGCGGCGCGAGGTGCCGCATTCCGAGCTGGCACGCTATAGCCAGATCGACTATGACCGGGAAATGACTTTCATCGCGTTGGCCGGCCAGACCATGGTGGCAGAGGTGCGGGCCGTGTGCGATCCCGACAATTTCCGGGCGGAGTTTGCCATCCAGGTGGCGTCTGACTGGCAAGGCAAGGGCCTGGGGCGTAGGCTGCTCGACAAGTTGATCGATTACCTGCGCGAGCGCGGCACCGCCGAGATCGTCGGGCAATGCCTGCCGGAAAACCGGGGGGTGGCGGCACTGGTTCGGCACGCTGGCTTTGAAGTCGTTGCCGATCCCTTGCAGGATGTCGTGGCACTGCGCCTGGCGTTGCGTTGATCGGGTGCGCGGCAAACATGCCATCGAGGGCATGGCCAAGCGTGCAGACGAGCAAGCCGTCCCGGGTGATTCGTCCAGACCTTGGTATCAGCCGCCAGGCCGGCGGGACACTCCTAGCATTGCATGAGCTGATTTAAATTTCAATCGAAAATTTATTTCGATTGAAATATACTATCTACTTCGAGCGCCACAAATACGCTGTACGCAACCTGGACTGCCTGTGGAAGGCGTCTTTTCGGGTGGCCAGCACGACCTCGCGCCAGGGATCGCTGCCTTGCTGTGTTCGCACCGTCTGCGAGCCTCGCGCTTTGCCTGGACTGAAGATCTGCGCCGTGTCAGCCACTTCTGGTCGCTGCAGACATTGATGCAGGCTTGTTCAAGAAATTCACACTGGATATCAAGTCGCTATTTTGAAAATCAGCAATTGTTTTTATTAATTTTAAAAAATGCCAAATTATAAAACAGAGAAGTATATTTATCACCTCACGCCTGTAGGTAATATTGACGGTATTCTAGCTTCGGGGCTTCTGGCTCGTGCTGAGTTGGATGATTTTGTAGATGTTGCAGGTAAATCAATAATAAGCAAAAGATCAGAGTACGGTTTGGATAAATATGTGCCGTTTCATTGGGTGTATGGGAGTCAATTTGATTACAGCGTACATAAAACCTACGTTGAGGAATTCTTGTATATCGCAATTGATCGTGGGGTCGCAAAAGACGATAGTTGGAAAGTGATCCCCAAGCACCCTTTGTCATATTCTGGAACACCGGAAATTCTCGATTATTCTGTGGGTTTTGAAAAAATCAATTGGTATAATATGAAGCCTCATTATGAACATTTTTACAGAAATTATAATTATAATTTCATTCATAAAGGCAAGTGCAACTTGACAACCATGGCTGAATGCCTTTCGCCAGATGCGGTACCTGCAAGCAAATTTTCCAAGATTTTTGTAAATAATGAAGATACAATGCATGACATATGCGACATGATTGAGGAGTTAGCCGTTGAGGCTGGGTTGGCAGCGCGAGAAAAAGAGGTGTGTGGTAATGAACTTCAATGGATTGGCGTAGAAGTTTATGAGATTGGAGAGGGGGTTGAGGTTGTTGGCTCTGGCATGAATTTCGGCATTGAAATTTCACCTAATATGTTTAGATATTATGAATAGAAGATGGTGAGGGGATTTTTATGAGCGGTCTTGGGTAGCAGACAGCCGTCTTGTATGAAAAGCTGTGCCGTAACCATAAAAGAATTAGCTGCGGACCCGCTTAACGCCGGCCTGCAAGGTTTCTCCGAGACGCCAGTTTCTGGGAAGATGGTTCCCGCTCCGAAGTGGATCCAATGGAAATTGGTCGATACACGGAAGAATCCTGCGTGCAGCGGATCGCACACGATGGCCGCAGCAGCCAAAAAACATAAGTCAGCGAGGCTGCCATTGCGCCGGGCGCAGGCACTTCGGCCAGATGGAATCCGCTCCCCCCAAGCTTCAGTCCGGCTTGCGCAGAAAGCCCTGGTTGCCGCCCTTGCGGTTGGGCGCGAAGCCATTGGCGGCCAGCGTCTGATCGGCGGTTTCGTAGAACACGTCCAGTTGCAGGATTTCGCGGGCCTGTTGGGCGCTGGCGATGGGGCGGCCGAATTCGCCGGCGATGCGCACCAGCTGCTTGATCTGTTCGACCGAGCTCATCTTGCCCGTGCGGGTCTGGTTCCACAGCACGTCCTCGATGCCGCAGCGCACATGCAGGCCCAGGGCCATGCCTATCATGTTGATGGGCAGCACGTTGAGCACCGAGCTTTCCACCGTGATCACGGCGTTGTCGGGCGCGGCGCGCAGGAAGTTGGCCAGGTTGTAGATGTTGGCCTGGTCCATGCCGCCGCTGATCGCCACCCAGTTCATCACCAGCGGGCCCTTGTAGACGCCGCGGCGGATCATGCGCTCTATGGTCTCGAAGCTGTTGATGTTGTAGCACTGGAATGCGCTCTGTATGCCGGCGGCGGACAGGCGGCGCACATGTTCCTCGGCCCAACTGGGGTTCGAGGGGACGATCATGTCCTTGTAGGTGTTGTAGAGGTGGGGGAAGCCGCGCGAGACGCCGCGGAAATCCTCTTCGCCCGCATGCTCGGTCACGTTCATCTGCGTGGTGTTGACGGTCACCGTCACCTGGTCGGGCCTGGGGCTGAGCTCGGCCAGCATGTGGCGCGTGTCGTCGGACAGCCACTTGGCGGCCGAGCCGTCGTCTTCGGGTGCGAAGCTGATGGAGCCGCCGACCTGGATGACCATTTCCGGCACGCGCTCGCGCACGCCGGCGATCAGTTCATTGAACATGGACAGGCGCTTGGAGCCCTTGCCGTCGGCTTCGCGCACATGCAGGTGCAGCACGGTGGCGCCGGCTTCGTAGCAGTCGACCGCCTTCTGGATCTGCTCTTCCATGGTGACCGGAATGTCTTCGGGAAAGTCCGAGGGAATCCAGCCCGGCGCGTAGGGCGCGGCGGTGATGATCAGCGGCTGCTGGTTTTCGGGATAGAGGTGGCCGTCGAGGAAGTTCATGCTGGGGTCTCCGGGGTGAAACGCGAACGTCGGGAATCTGTGGCCCCAGTGTCTGGCGCGCGCCGGCTTTGCACTTGCTTTTATGGGACGTAGAATTGCTTATTCGGGACAAATGCCGCGCGCGCAGCGCGCGGGCACCACAGGGACATGAAACAGATTTCGCATTTCGTGCGCAGCGGCAGCTTGAACGGTTATGTCGAGCTGGTGCAGTCGCTGGGCAGGGACCCCCATGTGTTCCTGCGCGCGGTGGGCCTGCAGCCGAAGTTTCTCCAGGACCCCGAACTTCTGATTCCCAGGGACGCCGTGCGCGAACTGCTGGAGATCACGGCCCGTGCCACGCACACCGAGGATCTGGCGCTGCGCCTGGCGGCCCGGCGCAGGCTTTCGGCGCTGGGCCCCATCAGCCTGGTGCTCAGAGAGGCGAGCACGCCCAGGGACGCGCTCGACACGCTGTGCCGCTATCTGAAGCTGGTGAATGCTTCGCTCATCCTCCATGTCGAGGATGCGGGCAGCGTGGTGATCATCCGCGAGGAGCTGCTGCCCACGCCCGGACTGCAGATGCGCCAGTCGGTGGAGCTCGCGGTGGGCGGCATGTTTCAGATGCTCAGCGAATTGATAGGCGCGCACTGGCAGCCGCTCGAAGTGTGCTTCACCCATCGCCCGCCCGAGGACGTGGGCGCGCACCGCGCATTTTTCCGGCGCAGCGTGAAGTTCAATCAGGAGTTCAACGGCCTGGTCTGCCGGGCGAGCGACCTGTCCCAGCCGCGCGAACTTGGCGACCAGGTCGCTGCGGGCTTTGTGCGCAAATACCTCGAAACGGCCCTCATGGACCGCAATGACAGCGTGCAGGAAACCTGTCGCCAGATCATGCTCGCACTGCTGCCCGGTGGCAGTTGCACGGCGTCGGAGCTGGCCCGCTTTCTGCACATCGATAGACGCACGCTGCACCGCCGGCTCGTGGCCGAGGGGCTCACATTCAGCGGCCTGCTCGACCAGGTGCGTTCGGACCTGGCCCGGCGCCATCTGCGCGAGAGCGACCGGCCGCTCGGAGAGGTCGCCGAGTTGCTGGGCTTTTCCCGGCCCAGCAGCTTCAGCCACTGGTTTGATCGCCAGTTCGGCTGCAGCGCCTCGCAGTGGAAAAAACAGGCGGCTGATTTTTAGCCGCTAAAAACGGCTAAAACGCGGCGGCGGCGCGGCAGTGCGCCAGGAAGTCCGTGGCCCCCCGGCCCAGCTTCTTTTCCCGGTGCAGCACGATGGCCAGCTTGCGCCTGGCCTTGGGCAGGCGGGTCTGCAGTTCGATCAGATGGCCGTCGGCAACGCTTTGCTCCACGGCGTGGCGTGAGAGGCAGCCCAGGCCATCGCTGGCCGCGACCACGCGCTTGATCGCCTCGTTGCTGCCCAGCTCGAAGCCTATGCGCACCTGTTCGAGGTTGTTCAGCAGCCATTCATCGGTGATCTGGCGTGTGCCCGAGCCGTGTTCCCGCACCACCCAGGTGGCCTGGGCCAGCTGCTGCGTCGTCGCGCATTGCTGCGCCAGCGCATGGCCCGGCGCCGCGATGACCACGATCTCGTCATCTCCCCAGGACTGCACCACCAGGTCGGAATGCGTCTGCGAGCCTTCCACGAAGCCGATGTCCACGTCCATGGCGGCGACGGCGTCTATGACTTCGCTGGTATTGCCTATGCGCAGATGGATCTTGCTTTTCGGGTGCAGCTGCGTCCAGCGCGACACCAGGCGCGGCAGCAGATATTCGCCTATCGTGAAGCTGGCCGCGACCCGCAGCGGCGCGGCGTGTTCGTGCATGAACAGGTCCTGGGCTTCTCCCGCCTGATCGACCAGCGCCTGCGCCTTGGGCAGCAGCGCGCGCCCGTTCTCGTTGAGCTGCAGCCGCCGGCCTATGCGATCGAACAGTTCGCAGCCCAACGCGGCTTCGAGTTCGGCCAGTGCCGCGCTGGCCGCGGATTGCGAGCGCGCGATGCGGTCGGCCGCGGCCCGGGTGCTGCCGCCGCGCGCCGTGGCCAGGAACACCTCGAGTTGGCGCAGGCTCAGGCGCAATCGCTGGTACGCGGGGTGAGTGGTTTTATCGATCATTCTGAGTGAAATTATCCGATTTTTTTCTTTATGAGTTTTTCGTATTATCAAATGCAGAAAGTGGCTAAGCACTTCAATACCCCCTGTTTGGAAGAGATTCAGCGTGCTCAATTTCCTGTCTCCCCGATTGCCTGCAGACCCCGCCCGGCCCGAAAGCGGTGTGCAGCGCCTGCTGCAATGCCTGCCCGGCACGGCCTTGTCCGCCGTGGTGGCCATGGCCGCCACGCTGGTGTCTCACTTGCACGGCGGCCCCCAACTGCTGTATGCGCTGTTCTTTGGCGTGGCTTTTCACTACCTCAGCGCCGACCCCAAGACCCGGCCCGGCATAGAGTTCTGCGCGCGCACCGTGCTGCGCCTGGGCGTGGGGCTGCTGGGCGCGCGCATCACGGCGAGCCAGATCGTGGGCCTGGGCTGGAGCACGGCGGCGATCGTGGTCGCTGCCGTGGTGAGCACGCTGCTGTGCGGGGTGTGGCTGGGGCGCCGTCTGGGCCTGAGCCGTGCGCAGTCCGTGTTGTCGGGCGGTGCGGTCGCGATCTGCGGCGCGTCGGCGGCCTTGGCGATTTCGGCGGTGCTGCCGCGCAACAGGGACAGTGAACGCTTCACGCTGATGGTGGTGGTCACGGTGACCGTGCTGTCCACCTTGTCCATGGTGATCTATCCGCTGATCGCGCGCTTGCTGCACTTGCCGCCCGAACTGGCCGGCCTGTTTCTGGGCGGGACCATCCATGATGTCGCCCAGGTCGTAGGTGCCGGCTTCATGCTGGGCCAGGAAACCGGTGACTATGCGACCATAGTCAAGCTGTTTCGCGTGTCCATGCTGGCCGTGGTGGTGGTGATCGTGTCCTCGCTGTTCAAGCGCCAGCGCGAGGCGGAAGGCGCGGACGCCGTGCAGAAGAAACAGCCGCTGGTGCCGTGGTTCCTGTGGGTGTTCGTGGCGCTGGTGATCGTCAATTCGGTGGGCGCCGTGCCGGCAGCGATCCAGACCGGTCTGAGCGACATCTCGCGCGAGTGCCTGGTCGTGGCGATTGCCGCGCTGGGCATGAAGACTTCCTTCAAGCAACTGGCCCGCGCCGGCTGGCGGCCGTTTGCGCTGCTGCTGGTGGAAACGCTGTGGATGGCGGGCTTTGTGCTCGCCGCCATCCATCTGCGGGCCTGAAACACCGCATCTCCTGCGCTACGCGCCCACGCGGCTGGCGGTGGGGCGTGGTCTCAGTCCGGTCCGCACAGGTGCTGCAGCCGCCACTGGCTGGGGCTTTGCTGGAAATGCTTGCTGAACCAGCGGGTGAACGAGCTGTTTTCCGCGAAACCTGACAGCGCGGCGGCCTCGCTGACCGAGAGATGCGGGTTCTTCAGGGCCCGGACTGCGGCCTGGCTGCGCACCGCATCCAGGGTTTCCTGGAAGCTGGTGTTGCGGCTCTCCAGTTGGCGTTGCAGGGAGCGGGAGGTGCAGCCCAGCGCGCTGGCGACCTGGGCGATGCCGTGGCGCCCGTGGGGCAGCAGGGATTGGAGCGTGCTTTGCACCCGCTGCTCCACGCCGTGGGTGGCGGGGCGCGGCGCATGGACGTCGATCAGCTGGCGCGCGTGGCCTTCCATGTGGCTGTCGTGTTCGGGGTCGAGCAATTGCAGGTCCTGGTTGCTCAGCACGATGCCGTCGAAGTTCGAGGCAAACACGGTTTCGCAGCCCAGCACGCGGCGATGGTGCGCTGAATTGGCGGGCGCGGCGTGCGTGAAGTGCACGCTGACCGGGTTCCAGTCGCGGCCGAGCTGGTGGCGGCACAGGCTCAGCAAGGCCGCGATGCCCAGCTCCATGGGATGGCGGCCCGGCGTGTCGCGCTCGGTACGCAGCTGCAGCTGGATTATGGACAGCCGCTGCTGGGTCACGATTTCCATGGTGATCGTGCTGCTGATCAGGTGCGGGTAGTCCTTGAGCGTTTGCAGCAGCGCGGCCAGGCTCGCCTGGTGCTGCAGCAGCAGGCTGATCGGGCCGAAGTCCGGCAGCCGCCAGCAGGCGCCCATGAGCAGACCCAGCGCGGCATTGCCGGCATGCGCCGAAGACGTTTCCAGCATCTGGGCGAAGGCGGTCTCGGGCACCAGCAGGTCGGGTGAATTGAGGCAGCTGTGGTCCAGTCCGGCCTGCCTGAGCATGCGCAACGGGTCCAGGCCGAACTCCTGCGCGACTTTCGCATATTTGTTCAGGCTGATGCTGCGGATGCGCGGCGTCATGTGGGGGGTGGGCATGGGCTCTTGGGGGGCGAAGGCCGTTTGGATGCGAGAGCGTGACCAGGCAACGGCCGTTGCCGGGCCCACTGTTCTTGATTGCGTCGAGGTATATCAATACCGGCCGCAGCGGTCAATGGTGGAAACACCGGCCGGCGCGAGGGCGCATACAAGCTCAGGGAAGACCCTGGGGGGAGTTTCCCGCTGGCGCGCGAGAGGACAACAGCCTGTCGCAATTGGTCAAGCAGTCGGGCCTCGTGTCGTCCGAGAATTTTCCCCAAGCGGCAGGCAATGGATAGCGCAGTGAAGCGCTTGCCGCAATGAACTTCAAGGAAACAGGCATGGCACAAATCATCACTTTCGCGCAGACCGGCGGCCCCGAGGTCCTGCAACTGCAGACCGTGAGCATCGGCGATCCCGGCCCGGGGCAGGTAAGGCTGCAGCAAAAAGCCGTCGGTCTGAACTATGCGGATACCTATTTCCGCTCCGGCATCTATCCCGTGCCCCTGCCCAGCGGCATGGGTGTCGAAGCCGCTGGCGTGGTCACCGCCGTGGGCGAGGGCGTGGACAACGTGGTGGTCGGCGACCGCGTGACCTATACCGGCTTCACCAACACCCTGGGCGCCTACAGCAGCGAGCGGCTGATTGCCGCCGCACCGCTGATCAAGCTGCCGGACGGCATCGATTTCGAGACCGCCGCCTGCATCACCATGCGTGGCCTGACCGCAGCCTACCTGATGCGCCGCATCTACCCGTTCCAGGGCAACGAGACCATCTTGCTGCATGCCGCCGCCGGTGGTGTCGGCCTCATCCTCACCCAATGGGCCAAGCTGCTGGGCCTGACGGTGATAGGCACGGTTTCCACCGATGCCAAGGCCGAAGTGGCGCGCGCCCACGGCTGCGACCACGTCATCAATTACAGCCACGAGGATGTCGTGGCGCGCGTGCGCGAAATCACCGGGGGCGTAGGCGTGTCCGTGGTGTTCGACAGCGTGGGCAAGGACACGTTCATGACTTCGCTCGACTGCCTCAAGCGCCGCGGCCTGCTGGTCTGCGTGGGCACGGCCTCGGGAACGATTGCGCCGTTCGACCCGGCCATCCTGGCACGCAAGGGTTCGCTGTACGTGACGCGTCCGGCGCTGGCCGACTACATCGCCGACCCGCTGGAAAAGCAGGCCCTGCTGGCGGAGTTGTTCGGGCATGTGGCGGCCGGCCGCATCCGCATCGCCATCCACAAGCGCTACGCGCTGGACCAGGCCCAGCAGGCCCACCGCGATCTCGAATCGCGCAAGACCGTGGGCGCTTCGGTGTTCAGCCTCTGAGGAGCAGACCATGAAAGTCGAACAACTGACCTGCACCATCGGTGCGGAAATTTCGGGCGTGAGCCTGGGCGATGCGTCGCGCGATCGGGGTCTGGCCAATGAACTCAAGGCCTTGCTGCTGGAGCACAAGGTGCTGTTCTTTCGCGACCAGGACATCACGCGCGCCGAGCATGTGGCGTTTGCCCGCCATTTCGGCGAGCTCGAAGACCACCCCGTGGCCGGCAGCGACCCCGACCATCCGGGCCTGGTGCAGATCTACCGCAACGACAGGCGCGAAAACTACGAAAACAGCTTTCACACCGACGGCCAGTGGCGCGAAACGCCGACCATGGGCTGCGTGCTGCGCTGCATAGAGTCCCCGCCGGTGGGGGGCGACACCATCTGGGTCAACATGGGCGAGGCCTACCGCAACCTGCCCGAAGACATCAAGACGAAGATCGCACCGCTCAAGGTCAAGTGCAGCATAGAGCACGGCTTCGGCGCGATCATGTCCGAAGAAAAGCGGCTGGCGCTGGGCAGGCAGCACCCGCCGGTGGAACACCCGGTGGTGCGCACCCACCCGGAAACCGGCGAGAAGATTCTCTATGTCTGCGGCTTCTCCACCCATTTCGCGAACTACCACACGCCGGACAACGTGCGCTACGGTCAGGACAAGACGCCGGGCGCCAGCCTGCTGCTGAACTACCTGCTGAGCCAGGCCACCATCCCCGAATACCACGTGCGCTTTCGCTGGAAGCCCAACAGCGTGGCCATGTGGGACAACCGCTGCACGCAGCATTACGCGGTCCAGGACTACTGGCCCGCCCCCCGCAAGATGGAACGCGCCGCCATTGTGGGCGACAAGCCGTTCTGAGCCGGGCACACCCATAACAGGAGACAAGCATGAAACAACAAAACAGTGCGTGGTGGCGCGGATGTGCCATGGCAGCCGGGTTGGGGCTCGTGGGCTGGGCCTCCCAGGTCCAGGCGCAGCAGCCATGGCCCAGCAAGCCCATACGCCTGGTGGTGGGCGCGCCCGCCGGTGGCAGCGCCGACGCCCTGGCGCGGCTGCTGGCCGAGGGCCTGCAGAATGAACTGGGCAAGCCCGTCATCGTGGAATCCAAGCCGGGCGCCGCCGGGGTGCTGGGCGTCAACGACCTGCTGGCCAACGGCAGGGATGGCCATACCTTTTTGGTCATCCAGGGCGGCATCGTGAGCGAGACGCCGCTGGCCTACAAGGTCAACTACGACCCTTTCAAGGACCTCATGCCCCTGGCGCAGCTGAGCCGCACGGGCCTGGTGCTGGTCGCCAACAAGGATGTGCCGGCAGCCAACCTGCAGGAGCTGCTGGCGTACGCCAAGACGCAAAAGGAGGGGCTGCACTTCGCATCCTACGCCACCGGCATGAAAGGCCACACTTCGGGGATGTTGCTGGGCCAGTTGACCCACATGGAGATGAAGCATGTGGGCTACAAAGGCTCGCCTCCGGGGCTGACCGATCTGATGGGCGGCCATGTGCCGCTGATGTTCGACGGGCTGCCCAGCTCGCTGCCGCTGATCAAGGCCGCAAGGATCAAGGCGATTGCCGTGAACTACCCGACGCGGATCGCCGAATTGCCGCAAGTGCCCACGTTCAAGGAACTGGGTTACCCGCAGTTGGCGCAAGCGGGCTGGTTTGCCGTCTGGTCGCGTCCCGATGCGCCGCAGGACGTGCAAAAGAAGATGCGCGATCTGACCATCAGGCACTTCCAGCAAGCCGCCGTGCAGAACCGCATCAGGGACATGGGCATGGACGCCCCTGGCGCCGCCACGTCGCAAGAGCTCATGGCCGACCTCAAGCAGGCCCACCAGCAGCAGGCGGCGCTGCTCAAGTCGATCAATTACCAGGCGCAATAAAGCGCTTTCTTCGGTTTTTTGAACTGACGGCCATGTCCTGCGGCATGGCTGGTGGTTCGCTGCGCGCAATTTTTACAGGGGACAACCGCGATGAATAAAAGAATACTGGGGAGCGCGCTGGCGCTGGCCTGCCCACTGGCCATGGCCCAATCGGGCGTGAGCGTCTATGGCGTGGTCGACTTGGCGCTTTCGTCCTATCGCGGCGAAGGCGCGGGGTCGCGCAGCATGCTGACGTCGAGCGGCAACCAGGCCAGCCGCCTGGGCTTCAAGGCGCGCGAGTCGCTGGGCGATGGCCTGTGGGCCGGTTTTGAAATGGAGTCGGGCCTCAATGCAGACACCGGCACGGGCCAGGCAAGCAACACCAACAACCAGCCTTCGGGGGCGGTGAATGCCAATGGGGGCATCACGTTCAACCGCAAGGCCTACGTCTATCTGGAAGGCAAGGACTGGGGCCAGCTGCGCCTGGGCCGTGATTACACGCCGGCGTTCTGGAACCTGTTTGCCTTCGACCCCTTCCGTGTGGGCGTGGGCATGAGCGGCCATGTGCTCAATGGCACGACGGCCACGGGCTTTCGCGCCTCGAATTCCGTGGGCTATTTCTCGCCGGGCTGCACGACGTTCCAGTGCAAGGGCCTGTTCTTCCAGGGCATGGTGGCGATGGGCGAGAACTCCACCAGCGATGCGACCAGGCGCGACGGCAACCTCCATGCCTGGCGCCTGGGCTATGGCGGCGCGAACTTCAACGTGGCCGTGGCTTCCGCCACCACCAGGAATGCGGCCGTGGGCGATTTCGTGCAGACCAACATCGGCGGCGCCTACCAGTGGCAGGGCCACCGCCTGATGGCGCTGGTGGGCGAAAACAAGACCGGCATCCCCGTTGCCGCGCTGTCCGGCACGAGCCGGGGCCGCTTCTGGCAGCTGGGCGCCTGGATTTCCACGGGCACGGGCTATATTCCCATCAGCTACATGCAGCTGCACCGCAATGATGCGGCCGACAGCGCGGCGCGCAAGATGGCCATAGGCTATGTGCATCCGCTGTCCAAGCGCACCACGCTGTACGGCGCCTATGCGCATGTCACCAACAAGGGCGCGCTGCGCCTGCCGGTGAGCTCGGGCGCCGCACAGGGCCCTGTGCCGGTGCCGGGCGGCAATGCATCGGGGTTCGATCTGGGCATTCGCCACGCTTTCTGAGCCTGCAGCCCAAGGCGCCGGCCATCATCGATGGTGGGCGCCGATTTTGCGGCGGCCGCATGCGGCCGCGTTTTACTTTCCATACCGGGTTTTCCTATGAACGGCGCAGAGAAGCTTGTCCACACACTGCTCGACCACCAGGTCGATATGTGTTTCACGAACCCCGGCACGTCAGAGATGCACTTTGTCGCCGCGCTCGACAAGATAGCCGGCATGCGCTGCGTGCTGGGCCTGCACGAAACCGTGGTCACGGGCGCGGCCGACGGCTATTACCGCATCGCGGACCGCCCGGCCGCCACCTTGCTCCATCTGGGCCCGGGGCTGGCCAACGGCCTGGCCAATCTGCACAATGCGAAAAAGGCGCGCTCGGGCATAGTCAACATCGTCGGCGACCATGCGGTCGAGCATCTGCAGCTCGATGCGCCGCTGACTTCCGATATCCATGGCATCGCGGCCCCCATGTCCGAATGGGTGCGCACCAGCCCCGGCGTCGATGCCATCGCGGCCGACGGCGCCGAGGCCGTGCGCCAGGCGAATGCGCGCCCGGGGCGCATCGCCACGCTGGTCCTGCCTGCCAATGTGGCCTGGTCCGAAGTGCCCGACGAGCCGGCGCCGGTTGCAGCCGTGGCTCCGGAGCCCGCGTCACACGGCGCGGCTGATTTCGACCGCATTGTCCAGGCGCTGCGCGATGAGCCCCGGTCCACCTTGCTGCTGCTGGGCGACCGCGCGCTGCGCGCAGCCTGCACGGATCTCGCGGGCCGCATCGTCGCGGCCACGGGCTGCGCCGTGCGCGCCGAGTTCTATACCGCGCGGCTGGAGCGCGGCGCGGGGCGCGTGCAGGTGCCGCGCCTGCCGTATGCGGTCGAGCCGGGCCTGGCGGCGCTGGCGGCGTTCAAGCGCATCGTTCTGGTTGGCGCCAAGGCGCCGGTGGCGTTCTTTGCCTACCCGAACAAGCCCGGGCGGCTGTCCGCGCCGGGCTGCGAATTCCTGACGCTGTCTACGCCCGGAGATGTGCCGCAGGACGCCCTGCAAGCCTTGTGCGCAGCGCTGGGCGCGCACAAGGCGCCGGCGGCCCATGGGGGCGCGCAGCAGGCGCAGCCGGCATTGGCGGGCGCGCTGACGCCCGAAGGCATAGGCCGCACGCTGGCCGCCACGCTGCCGGCCCAGGCCATCGTCGTCGAAGAGGCCATGACCACGGGCCGGGGCTTTGATGCGCTCACGGCCCAGGCCGCGCCCCATGACTGGCTGACCAGTTGCGGCGGCGCCATCGGCTTTGCGCTGCCCGCGGCCGTGGGCGCGGCCCTGGCCGCTCCTGGCCGGCGCGTGCTCGCGCTAGAAGGCGACGGCAGCGGCATGTATACGCTGCAAGCGCTGTGGACCATGGCGCGCGAGAGCCTGGACGTCACGGTGGTGATTTTCGTCAACCGCGCCTACGGCATCCTGCGCGGCGAACTCGCGGCCGTGGGCGCGGGCACGCCGAGCGTGCGCGCGCAGGACATGCTGTCGCTGCAGCGCCCGGACCTGGACTGGTCCAGCCTGGCCAAGGGCATGGGCGTGCCGGCGGTGCGCGTGGACGAACTCCAGTCGCTGGGCCAGGCGCTGCGCCGCTCTTACGCCACGCCGGGGCCGACGTTGATCGAAGCGATGCTGTAGCACCCGCGCTGGCGCGAAATGCCAAGTGGGCAGCGTGATCCGGCAACTGCTTGCCGGGGGGGCCGTCCTAAAGTGGTTGTGCTTGAAGCGTTCGACCGGCCAGGCCTGGCGGTCGAAGTCCGCCACCCCCTTGTTGGAGACAAACATGAACTTTCTCGACGGCCACCTGTTCCCCGAAAACCAGCAGCCCCTGATCATCACGGCCGCGCCGTATGCGCCGGGCTGGCTGCCCTCGGACTTCCCCGAAGACATTCCGGTCACCATGGAAGCGCAGATCCAGAAAGCCGTGGACTGCTATAACGCCGGCGCCACGGTGCTGCACCTGCATGTGCGCGAAATGGACGGCAAGGGCTCCAAGCGCCTGTCCAAGTTCAACGAGCTGATCGCCGGGGTGCGCAAGGCCGTGCCCGAGATGATCATCCAGGTTGGCGGCTCCATCAGCTTCGCGCCCGAGAACGAAGGCGAAATGGCCAAGTGGCTCAGCGACGACACGCGCCACATGCTGGCCGACCTGGACCCCGTGCCCGACCAGGTGACGGTCACCGTCAACACCTCGCAGATGAACGTCACCGACCAGGCCGAGGACGCCGACTTCCGTGGCACGTCGCGCGAGAACCCGGCGATCTTCAACGCCTACAAGGAAATGACCGTGCCCGCCCAGCCGGGCTGGGTCGAGGAACATGTGCGCCGCCTGACCAAGGCCGGCATCCAGAGCGCGTTCCAGTGCTACAACATCAACAGCTTTGAATCGGTGGAGCGCCTGATGCGCCGCGGCTTCTACATGGGCCCGCTGGTGATGAACTGGGTGGCGATTGGCGGCGGCATGGACATGCCCAGCCTCTACAGCCTGGCCAACTTCGTGCGCGCCGTGCCCGATGGCGCGGTGCTGACGGTGGAAAGCAATGTGCGCAACGTGCTGCCCGTGAACATGATGGGCATTGCCGCGGGCCTGCATGTGCGCTGCGGCACGGAAGACTGCCTGTGGAACCAGGACCGCAGCGCCAAGGCCAGCACGGTGTCGCAGATCGAGCAACTGGTGCGCATGTCGCTGGATTTCGGCCGCCCCATCGCCACCGCCAAACAGGCGCGCGAGATCAGCAAGATCGGCGTGTTCTACGACACGGTGGAAGAATCGCTGGCCGCCAACGGCTTTGCCCCCAACCGTAGCGGCGCCAACCAGGGCTTTTTGCGCAAGACCGCCTGAGGCTCGCGCCCCATGGCGGATGTCCAGTGGATCGCTGCCGGGCGCGCAGATGCCTTGGCGCCTGGCGCTCGCAAGCTGGTCTTCGTGCCCGGCGGCGTGTCCATCGTCGTCTATCACCACCAGGGTCGATTCTTTGCGCTGGAAAACAGCTGCCCGCACGCGGGCGCGGCGCTGAGCGCCAGCGCCTGCGAAGGCCATCTGATCAGCTGCCCCGCGCACGGCCTGCGCTTCGATGTGCGCAACGGCCAGTGCACGGCCTCGGCGGCGCTGCGCATCCCGACCTATGGCGTCGTCATGGAGGACGGCCAGCTGTGGCTGAGCCCGCCGCCCGCTGCTTGAGCGCGGTGACCGCCTGCACCTTGGCGCAGGCACAAGGCGCCTGGACTGCGGCCTATTCCGGCTGGTAGTTGATGGACTTGAGCAGCGCGGCCTGCCTGGTGGCGCCGTCCTTGAGGTCGGCGGTCATCTCGGCCGAGGTCAGCGGCAGGGGCGGCTCCATGCCCATGGCGCGGATCCGGGCGAGCACCGGCGCCTGCCTGAAATGCGCGACGGCGGCCTCACGCAGTTTTTGCTGTATGGCCTGGGGCGCATCCGGGTGGGACCAGACGGCGAACCAGCCGGCCTTGGCCATCTGCGGGTAGCCCAGCTCGGTGAACGTGGGTACCTCGGGCAGCTCGGACAGGCGCGTGGGATAGACCACGGCGATCGGCGTGATCTTGCCGGACTTGATCAGCGGCAAGGAGGTGGCCAGGCCGTCGAACATCAGCGGCACATGGCCGCCCATCAGATCGACCAGCGCGGGCGGCGAGCCCTTGTAGCCGACGTGGCGCATGTTCACCTGGGCCAGCTGGCCCAGCTGCATGCCCGAAGTGTGGCCCTTGAGGCCGGCCGAGTAGGACGCGAAGTCCAGTCCGTCCTTTTGCGCCTTGCCGTAGGTGATCAGCTCCTGCAGGTTGGTGATGGGTACCTTCTTGTTCGCCACCAGGACCAGGCCGGTGCGCGTCAGCTGCGCCAGGGGCTTCAAGTCCTTGAAAGGCTCGTAGCTGACCTTGTAGGCCAGCGGCGATTCGGTGACCGTGCCTTCCTGGATCACCAAAAACGTATAGCCATCCCGGCCTTTGGATTTCAGCTCCTGGATGGCAATGGCGCCCGATGCCCCGGGTTTGGACTCGACGATCACGGGCTGGCCCAGGCTGTGCTGCAGGCCGTCGGCCAGCAGACGCGCCAGGGCGTCGGCCGTGCCGCCCGCGGGGCCGGCAACGAGCAGGCGAATCGGCTTGCCGGGCCATGGCGCTTGCGCCAGCACGCTCTGCCAGCCGCCGAGGGCGCCAAGACCTATGGCCAGGGCAATGGCGATCGAATGCCTTTTTTGGGGGGGTCGTGGGGTCATGGTGTTGTCTCCTGGGGGTACAGGCCCGCGCATGGGTTTTCAGGGCATGCGGGCCGGGGTTTCAAGCGGGGTTGGGGGTCATCGCCAGCAACTGCTGAAGCAGCGCCTGCGCCTGCGGCCAGTGGCCGTGGCCTGACGCCGGGTTCACATGGCCGACGGGCCCGAGTTCGACCACGCGGCTGCCCCAGTCGCTGGCGAAGCCGCGGGTACGCGCCAGCCGGGCCAGCGGGTCGTTGCTGCTGGCCGCGACCAGGCTGGTGAAAGGAAGGGGGGCGCGCGGCACGGGCAGCCAGCCATGGCGCTCCAGCAGGTCCACGGTGGGATAGCCTTCGGGCATGGGCGTCTCCAGGTCGGCGGGCGCGACCAGCAAGGCCGCCTGGACGCGGCGCAGGTCGTCAGGCGCGGCCGGCTGAGGCGCGGCCGGCTGAGGGGCCCGCTGAGACGCGGCCTGTTGCGCCCAGTGCGCCACCATCATGCAGCCGGCGCTGTGCGCGACCATGACCACGGGGCCCTCGATGCCGGCCAGCGCCTGGGTGATGGCATCAACGCGGGCCGCGCAACTGAGCTTGTCCCGCTCCAGCGGCGCAACGATGCTTGCCTTTGGCAGCTCGGCGGCGAGCAGTGTCTGCCAGTGCGTTGCTACATGGTCGCGCAGGCCGGGAACGATCAGGAAAGTGGGGGCGTGGGACATGGCGGTCTCAGAAAGTGCGGTCGCCGATGATGGCCGTGCGTTCCATCTTGCGATGGCAGGGCGGGTAGTCCATGACGGCGTAATGCTGGGTCGAACGGTTGTCCCAGAAGGCGACGCTGTCGGGCTTCCAGCGAAAGCGCACCTGGTATTCGGGAATGCTGGCCTGGCTCACGAGGTAGCTCAGCAGTTGCGCCGAGCCGGGTGCCTTGTCCAGGCCGAAGCGCACATTGGCCGGGGTGTTGTAGTTGGTGAAATGCGTGGTGAAGCTGCCGTTGACGAACAGGATCTTCTCGCCGGTTTCGGGGTGGATGCGCACCACCGGATGCTCGGCATCGGGGTAGCGGGCCTTGAGCGCCAGCCGCTTTTCCACCGGCATGGCGGCGCCGAAGCTGGCTTCTATGCTGTGGCGCGCGCGCAGGGGGGCGATCTTCGCCTTGATGTCCTCGGGTAGCTGGGCGTAGGCTTGGGCCATGTCGACCCACATGGTGTCGCCGCCGACCGGCGGGCATTCGAGGCAGCGCAGCACGCAGCCCATGGGCGGCTGGTCGCGCCAGGTGGCGTCGGTATGCCAGGAGTTCTCGTGGCGGTCCTGCGGGCTGTCGGGTGTCTTGAAGATCTGCACCAGGCCCCGGTGCTCGGGGTGGCTGCCGACCACGGGATGGTCCTCCAATTCACCAAAACGGCGGGCAAACGCCACATGCTGGGCACGCGTGATGTCCTGATCGCGAAAGAAAAGCACGCGGTGCTCGAGCAGCAGGGTGCGGATTTCGGCGAGCAGCCCATCGTCTTCGGCGGCCGCGCCAATATGGACATCACCGAGTTCGGCGCCAATCGTGCAGGTCAGTGGATTGACCTTGATGGATCGGGTCAGCGAGGCGGCACGCACCAGTGCGGGGGCAGCTCCAAGGGCGTTCATAATGTTCGTCTCCCACGTAGAATGAATCAATGACTTCAGTGTGTGAATCTTTTGCCCATTGCGCTTTTCATTACGTGACGGCTGTTTGGCATTTCACGCCAAAGACTTGATCCCGATGACGTCTCTTGTTCGTGCCGCCTGCCTGACCAACTACCGTGAAGTCGCCCAGGCTTCGGGGTTGGACCCGGTCCGCATGTTGCTGGACGCCAATTTGAGTCCCAGCGTGCTCGATGAGCCGGATCTGATGATTCCGGTGGAGCGCGTGGGGCGTCTGCTGCAGGCATCGGCCACGGTGTCCGGCAACGAGAGCTTTGGCCTGTGCATGGCGCGCTCGCGCCTGCTGTCCAATCTGGGCGCGGTGGGCCTGCTGATGCGTGACCAGCAAAGCCTGCGCGATTCGCTGAAACTGCTGATGCGCTATCAGGCGTTCCTGAACGGCGCGCTCACGCTGTCCATCGAGGAAAACGGCAACACGGTGGTGATCCGCGAATTGCTGATGGCGGGCAGCACCCACCAGCCCACGCGCCAAAGAGTGGAACTGGCCCTGGGCGTGATGGTGCGCCTGATTCGCCAACTGATAGGCCGCGACTGGCAGCCCCGGCGCGTGTGCTTCGAGCACTCGGCGCCGCGTGACCTGAGCGTGCATACCCAGCTGCTGGGCCGGCATGTGGAGTTCGATTTCGAATTCAATTGCATTGTCTGCACCAGGAGCGATCTCGATGCGCGCAACGAGTTCGCCGATCCGGCCATGGTCCGCTATGCCCAGCAACTGCTCGATGCCTTGCTCAAGCCCAGCGATGAAACCATGCTCGACGAAGTGCGCCGCACGATGTTCCTGCTGCTGCCCAGCGGGCGCTGCAGCATCGAAAAAGTCAGCGAGCATCTGGGCGTGGTGCCGCGCACGCTGCAGCGGCGATTGACGGACAAAGGCCAGAGCTTCTCGTCGCTGATGAACGATATTCGCAAGGAGCAGGCGAGCCGCTATGTGGTGGAAGGCAGCCGGTCGCTGAGGGAGGTCGCGCAGCTGCTGGGCTTTACCGCGCCCAGCAGTTTCTCGCGCTGGTACCAGCTGCAGTTCGGCTGGAGTGCCAAGGAAAGCCGTACCAGGGCGCTGGCGGCGCAGCGCGCAAAAGACGCTGCGCCGTGATGCGTTCCCAGGTTCACCGGGGCGTGGTCGGCAGATTGAGCCTGAGCAGGATCTTGCGGTTTTGCTCCACGGTGTCGGCCATTTTCTGCTGCAGCGCTTCAAACGTGCTTTCCTGGGGCGCGTCATAGCCTTGGGCCGCCATCATGGCGCGGAACCTGGGCGCGCGCATGACGTTCTCGATCTCGCGCCGGACCTGCTCTATCCTGGCCGCAGGCATGCTGCTGAGCACGAAGACCCCGACGCTGGCATCGGGCATGACGAAATCGCTCATCCCCTGCTCCGCGAAGCTGGGCACGTCAGGCAGATGCTGCGAGCGTGTGGCCGAGACCACCGCCAGGCCCTTGAGCTTGCCGGCCTTGATCAGCGGGGCCACGTTGCTCACCACTTCAAACGTCAGCTGCACCTGGTTGCCGATCAAGTCCACCATGGCGGGCGCCGATCCTTTGTAGGGAACGATCAGGATGTTGCGGCCGCTTTTGTCGCTGAGCAATTCACCCAGCAGATTGGAGCGCGTGCCCGAGCTCAGATTGGCGACGCTGACCGCGTTCCTGTTGCGCTGCGCATGGGCAAGGATCTCCTGCGGCGTGTCGGGCGGGTAGCTGGTGTTGGCGACCAGCACATGGACCATGCTGGCCACGTCGGCCACATAGGTGAACGTCTTGTGCGGATCGAAAGGCGTCTTGACCGAGAACGGGAAATCGGTCCAGACACTGGACGGCCCGACCATCAAGGTGTGGCCATCGGCGGCGGCGCTCATCAGGGCGCGCTCGGCGATGACGGCCGAGCCGCCGGGCTTGTTGTCCACGATGACCGGCTGGCCCAGGTTGACGCGCAACTGCTCGCCGATGAGGCGGGCGACGCCGTCGCTGATCCCGCCTGGAGGTGCGGGCACGATGATGCGTATGGGCTTGGTCGGCCATTCCTGGGCCGAAGCAAAAGACACGGCCACGACCGAGGAAAGCACAGCTATCGCGAGAGTGGGCAGGTGCAAGAGTGGATTTTTCATGATGATTCACCGGGAAGTGCAGGGCGGTTTCAGAGGACGAAGATCGAAGAATCCTTGGTCTTTCGGCCTTGCGGAGCGCGGCGCGTCCGTGGGGCGTCTTCCAGATCCGCCGCCACATGGTGCAGGCGCGCCTCGCCTGCTCCCGGTTCACCCACCTCAAGGTCTTTGAAGCGCAATACTTCGGTCCCGCCAATTGCGTCAGATTTCACGATTCTTGCCATGTTGTCTCCTGGGGTTGTGCAATCAGATGCCGTGCACGGCATCAACGACGGCTTCATGATCGCGGGGCCCGGCCCGCCCCACTTGGCGTTTGGTGTCGCCGACTTCGCATTTCGTGACGCACGCCCCCCGCGAAAACCCGATGCAAAGCTGCGCCGCCGTGCCCCTTCACCCAGAACCCGCGCGGCATGTCATAGTGGGTGGGACGCACGGCGCATGCGCGCGCCTGGCGGATGGAAAAGCACGTCGCCACACGGGGCTGTCATGCCGCGTCCTGGCCTTTTGCAAGCAACGGGAAAGTGACACCATGGGCAAAAAAGACCACAGGAAATCCGAGAAATCGAAGAATTCCGAAGCGCAATGCGCGGCTGCGGCGCCCGAGGACGATTCGATTTCAGTCCAGGACTATGAAGCGCAACTGCACCTGCTGCAGATCGAGCTGGTCAAGCTGCAACGCCACTTCATCGAATGTGGCGACAAGATCCTGGTCGTGATCGAGGGGCGTGATGCTGCCGGGAAAGATGGCAGCATCAAGCGCATCGTCGAGCACCTGAGCCCGCGCGAGACGCGCGTGGTGGCGCTGGGCGCACCTTCGGATCGTGACCGCAGCGCCTGGTTCTTCCAGCGCTACGTGGCGCACCTGCCCACGGCCCAGGAATTCGTGCTCTTCAACCGCAGCTGGTACAACCGCGCGGGCGTGGAAAAGGTCATGGGGTTCTGCACCAAGGCCCAGCACGCGCAGTTCATGCAGTCGGTGGGGCCCTTCGAGGAGATGCTGGTCAACTCGGGCATCAAGCTGCTCAAGTACTACCTCGATATCAGCAAGAGCGAGCAAAAGCGCCGGCTCGAGGACCGCCGCCGCGACCCGCTCAAGCAGTGGAAGATCGGGGCGATCGATGCCGTGGCCATCAAGCACTGGAAAGCGTACTCGTCGGCGCGCGATGAAATGCTGCTGCACACGCATACCGCCTCCGTGCCGTGGCACATCGTGCGCGCCGACAACAAGCGCCTGGCGCGCCTGAACCTGATCCGCGATATCCTGTTGCGGCTCGACTACGCCGGCAAGAACCATGGGCTGCTCAAGCCGGACCGGGACATCGTGTTCGAATTCTCCGCGGACTGTTTCGCCGACCAGCGCCTGGCGCGCTGAACCAGAGCGGCGCCATGCCCGGGCCCCTGCAAGGGGGGCGCCATGACAGCTGCCGGCTAGCTGAAGCGCAGCGTCGCCACCCCGGCGACCACCAGCGCAGTGCCTGCTGCGCGCGCCCAGCCGAAGCGTTCGCCCAGGAACCAGGTGCCTATCAGTGCCGCAAAGATCACCGAGGTTTCGCGCAAGGCAGCCACCAGGGCCACCGGTACGTGCAGCATGGCCCACAGCGCAATGGCGTAACTGCCCAGTGATGCGGCCGTGCCGGCAAGGGCCAGCGGAGCGCGCGCCCGCATATAGCGCAAGGCCTCGCCGCGCCGCGGCCCCGCACGCCACAGTACCAGTGCCATATAGGGCAGGCCGTCGAACAGGAAGAGGGCTGCGGCGTACGAAAAAGCATCGCCTGCGGCGCGCACGCCCATGCCGTCGATCACGGTGTAGCTGGCGATGATGCAGGCGTTGGCCAGCGCAAAGCCCAGTGCCTTGCGGCGGTTGCCGGCGTTCGCTGCATCGTGACCGGCGCGCGCAAGTCCCACGATCAGCACGCCCGCCGACAGCACGACCACCCCCAGCCAGGCCTGTGGCGACAAATGCTCGCCGAGCAGCAGCGCGCTCACCACGGCCACCAGCAAGGGGGCCGATCCGCGCATGATGGGGTAGGTCAGTCCCAGATCGCCGTAGCGATAGGCGCCCGCCAGTGCCACATAGTAGGCGACATGGATCAGGGACGAGGCCGCAATGAAGGGCCAGGCCGAGGCCGGCGGCAAGCCAAACCAGAGTACGGCGGGAAGCGCGAAGAACACGCCCAGGCTGTGGATCAGCGCGGTATCCAGCGACTTGTCGCCGCCGGACTTGATGAGCGCGTTCCAGCTGGCGTGCAGCAGCGCCGCGAACAGTATGGCCAGAACCAGGAAGACGCCCAGGCTCATGGCTGGGGGCGCATATGACCGAGGCGGCAGCGCGCAGCGATGGCCAGATAGTGGTCCAGGCCCGGCGTGGGCAAGGCTTTGATCTTGGCCTGGTCGTCCCACAGGCGCAGCCGCACCGCTTCTTCGGCATGCGGCCGGGCGATGAAGGCCTGGGCCTGGGCCGGCGAGAACACGCCGCCCTGCAGCGCCAGGCTGCGCTGGGAGTCGGCCGACAGCGCGGCCTGGTAGTGGGCGCGCGTCGCGCACAGATAGCGCTTGGCGTCTACATGCCAGCGTATGGCGTCCAGCACTCTTTCGCCAAACAGCCCGCGCAGAAAAGGCAGGACGCTGAACTGGTGCAGGTCGTCTATGCCGCGCGCGGTCGGGGTGTCGACCTGGTCGTGCAGCAGGTGGCCCAGGTCATGCAGCAGCGCTGCCGTGATGAGCTGCTCGTGCGCGCCCGACTGCTCGGCGAACCAGGCGGTCTGCAGCGCATGTTCGGTCTGGGTGACCGGCTCACCGCTGTATTGCGTGCTGTCGTGGCGTGCGAACAGCAGGGCGATGTCGTCGAATGCCAGTGCCATGTTCAGGCCTGGGCCGCAGAGCGCAGCGCGCGCTTGCGCGCGGGCGCGGCAGCGGGCTGCGGCGCGGGCGCTGCCAGCTCGGCGCTGTAGTTGTGCAGCGTGCGTTCGCGGCTGTTCATCACATGGTCGAACATGGCGCGGCCCGCGGCCTCGGCGTCGCGCGCGGCGATGGCCTTGACGATCTGCCGGTGCTCGCGCGCATAGACCACCATGGTTTCCACGGTGAGGTTCTTGCGCCGGATCAGCGACAGCTCCTTGATCAGGCGGCGGTAGTTGGCGGTGAACTTGGCGTTGCCCGCGAGCTGCAGCAGGCTGTCGTGAAACTCCAGGTTGCTGCGGTGAAAGGCCTGGGCATCGCCGGCCTTGGCGGCCGCGTCCATGGCGTCGACCAGCTGGCGCAATGCCCTGGTCTGTGCGGCGGTGCAGGTTTCGGCGAGCTTGCGGCCGATATACATCTCCATCACGGCGCGCAGCTCGAAGATTTCCAGCGCTTCGTCGAGCGCGATGGCGCGCACGAAAACGCCGCGGTTCTTCTCGGTGCGCACCAGGCCGGCCTCGTCGAGCATGCGAAAGGCCTCGCGCACCGGGCCGCGCGATACGCCCAGTTGCGTGGCGATGGTCGACTCGGTCAGCTTGGCGCCAGGCTGCAGCTCGCCGGCCAGGATCATGCGTTCGACTTCGTTGTGCACCAAACCGGCGAGCGAGTTGCCCTGCAGTTGTGCAATGGCGTCGTTGATGGGGCTTGAAACGGTCATGGGCAGTTCTCAAAAATCGGTGTTTTGTAGATTGTCTACGATCTACGAAAAACAATCTACAAATCTTGGCCTGCATTTTGCTTGAAGAAAATGTCACAGTCATGACATATGCAACCGCCAAAGTTCGACCCGTTCAACACTTGGAGCAGCTCAATGAAATACGCAGCCCGGCATATCCTTGCCGCCACTCTCGGATTCGTGCTCGCAGCGCCGGCTTACGCGCAAAAGCAGCAACTGGTTGTCTATACCGCGCTGGAAACGGACCAGCTCAAGGCCTATCAGGAGGCCTTCGTGGCTTCTCATCCGGACATCGAGATCAAGTGGGTGCGCGACTCCACCGGCGTGATCACCGCCAAGCTGCTGGCCGAGAAGGCCAACCCCCAGGCCGACGTCGTCATGGGCGTGGCCGCCACCAGCCTGGCGTTGTTCGACCGCAACGGCATGCTCGAACCCTATGCGCCGCTGAACATCGACGCCATCATGCCGGCCTACCGCGACAAGAAGAATCCGCCCGCCTGGTTCGGCATGAATGTCTTCGGCGCCACGGTGTGCTTCAACACCGTCGAGGCCAGGAAGCGCAACATCGCGATTCCGACCACCTGGAAAGACCTCACCAAGCCCGAGTTCAAGGGCCAGGTGGTCATGCCCAACCCGGCGTCGTCCGGCACGGGCTATCTCGATGTGGTTTCCTGGCTGCAGATGTGGGGCGATGACGGCGGCAAGGGCGGCGGCTGGAAGTACATGGATGCGCTGCACCAGAACATCGCGCAATACACCCACTCCGGCTCCAAGCCCTGCAACATGGCGGCGGCCGGTGAATACGTGGCCGGCATCTCCTTCGAATACCGCGGCCACACCAACAAGGCCAAGGGCGCGCCCATCGAGCTGGTGTTTCCGAAGGAAGGTCTGGGATGGGACCTCGAAGGCTTCGCCATCTACAAGGGCACGAAGAAGCTCGAGGCCGCGAAGAAACTCGCCAACTGGGCTTCGTCCAAGGACGCGATGCGTCTTTACGGCAAGAACTTCGCGATCACCGCCCAGCCCGGCATCGCGCCCAAGCTGGCCGGCATTCCGGACGACTACGAGTCGCGCCTGATCAAGCTCGATTTCGACAAGGCCGCGGCCAGCCGCGATGCGACCCTGGCCGAGTGGTCCAGGCGCTACGACAGCAAGACCGAGGCCAGGAAGTAAGCACCATGGACGACTCCTACCTCGCGCTGCGCGGCATCCACAAAAGCTTTGGCGCGTTCACTGCGCTGGAAAGCATCGATCTGAACATCCGCAAGGGGGAGTTTGTCTGCTTTCTCGGGCCCTCGGGCTGCGGCAAGACCACGCTGCTGCGCATCATCGCGGGGCTGGAGGCGCAGACTTCGGGTGCCATCGTGCAGGGCGGGTTCGACATTTCCACGGCGCCGCCCGCCGAGCGCGACTACGGCATCATGTTCCAGTCGTATGCGCTGTTTCCCAACCTGACGGTGGCGCAGAACGTGGGCTACGGCCTGGTCAACGGCCGGCAGTCGCGCGCGTCCATAGCGGCGCGCGTGGACGAACTGCTGCATCTGGTGGGCCTGGGCGGCAGCGGCGTGAAATACCCGGCGCAGATGTCCGGCGGCCAGCAGCAGCGCATTGCGCTGGCGCGCGCGCTGGCCACTTCGCCCGGCCTGCTGCTGCTCGACGAGCCGCTGTCGGCGCTGGACGCCACCGTGCGCGGTCACCTGCGCAACGAGCTGCGTTCGCTGCAGCGCCGCCTGGGCGTGACCACCATCATGGTGACCCACGACCAGGAGGAGGCGCTGTCGGTGGCCGACCGCATCGTGGTGATGAACCACGGCGTGATCGAACAGGTGGGCACGCCGCTGCAGGTGTACCGCGAGCCGGCTTCGCCCTTTGTCGCGGACTTCGTCGGCAAGGTCAACCGCCTGCAGGCCGTGGCCGAAGGCGATCACTGGTTTCGCTGCGGCGACAAACGTCTGCGCTGCGCGCCGCAATCGGGCGCGGATTTCCGGCCCGGCAGCGCCGTTTCGCTGTACCTGCGGCCCGAGGACCGGGTGGTGGGCGCGGTCGACGTCGACGACCCGCTGCATTGCGCCGGCACGGTGCGCCATATCGAGTTCCTCGGCGGAAACTGCCTGGCCGAAGTGGATGTCGAAGGCCTGGCCGGCCAGCCGCTGCAATTGCAGTATTCGCTCAACCAGATGGACGAATTCGGCGTGCGCGAAGGCGCGCGCGTGCGTTTCGCGCTGCGCGCCGACCGGCTGCGCGTGTTCCCCGCGGGAGCCAGCGCATGAACGCCATGGCTGCTGTCGTACGACGGACCCCTTTGCGCCAGCGGGTGCACTGGAACGAGCGCGTGGGCCACCTGGGCCTGTGGGCCGTGGTGCTGCTGCTGGGCATAGGCCTGGTGGCGCCGCTGCTGCTCATCCTGTCAAAGGCGCTGGAGGTGCAAGACGGCGGCACCAGCTCGGGATGGGGCGCCTTCGCCGCCTACCTGAGCTCGCCGGCGCTGCTGAGCAGCCTGTGGCAAAGCATCTGGGTGTCGCTGCTGGTGACGGCCATTGTCCTGCCGCTGGCCTTCACTTTCGCCTATGCGCTCACGCGCAGCTGCATGCCGGCCAAGCCCTTGCTGCGCACGGTGATGCTGCTGCCGCTGCTGGCGCCTTCGCTGCTGTCGGCGATTTCGCTGATCTACTGGTTTGGCAACCAGGGCGTGGCCAAGGACTTCTGGCTGGCACTGGGTTTTACCGGCATCTACGGCGCGCCTGGCATCGTGCTGGCCGAGTGCTTTGCGGTCTTTCCGCATGTGCTGATGATTCTCGTGACGGCGCTGTCGCTCGCGGATGCGCGCCTGTACGAAGCCGCCGATGCCCTGGGCACCAGCACCGTGCGCAAGTTCTTCACCATCACATTGCCGGGCGCCAAGTACGGCTTGATCTCCGCAGGCCTGGTGTGCTTCACGCTGGTCATCACCGACTTCGGCATTCCCAAGGTGGTGGGCGGCAATTTCAACGTGCTGGCCACCGATGTCTTCAAGCTGGTCATAGGCCAGCACGATTTCCAGCGCGGCGCGGTGGTGGCGCTGCTGCTGCTCCTGCCCGCGGTGCTGACCTTCGGCATCGACTGGTGGGTGCAGCGCAAGCAGACCGCGACCCTCACGGCCCGCGCCGTGGCGCTGGTGCCAAAGCCGTCGCGCGGCTTTGACGCGGCCATGACACTCTACTGCCTGCTCATCGTCGCCCTGGTTCTGGCCATGTTCGGCATGGCGGTGTTCGCCTCGTTTGCGACGCTGTGGCCCTATAACCTCGCGCCCAGCCTGAATCATTACCTGTCCGGGCTTGTCGATGCCGAGCTGGGCGAGGCGCTGGTCAACAGCCTCAAACTCGCGGCCAGCACCGCGGTGGTCGGCACGCTGGTGGTGTTTGTCGGCGCCTATCTGCTGGAGAAGACGCGCGGCCTGGACATGCTGCGGCCCGTGGTGCGGCTGATGGCCATGCTGCCCATGGCCGTGCCCGGCCTGGTGCTGGGCCTGGGCTATATCTTCTTCTTCAACGCGCCGGGCAACCCCCTGGGCGGGCTGTACCAGACGCTGCCGCTGATGGTGCTGTGCACCGTGGTGCATTTCTACACCACCGGGCACCTGACCATAGTGACGGCCTTGAAGGCGCTCGATGCCGAGTTCGAGGCGGTGTCGGCCTCGCTCAAGGTGCCGCTCTACAAGACTTTCTGGCGGGTCACGCTGCCGATCTGCCTGCCGGTGCTGCTGGACGTGTCGCGCTACTTCTTCATCAGCGCGATGACCACCATCTCGGCCGTGGTCTTTCTGTACTCGCCCGACACCAAGCTGGCTTCGGTGGCCATTCTCAACCTGGACGAAGCTGGCGAGACCGGCCAGGCCGCGGCCATGGCGGTGCTGATCGCCGCGACCTCGGCCGTGGTCACGCTGCTGTACCTGGCCGCGGGCAAGCTGGTCGACCGGCACACCCAGGTGTGGCGGGCACCGGCGCGATGAGCCGGCCCGCGTATTCCTTTTTCCTTGCGATCTGAACCCATGAATTCACCCAATACATTCGACTTGATCGTGGTCGGCGCCGGCATTGTCGGCCTGGCCCATGCCTATACCGCGGCGAAACGCGGGCTCAAGGTCTGCGTGGTGGAGCGCGATGCGGCCTGCGTCGGCGCCTCCATCCGCAACTTCGGCTTCATCACCGTCACCGGCCAGGGTGCGGGCGACACCTGGCGGCGCGCGCGCCGCGCGCGCGAAGTCTGGGGCGAAGTCGCGCCGCAGGCCGGCATTGAAGCGTTGCACCACGGCCTGTACCTCACGGCCTTTCGCCCCCGGGCGCTCGAGGTGCTCGAAGAGTTCATGGGCACCGAGATGGGCGAGGCCTGTGAACTGCTCGATGTGCAGGAGGCGGCACGCCGCGCGCCGGTGCTGCAGCTCGATGGCGTCCAGGGCGTGCTCTACAGCCCGCACGAGATGCGCGTGGAGTCGCGCACCGCCATCGGCCTGCTGGCGCAATGGCTGGCCCAGGCGCATGGCGTGGCGTTCCGCTTTGGCGAAGCGGTGCTCGAAGTCGCCACGCCGCGCGTGCGCACTGCGCGCGGCCTGCTGCACGCCGAGCGCGTAGTCGTCTGCACCAACACCGACATCAACGGTCTGTTTGCCGAGCGCCTTGCGCCGCACCAACTGCGGCTGTGCCAGCTGCACATGCTGCGCGTCATGCCCGAGCCGGGCTTCAAGCTGCCGGGCTCGGTGATGGCCGACCTCAGTCTGGTGCGCTACCACGGCTACAGCAAGCTGCCCGCGGCCGCTGCGCTGCTGGAACAGTTGAAGCAGGAAGAGGCCGAATCGCTGGACAACGGCATCCATCTGATCGTGGTGCAAAGCGCCGACGGCTCGCTGGTGGTGGGCGATTCGCACCATTACAGCGCAGCGCCCGAACCGTTTGCCGACCAGCGCGTGGACGATCTCATCCTGCGCCACCTGCACCAAACCCTCCAGCTCAGGACGGCACAGGTCACCGAGCGCTGGGTGGGCATCTATCCATCGTCGGCCAGCACCGACTGCCTGATCGACCAACCCGATGACGCCACGCGGCTGGTGCTGGTCACCAGTGGCACGGGAGCCAGCACCGCCTTCGGCATTGCCGAGGACACCTTTGGCGACTGGTAAGCCATCCCTTTCAACGGAACCAAAAAATGAGCAGCACGCAAGCTTCCTCCACCGAACTGTCGGCCGTCGTCTTCGACTGGGCGGGCACCATTCTCGACTTCGGCTCCTGCGCGCCCATGGGCGCCTTCGTACGGCTGTTCGAGAAGTTCGGCATCACGATCAGCATCGAGCAGGCACGCGGCCCCATGGGCGTCGCCAAGTGGGACCACATCAAGGCGCTGAGCCTGCTGCCCGAGGTGGCCGCGCAGTGGGAGCGCCAGCAGGGCCGGCCGTTCACCGATGCGGACATCGATCATCTCTATGAAGTGTTCACGCCCATGAACGCGGCGGTGGTGGCCGATTTCGCGGACTTCATTCCGGGGGCGCTGGAAACCGTAGCTGCCCTGCGCGCGCGCGGCCTGAAGATAGGCTCGACCACGGGCTACAACCGGCCCATCATGGACATCGTGTCGCCCATTGCCGCGGCTGCGGGTTACCTGCCCGACAACCTGGTGTGCGCGGGCGACCTGAGCGCGGGACGCCCCGCGCCGCTGATGATGTACCGCTGCTTTGCCGAGCTGGGCGTGTGGTGGCCGGCCACGGTGGTGAAGGTCGACGACACCGATGTAGGCATTCTCGAAGGCCTCAACGCCGGGAGCTGGACCGTGGGCGTGGCCGTCAGTGGCAATGCCATGGGCCTGCAACTGCACGAATGGAATGCGCTTCCCGTGGCGGAGCAGCAGCTGCGCCGTGAAGCCGCGGCCAGCAAGCTGCGCGCGGCGGGTGCGCACTATGTGATTGATTCGGTTGCGGATCTGCTGCCGGTGCTCGACGACATCAGCGAAAAACTGGCCCGGGGCATCAAGCCCTGAGCCCTGGGGACTGCCGGGCTCAGCCCAGGCCCGCGGGCAGACGCGCGTTCCAGTCGGTCGCCTGCTCGTAGGCCCAGCCTATGCGCAGCGCCAGGTCTTCGTGCTGGCCGCGGCAGACGATCTGCAGCGAAGTGGGCAGGCCCTGGGCGTCGACACCGTTGGGCAGCGACAGCCCGCACAGATCCAGATAATTGCCAAAGCGCGTGTAGTGCGCGGGCGCCTTGGTCTGGTCCACTTCGCTCAGCGGCAAGGCCGTGGTCATGGTGCTGGGCGTGAGCAGGGCGTCGATGCCTTGCATGGCCAGCGCGAATTGCTGCTTCATCACGCTGCGCTGCTGCATGGCTTCGAGATAGGCGCGCGCGCTGATGTCTTTGCCGGCCGCGATGCGCGGACGCACATCGGGGTCCAGCGGCGCGGCGGGGTCGTCGATCAGCGCATGGTAGAGCGCATAGCTTTCGGCCGCCATGATGCGCATGTTGAACGCCGCGACATCCTCGAAGCGAAACGGCAGCGCCAGCGTCACGATCTCGGCGCCCAGCGACTCCAGCACCTGCAGCGATGCGTCATAGGCTTCGAGCACCTCTGCCGACGCATAGCCGCGCTCGCTGTCGGGCATGCGCGCCAGCCTCAGGCCCCGGATGCCGCGCTGCAGCGCGGGCATGGGATCGACGTAGGAAAGTCCTGCCGTCAGCGGATCGAGCGGGTCCTGGCCCTGCATGGCGGCATACAGCAAGGCCACGTCTTCGACACAGCGCGCCATGGGGCCGGGGGTGTCCAGCGTAGGGCTCAGCGGCTGTATGCCGTAGCCGCTGATGCGCCCAATGGTGGTTTTCAGGCCGGTGATGCCGCACCACGATGCGGGCATGCGGATAGAGCCGCCGGTGTCCGTGCCCACGGCCCAGGGCACGAGGCGGCCCGCCACGGCCACGGCCGAGCCGTTGCTCGAGCCGCCGGGCGTGCGCTGCACGCTCATGTCCCAGGGGTTCCAGGGCGTGCCGCGGCGCGTGTTGGTGCCCCAGCCGCCCATGGCGAATTCCACGGTGTGCGTCTTGCCCAGAACGATCACGCCTTGCGAAACAAGTCTGCGCGCCAGCGTGGCGCTGCGCGTGGCCTGGCGGTCCTTGAAGGCTTCGCTGCCGCCGGTGAAGACCTGGCCCTCGATCTCGATCAGGTCTTTGAGTGCAATGGGAATGCCGTGCAGCGGCCCCACCGAATGGCCGACGCGGATGGCGGATTCGGCCGCTTGCGCGGCCAGGCGGGCCGCACCGGCATGGACGGCGACAAAGGCCTGGAGCCTGGGTTCGCGCCGGGCAATGTTCTGCAGGCAGGAATCCACCAGTTCAACCGGCGAGATTTCGCGCTGCACTATCAATCGGGACAGCTGATGCACGGGCAGGGTGGCAAGTTGATCGTGGCTCATGCGCTGACCCCTTGCATCTGGAAGCCGTGGTTTTCCAGCGCGGCCACCAGGGCGTGCTCCTGCTGCGCGGACAGCGCCGTCAGCGGCGGGCGCAGCGTGCGCCAGGAATCGACGCCGCTGAAGCGCGCGACCGCGGCCTTCATCGCCGGGATCATGTTGTGCTTCTGGAAGATGGCGCGCGTGGCGTCAAGTGCCGCCTGCCGGGCATCGGCATTGCCTTGCGTCCAGCTGTTGAACAGCTCCACCATGGGTGCCGGGTTGACATTGCCCGTGGCCGTGATGCAGCCCGCGCCGCCCGCGCGCAGCGTGCGCAGCAAGAACACTTCGCTGCCCGCGAACACGTCGAAGCCCTGCGCGCCGAATGCGCGCTGCATGGCCTCGGTATTGCTCCAGTCGCCCGAGCTGTCCTTGATGCCGGCAATGGTGCCGGGATAGGCCTTGAGCAGCCGCTCTATCAATGGCAGGCTGATGGCCACCTGGGCCACGGGCGGGATGTGGTACAGATAGACGCGCAGGCGGCTGTCGCCCACGCGCTCTATCACTTCGGCGTAGCTGCGGAACAGGCCGTCGTCCGAGACGCCCTTGTAATAGAACGGCGGCAGCATCAGCACGCCGCCCACGCCCGCGGCCGTCGCGTGGCGTGTGAGTTCCACCGTGTCGGTCAGCGCGCAGCAGCCGGTGCCGGGCAGCAGGCGCGCGGGCGGCGCGCCCGATGCAAGCAGGGCATCGAGCAGCTCCTTGCGCTCGCCCACCGACAGCGAGTTGGCTTCCGAATTCGTGCCGAACACCGCCAGCCCCACGTCCTGGCCCAGCAGCCATTGGCAATGGCGCACGAACTCGGCAACGTCGGGGGAAAGGTCGGCCTTGAACGGCGTCAGAACCGGGGAGTAGATGCCTTGCAGATGGTGCGGCGTGGCCATGTTTTTGTCTCCTGATGAACGAAATGAATGGCGCGGGCTAGCTGTGCCCCAGCACGGGGCGGGGCGCGTAGCCGCGGTCGAGCTGGGCGATTTCCTCGGGCGCGAGCGCCACCGACGTGGCGCGCACCGCCTCTTCGATCTGCTGCGGCTTGCTGGCCCCGGCAATGGGGGAGGTCACGCCCTTGTGCAGCAGCCAGGCATAGGCCAGCGTGGCCGCGCTCACGCCTTTTTCCGCGGCCAGCACATGCAGGCGCGAACGCGTGGTGAGGTCTTCCTGCCTGCCGTAAAAGCGCTGGGTGGTCGCGTCCGCGGCAGCGCGCGCCGACGTACTGGCGCCATCGCCCTGCGACGCCAGAAAGCCGCGCGCCAACGGGCTCCAGGGCAGCAGCGCCACGCCGGAGTCCTGGCACAGCGGAATCATCTCGCGCTCTTCTTCGCGATAGACCAGGTTGTAGTGGTTTTGCATGCTGATGCAGCGGCTCCAGCCGTTGTCGCGCGCGACCTGCTGGATCTTCGCGAACTGCCAGGCCCACATGCTGCTCGCTCCCAGGTAGCGCACCTTGCCGGCCTTGACCACGTCATGCAAGGCCTCGAGCGACTCTTCGAGCGGGGTGGCGGGATCGAAGCGGTGGATCTGGTAGAGGTCGATATAGTCCACGCCCAGGCGCTGGAGCGAAGCATCCACCGCATGCAGGATGCGCTTGCGCCCCAGGCCGTCCTTGTTGGGGCGGCGGCGAAACCCGGCCGCGGCATCGCCTTCGAAAGCCATGTCGACCGGGTTGAACACCTTGGTGGCAATCACCGCCTCCTCGCGCCGGCTGCCCGGGAAAAATTCCGCGAGCAGCTTTCCCGTGACCACCTCGCACTCGCCACCGGAGTAGGTATCGGCGGTGTCGAAGAAGTTGATGCCCAGCTCCACGGCCTGGCGAAACAGCGGGCGCGAGCCCGCCTCATCCAGAACCCAGGACCGCCACGCGGGCGAGCCGAAATTCAGCGTACCCAGGCAGATCCGGGAGACCGCCAGTCCGGAATGGCCGAGATGGACGTATTGCATGCAGGCCTTTCTTCGCCAGTCGCTGGGGTGTCGGCTTATTGCGGTTCTACGCCCGCGGCTTTGAGAATCGCGCCGTAGTTGGCTGAATCCTGGCGGATCATTTCCGCCATTTCCTGCGGCGTGCCGCCGATCGGGTCGAGGCTGAAGTCGGCGAACTTCCTGCCCATCTCGCCCTTGAGGGCCTTGTTGAGTTCGGCATTGAGCCGCGTGATGATCGCGGGCGGCGTGCCGGCCGGCGCCGTCAGCCCTATCCAGGTGATCGAGTCGAAGCCCGGCACACCGGACTCGGCCACCGTGGGCAGATCGGGCACCAGCGGCGAGCGCGTGGCGCTGGTGATGGCGACTGCGCGCAGCTTGCCGTTGCGCTCCTTGGCGTAGGGCAGGGCGGTGGGCGACGTCTCGAACATCACCTGGATCTGTCCGCCCAGCAAATCATTCATCGCCGGCGCGCCGCCCCTGTAGGGCACATGCAGCATGTTCAGATCGAAGGCCGACGCGAACTGGCGCGCGGCGATGTCCTGCCCCGTTCCAATGCCGGCGTTGCCGATGATGATCTTGCCGGGCTGGGCCTTCGCCAGCTTGATCAGGTCCTGCACGCTGTTCACCGGAACCGACGGGTGCACCAGCAGGATGTTGGGCTGATTGACCAGGCGGATCACGGGCGTCAGATCCTTTTGCGAATCAAAGCCCGGGCGCTTGTAGAGGAACTGATTGGCGGTGAGCACGCCCGAACTGCTCACGAACAGCGTCTGGCCGTCGGGCTTGGCGTTGGCCACCGCAGTCGCACCGATGTTGCCCGAGGCCCCGGGGCGGTTGTCCACCACAAAGGTCTGGCCCAAGGCGTCACCCAGTTGTCTGGCGATGGAGCGCGCCACCATGTCGACGCTGCCGCCCGGCGGGAACGGCACGACCAGCGTTACCGGGCCCTTGGGGTAGGAGGGCTGCGCACTCGCCAAGCCGGCGACGGCGAGCAACGACAGCGCCAGCAGGCTGCGGCGGCAGAGGTTCTTGACGGAAGTGGAGTGAATTGACGACACGGTGAGCTCCTGAGGGTGGATGGGTAAATCGGTCTGCGGTCGAACGCGTGCTGGCCGGTGCGCTATGCGGCGCCCTTTGCGGCCTCGATGGCCTTCTCTATCACCTGGGTCGAACCCATGATGTCGGGGTATTTCTCGCCGGCGTCTATGCGCGCCAGCGTCTTCTTTTCGTCCTGCATCATCTGCAGCGCGCGCCTGGCGCTGGCCTCGATATCCGCCGCGGGCAGCACCAGAATGCCGTTTTCGTCGGCCAGGATGGCGTCTCCGGGCACCACGGAAACACCGCCGCAACTTACGTGCCCGCAGAACTCGCCGCCCAGCCCCAGGGTCTTGACCGTGACGGCCGAGGTGCCGCGCGACCAGACCGGCACGCCGTACTGGCGCAGCTCGCCCAGGTCGGTCACCAGGCCGTCGACGATGATTCCCACGACGCCTGCGGCGCGCGCCGCATAGGCCACGGCGCCGCCCAGTGCGGCGATGGATTCGTCGCCGCAGCGGTCGATGACCAGAAAGTCTCCGGGCCGGGCCTGGCCGACCGCGTAGTGCACCATGGCGCCGTCCATTGCGGGGGCGCACACGGTCACGGCAGTGCCGGCAACGCGGCGGTCCTGGAAATGCGCCTTGATTGCCGGGCTCATGAACCCGGTGTAGCGAAAGTGGCCGATGACGGCAGGCTCGGCCTGCACGAGCAACGACAGCAACTCGGGGTCCACAGGCTTGGGCAGGGCATTGAGTACGTACATGGCTTGCAAAGAAAATTGAATGAGCCACCAATCTATCAGCGGGCTTTTTGAAAGAAAAACGCCTTATTTGAGGAATAGTTGATAAGATTTCTGAATCATGCGGACAACCCTGAGGCAAATCGAAGCATTTTTCTGGACGGCCAAACTGGGCAGCATCCATGCCGCGGCCGAGCACCTGAATTTCAGCCAGCCGGCGATTTCAAGCCGCATCAAGGAGCTGGAAGCGGCGCTGAATCTGCCGCTTTTCACGCGGCAAAATCAGCGTGTGCAGCTGACGCACGAGGGCCGCGATGCGGTGACGCTGGCGGAAAGGGTGCTGGGCGCGGCTCAGGATTTCGAGCGCATGGGCCGCCTGGGCCCGCCCCTGGAAGGCGTGCTGCGCCTGGGCTCGGATGAATCCACCGCGATGGTGGCGCTGTCGGAGATCCTGCGGCAATTGAAGCGCAGGCATCCGCGGCTGGTGGTCGAAATCACCATCGACGTAGGCAGCGTTCTGCGGGAAAAACTGCGCAAGCGGGAAATCGACGTGGCGCTGCACACCTACTCCAGCTCGGCTGCGCATGTGGTGGATCAGCTGCTCGGCTGGGTCGATTTCGCGTGGTTCGCGGCAAGTGAAATGCCCATGCCCGACGGCCCGTTCACGCCCAAGGTCGCTTCCCAACTGCCGCTGGTCACCAACTCGCCGCCATCGACGCTGAACTCCATCGTTCACCAATGGCTGCGCAGCGCGAGCGTCGAGTTCGAGGGCATCAATTCCTGCAATTCACTCTCGCTGATGCTGCGTCTGGTGCGCGAAGGCCATGCCATCGCGGTCCTGCCCTTGCCGGTACTGCGCGAACATCTGGCCAGCGGCGAGCTGCGCTGTCTGCCCGCGTCGCCGCCCATCCCCAATATCGCGTACTACGCCTCGTACGTGGTGGACGAAGCCGATCAGGGCACGGCTATCGTGGTGGAAACCGCCAGGAACGTGCTGATCGACAAGCGCTTCTTCGTGCGCCTGCCGGATGGGGAGCTGCTGCCGCCGATCTGAGCGGCGGCCTTTGTTTTTTCCTTTTCTTCCAAGCCCATGACTCCTCGCGCGCCGAATTCCAGCCAAGGCATTGCCGACTTTCTCGCGCCATGGGACTGGTTCCGTGCGCTGTCGCCCGAGCTGCGCCTGCTGACGCAGCAGACCGCCGTCACCCGCAGCGCGCAAGCCGGCGACTACATTGCCCGCGAAGGCATGCCCAGCACCCACTGGTATGGAGTCATGCAGGGCTGTCTGCAGATGTATGTGGCGGGCGCCGACGGCAGTGAAACCACGCTTTACTGCATGCGCGAAGGCGAGTGGGGCGGCGACGGCTCGCTGCTCAAGAAGGAGCTGCGGCGCTACGATTTGCGCGCGCTCACGCCGGCGCGGATCTGCCTGATCCCGGCACAGACTTTCGAAGTGCTGCGCAACAACTCGATCGCGTTCAATCACTTCCTCACGGACATCATGAACGCGCGCATGGGGGCCTTTGTCACCATGCTTGCCGCAGCCCGCCTGCTCACGCCCGAGCTGCGGGTCGCCCGCGGGTTGCTGATGGTGGCCGATGCGCAGGCGACGGGCCCGCAGGAACTGGCGATTTCCCAGCATGAGCTGGCGTTGATCTGCGGGCTGTCGCGCCAGCGGGTCAACCTGGCATTGGGCGAATTCAGACAGCTGGGCATGGTGGGCACCGAGCCCAGGAAAGGCCTGCTGATCGCCGATGCGCGTGCGCTGCGCAGCTACCTGCGCAGCCAGACAGAAGGCCTGGACCGCGCCTGAAACCGCGGGTGGATTTACCCCCGGCTTTGCGCTGCGCCCTGGCCCCGGTGCATGATTTCCTGCCGCCGGCGATCCTGGGCACGGCGATTGCCGGCATCGCTCATGCCGGCCGGCAGCTGCGCGTCCAGCGCCACGCTGTGCTCCTCGATCTGCCGCATCACGCCGTCCTGCAGGGCTTTCTTGGACATCGCATAGGCCACATTGCAGTCGGGAGTGATGCAGCGCGCATAGTCGATTGCCGTGGCGATGAGCTGATCGGGCGCCACGACCTCATGGAAGAAGCCCAGGGCTTGCGCTTCATCGAGGTCATACAGCTTGCCGCGCAAGGTGGTCAGCGCCGCGACCTGGTCTCCGAGCGTGTACTTGATGATCTCCACATAGGCCGCGGGCATGGGGATGCCTATGGGCACCTCGTTGAGGCCGAACCTGGCCGAGGTGCGCGCCGCGACGCGAAAGTCGCAGACCAGGGCGGTGATCAGGCCGCCGGCAATCGCATGGCCGTTCACCGCAGCCACCGTCGGCCGCGGATAGGTGAAGATGCGCAGGTTGGTCTCGCGGTAGGCGCGATACCACGCGCTGATCTTGTCCGGCTCGCCGCTGCCGAAGATGTCGAAGCTCGACTGAAAGTCTATGCCCGCGGAGAAGGCGCTGCCTTCGCCGGTGAGCACGACCGGAAGATCCTTGAAATCACGTTCCAGCCGGTCAAAGGCGGCATGCAGATCGCCGAAGAACTGCGCGTTCTGGACATTGACCTTGCTGGTATTCATGCGCACCACCGCGCACCCGTTGACGGTTTCAATCTGCCAGGCCATTTGTCGGTCTCCTTGAGTTGGTGGACCCAGTCTAGAGAGCGCGGCCTGCGCATCTTGTCATCGCAACGACATCAGGAATTCGGATGCCGATGCATCTCGGTCATGCATGGCGCTCGCGCACCCCACAGCCCACGACACTGGCGTGTTCTCCAGCACAGGGGCCGCACCGATCAGGGCGGTGAGCGCGCCAGCCGAGCAGCCACCGGCCAAGCTGCTGGCCGGCAGCATCGAAACCGAGGTCGGCCGGCGCATGGAAGCTGTGGATTTTTTAGCGGCTGAAAATGTGGAAATGTGCTGGATGCGGGCTTGCTCGGCAGGCCGTGGGGCAGCGCTGACTTGGCCTTTTTGCGCCAGGCTGGCCGGGCAACAGGCGCGTTCTTTCCAGGGCTTATCGCTGCGCGGTGGCGAACCAGCTGCCCGATGCGACAGACCAGAAAATGAGCAGGCCGTAGGCAGCCATTGCCGCTGCGCCGAGGGCGAAGAAAGCCGTGAGCGATCCCGTCACCACGAGTGCCGCCCATCCCAGACCGGCGCAGACGCTGGGCGCGGCGCGCGGAACGCCGGCGCTGCGCGTGCTCAAGCATTACCGCGACGCGGCGCGCGCGCTGGTGATCGTGACCAGCACCCTGTATCCGGAAAATCGCTACTCCATCGTCACCACACTGGCCAGAAGCGCTTGAACTGCGCCCCTGGCCGCCTTGCGTTTTCTAGCGCCGTGACTGCCAGGTCGTGACCGCGACCATGATCGTCGTCGTCATCAGGATGGTCACGACGCTCATGGCCATGCCCTGGCCGACCGAGCCCTGTTCGAACTGCCGCCAGATGAACAGCGAGGTGGTCTGTATGCCCGTGGGCGCGAGCAGCAGCGAGGCCACCAGTTCGCGCGAGGCGACGGCAAACACCAGCAGCATGGAGGCCAGCAGGCTGGGCAGCATCAGCGGCAGCAGCACGCGCACCAGCATCTGCACCATGCTGGCGCCATGCACCCGGGCGGCGGCTTCCATGTTGTCGCCGATCTGGGACAGCGCGGCCGTCGCATAGCGCACCGGATAGGGAATCAGCAGGCAGCAGTAGGCCAGCAGCAGGATCAGCCAGGTGTTGTACGGCGTTGCGGGCCAGAACGACTGGTTCCAGGCAAGTATCAGTCCCACGGCGACGACGATGCCGGGCAGGGTATTGGGCATGATGGACAAGGCGTCCAGCAGCACGCGAGCGCGCATCGAGGTCTTGAGCACGCAGTAGGCCACCAGCAGGCCCAGCACACCCGTGACCAGGGCCGTGCCCAGGCCCAGCGCGGCGCTGGTCGTCAACGCGCGCAGCGCGGTTTCCCCGCTGGAGAAGATCGCCGCGAAGTGGACGAAGGAGAAATTGCCCGGCGCCAGACCGCCGGACAGCGTTTTCGAGCAGGCGGTGATGAGAATCGCGGCCAGCGGCGTCACCGTGGCCGCCAAGGCCACGCCCGCAAACACAGCCGTGACCGGCCATTGCCATGGGCCCAGGGCGCGCAGCGAGGTGTCGCCCGGCTTGCCGGTGGTGGTCTCGAACACCTGCTTGCCCAGCAGTCGGCGTTGCAGCCAGAACGCCAGCATGGCGAGGATCACCAGCACCACGGACAGCGTCGATGCGCCGGGCAGGTCTATGGGCCAGTCGGAAAAGCGCCGTTCTATGCCGGTCACCAGCACGAAGAAGCCGGCATGGGCCGCCAGCGCCGCGGGCGTGCCGTACTCTTCGATCGCCATGGCGAATACCAGCAGCAAGCTGGCGGCAATGCCGGGCAGGGCCAGGGGCAGGGTGATGCGGAAAAAGCATTTCCAGGGCCCGCCGCCGCACACGCGCCCAACATCCGCCAGGCGCGAGCCGGTGCTGGCGAGGGTACGCGACACCGCGAAATAGACCACGGGAAACACGTTGAGCGTCATCACGAAGACGACGCCGGGAAACGAGAACAGGAAGGGCGCGGCATGCAGGCCGAAAAGCTGCTCGGCGTAGCCGTTGGGCTGCAGCGTCATGATCCAGCCCAGCGCCGCGATATAGGGCGGAATCATGAAAGGGATCAGAAACAGCAAATCCCACAGCGCGGCAAAAGGCAGCTGGAACAGGCCGCGCACGGCGCCCAGAGGAATGCCGATCAGCGCACTCAGCAGCACCACGCAGGCGCCCAGGCGCAGCGTGTTGAGCGTCAGCTCGAGCAGCGCGTCATCGGCAAACACCGCGCGCAGATGCGACAGCGGTGCGGCCAACGAGCCGTTCGCGAGTTCGGGATAGATGGCTTGCAGCAGCACAAAGGCCAGCGGCAGGGCCACCAGTCCCAGCAGCGCCGCCGTGGTGCCCGCGGCAATCGCCGACGGGCCCAGCTGGAGACGACCCGCTGCCATCACCGGCGCCCGAACAGGGTCGAGAAGCGGTGCAGCAAGGCGGCGCGCGAGGCGTAGTTCTCATTGCCTTGCGGCTCGGGCAGCAGCTTGATGTCCTGGAGCTTCATGCGCTTGGCCGCCACATCGTCGCGCGCCGGAATCAGGTAGGCCTCGGCCACGCGCGCCTGGCCTTCGGGCGACAGCACGAAGTCGATGAACCTGCGCGCATCGTCCTGCGATTTCGAGGACTTGAGCACCATCATCGGCCGCGGCGCTACCACGGTGCCGCTGCGGGGGAAGATCACTTCTATGCTTTCGCCCCTGGCCTGGCTGCCCAGCGCCACGTAGTCCACGGCGCCAAACACTGCGGCCCTGGCGCCCTGCAGCACGGGGTTCATGGCCTGGGCGTTCGGCCCGGAAATCACCATGCCATTGGCCTTGAGGCTGGCAAACAGCTCCCAGGCCTTGTCGCTCTGGCGCTTTTGCAGCGCCGACAGCAGATCGAGCGAGGCGCCCGACTGCGCCGGGTCGGGCATGGTCACCTTGTCCCTGAATGCGGGCAAGGTGAGATCGCTCCAGTCGCCCGGGCGCGGGGTATTGCTTTTGGTGTTCCAGACAATGGACAGCACCGACAGCCCCTGGGCCACATAGTTGGCCTGGCGGTACTGGGGCGCGACCTTGCGGGCGTTGGCGCTTTCATGGGCCACCAGCATGCCGCGGCGGTCCAGGTCCTGGGCGCTGTCCCACGACGCCGAGATGACGACGTCGGCGCGGGGATTGGTGGCTTCGGCCTGCAGGCGTGCCATGACCTTGCCGGTATCGGCCTGGAACACGTCGACCTGCACGCCGGTCCTGGCCTTGAAATCGGCGGCCAGCGTGTCTATCAGTTTGCCGGGGCCGGCGCTGTAGATGGTCAGCGCGTGCGCGGCGGGCAGTGCGAAGACAGACGCCACGGCCAGCGCCATGGCGCTCAATGTGCGAGCATTTTTCATGGAAATTTTCTTGAATTTGAAGTGTGGGGCGGCTCGCTTCAGGCGGCCTTGGGCAGCCAGCGCAGCACGTTCCAGTCCAGACAGAGGTCAACGACTTCTTCGCTGGCAAGGCGCTGCGGTGTAGTGAAGCGCAAGCCCTTGCAGTCGGCGCCGGTCCTGACATGGGTGATGAAGCGGCCATGCCGATAGCGCTGCGATACCACCTGGGCACGCAATGCGGCCTGCGGGTCGCTGCCTACGCGTAGGGCTTGCTGCGGAATGAACAGATGCGCGTGCTGATCTCCGCGGGGCAGCGCCTGGGCCGGCGCGCGCCAGGCCTGCGGAATATCCTGCGCATGCAGGACATTGCCCAGCTTCAGAAAATCCGCAACCAGCGCGCTCTCGGGCGAATGCATCAGCTGTTCAGGCGTGGACAGCTGCTGTATGCGCCCGGCGTGCATCACGGCAACGATGTCGGCCAAGGCAAACGCCTCTTCCTGGTCGTGCGTCACATACACTGCGGTCGTTCCCATGCTGCGCAGCAGCAGGCCGATTTCGTGGCACAGGCTTTCGCGCAGATCACGGTCGAGATTGGACAAGGGCTCGTCGAACAGCAGGACCTGCGGCTCGGCAACGATGGCGCGGGCCAGCGCGACGCGCTGCTGTTGCCCGCCCGACAGGCTCGACGGCTGGCGGTCGGCGTAGCCCTTGAGTCCGACGATTTCCAGCGCGCGCTCCATGCGCGTGGCGCGCTCGTCCCTGGGCACGCCGCGCATCTCCAGTGCGAACGCGACGTTCTTGCCCACGGTCATGTGGGGCCACAGCGCATAGTCCTGGAACACCATGCCCAGGCCGCGCTTTTCCGGCGGCACGAACCGGCCCTCGCCCGCGACCACCGTGTCGCCTAGCCGTATGCGCCCGTGGCCGGGCGCCACGGGGATCAGGCCGGCCAGCAGCTTGAGCAGCGTCGTCTTGCCGCAGCCGGAGGGCCCGAGCAAGGCCAGCACCTGGCCGCGCGCCAGCCGCAGATCGATGCGGTCGAGCACGGTATTGCTGGCGAAACGATGCGTCAGGCCTTCGACCGAAATCGAAGTGCCCTTGTGCGGATTGGGATCGTCCCTGCGCATCAGAACGCGTGGCGTATGCCAGCCATGGTGCCGAACTGGTTCTTGCCCGCGGCCACGCTGGAGCCGAAGCCGTTCACGCCCAGCGTCTGGGCCTGGCTCGCGTTGTCCTTGTTCGCGGCATAGGAGGCGATCAGGTACAGGTCGGTGCGCTTGGACAGCGCGTACTTCGCCATCGCGATGACGGACGTAGGGTCCTGGTTGGAGTTCTTGCGGTCGGTGTGGTAGATCGACGCGCTCAGCTGCAGCGGGCCCGTGACCTGGTAGCTGCCGCCAATCCAGGCCAGGTTGGTGCGTACATCGGCCGCGCCCACGGCTTCCTGCTTGCGCGTCAGATAGCCGCCCAGCACTTCGGCCTTGCCGAACCTGTAGCGCGCGCCCAGCGTCAGGTGCTTGTCGGCGTTGTCCTTGGTGGCCAGCGTCGTGCCTTGCTTCTGGTCATACAGCGCGGCCATGCTGAAGCCGTCGCCGCGGTACTGGAAGCCCAGGCCGTACTGGCGGCCCACCTTGGCGCTGTCGGAGGATTCCTGGCCGTTGTAATGGGTGCTGTAGTAGGTGGCCATTTCCACGGCGCCGAACTTCTGCGTGTACTTGATGGCGTTGTCCATGCGGTCCGAGAACGCACCGTCATGCACCTTGGCCGACCAGGTCGCGTTGTCCATGGTGTTGTACTTGCTCATCCACTCCAGCATCATGCTGTTCTGGCGGCCGAGGTACAGATTGCCCCAGCGGCCTTGCAGACCGATCAGCGCCTGGCGCCCGAACATGCGGCCGCCCTGCAGGGACGTGCCGGTGTCCAGGCCGATGCCGGCCTCGAGGATGAAAACGGCCTTGAGGCCGCCGCCCAGGTCTTCGGCACCCCGGAATCCCAGGCGCGAACCCGACAGGTTGCCGGAGCTCAGACGCGACAGGGTGCGGTCGGCGCCGGCCGCGGCCGGCGCGTTGTTGATGATTTCAACGCCGTTGTCAGCGATACCGTAGATGGTGACGTTGGACTGGGCGAAGGCCTGAGCCGTCAATGCCATGGATGCGACTGCACCAGCGACCATGGCCGCTACTTTTGCTTGCATTACAGATACCCCTCGGAGGCAGGATTGTTATATTTGCTAATGAATTGGCTGCGCTACCACCATCGCCTGAGCCAGCGATTCGAGGATGAAAAACGGTTTTGCCCTACACCCGGTGGTAGGGGCGAAGATTAGAAGCCGAATGTTGCGATACCGTGACATGCGCATAGGTACGGTCGATATGTCGACGCTCACGCCAGCCCAGGCGTAAGCCGTGACCGGGGCGCGCTGGCAGCGGAGCGCCCGTTGCGTGGTTTTTAGCCGCTAAAAATCGACGGGCCTGGCGTGAGCGCCGAGATGCGTGAGCGCTTGCCACCCTTGCGACGCCGCGTGCTTGGAATGCGACATGGCATGCAGGCCCGTGCCGTTGCCTTCCGGGTCTTCCATTTGCGCAACGAAGCCGGACGTGCCGACCGCCGTCTGCGCACAGAGCACCATGCCGCCGGCGTGCACGGCCTTTCTCAAGGTGTGCCGAATATCGGCCACATCGAAGTGGAGGTGAACGCCTGACCTTGCGGGTTCATGGGATCTGCGCATCATTGCCTTGCATTGGCGAACCAGCTGCCCGATGCGACAGACCAGAAAATGAGCAGGCCGTAGGCAGCCATCGCCGCTGCGCCGAGGGCGAAGAAAGCCGTAAGTGAGCCCGTCACCACAAGCGCCAGCCATCCCAGTCCGGCGTAGAGGAACAGGCGCAGCGCCCCGGCCAGCAAGGGCCATTTCAGGCGCCCCGCGCCCTGCGAGGCGAAGTACAGCGCGATGCCCATGGCAAAGAAGCCATAGAACGGGCCGGCGATGCGCAGGTACTGCGCGCCTGTCTCCAGCATGCGCTCGTCGGAGCCGAACAGCCTGAGCCAGGCCTCGGGCCAGAGCGCAGCCGTGAGGCCCACGGTCTCGCCGATGGCGAAGGCGATCGCGCCCCCGACCAGCGCGATTTTCCGCGCACGTTCGGGCTGGCCCGCGCCAATGTTCGCGCCGACCAGCGCGACCATGGGCGCGCCCAGGCCGAAAGCGATGGGGATCAGCAGATACTCCAGCCGCGCGGCCGTGGCATAGCCGGCCAGGGCCTCGGAGCCCGCGTGCGCGCCCACGATGGCGGCCGTCGAGGCGATCAAGCCGTTGGTCAGCAGGGGGTTGATGCAGGCCAGGCCGCCCACGGTGAGAATGCTGCGCATGGGCGCCCAATGCACCGGCCCGGCACGCAGCTTCGCGGCGTTGTGCTCACCCATGCAATACCAGGCCAGCACCAAGCTGCCTATCGCGTAGTAAGCCACCAGGGCCCAGGCGCCGCCGACGACGCCCAATGCCGGAATCGGCCCGAACCCGAAGATCAGGGCCGGGCAGATGGGAATCAGCAGCAGCGCGCCGCCGCAGATCACGGCGCCGGGCAGCAGCATATTGCCCGTGCCGCGCACCACGCTGGCCAGCGCGTTCATGATCCACATGAGCACCAGCCCGGCGAACACCACATGTCCATAGTCCTGGGCCACGGCCAGCGCCGCGCCCCGGGCACCGAGCAGATGGAACAGCGGGGTGCTGAATCCCATCAGAAGCATCGTGAAAACCAGGCCCACCGCCGCGCTCAGCACGACGGCATGGCGCGCCAGCGAATCCGCCAGCGCCGCATGGCCCGAGCCCAGCGCACGCGCCACCGCTGCCGAGATGCCGCCGCCCAGGGCACCCTGCGACATGTTCTGCATCAGCATCAGAACGGGAACGACCACGGCGACGCCGGCCAGCACATCGGTGCCGAGCTTGGCCAGAAACCACATCTCGATCAGCCCTGTCGATGCCTGGGCGAGCATCATCAGCATGTTCGGCCAGCTCATGCGCAGTATCGTCGGCCCTATAGGGTCCTGCAGCATGGCGCGCACGCGCGGGCTCGCTGGCGGCATGCGAGGTGCCAGCACCTGATCGACATTCATGGCTTGTTTTCCTGATAATGTTGCATATGCAATATTTGCAGGTGCAATATATCACGCAAAAAAACACGGGAAGCGTTCATGCTGCCTGCCCGCGCCAGCAGACCGCAGGCGAGACGATCGGCACCATAGGCGCAGGGACGTGGCTGGCCAGCGTCATGGATACTGGCGCGATCCCCATGGCAAAAAGCCCCATGGCCTAGGCCATGGGGCAAACGCAATGATCTTAAATCCCTGCGCTATCAGAACGCGTGGCGGATGCCCACTTCTGCGCCAGCGGACTTGCCGCCAGCGGCCAGCCCGGGTGCGCCGCCGGCCAGGCTGAAGCTGGCGCCGCCCTTGTTGTGGATGTACGAAGCGGTGCTGTAGATGGCGGTTCGCTTCGACAGATTGTGGATGTAGCCGATCGAGTACTTGTCTGCATCGCTGCGATTGAATGCTGCAGGGCCGCGGCGGGAGTCCGTACGGACATACGAGCCGCGGATCTGGTGGGCACCGACAGGCGCGGTAAAGCCCAGCAGAATGCGATCTTCGGTACCCGCAGTGGCCGTGCCGTAGGTGCCGAATGGCAGTTCGTCACGCTGATAGAAGCCCATCAATCGCACCGCGCCCAGATCGTATGCGGCGCCAACGCCCATTTGCTTGAGCTTGTCACCGGCGACGTTCACGAAGGTCGTGCCGTAGGAGGCGGAGAGATTCAGCGGGCCGTTGTCATAGACCAGGCGTGCCGCGGCATGGCGGCCGGCCTTGGTCGTGACGCTTTCGTCGGGCGCGTACATCACTTCCAGCTGGGCTCCGCCCAGGGCAGGCGTGAAGTACTGGATGGCGTTGTCGTGGCGATAGTACGAAGCAAAGGTGCCAGGCATGCGGCTTGCAACATTGGAGCCGGCGACTCCGACGACACCAAACGGGTCGAATTTCACGACGTTCTGGCTCGCGGGGGAGAAATCGCGTCCAAGGCGCAGCTCACCAAAATGGCCCATCAGGCTGACCGTGGAACGGCGCTGGAAGAACTTGCCGGTGGGGCTGGTACTGCCGGTGTCGGCCAGCACATCGGATTCCAGCCAGAAGCCTGCCTTGAGGCCGCCCCCGAGGTCCTCCACACCGCGAAAGCCCAGGCGACCAGTGGAGAGTCCGCCGCTGTTCATCGTGACATTGCTGGGCAGATTGCTGTTCTTTACATAGCGCACGTTGGCGTCCACGATACCGAACACGGTGACCGACGACTGGGCATAGGCACCAGCGCTGACAAAGATTGCTGCCAGTGCAGCGGCATAGGTGGGGCGAAGTTTCATTTCGAATCCTTGGGTTATCAAGACGATTGGCAGATGCCTTGAGACATCAGCCGCAATCGTAGGCAGCGCCTGCAGGAAAAAATCGCGCTGATCCCTATCTGCCCACCCTTCGCAAGCCATATGGGCGAATAGCGCTTCATTTCGTCAAGAGAAAGCAACGACTCCCGAATTTGTCTCCTGTACCTGTGCGGGTTTATAAAGTTCGCATTAAAAAGGTGACAGAAATTTAACAATCATGTAATTCAAGCTGTTTCATCGGAAAGATAGACTGGGCGCGTAAAGCACCAATATTGCCGTGTGCTTGGCTCAACCTAAAATACTAATGAGACGAGAAAATATTCGACTTAGAGCGCTTGCAAGAGCTGGGGATCTGGAGGCAAAAGTGAAGCTGGGGGGCTTCTATTTGAAAGGTGTCCTGGATTTTCCTAGAAATATAAAGCTTGCTCTCGAATATCTTTCTGCGCCAGCATTGAGGTACAGAAGCGAGGTGGCCGTACTGATCTGCTCGCATCTGGGAATTCTGGAAATTCTGGAATATTCCCAGGTTGAAAATCTCAGAAAGGCTGCTGCTATTGACAATTCCGCCCGCATCAAGCTCATCACGCTGCTGATCATCAGGAGAAATCTGGAAGAACTTGCGTTCTGGGTCGGTAAGAATGATTCCGTTCTTTGCAAGGAAACAAAGAAAATACTGTCTGAAACCCATGGCGCGGACATGGCGCAGGCATTATTCAGGATTTCGGAAAAGCATGATATTCCATCTCTGGAAATCATTGCGGCTGAAGCGTGGTCGGCGCTGAGCGAAGGCGCCTACAGCAGAGCTGAGGAAGCCTTGAGCCTGGTGGCGCCCGATGCGGATTCCATTCCACATGCCATTTATGAAGCGATCGCGAAAATCGTAGCGGTGGCCGAGGAAAGTGGAAAGACTCTGGAGAAGATACCATCGACATTGATAGAGTCCAGCCTGGAGCACTCCGCCGCCACGAGCAACAAGAACTCCTGCTATCTGCTCGGCAGAATGCTGGCCGGACTCAAGACGGAGTTCGTCGGTGCATCCCATCGTTCCGGCGCCATCAACCTGCGCAAGGCAACGGCACTCCTGTTGAAAGCGGCAGACAATGGGCGCTCGGAAGCCTGGATGGACCTCTTCTACCTGTGCTCGGATTACCGAAGTTCCGTGGCCAACCCGTCGATGGCGCGGTTTTTCCTCGAAAAGGCCTCGTTTTCCGGTATCGCAGAGGCCAAGCGTCGCCTGGGCGCCTTGACACTCAAGGAGGCGAAAGGCATAGAGCACATGGAAAAAGGGCTGTCGCTCCTCTATGAATCGAGCATCGACGGGGACAGTTTTGCCAACGGCATCATCAAGACCCTGGTTCTTGATGTCAACGGTTGTGAAGAAGAGGCGGATTCCGGCATACAGGAGGTTCAACAGATCGCTCCATTGCTTGCCACCCGGCTGCGCCTGGCAAGACATTTCGGCCTCACCAAACTGGAAGCCCTTTCCATCAACCCCTCCACGGCGATTCGTCCATGGGGACTGGTGGTGGAGCGAAATCTGCATATAAGAAAGGGCAACCTTTCCGAGCCCAGGGCAGTACCCGCTGCATCCCGCAAAGCCATTGAAACCATTCGCAACGCAGCCATGGAGTTTGCACCTCACGGTGAGATAGCGGATGTGCTGGAGGGATCCCTGCGCGCCAGAGCATTGAAGCAAAGAAGAGTATTTCAAAAAGTCAACTTGCAGGAAAATCTATTCTTCTCGCAAGCAAACTCATCCCAGCGGGATGCCTTGAGAATAGGAACGCGCTGGGCTCAAAATCAGAAGAAATTCCTGGATCAGGCGCTGGCTTGAAATAACAGATCCGCTGCAATCAAATATGAAATCCTTGAGAATTCTCATGGTTGACCAGGATTCCCATTTTTTGAGGCGACTGGAGCAAAAGCTGTCGGGCATAGGGCACCAATCCTATCTGTTTGATTGCTATGCACGCGCCGGTCAGTCTGTTCTACAGGGAAACTACAATCTGCTGATTGTAAATATAGAAAATACCGGTGACGAAGGATCGAGATTCGTTGAAAGGTTCAGCAAGGAAAGAAGTACACCAGTCATCGTTACTTCAACCAACGGGGAAGTAGAAACAAAGATCCACCATCTGAAAATTGGAGCCGTTGACTATGTGGTCAAGCCTGTGGATTTCGAGGAATTCATGGCGCGGGTGAGTGTTCAGCTCGGCAAAGGAGTTGCGCATTCTGTGGTGACGTCAAAGCTTGTTTTTGACGATCTGACAATACACCTGTCCAGCAGCAGTGTGGAGCGCGGCGGCAGGCTAATCAGCCTGACGAAACAGGAATTTTCCACCTTGCTGTATCTGGCCCGCCACCAGGGTGAGCCGGTGAGCAGGGAGAAGCTGTTTGAGAATGTTTGGGGCAACAAGAATTTGCGCCAGGCAAATCTGATCAATGTCGCGATAGGGCGATTAAGAAAGAAGATTGACGATTCTTTCGAGAGAAAATTCCTTCATACCGTGCATGGCATTGGATATGTTGCGGAATACAGGGATTGATGTCTTGAGCGGATCGCGCCGGCCATGAACAAACCATTGCACATCAAACCCCGGCGGTGTGTCACCAGCGCACGCCGAACGCGCTTTCAAGTTCCGCGACCTGAGTCGGCGTCAGCGGCGCGGGAGGCTTCTCCAGCATCAGCCACAGCCGCGCCGTCTCTTCGAGTTCTTCCAGCGCATGGCTGGCGCGCGTCACGCTTTCGGCCCAGACCACGGGGCCCAGGCGTTCGAGCAGCACGCCGCGGACTTCGCCGGCGATGGCTGCGACCTGCTCGGCGACCGTGGCTGCACCGGGCCGCGCATAGGGAATCAAGGGCACGCGGCCTATCTTCATGACCTGGTAAGGCGTGATCGGCGGCAGCACCGCATCGGGCGCGGCGACGCCGGCCAGCGTCAGCGCGACCAGGTGCGTGGAGTGGGTGTGCAGCACGCAGCGCGCCTGGGCGTTGCGTGCGTAGATACCGTGGTGCAGGGCCAGCGTCTTCGAAGGCTTGTCGCCCGAGATCCACTCGTTGCCGGCATTGACCTTGGCCAGGCGCGCGGGGTCGAGCCGGCCCAGGCAGGCGTCGGTGGGCGTGATGAGCCAGCCGTCGGCCAGGCGCGCGCTGATGTTGCCCGCGGTGCCGGTGGTGTAGCCGCGCGCATGCAGGCTCGCGCCGACTTCGCAGATCTCCTCGCGCAGGCGCGCTTCGTCGTCGGGTGCTGTCGTCACGCGGCGGCCCCATCGAGGTGCTTGAGCGCCTTGTCGAAGAAGTCTTCGCTGCCGAAGTTGCCCGACTTGAGCACGACTGCGAGCGCCTGGTCATCGCCCAGCGATTGCGTTTCCGGCACGCCCGGATCGATCTGGCGGCCTATGCGCAGCGCCTGCAGTTCCAGCGCCTGGATCACGGCGCCCGAAGTCTCGCCGCCGGCGACCACGAAGCGGCGCGTGCCCGCGGCGCGCAGCCGCGCCGCGACCTGGCCCAGTGCCTCTTCGATCAGCGCACCGGCACGCGCGACACCGAGCTCGGCCTGCACGCGGCGCACTTCCTCGGGGCTGCTGGTGGCGTAGACCAAGGCGGTCTCGCCCGCGCCGGCCACTGCCAGCGCGGTGCCGACCACATCCTCGCCGCGCGCCAGCGCCAGGGGGTCGATGCGGTAGGCGGGCCGGCCGCTGCGCAGCCAGGCCGCGACCTGGCCGTTGGTGGCCGTGGACGCGCTGCCCGACAGCACCACGGCGGGGCCGGCGATGCGCTCCAGTTGCGCGGCGTCGCTGCCCCGCAGCTTGCCCTGGCGGCGGAAGTTCGCGGGCAGGCCCTGGGCCACGCCCGAGCCGCCGGTGATGAGCTGGGCGTCGGTGCAGGCTTCGCCCAGGGTGACGAGATCGGCATCGCTGATCGCATCGGCAATCGCCAGACGCACGCCCTGCGCACGCAATGCCGCCATGCGCTCGCGCACGCCGGCCGCGCCCTGCGCCACCGCGGGCTGGGCGATGAGGCCGACCTTGGCCTGGCTTTGCGACTGCAGCACGCGCACCAGGTCGGGGTCGCGCATGGGCGTGAGCGGGTGGTTTTCCATGCCCGATTCATTGAGCAGGCGCTGGTTGACGAACAGGTGGCCTTGGTAGACGGTGCGGCCGGCGCCCGGAAACGCCGGGCAGGCGATCGCGAAGTCGCAGCCCAGCGCCTGCTGCAGCGCCTCGGCCACGGGGCCGATATTGCCGACGGCGGTCGAGTCGAAGGTCGAGCAGTACTTGAAGAAGAACTGCGTGCAGCCCTGGGCCTGCAGCCAGCGCAGCGCTTCCAGGCTCTGCGCCACCGCCTGCTCCACGGGCGCGGTGCGTGATTTGAGCGCGATGACGATGGCATCCGCGTCCAGCGAGGCGGCCAGCCCGGCCGAAGGCACGCCTATGGTCTGCACCGTGCGCATGCCGCCGCGCACAAGGATGTTGGCCAGGTCGGTGGCGCCGGTGAAGTCGTCGGCGATGCAACCCAGCAAGGGAGGAAGCTTGTTCATAGGTCTGGTGAAAGTGTGAATAAATGGTACGCGACTTCACAAATTTGAACAACCAAGGGGAATCCCTGTGATTTTGTGTGATGTTTTGTGAATAATAGAGCCAAGCGCTGCCCTCACTGCAATGGACCACCTATGAATTTTGAACTGCTGTTCGCCGACCAACCCGAGCGCAAAGTGCGCTACACCCTCACTGGTGCCAAGGGCGGCTTTGCCCGCACGCTGCTGGCGCAGACGCGCCTGATGCCGCGGCTGATCCCTGCCGCGCTGTGCGACCTCGATGTGCCTGGCCTGCGCGCGCTGTGTGAAGAATTGGGATATCCGGCCAGCCAACTGCGCGAATGCCTGAGCGCCGCCGATATCGCCGCGCTGCCCGTCGATGCGATCGCGCTGGTGGCCGACGCCGGCCTGCTGCGCGAAGTGGCGCACGACATCCTGGTCGAGGCCACGGGCAATCCCAAGGTCGGCTACCGCGTGGCCTGCGAGGCCATCGAGGCCGGCCGCCATGTGGCCATGGTCAGCAAGGAAGTCGATACCGTGGCCGGCGTCACGATGTCGCGCCTGGCCGCGGCCAAGGGCGTGGTCTACACCACGGCCGACGGCGACCAGCCAGCGAACCTGATCGGCTGGGTCAGCTGGGCGCGCACGCTGGGCCTGGAAATCGTCGCCGCCGGCAAGTCGGGCGAGTACGACCTGGTGTTCGACCCGCGCAACGGCCAGGTGCGCCAGCTCGACGAGACCCGCGACATTCCCGAAATGGCCGAGCTGCTGACGCTGGGCGACGACATTCCCGCGACGCTGGCCGCGCGCCGCGCCGCGCTCAAGGGCTGGAAGACCAGCGCCACCGCCGACTACTGCGAGATGGCCGTGGTCGCGTCGAACACCGGCCTGGTCGCCGATGTCGAAGCCATGCACTATCCCGTGGCGCGCACCGCGGAGCTCGCCGACATCTACGCGCTGCGCGAAGACGGCGGCATCATCGGTCGACCCGGCGTGATCGACGTGTTCAACGTATTGCGCCTGCCCGACGAAGCGAGTTTTGGCGGCGGCGTGTTCGTCATCGTGCGCACCGGCGACGGCCCGACCTGGCAGCTGCTGGCGCAAAAGGGCCATGTCGTGAGCCGCAACGGCCGCTATGCCTGCATGTACCTGCCCTATCACTTCATGGGCGTGGAAACGCCTATCACCTTGCTGGGCGCCGTGCTGCATGGCCGCGCGTCGGGCAGCGACCGTCCGGCCCAGCATGCGGTCTTGGCCGGCCGCGCGATAGCGACGATTCCCGCGGGAACCGTGCTGCGCATGGGGGGACACCACCACGACGTGACCGGCGTCGCGCCGGTGCTGCTGGCACGCGCGCAGGCGCCGGCCGATGTGGCGCCGCTGTATCTCGCCGCGCACGCCACGACGGCGCGCGAGATACGCGCGGGCGAACTGATTGGGCTGGACGACATTGCCGGTGACGATCCCGCACTGCGCGCTGCCTGGCTGGCTGGGTTGGCGCACTGAGTCTTGGCACAGGAGCAGGCAATGAATGACCTCATCGACAGCGCCACCGGCCGGGCCGCGGGGCTGATTCCCGAGCAGCGGCGCGAGATGATCGTGCGGCAATTGCGCAAGCACCAGGTGCTGAGCGTGCACCAGCTCACGGAGCTGCTGGGCTGCTCGCACATGACCGTGCGCCGCGACGTTGCCGCGCTCGAGGAAAAGGGCCGGGTCTACGCGATTGCGGGCGGCGTGCGCATTGCAAGCCACCAGATCGTCGAGCCCAGCCACCAGGCGAAGTCGGTCACCGAGCAGGCGGAAAAACGCGGTATCGCGGCCCAGGTCGCGCGCCTGCTCAAGCCGGGAATGACGGTCTACCTCGACGCGGGCACGACCACCGCCTGCCTGATCCCGCAGATCGTCGCGCTGGCCGACATGACGGTGATCACCAATGACTTCCACGTCGCGCTGTCGCTGGGTGAAGCGCCGCATGTCACGGTGCTGCACACAGGCGGTGTGCTCGACCACCGCAACGGCTCGAGCATAGGCCCGCTGGCCGCGGCCACCTTGCGCCAGCTGGTCGCCGACATCTCGTTTCTTTCGGCCAGCGCCTGGGACCTGGAGCGCGGCGTGACCACGCCCTCGGCGCCCAAGGTCGAAGTCAAGCGCGCCGCGATGGCCATCGCCTCGCAACGCGTGCTGCTGGCCACCAGCGCGAAATACGGCACCTACGGCACCTACCGCGTGGCGGGCCTCGACGAGTTCGACCTGGTGGTGACCGACGACACGCTGTCCGAAGCCGCCGTGCAGCGCATACGCGAAACCGGGCTGGAGCTCGAAGTCGCGAGCGCCTTGCCGGATGCGGCCGCGCAGCCGCACTGATTACGTTCATTAGAAAAGTTGGAGATATAGCCATGGCCTTCCGAATCAAGTTTTCCGCTCTCGCCGTCGCCGCGCTGTGCGCCGTGCCCCTGATGGCATCGGCGCAACAGAACTGGCCGACCAAGCCGGTCACCATCGTGGTGGCCTACCCCGCGGGCGGCGCGGCCGACATGCTCGCGCGCCTGGTCGCGCCCAAGATGGCGGCGGTGCTGGGCCAGTCCGTAGTGATCGAGAACCGCGGCGGCGCCGCAGGCCAGATCGGCGCGGGCTATGTCGCCCAGGCCAGGCCCGACGGCTACACCATCCTGGTTGACGGCGGCGGCTACGCGATCAACCCCACGCTGTTCCCCAAGCTGCCCTACGACCCGGCCAAGGCCTTCACGCCGCTGGGCATCCTGGGCGTGTTCCCCCTGGTGCTGACCGTGTCGCCCAACTACAGCGCCAAGACCACGGCCGAGCTGGTGCAGACCGCGCGCTCAGCGCCCGATTCGGTCTCCTATGCCTCGCCCGGCACGGGCTCGACCCAGCACCTGGCGACCGAGCAGTTCCTGCAACAGGCCAAGGTGAAGATGGTGCACATCCCCTACAAGGGCGGCAGCCCCGCGATGGCCGACGTGATGGGCGGCCATGTGCCGGTCTATGTCGCGAACATCGGCTCGTCGCTTACCAACATGAAGGCCAACAAGCTGCGCCCGCTGGCCGTGATGGCCGCGCGCCGTTCGGACTTGCTGCCCGATGTGCCGACGCTTGCCGAAGCCGGCGTGCCCAACGCCGAAGCCTACGAATGGAACGGCATGTTCATGCCGGCCGGTGTGCCGCCCGCGGTCGCGGCCAAGCTGTCCGAAGCGCTCAAGGTCGCGCTCGATGCGCCCGATGTGAAGGAGCGCATCACCAGCGTGGGCGGCGAGCCGTTCACGGGCAGCAATGCCGAAGTCAAGAAGTTCATCGACCTGCAGACGCAGCGCATGGGCAAGGTGATGCGCGACGGAAACATCAAGGCCGAGTAACGCGACGCGCGCTCTCGCATCCGAGCCCATCCCGGACGCCGTCCTGGATGGGCTCAGACATGTGCGGGCCCCGCGCTTGGATTTTTAGCCGATAAATCTGCGGCGGCGGCATGGGGTGCCCCAGCATGCGTCGGTGTTCCGCGCACTCCCAGTACTCTGTGAATGAGGCGCGCACCTGCGCCGCAATCTTTTCAAGTGCATCGGTTGCGCTCCGGCGTATGGAGATCGTGGCCGATGCGATCATCGCGGCTGATCGTGCGCGGCGCACTCCGATCCGGCACCCCTTCGCCGGCCGGGCAGGCGTTATCAGAGCGCCTTGGCATCCATCGCTCCACGGTACGAACGGGCAGAAAGAGAAGCGCAGGCGAGGGCGCTTCGCCGTACCACTTGGTGCCACGATGGCAACCGGCAGTCCGCACAGCGGAACGCGGGTGCGCAATTGTGATGCGGCGACCTAAAGTGAATGTCATGGCAGATGGATTCTTGCATCCACCCAGCCAGGCCTACCAGATTCACAAGGAGACAACGCATGACTCTCACCGCCTCACCATTCAAGCAAGGCCCGGCCCTTGAGCGCCTGGCCACATGTCCCGCAGACCAACTGATCGCGCCCGATTGCCGCGGCATGAACTTTTACGCCATCGATCCCGGACTGTCGGATCTGCTGGACATGTATCTTCCCACTGACGCGCGCGCATTTCTCGAGCCGCACCTGCAGGCCCTGGGGCAGGTCTCGGGCCAGCGGCTCGACGAGCTCGCCACGATCGCCGACAAAGAGCGCAACAAGCCGGTGCTGCGCACGCGCAACCGTTTCGGCGTTGACGAGGATTGGGTCGAGTACCACCCCTCCTATCTGGAGATGGAGCGGATCGCCTTCGCCGACTTCGGCATCCATGCCATGACGCGCGTGGATGGGGTGCTGGGCTGGCCTGGCAAACATTCGCCTCTGGCGAAGTACGCGTTCCAGTACCTGTTCGTGCAGTCGGAGTTCGGGCTGATGTGCCCGATTTGCGTCACCGACAGCTCGGCATTTCTGATTGAACGCTATGGTGACGAGGCACTCAAGACGCGTTTCCTGCCGGGCATGTCCAGTACCCAGGCGGGTCAGTACCTGCGCGGCGCGCAATTCATGACCGAGCGCTCAGGCGGCTCGGATGTCGGCACCAACCGGTTGCAGGCGCAGTGGGATGGAACGAACTGGCGCTTGTCCGGCGACAAGTGGTTTTGCTCGGCGGTCGACGCTGACGTGGTGCTGTTGCTGGCCCGCCCCGAAGGGGCGCCTGAAGGTTCTCGCGGGCTGGCCTTGTTCGCCATGCCCAGGCGGCTCGATGATGGCCGGCGCAACAGCTACCGGGTCGCGCGGCTCAAGGACAAGCTCGGCACGCGTTCTATGCCCAGCGGGGAAGTGATCTTCGAAGGCGCCGTCGCCTATCTGGTCGGTGACATCGAGCGCGGGCTCAAGCAGATGCTCGACCAGGTCAATCTCTCGCGGCTGTCGCATGGCGTGCGGGCTGCGGCGATGATGCGGCGCTGCTTGAACGAGGCCCTGGCCGTCTCCAACTACCGCGCCGCCTTCGGGCAGCGCCTGATCGACATGCCGCTGCAGCGGCGCCAGCTGATCAAGCTGATGCTGCCGACCGAACAGGCATTGTCCGTGTTCGCCTATACGGCGCACCTGTTCGGCCAGGCTGAGGAAGGCGACTCCCGGGCCGAGTTGCAGGTGCGCCTGCTCACGCCCCTGCTGAAATTCCGTACCTGCCGCGACAACATTCGCGTGGCCACGGGATCGATGGAAGTGCGCGGCGGCAATGGCTATATCGAGGATTTCGTCAATGAGCGCCTGGTGCGCGATGCCCATCTTGGCGTGCTGTGGGAGGGCACGAGCAACATCAACGCACTCGATGCGGTCCAGCGCGCAGCGGGCAAGGAGGGGGCGCACCGCGTGCTGGCCGAGTCGCTCGCCGATCTGCTGCAGCGCACTGCAGGCTTGCCAGACCGCTTTTGCACGCAACTGTTGGACAGCCTGGAGAGGGCGACCGTCTTCATGGACCAGTGCACGCAGACGCGCGAGGCGCAAGTCGACAGCCGCAGCGCGTCTTCGCAGATGTACCACGCGGTCAGCGCGGTGCTGCTCGCGGTCGAGGGCATGCAGGTGGGGCGCAAGTCGGGCGATGCGCGCCGGTTGCTGATCAGCCGGCAGGTGCTGCGCCACCGCCTGCAGGTGGCCGCGATGGCCGGTGACGCAGAGGCCGAGATCGAGCAGCGGCTGCTCACGCAGCAAGCGATCCCGCTCGAAGACGCGCTCGGCCTGCTGCTTCGCTAGGGATCATCCCTGCGGCCGCTGGCAGCACGGCTAGTGCGGTCCGCTGCGTTGCTTTTCTTGCCAATAGCCGAGCTATTGGCTGCGAAAAGACGCCTTGCGGCCCATCCCGATCCGCACTACCTCCGTCTTGCGAGGTTTATGCGGAGTATCCCTGGCGGTACGCGCCATCCGCGGCGCCAGTCACCGCGCGCAGCGATGCGTTCGCCGTGGACCGCCTGTTTTCCATAACGACAAGGAGAGAGACATCATGACGGGTACATTCCATCGAAAGTTCACAGTCGCGGCGCTTGCCGTGGTGCTGGTCGGCGCCGCATCGGCCCAGGAGTTCCCCACAAAGCCGATCCGGCTGATCGTTCCCTATGCGGCCGGCGGGCCCACGGATGGGCTGGCGCGCATGCTCGGCGAGGGGCTGCACAAGCGCCTGAAGCAGGTGGTCGTCGTGGAAAACAAGCCCGGTGGAGGCAGCATCATCGGCGTCGACCAGGTGGCCAAGTCCCGGGGCGATGGCTATACGCTGTTGTTCGCCACGGGCGCGCCCTTCATCATCAATCCCGCCTTGAATGCGAAGCTGCCCTACAAGGTGCAGGATTTCGCGCCGATCGCCACTGTGGCCAGCTATTCGATGGTGCTGGCCACCGGCAAGAACCAGCCGTTTGGCAGCCTGCCGGAGCTGCTCAAATATGCGCGCAGCCATCCGGGCAAGCTGTCCTATGGCTCCGCGGGCGCGGGCACTTCGAACCATCTGGCCGGGGAGCTGCTGGCCCACGCGGCGGGGCTCGAAATGATCCATACGCCCTACCGCGGCAACGCACAGGCCATGACGGATGTGATCGCGGGCAACCTCGGCTTCATGTTCGACATGCCGGCCACGACCCTGCAGCATGTGCAAAGCGGGCGCGTGAAGCTGCTGGGCTCCACAAGCGTGGCGCGCAATCCGTTGACGCCCGATGTTCCGACGATCGAGGAAGGGGGCTTGCCGTCCTACGATGTGACCTCGTGGTGCGGCCTGTTTGCGCCCGCTGGCACGCCGGCAGCGGTGGTGCAGCAGCTCAATCGTGCCGCGAATGACGCCATGTCCGATCCCGATGTGGCGGTCCGGCTGCAGCAGGCGGGCTATGAATTCAAGGCCGAAACTCCCGCGCAGGTGGCGCGGCGCATCGAGACCGAGTCCGTGGGCTGGGCGGCGCTGATCCGCAAGGCGAACATCAAGGTCGATTGAGGCACAGCGCCAGGGCGCCGTGGCGATCCTGCCGCGCGCATTCGCCTGGCGCACTTTTCCATTCCAGCGGATCGAGAAAGAGCATTCATGAATCAGCCCCCCAATCTGCCTGCGCTGCCGTTGTCGGGCGTGACGGTCGTCGCGCTCGAACATGCCATCGCCGCGCCATTCGCCACGCGCCAACTTGCCGACCTCGGTGCGCGGGTCATCAAGATCGAGCGCGAAGGAGGCGGTGATTTCGCCCGTGGCTACGATGCCCATGTCAACGGCCAGTCGGGGTTCTTCGTCTGGGTCAACCGCGGCAAGGAGAGCCTGCAACTCGACATCAAGACCGATGCCGGCCAGGAGGTGCTGCGCCGATTGATCGCGCGCGCCGACGTGCTGGTGCAGAACCTGTCGCCCGGTGCTGCACGCAAGCTGGGTTGCGATTTCGAGCGCCTGCATGCGCTGCACCCGCGCCTGATCGTGTGCGACATCTCGGGGTATGGCGAGGGTGGACCGTACAGCCAGAAGAAGGCCTATGACCTGCTGATTCAAGCGGCCACAGGACTGATCAGCGTCACGGGCACGCCAGAGCAGCCGGCGCGCGTGGGCATATCGATCGCCGATATCGCGGCGGGCATGTATGCCTACACCGGAATCCTGTCGGCATTGCTGCAGCGCCATCAGACGGGAGAGGGCGCGCATGTCGAGGTCAGCATGTTCGAGGCACTGACCGAGTGGATGTCGTTCCCTGTCTATGCCCACCACTACAGCGGCCGGCAGCCGCTGCGGTCAGGCATGGCACACGCAGCCATCACGCCCTATGGCCAGTATGCGGTTGGCGATGGCGAGAAGATCGTCTTCGGCCTGCAGAACGAACGGGAGTGGGAGGCCTTCTGCCGCCTCGTCGTCGAGGAGCCCGGCTGGGTGGCCGACGCGCGTTTTGCCAGCAATATCGCCCGGGTACAGCACCGCGAGGAGCTGACCGGGCTCATTGAGGAGAAATTCTCGCGGTGCTCGCTCGATGCGCTGGTCCCGCGGCTGGAGCGAGCCGGCATTGCGAACGCGCCGCTGAACACCCCTGAGGATGTCTGGAACCATCCCCAGCTGGCAGCCCGCAACCGCTGGCGCAGCGTGCAGACGCCCGCCGGCGCGATCGGCGCGCTGCTGCCCCCGGCGACCGTCTCGGGCTTCGAGGCCGCCATGGGCGATGTCCCGGGCTGTGGCGCGCACACGGCGGCGATTCTGGCCGAACTCGGCTTGGGCGAGCCGTCTCTGCAGCATGAAGTGGCGCCGCAGTGCAGCGCCGCTGGCCTGGGTTAGAGTGCGGTCATGACACAAGCGGAGGCACCTGCGCAGCAGGACCGGCAAATGGTCACTGCGGTGGCCCGGGGCATGGCATTGCTCGCGAGTTTTCGTGCCGAGCGTCCGCTGCTTTCCAATGCCGACCTGGCCAAGGCTTGCGGGCTGCCGCGCTCATCGGTCTCGCGCCTGACCCATACCCTCGTCAAGCTGGGCTACCTCGAATACGACACACAGTCCTCCGCGTATCGGCTCGGTGCCAAGGTGCTCTCGCTGAGCTACGCCATGTCGGGCGGCATGCTGCTGCGAAGCCTTGCGGCACCCTATCTGCAGATACTCGCCGACGAATCGAAGAGCCATGTGGCGCTTGCGACATGCGAGGACTTCAGCATGCTGATCCTGGATGTGGTGAGCGACGACGAGACGCGCGCCCAGCCCATGCAGGTCGGTGCGCACATGACGCTCGACACCACGGCCATGGGGCGTGCCTACATGGCGTCGTGCAGCCAGGCGGAATGCGGGCGCATCGTCGATCACCTGGTGAGTCAGCGCGGGCGCCACCGACCTGCGCTGGAGCAGGTCATTGCGGATGCACGCAAGGAGTACAGCGCGCGTGGCTATTGCACTTCCATGCATGCCTGGCGCCAGGGCGTGATGGGCGTCGCCGTGCCCCTGTTTCTCACGAACCTCGGCCGACGCATCGTGCTCACCTGTGGCGGCGTGTCCTCGCAAATGCCCGAGGAGGCCATCCACGCGCGTGTCGCGCCGCTGCTGGTGAAGACATCGCAGAAGATCGAGAAGGCGAGTTCGCACCTCAAGCACTTCTAGCGAGCATGCCCGCGCGGCATCTTGGCGTATCTGTTGCTGCAAGGCGGGGGCTGCCGTCCGGGCCAGTGGGCGGCCCTCGCCACGTCGACCTGCGAAGGATGGATGGCTGAGCGGCTTTTGCACGGACATGGCATCAAGACGTCGCAGACCGGCGTTTGATCGGCATGGTGATCCAGGTACTGGTTTTACCCCCATGGCCCGATGACGCGTTCCTCTTGTAGATGCGCGCATGGATCCGGCACCGCCGTGCCAGGAGGGGGCTGAGAGCTGGGGACGGCGATGGTGCCCGGCCCATGGGGGCCGGGCAACGGGAGATCAGTCCACCGAGGCGCCGGAAATCTTGACGATCTGCTGCACCTTGGGCGCGTCTTCGCGCAGCATTTTTTCAAATGCGGTGGCATTGAGCAGCCGGGGGAAAAATCCCACGGTCAGCAGTCTGGCCCGGGTGGCGGGCTCTTGCACAATGGCGGTGATGGTGGACTCCAACTGGTCAACCACCGCCTTGGGAGTGCCGCGCGGCGCAAACGCGCCTATCCATACGCTGCCTATCAGGTCGGTATAGCCAGTCTCGGCAAGCGTGGGCACATTGCCCAGCGAGGTGATGCGCTGCTCCGTACCCACGGCCAGGGCCTTGAGTTTCTTGGCGTCGATGAACGGCTGCACCGTGGTGATGGTGTCGAACGAGACATCGACGTTGCCGGCGATCAGGTCGGTGAGCGAGCGGGCGCTGCCGGTGTAGGGAACGTGCATCAGGTCGACCTTGGCGGCCTGCTTGATGGATTCCATGGCCAGGTGCGACGTGGTTCCGTTGCCGGGGGTGGAGTAGGTCAGTCGGCCCGGATGCTTGCGCGCGAACTCGATCATGCCCTTGAGGTCTTGGAAGGGAGCGCCCGGACGGGCCACGAGCACCAGGGGGATGTCGCCCATCAGCATCACGGGCTGAATGTCTTCCGGCTTGTAAGACAGCTTTTTCTGCAGGAACTGGTTGGTCAGCACCGCGCCGGTGTTGGCGAACGCGATGTTGTAGCCGTCGGCCGCCTGCTGCGCGAGGTAGCCCAATGCCAGGCTGCCGCCCTGGCCCGGGCGGTTTTCCACCAGGAACGGCTGGTTCATGCTTGCGGTCAGGCGATCGGTCAGAACGCGTGCGATCAGGTCGGTGGCCTGGCCGGCCGGAAATCCCACGGCGATCTTGACCGGGCGGCTGGGATAGCTGGTGGCGCTGCCCTGGGCCAGGCTGCCAGCGCTGCCGAATGTGCCCAGCGCGGCGAGGGCGGTGCTGGTGGTGATGAAGTGACGTCGTTGCATGTCTCGGGTACCTTGTTATTGGAAAAGGGAAAAGTCGGAGTTACTGATCGGCGCGGCGCTTGATGAGGTACTTCTGCACCCCTTCCATCACGCATTCGCTGCGCTGGTTCGTGATGCGCGAACTCAGGACCACCACACCCGTGGTCCGCCCAGGGACCAGCTCCGAGACGGTCAGCAGCGGGTACAGGGTGTCGCCCGCATAAACGGGCTTCAGGAACCGGCTCGACTGCTCGATGAAACCCTTCATCGAGTCCTCCACATAGTGGGGAAACCAGCCCGCGCCCGCCGCGCTCTGGATCAGGATCTGAAAGCCATGCGCGCCCAGGGCCGGCATGCCCCGCTGGCGGCAGTACTCGATGTCGTAGTGGCTCGGGTGGTTGTCGGCGCTGGCCAGCTGGAAGGCGGCGAACAGCGCATCGGTCATGGTGCGCGAGGGAATCGGAAACTCTTCACCGACGGTGAAATCATCGAAGTAGTACTGCTTGAACATATTGAATGCGGGCATGGTGGTCAGGGGCGATGGGGTGAATGGGTTGGGGGCGAAGGCGCTGCTGCGACGCTCACTGCGCGGCGACTGCGGGCGGGGCGCTCGCAGCCACCACCCCTGTGTGCGTCAGCTGCGCAATGTCGTCTTCGGAGAATCCCGCCTGCGCCATCACCTCGCGGGTGTGCTCGCCGAGCAGCGGCGGCGTGCGGCAGGCGCTGCGCGCCTCGCCGTTGAAGCGGATGGGCAGGCCTACGTTGTGCAGCTCGCCCAGCACCGGATGCTCGGTGCGCACGAGCAGTTGCCGGGCCTGCAGCTGGGGGTGCTCCAGGGCCTGGTCCAGCGTATGGATGGGCGAGCAGGCGACGCCTGCGGCGCGCAGCGCAGGCAGCCATTCGGCTATGGTGCGCGTGCGCATCACCTGCGCGACCCGCGCCACGGTGTCGTCGAAATGGGCCACGCGGTCGGCATTGGTGGCAAAGCGCGGGTCATCGCGCATGTCCTGCAACTGCGCGACGGCGCAAAACCGCTTCCACTGCGCTTCGTTGCCTACGCCGACCATCATGGGGCCGTCCGCGGCTTCGAATGCCTGGTACGGCGCCATGGCGGGATGGGCCGTGCCCATGCGCTGGGGCAGCTTGCCGGTACGCCAGTAGTTCTGCGCGAGATAGGTCATCAGGCCCATGGCGGTATCGAGCAGCGACACTTCGACATAGACACCCTTGCCCGTGCGCGAGCGCTCGATGACCGCGGCCAGCACGCCCGCCACGGCATTGGTGCCGGTGTTCAGGTCCACGGGCGAAAAGCTGGCGCGCGCGAAAGGTCCGTCGGGCGCGCCCATGGTGCTGATCATGCCGCTGAAGGCCTGCAGCATCACGTCGTAGCCGGGCTCGGCGCCCAGGGGGCCGTCGCGGCCGTAGCCGGAGATCTCGAGGTAGATCAGTTGCGGGTTCAGGGCCGACAGCGTCTCGTAGTCCACGGCAAGCTTGCGCGCCGTGCCGCCGCCAAAGCCCTGCAGCACGATGTCGGCGTCCTTGACCAGCGCGTGCACGATCGCACGGCCGGCTTCGGTCTTGAGGTCGACGGCCAGGCTGCGCTTGTTGTGGTTGACCGAGAGAAAGGTTGCCGACTGGCCCTTTTCTTGCGGCAGCCAGGAGCGTGTGTCATCGCCGGCGGCGGGAGGCTCGATCTTGATCACGTCCGCGCCGAGTTCGCCCAGATGCTGGCCGCACAGCGGTCCTGCGAGCACTTTGCTGAGGTCAATGACCTTGAGGCCTTGGAGAGGAGTCATGGAAATCCGTGTGTCAATGCGCCTGCGCTTGAGCGCCGCGCAGGTGTTCTGGGTGATTGCCCGTGGCACGCAGGGCGCGTTGGCAGGCTGTAGCAGCAATGCTAGAAGTCACCCGCCGTGAACGCAAAGAGCGTTTTCGTATGCAGGCCATAACGGTGGCATATACCCATCGGGTGATGGCGCCGCGGTCGCACGCGCGGCAGTTGGCGAATTCAGCGTGGCGAGCTGGTGGGCCAGCGGTCGTCGGCCTTCATCTGCGCGACGATGGTCTGCAGCAGGTCGATGACCGCGAGCGTGGCCATCGTGGGCTGCGCTCCCGCGCTGCGGCACAGGTAGACCGAGCGGGTGATGGCCGGGTGCGTGATGCGCGCCACCGAGACCTGGCCGGCGCGCAACTGCGTGCGCACCGAGGCATAGGACAGGATGCTCCAGCCAATGCCTGCGCCCGACAGTTCTATGAGCTGCGCGATCGAGCTGACTTCCACCGCGGCATGCAGCGTGATGGAGGCCTTGCGCTGCAGTTGCTCCAGCAAGGCGCGCAGGCTTTGTGCGCCCTGCGGCAGCACCATGGGCTGCCCGTCGAGATCGCGAAATCGCACCTTGCAGGCTTTCTTGCTGTTGAACTGCGCGTAATCGGAGAAACGCCCCGGTGGGCCGATCAGCACCAGGTCTTCATGCACCAGTTCTTCGCAGCGGATGCTGTGCATGTCGGAGGCAATGAAGGTCAGCCCCAGATCGATCTCACCCTTGAGCAGCGACTGCGGCACATGGCCGGTGCTGAGCTCGACGAATTGCAGGCGCACCTTGGGCAATTGCGCCATGGCCGCGCGCACCAGCTCCAGCGTGATGAGCTGGGCCACCGACAAGGGCAGGCCGATGGTCACCTGTCCCTGAGGCTCGGCGCCTGCGCTGCGGATATCGCCGTACAGGCTGTCGACGCGCGCCAGAATCTCCTGCGCCCGTTCCTGCAACAGGCGGCCCGCGGCCGTGAGCACCACGCCCTTGGGTGTGCGCTCGAGCAGCTGCGTGCCGAGTTCTTCCTCGAGCTGGCGCATCTGCACGCTCAGTGCCGGCTGGGCAATGTGCAGGTTTTCCGCCGCGCGCGAGATGGACTGCGCGGCGGCCACTCCCAGAAAGTAGCGCAGGTTGCGGATGTCTAAAGCCATGGAGGGTATTGGATGCTGAAGTTCCCGTCCCGCGTGCAACCAGGGGCACTATCTGGGCCACGCGTGCGATGTTCCCCGCATTTGTCGTACGTTTCTAGACTTCTGGTCGGCGGGTAACTCCGCTTTTCACGCACCGCAAGAAGCTGGCGGTTTCAATTGCATGCGGAGTGAGATTAAGAACGCATTGAGTATGAAGCCTCAAACGCATCCGCCTTGATGTCGGGAAGTTGCTGTGGATGCGTGCATTCATGACATCACGACGTTGTGGAGGCGAGCGGCTGCAATCGCATATTCCTTCTGCAGCCTCTGCACGGTGTGTGACACGGGCTCGGTGCAGCCAGCAGCGAATATGGGCATGCCAATGCCGTTGGCCCCTCTTGGCGGGCGCAACCCCGCAGGGTCTCGCCCACTTCACCGCTCCTCAGAGTTCGAGGTGACCGAGGACTACTCGGTGCGCGCGCCAGAGACTTTCACCAGCCTTTCGAGTACCGGTCGGCTGGCTTCGAAATTGCGGCGGAACTCCTCGGCGGAGCCCCCGATGGGGTCCAGGCCCAGCACCTGAAAACGCGCCTTCATTTCGGCAGAGTGGGCGATTTCACGGGCGTGTTTTTCGAGCAGATCAAGAATGGGCTGCGGCGTGCGCGCCGGCGCTGCAAAAGTGAACCAGGTCATTGATCGCAATTCGGGATCAGGAAAGCCCAGTTCCTTGATCGTTGGCACGTTCGGCAGCGCAGGCAGGCGATTCTCTGCCAGCACCGCGATCGGCCTGACCTTGCCCGACTGGATGTGGGGCTGCATCGGCGCGAGTGTCCCCATGCCCCAGGGAACGATGCCGCCGGCGAGATCCTGGGCGAACGGCGCCTCGCTTTTGTAGGGCACATGCGCCTGGGCAAGGCCACGGCTCTCGTTCAGGTACGCCGCAGCCAGGTGCCCGGCGGAGCCAATGCCGATGGAGCCATAGCTCAGCTTGCCCTTGCCCTGCTGGGCCCAGGCCATGAAATCCTTCATGTCCTTGACGGGCAGCTCGTTGTTGACGACAAGGATGAGGTTGTTGGCCGCCACTTCAGAGACGACGGCCAGGTCGCGGCTGACATCGTAGGGGACCTTGGCGAACATGTGCCGCGCATAGTAGATCGGTGCCGAGTAGGCGAACAGCAGCGTGTAGCCGTCGGGGGCTGCGCGGGCTACCGCCTGGGTGCCGATCATGCCCGATGCGCCCGTCTTGTTGTCGACGATGAAGGTCTGCTTCAGGCGCTTTCCGAGCTCGTCGGCCATCGCCCGCGCGAGGATGTCGGTGCCGCCACCGGCACCGGCTGGCACCACGATCGTCACCGGCCTGTTGGGATAGTTCTGGCCCCAGGCAAAGCCACTGCAGGCGAGCGCGGCGATAGAGAGAAGGGTTTTGATTCGCACGATTGTCTCCTTGGTAGTTATGCGTGCCTGATGGATGCCAGGCACGGTCGTCGAGTCGATGGATGAGGCATGGAAAGCGCCCCGTTGCCATGCGCCAGGCGTTGAACAGCTTGCGCTGCCTGCTGCCCAGCGTCATTCGCCTGAACCGAGCCCGTAGTACTCCAGCACGCGGGGATCGCGGCCTTTGCCGGCTTCAAACACTTCTAGCAATACGTCATCGGGCGCCTTGACCATGAAGTAGCCACCGCCGTCGTGCTCGCGGATAGGATTGAGGAGTTCCACGCCCGCAGCCTGCATCCGGTCATAGACGTCGCGCAGGCCAACAACTTGCATGCCCAGGTGGTGCACGGCGTTGCGGCCCAGGTCCCGTGGCGATTGCTCGTACAGGTGTATCGCGCCTATGCCGATCTTCATGAACACGTTTCTCGCGCCACCGTAGTCGCCATCCCAGGCGATGCGTGCATCGAACCACTTCGTGTAGAACGCCATCGTCTCTTCGATGTTCGAGGCGAACAGATGGATGTGTTGAAGGTGGTAGCGATCGGTGAGTCCGTATGGATGCTCCGGGCTGTGTGTTGCGGAAATGGCGGCTGCGGTCATGGATGTCTCCTTCGTTGTTTCAAATCGAATGGTGTGGTGCTTCACTTCTTCCAGCGCTTCTGGTCGCGTACGTCGTGCAGGCCTGGCAGATCCGGGCGAAAGCCGTCAGGGAAGAGCCGGTGCTTCTGCACTTTTTGCGTACCGGTGATAGGCAGTTCATCAACGAAATAGATCCATCCCGGCGGCTTGTAGTAGGCCAGGCGCTGCTCCGCAAACGCGTGCAAGGACAACGCAAGCGTTCGATCGCGGGCGACTTCGTCCGCCGCAATGACGCAAGCCAGCACCTCCTCGTCGCGCAGCGCGTCAGGCACGGCCGCGACTGCCACTTGCTTGACCAGCGGGCTGGCGGCCAGCACGGCCTCGACTTCCGCACTGGAAATGTTCTCTCCGCTGCGCCGCACGATGTTTTTCTTGCGGTCGACGAAAGTGAACATGCCGTCGGCTGCGCGCGTGCACAGGTCGCCGCTGTGAAACCAGCCGCCGGCCCATGCGGCTTCGGTGGCGGCCGGGTCATCGAGGTAGCCGCTGAAGAAACCGTAGCGTGGCGCCTGGGCGCTGTGGCGCACCACCAGTTCTCCGGTCGTTCCGTGCGGGACTTCCTGGCCGGAGTCGTCAACGATTCGTGCCTCCAGACCCGGCAGCGGCCGTCCGCAGGCCCGGGTGTGGATCTGCCGAGGTTCCTGATCGACGCACATGAATCGCCCGCTTTCCGTCATGCCCCAGACTTCGATCAGCGGAATGGCGAAACGCTGCTCGAACCTTTCATGGAGCACCGGGTCCACGCCCGCGCCGAAGGCGACTTTCACGCCCGAGTGGCGATCACGGGGCGCGGCTGGCTGGCCCAGCAAGGCCGGAATCATGATTCCCAGATACTTGAAGCGCGTGGCCCGGGTATCGGCAACATCGTCCCACCAGTGCGTGGCGCTGAAGCGTCCCGGCATCACATAGCACGAGCCGGTCATGATGGCTGCCCCCAACGAGTTGATGGCATTCATGTGATACAGCGGCAGGGGGTTCATCTGCCGCTCGGCGCCCGCCGCAAAGGCCAGATGCGGGGGAAGCTGCAGGTTGTAGCCCGCCGCTTCCTGCAGGTACACGTTGGTGAGCACACAGCCCTTGGGTTGGCCCGTGGTGCCTGAGGTGTAGAGGATGGCGGCCTCGCGCTCCATCGGCTTGGAGATGGGTGCGCTGCGACCGTGTTCACGCCACAGTGCGCGCAAACCTTGAGGACCATTGGTGCTTAGAGGGATATTCCTACCCGTGGCTTCGATGGCGCGGCGCAAGAGCGGCGCGAGCGCCGCCAGTCCGAGCACCGCGCTGCACCCCGAATGGCCGAGCTGGTACGACATCTCGGGTACGGTCAGGTCGGTATTCAGCGGCACGATGCAGGCGCCCAGCGCGTTCAACGCCAGGTAGTGGAAGACGAACTCGGGCCGCGATTCGAAGGCCAAAGCGATTCGGTCTCCCTCGCCAATGCCCTGTGCTGCATAGTCGTTGCGCAAGGCATCGACGCGCTCGAGGGCCTCGCCGTACAGAATTTCATTCGGGATTTCCCAGGCCTGTGCCAGGCGGCGGGGCACGGCCAGAAAACTGCTCGTTGCAAAATTTTCGGCCGCCAGGCGGAATTGTTCGTAGAGGCTGTTCTTGAGGTCCATGGTCATTTTTCAAGCTAAGTTGTCGACGCTCGGTTGACCGGCCCGGTGTGGCCTGCAGACGAGCGAAGCACGACCGCTCCCACTTGGATTCATGGGGCATGCGGCGGTGTACGACGAGAAACCCGTCGTCGCATGAAAAGGACTTTAGGACTGGCTCGGCGACTTTTCTTCCTGAATCGATTCCGGGAAGGAATGCAGGGCCGGCGGCATCAATTGGGGAAATTGCTGCGTGCCTGGGCTTCCAGCCTGCTCTTGAGGTTCATCAGCACGCCGACGGAAGGCGTCTGGCGCCGGTAATAGATCGCGGCATCTCCCACGAGCGCGGCCAGGTCCACGTTCAGGGCGGCGAGCCCATGGGCAGACAGCGGTTGATGCTTTTGCTCGGCGAGCACCGCCACCAGGTCCGTCTTGGCCAAAAGAGGAATCAAAAGCGTGGCCGAGCTGTCTGTTTCAACGCGCACATCCAGGGCGCCGAAGCCTGCGTCGGCAAACATCCTGTCGATCTCCGCGCGCAGCGTCACTTCAGGATCTGGCAACAGCCAGCGCAACCTGGACAGTTCTTCAAGGCCCGGTGCAGTTCCTGCCAGGGGATGCCCTGAGCGGACGACCAGACGGTAGCGCTGGCGGCCGACCAGCGTTCGTGCGACCTGCGGCTGCACGTGCTGGACGCCAAAGCACACGGCCAGGTCGAGCTTTGCCTCTTCCACGAGATGGACCAGTTCGATGGATGGCTTGACGATCAAGTGGATCTGGACGGCTTGCGGGCCAGCGAGCAGATCCGCGATCACCGGCGAAACCACGCTGTTGAGCAGCGCGGGTACCACGCCAAGACGTATCGTTCCGCGCAGCGCTGCGGCCTCGCTCGCCATGTCGTGCCGAGTGACGGCAGAGAGCCGGCCCAGTTCCAGCGCACGCGCATACAGGGTGCGCCCCGCCGGGGTCAGCGCAGCCTTGCCGCTGCCTCGTTCCAGCAGTTGCAAGCCAAACTCGTCCTCCAGCTTGCGGATGACCTTGGTCACGGCCGACTGTGTCAGCCCGGAGCGCTGGCCCGCGCGCTGAAAGCTGCCGGTTTCATGAACTGCACGAAAAACTTCAAGATCTTCAAGTCGCATCGTGCGAGCATAGCCGCGCAAGACCGGGGGAGCGGGCGGCGTGTCAAACCTCGCCCTTCCGCACGGGAAGAAAAGCGTGGGCGCCATCGACGTCCTTTTTCAGTGAGGCGTCTGTCGCCTGGTTGCTGCCGGATGAGTCACTCGCGAAGGGAAGGGCGCCCAGGGCACTCGCGTGCCCGGCCCGGGTCAGACACCTCGGTCCGCGACTGCGATGGGTCGGTCCGTCAGTGCCCATGCCATCCATCGGCACCGCGGGGCCCGTTTGGATGGTGCTCCGTCCTACAGCATCCTGCGCGCCGCACGCATAGCATCCAAAGCATGCGCGCTGCAGCGGACCTGATCGTCGCCCGTCCCGAAGGACTGTATTGCCCGCCGGGCGACTTCTACATCGACCCCTGGCGGCCGGTGGAGCGGGCCGTGATCACCCATGCGCACAGCGACCATGCGCGCTGGGGCAGTGCGCATTACCTCGCCCACCACGACAGCGCGCCGATACTGCGCCGGCGCCTGGGCGAAGACATCACGCTGCAGACGCTGGCCTATGGCGAGGTCATAGACCACCACGGCGTGCAGCTGTCGCTGCACCCGGCCGGCCATGTGCTGGGCTCGGCACAGGTCAGGCTCGCGCATGGCGGCAGGGTCTGGGTCGCGTCGGGCGACTACAAGCTCGAGAATGACGGCACCTGCGCGCCGTTCGAGCCCGTGCGCTGCGACACTTTCATCACGGAATCGACGTTCGGCCTGCCGATCTATCGCTGGCCGACACAGCAAGCGCTGTTTGCCGAGATCAACGCCTGGTGGCGCAGCAACGCCGAAGCCGGGTGCGCGTCCGTGCTCTATGCCTATGCGCTGGGCAAGGCACAGCGGCTGCTCTACGGCGTGGATGCGGGCATAGGGCCCATCGTCGCGCATGGCGCCGTCGAGCCGATCAACGCGATCTACCGCGCGGCCGGCGTGGCGCTGCCGCCCACGCACTACGCAACCGATGCGGCGCTGGACAAGGCGGCGCTTGCGCGTTCGCTGGTGATCGCGCCGCCCTCGGCCGGGCGCAGCAGCTGGCTGCGGCGCTTCGGCCCCAACCCCTCGGATGCGTTTGCCAGCGGCTGGATGCTGCTGCGCGGCACGCGCCGGCGGCGCGGCGTGGACCGCGGTTTTGTCGTCTCCGACCATGCGGACTGGCCCGGCCTGCAGTCGGCGATTCTTGCGACCGGGGCCGAACGGGTGTTCGTCACGCATGGCAGCGTGGCGGTGATGGTGCGCTGGCTGGGCGAGCAGGGGCTGCAGGCCCAGGGCTTTTCCACGGAATATGGCGACCACGACGAAGCCGACGACGCCGCGCCGCGCACGGCGGATGAAGAATCGACGCCTGACTCCGCATGAAGGCCTTTGCCGATCTCTACCGCGAACTCGACGCTTCCACGTCCAGCCTCGCCAAGCAGGCCGCGCTGCAGCGCTATCTGCGCGCCGCGCCGGCGCGCGACGCGGCCTGGGCGGTGTATTTCCTCGCGGGCGGCAAGCCGCGCCAGCTCGTGCCCACGCGGCTGCTGCGCGAACAGGCGCGTCTTGCGGCCGGCCTGCCCGAATGGCTGTTTGACGAGAGCTACGAAGCCGTAGGCGATCTGGCCGAGACGATGGCGCTGCTGCTGCCCGTACCCGCTGCGGCGCTCGAACTGCCGCTGGCCGACTGGATGGAGCAGCATCTGCTGGCACTGCGCGGCCAGGCGCCCGAAGCGCTGGCGCGCATTCTTCAAGACCAGTGGCGCATGCTGGCCGCGGCGCAGCGGCTGGTTTATTTCAAGCTGATCACGGGGGCGTTTCGCGTCGGGGTTTCCAAGCTGCAGGTTACGCAGGCACTCGCGGCGGTGAGCGGTGTCGACGCCAAGGTGATCGCCCAGCGCCTGATGGGCTATACGCACATTGGTGCCCGGCCCTCGGCCGAAGATTACCAGGCCTTGATCGCCCCCGATGATGCCGCGGGCGAGGGCAACGGGCCGCGCGGCGGCCAGCCCTATCCGTTCTTTCTGGCCCACCCGTTCAATCTGCCGCTGGCGCAGTTCGACGCGGCGCTGGGCCCCGCGGACGGCTGGCTGGTCGAGTGGAAATGGGACGGCATACGCGCCCAGCTCGTGCGGCGCGCAGGCCAGGTCGCGCTCTGGACGCGTGGCGAGGAACTGGTCAGCGAGCGCTACCCCGAACTGCAGGCAATGGGCGCCGTGCTGCCCGAGGGCACGGTGCTCGACGGCGAGATCCTGGTCTGGCGCGACGGCCGGGCCCAGCCGTTTGCCCAGCTGCAGCAGCGCATAGGCCGCAAGGCGCTGAGTGCCAAGCTGCTGCGCGAATTGCCCGTGGTGCTGTGCGTCTACGATCTGCTCGAGGACCAGGGCGCCGATCTGCGCGCGCTGCCCCAGCATGCGCGGCGCGCGCGGCTGGAACACCTGGTCGCGGCCTTTGCCCATCCCCAGCTCGAACTGAGCCCGCTGCTGCGCGGCGGCGACTGGGCGGCGCTGGCAAGCCAGCGCGAGCAGGCGCGCGCGCTGGGCGTCGAGGGCATGATGCTCAAGCACCTGGACGCGCACTACGGCGTGGGCCGCACCAAGGACGTGGGTGTCTGGTGGAAATGGAAGATAGACCCGCTGTCGGTGGACGCGGTGCTGATCTATGCGCAGCGCGGCCACGGGCGCAGGGCGAGCCTCTACAGCGACTACACGTTTGCGGTCTGGAACGGACCGCAGGACGATCCCGCGCGCCAGCTCGTGCCGTTTGCCAAGGCCTATTCGGGCCTGACCGATGCGGAGATGCGCGCCGTCGATGCGCAGATCCGCAAGACCACGGTCGAGACCTTCGGCCCGGTGCGCAGCGTGACACCGACCATGGTGTTCGAGCTGGGCTTCGAAGGCATAGCCGCCAGCAAGCGCCACAAGAGCGGCATTGCCGTGCGCTTTCCGCGCATGCTGCGCCGCCGTGAAGACAAGCCGGTGGAGGAGGCCGACACGCTCGCGACCTTGCAGGCGCTGCTGCAGGGGGGCGGCTGATGGTGGCGGGCAAGCGCGCGCGCACCGACCCGGCACTGCCAGCCTGGATGGCGGCCCAAGGCTGGAAGACATTCCCTTTCCAGCGCCGCGTCTGGGCCGAGATGGCGCAGGGCCGCAGCGGCCTGCTGCACTCGAGCACGGGCAGCGGCAAGACGCTGGCGGTCTGGCTGGGCGCGCTGGGCGCCTTGCGCGCGAACATGGGGTCCAAAGGTGTCGCGCCCGATGGCGGGGGCAAGGGCGCAGGCCAGCCGCCGCCGCTGACCGTGCTGTGGATCACGCCCATGCGCGCGCTGGCCGCCGACACGCTGCGCGCCCTGCAGGAGCCCATGCTCGCGCTGAGCCCCGGCTGGAGTTCGGCGCTGCGCAGCGGCGACACCCCCTCGGCGCAGCGCGCCGCCCAGGACCGCCGCCTGCCCACGGTGCTGGTCACCACGCCCGAAAGCCTCACGCTCTTGATGTCGCGCGCCGATGCGCACGAGCTGCTGCGCCATGTGCGCCTCGCCGTGGTCGACGAATGGCATGAACTCATGGGCAACAAGCGCGGCGTGCAGACGCAGCTCGCGCTCGCGCGGCTGCGGCGCTTTGAGCCCGCGCTCATGACCTGGGGGCTGTCGGCCACGCTGGCCAACCTCGACGAAGCGCTGCGCACGCTGCTGGGCACCGCGCCCGCGCCCGAGGGCCAGCCGCCGGCCATCGTGCAGGGCGAGACCGACAAGACGCTGCTCATAGACACGCTGCTGCCGGCCGCTGCCGAGCGCTTTGCCTGGGCCGGCCACATGGGCCTGCGCATGCTGCCCCAGGTGGTGCAAGCCATAGAGGAAAGCGCGAGCTGCCTGGTGTTCACCAACATGCGCTCGCAGGCCGAGCGCTGGTACCGCGCGCTGCTTGAAGCGCGGCCCGACTGGGCGGGCGTGCTCGCGCTGCACCATGGTTCGCTCGACCGCGGCGTGCGCGAATGGGTGGAGCTGGGCCTCAAGGAAGGGCGCATCAAGGCCGCGGTCTGTACGTCAAGCCTGGACCTGGGCGTGGATTTCCTGCCGGTGGACCGCGTGCTGCAGATCGGCTCGGTCAAGGGCGTGGCGCGTCTTGTGCAGCGCGCGGGCCGCGCCGGCCATGCGCCGGGCCGGCCGTCGCGCATCACGCTGGTGCCCACGCACAGCCTGGAACTGGTCGAAGCCGCGGCCGCGCGCGAAGCCGTGCATGCGGGCCGGATCGAGGCGCGGCCCAGCCCGCGCGCGCCGCTCGATGTGCTGGTCCAGCACCTGGTGACGATCGCGCTGGGCGGGGGCTTTCGGCCCGACGAGCTGCTGGCTGAAGTCCGCAGCACCGTGGCCTATGCCGAGATCAGCGAGGCGCAGTGGCAGTGGTGCCTGGACTTCGTGCGCCAGGGCGGGCCCTCGCTCGCGGCCTATCCCGATTACCACCGCGTCGTGCCCGACGAGACCGGCCTGTGGCGCGTGCCCGATGCGCGCCTGGCGCGCCGCCACCGGGTGAACATCGGCACCATCGTCAGCGATGCCTCGATCAGCGTGCAGTACCTGGGCGGCGCGCGCCTGGGCAGCGTGGAGGAAAGCTTTGTCGCGCGGCTCAAGCCCGGCGATGCGTTCATGTTCGGCGGCCGGCTGCTCGAGCTGGTGCGCGTGGAGCAGATGACGGCGCTGGTGCGCCGCGCCGCGGCCGGGCGCGCCACGCTGCCGCGCTGGAGCGGCGGGCGCATGCCGCTGTCGAGCACGCTGGCCGACGCCGTGCTGCGCCAGCTGCAGGCCGCCGACCAAGGCCGTTTCGACAGCCCCGAGATGCAATGCGTGCAGCCGCTGCTCGAACTCCAGCGCCGCTGGTCGGGCCTGCCCACGCCACGCACGCTGATTGCCGAAACGCTCAAGTCGCGCGAGGGCTGGCATCTGTTTGTCTACCCGTTCGCGGGCCGGCAGGTGCATCTGGGGCTGGCCAGCCTGCTGGCCTGGCGCGCGGCCCAGCCCGAAACCGGCACCTTCTCGATAGCGCTCAACGACTACGGCATCGAACTGCTGAGCGCCAAAGCCATTGACTGGGCCGGGTGCCTGCCCGCGCTGCTGGCGCCGCGCCCCAGGGAGCAGCTGCTCGCCGAAGTGCTGGGCAGCCTCAACGCGACCGAGCTTGCGCGCCGGCGCTTTCGCGAGATCGCGCGCATTGCCGGGCTGATCTTCCAGAGCCACCCGGGCGAGCGCCGCAGCAACCGCCAGCTGCAGGCCTCGGCTTCGCTGTTCTTCGAGGTGTTTCAGCGCTACGACCCGCACAACCAATTGCTGGCCCAGGCCGAACAGGAACTGCTGACGCAGGAGCTGGACGTGCGCCAGCTCGCGGCCGCGCTCGAACGCATAGAAGGCCAGGCCTTGCAGCTGCATGCGCTGCGCAAGCCCACGCCGCTGGCGTTTCCATTGATGGCCGAGCGCTTTCGCGAAAAGCTCAGCAACGAGCCGCTCGCCGACCGCATCGCGCGCATGGTGGCCGAACTCGAGCGCAGCGCGGGCGGCGAAGCCGTGGGCACGGCGCATGCGAGCGCGGACCAGGTGTTCGCTGCGCGGCAATCGCGGCAAGTGCCCGAAGCGGATATAGCCGCGGCGCTGGCGCTGGAGACGCGCGGCGAGACATCGGGAACCCGCAAGCCGCGCATGCGCAAGGACGGGCGCGCGCGCCGCTCGCCTGGAGCCGCGCAATGACCGCCCCGCCGGGCGCGCTGTCCATCGTGCTCGCAGGCGAGGCGGTGGCGCTGCTGGCCGAGCGCGCGCTGTGGTGGCCGCGCGAGAAAACGCTGTTTGTGGCCGATGTGCATCTGGGCAAGGCCGCGAGCTTTCGCGCGCTGGGCCAGCCCGTGCCCTCCGGAACCACGCGCGACAACCTGGACCGGCTCAGCCACCTGATCGACGCCCTGGCCGCGCAGCGCCTGGTGGTGCTGGGCGACTGGCTGCACGCGGCCACGGCCCGGCAGGCGCAGGTGATGGATGCCGTGCGTGCCTGGCGCGCGCGGCATGCGCAGCTGGACTGCCTGCTGGTGCGCGGCAACCACGACAGCCATGCAGGCGACCCCCCGCCCGCGCTGCGCTTCGATATCGTCGACGAGCCGTTTCGCCTGGGCCCGTTCGCGGCCTGCCACCATCCGCAGACGGTGGGCCATGCCCTGGTGCTTGCCGGCCATCTGCACCCCGCGGTGCAACTGCGCGGCCGCGCCCACGACCGCGCGCACCTGCCGTGTTTTTGCGAAGCGCCGGGGTTGATGATCCTGCCCGCATTCGGCGCGTTCACGGGCAGCACGCGCGAGCTGCCGGCCGCGACCGTGCGCTGCTATGCGGTCGGGGGCGGGCAGGTGGTGGCGCTGCCGTGGTGGGGCGGCGGCCGGTGATGGGGTTTTTTAGCGGCTAAAAAACGCCAGGCATGGGCTACTCTCCAGCCGCCAGATACCGCAGCATCGTCACCGCGCCGGCGACGATGGCCGCAATGGCAATCAGGCTGCCCAGGCTCAGCAGCGAGACGGCGCTGATGCCCTGGCCCACGGTGCAGCCCAGCGCGGTCACGCCGCCCACGCCCATCAGCAGCGCGCCCAGCAGATGGCGCGCGAGGTCCTGGGTATCGGCAAAGCCCTGCCATTGGAAATCGCGCCGCCACAGCGCATGCACCAGGCTGCCGGCAACCATGCCGCAGGCCGAAGCGATGCCCCAGGTCACTACCTTGTTGCTGTCGCTGAAGAACAGCAGCCAGTCGAGCGTATGCGCGACCGGCGTGACAAAGCTCAACGCCTCGATGCGCCCGCTGTAGGTGCCTATGTACATATGCTCGAGCGTTTCGGGGTGCTCGGCGACTTCGCCCACATGGCCGCCCAGCCACCAGGCCGCGGTCACGCAAAGGCCCACGGCCGCGCCGCCCAGCAGCACCGCGGTGCTTCTTTCGGCGCCTTTGGCGGGTTTGAGCGCAATGAGGACCAGCCAGCCGCCCAGGCCCATTCCGAGCGCCAGGCGCGTCGCAAACACCGGCCAGCCGCCGGCCTGGGCCAGCAGTTCGGGCAGCAGGGCCAGGGTGTCGAACTGCAGCTGCACGCTGTCGAGCCAGCGCACGCGCGCGACGGCCGTGATGCCCTTGAGCGTGGCAAACGCGGCCAGGCCCATGACCAGCAGCACGACCAGCGCCTTGAGGCTGCCGCCGCCCAGGCGCGTGAGGTTCTTGGCGCTGCAGCCCGAGGCCAGCACCATGCCCGCGCCAAACAGCAGGCCGCCGACCAGCGCCGACAGCCACATCAGCCGGTTGCTCGCATAGAGCGTGTCGGCCACGGCCACGCCGCCCCACAGCACCAGCGCCGTGGCGCCGCACATCGCCACGCCCACGGCCAGCGCCCACTGGCGCATGCGCGTCCAGTCCTGCAGATAGACCACGTCGCTGATCGCGCCCATGGTGCAAAAGCGCGTTTCGCGCATGGCAAAGCCGAGCACGGCCGCCAGCAAGAAAATGACCGCCAGAACGGCGGCCGACAGGGAGGCAAACTCGGCAGGACTCATGCGCGCATTGGACGGTGCCTGGCGCGCCCAGCGTACTGGCATATACCCGAAGGCTTCATGCAAGGCCCCGGTTGGGCGTCACATTGACCAGCCGCGGCGCATTGGGCTTGCCCGGCTTGATCACTTTCTGCGCCTTGAGCCAGGGCTCGACGATTTCCCAGATCTGTTTATTGTCCGCGTTGCGCGCCTCTTCGGCCACGGGCGCCCAGCCCGCGACCTTGTACTTCTTGTCGGCCTCGAGCAGTTGGCCATTGAGCCGCATGTCGCTGATGCGCTGGCCGGCGCTCGCTGTCGGGTCGCACTGGTACTGCAGGCCGCCCACGCGCACCATGTCGCCGCCTTGCTGGTAGTAGGGGTCGGGGTTGAACAGGTTGTCGCCCACGTCTTCGAGCACGGTCTTGATCGTCGCGCCGCTCATCTCGGTCACGGTGGCGTAGGAATAGGTCGTCGCCGTCATGTCCATCAGCCATTCGCGCGTGATGTCCTGGCCCGCGAGCAGCGAAGTGCCCCAGCGAAAGCCCGGCGAGAACGCGATGGGCGCGTCCTGCACCGCCATCATGGCGTTGAGCAGCAACTGGTCGCCCGTGCCGTTGAAGTTGCCGCGCCGGTAGAGCGTGCCGTCGGTGCGCGCCAGCACTTCGGCCAGCTGGGTTTCATAGGGCGCACGCACGCGCGTGATCAGCGCATCCATCTCTGCGTCGGCCGGCAGGATGTTGGCGAACACCGGCAGCAGCCGGTACTTGAAGGCCGCGACCTTGCCGTCCTTGACGTCGAAGTCGAGCACGCCCAGGAACTTGCCGTTCGAGCCCGCGTTGGTGACTATGGTCTTGCCGCCCGCGTTGCCCACTATCGTCGGCACGGGCATGCCGTCGTGCGTGTGGCCGCCGAGAATCGCGTCGATGCCGCGCACCCGGCCCGCCATCTTGATGTCCACGTCCATGCCGTTGTGCGACAGCACGACCACCACCTTGGCGCCCTTGGCGCGCGCCGCGTCGACCATTTTCTGCAGGTTGTCTTCCTGGATGCCGAAGCTCCAGTCGGCGACCAGGTAGCGCGGGTTGGCGATAGGCGTGTAGGGAAACGCCTGGCCGATGACGGCCACGGGCACGCGGTTGATCTCGCGGATCACATAGGGCTTGAACACCGGGTCGCCGAAGTCGGCGGTCTTGACGTTCTGGGCGACGAAATCGAGCTTGCTGCCGAAGTCCTTTTCTATGATTTCCTGCACGCGCTCCATGCCATAGGTGAACTCCCAGTGGCCGGTCATCACGTCCACGCCCAGCAGCTTGCAGGCCTCGACCATGTCCTGCGCCTGGGTCCAGAGCGACGTCGCCGAGCCCTGCCAGGTGTCGCCGCCGTCGAGCAGCAAGGCGCCCGGGCGTGTGGCGCGCATGCGCTTGACCAGCGTCGCCAGATGCGCAAAGCCGCCCACCTTGCCGTAGCGCTGGGCAGCCGCGTCGAAGTCCAGATAGCTGAACGCATGGGCGCTGGCCGTGCCCGGCGCAATGCCCATGGCCTTGAGCAGATGCTCGCCCACCAGGTGCGGCGCCTGGTTCTTCATCGTGCCCAGGCCCAGGTTGACGCTGGGCTCGCGGAAATGAATCGGTTTGAGCTGGGCGTGGCAGTCGGTCATGTGCAGCAGCGACACGTTGCCGAATGCGGGCACATCGTAGAGCGCCTTGTCGGCCAGCGCCGTGTCGGCGTGGGCATAGCGCTGCAAGCCCATGCCCGAGACGCTGGCCGCGGCCAGCACTTGCAGGAATTCGCGTTTGGAAAGGCTCATGGTTCACTCGGAAAGCGGCCGGCGCCGGCGTCAGCGCCGGCCGCAATGCATTGCAAGGGAGGGAATCAGCGATTGACCGGGGACTTGGGGTCCACGAGCAAGCCCACGAGATCGCGCACCTGCGCTTCGCCCAGGATGCCTGCATGGCCGAAACGCGGCATGCCCGAGCAGGCGTTGTAGGCCTTGGCGTTCCAGATCTTGCCCCAGGTGTATTCGACGATGGCGCGCGCCTCAAGGCTGTTCGGGTCGGTGATGCCGCGCAGCTTGCCGTAGTTGTAGAGGCTGGGGCCCAGCGTGCCGAACGAGATTTCCTCGCGGCTGATCTGGTGGCAGTTGTAGCAATTGCCGCCATTGGCGCTGCCGGGCTTGTCGGTCCAGGTCATGCCGCGGCCGTTCTGCGCGATCTTCTCGCCTTCCTTCCAGTCGCCGACGAACTTGCCGTCGGCCGGCCATTGCAGGGCCTTGAGATTGGCGGCTTCGATGGACTGGGCCTTGGTGTCGCTCAAAGGCACGCCCGACACGTCGGCCGCGCTGCAGGCGGCGTTGGATTCGTCCTGCTGCAGCCGGTCGACCTTGGCAATGCCCTGGTCGCGAAACGAGGCCTGCACCATTTGCTGGGTCAGCGTGTCCAGCGTGTCTGCGGTGTCCAGCGAGGCGCAGCCCAGCACGACCAGGGACGCGCCCACCGCGGCCACCGTGTACAGCGTGGAGAGGGGTTTCTTGTTCAACATTGCGGGCTCTCCTTAGCGCTTGATGGCGGGCGCAGTCGACATGCCGCCCTTGCCGTTGACGCCCATGAACACGCCCAGCGCCACCGTCACGTCGCTGGCATAGCCGGGGTAGGGGAAGCGCTGCTGGCGAAAGCAGTCGTTGAGGCGCCGCTGCATGCTCCACAGATCGCCCGACGACACGCGGTAGGCGGGCCAGGAGCCGAAGCCTTCGGCCGCGCCCTTGGTTTGCGTGAGATTGGGCAGGTCCTGCAGGCGTATGCGCTTGTCGTCCGCGCCATGGCAGGAGGCGCAGGAAAAGTCATGCGGGCCGCCGCGCAGGTAGAACATGCGCTTGCCGACTTCGTACATCTGCTTTTCCTTCGCATGGCTTTGCGGCAGGGCCAGCTTCATGCCCTTGGACTGCGACGCCACCCAGGCCACCAGGCCTTCCATGTTCTTTTGCTCGTCCTTGCCAAACGGCGTGGCGGCGATCTTGGCGGCGTCCAGGCCCTGCTGCACCTGCATGCAGGTCAGCAGGCGCGACTCGAGGTCCTGCACCTTGTTGGTATCGGCGAAGTAGCGCGGCAGTTCGACAAACGCGCCCTTGACCACGCCCGGGCCCTGGCCCAGGTCGCAGCGCTCGAGCGAGGCGTTCTTCGGCCCGCGCTTTTGCTTCCACAGCTCCTCGCCCTTCATCTCGAACAGCTCCGCGGGATTGCCGTCCTGCAGCATCTCACGGTACTCGGCAATGCCGTCGGCCGTGCTTTTCTGCGCCAGCGCGGGGGCGCACAAGGCCATCAGCAGGGCCGCCGCCAGTGGGGCGGCAGGGTTCATTTGTCTCATGGTGCGTCCTCTCTTTTTGTTCTCGGGCAAGGAGGCGGCGCAAAGGCTGTGCCTGCGCGCCGGCGGCGTCGGCCGCTGTCAGCTGACCGTGGCTTCGTCGGTGCGGGTCTCGCCGCGGTTGTCCTTCCAGCTCACGGACAGCTTGTCGCCGGCCTTCGCGCCCTTGACGACGAATTGCAGGAAAGGGTTCTTGGAGACCGCGGGGCCCCAGTCGGCCAAGAAGATGGGCTTGCCGTTGAGGCTGGCCGTGACTTCCTGGATGAACCAGGCCGGTATGACCTTGCCTTCCGCGTCCTTGCGCAGGCCTGTCTCCATTTCATGTGCCATCAGCACGCGTACCGTGGTCTTGTCTGCGGCGGCCTGGGCCCGGATGCGCATTGGATCTGCCATGTCTTTCTCCTTGTTCTGAGGTATCAACCGCCGCAACCGCCCAGTGTCACCTTGACTTCCTTCTTCGCGAAGAAGGCCTTGCCGTCGTTGGTGATGGCCACTGCATAGACATCCGAGGACTGGCCCAGCTTGGCGCGCGTGAGGAAGTTGGGCTCGAGCGCTTCGTTGACGGTGAACGCCGCAATCATGGTGTTGGGGTTCTTCTCCACCAGGATCAGCAACTGCTTGACGTTGGGCAGCGTGGTCGCGGCACCGATGGGCACGACGGCGCCGTTCTCGGCGATGTCGGGCGCGGTGAGCGTCACGTCCTTGCTTTCGGCCGGCGCCGACGCGCCCATGGCCTTGAGCACATCGGCCATGGTCTTGGCCTCGAAGGCCGCCTGGTTGTAGGCTGCATGCGCGGCCTGCGGCAGCATGCCCGCGGCCACGAGCAGGCCCAGCACGGCTGCGCTGTTCTTGAGTGCGTCTCTGCGTTTCATCTTCTGTCTCCTTGTGATGGATGGATGCCCTGCGACTGGCGCGGGTCCTTCATGGCTTCCTGGTCCCCGCGAGCCATTCGGCAATGATTCTGGCGTCGTCGTCGCTGAGCTGGGGCTGCGGCGGCATGGGGATGGATCCCCATACCCCCGAGCTGCCGGACTTGATCCTGGCTATCAGGTAGTCGGTCTGGCCGCCGAACTTGCTGGCGATGTCCTTGAACGCCGGGCCGACGATCTTTTGCTCCACGCCGTGGCAGGCGATGCAGGCGTTCTTCTCGAGCAGCGCCGTCGGCACCACGCTGGCCGCGGGCGCGGGCTGGGCCTTCCTGCTTGCGCCGCCATCGGTCTCCATGCCGTGCTGTGCACCGACAAGGCGGTTTTGCTGCGCCAGATTGCCGTGGTTGTTGCTTGCATGGTCGGGCAGGGCCGAGCGCACCTGGGGGGGCGGTGCGCAGTCGCGCATGCAGGCCTTGGCCTGTACATCGGGCTTGGCGTGGGCCTGGAATTCCTTGCCCGGCCACAGCGCATGCGCTGTGCTCATGCCATTGCGGTTGGGCAGCCTGGCCTGCACCTGGGCCATGTTCCTGTCGCTGAGCGTGAAGTCCTCGGGCACGATTTCGCCGAGGTTGAGCAGATAGGCCGTGACCGCATAGACCTCTTCGGTCGACAAGGTCTTGGGCGCATTCCAGGGCATGGCACGGTTGATGTAGTCCCAGAGCGTGGACAGTGTCGCGGTCTTCATCAGCGTGGTGCGGCCCGGAAAGCCCGGGTCCTTGAGGCGCGCCGCATGGCCGGTCCTGATGTCGTCGGCGGTGGTGCCGCCGACCAGCGGGCTGAAGACTTCATTGGCCTCGCCAAACACGCCGTGGCAGGACGCGCACTTGGCTTCCCAGACCTGCATGCCCTGGCGCACGCTGCCCGAGCCTTCGGGCAGGCCCTTGAAGTCGGGGCGCACATCGATGTCCCAGGCCTTGACTTCCCTGGGCGTGGCGTCGCGGCCAATGCCGGGAAAGCTGTTCGTACCTTGGGCGGCCGTGCCCAAGGCCAGTATGGCCAGCACGCCGGCAATGGCCAGGCGGAAACTACGCGAGCTGGACATTGGCCACCTCCCCATTGGCGTGCACTGCCCACGACTGGATCGCATTGTTGTGATAGATCGAGCGGCTGCCGCGCACGGCGCGCAGCTGCTGGTAGGTGGGCTGCACATAGCCGGTCTCGTCCATGGCGCGGCTCTGGATGATGCATTCCTCGCCATTCCAGACCCAGTCGAGGTTGAAGCGGGTCAGGCACTTGTCCATCACCGTGCCTTCGAGCCGCGCAGTGCGCCAGTTGCGCCCGCCATCGACGCTGACGTCGACGCGCCGGATCTTTGCGCGCCCCGACCAGGCCAGGCCCGTGATGTTGTAGAAGCCCTTGTCCAGCAGCATCTGCCCGCCCGAAGGCGTGGTCACGACGCTCTTGCATTCCTGGATGCTGCTGTACTGGCGGTGCTGGCCATCGGGCATCAGGTCGACGTAGTGGATGGCTTCGTCCTTGGTCGCGTAGGGCATGTCGCCGACTTCGATGCGGCGCAGGTACTTGACCCAGCTCACGCCCTGCACGCCGGGCACGACCAGGCGCAGCGGATAGCCTTGCTCGGGCCGCAGCATTTCGCCGTTCTGCCCATAGGCCACGAGTACTTCGCCCGAGGTGATCAGTTCCATGGGAATGGTGCGTGTCATCGACGAGCCGTCCGCGCCTTCGGCCAGAACGAACTTGCCTTTCTTGAGGTCGGCGCCCGCCATCTCCAGCAGGCGGATCAGCGGCACGCCCGTGAATTCGCTGCACGACAGCATGCCGTGCGTGTACTGCACCGTGGGCACGGCCACATTGCCCCATTCCATGCCGGTGTTGGCGCCGCATTCGATGAAGTGAAAGCGCGAGACCGAAGGCAGGCGCATGATTTCATCCATGGTGAAGACCTTGGCGTTCAACACCAGGCCATTGACCATCAGGCGGTGCTTGGACGGATCGATGTCCCACCAGCCCTGGTGGTGGCGCTCGAAATGCAGGCCGCTGGGTGTGACGATGCCAAACAGTGACTGCAGCGGCGCGAACGACACCGAGGCCTGCTTGGTCTGCGTGAGCCCCGGGCTCTGGCGGCGCTGCACATTGGCTTCATATTGGGACGGCTTGCCATAGCCATCGGTGACCACGGCCTGGCCCAGCCCCTTGCTGTGCGCGGGCAACTCGAGGATATTCGGGTCGCCATCGCCGATGGCTGTTGCCCGCGCCGAGGTGGCGACAGCTGCCGTCGCTCCCGCGGCGGCCGCAAACGCACTGCGTATGAAGTCGCGCCGCCCGGCCTTGGCCTGGGCAAACACCGTGCCCACGTCCTGCGCCGGCACGAAATTCTCAGGCGCCTTGCGCACCCGGCCCGTCAGGTGATCGCGCATACGCTCCCCTTCCACGTGCAGACTTCGCCCAAGCGCCCACCGCGGCCCGCCATTTTTACTGCGCTCCCGCAAGAATCCAGGCGGCCAGCGTGCCGGCATCGGCTTGGCTGAGCGCGGCCTGCGCCGGCATGGGAATCGGGCCCCATTTGCCCGCGCCACCTGCCTTGATGCTCTTGGCGAGTTGCGCCTGCGCATCGGCCTGGCCCGTGTATTTCCTGGCGATATCGCCGAACGCGGGACCGACGAGCTTCTTGTCGATGGCGTGGCAGGCCATGCAGGCGTTCTTCTGCGCCAGCGCCTGATTTGCCGACGCCATGCCGGGCGCACCCATCGCGGCCACCAGCGCCACACCCCCGAGCCAGGATTTCCAATGCTTCACCGCAGTCTCCTTATATTTGTATATAAGCATGTTGTTATGCATGAGTGTCCGGCAGGCGCAGGGGTTTGAGATTGGGCAATTACCCTCGTTGTTCTTGTTTGGAATAGCGCTTTTGCATTGCGCTCTGAAACGCCCTTCTATTCTTCGACAGGATGTCCTGCGCCAGGCTGAGGGCGAGCGCCCCCGTTCGTGGTGAGCCCGTCGAACCATGAACGGCCTGCCTTAGGAAAAGACCTCTTCGACTCTTCGACTCTTCGATACTTCGATACTTCGATACTTCGATACTTCGATACTTCGATACTTCGATACTTCGATCCTTCGCAGGCTCGGGACTCAGGGTGAATGAATCACCCTCAGCGCCCCCGCACAACCGCCCGTGCCTGTGCCAGCCGGTCGTCGAGATAGGCACCATAGAAATCCGGAATGGAGCTGCCCGCCAGCCGCTCGGCCACTTCGCGCTGGCCAGTGCCATGGAACAGCACCGTGGGCGCGACTTCTATGCCCAGCTGCCGCACCAGCGCGCCATGCGTGGTCTGCGCGCCGGACATATCGCGCAGTGGCGCGCGCGACAGGAAATGGATTTGCGTGACCAGCGCGCCCGCGCGCTGCAAGGGCAGCAGGTGGTGCTCCCGGACCACGCGGCAAAACGGGCAGCCGTGCAGCGTGGCCATCACCACCAGCGGCTCCTGGCGCGCCAGGGCCGTGGCCAGGTCCTGTTGCAGGTCGCTGCTGCTGGGCAGCAGGCGCTCCGATGCATCGTGCGCCGCCAGGGTGGGGGAGAGCGCGGGCGGCAAGGCCAACGCCGCCGCCATGCGCAGCAGCCAGCGCCTGCGTGCGGCCAGCAGATCGCTCATGGCTTTTCCTGCTCCATCAGCAAGAAGGTGTTGTAGGCATTCATGCGATTGGCCTCCTTGAACAGCGGGTAGTGCGCGAAGCGCGACCAGTCGGTCGAAGCGTAGGCCTCGTCGAAAGGATCGAGATTGGCCGCCGCCTTGCCCATGGCTTCGCGCAGATAGGCCAGATAGTCGCGCGTGAGCTGCATGTCGGCCTTGGGGTGGGTGGAAGCGGGGCCATGCCCGGGCACCATGACCTTGACCGGCAGCTGCAGCAGGCTGTCGAGCGCCGCGATCCAGTGGCGGCTGTCGGCCTGGCCCACATAGGGAATGCGGTTGCGAAACACCACGTCGCCGATGAACAGCACGCCGCTGCGGGGCAGGAACACTGCCGTGTCTTCGGGCGCATGGGCCGGTCCCATGTGCTGCAGCACGAAGTCCGTGCCGCCTATGCGCAGCGTCTGCGTCGCGGCGCGGATCCATTGGCTCGCGGGCACCATGCGCGTGTTCCCGTCTATCCAGGGCGCGAGGTCCTGGCGCGAAGCCTCCAGGCGCAGCCGCGCGGTTTCCGACTGGATATATTCCCGGGCCAGCGCGTTGGCGACGATCTTCGCGCCCAGGGCCTCGAACACCTGCAGGCCGTAGATATGGTCGGCGTGGTAGTGCGTGATGATCACATGGCTGATGGGCTTGGCCGTGACGGCCCTGATCTGCTCGACCAGCTCCTGCCCGAGCGCGGGCGAGCCCAGCGCATCGATCACCACCACGCTGTCGTCGGTGACCACAAAGCCCGCGTTGGAGATGAAATTGCGGTTGGCCGGCGAGCCTAGCGCCGACGCGCCCTGCACGTAATAGGCGTTGCGGGCCACCGGCTGCAGCTGCATGCGCACAGGGGCCGCTGCCGTGGCCTGGGCCGGTGCATCATGGGCCAGCGCAGGCTGCGCGCCCACCATCGTCAACAGCGCGAGGCTGGCTGCGGCCAGCGTATTTCTTGCCATGGTCTTGTCTCCACTGAGCGGGTCCTGCGCCTGCCTGCAGCGCCAGGCAATAGCACTTGCCCTATTTTTCTATGGTCGTGCGCAGCTAATATAAGCCAGTAGTGATGTTTGAAAGATGCCATCTTTCCCTGATGGCCCCCGCACTCCAGGAGACTCCCATGAAAAACGCCCTCATTGCCATTGCCTTCGCGCTCGGCACCGCAGTCGCCGCGGCGCAGGACATCGTCAAGGTGGTCTATCACGTCAACACCGGCGTGGAGACCGCGGCGACGATTCTCAACAACATCAACAATGGACTCAACGCCTCGCCCACCGACAAGATCGTGGTCGTGACCCATGGGCCGGGCATTGATTTCCTGCTCAGCGATGCCAAGGACAGCAGGGGCCGCGAGTTCAGCGGCCAGGTCAGCGCGCTGGCCGCGCGCGGCGTCGATTTCCGCGTGTGCCACAACACTTTGCAGACCCGCAACATCGATGCGGCTACGCTGCTGATGGAGGCCGAGATCGTGCCTTCGGGCGTGGCCGAAGTCGCGCGCCTGCAGGCGAAGCAAGGGTTTGTCTATCTCAAGCCCTGAGTGCTGCGCAGCACAAGGCACCGATGGCGCCTTTGCCTTTTCCCGCAGGCTTCAGTTCTGGTCGATGGCAATCTGCACGCAGATCGTGCGGCACATGTGCACCACTTTCTCGTTGGCGATGAAATAGTAGATGCTCACGCCTTCGCGCCTGCGCCCCAGGATGCCGGCCTGGTACAGCGTATTGAGATGCTGGGACATGTTGGGCTGGGTCGTCAGGATTTCGGCGCGCAGCTCCGAGACGTTCTTTTCGCCATTGCACAGCGCGCTGATGATCTTCAGCCGCATGGGCGCGGCCATGGCCTTGAAGAGCTCGGCGGCGCTTTCAAAGACCCTGTCATCTTCAATATCTGGCGATTTCATTGTGCAAGCCTACTCCTGAGCAAACGATGAACGACCTGGTGCGGTGGGTGACCCATGGCCCAGATCTCCCTTTGACAGCGAGTCCCGGCACGATTCAGCGAAGTCTATCGGAAACCGCAAAGGGCGAGCCTGGCCAGGGAGGCCGGCCTGCCGGCTTTGGCGCCGTGCGCTGTCGCTTACGATAGCCAGCGCATGCCGCGCGCCGCGCTTTTCAACGCCAAGGAACTTCCTCATGACGAAACAACCCAGGGGCATGACTGCCTGCGCCGCGCTGGTGCTGCTGCTGGCCAGCGGCGCGGCCGGTGCCGCCGAGACCCTAGACACCGCCTGCCGCAGCACCGAAGAATGCCGCGCGCAGGCCGCGAAGCTCCAGGGCAAGCCCAGGGGCGACGCCACCAGTGCCCAAGCCAGGGCGCAGGATGTCTTCTACTGGTTCGGGCGCATCAACATGGCGTCGACGGTGATGACCGTCGAAGAGGGCATCATTCCTGCGGCGCTTGCCGGGCGCATCGCGCGCGGGGTCGCGCATTCCATTGACCAGGCCGGCCAGCCCGGCGGGCACCGGCCCACCGACGTATTGCAGGTCGAGAAGCTCATCAGCGATGCCGCCGGGCCCGAAGCCACCTTGATCCATTCGGGGCGCAGCCGCCAGGACATGCACGCGACCTTGAATGCCGCGCAACTGCGCACCGAAGTGCTGGATTTCACCGCCGCGCTCAACGGCGCGCGTACGCGGCTGCTGGCGCTGGCCGCGCAGAACGTCGACACGCTGGTGCCGGCCTACACCAATGGCGTGCAGGCCATGCCCATCAGCTACGCCCACTATCTGCTGGCGTTCGCCGACGCGTTCGAGCGTGATGCGCAGCGCGTGCGCGAAGCCTATGCGCGCATCAACCGCAGCGCGCTGGGCACGGCCGTGCTCGCGAACTCGAGCTGGCCGCTCCAGCGCGAACGCCTGGCCGATCTGCTGGGGTTCGACGGCCTGGTCGTCAACGCCTACGACGCCGGCCAGGTCAGCACCTACGACATTCCGCTCGAAGCGACGGCCATCGCCAGTTCGGCGGCCATCCGCATCGGTGCCCTGATGCAGGACATCCATGTGCAATACCACCAGACGCGGCCCTGGCTGCTGCTGGCCGCGGGCAAGACCTATACCAGCAGCGCCATGCCCCAGAAGGCCAACCCGGGCATGCTGCAGAATACGCGCGCCAAGGCCACCGATGTGGTCGCCTCGGCCCAGGCCGTGACGCTGCGCGCGCACAACGTGACTCCGGGCATGACCGATTACAAGAGCGCCTGGAATGCGCAGGGCGCCAAGACCTTCGTGCTGGGCGTGCAGATGCTGGGCCAGTTCACCGATGTGCTGGACGCGCTGCGCATCGATCCCGCGCGCGCGCTCGAGGAACTTGAATCGGAATGGACCACGTCGATGGAGCTGGCCGAGACCCTGCAGCGCGAGAAAGGCATCCCTTTCCGGGTGGGCCACCACTTCGCTTCGGAGATCGTCACTTATGCGCGCGCCCACAACCTGCGCCCGCGCGATTTTCCATATGCCGAGGCGCAGCGCATCTATGCAGAGGCGGGCAAGAAGTATGCGCTCGCCGATCCCGCGCTGCCGCTCGATGAGCCCACGTTCCGCCGCACGCTCTCGGCCGAGAACATGGTGCGCACGCGCGTAGGCGTGGGCGGCCCCCAGCCGGCCGAAGTGCGCCGCATGCTGGGCAGCGCCCGCGAGGCGCTGGCGCGCGACCAGGCCTGGCTCGAGGCGCGGCACCTGGATCTGGCGCAAGCCGGCGCCCGCCTGAACCGCGCATTTCTCGACGTCGCGCGCCGTCCCTGAGGCAGGGCGGCGCCTGCGGCGCCAGCGCCATGTTAGCGGGCGGCAGCGTGCGTGACTTCCTCATGCCACGCGCCTTCGCGCCCGGCGTGCCGCAAAAGCGCAGCTTTCCTTTTCCGACCTGGGAGCGCCTGGGGCGGCAGATGCTCAAGGAATACGGCACATAGGCGCTGCGCCGCTGACCGGCAGGGGCCGACCCTGGCCCGGACCGTGCGCTTGCAGGCTTTTTTAGCGGCTAAAGGCGTGCTGCCCGACAGTCGGCGTGGGCGGCTTGATCCCGTGCGCGGCAAACCTCGCCCTTCAGGGCGGGGAAGGATAGTGCGGACGCCGTAGGCGTCCTACACGGCGCTAATGCGGCGTCTGCTGCTGTTCGATGTACTGGCGGATGACTTCGATGG
>NZ_CACSJA010000013.1 GCF_902706035.1 Pantoea sp. 18069 | reverse complement strand
GGCGGGGGCTTTACCTGGGGCGCGGTGCTGCTCAAGCTGTAACCGCAGGCGGGCAGTGCCGCATTGCACTGCCGGGGCGGCGTGGCCGCCCTTTTTTTCAAAATCAAAAGCAAGACCATGAGCATGAAGAAATTTGCATTTGTCTTTCCTGGTCAGGGCTCGCAATCCGTGGGCATGCTGGACGCATGGCAGGGCCATCCCGTGGTCGTCCAGACCCTGGCCGAAGCATCGGATGCGCTGGGCGAGGACGTCGCCCGCCTGATCCATGAAGGCCCCAAGGAAGCGCTGGCGCTGACCACCAACACCCAGCCGGTGATGCTGGTCGCGGCGGTCGCCGCATGGCGCGTCTGGTGCGCCGAAGGCGGAGCGCAGCCCGCGGCCCTGGCCGGACATTCGCTGGGCGAGTATTCGGCCTTGGTCGCTTCGGGCGTGCTGACGCTGGCCCAGGCCGCGCCGCTGGTGCGCCTGCGCGCCCAGGCCATGCAGGAGGCCGTGCCTGTCGGCACGGGCGCAATGGCCGCCATCCTTGGAATGAATGCCGACGCCGTGAAGGCCAGCTGTGCGGAAGTCACGGCGAGCCTGGGCGGGGCTGAAGTGGTCGAGGCGGTGAACTTCAACGATCCTTCGCAGACCGTGATCGCCGGCAGCAAGCTCGCCGTCGAAAAGGCCTGCGAGGCCCTCAAGGCAGCGGGCGCCAAGCGCGCGCTGCCGCTGCCGGTCTCGGCACCGTTCCATTCGAGCCTGATGAAGCCCGCGGCCGAAAAGCTGCGCGTCGCGCTCGCGCAGACGGCGTTTGCCGCGCCCCAGATCCCGGTGATCAACAACATCGACGTCGCGGTGCAGACCGAGGCCGATGCCGTTCGCGATGCCTTGTACCGCCAGGCCTTCGGCCCGGTGCGCTGGGTCGAGTGCGTGCAGGCCATGAAGGCCCGCGGCATCACCCATCTGGTCGAATGCGGCCCGGGCAAGGTGCTCGCGGGACTGACGCGGCGCATCGACGCCGAACTCGTGGGCGCAGCCCTGTACGATCCGGTCACATTGGCCGAAGTGAAGGAATTGTTCGCATGACAGAAACCAAGCCCCAAGTTGCCCTCGTGACCGGTGCCACGCGTGGCATTGGCGCAGCGATCGCGCTGGAACTGGCCGGTCGCGGCTACCAGGTGGTCGGCACGGCCACCTCCGACAGCGGTGCCGAACGCATCACCGAGGCCCTCGCGGCCTTCCCCGGTTGCCGGGGCGTGAACCTCAACGTCACCGACGGCGCAGCCGTCGAGGCGCTGATCGACAGCATCGTCAAGACCCAGGGCGGTCTGCAGGTGCTGGTCAACAACGCGGGCATCACGCGCGATCAGCTGGCCATGCGCATGAAGGACGAAGACTGGGATGCGGTGATTGACACCAATCTCAAAGCGGTCTTTCGGGTCAGCCGCGCCGCCATCCGCCCGATGATGAAGCAGCGCTTTGGCCGTATCATTTCGATCACCAGCGTGGTCGGCGCATCGGGCAATCCCGGTCAGGCCAACTACGCCGCTGCCAAGGCCGGCGTGGCCGGCATGACGCGCGCCCTGGCGCGCGAGCTCGGCAGCCGCAGCATCACCGTCAACTGCGTGGCCCCCGGTTTCATTGAGACCGACATGACCGCGCAGCTGCCGCAGGAGCAGCGCCAGGCGCTGCAATCCCAGATTGCCCTGGGGCAATTGGGTCAGCCGTCCGACATCGCACACGCCGTCGCCTACCTCGCATCCACGGGTGCGGGCTACGTGACAGGCCAGGAATTGCATGTCAACGGTGGCATGTATATGTAATTGTCAAGTGTCAACGCCGTATATCCGAGCGGCAGGCTGCACAGGGGTTTTGCTCTATGCGGCTAGAATCGCGGATTCATTCACAACCCCCAGAGGGAAACCATGAGCGATATCGAAGCACGTGTCAAAAAAATCATTGCCGAACAACTTGGCGTGGAAGAGTCTCAAGTCACCAGCGAAAAGGCCTTCGTGGCTGACCTGGGCGCAGACTCGCTGGACACCGTGGAACTGGTGATGGCTTTGGAAGACGAGTTCGGCATCGAGATTCCCGACGAAGACGCCGAGAAGATCACGACGGTGCAAAACGCCATCGATTACGCCAATACCCACCAAAAGGCCTAAGGCCTACGCACCGAGCGTTCAGTAGAAAGTTTTACGCATGAGCCGTCGTCGCGTTGTCGTGACCGGCCTGGGTTGCATCAGCCCCGTGGGTAACACGGTGGCGGATGCCTGGGCCAATATTTTGGCCGGCCAGTCCGGAATTGACCTCATCACCAAGTTCGATGCCTCGAACTTTTCCTGCAAGATCGCAGGTGAGGTCAAGGGGTTTGATGTCGAGTCCTATATCAGCGCAAAAGATGCGCGGGGAATGGACAGCTTCATCCACTATGGCATTGCGGCTGCGGCGCAAGCCGTGCAGGATGCGGGTTTGCCTACGGGCGAAGCCTTGTCCGACGAATTCGCCACGCGCATTGCGTGCGTGGTGGGTTCAGGTATTGGTGGCCTGCCTCTGATTGAAAACACCCAGATAGAACTGGGTAACCGCGGCCCGCGCCGCATCACGCCGTTCTTCGTGCCCGCGTCCATCATCAACATGGTGGCCGGACATGTGTCCATGCGTTTTGGCTTCAAGGGGCCGAATCTCGCTGTGGTCACGGCATGTACCACCGGACTGCATTGCATCGGTGAAGCGGGTCGCATGATTGAGTACGGCGACGCCGATGTGGTGATCGCCGGCGGCACGGAAGCGACAGTCTCGCCTTTGGGCGTCGGCGGTTTTGCCGCGATGCGCGCGCTTTCCACGCGCAATGACGATCCGAAGACGGCTTCGCGCCCCTGGGACAAGGACCGTGACGGTTTTGTGCTGGGCGAGGGTGCAGGCATGCTGGTGCTCGAAGAGTACGAACATGCCAAGGCCCGCGGTGCCAAGATTTACGCCGAACTGGCGGGCTTCGGCATGAGTGCCGACGCCGGTCACATGACGGCGCCCAACATGGACGGCCCACGCCGCGCCATGCTCAACGCCATGCGCAATGCAGGAATCAACGCCGACCAGGTGGATTATCTCAATGCCCATGGCACTTCCACGCCTCTGGGCGACCTCAACGAGACGCATGCCATCAAGGCCGCGCTCGGCGACCATGCGAAGAACATGGTGGTGAGTTCGACCAAGTCGATGACCGGTCACCTGCTCGGTGGCGCGGGCGGCATCGAAAGCGTGTTCACCGTGCTCGCGCTGCACCACCAGAAGGTGCCGCCGACGATCAACATCTTCTCGCAGGATCCGGAATGCGATCTTGACTACTGTGCGAACACCGCACGGGACATGAAGATCGACGTGGCGCTGAAGAACAACTTCGGTTTCGGCGGGACCAATGGCTCGCTGATCTTCAAGCGGATCTGATCACTCTTTCAGCCGCTGCACCATGCCCAGGCGCCGCTCTCCCGCACATATGTCGGTGAGTCGGCGCCTTTTTCATGGGGCGCTGCCATGATACGCAACGCGCCCGGGCGCCTGCGCTATGCGCTGGTGCGGCCGCCTTCGGCGCTGGGCTGGGGGCTGTTCGCCATTGCCGTGCTGGGCGCGGCGGTGCTGCTGCTGTGGGCGCTGCAGGGCACGGGCGCCAGGCCCTGGCCGGCGGCGCTGGGCCTGCTGCTGTGGCTTGCGGTGGGCGCGGGCGCGCGGCGCTGCTGGCGGCACTGGCCCGAGGGGCTGCTCGAGTGGGACGGCGACCAGTGGTGGCTGCAGTGCCGGCGCGGCGCGCGACCCCTGGCATTGCCCGAAGCACCCCAGGTCTGCTGGGACGGCCAGGAGTTCCTGCTGCTGCGCGCCCCCGGATCTTTGCCGGGCGGCCGCTGGCTATGGCTGCACCGCGCCAGCGCGCCCGCATTGTGGGGGGATCTCAGGCGTACGGTATATTGGCGCCCCCGACCTGCCCGGAGTGCATGACGCCGTGAATCCGGCCCGTCATGCGCGATACTAGGCTGGCCCTGAACGATTCCATGAAGCCTTTTGTGACTCCTCCCTCCACCAGCGACAGCGACCTCCAATTGGTGGAGCGGACCAATGCCGGGGACCAGCGGGCCTTCGAGCTGCTGGTGATCAAGTACCAGCGCCGCATCGAACGCTTGATCGCGCGCATGGTGCGCGATACCGACCAGGTCCAGGACATCGCCCAGGAAACGTTCATCCGTGCCTACCGCGCGCTGCACCAGTTCCGCGGCGAAGCCCAGTTCTACACCTGGCTCTACCGGATCGCGGTCAACACCGCGAAGAAGGCGCTGCTGGACATGAAGCGCAATCCGGTGGTCTCCGAGTCGGCGCTGCGCAGTCAGGGCGATGAAGATGAAACTTCTCACCTCGGACAAGAACTAACTACGGACGAGACTCCGGAAACCGTTCTTGCGGCGCAGGAAATCGCGCAGGCGGTGAATGCCGCGATGCAGGCCCTGCCCGAGGAGTTGCGTCAGGCGGTGACGCTGCGGGAGATCGAAGGCTTGAGCTACGAGGAAATTTCCGCGGCGATGGGGTGTCCTATCGGCACGGTGCGTTCGCGCATCTTTCGTGCACGTGAGGCGATTTCCGCGCGGGTCAAACCCATGCTGGAAAACCAGACGGGCAAGCGTTGGTAGTGGTGGACGTAGCCGGCTCTGAGCAGCGGGCGCAGGTGGATGACATCATGAATGAAGATCTGAACCAAAGTCAAAGAGAACAGTTGTCGGCGCTGGCCGACGGGGAGCTCGCGGCCGACGACATCGCGCAGGCGCTGGCGTTTGCCGACAGCGATACCGGTCGCCAGACCTGGCAGCTGTACCAGCTCGTCGGCGATGTGCTGCGTTCGCCGGAACTGGCCCACCATGCCCAGCACGACGTGCTTTCGGGCGTGCGGGCGCAGCTGGCGAAGGAGCCGCGTCCGCGCCTGCAGTCCGAGCCGCTGGTGCCGGTTGCCGCAGTGCGCGGGCCGGACCGGGCCGCGAACAGCGCCGTCTTCCGCTGGAAGGTGGCCGCAGGCATGGCCTCGGTGGCGGCCGTGGCCGCGTTTGCCTGGAGTTCGCTGCTCACCAGCGGCGAAGGCGCATCGGCGGGCGCGCAACTCGCCCAGGGCGGCGCGCCCCAGCAGTCGGTGCCCACGGAGATCGTGGCCATGCAGGCAGGCGACGGCGCGCCGGTGATGCTGCGCGACCCGCGCCTCGATGAACTGCTCGCGGCCCACCGCCAGTACAGCAGCGTCGCGGCGCTGCAGATGCCGGCCAACTTCCTGCGCAACGCGGGCTTTTCGGACGCTTCGGCGCGTCGCTGAACGCCGCACGCATGGCCGCTGTCGAGGGCGGCGATGCGTGCATGATGGCGCAGAACCTGCGCGCCGCAGGGAACCAAATCGCGCCAGCGCTTTCCAAACTGTGTTTGCATCGAGAATCGTGAAAGGTTGAGAATGTCCCATACCTCCTGGAGATCGGCCCGTTCCTGCGTGCTGGCATCGGTCATGACGGTCGCTTCCGTCGGCGCCATCCTGCCTTTGCCCGCGTTGGCGCAGGCATCCGCGACGGCCGTGCGCGGCCTGCCGGACTTTACTGAACTGGTGGAGCAGGTCGGGCCTTCGGTGGTCAACATTCGCACCCTGGAGAAAGTCACGAACCGCGGCGCAGCGAGCGGCATGGACGAAGACATGCTGGAGTTCTTCCGGCGTTTCGGCGTGCCCATTCCCAATCTGCCCCAGCGCCCCCAGCGACCCCAGCAGCCGCAGCAGCCCGACGAAGAGCAGCCGCGCGGCGTGGGCTCGGGCTTCATCCTGACGCAGGACGGCTATGTGATGACCAATGCGCATGTGGTCGAAGGCGCGTCCGAAGTCATCGTGACGCTGACCGACAAGCGTGAATTCAAGGCCAAGATTGTCGGTTCGGACAAGCGCACCGACGTGGCTGTGGTGAAGATCGAGGCCACGGGCCTGCCCGCGGTCAAGGTCGGCGACGTCAATCGCCTCAAGGTCGGCGAATGGGTGATGGCGATCGGTTCGCCTTTCGGCCTCGAGAACAGTGTGACCGCAGGCATCGTCAGCGCCAAGCAGCGCGATACCGGCGAATACATTCCCTTCATCCAGACCGACGTGGCCATCAACCCCGGCAATTCGGGTGGCCCGCTGATCAACCTGCGCGGCGAAGTGGTCGGCATCAACAGCCAGATCTATTCGCGCTCTGGCGGCTTCATGGGCATATCGTTTGCGATTCCCATGGACGAGGCGATTCGCGTCAGCGACCAGCTGCGCACCACGGGCAAGGTCACGCGCGGACGCATAGGCGTGCAGATCGGCGCCGTGACCAAGGATGTCGCCGAATCCATAGGCCTGGGCAAGGCCCAGGGCGCGCTGGTCAGCGCCGTCGAAGCCGGCTCGCCGGCCGAGAAGGCGGGCATAGAGCCCGGCGACGTGATCACGCGCTATGAAGGCAAGGCCATAGAGAAATTCGGCGACCTGCCGCGCATGGTCGGCAACACCAAGCCCGGCACCAAGAGCGCGATCACGGTGTTCCGCCGCGGCAGCCAGCGCGACCTGAGCATCACCATCGCCGAAGTCGAGCCCGATGAGAAGACCGCCGTGGCCGCGGCTGCGAGCGAGGACACGCCGGCCAAGTCGTCGGCCGCCGCCCAGCAGCTGGGCCTGGGCGTCGCCGAGCTGACCGAAGCGCAGAAGAAGGAGCTCAAGGTCAAGGGCGGCGTGCGCGTGGTATCGAGCGAAGGCGCGGCGGCGCGTGCCGGGCTGCGCGAAGGCGATGTGCTGCTGGCCGTGGCGAACACCGAAATCGCGGGCCTCAAGAGCTTTGAAGCCGCGCTGGCCAAGGCCGATAAGGCCAAGCCCATCAACCTGCTGGTGCGCCGCGGCGAATGGGCGCAGTACGTGCTGATCCGCCCTGTGCGCTGAGCGCCGGCGGTGGACAGGCGCCAATCCCTGGAGAAGCGCTTGAGCCACCAATACGCGGCCCGTGGCGCATTGGGTAGAATCGCCTGTTGCGGCCTCGACGGGCTGCGGCGCTGACGCACGCCGGAAAACCTCCGGGTGCGCAGCGCGGGCGCACGCGCCCGCACGCATTCCCCTGTCGCCATGTGGCAATTCCCTTCGAGGGACGGTGGGGCGGGCTTCTGAATATGGGCTTTTTGCCTACAATGAAGTCCCAACCATCGCAGTTGCCCTAGATTGTTGGTTCAGGGCGCGTCCTAAGTCGACGCGCCCTTTTTTCTTGCACGCGCCCCCCTTCGTTTTTTTCTTACCAGACGCCCTTCGTTGATGAAGCACATCAGAAATTTTTCCATCATTGCGCATATCGACCATGGCAAGTCGACCCTTGCGGACCGACTGATCCAACGCTGCGGCGGTCTCTCCGAGCGCCAAATGGAAGCGCAGGTGCTGGACTCGATGGACATCGAGAAAGAGCGCGGCATCACCATCAAGGCACAGACTGCGGCGCTGCAATACAAGGCCCAGGACGGCCAGATCTACAACCTGAACCTGATCGACACCCCCGGCCACGTCGACTTCTCGTATGAAGTCAGCCGCTCGCTGTCGGCCTGCGAAGGCGCGCTGCTCGTGGTCGACGCCTCGCAGGGCGTGGAAGCCCAGACCGTGGCCAACTGCTACACCGCGCTCGACCTGGGCGTGGAAGTGGTGTCCGTGCTCAACAAGATGGATCTGCCCAATGCCGATCCCGACAACGCCAAGGCCGAGATCGAGGACGTGATCGGCATTGATGCGACCGATGCGATTCCCTGCTCGGCCAAGAGCGGCATGGGCATAGACGAGATCCTCGAAGCCATCGTCGCCAGGATTCCCCATCCCAAGGGCGAGCCCGAAGCGCCGCTGCGCGCGATGATCATCGACAGCTGGTTCGACTCCTACGTCGGCGTGGTGATGCTGGTGCGCGTTGTCGACGGCCAGCTCAAGAAGAACGAGCGCATCAAGCTCATGGCCACGGGCGCCGTCTACGAAGCCGGCTCGCTGGGCGTGTTCACGCCGGGCAACGAGCCGCGCGACGCACTGCGCGCGGGCGAAGTCGGTTACGTGATCTGCGGCATCAAGGAGTTGAAGGCCGCCAAGGTCGGCGACACCATCACGCTCGAGAAGAAGCTGCCCAACAACCTGGGCCCGGCCACGCAGGCGCTGCCCGGCTTCAAGGAAATCCAGCCCCAGGTCTTTGCCGGCCTGTACCCGACCGAAGCCAGCGAGTACGACTCGCTGCGCGACGCGCTCGAGAAGCTGCAGCTCAACGACGCATCGCTGCAATACGAGGCCGAAGTCTCGCAGGCGCTGGGCTTCGGCTTTCGCTGCGGCTTCCTGGGCCTGCTGCACATGGAAATCGTGCAGGAGCGGCTCGAGCGTGAGTTCGACCAGGACCTGATCACCACCGCGCCCAGCGTGGTCTACGAGGTGGTCAAGGCCGACGGCGAAGTGATCATGGTCGAGAACCCGTCCAAGATGCCCGACCAGGGCCGGATGGAAGAGATCCGCGAACCCATAGTCACCGTCCACCTGTACATGCCGCAGGAATACGTGGGCCCGGTGATGACGCTGGCCAACCAGAAGCGCGGCGTGCAGCTCAACATGGCCTACCACGGCCGCCAGGTCATGCTGACCTATGAGATGCCGCTGGGCGAAATCGTGCTCGACTTCTTCGACAAGCTCAAGAGCGTCTCGCGCGGCTATGCCTCGATGGACTATGAGTTCAAGGAGTTCCGCGCGTCCGACGTGGTCAAGGTCGACATCCTGCTCAACGGCGAGAAGGTCGACGCGCTGTCGATCATCGTGCACCGCTCGCAATCGGCCTACCGCGGCCGGGCCGTGGTCGCCAAGATGCGTGAAATCATCAGCCGCCAGATGTTCGACGTGGCCATCCAGGCGGCCATCGGCGCGAACATCATCGCCCGCGAAACCGTCAAGGCCCTGCGCAAGAACGTGCTCGCCAAGTGCTACGGCGGCGACATCAGCCGCAAGCGCAAGCTGCTTGAAAAGCAGAAGGCCGGCAAGAAGCGCATGAAGCAAATCGGCGCGGTCGAAGTGCCGCAGGAAGCCTTTCTGGCGATTTTGCAAGTGGAGGATTGATGCGAGCAATGCAATGGATCACGGCAGCCGTGCTGGCTGCTTTCGTGGGATACATCGGCGCCTGGTACCTGGGATTTCTGCAGGGCAACTTTTCGCTGCTGCTGTTCCTGGCCACCGTGGTGACCGGCGTCTACTGGGTCAGCGAGCGCCTGTACTTCTGGCCCCGCCGGCGCAAGGCCGCTGCCGCGCTGGAGCAGGCCGCCGTGGAGCGCCGTGCCGAACTCGACCGCAAGGGCATCGCCAAGCTCGATATCGAAGTCAGCCCCGAGGCGCGCGGGCGCGTGCTGATGCAGCCCTGGTGGCTGGACTGGACCGCCGGCCTGTTCCCGGTGATCGCCATCGTCTTCGTGCTGCGCTCCTTCCTGTTCGAGCCGTTCAAGATTCCCTCGGGCTCCATGATTCCGACGCTGATGGTCGGTGACCTGATCCTGGTCAACAAGTTCACCTACGGCGTGCGCCTGCCGGTGATCAACAAGAAGATCATCGATGCCGGCGACCCGCAGCGCGGCGACGTGATGGTGTTCCGCTACCCGCCCCAGCCCAACCTCGACTACATCAAGCGTGTGGTCGGCGTGCCGGGCGACGAGATCGCCTACCTGAACAAGCGCCTGACGATCAACGGCCAGGTTGTCGAGACCAGCAGCCTGCCCGACTTCTTCGAGAAGGACGCCATGCGTTATTTCCAGCAGCTGGAGGAAAAGCTCGGCGACAAGCCGCACCGCCTGCTCAACGATACGCGCACGCCGGCCTTCATCCAGGGCGCAAGCGATTTTGCCTACCGCGAGAACTGCCGCTACAGTGTCGAAGGCGTGAGCTGCAAGGTGCCTGAAGGGCATTATTTCGTGATGGGCGACAATCGCGACAATTCGCTCGATTCGCGCTACTGGGGCTTCGTGCCTGACGAGAACATCGTCGGCAAGGCCTTCTTTGTCTGGATGAACTTCGGCGACATCCAGCGCATCGGTGGTTTCCACTGAACGCTGGCACACATATTGGCCCGGGCCGAGAGGGCCCGCGACGAGGAGACGGGAACATGAGAATGCTGAACATCGCCCGCCGCACGCGCCAGCGTGGGCTGTCCTTTCTGGGCCTGGTGTTTCTGGCGGTGGTCGCCGTCGCGCTGGTCGCGATTGGTGGACAATCCGTGCCCATCTTCATCGAATACCAGGCCGTTCTCAAGGCGGCCAAGAAGGCCGCCCGCGAGGGCGCCACGGTGCCTGAAGTGCGCGCCATCTTCGACCGCGCCGCGGTGATCGACAGCATTACTTCCATTCAGGGCTCGGACCTGGAGGTGACCAAGCACAACGAACGGGTGCAGGTCTCCTTCAGCTACACCCGCGAGATTGCGCTCGCAGGGCCGGCCTACCTCGTCTACCGTTTCGAGAAACAGATTCCCTAGGTGCAACCCGGACTTATCGCATTGCAGCAGCGCCTGCAGTACACATTCAAAGACTCTGCCTTGCTGCAGCGTGCGCTGACGCACCGCAGTTTTTCGGCAGACCATAACGAACGCCTCGAGTTTCTCGGCGACTCGGTGCTGAGCCTGGCGATTTCGAGCCTGCTGTTCGAGCGCCTGCGCTCGCTGCCCGAAGGCGACCTCTCGCGCGTGCGCGCCAACCTTGTCAAGCAGGACACGCTGCACCGCATCGCCGTGCGCCTGCAGTTGTCCGACGTGCTGCGGCTGGGCGAAGGCGAGTTCAAGTCGGGTGGCAAGCAGCGCCCGTCCATCCTGGCCGACGCGGTTGAAGCCGTGATCGGCGCCGTCTACCTCGATGCAGGCTATACGCCGGCCGAAGTGCTGGTGCACCATCTGTTCGAGAAGGTGGAAATCAATCCGCAGATGGACGCGGCGGCCAAGGATGCAAAAACCGCACTCCAGGAATGGCTGCAGGGCCGAAAGATGAAGCTGCCGCAGTACCGTGTGGTGGCGACCACCGGCGCGGCGCACCGCCAGCAGTTTGAAATTGAATGCGCCATCGCCGAGATGGACCTGGTCGAGCGCGGCATGGGTGGATCCCGCCGCGCGGGCGAACAGGCCGCGGCCGAGGCCATGTTGACCACATTGAAAGCAAAAAACCATGAATGACGCTACCCACGACGTAGCCGGCGACGCAGGCGAGGAAAAGCCTGCGGCGCAAGACGATATCGGTGCGATGCTGGCCGCCGCCGGCGCGCCGGTCCATGTCGAAGGCCAGCGCTGCGGCCTGATCGCCATCGTCGGCAAGCCCAACGTCGGCAAGTCGACGCTGATGAACGCCCTGGTCGGCCAGAAGATCAGCATCACGTCGCGCAAGGCGCAGACCACGCGCCACCGCATCACCGGCATCGCCACGCGCGAAGCCACCCAGTTCGTGTTCGTCGACACGCCGGGCTTCCAGACCCAGCATTCGACCGCGCTCAACAAGTCGCTGAACAAGACCGTCATGGGCGCGATCAGCGACGTCGACCTGATCCTGTTCGTCGTCGAAGCGGGCAACTTCACGCTGGCCGACGCCAAGGTGCTGAGCCTGTTCAAGCCCGGCATTCCCACGCTGCTGCTGGCCAACAAGCTCGACCAGGTGCATCGCCGCGCCGACCTCGCGCCCTGGCTCAAGAGCATGCAGGAGCGCCATCCGTTCACCGAGTTCGTGCCCATGTCGGCGAAGAAGCGCGACGACATCCAGCGCCTGTTCGGCATCTGCGAGAAGTACCTGCCCGAACAGGCCTGGTTCTACGGCCCGGACGAGCTCACGGACCGCAGCGAGAAATTCCTGGTCACGGAAACCGTGCGCGAAAAGCTGTTTCGCTTCACCGGCGACGAACTGCCCTACACCTCCACGGTGGTGCTCGACAAGTTCACCGAGGAAAAGAGCAAGGAACACAAGCGCTTCGTGCGCGTCGCCGTGACCATCGTCGTCGAGCGCGACGGCCACAAGGCGATGGTGATCGGCGACAAGGGTGATCGCCTCAAGCGCATCAGCACCGAAGCGCGCCAGGAACTCGAGCGCCTGCTCGACGCCAAGGTGTTCCTCGAAGTCTGGGTCAAGGTGCGCTCGGGCTGGGCCGACGATGAAGCGCGCGTGCGCTCCTTCGGTTACGAATAGCCTTCCAGGCCGGCATGGCCGCCAAGCGCGTCTCCGACGAACCCGCCTTTGTGCTCCACAGCTATGACTGGAGCGAATCCAGCCTGATTCTGGAGGTGTTCACACGCCACCGCGGGCGGGTCGCGCTCGCGGCCCGGGGCGCGAAGAAGCCGACGTCGAATTTCCGCCCGGTGCTGCTGCCGCTGCAGCCGCTGCGCCTGACCTATACGCTGGGCGCCGAAGGCAACGCCGAAATCCACACCCTCAAGGGCGCGGAGTGGGCCGGAGGCCATGTGATGCCCATGGGCGAGGCCTTGCTCTCGGGCATGTACCTCAACGAGCTGCTGCTGCGCCTGATGGCGCGCGACGACCCGTATGCGGCGCTGTTCGACGTCTATGGCGGCGTGGTGCGCGTGCTTGCCGGCACCCAGGGCGAAGCGCTCGAGCCCGTGCTGCGTGCGTTCGAGCTGGTGCTGCTGCGCGAACTGGGCCTGCTGCCCGGCCTGGCCGAGGAAACCATGACGCTGTCGGCGCTCAGCGCCGGCAAGCGCTACATGCTCGTGCCCGAAGGCGGGCTGCGCCAGGCCGCGGCCGGCGAGCGCGCGGCGCTCACGGGCTCCCAGTGGCGCGCACTCGAGCAAGCGCTTGGCACGGGCCATTCGCCGCAGGCCTATACCGCGACGCTGCGCGCGGCCGCGCCCGTGGCGCTGGCCCTCAAATCCCAACTGCGCACGCTGCTGCAATACCATTGCGGCAGTCCCTTGCTGCGCACCCGCCAGTTGATGATGGATCTGCAAAACCTATGACCACTTCCGCCTCTTCCCGTACCGCGCTGTCGGTCAATGTGAATAAAGTTGCCTTGGTGCGCAATACGCGCCATCTGGGCATTCCCAGCGTGACGGTTGCGGCCCGGCTCTGCCTAGAAGCCGGTGCGCAGGGCATCACCGTGCACCCGCGGCCCGACGAGCGCCATATCCGCGCCAGTGACGTGCAGGAGCTGCACGAGCTGCTGCAGCAGTGGCCGCAGGCCGAATACAACATCGAAGGCAATCCTTTTCACAACCTGATGGACTTCATCCGTGCCCAGCGGCCCCACCAGGCGACCTTCGTGCCCGACGGCGAAGACCAGTTCACCAGCGACCACGGCTGGATCTTTCCCCAGGACGCCGAGCGCCTCGCGCCGCTGATCGCCGAATGCCAGGCCCTGGGCGTGCGCGTGAGCCTGTTCATGGACCCGATTCCTGAACAGATGGCGGACGCCAAGGCCGTGGGCGCGGACCGTGTCGAGCTCTACACCGAGCCCTATGCCGCGGCCTGGGGTACACCCGCGCAGGCCGAGCAGCTCGAGGCCTACCGCGCAGCGGCCCAGGCGGCGCTGGACGCGGGCTTGGGCGTCAACGCCGGCCATGACCTGAGCCTGGACAACCTCGCGGCCTTCGTGGCCCAGGTGCCGGGCCTGCAGGAAGTCTCTATCGGCCATGCATTGATTGCCGATGCGCTCGAGCGCGGCTATGCGGGTGCGGTGCAGGCCTACCAAGAGACCATAGATGCCGGCATGCGCTCCAAGACGGGCTCGGGCGGCCTGACGCCATGATCTACGGCATAGGCACCGATATCTGCGATGTGCGGCGCATCCGTTCGAGCCTGGAGCGCCTGGGCGACCGCTTTGCCGAGAAGGTGCTGGCCGACGGCGAACTCGCGACCTGGCGCGCGCGCAGTGCGCGCTGGCCGGACCGCGGCGTGCGCTACATGGCGACGCGCTTTTCCGCCAAGGAGTCGTTCAGCAAGGCCATAGGCCTGGGCATGCGCATGCCCATGACCTGGCGCCACTGCGAAATCGTCAACCTGCCCAGCGGCCAGCCCAGCATCGTGCTGCATGGCGCGCTGAAAGATTGGTTCGAAGCCCAGGGCCTGCAGGTGCATCTGAGCGTGACCGACGAAAGCGACTACGCCGCGAGCTTCTGCGTGGTCGAGAAAAAAGCCGGATAGTTGCCGTGCGCGCCAGCGGTGCTGGCATCATCCGGGGCTTGATTGATTCCTGAAGGCCGGACATGACCGAGCACGCTCCCCTCATCATCGACATCGCGGGCACCGAACTCACGCCCGCCGACCGCGCGCGCCTTGCGCACCCGCTGGTCGGCGGCATGATCCTGTTCGCGCGCAACTGGCAGGACAGGGCCCAGCTGCTGGCGCTCACGGCCGACATCAAGGCGGTGCGCGAAGACCTGCTGATCTGCGTGGACCATGAAGGCGGGCGCGTGCAGCGCTTTCGCACCGATGGCTTCACCCATCTGCCCGCGATGCGCGCTTTCGGCAGCATGTGGATGGATGACGGCCAGGGCGCGAAGCGCCGCGAAGGCAGTGGTGCGCTGCGGGCCATGGACGCGGCCACGGCCGCGGGCTATGTGCTGGGCAGCGAGCTGCGCGCCTGCGGCGTCGATTTCTCGTTCACGCCGGTGCTGGACCTCGACTGGGGCGAAAGCGGCGTGATCGGCGACCGCGCCTTCCATTCGGATGCGCGCGTGGTCGCGGCGCTGGCCAAGAGCCTGATGCACGGCCTGCTGCAGGCCGGCATGGCCAACTGCGGCAAGCATTTTCCCGGCCATGGCTTCGTCAAGGCCGATTCGCACACCGACATTCCCGTCGACAGTCGCGGCCTGCAGGCGATTCTCGCCGACGATGCCGCGCCCTATCCGTGGCTGGCCTCGGTGCTGACCAGCGTCATGCCGGCGCATGTGATCTATTCCAGGGTCGACAAGCGCCCCGCGGGTTTCTCGGAAAAATGGTTGCAGGACATCCTGCGTGGCCGGCTGCGCTTTGACGGCGCGATCTTCAGCGACGACCTGAGCATGGAAGCCGCGCGCCGGCTCGGCGGCCGCACGCTCGACTTCACCGCGGCCGCCATCGAAGCCCTGAACGCGGGCTGCGACATGGCGCTGCTGTGCAACCAGAGCCTCAACGGCGGCGCTGCGCTCGATGAATGGCTGGGCGGCATGCAGACCGCGCGCGAGCAGGGCCGCTGGACGGCCAGCCCCGACAGCGAAGCGCGCCGTCTGGCGCTGCTGCCCGAAACCCTGCCGCAGAGCTGGGACGAACTGATGCTCCAGCCCGCCTACCGCAACGCGCTCGACTGCCTGCCCTGAATTTCGCGGCGCAGGCGTTCAGGCGTGCGTGCCCGTGGTATCGAAAAATGCAGGCACGCCGGGTGTGGCGTGACCCGACACAATGAAGTCCTGCCAGGCCAGGCCGAGGTCGGCGGTCTTGGCGAGCAGCACGGCTAGCTTGTGCGCATCGAGCGCGCGCAGCGGCCGGCGCACATTGAGGCTGACCGTGTCGTCGGGCAGCATGCCCAGCGTGGCGCCAGGGGTGCCGTCATAGAGGTGGTTGGCGTGCATCAGCGCGCGCACGACCTCGTCCCAGCGGTCCATTTGCGGCGCCGCCAGCAGGCTGCACAGCACGACTTCCGCGCGTTCGCCTTCACCTTGGAGCTGCAGACCTATGGGCAGATCATCAATGATGATTTCCTCGGTCGCGATCAGCGCGGCGGCCTCGAGCCCGATTTCCTGCGCAAGCGTCGTCAAAAGATTCTGGTAGGACTCGGGCATGGGCGCTTCCTCATTCGGCAAGATGGACCGTGGTTAGTCACCATAGCGGCGAATGGGTTCCGTCGTCCGGCCAGTATTTCAGGCGCGCGTGGTCAGCTCCTGCGCCGCGGCCTCTTCTTGCGCCGACGGCGGCGCATCGTCGGGCACATGGGCATGGATTCCGCCTTTCCAGCGGCGCACCACGCGCTGGAAGATCAGCGAATTCGGAATCTGCAGCAGCGCGCCCTCGCGGTGCGACGTGGAGGCGTCTTCCAGCGTGGTGTAGAGCATGTTGATGTCGACCACGCGCCCCTTGGCGCCGGGTTTTTCCGCGGTGTCGAGCAGCTCGATGTAGTCGCCCAGGCGGTAGGGGCCGACGGTGACGATCAGCAGCGCGCAAAACAGGTTGGACAGCACGCTCCAGGCCGCGAAGAACGCGACCGCGCCGACGGTTGCAAACCCGGTGAAGGCCGTCCACAGCACCGTGGCCGAAACGCCCAGGCGCTCGAGAATCAGCAGCATGGTGGCGGCAATGATCAGCCAGCGGATCGTGCCGCGCAGCGGCACCAGCAGCTCGCGGGGCAGCGCATAGTGGGCGCCGGTGCGGTAGATCACGCGCTTGAAGAACAGGTTGATCAGCCAGGCGGCAAACAGGATCAACAGAATTTGCGCGGCCGGAATCAGGACTTCCAGCCAGTCCTGCAGCCAGATGGGCAGGTGAATTGAAAGACGACGCATAGCTCCAATCGGTCAACAAAGAGAAAAGGCAGGGCCACAAGCCTATCAGGCTATTGCTGGACGCGCCGCCCTCCACGCACGCTTCGACCCTTCGACACGCTCAGGGTGGGCGGGGGCCGGCAGGGTGAGGGGGTCAAGGGGGTGCCTGTCAGGCGCAGGGCGGCACGCTCAGGGCGTGTTTCGCTGTTCAATCGTATCCATCTGCATCTCGAAGCTGAAAAAGCGGTCCCGGCCCTGGGCCTTGGCCGCATAGAGGGCCTGGTCGGCGCGCATCACCATGCTTTCGGCATTGGTGCTTTCGTCGGGAATGCAGGTCGTGATGCCGCCTGAAAGCGTGAGCACATCGCCCAGTGGGGAGTCGGGGTGATGGATGGCGCGCACGCGCAGCATCTTGCCGAGCGCGCGCGCGAACGTCATGGCGCCCGAGCGCGGGGTGTTGGGCAGGATCATGGCGAATTCCTCGCCGCCATAGCGCGAGGCCACGTCGCGCGGGCGCATGCAGACATCGCGCAGCAGCTTGCCCACGGCGCGCAGGCATTCGTCGCCCTTGACGTGGCCGCAGCTGTCGTTGTAGCGCTTGAAGTGGTCGAGGTCGCAAAGCATCAAGGTCAGCGGCTTGTTGTCACGCCGCGCCGAAGTGATTTCCGCATGCAGCATGCGGTCGAACCCCCGGCGGTTGACCAGGCCGGTGAGCGCATCCATTTCGACCATCTCGTTGAGCCGCTGGTTGGCCAGGTGCAACTCGGCCGACATCGAAATCAGCCGGCGGCGCATGTCCAGCAGGCGGCGCATGGCGCGCAGCTTGGCGACCAGCACGATGGGCTTGACCGGCTTGACCAGGTAGTCGTCGCCGCCGGATTCAATGCCGCGCCAGACGTCGAGGTCGGTGTCCAGGCCCGAGAGGAAAATGATGGGAGTCCAGTCGCCGGCCTCGGATTCGCGCATCTGGTGGGCTACGCCATAGCCGTCGAGGCCGGGCAGGCGGATGTCGAGCAGCACCAGGTCGGGACGTCGCAGCTTGAACAACTGCAGCGCGATCTGGCCGTCGGCCGCTTCCATGACTTCGGTCACGCCCGCGTGCTGCAGTTCCTGCACCAGCGAGGCACGCATGGACGCCTGGTCCTCCACGACCAGCACCGAGAAGGGGGCGGTCTCCATATGGGGCGCGGTGAAACGGGCTGCGTGGGGCTCGATGGCGGGTGGAGGCTGCGTCGGTATCACATCGGTTTCCTGCGGCTGGCGCCGGTTCGCAGGACTTTGTCCGAGCGAGCCGGCCTGGGCCTTGCGTGCAAGGGTCCACCTGCCTGGCTATGCCTGCCCACAAAATGGCGGGAGGGTGATACAAGTGTAAACGGGCGCCGCAGCGCCGTCACAACTAAGCCGACAACCGCGCTCAGTGTTCGCGTCGCAGCGCGGGGAACAGGATCACGTCGCGGATGCTGGCGCTGTCCGTGAGCAGCATCATCAGGCGGTCCAGGCCCACGCCGCAGCCGCCCGTGGGAGGCATGCCGTATTCGAGCGCGCGCACGAAGTCGTGGTCGAAGAACATGGCTTCGTCATCGCCGCTGTCCTTGGCCTCGACCTGGGCGTTGAAGCGCGCGGCCTGGTCTTCGGCGTCGTTCAATTCGCTGAAGCCATTGCCGAACTCGCGGCCCGTGATGTAGAGCTCGAAGCGCTCGGTCACTTCGGGGCGCTCGTCGTTGGCGCGCGCCAGCGGCGAGATTTCCGTCGGGTGCTCCATGATGAAGGTCGGGTTCCAGAGCTTTTCCTCGACCAGTTCCTCGAAGTACAGCACCTGCAGGCTGGCCAGCGTGCGGCCCGAAAGCTTGTTCTTTTCCTCGGTCAGGCCGAGCTTGCGCAACGCGGGGATCAGCCAGTCGCGCTGGTCGACGTTGTCTGCGGCCTCGGTGTACTTGACGATGGCTTCGCGGATGGTCAGGCGCTCGAAAGGCTGGGCCAGGTCCACGGGCTTGCCGCCGTAGCTCAGCTGCAGGCTGCCGACGGCCTTTTGCGCGGTGTCGCGGATCAGCTTTTCGGTGAAGTCCATCAGGTCGCGGTAGTTCCAGAACGCGGCGTAGAACTCCATCATCGTGAATTCAGGGTTGTGCCGCACCGAAATGCCTTCGTTGCGAAAGCTCCGGTTGATTTCGAACACGCGCTCGAAGCCGCCGACGATCAGCCGCTTGAGGTAGAGCTCGGGCGCGATGCGCAGATACATTTCCTGGTCGAGCGCATTGTGGTGCGTGACAAACGGCTTGGCGTTCGCGCCGCCCGGGATAGGGTGCAGCATGGGCGTCTCGACTTCGAGGAAGTTGTGCGCGACCATGAACTCGCGCACGCCGCTGATGGCGCGCGAGCGCGCGGTGAAGCGCCGGCGCGCGTCCTCGTCCATCATCAGGTCGACATAGCGCTGGCGGTACTTCTGTTCCTGGTCGGCCATGCCGTGGAACTTGTCGGGCATGGGGCGCAGGCTCTTGGTGAGCAGGCGCAGCTGCGTGACCTTGATCGACAGTTCGCCGGTCTTGGTCTTCATCAGCGTGCCGGTCGCACCGATGATGTCGCCCAGGTCCCAGCGCTTGAACTGCGCATACAGGTCTTCGCCGATGGCGTCACGCGTGATGTAGAGCTGGATGCGGCCGCCGGTCGCGCCCAGCGAGCCGTCCTGCACGGTGGCGAAGCTGGCCTTGCCCATGACGCGCTTGAGCATCATGCGCCCGCCCACGCTCACGCTGACGGCAGCGGCTTCGAGGGCCTCGGCGTCCTGCTCGGCATGCGCGGCCTGGATGGCAGCGGCATGGTGCGTGGGCTGGAAGTCGTTGGGGAAGGTCACACCACCGCCCTGGGCCTGGGCTTCGCGCAGGCTTTTGAGTTTTTCGCGGCGCTCGGCGATCAGTTGGTTTTCGTCCTGCGGGGCGGCGGTATCGGCCGCTGATGTGGTGTTGCTGTTAGACATGAAAAGAGCGCCAGCGGGCAAGCGCTGGTGGAACGGGGCCAAAACCCTTGATTTTAGTTTTTTTAGCCGACTTGGGGCGAGCGCGTGTGCAATGGCCGTGGGGCCATTTGGGTTCGAGGGCGCCGAGCGGCCTGCGCAGGCTCAAAAACCGATGCCTGTGCGCTCGAGAACGTCGGCCACGAGCTCGAGCCTGACCAGTGGATTTTCAAGCTCCATCAACTGCTGGCGCAGCGTGGTCGGCAGGGGCAGCAGCTCGCACCAGCGGTTGGCCACCCAGCCGCAGTCGTGCAGATGCAGGCTGTCGGGCAAGGCCAGGCCGGGGTCGTCCGCATGCTGGGTGCGCAGCGTCTGCAGCAGCTTGTCCAGCGCCTGGGCTGCGGCCTGCAGGTCCTCGGGCACGGGAACGACCAGGTCCGGGGCAATCAGCTCGACATCGGCTACCCACAGGCCATGCGGCAGGCAGCGGCGCTCGCGCACGCGAAAGCGCTGCGTACCCTCGCACAGCAGGTGCATCAGCCCGGCCTGGGGAAACTGCAGCTGGGCGATCTTGGCCAGCGTTCCCACGGCGTGGAACTGCTCGGGTGGGGCGCCGGCCTGGCGCACTTCGTGGCCTTCGGTCAGCGCCACCACGCCAAACGGCGCGCCCGCGCGCGCGCATTTGCGCACCATGTCCAGATAACGCACTTCAAACACGCGCAGCGGCAGGCGGCCACCGGGAAACAGCACGCTGCCCAGCGGGAACAGCGGCAAGGAAGTGAGGGTCAGGGGTAATGTCATGGTGATCCGGCCTTGCCCACTATCATCCCACGGTGTCTACGTTGCTGTCTTGCCGGCACAAGGCGCCTGTCCCGGGGGCTTTTTTCGCAAGCTTTGCTGCTTTAATTCCTACATGCTTTTCCAGATCATCACTTTCCTGCTCGACGTCGTGGTGGGCTTGCTCACCGGCCTGTGTCTGCTGCGCCTGTACATGCAGGCCCAGCGCATTCCCTTCTCCAACCCCGTGGGCCGCCTGGTGTTCGCGCTGACCGACTGGATCGTGCTGCCGCTGCGCAGGATAGTGCCCGCGTCCGGGCGCTGGGACGCATCGAGCGCGATCGCGGCCTTCTTGCTGCAGCAGATGCAATACCTGCTGCTGTGGCTGCTGATGGGCGCGAACACGCTGGTGCTGTGGCTGCCCTGGCTGGCGCTGTGCGGCGTGGTGCGGGTGGTGCTCTCGGGCTGCGTGGGCATCGTGCTGGTCTACGTCATCCTGTCGTGGGTTCAGGCGCGCTCGCCGCTGTCCGCCGTCATCGAACGCCTGGCCGAGCCCCTGCTGCGCCCGGTGCGCAAGGTCATGCCGCTGATCGGCGGCATCGATTTGTCGCCGCTGGTGTTGCTGGTGCTGCTGCAGATCGGCCTGATGGTGCTGGCTTATGTGCAGGCGGGGGTGTTGAGGTAGTCCTCGCGCCTCTTGCGAGTTACGCTATCTGCGTGGCTTGTAGCATGCCTCTGCCGAGGGCAGGGGCCGGGTCTAGGCTTTGTCTTGCTTCGTCATGGCGCTGACGGCTGCCCCCGCCCTTCTGGCTGCGCCTGCCGCGCGCAGGGCCCGGGCTGGGCCGGAGTGCCGAAGGACACGGAGGCTTCGTAATCTGACTCACCGCGGTTGTTCGAGCGCAGCGGCGTAGCCGCGTAGCGAGTTCCGCGGTGCAGCCCGGGACCGAGCACGGCAGGTTGCCCTACGCTGCGCGTAGGGTCGCAGACAGCAGGGCTCGCCTTTCTTTTGGGTACTTTTCTTTGGCGAGGCAAAGAAAAGTACCTCGGCCGCCGGGCCGAGACCCGGCTCCTGCCGTCAGGCAACGGCATGCTGCAAACAAAAAAAGCGGCCAATGCACTGCTGCACTGGCCGCTCCTGAACCCCAAGGGGATTCTTTTTAAGCCACCGCGTCAGCAGGCAGGCGTTGAAGCATGGCCAGGCTGCTGGCCACCGTGTCGCGCAGCTGGCGGCGTTCGACGATCATGTCGACCGCGCCCTTTTCCTGCAGGAACTCGGCGCGCTGGAAGCCTGGCGGCAGCTTCACGCGCACCGTGGTTTCGATCACGCGCGGGCCGGCAAAGCCGATCAGCGCCTTGGGTTCGGCGATCACGATGTCGCCGACGAACGCAAAGCCGGCCGACACGCCACCCATGGTCGGGTCGGTCAGCACGCTGATATAGGGCAGGCCCTTCTTGGCCAGGCGCGTGAGCGCGGCATTGGTCTTGGCCATCTGCATCAGGCTCAGCAGGCCTTCCTGCATGCGTGCGCCACCCGTGGCGGTAAAGCAGATGAAAGGCACTTTCTGCTCGATCGCGGTCTCGACGCCGCGCACGAAGCGCTCGCCGACCACCGAGCCCATGGAGCCGCCCATGAAGTCGAACTCGAAGCAGGCCACGACCACGTTGACGCTCTTGACGGCGCCGCCCATGACGATCAGCGCATCGGTCTCACCGGTGTTTTCCAGCGCTTCCTTGAGGCGTTCGGGGTACTTGCGGCTGTCCTTGAACTTGAGCGGATCGACGGGCACGACTTCCTGGCCGATTTCGTAACGCCCTTCGGCATCGAGGAAATGGTTCAGGCGCGCGCGCGCACCGATGCGGTGGTGGTGACCACAGGTCGGGCAGACGTTCTGGTTCTTTTCCAGGTCGGCCTGATAGAGCACGGTCTCGCAGGACGGGCACTTGATCCACAGACCTTCGGGAATCTGGTGGCGTTCCGTCGGGTCGGTGTGCTGGATTTTGGCAGGCAGCAGTTTTTCAAGCCAAGACATAATATTTCCTCTGTTTTCTCCGTGGCACTAGCGATGCTTGCAGCCTCTGAAACTGGCGTGCCCCAGCGTGGGGGCAGCGAGCAAGGGCCGCCCCGCAGCGATGCTGCCGTCCCCCTCCACCGAAGGTTGAGAGGGGGAAGTGAGGGCCGGCCATCCGGCGTAAGTCGCTCAGGGGGTGCTTAACGTTCTGGGCTGCATTATGCGTCCAGTGCCTTGCGCACGCCGCGCAGGAAGTCAATGGTCAGCGGGACGACTTTTTCATGCGGCTGGTCGTTGAGCATTTCGATGATGCGGCTGCCGATCACCACGGCATCGGAAAACGCGCCGATGGCCTGGGCGGTCTGCGCATCGCGGATGCCGAAACCCACGCCCACGGGAATGTTTACATGCTTGCGGATGCGCGGCAGCATGGCGCCCACGGCCGCCGGGTCCAGCGTCGCCGAGCCGGTCACGCCCTTGAGCGAGACATAGTAGACATAGCCGCTGGCCACGCGTGCGACCTGCTGGATGCGCTCGTCGGTGCTGGTCGGGGCCAGCAGGAAGATCAGGTCCATGTCGCGCGCGCGCAGCGCGGCCGCGAAAGCCTCGCACTCTTCGGGCGGGTAGTCGACGATCAGCATGCCGTCGACGCCGGCATTCGCGGCGTCGTTGACGAAGGCGCCTTCGCCATGGATCTGGTCATAGCGCTCGACCGGGTTGGCGTAACCCATCAGCACCACGGGCGTGCTGTCGTTCTTCTGGCGGAATTCGCGCACATAGGCCAGCACCTGGACCAGGCCCACGCCCAGTGCCAGGGCCTTGTCGCCGGCCTTCTGGATGGTCGGGCCGTCGGCCATGGGGTCGGAGAAGGGGATGCCCAGCTCGATCACGTCGGAGCCCGCTTCGACCATGCCGTGCATCAGCGCGGGCGTGATCGCGGCGAACGGAAAGCCGGCCGTGACATAGGGGATCAAGGCTGTGCGGCCTTCGGATTGGAGTTTTTCGAATGTGGTGGCGATGCGGCTCATGCGGCAGGCCCTCCCTTGACAGTCAGACCGCGCATCGAAGGGCGGTCATAGAAATCTGCGCCCGACAGGTCGGCTACCGTGCCGATGTCCTTGTCGCCGCGGCCCGAAAGATTGACCAGGATGGACTGCTCGGGACGCATCTGCTTGGCCAGCTTCATCGCATAGGCGACGGCGTGGCTGGACTCGAGCGCAGGAATGATGCCTTCGGCGCGGCACAGGTAGTGGAACGCCTCGAGCGCTTCGGTGTCGGTGATGCCGACATATTCGGCGCGGCCGATCTCCTGCAGCCAGGCATGTTCGGGGCCCACGCCGGGATAGTCGAGGCCGGCGCTGATGCTGTGCGTCTCGATGATCTGGCCGTCATCGTCTTGCAGGATGAAAGTGCGGTTGCCATGCAGCACGCCCGAGCTGCCGCGCTGCAGCGACGCCGCGTGCTTGCCCGAGTCCAGGCCTTCGCCTGCGGCTTCGACGCCTATCAGGCGCGTGGCTTCGAACGGAATATAGGGGTGGAAGATGCCGATCGCATTGCTGCCGCCGCCCACGCAGGCGACGACCGCATCGGGCTGGCCGCCGTCCAGGAACTCGGGCATCTGCGTCAGGCACTCGGCGCCGATCACGCTCTGGAAGTCGCGCACCATCATCGGGTAGGGGTGGGGGCCCGCGGCCGTGCCGATGATGTAGAACGTGCTGTCGACGTTGGCCACCCAGTCGCGCATGGCTTCGTTGAGCGCGTCCTTGAGTGTCTTGCTGCCCGACTCCACGGGCACGACGGTCGCGCCCAGCAGCTTCATGCGGTAGACGTTGGGGCTCTGGCGGCGGATATCCTCGGCGCCCATGTAGATGATGCATTCGAGGCCGTAGCGCGCGCAGATCGTGGCCGTGGCCACGCCGTGCTGGCCCGCGCCGGTCTCGGCGATGATGCGCTTCTTGCCCATGCGCCTGGCGAGCATGGCCTGGCCGATCACGTTGTTGATCTTGTGCGCACCGGTGTGGTTCAGGTCTTCGCGCTTCAGATAGATCTGCGCGCCGCCCATTTCGCGGCTCATGCGCCCTGCATGGTAGACGGGCGAGGGTCGGCCCACGTAGTGGTTGAGCTCGGATTCGAACTCGGCGACGAATTCGGGGTCGTTCTGGTAGCGCGCGTAGGCGTCGCGCAGCTCGGTCAGCGCGTGGGTCAGGGTTTCACTGGCAAAGCTGCCGCCATAGCGGCCGAAATGCCCGGATGCGTCGGGGTGCTGGTATTCAAACATTACAAATTCTGCCGTGGTTGGGCATCGGCCGCACGCACAGCGGCAACGAAGCGGTGGATCTTGTCGGCGTCCTTGACGCCTTTGAGTGCTTGGCCGTCGGGGCCCGTGGCCTCTACGCCCGAGCTGACATCAACGGCCAGCGTCTTGCAACGCGGGCGCACCTGCTGAATGCCATCGGTCACGTTTGCAGGCGTGAGTCCACCAGACAAAACGAGGTGAGAGGCTACGCTTGGAGGAAGGAGTGACCAATTGAATGCCTTGCCGCCGCCGCCATAGCCGTCCACATGGGCATCGAGCAAGATGGCTTGGGCGTGAGAGTAACGCTGTGCATATTCTACGAGGTCGAAGCCCGCAGCGGCTTCTCCAAGGGGAATCCGCGCCGCGCGCAGGAACGGCCGCTGGCCGCCACTGGCTTCGAGGCATTGCGCGGGCGACTCGTCGCCATGGAATTGCAGGCAGGCGCCGGGAATCTCCACACAGGCCTGCTGGATACGCGCTGGCGTTTCGTTGACGAACAGCAGCACCGGCGTGACGAAGGGCGGCAGCCGGCGCGCGAGCTGGGCGGCGCGCGCGATGCTCACCGCGCGCGGGCTGGGCGCGTAGAGCACGAAGCCTATGGCATCGGCGCCCGCGGCCACGGCCTGGTCCACGTCCTCTTCACGCGTGAGGCCGCAGATCTTGATGCGCGTGCGCAGCGGGGGGAGAGAAGTCGGGTTCATGGCAGCCAATCGAATGCCGCGGCGCGCGTCGGCAGGCCCCAGACCGGGTCGTAGACCGGACCGAGGAAATACAGCCCGTCGGGCGAGAAGGTGGGCGCTGCGGCGTCGCGCGAACGCGCCGCGAGCACGGTCTGCATCCAGTCCACGGGCTGCTTGCCCTGGCCGATGGCGATCAGGCAGCCCATGATGTTGCGCACCATGTGGTGCAGGAAGGCGCTGCCTTCGAACTCGAAATGCCAGTAGCAGGTTTCCATCGGCGGCTCGCCGGGGCGGCCCAGGCCGTGCAGCCGGCTGAGCGCATCGCCCGCGGGCGCGGCGCGGCGCGAGACCTCCAGCCGGTGCAGGGTCTTGACCGGGCTCCTGGCCTGGCAGGCCGAGGCCCGGAACGAGGAGAAATCATGCTCGCCCAGCAGCTGGCTGGCCGCGGCCTGCATGGCCTGACCATCAAGCGCGTGGAACACCCAGCCCACGCGGCCGGCCTCGACGCTGGGGCGCACGGGCGACTGCAGCAGCACATAGGCATAACGGCGCCGGGTGGCGCAAAAGCGCGCGTGGAAGTCATCGCCCACGGGCTGGGCCCATTGCACCGCGATGTCCGCGGGCAGGAAGGTGTTGGTGCCGCGCACCCAGGAAAACGGCGTGCGCGCCAGTTCGGTGTCGAAATGCGCAACCTGCATGATGCCGTGCACGCCGGCATCGGTGCGGCCCGCGCAGACCGTGGGCACGGGCTGCGTGGCGAAGCGGCCCAGGGCCGCTTCCAGATGGTCCTGCACCGTATTGCCCGAGGTCTGGCTTTGCCAGCCGTTGTAGCGCTGGCCGTTGTAACTCACTCCCAGGGCTATGCGCATGGCAAGTCCTTGCCGCGGACGCGAGGCGCCGCGTTGGTCTGCAGAAAAAACATCAATCGATTTCGGAAAGCAGGCGCTGCGCGCGTTCTTTGAGTTCACCTTCGGCTTCTTCGATGACTTCCTCGATCAGCGTGCGCGCGCCGTCGCTGTCGCCGATCGCCGCAAACTCCTGGGCCAGCGCGAGCTTGGTGGCGAGCGGGTCTTCGGCGGCGGCCTGGCTGCTCTGGGACAGCGCATCCGCGGGGGCGGTGTCGCCCAGGTCCAGCGAAAGATTGCCCAGGTCGAACTCGAGGAAGTCGAAAGCGGGAGCCGGTGCGGGCGTTGCGGCGGGCGCCGCAGGCGTTGCCGGCACTTCGGGTGGCGTGGTCCCGGCCTTTGGCGCGTCGGTGTCGGTCAGCTCGAACGCCGGGAGGTCGGACGCCGGCGTATGGGGCGGCGAAATGTCGGCGGCCACTGGAGCGGGGGCCGGCGTGTCGGTCAGCGTGAATGCAGGCGCAGGCGCGGGGGCATCGGCTGCCGCGGTATCGACCGCCGCAGCGTCATTGTCGAGGCTGGGCGCCGGATCCGGCAGCGTGGCGCTCGCGGGCGGCACCGGCGGCAGGTCGGCGAGTGCGTCAAAAGCGCTTTCGGGCACTGCAGGCAGTTCGGGCGCCGGGGCTGGCGTGTCGGCCGTGGTCGAAGCAGGTTGCTTCCAGATCGGTTCGATCGGCTCGAAGTCGATGGCGTCGGGCGATTGCGCGCCTGGTTCGTCGGTTGTCAGCGCCGAGGCGGGCTTCAACGGGTCGGCCAGGCCCGAGGGCAGATCGAGATCCAGGTCCGGCAGCATCGCGGGTTCGGCCTTGGCGGGCGGCAGCGCAGAGGCCGCAAGTCCGCCGAGCGCGGCGGCGATGGAGGCCTGCGCGACAGCGCGGTCATCCATGTCCGAACGGGTCTGTGCGCCCGCGCTGTCGCCGGGCAGCGCATCGGCTGCGGGTTGATACAGTGCATTCTCAGGATCGAGCGCATGGCCCTGTTCGGCCAGGTGCAGCCACGGCGCGCCCTGGCCTTCGGTCAGTGCGAACACGGTTTGCGCCACGGCTTCGAAAGCCTTGCGGTCCTGGCGCTTGGCGTAGATGTCGGCGAGCTTCTGGTGCAGGGCCAGACGCTCGGGCTGGCTGCGCAGCGCTTCCTTGAGGATTTCTTCGGCCTGCAGGTCGCGGCCGTAGGCCAGGTAGACATCGGCCTCGGCCACCGCGTCGACTTCGCCGCCGGTATCGAGCTGGCTGTGCGAATAGGCCGTCGAGCTGCCGAACTGGGTGTGCGCCGTGTCGACCTGCTGGCCCTGGCCGGCAGCGAAGAAGGAATCGGCCTGCAGCAGGCTGTCGCCCGCTGCATCCTGCTGACGGCGCTGGCGGACCCGGCGGTAGCCGGCGTAGCCGAGCAGCAAGGCCAGCAGGCCCACGCCCGCGAGCGGCAGCGCCGGATCTTCGCGCAGCGTGTCGATGAAGCCCGGCGCTTGGGCCGGTGCTTCGGCGGGCGCAGGGGCCGCAGCCGCAGCAGCGGGTGCGGCATCGGTGGTGGCGTCCGGGGCCGGTGCCTGCGTGGACGCTTCCGGCGTGGCGGCTGCATCGGCTGCAGGGCTTGTGCCATCGGCAGCAGCCTGTGTGTCCGGAGCGGGTGTGTCTGCTGCAGGGGTGTCGGCTGCCGGTACGTCCGTTGCCGGCATGCCCGCTGCCGGTACGCCCGCTGCCGGTATGCCAGGCACCGCCAGGCCTGCTGCGGGCGAGCCTGCAGCCGGAGCGTCGGTCGTCGCAGCGGCGCCCGCAACGGCGGTTGCTGCCGGTGTGGCACTGGCGACGTTCTGCAGTTCATTGAGGTTGCGCGCGAGTTCGGCAAGCCGCTCGGACTGGCTCTGGGCCTGCTTTTCCTGGGCCAGGCGTTCGTCGGCATTCTGGCTGGCCTGCAGTGCGCCCTTGGACAGCGTGAGCTTGTCGGGCGCGGTCGTCGAAGCTTTCCTGTCCTGGACCTGGGCTTCGACATTGCCGCTGGCGCTGCGCTGGGCCGTGGTCACGGCCGCGAGCGGGGCGGCGCCCGCGAGCCGGCGGCGGTATTCGTTGAAGTCCTGGCTTTGCGCTGCGACCATCTGCCGCGCTTCGCTGGCCGACGTGGCCTGGGCGGCGGCCTGATCGGGCATTTCGACCACAGCGCCCGCCGTCATGCGGTTCACATTGCCGCTGATGAAGGCATGGGGGTTGGCGCGCAGCATCGCGACCAGCATCTGGTCCAGTGATACACCGGCCGGGCGATGGGCCAGGGCGAGGCGGCTCGCGGTATCGCCAGAGCGAATCGTGAGCGTGGAGGGCTTTTGCGCGTTGCGGGTTGGCGCAGCGGCCGGGGATGCTGGCGCTGCAGCGCGCGCGGGCGCGCGGGGAGCGGAGGCCGGGGCCTGGGGGGCCTGCGCCGCAGGCGCGGAGTCGCTGATCTGCGGCGCGGCGGTCACGCCGGGCGCGGCCTGGCGCGCCGATGGCGGCGGGTCGAGCAGCAAGGTGTAGCTGCGCACCACATGTCCCGCGCTCCAGGAGGCGTCGATGACCAGATCGACAAAGGGCTCGGATACGGGCTGCGTGCTGCTCAGGCGCAGCACGGCGGAGCCATCGGGGCGGCGTTGCAGCTGCACCTGGAACTGGCTCGCGGTAGCCGTGTATTCCATGCCCTGGGCGCGGAACACGGCGGGCGTGGCGATGGTCGCGCGCAGGCTGTCGGCTTCGGCGGCAGTGATCTGGGGCAGCTCCACTTCCGCGCGCAGCGGCTCGCCCAGGGCGGACTGTATGCTGATGCGGCCCAGCGCCAGGGCCCAGGCGTCGGTGGCCGTCAGGCTGACAGAGACGAGGGCCGCAGCGGCCAGCGCAGAGAGTTTCCAACGATGCATGGTGGCGTCAACTTTTGTGGTTGTGCGGCCCGGGCGAGCGGCATGGTTGTTCTCATGAATGACCGCCGCACCGGCACAGCGCGCGCGTCATAGTGAAAAATACCTTAGCCGCAATGCTAGCAGCGACAAGCCAAGGTGGCAGAGGGCATTGTCCAACACCTGGCGGGGGTGGCAGGGCCACGCGCCCGGGGGATCGCCCCAGATGTTGTCCCTGGGCAACGAGAAACCGCCCGCCAGCCCATTTTCCATGGTCCGGGGGGCGGTTGACGCCAAAAAGCAGCAGCTGCTTATTTAGCGAGCAGGATGCGCAGCATGCGGCGCAGCGGTTCGGCCGCACCCCACAGCAGCTGGTCACCGATCACGAACGCCGACAGGTACTCGGGGCCCATGTTGAGCTTGCGCACCCGGCCCACGGCGATTTCGAGGCCGCCGGTCACGGCCGCGGGCGTCAGTTTCTTGACGGTCACGGCGCGGTCGTTGGCGACAAACTTGACCCAGGGGTTGCCCGTCTGGATCAGGGTTTCGATTTCGGCCAGTGGCAGGTCATGCTTGAGCTTGATGGTCAGCGCCAGCGAGTGGCAGCGCATCGCGCCGATGCGCACGCACAGGCCGTCCACGGGAATCGTCGATGCGGTGCCCAGGATCTTGTTGACTTCGGCCTGGCCTTTCCATTCTTCCTTGGATTGGCCGTTGGGCAGCTGCACGTCGATCCAGGGGATCAGACCACCGGCCAGCGGCGCGCCGAAATACTCGGTGGGCACGTCGTTGCGGATGGTGTGGGCGACCTGGCGGTCGATGTCGAGGATCGCCGAAGCCGGCGTGGCCAGTGCGTCGGCCGCCGCGGCATGCACCACGCCCATGCCCTTGAGCAGCTCGCGCATGTGGTTGGCACCACCGCCCGAAGCCGCCTGGTAGGTCATGGAGCTGACCCATTCGACCAGGCCGGCCTTGAACAGTCCGGACAGGCCCATCAGCAGTATGGAGTTGGTGCAGTTGCCGCCGATCCAGTTCCTGCCGCCCGCGGCGAGCTTGTTCTGGATCAGGTCGTCGTTGACCGGATCGAGCACGATGACGGCGTCGTCTTCCATGCGCAGCGACGAGGCCGCGTCGATCCAGTGGCCCTGCCAGCCGGCAGCGCGCAAGGGGCCGAAAACGGCCTTGGTGTAGTCGCCGCCCTGGGCAGTGATGATGATGTCGCAGCGGGACAGCGCCGCGATGTCGTTCGCGTCCTGCAGCGTGGTGTGGGTGCGGGCCTGGGCGGGCGCCTTGCCGCCGGCATTCGAGGTGGAGAAGAAAATGGGCTCGATCAGATCGAAGTCGCCTTCGGCCTGCATGCGGTCCATCAACACCGAGCCGACCATGCCGCGCCAGCCCACCAAACCTACCAACTTGCTCATTTTCAACGCCCTTCCGGTTTTAGAAACAGTGTTCGACCAGACTGGGGCCCGGCTCGTCTGGCCGGGAGAGGGCGCGCGACGAACCGGGCTGGGTCAGCCTTTAATCGTCGTAATGGTTGCTGCGCGCGCAGCCACAGCTGCCGAAGGGACAGTTGTCAAAGAGGCGGTGCGGGTGTGGGCGGCAAACATAGCCGCGTATTGTAATGGATTCCCCGGGCGCGCAATGGGCGCTGTGCTTGGCCAGGCCTTTGCGCGGCTTGCCCGCAGCCCGCAAGGGCTGGCGGGAGGACCCGGGGAAGAGCTGCCTGTTGGGCGGCCAGCAGGCTTGCGGGCCTGGGGATCAGCAGGCGGCCGACATGGTGAGATCCGTTCCCATGGTTGCAACGGTGAACCAGGCTTCGGAGCAGGCCAGCGGCGCGCAATCCGCGTCAAGGTCGTCGAAGGAAACCACTTGATCGCGACCCGCCGGCAAGAATTCCTGCGTGTCGCCGAAGTATTCACTGTCATCGCTGAACCAGCTTTGCGCGCTGTCGTCCAGGCCGGCCGACATCGCCGAAGTCAGCAGCACATCGCTGTGCCCGATGTGGGCGTCCAGTGTCTGGGACGCGTCGGTGAAATGCGGCATATCGTCCTGATCGACGCGGATCTCGAGTGCGCCGAGGTCCAGAGGCTTGCCCGACAGTACGGCCATGCCATCCTGGGCGGCCGCTGCCGCCATGCCGGCCAGGTGCAGGACGTCGCCGAGCAGGGCCTTGCCCAGCGCGGGAGCCTGGACCTGCAGTTCGGCCCAGACGGCCGAACCGGCGTCCATCGCCTTGCTGGACAGCGTGGCGTAGCCGCTCTTGAGGGCGGAGTAACCGAAATCCAGCACCTTGGCGCCTGCTGCTCCTGCCAGTTCCGTGACCATGGTGGCGCCGCTCTTTGCCGGGGCATCGGTCGTGCCGGCCTGCGTGCCGAATTGCCAGGCATGTGTGCTTTCAAGGGTGCCGTAGGCGGCCTGCGCGACGATGTCCTTTGCGCCATAGGCCAAGGCCGGAGTGGCGTTCGCCGCACCGATGACCACGTTCATCGCTGCGTTGCCCAGCGTTTGAGCCGCGGCCAGCGTGCCGTCTGCGGCGATCGTGCCCAGATCCTTGGCCAGGTTGGTGGTGGAGGTCCAGTTGATATTGTTGTCCTGGCAGTAGGCTGCTGTACCGGGGAAGTAAGACGCGGCCTTGTTCCAGATGCCGCTGACGCTGTTGTAAAAGAATGACATGGAAATAGTATGAAAAGGTTATGAAAAGGCGGACTGCAGCGATATGCATGGACTGAACCGCCCCAGCTGCTTTTTCGTGCCAGATGGGGCCTACTTTTTCAGCGCGACGGGTGCCGTGCCAATGCAAACCCGCACCGTTTGCAATAAAGTAGCCGAATACTGAGGCAATCACATTTCTATATCAATAGCTTTTATCTATTTTGAGCTGTATTCCTACACATGCGAAAAAGGACTGTGGATGCATGTGTTGGCTGCGCGAGACACTGCGGCGCCATAAAAAAAGCAGCCATTGCTGGCTGCTTCTTGCGGGGAGGCAGGGGAGGACGCGGGATCAGCGCAGTGCCGCCACCACGGCATCGCCCATTTCCGCCGTGCCCACGCGCGTCGTGCCTTCGCTCCAGATGTCGGGCGTGCGCAGGCCCTGGGCCAGCACGGCCTGCACCGCGGCTTCGATGCGCTGGGCTGCGGCTTCCTGGTTCAGGCTGAAGCGCAGCATCATCGCTGCCGACAGGATGGTCGCCAGCGGGTTGGCGACGTTCTTGCCGGCGATGTCGGGCGCGCTGCCATGGCTGGGCTCGTACAGGCCCTGGCCCTTGGAGTTGAGGCTGGCCGAAGGCAGCATGCCGATCGAGCCGGTGAGCATGGACGCTTCATCCGAGAGGATGTCGCCGAACATGTTGCCCGTGACCACGACGTCGAAGCGCTTGGGTTCCTTGACCAGTTGCATGGCCGCGTTGTCCACGTACATGTGGTCCAGCTGCACGTCGGGGTATTGCTTGCCGACTTCGGTGACGACGTCCTTCCAGAACTGGAAGGTCTCGAGCACGTTGGCCTTGTCGACGCTGGTCACGCGCTTGCTGCGCTTTTGCGCGGCCTGGAAGGCCACGTGGGCGATGCGCTCGATCTCGGGGCGCGAATAGCGCATGGTGTCGAAAGCTTCCTCGGCACCGGGGAAGTGGCCGTCGGTGGCCACGCGGCGCCCGCGCGGCTGGCCGAAATAGATGTCGCCCGTGAGTTCACGGATGATCAGGATGTCCAGGCCTGCGACCAGCTCGGGCTTGAGGCTCGAAGCGTGCGTCAGTTCCTTGTAGCAGATGGCGGGGCGGAAATTGGCGAACAGGCCCATGTGCTTGCGCAGGCCGAGAATCGCCTGCTCGGGGCGCAGCGGGCGGTCCAGCGTGTCGTACTTCCAGTCGCCCACGGCGCCGAACAGCACGGCGTCGGCTTCCATGGCCAGCTTGAGCGTGGCTTCGGGCAGGGGGTGGCCGGTGAGGGCGTAGGCGGCGCCGCCGACCGGGGCCGATTCCATCTCGAAGTCCAGGTCGAGTGCGCTCAGCACCTTGACGGCTTCTGCGACGATTTCCGGGCCGATGCCGTCGCCGGGCAAGACTGCAATTTTCATGGGAGTTCTCTGTGAAAGTGAAAAAACGGGGCTGCGGGCGCGGGCGCTGGCCGGCGCGCGCAGCGGCTCAGGCGATCAGCCTTGCACCAGGGTATGGGCGAGCCAGGGTTTGGTCGCCAGGCGCTGGGCTTCGAAGGCCTTGATCTTGTCGGACTGGCGCAGGGTCAGGCCGATGTCGTCGAAGCCGTTGAGCAGGCAGTATTTGCGAAACGCATTCACGTCGAATGGAATCTCCTCGCCCTGGGGTCGCACGATGACCTGGCGCTCGAGGTCGATGGTCAGCTGGTAGCCGGGGAAGGCCGCGACCGCGTCGAACAGCGCGGCGACCGTGGCTTCGGGCAGCACGATGGGCAGCAGGCCGTTCTTGAAGCAGTTGTTGAAGAAGATGTCGGCAAAGCTCGGCGCGATGACGGCGCGAAAGCCGAACTGGTCGAGCGCCCAGGGCGCGTGCTCGCGGCTCGAGCCGCAGCCGAAGTTCTTGCGCGCCAGCAGGATGGACGCGCCCTGAAAGCGTGGCTGGTTCAGCACGAAGTCGGGGTTGGGCTTGCGGCTGGCCGGGTCCTGGCCGGGCTCGCCATGGTCCAGGTAGCGCCATTCGTCGAACAGGTTCACGCCAAAGCCGGTCTTCTTGATCGACTTGAGGAACTGCTTGGGGATGATGGCGTCGGTGTCGACGTTCTCGCGGTCCATCGGGGCCACGAGGCCTTGGTGCACGGTGAATTTTTGCATGGAAGGAATTCGTTGGTATGGGGCGGGACGGTATCAGCGTGCGGCGCGCTCGAGGGCATTGCCCGCGCGCTGCACGTCCTGGCCTATGCCCTGTACGGTGTTGCAACCCGCCAGCGTGAAGGCCAGCGCGGCGAGACACAGGGCAGCGGCTTTTTTCATCGTTGGACTCCCGGAAGTTCAGGAAAACCGGCGCACGTCGACGAAATGGCCGTGCACCGCGGCGGCCGCGGCCATTGCCGGGCTGACCAGGTGGGTGCGTCCGCCCGCGCCCTGGCGGCCTTCGAAGTTGCGGTTCGAGGTCGAGGCGCAGCGCTCGCCGGGCTCGAGCCGGTCGGCGTTCATCGCCAGGCACATCGAGCAGCCGGGCTCGCGCCATTCGAAGCCCGCGGCCTTGAAGATCAGGTCCAGTCCTTCGCGCTCGGCCTGCTCCTTGACCAGGCCCGAACCGGGAACGACCATCGCCAGCTTCACGTTCTTGGCGACCTTGCGGCCGAGCTTTTGCACCATGGCCGCGGCTTCGCGCATGTCCTCGATGCGGCTGTTGGTGCACGAGCCTATGAACACCTTGTCGATGGCGATGTCGTTGATCGCCTTGCCGGGCTCGAGGTTCATGTAGACCAGCGCGCGCTCGATCGCGCCGCGCTTGTTGCTGTCCTTTTCCTTGTCGGGATCGGGCACGACGGCGTCAATGCCCAGCACCATTTCGGGCGAAGTGCCCCAGGTGACCTGCGGCACGATCTGCGTTGCGTCCAGCGTGACCACCAGATCGAACTGCGCGTCGGCGTCCGACTGCAGCGTCTGCCAGTAGGCCACGGCCTGCTCCCATTCGACGCCCGTGGGCGCCAGAGGGCGGCCCTTGACGTAGCGTATGGTCTTCTCGTCCACGGCCACGAGACCCGCGCGCGCGCCGGCTTCGATGGCCATGTTGCAGACCGTCATCCGGCCTTCCATGGACAGGTCGCGTATCGCCTGGCCCGCGAATTCGATGGTGTAGCCCGTGCCGCCGGCGGTGCCGATCTTGCCGATGATGGCCAGCACCAGGTCCTTGGCCGTGACGCCGGGCGCGGCCTTGCCGTCCACGCGCACCAGCAGGTTCTTGGCCTTCTTGGCCAGCAGCGTCTGCGTGGCCATCACATGCTCGACTTCCGAGGTGCCGATGCCGTGCGCCAGCGCGCCGAATGCACCGTGCGTCGAGGTGTGGCTGTCGCCGCAGACCACCGTCATGCCCGGCAGCGTCGCGCCCTGCTCGGGGCCCATCACGTGGACGATGCCCTGGCCCTTGTCCATGAACGGGAAGAAGGCCGCCGAACCGAACTCGCCGATGTTGTCGTTGAGCGTGGTGATCTGTTCCTTGCTGATCGGGTCGGCAATGCCTTCGTAGCCCAGTTCCCAGCCCGTGGTCGGCGTGTTGTGGTCGGCCGTGGCGACCACCGAGCTGATGCGCCACAGCTTGCGGCCCGCGACGCGCAGGCCTTCGAACGCCTGGGGGCTGGTCACTTCGTGCACCAGATGGCGGTCGATGTAGAGGATGGACGTGCCATCTTCTTCGGTGTGGACGACGTGCTCGTCCCAGATCTTGTCGTACAGGGTGCGTCCCATGGCGTTCTCTCGGCTTTGTGGTTTCAGGTGGGTGGGTGATTTTAGGCGGCGGCCAGGTGCTCTACCAGCAGCCGCGAAGTCATCGGCAGGGTCTCGAAATCGCGGGCCACGAGCAGCACGTCGCGCGCGGCCCAGTCGTCGCTCAGGCCCACGGCGCGCAGGTGGCCGACGCCATGCATCAGCGCGAACGCGCGGTCGGGCAGCAGGCCCAGGCCCAGGCCGTTGTCTATCATGCGGCACATTGCGTCGAGGCTGGTGACCTGGATGCGCTGGCGCAGCGGCTTGCCCGCATGCGCGGCCGCGGCCTGCATGGCCAGGCCTATGCTCGAGTCGGCCTTGAGGCCGACGATGTCCCAGTCGAGCACCTGGGCAAAGGCCACGCTGGGCGTGGTCGCGAGCGCATGGGCTTCGGGTACCACGACCACCAGCCGGTCGCTGCGGTAGGGGCGGGTCTGCAGCTCGCCCGCACCGCCCGTGCCCAGCGTGCAGATGCCCACGTCGGCCGTGCCTTCCTGCACCGCGTGCAGCACTTCGGCGCTCAGGCGCTCCTGCAGGTCGATCTTGATCTGGCTGTGGGTGCGCGCGAACCGCCCCAGGTCTTCGGGCAGAAACTGCAAAATGGCCGACATGTTGGCATGCATGCGCACATGGCCGCGCACGCCTTCGGCGTATTCGCTGAGCTCGCCCTGCATGCGCTCGAGTCCGAACAGCACGGTGCGCGCATGGTGCAGCAGGCTTTCGCCGGCCGGCGTGAGCGTCACGCCGCGGCTGTGGCGGTAGAGCAGGGCGGTATCGACCGCGGCTTCGAGGTCGGACAGGCGCTTGCTCACGGCCGAAGCGGCAATGAACTCGCGCTCGGCCGCGCGGCCGATGCTGCCGAGCTCGTAGACGGCGACAAACAGCTGCAGGGACGTAAGGTCGATACGGCGCGCAAAACTGCGCTCGGAATTCTTCATGGGTTTTATATGCTTCTCGAAAAGAGAAGTTAAGCGTATTTTCGCTGATTATTTTGCCTCTGTCATCGTAAACGACGATGGCAAGATTGTCTTTCAGCGAACATCGCCTCTGCAGTACGCAAAAAAATCCCCGCACGCGGCGGGGATGGTAGGCGCTGATGCGATCAGCTGAAGAACTTCTTGAGTCTGTCGGTCCAGCTTTCGCCGCTGGGCGAGTGGCGTCCGCCGCCTTTTTGCAGCGATTCCTCGAGCTCGCGCAGCAGCTTGCGCTGGTACTCGGTGAGCTTGACCGGCGTTTCGACCACGATGTGGCAGTAGAGGTCGCCGGGGTAGCTCGCGCGTATGCCCTTGATGCCCTTGCCGCGCAGGCGGAACTGCTTGCCGGCCTGGGTGCCTTCGGGAATGTCGATCGCCGCCTTGCCGGCCAGCGTGGGCACTTCGATCTCGCCGCCCAGGGCCGCGGTGATGAAGCTCACGGGCACCTGGCAATGCAGGTCGTCGCCTTCGCGCTCGAAGATGTCGTGCTTGCGGATGCGGATCTCGATATACAGGTCGCCCGGAGGCCCGCCGTTGGTGCCGGGCTCGCCGTTGCCCGTCGAGCGGATGCGCATGCCGTCGTCTATGCCCGCGGGAATCTTGACTTCGAGCGTCTTCTGGTGCTTGACCTTGCCCTGGCCCTGGCAGCTGGTGCAGGGTTCGGGAATGATCTTGCCCGTGCCGCGGCAATGCGGGCAGGTCTGCTGCACGCTGAAGAAGCCCTGGCGCATCTGCACCGAACCCTGGCCCGCACAGGTGGTGCAGGTCTTGGCGCTGGTGCCGGGCTTGGCGCCCGAGCCGTGGCAGGTGTCGCAGCTGTCCCACGAGGGGATGCGGATCTGCGCGTCCTTGCCCTTGGCGGCTTCCTCGAGCGTGATTTCCATCGCATAGCTCAAGTCGTTGCCACGGTAGACCTGGCGTCCGCCGCCGCGCCCGCCACGTCCCTGGCCCTGGCCCTGGCTGAACATATCGCCGAAGATGTCGCCGAAAGCTTCGGCGAAACCGCCATAGCCTTCGCCGCCGCCCATGCCGCGGTTCGGGTCCACGCCGGCATGGCCGTACTGGTCATAGGCCGCGCGCTTCTGGGCGTCCGAGAGCATCTCGTAGGCCTCCTTGGCCTCCTTGAAATTCTCTTCGGCCTTGACGGCGGTATCGCCCTGGTTGCGGTCAGGGTGATGCTTCATCGCGAGCTTGCGATAAGCCTTCTTGATTTCCTCGTCCGAGGCGTTCTTGGCAACGCCGAGGACTTCGTAATAGTCGCGTTTGGACATGTTGATTCGTGGGGCCGGTTGGAACAGGAACGCCGCGTCACCCCGAAAACGGGACGACGCGGCGGCGGTCAGTCACTGAGGACCTGGCGCATCAGTCCTTCTTGACTTCCTTGACTTCGGCGTCGACCACATTGTCGTCTTCGGGCGCCGAAGCACTCGCAGCAGCACCTGCGGCGCCTGCAGCCGCGGCTGCATCGGCACCGCCCGCGGCCTGCGCATCGGCGTACATCTTCTCGCCGAGCTTCTGGCTTGCGGTCATCAGGGCCGTGGTCTTGGCGTCGATCGCGTCCTTGTCCTCGGCCTTGAGGGCTTCCTCGAGGTCCTTGACAGCGGCTTCGATGGCCGACTTCTCGGCGGCGTCGAGCTTGTCGCCGTGCTCGGCCAGGCTCTTGGTCACGCTGTGCACCGCGGCTTCGCCCTGGTTCTTCGACTGCACGAGTTCCAGCTTCTTCTTGTCATCGGCCGCGTTGAGTTCCGCGTCCTTGACCATTTGCTGGATCTCTTCTTCCGACAGGCCCGAGTTCGCCTTGATGGTGATCTTGTTTTCCTTGCCCGAGGCCTTGTCCTTGGCGGATACGTTCAGGATACCGTTGGCGTCGATGTCGAAGGTCACTTCGATCTGCGGCACGCCGCGGCCTGCGGGTGGGATGCCTTCGAGGTTGAACTCGCCCAGGCCCTTATTGCCCGCAGCGATCTCGCGCTCGCCCTGGAACACCTTGATGGTCACGGCCGGCTGGTTGTCGTCAGCCGTCGAGAACGTCTGCGCGAACTTGGTCGGGATGGTCGTGTTCTTGGTGATCATCTTGGTCATGACGCCACCCAGGGTCTCGATGCCCAGCGACAGCGGCGTCACGTCCAGCAGCAGCACGTCCTTGCGGTCGCCCGACAGCACCTGGCCCTGCACGGCGGCGCCGACAGCCACGGCTTCATCAGGGTTCACGTCCTTGCGGGGTTCCTTGCCGAAGAATTCCTTGACCTTTTCCTGCACCTTGGGCATGCGGGTCATGCCACCGACCAGGATCACGTCATGGATGTCGGACACCGAGATGCCCGCGTCCTTGATGGCCATGCGGCAGGGCGCAATCGTGCGCTCGATCAGCTCGTCGACCAGGCTTTCGAGCTTGGCGCGCGTGAGCTTGATGTTCAGGTGCTTGGGGCCCGAAGCGTCGGCCGTCACGTAAGGCAGGTTGATGTCGGTCTGGGCCGAGTTCGACAGTTCGATCTTGGCCTTCTCGGCCGCTTCCTTCAGGCGTTGCAGCGCGAGCACGTCCTTGGACAGATCGACGCCTTGTTCCTTCTTGAACTCGCTGATGATGTAGTCGATGATGCGCTGGTCGAAGTCTTCGCCGCCCAGGAAGGTGTCGCCGTTGGTCGACAGCACTTCGAACTGCTTTTCGCCGTCCACGTCGGCGATCTCGATGATAGAGACGTCGAACGTGCCGCCGCCCAGGTCATACACGGCGATCTTGCGGTCGGCCTTGTCCTGCTTGTCCAGGCCGAAGGCCAGGGCTGCAGCGGTGGGTTCGTTGATGATGCGCTTGACGTCGAGGCCGGCGATGCGGCCCGCATCCTTGGTGGCCTGGCGCTGGGCGTCGTTGAAGTAGGCCGGCACGGTGATCACGGCTTCGGTCACGGGCTCGCCCAGGAAGTCCTCGGCGGTCTTCTTCATCTTGCGCAGCACTTCGGCGCTGATCTGCGGAGGGGCCATCTTCTGGCCGCGCACTTCGATCCAGGCGTCGCCGTTGTCCGCCTTGGTGATGGTGTAGGGCATCAGGTCGATGTCCTTTTGCACTTCCTTCTCGTCGAACTTGCGGCCGATCAGGCGCTTGGAAGCGTAGATCGTGTTGCGCGGGTTGGTCACGGCCTGGCGCTTGGCCGAGGCGCCGACGAGGATCTCGCCGTCTTCCTGGTAGGCAATGATCGACGGCGTGGTGCGCGCACCTTCGCTGTTCTCGATCACGCGAATGGTGTTGCCTTCCATCACAGCCACGCAGCTGTTGGTGGTGCCCAGATCGATACCGATGATTTTTCCCATGTTCTTCTCCGAAATATTGACTATATGAATGGCTGGTAACTTGTGGCGCGGGGGTCTTGCTTCAAGCCGTCGCGCCGAAATTTTTCAGCTAGTTAGGGGCCGTGACGGTCACCAGCGCCGGGCGCAGGATGCGGTCGGCGATCAGATAACCCTTTTGCAGCACGGCGACCACGGTGTTGGGGGCCTGCTCGGCGGGCACGACGCTGATCGCCTGGTGCAGGTGGGGGTCGAATTTTTCACCGGCCGCGGGGTCGATCGGCAGAACCCGGTTGCGTTCGAGCGCCGAAATCAGCTGGCGGCGCGTGGCGTCGGCGCCTTCGCGCAACTGCTCGGTCGTGGCCGACTGGATGGCGAGCGCGGCGTCGAGGCTGTCGCAGATGGGCAACAGGCTTTCCGCGAAACTTTCAATGCCGAACTTGCGGGCCTTGGACACTTCGTCCTCGGCGCGGCGGCGCGCATTCTCCGCTTCGGCCTTGGCGCGCAGGAACTGGTCGGCGAGTTCGGCACTCTTGGTCTTGATCTCCGCGAGCTCGGCCTGCAGGCGGGCGATTTCGTCCGCGCTGTGGACCGCCATCGCGGCTTCCACTTCTTCAGGCGAGGCATCTGCCGGGGCAAGGTGGGCTGTGGGATTCTGTTCAGACATGGGTTGAGGCTTCAAGAATAAGAAGAAAAAAACAACTGCTGCGCAGATGGGGCGCGTGCCGCAGGATTTCAAGACCGGCCGCTGCAGCGCGTCGCCAGGGCGTTAGGCCAGCATCTGGCAAGGACATCTCAAGGGGGGGAGTGTACAAGGCTGGCGATGCAGGGCTATAATTGCCTGCTTTGCCTTGCCACACCGCTACAGACGCAGCGGGGGGCCCAACCCAAAAGGGAGTTTACATGCGTCATTACGAAATCATTTTGTTGATCCACCCGGATCAAAGCGAACAAGTTCCAGCCATGCTGGAGCGCTACAAGGGCATGATTACCGCCGGCGGTGGTAAGGTGCACCGTGAAGAAGACTGGGGCCGTCGTCAACTGGCCTACATGATCAACAAGCTTGCCAAGGCCCACTACCTGTGCCTGAACATCGAAGCTGATCAAGCCGTGATGGCTGAACTCGAACACGCGTTCAAGTTCAACGACGCCGTGCTGCGTCACCTGACCGTGCAAAAGAAGAAGGCTGATACTGCACCTTCTTCGATGATGAAGACTGTCGAGCGCGAAGAAGCCCGCAAGGCCAACCAGGCCGAACAGGCCTGAGCTCAGCGTCACATCACGCCCACGGAGTGGAAAACCACGTTGTCCTGACTGCCTGTATCGCCGAGGTTCAACCCTTGCGCTACACGCCCGCCGGACTGCCAGCGCTGGATCTGAGGCTCGAACACGAGTCCCGGCAGCAAGAGGCAGGCACTGAGCGGAATGTCACGGCAGCTGTCAAAGCGGTGGCCTTCGGGGCACTGGCAGAGCGTCTGGCTCGTCAGGCCCCGGGCAGCAGCTGGAAGTTTCAAGGCTTCCTCGCTACCCCGCGCAACAGCAAGACAGTGGTGATGCACATCCAGGATATTCAACAAAATTAATTTTCAAGAGGTCCAGCAATGGCCACGTTCAAGAAATTCAACAAAGACAAGCGCCCCAAGCGCAACACCCAGTCGCTGCTGTTCAAGCGCAAGCGCTTCTGCCGCTTCACCGTGGCTGGCGTTGAAGAAATCGACTACAAGGATGTCGACACGCTGCGCGATTTCATCGGCGAAAACGGCAAGATCGTGCCCGCACGTCTGACCGGCACCCGCGCCATCTATCAGCGTCAGCTGAACACCGCCATCAAGCGCGCGCGCTTCCTGGCCCTGGTGCCTTACAGCGACCAGCACAAGATCTAAGGAGCACGAACCATGCAAATCATTCTGCTCGAAAAGGTTGTCAACCTGGGTAACCTCGGCGAAATCGTCAAGGTCAAGGACGGCTACGCCCGCAACTTCCTGATTCCTTCCGGCTTCGCACGCCGCGCGACCGAAGCCAACAAGGCCGAGTTCGAAGCCAAGCGCGTTGAACTGGAAAAGGCTGCTGCCGAAAAGCTGGCTGCTGCACAAGCTGAAGGCGAAAAGCTCGCCGGCGGCAATGTCAAGCTGTCGCAAAAGGCCGGCGTTGACGGCCGTCTGTTCGGCTCGGTGACCAACCACGACATCTCGGCTGAGCTGAACAAGCAAGGCTACAAGGTTGTGAAGTCGCAAGTGCGCCTGCCCAACGGTCCCATCAAGACCATTGGCGATACCACCGTGAGCGTGTCCCTGCACACCGACGTGGTTGTTGACGTGACCGTTTCGGTCTACGGCGAAACTGCTTAAATCAGCTTCGCGCTGAACGAAAGCCGCCTCAGGGCGGCTTTTGTGTTTTTGTCCCTCCCCTTTGGCTGCCGCTGCAAGCCATAGCCGCGTCTGGCGTGCGTGCAACGCGCGTCAAGGATGACGCCGGCGCCGGCTGCGGCTAGGATGGAGGGCTTGCCCCCAAGGAAATCCATGTCCTCTGTTATGCCTCCGCTCGAGCTCGATGATGCTTTTTCTCCCCCGGATCGCCAGGTCGCGCAGCTGCGCGTGCCGCCGCATTCGATGGAATCCGAATCGAGCGTGCTGGGCGGCCTGCTGCTGGACAACAACGCCTGGGACCGGGTGGGCGACCTGCTGTCGGACAGCGATTTCTACCGCCACGAGCACAAGCTGATCTACGAAGCCATAGGCAAGCTGATCAATGCCAGCAAGCCCGCCGACGTGATCACGGTCTACGAGAACCTGCAGACCATGGGCAAGGCCGAGGAAATCGGCGGCCTGATGTATCTGAACCAGCTGGCCCAGTATGTGCCCAGCGCGACCAATATCCGCCGCTATGCGGAAATCGTGCGCGACCGTTCCATCCTGCGCAAGCTGATCACGGCCAGCGACGATATCGCCACCAACGCGTTCAACCCCCAGGGCAAGACCGTGGAGCGCGTGCTCGACGAAGCCGAGTCGAAGATCTTCGCGATCGGCGAAGAGGGTGCGCGCAACAAGCAGGGCTTCCAGTCGCTGGACACGCTGGTCGTCGACCTGCTGGACCGGGTTCAGGAAATGGCCGACAACCCGATGGATGTGACCGGCGTGCCTACCGGCTTTGCCGACCTGGACCGCATGACTTCGGGCATGCAGGCGGGTGACCTGGTGGTGCTGGCCGCGCGTCCCTCTATGGGCAAGACCGCGCTGGCGGTGAATATTGCCGAGCATGTGGCGCTCAACGAAGGCCTGCCCGTCGCGATCTTCTCCATGGAAATGGGCGCGGCCCAGCTCGCGGTGCGTATCGTGGGCTCGATCGGTCGCGTGAACCAGGGCAATCTGCGCACCGGCAAGCTCAACGACGACGAGTGGCCACGGCTCACCGAAGCCATAGAGCGCCTGCGCACGGTGTCGCTGCACATCGACGAAAGCCCGGGCCTGACGCCGGGCGAGCTGCGCGCCAACTCGCGCCGCCTCGCGCGCCAATGCGGCAAGCTGGGCCTGATCGTGGTCGATTACCTGCAGCTGATGAGCGGCTCGGGCTCGGCGGCGAGTTCCGACAACCGCGCGACCGAACTCGGCGAAATTTCGCGGGGCCTGAAAATGCTGGCCAAGGAATTGCAATGCCCGGTGATTGCGCTGTCGCAGCTCAACCGCTCGGTCGAGCAGCGCACCGACAAGCGCCCGATGATGTCCGACCTGCGCGAATCGGGCGCCATCGAGCAGGATGCCGACATCATCATGTTCATCTACCGCGACGACTACTACAACAAGGACTCCAAGGAGCCGAACATCGCCGAAGTCATCATCGGCAAGCAGCGTAACGGGCCCACGGGCACCGTGAAGCTGTTCTTCCAGAAGAACCAGACGCGCTTTGAAAATCTGGCAATGGGTGCGGATGACTTTTAAAAGCCCCCCCTGAGCGACTTCGTCGCTTCCCCCTCTCAACCTTCGGTGGAGGGGGCGGCCGGCTAGGCACGGCAGCCTCGCTGCGGGGCGGCCCCTGCTCGCTGCCCCCGTGCTGGGCCGCGCCAGTTGCACAAGGCTTGCCCTGTTTCTTTGCGTAGCAGCGTAAAAAAACGGCCCGAAGGCCGTTTTTCCATTTCAAGCGCGGGGGCTCGGGTTACATGCGCCACAGCGCAATGACCAGCCCGACCACGGACACTCCCAGCACGGCGCAGGCCCATGCCAGGCGCTGGGCGCCGGTGCGCAGCAGGTCGACGGTGCGGATGACCTGGGCGTTCTGCTCGGCCAGTTGCTGGATCAGCTCGGCCGACTGCTGCTGGCCTTGCTCCAGCTGGCGTATGCGGCCTTCTAGCGACTGGATCAACTGCAGCGCCTGCTCGCCCGCCGAGTGGGGCGTGGAGAGCCGGCTTGCGGCCGGGGCCGCAGCGGCTTCCTCGGCTGCGGCGTCCTTCTTGCGCAGCAGGCCCTTGGCGGCCTTGACCACCTGGGGTGTGGCTTCGATGACGTCGCCCCAGGGAACCAGCTTGAGTGCGGTGATCCAGCTGATCGCCATGGCTTAGAGCACCTCGCTGGCAAAATCCGCCAGGCGCGAGCGTTCGCCGCGCGCCAGCGTGATGTGGCCGCTGTGGGGCCAGCCCTTGAAGCGGTCTACCGAATAGGTCAGGCCCGACGAGCCTTCGGTGAGATAAGGCGTGTCGATCTGCGCCAGGTTGCCCATGCAGACGATCTTGGTGCCCGGACCGGCGCGCGTGATCAGCGTCTTCATCTGCTTGGGCGTGAGGTTTTGCGCCTCGTCCAGGATCAGGTACTTGTTGAGGAAGGTGCGGCCGCGCATGAAGTTCATGCTCTTGATCTTGATGCGGCTGCGGATCAGCTCGTTGGTCGCGGCACGCCCCCACTCGCCGGCGTTGCCGCCGTCGCCCTTGGCCAGGAACTCGAGGTTGTCGTCGAGCGCGCCCATCCAGGGGCCCATCTTTTCCTCTTCGGTGCCGGGCAGGAAACCGATGTCCTCGCCTACGCTCACGGTGGCGCGCGTCATGATGATCTCGGTGTAGCGGCGCTCGTCAAGCACCTGGGTCAGGCCGGCCGCGAGCGCCATCAGCGTCTTGCCGGTGCCGGCCGTGCCGGTCAGCGTCACGAGATCGATCTCGGGGTCCATCAGCAGGTTCATGGCGAAATTCTGCTCGCGGTTGCGTGTGGTCACGCCCCAGACCGCGTTCTTCGCATGGCTATAGTCGCGCAGCGTCTTGAGCACGGCCGTGCGATCGCGGATTTCGGTCACGCGCAGGAACAGGCTGGGCTCGCCCGGTGCCTCGTAGTAGACGAACTGGTTGATCATGAACTGGCCGACGATCGCGCCCGTGACCCGGTAGCAGGTGTACGGGCCTTCGTTCCAGCTTTCCATGCCCTTGCCGGCCTTGGTCCAGAAGTCCTGGGGCAGCGGCATCAGGCCCGAATACAGCAGGTCGCCGTCCTCGAGCACCTTGTCGTTCTGGTAGTCCTCGGCGGCCAGGCCCAGTGCGCGCGCCTTGACGCGCATGTTGATGTCCTTGGACACCAGCACCACGTCGCGGCCATTGCGCTGGCGGCGCAGGGCTTCGACCACGCCCAGGATCTGGTTGTCGGCCTTGCCCTGGGGCAGGCTTGTGGGCAGCGTGCATTCGAGGGCTTCGGTCTGGAAGAACAGCTGGCCGGTCGCGCTGCGCTGGCCCGAGGCATTCAGGCGCAGGCCCTTGTCGAGGCCGGTTTCGCCCTGGGCGGCGACCAGTGCATCGAGGCTGCGGCTGACCTGGCGGCCATTGCGCGCGACTTCGGTCATGCCCTTCTTGTGGGCGTCGAGCTCCTCGAGCACCACCATCGGCAGGAAGATGTCGTGCTCTTCGAAGCGAAACAGGCTTGTGGGATCGTGCAGCAGCACATTGGTGTCGAGCACGAACAGCGTGGTTTGGTCCGAGCGCGATTTGCGCTTGCTGATCTTTGCTGCTGCCGCCGGCGCCGGGGTTGGCGCTGTCTGCGCTGCGGTGACCGGTGCCTTGGCTTCGACGGCCGGGGCGGGTGTGCTGGCGGGCTTGGTACGACGGGCGCGAGGCGCGGCGGCCGTGACCGGGGCAGGCGCAGAAGCGGCCGCCGGGGCCGCAGGCGCGGGAGCGCGCGCCGTTGTTTCAACCTGGATCAGAGGGGCTGCGGCTTCCACGCTGGCGGTGCGCCGGCGTGCCGGGGTGGCGGCGGGGACAGCCGTGGGGGCGTCGTCGAGGTCATCGTCGGCAATGTTCGGGCGCGTGTCCTTGCGTTGTGCGACTACGCTGAAAGCTTCGGCAGGGAGAGTGGCCGCGCGGCGGCTGGGTGCAGGAGGCAGTGGCATATTCGGCAGGCCCAATCAAAAAACAGCGGAACAAAAAGCACAAAGCCGCCACGGAGACCGGGGCGGCTTGGGATTGGAAACACAGGATGGAACGAAGCTCAGGAGCATCGTTCCATTATGCATACCTCTGTGACAGACAGAGGCATTCAGGAGCAGCGGCGAAAAATCAGGCCGCTTCCTTCTTCAGCGTCTTCAGGGACTTGACGGCCTTGAGCACTTCCTCGACGTGGCCGGGCACCTTGAGGCCGCGCCATTCCTGGTGCAGCAGGCCGTCGGCGTCGATCAGGAAGGTGCTGCGCTCTATGCCCTTGACCTTCTTGCCGTACATGATCTTGTTCTTGACCACGCCGAACATGTGGCACATCTTCTCTTCGGTGTCGGCGATGAGTTCGAAGGGCAGCTCGAGCTTTTCCTTGAAGTCATCATGGGATTTCATGTTGTCGCGCGAAACACCGAAGACTGCGGCACCGGCTTTGACAAAATCCTTGTATTTATCCCGAAACTGCATCGCTTCGGTGGTACAACCGGGCGTATTGTCTTTAGGATAGAAGTAGAGAATCACAATTTGGCCGTTGTGGGAGGTGTTGGACACCTTGAGCCCGCCGGTTGCATTGGCTTCGAATTCAGGGAGTGGTTTGTTGACAACGATCGCCATGCGCTTCTATCTCTCGGGTGTAGTCGTTGAATAGTTGAGGGCAAAGGTCTGTTATTGCTTTGGTGCAACCCCCAACCGCAGCTCTGTATTTTACCCTGAATTGATTTAGAGCGCCTGAACACAACCCTTGAGGCGTCGTTGTGCGGCCTTGCCGTGCAGCAGCAGCGCGCCTGGCCTCTTGTCCACCGCAAGTCTTGCGGGATTGTCCTAGCCTCGCTGGGCCCGCTGCTTTTCGCCGGAATTACTCCAGCAGCAACGCCGCGACCACGTTTCTTCCCTCGCCCGCGAGGATGTTGTAGGTACGGCACGCGGCCTGCGTGTCCATGGTTTCCAGGCCTATGCGCCTGGCCATCAGCGGCTGCAGCCAGGCCGGCGGCACGAAGCGGTTGCGCGTGCCGCTGCCGAACAGTACCAGTTCCGCGGGGATTTCGGCGAGCTCGGCGAAATGCGCGGGCGTGAGGTCTTCGAAACGCTTGCAGTTCCAGTCCTGGCGCAGCCCTTGCGCGCTGATGATCAGGCTGTGGCTGATTTTTTCCTGGTCGATGGCGATCCAGCCGGGGCCATAGCCGCGTATGGTCTGTGCTTCGGAGCGGTCGGGTTGGAATTTCATGCTGCGCTCGGTTGTGGCTGCGCGCAGGCAGCCGGCGTGAAAATGGGACTGCGGCCATGCCCATGGGCGCGATGGTGCAGCGCGGAACTGTGGTCAAATTATAGGTTTCACCAGGGGGTCATTGCCCTTTGGCGTGTTCTGCAGTAACTACTCCTACCAGCATGAAGACCGTCCACAAATCCGCCAAACTTGCCAACGTCTGTTATGACATCCGCGGGCCCATCATGGACGCGGCCAAGCAGATGGAGGAAGACGGACACAAGATCATCAAGCTCAACATCGGCAATCTGGCGGTGTTCGGCTTCGATGCGCCCGAGGAAATCCAGCAGGACATGATCCGCAATCTGCCCAATTCCGCGGGCTATTCGGACAGCAAGGGCATTTTCGCGGCGCGCAAGGCGGTGATGCACGAGACCCAGCGCCAGGGCATCAAGGGCGTGACGCTCGATGACATCTACCTGGGCAACGGTGCGTCCGAGCTGATCGTGATGGCCACCAACGCACTGCTCGACAACGGCGACGAACTGCTGCTGCCCGCGCCCGACTACCCGCTGTGGACGGCCGCGGCCAGCCTCTCGGGCGGCACGCCCGTGCATTACATCTGCGACGAAGCCAACGGCTGGATGCCCGACCTCGACGACATCCGCGCCAAGGTCACGCCGCGCACCAAGGGCATCGTGGTCATCAACCCGAACAACCCCACGGGCGCGCTGTATTCGACCGAGCTGCTCAAGGGCATCGTCGAGATCGCGCGCGAGCACGGCCTGGTGATCTTCGCCGACGAAGTCTATGACAAGGTGCTCTACGACGACGCAGTGCATGTGCCCATGGCCAGCCTGTCGACCGATGTGCTGACGCTGACCTTCAACTCGCTGTCCAAGGCCTACCGCTCCTGCGGCTACCGCGCGGGCTGGCTGGTGGTGTCGGGCGACAAGCGGCCTGCAGGCGACTACATCGAAGGCCTGAACATGCTGTCGAACATGCGGCTGTGCGCCAATGTGCCCGGCCAGTGGGCGGTGCAGACCGCGCTGGGCGGCCACCAGAGCATAGACGACCTGGTGCGCGCGGGCGGCCGGCTGCGCGTGCAGCGCGACCTCGCGCACGAACTGATCACCGCCATTCCGGGCGTGAGCTGCGTCAAGCCCCAGGCCGCGCTGTACATGTTCCCCAAGCTCGATCCGGCGATCTACCCGATCAAGGACGACCAGCAGTTCTTTCTTGAAATGCTGCAGGAAACCAAGGTCATGCTGGTCCAGGGCACGGGCTTCAACTGGCCCGAACCCGACCATTTCCGCATTGTCTTCCTGCCGCACGAAGCCGACCTGCGCGAAGCCATTCGCCGCGTCGCCGTATTCCTCGAAAAAGCGCGCGTGCGCTTTGGCACGAACTGATTTCTTTCTTCGCTCTCCCATTGCTGCAAGCGCGGGCGTTTGCGTGCTGCAGCCTTTTTTGACTGGCAATTTGTATATGAAACCGATCCAAGTAGGCCTTCTGGGCATTGGCACCGTGGGTAGCGGCACGTTCAACGTGCTGCAGCGCAATCAGGGCGAAATTCGCCGCCGCGCGGGTCGCGGGATTGAAATTACCATGGTCGCCGACTTGGACACCGAGCGCGCTCGCAGTGTGGTCGGCGACGCCGTCCGCGTGGTCGGCGACGCGCGCGAAGTCATTGCCAACCCCGACATCGACGTCGTGGTCGAGCTGATCGGCGGCTACGGCATCGCCAAGCAGTTGGTGCTCGAAGCGATTGCCGCGGGCAAGCATGTGGTCACGGCCAACAAGGCGCTGCTGGCCGTGCATGGCACGGAAATCTTCCAGGCCGCGGCCGACAAGGGCGTGATGGTGGCCTACGAAGCGGCCGTGGCCGGTGGCATTCCCATCATCAAGGCGCTGCGCGAAGGCCTGACGGCCAACTCCATCCAGTGGCTGGCGGGCATCATCAACGGCACGACCAACTTCATCCTGTCCGAAATGCGCGACAAGGGCCTGGACTTCGACGTGGTGCTCAAGGAAGCCCAGCGCCTGGGCTATGCCGAAGCCGATCCGACCTTCGACATCGAAGGCGTGGACGCGGCCCACAAGGTCACCTTGATGAGCGCGATCGCATTCGGCATTCCGGTGCAGTTCGAGAAGGCCTATATCGAAGGCATCACGGGCCTGGCCGCGGCCGACATCCGCTATGCCGAGCAGCTGGGCTATCGCATCAAGCTGCTGGGCATCACCAAGCGCACCGACAAGGGCGTGGAGCTGCGCGTGCACCCCTCGCTGGTGCCATCGAAGCGCCTGATCGCGAACGTCGAAGGCGCGATGAACGCCGTGGTGGTGCATGGCGATGCCGTCGGCACGACGCTGTACTACGGCAAGGGCGCGGGCTCCGAGTCCACGGCCAGCGCGGTGATTGCCGACCTGGTCGATATCGCGCGCCTGGCCGATGCCGATGCCGCGCACCGCGTGCCGCCGCTGGCCTTCCAGTCGAACACGCTCGAAGGCGCGATGAGCAGCCTGCCCGTGCTGCCGATGAGCGAAGTCGTGACCAGCTACTACCTGCGCCTGTGCGTGTCCGACGAAGCCGGCGTGCTGGCCAGGGTCACGGGCATTCTCGCCGACGCGGGCATCAGCATCGATGCCGTGCTGCAGCGCGAAGCCGATGAAATCGGCGGCGAGGGCTCGACCCAGACCGACCTGATCATTCTCACGCACGACACGCGCGAAGGCGACATGGACGCTGCCCTGGTGCAGATCCAGGCGCTGCCCACCGTGCTGGCCCCGATCAACCGCATCCGCAAGGAAGAGCTGAACTGAAGGCCCCGCCCATGCTGTACCTCTCCACCCGTGGTCATCCCGAACGCAAGCGTTTTTGCGACATCCTGCTCGAAGGCCTGGCGCCCGATGGCGGCCTGTACCTGCCGCAGAGCTATCCGCAGATCGACGACGCGCAGCTGAGCGAACTGCGCCGCGTCTACCATGAGCAAGGCTATGCCGAGCTCGCGTTTCGCATCCTGTCGCTGTACATCGACGACATTCCGGCCGACGACCTGCGCGCGCTGTGCGCCAGGACCTATACGGCCGAAATCTTCGGCACGGGCGAGATCGTGCCGCTGCGCCATGTCGAGGACGGCCTGTGGCTCGAAGCCCTGTCCAACGGCCCGACGCTGGCCTTCAAGGACATGGCGATGCAGCTGCTGGGCAACCTGTTCGAGTACGAACTGGGCCGGCGCGGCGAAACGCTCAACATCCTGGGCGCGACCAGCGGCGACACCGGCAGCGCGGCCGAGTACGCGATGCGCGGCAAGAAGGGCGTGCGCGTCTTCATGACCAGCCCCCACGGCCGCATGAGCCCGTTCCAGCAGGCGCAGATGTTCAGCCTGCAGGACGAGAACATCCACAACATCGCCATCGACGGCGTGTTCGACGACTGCCAGGACATCGTCAAGGCGGTCTCGAACGACCACGCGTTCAAGGCACGCTACAGGATAGGCACCGTCAACTCGATCAACTGGGCGCGGCTGCTGGCCCAGGTGGTGTACTACTTCGCGGGTTACCTGCAGGCCACGCAGAGCAACGAGCAGCAGGTCAGCTTTTCCGTGCCCAGCGGCAACTTCGGCAACGTCTGCGCGGGCCATGTGGCGCGCCAGATGGGCTTGCCCATCGCCAAGCTCGTGGTCGCGACCAACGAGAACGATGTGCTCGACGAGTTCTTCCGCACCGGCATCTACCGCGTGCGCGGCAGCGCCAACACCTATGAGACCTCGAGCCCGTCGATGGACATCAGCAAGGCCAGCAATTTCGAGCGCTTCGTGTTCGACCTGCTGGGCCGCGATGGCGAGCGCACGCGTGCGCTGTTCGAGCAGGGCGTGGCGCGCGACGGCTTCTTCGATCTGAGCGCCGATCCGCGGTTCGCCGAGGCCGCGGCGCGCTACGGTTTCGTCAGCGGCAAGAGCACGCATGCCGACCGCCTGGCAACGATCCGCGATGTTTCCGAGCGCTTCGGCATGGTGATCGACACCCATACCGCCGATGGCGTCAAGGTCGCGCGCGACCAGGCCTCCACGGTGCCTATGATCGTGCTCGAGACCGCATTGCCGATCAAGTTCGCCGAGACCATAGAAGAAGCGCTGGGCCATCTGCCCGACCGCCCGGCGAAGTTCGTCGGCATCGAGGACCTGCCCAAGCGCGTGCAGCGCATGCCCGCCGATGTGGACCAGATCAAGGCCTATATTGCGCAGCACTGCGACTGAGGGCGGGCGGCCATGAAAGTGGTCGGCTTTGCGGGCTACTCGGGCGCGGGCAAGACCACGCTGGTCGAGCAGGTGATTGCGCGGCTGCGCGCGCGCGGCCTGCGCGTGTCGGTGGTCAAGCATGCCCACCACCGCTTCGACATCGACCAGCCGGGCAAGGACAGCTGGCGCCACCGCCAGGCCGGGGCGTTCGAGGTGCTGGTGGTTTCGGACCAGCGCCTGGCGCTGATGCGCGAGTTCGAGCAGCCCGGCGCGCTCGATATCCACGCCATGCTTGCCGAGCTCGATGCCGGCGTCGACTGGGTGCTGGTCGAAGGCTTCAAGCACGGCGATCTGCCGAAGATCGAAGTCTGGCGCGCGCCGGCCGCGGGTGAGGCCGAGCGGCCGCTGCGCTGCACTGGCGACGCTGGCGTGCTGGCGCTGGCCACCGACGATCCGCAGAAACTTCCGGCGTCGCTGCCCGCGCCACTGGTCCTGCTGGACCTGAACCAGCCCGATGCCGTCGCCGGCTGGCTGATCGAGCAGAGCGCGCGCTTCGAATACCGCTCCCCTGAATGAAAGCTGATATGCGCGATTCCCTGACTTCCCTTGATGCGGCACTGGCAAGCGTGCTGGCCCAGGCACGCCTGCTTCCCGGCAGCGAGCAGGTCAGCACCTTCGACGCCGATGGCCGCGTGCTGCTGGCGCAGGCGGTGTCGCCGCTGCAGGTGCCGCCGCACGACAACAGCGCCATGGATGGCTACGCCGTGCGCAGCCGCGATATCACGGCCGCGGGCGCACTGCTGCCGGTGTCGCAGCGCATTGCCGCGGGCCAGATGGGCCAGCCGCTGGCGCCCGCGACGGCAGCGCGCATCTTCACCGGCGCGCCGCTGCCCGAAGGCGCCGACGCGGTGGTGATGCAGGAAGACTGCGAACTCCAGGAGGATGGGCAGGTGCGTGTGAACGCCCAGCCCAGGGCCGGCCAATGGGTGCGGCGTGCGGGCGACGACATCGTGCGTGGCGCCGTGGTGCTCGAAGCCGGCACGCGGCTCACGCCGGCCGAGCTCGGGCTCGCGGCGAGCATTGGCCTGGCGCAGCTTGAAGTCGCGCGCCGCCCGCGCGTGGCGCTGTTTTCGACGGGTGACGAGCTGGTCATGCCGGGCAGCGTGCGCCCCGAAGACATGCCGCCGGGCGCGATCTACAACAGCAACCGTTTCTTTCTGCGCGCCATGCTGCAGCGCCTGGGCTGCGAAGTCACCGACCTGGGCATCGTTCCCGACCAGCGCGAAGCCACGGTCACCGCGCTGCGTGACGCGGCGCGCGCGCACGACCTGATCCTGACCAGCGGCGGCGTGTCCGTGGGCGAGGAAGACCATATCAAGCCCGCGCTGGAGCAACTGGGCCAGCTCGATCTGTGGAAGATCGCGATCAAGCCCGGCAAGCCGTTTGCCTATGGCCGCCTGGGCGCCACGCATTTCATGGGACTGCCGGGCAACCCGGTCTCGAGCTTCGTGACCTTCCTGCTGCTGGTGCGGCCGTTTCTGCTGCGCCTGCAGGGCGTGGCCGATGTCGCGCCGCGCAGCATCGCGGCGCGCGCCGATTTCGACTGGCCGCGCGGCGACCGCCGGCGCGAATTCCTGCGCGTGCGCTACAACGCAGCCGGCGGGCTGGAGCTGTTCCGCAACCAGACCTCGAACCTGCTGACTTCGGCGGCCTGGGGTGATGGCGTGGTCGACAACCCGCCCGAAAACGCCATAGCGCGCGGCGATACGGTGCGCTTTCTGTCCTTTGCGGAGCTGATGGCATGAGCACCCCGATCATGGTCACCGTGCGCTATTTCGCCTCGATCCGCGAGGCGCTGGGCACGGGGTCCGAAACCTGTTGCACGGCCGCGGCCACGCTGGGCGCGCTGCGCGACGAATTGATCGCGCGCGGCGGCGCGAGCGCCCAGGCACTGGCGCGCGGCAAGGCGGTGCGCATGGCGCACAACCAGCAGCTCAGCGACGAGTCCGCGCCGCTGGCCGCAGGCGATGAAGTCGCTTTCTTTCCACCCGTGACCGGAGGCTGAGCATGGCCAAGGAAACCTCTGCGCCGCTGTCCGTCAGCGAGCGCACGCGCGCCGCGCTGGCCGATGCCAAGGCGCGCGGCGTGGTGCTGGGCAGCGCCGGAGCGCGCAATCTGCAGGCGACGCTGGAAAAGCGCACGCAGACGGCCGATGCGTTTGCGCGCCAGGTGCAACCCCTGTTCACCGAATTCCTGGCCCAGGGCCTGACCCACCGCCAGATGGCGGCCGAATTGAACCGCCGCGGCATTGCTGCCGCGCGTGGCGGAGAGTGGACGCATGGGCAGGTGCAGCGGATGTTGAATAGGCTGGCGGATTCGGTCTGAGCGCAGGTGAATTTGGGCAAGCAGTGGCGTCAAGCGAGTAAATACCGCTCGCCCTGAGCTCGTCGAAGGGCGTTTTGGGGCGTAATCTGCGTGCCCCAAAAACAGTATTGCGTATTGCCTCAGATCCTGCGTTCATCCTTCGACAGGCTCTCAAGAAACAGATTTTTTGTCAAGTAAATCAATGACTTAGAAAGCACTCGATTTGGGCAAACAGCAGCTGACTATGGGCGGCCTACTCTCAAAATACCGACCCTTCGATCCTTCGACGGGCTCAGGACTCAGGGCGAGCGGTGGTTTAGGGCACGATGGAAAACTCCGTTCGGGCTGAGCCTCGCTCGGCGCGCCCGTCGAAGCCCCGGTATTCAAGAAACCGGTCTCACTCCCCGCTGTTTCTTGTCAACGCATTGCGAGGCTTTGCCTCGCTTACCTTGCTCAGGACGAACGGTTTCTTGAGGCTCAGAGTTGCGCCGCCTCGCCGCCCTCCGGCGCGCCCAGCGCCGGACATTTCCACTCCAGCAGCTCCGCCAGGCGCTGCACCACCCAGCCGGCTTCGGCCGCGCTGAGCAGGGAATCGTCGGCGCGCAGGGCCGCGTGCATGCCCAGCAGCACGCCGGCTTCGGACGGTGCTTCGCGGTGGTACAGAATCTGCGCCTGCTCGACCAGATGGCTGGCCAGGTCTTCGCACAGTTCATAGCGTGCCAGCACTTCGGCCAGGGGCGTGCGCAGGCGCCCGCTGCGGTCGGCGTAGAGCGCCGCGAAACTCGGCGCCACGGTCAATTGGTTGCCTTCGGACATGGGCTCAATCCGGCGTGAAGTTCTTTTCGAAGTGGATCGCGTCGTCCACCTGCTCGAAGGTCGCGAGCTGCCCCATCTTCATGTCCTTGAGCCGGCAGGCGGCGAACAGGCTGTACTTGCCCTTGAAGCCGAAACTCGGCAGATCGATCAGCGCGTAGGGGTAGGGCACGAAGACTTCATACTCGAAGACCACGCGGTGTTCATTGCGCGGCGACGGGAAAAGCTTGTAGTGGCTGGTGGTGATTGCGAGAGAGGCCATGGTCTGAAGGTTACAGTGCGGGTCAATGCTAACGAAAAACGCATTGCCGTTTTGACTATGAGAGGGCGCCATGGCGCACAACAAGAATGAATGGGCCAACAAGGTGTTTGGCCTGATACGCGCTGGCAATGCCAGTGCGGCAACGGCACAGATCAAGGTGGCACCCACGGTGGGTGATCTCCAGCGTCTGCAGGCCCTGGTGGTCGGCTTGCCGAACACCAAGGAGAATCGCCAGCTGGCCACCGTGGTGCAAGAGGAACTGGCGCTATTGTCGGCTCCGCGGCTGCACCGTGCGCCATGAAGGATATGGCAGCTGGCTCGGCCGCGGTGCATATCGCGGTGCAGCCCCAGGATTTCGACGCCAGCGCCGAGCTCGCCGCGCTGCGCGCCTGTGATGCGCGCGTGGGCGCGGTCTGCTGTTTTGTCGGCTGCGTGCGCGACCGCAACGATGGCGACGCCGTGGCCTCGCTCGAGCTCGAGCACTATCCGGGCATGACCGAGCAGTCGATCGCGGCCATCGTCGACCAGGCCATTGCGCGTTTCGGCATCTTTGGCGCGCGCGTGATCCACCGCGTGGGCCTGCTCCAGCCGCTGGACCAGATCGTGCTCGTGGCCGTGAGCGCCGCCCACCGCGGCGCCTCGTTCGCGGCCTGCGAGTTCATCATGGACTACCTCAAGACCCAGGCGCCTTTCTGGAAGAAGGAGCAGACGCCCCAGGGCGCGCGCTGGGTCGATGCGCGCAGCGCCGACGACGCCGCGCTGGCGCGCTGGGCGCTTGCGGCCGGCGGTGGCTGAGCTGCGGCACCGGACCGTGGCAGCTCGGCGTGTTCGCGCCCTTGTCTGGCAGCTGGACGCGGCATTTCCAGGTTGAAATAGGGGGCAGCATCCCCACCTGTGGAGCAATTCGGAGGTATTTCACCCATGCGTATAGACAAACTGACGACAAAATTCCAGGAAGCCCTGTCCGAAGCCCAGACGCTTGCGCTGGGCGCCGACCATTCCAATATCGATCCCCTGCACCTGCTGCTGGCCCTGCTGCAGCAGGACGACGGCCCGCGCTCGCTGCTGCAGCGCGCGGGCGCCAATGTCGGCGCGCTGCAGACCGCGACGCAAAAAGCCGTGCAGGACCTGCCCAAAGTGCAGGTGCAGGACCAGGTGCAGGTCGGCTCGGACCTCCGGCGGCTGCTGCAGGCCACCGAAAAGGAAGCCCTCAAGCGCGGTGACCAGTTCATCGCCAGCGAGCTGTTCCTGCTCGCGCTCAGCGACAGCAACACGCGCGCCGGCCAGCTGCTCAAGGAGCACGGCCTGTCGCGCAAGAGCCTGGAGTCGGCGATCGAAGCCGTGCGCGGCGGCCACAGCGTGGACAGCGCCGAAGCCGAGGGCCAGCGCGAAGCACTGAAGAAATACACGCTCGACCTGACCGAGCGCGCGCGCAGCGGCAAGCTCGACCCGGTGATCGGCCGCGACGAGGAAATCCGCCGCGCGATCCAGGTGCTGCAGCGGCGCACCAAGAACAACCCGGTGCTCATCGGCGAGCCCGGCGTGGGCAAGACGGCGATTGTCGAAGGCCTGGCCCAGCGCATCCTGGCCGGCGAAGTGCCCGAAAGCCTCAAGAACAAGCGCGTGCTGTCGCTGGACATGGCGGGCCTGCTCGCGGGCGCGAAGTACCGCGGCGATTTCGAGGAGCGCCTCAAGGCCGTGCTCAAGGAGCTGGGCCAGGAAGAAGGCCGGGTCATCCTGTTCATCGACGAAATCCACACCATGGTCGGCGCGGGCAAGGCCGACGGCGCGATGGACGCGGGCAACATGCTCAAGCCGGCGCTGGCGCGCGGCGAGCTGCACTGCATAGGCGCGACCACGCTCGATGAATACCGCAAGTACATCGAGAAGGACGCGGCGCTCGAGCGGCGCTTCCAGAAAGTGCTGGTCAACGAACCCAGCGTCGAGGACACGATCGCGATTTTGCGCGGCCTGCAGGTCAAGTACGAGGCCCACCATGGCGTGGACATCACCGACCCGGCCATCGTCGCCGCGGCCGAGCTGAGCCACCGCTACATCACCGACCGTTTCCTGCCCGACAAGGCGATCGACCTGATCGACGAGGCCGCGGCGAAGATCAAGATCGAAATCGATTCCAAGCCCGAAGTGCTCGACCGGCTCGACCGGCGCATGATCCAGCTCAAGATCGAGCGCGAAGCGATGAAGAAGGAAAAGGACGAGGCGTCGCAAAAGCGCCTGTCGCTGATCGAGGAAGATCTGGGCAATCTGGAGCGCGAATACGCCGATCTCGAGGAAATCTGGAAAAGCGAGAAAGCCAGCGCCCAGGGTTCGGAGCAGATCCGCAAGGACGTCGACCAGATCCGCATCCAGATCGAGGAACTCAAGCGCAAGGGCGATTTCAACAAGGTCGCCGAGCTGCAATACGGCAAGCTGCCCGCGCTCGAGCAGCAGCTCAAGCAAGCCCAGGCCCATGAAGACGGCGTGGGCGCGGGCGGCGCGCCCGCGCACCGGCTGCTGCGCACGCAGGTCGGCGCCGAGGAAATCGCCGAAGTCGTGAGCCGCGCGACGGGCATTCCCGTGGCCAAGATGATGCAGGGCGAGAAAGACAAGCTGCTGAAGATGGAAGACAAGCTGCATGAGCGCGTGGTCGGCCAGGAAGAGGCGATCGCGGCCGTCGCGAATGCGATCCGGCGCTCGCGCTCGGGCCTGTCCGACCCCAACCGCCCGACCGGTTCGTTCCTGTTCCTCGGCCCCACGGGCGTGGGCAAGACCGAGCTGTGCAAGGCGCTGGCCGGCTTCCTGTTCGACAGCGAGGACCATCTGATCCGCGTCGACATGAGCGAATTCATGGAAAAGCACTCGGTCGCGCGGCTGATTGGCGCGCCGCCGGGCTATGTGGGCTACGAGGAAGGCGGCCATCTCACGGAAGCCGTGCGCCGCAAGCCCTACAGCGTGCTGCTGCTCGACGAGGTCGAGAAGGCCCACCCCGACGTGTTCAACGTGCTGCTGCAGGTGCTTGACGACGGCCGCCTCACGGACGGCCAGGGCCGCACCGTGGATTTCAAGAACACCGTCATCGTCATGACCAGCAATATCGGCTCGCCGCTGATCCAGGCCATGGTCGGTGCAGACGCGAGCGACATCAAGGATGCGGTCTGGGGGGAACTAAAAAACCATTTCCGACCCGAATTCCTTAACCGCATCGACGAAACCGTGGTGTTCCATGCGCTGGATGCGAAAAATATCGCGTCGATCGCACGGATCCAGCTCAAGCTGCTCGAACAGCGGCTGGCGAAAATGGACCTCACGCTCGAGGTGTCGAGCCAGGCCGTGGACGAGCTTGCCAAGGTGGGCTTCGATCCGGTGTTCGGTGCGCGTCCGCTCAAGCGGGCGATACAGCAGCGCATCGAGAACCCGCTGTCGCGCCTGCTGCTCGAAGGGCGTTTCCCGCCCAAGAGCGTGATTGCGGTACAGGTCGATCCGGTGCTCGAGCCGGGCGTGTTCCAATTTACATTGGCTGACCGGGAGTGAATCTCCTGGTTGGCGAGAAAGGCCTCACTTTGAATGAATTCGTGACTCTGGTGCTTCGCTGGTCGGTGCGCATCTTCCTGCTCATCGCCGCGACCATCTTCTTCCTGAGCCTGCTGGCTGCGGCCAGCCTGCTGGCACTGGTCTGGGGCGCACGCGCGCTCTGGGCCAAGCTCACCGGTCGCCCGGTCACTCCCTGGGTCATGGGCGTGAGCCCGGGCGCGGCCTGGAGCACGGTCTACCGTTCGCGCACCGTCTGGACGGGACCGGCCGCTGCGGCGCCCGCCGCCGAAAGCGCCGTGGACAATCCGCGCCATCGCGGCGGCATCCTGCGCGGCAATGACGAAGTCGTTGACGTGCAGCCGCGAGAGATCAGGAACACCCACTGAGCCGCTGACGCGGCTTCGCCCTCTGAGGGGGACGGCACCCTCGCTGGGGGGCGGCCCTCGGCTTGCTGCCCCCATGTCGGGGCGCAGCGATGATGTCTTTGGTTACTGTTTTTGTGAGCGCGCATTTTGATGATCCCTGCCGATCTCCATCGTCTGTTCGAGGCCCAGCACCAGGCCAGTCGGTCCCAGGTCGAGGTACCGTTGCTGGTGCGGCGCGAGCGCCTGCTGCGCATTCGCAAGATGCTCGACGAACATGGGGCGGTGCTTGCGGCCGCGGTGCAGGCCGATTTCGGCATGCGCTCGCCGCGCCTGACCGAGGTCGCCGATTTCTTCGTGCTGCGCAATCTGCTCAACCAGTGCCTGCGCAAGCTCTCGCGCTGGATGCGGCCGCAGCGCGTGCGCACGCCCCTGTACCTGCTGCCCGCGCGCGCGCGCATCGAGCGCCAGCCGCTGGGCGTGGTGGGCGTGATCTCGCCCTGGAACTACCCGGTGCAGCTTGCGCTCGCCCCCGCGATCACGGCGCTGGCCGCGGGCAACCGCGTGATGCTCAAGCCCAGCGAACTCACGCCCCATACCTCGGCCCAGCTCGCGGCGCTGGTCGAACAGTTCTTTGCGCCGGATGAATTTTGCGTGGTGCAGGGCGACGCGAGCGTGGCGACCCAGTTCTCGGGACTGCCGTTCGATCACCTGGTGTTCACGGGCTCGACGGCCGTGGGCCGGCGCGTGGCCCAGGCTGCGGCCGTGCACCTGACACCGACCACGCTCGAGCTTGGCGGCAAGTCGCCCTGCCTGATTGCGCAGGATTGCGACCTCGCCGACGCCGCACTGAAGATCGCGCACGGCAAGCTGCTCAATGCGGGCCAGACCTGCATCGCTCCCGACTATGTGCTGCTGCCGCGCGGGCGCGAACAGGCGTTTGCCCAGGCCTATCGCGCGGCCGTGGCAAGGCTGTACCCGACCATCGTCGGCAACCCCGATTACGCGTCCATCCTGACCAAGCGCCACCTGGCGCGGCTGCGCCAGATGCTGCGCCAGGCGCAGTCGCTGGGCGCGCGCGTCGAATTGATGGGCCCTGCACAGGCCCAGCCCGGCGAGGCCGCGGCCAGCCTGTGGAGCGACGCGGCCGAGCGGCAGATGCCGCCCGCGCTGGTGTTCGGCGCGACCTCGGAAATGCAGCTGATGCAGGAAGAAATCTTCGGTCCCATCCTGCCGGTGATCACCTACGAGCGCCTGGACGACGTGGTCGCGGCGCTCAATGCCGGCCCCCGGCCCCTGGCTCTATACTGGTTCGGCAGCGACGAAAATGTACGGGACGGTATACTCCGGCGAACTGTCAGCGGCGGGGTGACGGTCAACGACACCCTGATGCACATAGCGCACGACAACCTGCCGTTTGGCGGGGTTGGCGACAGCGGCTGGGGGGCGTACCACGGAGAGCAAGGCTTTTTGCGGTTCAGCCACCAGAAGTCGGTGTTGCTGCAGTCGCGCTGGTCCATGGGAGCGTTGTTCTATCCTCCCTACGGGCCTCGGCTTGACCGGGTGATGGGGCTGCTCCGGCGCTGGTTATAGCGCCTGAACAGCCTGCGTCATCTGCAGGAGTTCAGGCCCGCGCAAGGCATTTTTTGTCTCCATCCATCGAACGTTGAAGCCTGTCCGGGTTGGCCAGGCCGACGCCGGTGTCTGCCTGTTTTGCAGGCGTTATCACATCGGCTTTGGCAGGGCAAGGCGATCAAGACAGCCGTACTCGCGTGAATGGCTACACATTCGCGCCAGCCGGCAAAAAAACGTTTGCGGTGACAATTGCCGCTTTTCCCATTTTCACCTGTTTTCGTTTCGGTATTTCCATGTCCAGTTTCCAGGTTCGTCCCGCCACGCTTCGCGATGCCAAGGCCATTGCACAGATCCATACCGCCTCCGCTACGGAGGCATACCGAGGGCTGGTTCCTGACGATCAGTTGAAATCCATGTCGTCGGTTGAAAAGCGCCAGGCGTACTGGCGTGAAGCCATTGAATATTGTGAGCCCCAGGTCCAGGTCGCCATCGATGGCGACAAGATCGTGGGCTTTGTCGGCTTCGATCGCTCGCGCGATGAGAAGTCCCGTCCTACCACCGGCGAGATCTGGGCCATTTACGCGGCTCCCTCGCATTGGGGCCAGGGCGTGGGTGTGACCCTCTGGGATGCAGCCCGCGACGGCCTGGCCGAAGAAGGCTGCACCAATGTCACCGCCTGGGTGCCGCTGCGCAATGAACGCGCCCTGCGCTTCCATGAAATGGCCGGTTTCAAGCGCGAAATGTCGACCGCCAAGACTGCCGTCATTGGCGGTATCAAGATTGAAGAAGTGCGTCTCAAGCGCCCATTGAACTGAAAGCCCCGATGCTGCATTGGCATGAAAAAAACAAGGAGCGCAGCGCTGTCTGGCGCTCCGAAAGTGGTCTCGCGGCACCCCGCAAGGTGGTGATCGCCGACGACACCCTGTCTGCCGATGCGGCCCATCGTCTGGCATGCGAAGGAACTTCGCTGCTGTGGCGCGGCGATTTCCAGAACGCCCGCCTGCTGCTGCAGGCGCTGATGCGCCGCCAGGAGCGCGATCCGCGCAAGTCCTCGGCCAAGGCCAGGCGCCAGTTGCGCCAGGCCGCGCAAAAACAGGAAATCCTGCCCGAAGAGACTTTCCCGCATGCGTTCCACCTGCACCGCCAGGCCCAGGCCCAGCGTGCACGCGTGCTGTCGAGCATTCTGATCGAGCTGCAACCCGACTACGTGATCAGCCTGCGCCGCGCGCCCGATCTGCGCCAGCCCATCATCGAAGGCTGGGGCAAGCCCGAGAAGCTGGACCAGACCATCGTCACGCCGCTGCGCGAGCTGCTGGGCCTGGTCGGTGCGCACGAGTGGCGCAAGAAGGGCGTCGAAATCGAAGCGCTGGGCATTGCGCCGAACAACCGCATCCATCCGCACTACGCGGTGTTTTCGCCGGTGCGCGCAGAGTATGTGGGCCTGGTGGCCGAGGCGCCGCTGCCGGCGGGCGCGCAGACGCTGGCCTATGACATCGGTGTCGGCACGGGCGTGCTCACGGCCGTGCTGTCGCGCCGCGGTGTCAAGCGCATCGTTGCTACCGACATGTCGCCGCGCGCCATAGCCTGCGCACGCGAAAACCTGCAGACGCTGGGCTGCCTGAACAAGGTCGAACTGCTGCAGACCGACCTGTTCCCCGCAGGCCGCGCGCCGCTGGTGGTCTGCAACCCGCCCTGGGTGCCGGCCAAGCCGAGCTCGGCGCTAGAGCATGCGATCTACGATGAGGGCAGCCGCATGCTGCGCGGATTCCTCGGCGGTGTCGCCGGGCATCTGACGCCGGACGGCGAAGCCTGGCTGATCCTGTCGGACCTGGCCGAGCACCTGGCGCTGCGCAGCCGCGAAGAGCTGATGGGCTGGATCGACGCGGCAGGCCTCAAGGTCGTCGGCCGCCTCGACGCCAAGGCCAGCCATGGCAAGGTCGCCGACACCACCGACGCGCTGCATGCGGCGCGCGCGGCCGAAGTCACCACGCTGTGGCGTCTTGCGCTGCGCTGATGCACGTGCAGGCCTGGGCCTGACAAACTGAAAAGCCGGTGCCTCCGATGGGAGGCCCGGCTTTTTTCATTCATTGGGCTCAAGGCTCCAGTCCGGCACCAGATGCACCAACTGCTGGCTCAGCTGCATTGCGCGCTGCGCGCCTGCATGCGCGGCGACGGCGTTGAGCAGCGCGTCGCAGACGCTGCGCAGCGCCTGCACGTCGCGCGCTTCGCGCAAGGCCTGGCGCAATTGGTCGGCCGTGGCCTGCTGGCGGTTGGCAAACAGGCGCTCGACCATGTCGAACAGATACATGCGTGTGCCGGCGAGCGTCATCGCGGGAGGCGCTGTCGGCCCGAATGTCGCCGGCTGGACTGGCATCGCTGCTGGCGCAGGAGCAGGGGTTTCCGTCGTGTGCGACACCAGATAGCCGGAGTGCAGCAATTGCGCCACCAGGGCTTCGCCCTGTCCGTGGTACATCTGCGCGAGCTGGGTATACGGCGTGCCTTCGGCGAGCAGCAGCAGCGAGCGTTCGCGCAGGTTCAGGCTGCGCGAACCAGGTGCCAGTTCCTGATGGGCTTTGGTCGTCTTGTACAGCAGCATGGGCAGGCCATCGATCCGGGAAACGCTGATTGCACGCCATGCAGATGACGGGGTTGTGACGTGCATGGCGGCGGGGCATGCGCCCTGGCGCGACAATGCGGGTCAAATCAGAGTGAATGCGGGAATTTCTATGACGAATCGGGTGAGGGGACTGCGCCGGCGCCCCGGGTGCAGGGTGGAGCGATGAAGCTGTTGCTCGCGCCCATGGAGGGGCTGCTGGATTTCGTGCTGCGCGACGTGCTGACCCGCGTCGGCGGCGCCGACCGCTGCGTGAGCGAGTTCATCCGCGTCACGGGCACCGTGCTGCCCGACAAGGTGTTTTTGCGCACCATGCCCGAATTGCGCAATGGCAGCCGCACGCTCGCCGGCGTGCCGGTGCGCGCCCAGCTGCTGGGCTCGGACCCGCAAAGCCTGGCCGAGAACGCGGCCAACCTCGCGCGGCTGGGGCCCGAAGGCATAGACCTCAATTTCGGCTGTCCGGCCAAGGTCGTCAACCGCCATGGCGGCGGTGCGGCCCTGCTGCAGGACCCGGAACATATCGCACGCGTGGTCGAGGCCGTGCGCCGGGCCGTGCCGGCCCACCTGCCGGTATCGGCCAAGATGCGCCTGGGCTTCAACGACACCGGCCTGATGCGCGAATGCGCGCAGGCCATGGCCCAGGGTGGGGCCTGCGAGATCGTGGTCCATGCGCGTACCAAGCTCGATGGCTACCGGCCGCCGGCCTATTGGGAGCTGATTCCGCGCATACGCGAGGCCGTCTGCGTGCCGGTAATTGCCAATGGCGAAATCTGGACCGTGGAAGAGGCGCTGCGCTGCCGTGCGCAGTCGGGCTGCGACGACCTGATGCTGGGCCGGGGCATAGTCGCCGACCCGGGCCTGGCGCTGGCCATTCGTGCCGCGGTCGAGGGGCCTCAGGCAGGGGGGCCGAGCGTTGAAGTCAGCTGGCCGTCGCTGCTGCCGCAGATCGCGCGTTTCTGGGAAATGGTCTGCGAAGACCTCGAGCCGCGCCAGCGCGCGGGACGCCTCAAGCAATGGCTCAACCTGCTGCGCCGGCGCTACCCCGAGGCCGAGGTGGCGTTCCAGGAAGTGCGCGTGCAGACCGACCAGAATGCGATCACGCAGTGGGTCGCTGACCTGCCAGGCCGTTCGGTTCGTTGCTGACACCCTGTCGACCGCTTTTCGCACCGTCGCGAAGCACCTGTGCGCCTACGATCAGCCACAGGCCATAACGCATCACGCGTGAACCTGCAAGGCCCACGGCCGCGCTGCCGTGGTGTGGAAAGTTTCCGACCCAAGCGTCGGCCATCGAGGGGGACTTATGTCAAAAGCCTCGGATTCTAAGGACTGGACCCAGCCGGCCGCGATGGCGATCCCGAAAGGGGGATTGCTGCCCGGCCCGGTCGAGCAGGGCCGGTACGGGCCGGTCTTTCCCAAGACGCCTGCATGCTACGGTTTCTCCATCGTCGCGAAGATTCTCGACGGGCATGAGGAAGCCTTCCATGCGTACGCGCGCCAGCTCGAAAAGACCGTTGCCAGCCAGCCCGATGCGCTGGCCGTATTGAAGCTGCATTACCTGCGCTGGGTGTTGTTTCCCATCCAGGGCGACACCTATTTCATGTACCAGGGAATCTTCGACACGGACTTCGACAAGTACACCGAGGATGCCATTTCGATCTTCAGCGCGACCGGGATCTCCACGGTGTTCGAGAACCTGGAGGGGTTTCCGCAGGACTGGAGGACGAATGCGCGGGCCTTCATCCAGTTCGTGCGCGACCACCATTGCCCCAGTTTCCTGGAGTACGGCGAGTACCCGCATGTCAGTGCGCAGGAAATCAAGAAAGCGCTGAGGGTGAAGGCATCTCTCTCGGAGATGCTGGATCAGATGCAATGAGCGCCTGGCCTTCGCTGGCGCTGGACGACATCCAGCACATTCTGCTGACGCGCGCGCCCGCGCTCAGCGGACGCTACGAATTCCTCACGTTCAAGGACCCCGTGGGCGGGCGGGCCTGGCTTGGCGCCATGCGCAAACAGGTCCGGTCCGCGCAGGCCATGCGTGCCTGCGTGGAGCGCGACCAGCGCTGGGTCACGCTGGCGTTCACCTGCCGCGGCCTGCGTGCGCTGGGCGTGGAGCAGGCCGCGCTCGACGCGCTGCCGCAGGAGTTCCGCGAGGGCATGGCGGCGCGCGCCGAGGTGCTGGGCGACACCGGCGCCAATGCGCCGTCGCAGTGGACGGACCACACGCCCAGCCCCGATCTGCATGCGATTGCGATCCTGTTCGCGCGCGACGCGGCCGAGCGCGCGCGCTGTGTTCTTGCGCACGGCAAACTGCTTGCCGTGTGCCCCGGCGTCGAAGTGCTGTCGGCGCTCGATGTCGACGCGCTGCCGCCCTTCGATTACGCGCACGACCATTTCGGCTACCGCGACCGGCTCTCGCAGCCGGTGATCGAGGGTGCGGGGGAGGAGCCCACGCCCGGCTCGGGCGTCCCGCTCAAGGCGGGCGAGTTCATCCTCGGCTACCCCGATGAAAGCGGTGTGGATGCACCCTTGCCGCAGCCTGAAATCCTGTGGCGCAACGGCAGCTTCATGGCCTATCGCCGGCTGCAGGAGCATGTCGGGCGCTTTCGTGAGTTTCTGCGCGAGAACGGCAGCACGCCCGAGGAGCGCGAATGGCTCGCGGCGAAACTGATGGGCCGCTGGCGCAGCGGGGCACCGCTGGTGCTGGCTCCCGACAAGGACGACCCGGCGCTGGGCGCCGACGCGCGGCGCAACAACGATTTCAACTACCGCCAGCAAGACCCGCATGGCTACGCCGTGCCGCTGGGCGCGCATATCCGCCGCATGAACCCGCGCGACACGGCGGTCAACATGAACCGTCGGCGCATGATCCGCCGTGGCGCGACCTATGGGCCGCATCTTCCGGAAGGCATGCCCGATGACGGCGCGGAGCGCGGCATTGCGGCGTTCGTGATCTGCGCGAGCCTGATCCGGCAGTTCGAATTCGCGCAGAACGTGTGGGTGAACGACAGGAACTTCCACGAACTCGGCAATGAGCGTGACCCTATCATCGGCGCGCAGGATGGAACGCTGGAGTTCAAGATCCCGCAGCGGCCGATACGCAAAAGAATCACGGGACTGCCCGCGTTCACTTCCGTGCGCGGCGGCGCCTACTTCCTTTTGCCTGGATTGAACGCGCTGCGCTGGCTCTCGCGGCTTGGCAGCACGCGTTGAGGCACGCACCCGGAGGCCGTCATGAACCCATCCCCTTTGCCCGCCCGCAGCTACAACCAGGAGCATGTCCGCCGCAAATACACCGCGGGAAAACGGCGGCTGAGCATCTACTGGACCTGGAGCTATCCGTTGGAGGCGCAGCGCGATCCGGCGGCAATGGAAAATCGCTTCTCGACCATGACCGAAGTGCGCAACGTGCTGTGGCCGGCCTATGAAACGCCGCAGTGGAGTGCAGCGCAGTTCCTGCAAGGCATCGCCGGCACGCTCGAGCTGTTCCACCGCTCTTCGCTGAGCTTCCAGCGGCTCGCGGGCGCGCTGACGGGCCACCCCGTCGCGGTTTTTCAGCGTGTCGACCAGGCGGGCTTCAGGCTGCCCATTGACGAGCGGATTCTTGCCGACACGGATACGCTCCTGGTGTTCGGGCTGGACCATCTGCAGTGGGGAGATGCATGTGCGGACGCAGAGGTTTCGGCCATCCGCCGCTGGCTGGAGCGCGCAGGCACTTGCCTGCTGCTCGCCCCCCACCACGATGTGGGCTTCACCGAGGACCTGGAACAGCGCCAGATGGAGTACCTGCACCACGGGGATCGCCTGGTGCCGCGCCAGCAGCGCTTCACCCGGTATGTGCGCTCGCTGATGCAGGCGCTGGGCGTGCCGGTGCACAACCTCTGGGGGCTATGCCCTGCCAGGGACAGGCAGACGAACGAGATCGCGCCGCTCACGGCCTTTCGCGATCTCGACCAGCCGGGGCTGCTCAAGGATGTCTCCACGCTCAGCTTCCATCCGCATCTGCCGCACTACGAGATCACCGACAAGGACAGCCAGGCGATTCATCTGCTGGCGCGCCAGCCGATTGACCTGGAGCGTGCACACCCGTTCACCGCCGCCGGCAATACAGAGTTCAACTGCCTGCTGTGGATGCCGCCCGACACGCAGCGCGCCGGCGACATCGTGCTGGTGGACCTGACCCACTTCACCACGCTGTTTGGCGTCTCGCAGAGCCTGCAGAATTTCTGGCGCAATCTCGCCACCATGCGATGAACATAGGCGCCGCTGTGCGCCAGGCGTGCCCAGCAGGGCAGCGGTGCTGCGGGGCGGTTACAGCAGGTGGTCTGGCGCCAGGGGGCCGAGCAATTTCAGCATCCAGCGCAGCGGCAGGCTCGCATCGGGCTCGGAGTGCGCATCTTCGAGGCCGCTGTCCTGCGGCGCGCGCCACAGCAGGCGGTTGTTGTCGGTCAGCACCACATGCCAGGCACTTTCGGTGAGACCCGCTTCGATGTTTTCCGTGGCAAGCCGCCCCAGGGCCTGGCTTGCGATCAGCAGCGCGATCTCGGTGTTGTGCAGCTGCGAGCGCATGTCGAGGTTCATCGAGCCGACCGCGACCAGGCCGCCGTCGATGACCAGCAGCTTGGAGTGCAGCATGGCGCGCGAGGCGCCCGGGCCGCTGCCCGACGACAGGCTGTCGCGCAGGCCCGCGTGTTCGCTGCGCATTTCGTAGAGCTGCACGCCCATGGCCAGCAGGTCCTTGCGGTGGCGTGCATAGCCGGCATGGGCTATGGGCGCGTCGTTGGAGGCCAGGGAATTGGTCAGTACGCGCACGCGCACGCCGCGTTCGCGTGCCGCGGCAAACGCCTGCTTCATGTCGTCGCCGGGAACGAAATAGGGCGAGACCACGAGCAGATCCCGGCGCGCATGCCGGATCAGGGCCAGCAGGCCGTCGACCACGGTATCGACCTGCTGCCCCACGGCGCCCAGGCTGCCGCCCGAGCGCACGGCCATGGTGCCCGTGCCGGGCCGCAGGCCCGGCGCCAGCGCGGTCGTGGCTGTGGCGGGGGGCGTGTCGGTCTCGGCAGTGTCTTGGGCCTCGCCGGGCTGGCTCGCGGCGCCCGTGGCCGTCGGCGTAGGGCCTTCGCCTTCGAGCGCGATCTTGGTCGGTTTGTCGGCGAGCACTGCGGCCCGGGCCCAGATCCAGGGCGCCAGGTCGAGATTCATGGCCGTCTGGTCCCAGATGGTCGGGGCGCCTTCGTCGGGGGGCGCCGCAGCCTGCCGGGACGCTGCCTTGCGCGCCGCGGCCTGGGCGGACGTTTCCATGCGCTCGAGTTCGGCGCGGCTGATCAGCGAAGACACGGGATAGGCGCGCTGGTTGTTCCAGTAGCTGTCGAAGCTGCGCGACAGGTCCTGCACGATGGGGCCGGCGGCCATCACGTCCAGATCGATGAAGTTGCCGCTTTCGTCCTGGTCGAAATAGGCGTCGCCGAGATTGCGCCCGCCCGCGATGCCTATCACGTTGTCCGCGAGGAACAGCTTGTTGTGCATGCGCTGCTGGGCGCGGTGGAAATCGGTCAGTGTGCTGAAGGCCCGCATTACCGCGGAGTTGCGCGGCCCGGTCAAGGGGTTGAACAGGCGCATTTCTATGTTCGGCACATAGGCCAGGCGCAGTACCTGGGCATTGCTGCCGACGCTGTGGAAGTCATCGAGCAGGATGCGCACGCGCACGCCGCGTTCGGCGGCCGTGACCAGGCCGCGCAGCAGGCGCCCCGAGCTCGCATCGGCATGGATGGCGTAGTACTGCAGGTCCAGTGTCTTTTGCGCGGACTCGATCAGCGCCAGCCGGCTGCCATAGGCCGCGGGTGCCCCGGCAAGCAGCATGAATGCCGACGGGTGGCGCGCCTTGTCGGCCGCATGCCGCTGGCGCAGCCATTGCCCCAGCGCGGTCTGTGCGGGTTGTTGCCAGGCGTGGGATACGGGGCGGTCCACATCCTGCGGCAGGCTGCCGCAGGCACTCAGGCCAAAGCTCAGCAGCAGGGCGCACAAGGCCCCGCGCCAGCGCAGGCTCCTGGCACGGGGGCGCGGGTCCAGCCGGTCTACAGGGACAGTGGGCATAGGAATAGGGCAGAGGTGGAATGGAGGACTGGTTTCAAGCCAACCCCGCTGCCCTAGGTATAGCTGGAGTCGCCGCGCTTGCTTGTAAGACAAGGCTGGCTTGCGTGGCGATCAGGCGCCGGGCGCTGGTCTGTCCATCATGCGCCCGACATAGCGTGCGATCAGATCTATTTCGAGATTGACCTGCGAGCCCGCGCTGAGCACGCCCAGCGCCGTGTTCTCGACGGTGTGCGGAATCAGGTTGATGCTCAGCTCGCAACCGTCGGCCTGATCGCGCACCTGATTGACCGTGAGGCTCACGCCGTTGACCGTGATCGAGCCCTTGTAGGCCACATAGCGCGCGAGCTCGGCCGGTGCGTGTATGCGCAGCTCCCAGCTCTCGCCCAGCGGCGCGAAGTGGGTCACGCGGCCCAGGCCGTCGACATGGCCCGAGACCAGGTGGCCGCCAAGACGGTCATGGGCCTGCAAGGCCTTTTCGAGGTTGATCGGGCCGGACTGCGCCAGGCCCGAAGTCTTGTCCAGCGATTCTGCCGAGATGTCGACGGTGAAGGTGTTGGCGGACTTGTCGAACGTGGTGACGGTCATGCAGGCGCCGTTGAGCGCGATGCTGTCGCCCAGGCCGACATCGTCGAGGTAGCCTGCGGGAGTTTCTATGACCAGGCGCTTGCCATGGGCCGGAGTGTCGCCAAGCGACTGCACGGCGGCAATGCGCCCCATGCCGGTGATGATTCCAGTAAACATGTGCTTGATTGTGGCAGTAAGTTATGCGTGCTGCTCGGTGAGCGTACCCCAGGCGCGGGGCAACGAGGAAGGGCCGCCCCGCACCGAGGTTGCCGTCCCCCTGGGGGGAAGCGGCGCAGCCGCTCAGGGGGGGGATTTTGTGAAGCGTGCGAGCACGCGGATATCGGGGCCTACGCTGGTGACGCCGTGGAACGTGAGTTCAGGCCCGTCGGCCAGCGCGGTCAGCGGCCCGATGTGGCAGATGCCGCGGCCCGAGCCCAGCAGCTTGGGCGCGAGGTAGAGCAGCAGCTCGTCGACCAGCCCTTCGCGCAGCAGCGAGCCGTTGAGCTGGTAGCCGGCCTCGATATGCAGTTCATTGATGCCGCGCTGGCCCAGGTCGCGCAGCATGGCCGCGAGGTCGACCTTGCCCTGGGCGTTGGGCAGGGGGATGACGATTGCGCCCAGCGCCTGCAAGGCCGCGGTCTTGGCGGCGCTGTCGCTGGCGGTGTAGATATAGCAAGTGCGGCCCGGTACGAACAGCTTGGCGTCCAGCGGTGTCTGCAGCCGGCTGTCGACGATCACCACATGCGGCTGGCGCGGGGTGGCGATGCCGCGCACGTCGAGGCGCGGGTTGTCCTGCAGTACAGTGCCTATGCCCGTGAGCACGGCGCAGGCCTGGGCGCGCCAGGCGTGGCCGTCGGCTCTGGCCTGGGGCGACGTGATCCATTGGCTTTGCCCATTGGCCAGCGCCGTGGTGCCGTCGAGCGAGGCCGCGGCCTTCATGCGCACCCAGGGCGTCTTGCGCACCATGCGGCTCAAAAAGCCGATGTTGAGTTCGCGCGCTTGGTCGGCGCCCGCCCCGACTTCGACCGTAACGCCCGCGGCGCGCAGCCGCGCAAAGCCCTGGCCCGCGACCAGCGGGTTCGGGTCCTCGAGCGCGGCCACGACCCGGCCTATGCCCGCCGCGACCAGCGCGTCGCAGCAGGGACCGGTGCGGCCCTGGTGGGCGCAGGGCTCCAGCGTCACATAGGCGGTGGCGCCGTGCACGTCGTGGCCACGCGCCGCGGCATCGCGCAGCGCCATGACTTCGGCATGGGCGCCGCCTACCGGCTGGGTGTGGCCCTGGCCGAGAACGGTGCTGCCGTCGGACGCGACGATCACGCAGCCGACGCGCGGGTTGGGGTTGCTGGAATAAAGCGCCAGGGCGGCTTGCGCCAGCGCTTGTTGCATAAAGTCAGGAGAGGCCGTCATGTGGCTGCCATCCTAGCGCAGAAGCGCCGGGCCTTCGCTCGCGCTCAGCGGTTCCAGCAATCGGCGGAGGTGGTGCCCGTGCTCAGATTGGTGTTGTCGCGGATGCCGCTGTGGGTCAGCGTGAACTCGCCGCATTTGTCGTTGGCCTGGGCGTTTTGCGCTGTCGCGGTCAATGTGAAGCTGCTGACGGTGCTGACCAGGGTGATGGTGTAGCGGTTGGAGGGCACGCTGCGCAGCCCGGCGGGAAAGAAATTGGCGCCATTGGCAGCGGTGGTCGGGTAGACGCCCGAGACCGTCGCGGCGCGCTCCATCCATTGCGCGGCTTGCAGCAGACCGGCCTTGGCTTCGGAGCGCGCGCCGCGGCGCAGATATTCCTGGTAGCTGGGCAGGGCCACGGCCGTCAGAATGCCGATGAGCGCCACGACGATCATCATTTCGATCAGGGTAAAACCGCGTTGGGTGACTTGCATGACTTGGGCCTTTATGCACAGCATCAGCGCAGCTGGCGCCAGCTGGGGCGCAGCGGTTGTTCGGGCAGCTTGTTGAGCTCGTCGATGATGCCGTCCGAGCCGGTGCGGATTTCCTTGCTGCGGCTGCTGGCCCGGCTTTCCTTGACCGAGGCCGTCATGCGCGACGCCCCGCGGTCGCTGGTGCTGTTGTAGATGCCATCGCCGTTGGTATCGATGAGCTGCACGCTGGGCTTGCGGCCGTCCATGATGTTCAGGAACGTGCGAAACAGCTGGGGCACGGTGGCCGGCGGCGAGCAGCTTTCCTCGAGCAGGCTGCTGCCCGAGCCTGGCACTTCGGTAAGCACTTCGAGAATGTTGCTGCCGTCGAAGAACGACAGGCTGCTCAGCAGGCGCTCGCCGGTCACGGGCAGGTGCAGATACCAGCCCTTGCGCGCGCCGCTGCCCGAGTACGAGACGGTGTTCTGGCTCACCGTGAAGAAGGTGCGCGCGCTGCTGGCGCCGGCGCCCGCGATCGCCGTGCTGGAGACGGTCTGCTGGGCCAGGTCGGCAAAGCCCGTGCCCACGGGCTGGGCCACGCCCTGGGCCGGGTCGACGGTGAGCTTACCGTCGTCGCCAAACGCGTAGACCGTGCTGTCGAGCAGCGAATAGAGGGTCTGCACCGAGACATCGGTACGGTCGCCTTCGGTGATGTTGCGCCCGGTGCCGAACGCGACCATCAGGCCCAGGCCATCGCGGTCGTTGAGCTTGACCACGGGTGCGGTGGTGATCGGTTGCACGCTGCTCGCATTGCCCGAAGTGTAGACGGCGGAATAGAGCGGACGGCCGTTGAACGCCGTGTTCCAAAGCGCCGGCTCCGCGGCGCCGATATCGAACTTCCACAGATTGCCGCGCAGATCGCCGGCGTAGACCAGGTCGGGCATGCCATCGCTGTTGAGGTCCACGAGGCGCGGCGCCGACAGGCCGTTGCTGACCGCGTTGTCGCCGCTCGCCGCGGCGACCAGGGTCTTGAGTTCCTTCGCGCCATCGAGGTACTGGATCAGCAGCACCGGGCGCTCGTTGTGGCTGTTGTAGCCATTGCCCATGACCACGGCCCAGCGGCCATTGTTCAGGCGCACGACCTGGGAGGATTTCTGCGGGTTGCTGTCTTCGACGGTCGGGGTCGCGAAGATGTGGCCTATGTCGGCGGCCTCGCCCGTGGTCGCATCCCCGGCGCCGGCGGTCTTGTCCATGACCACCAGGCTGGCCGCATTGCCCGCGGAAAAATTGCTGGGCACGGCCGTGGGGCCGGTGGTGACGGTGCTGCCCGGGGTGGTGATGTCGAGCACGAAATAGCCCTTGCCGCCCGCGCCCAGCGTGCCGACCAGCATGCTGCGCCAGTTGGGCGTGGTGCTGGTGCCGAGGTTGACATCGCCGCTGAACGGCGAGCCGTCGACATAGTAGCGGTGGGTGTAGCTGGGAAGGGTCAGTTCCTTGAGATTGGCGTACACGCCCTTGGGGACGTAGGCGATCTTCTCGGCACCATCGAGCGCGGAGAAGCCATGCAGCATGCCGTCGTTGCCGCCCACATAGACCATGGGCAGGCGCGCGGCCTGCCTGGCGCTGAAAGCGCGGTAGCCGTCAAAGGCATGGTTGCTCACGGGCGGGCCGACATACCAGAGCGCCGAGTTGACGATGTCGCCCTGGCGCGAGTTGCGCTGGCGCAGTGGCTTGGCCGTGGTGCCGCCTTCAAGGCTGCGGTCGCCGCGCAGGAAGTTGACGCGGGTGGTCGCGGTGGCGTCGGTCTCGGCCGTGGTGACCTTGAGCGCGTCTTTCTGCGTGGCGCCCAGGTTGGCCCAGGTGAATGCCACGGGCGTTTGCGCGTTGTTGGCCGCGATGGCGGTGGTGAGAATCAGCCGGTTGTTGATGGCGCCCGCGCTCAGCGCATCGAGCTTGTCGGCCGTCGTCATGGCGTTGGCGGTCCCGCCGGCCTTGAGGCCCCAGGCGGTGTTGGGGGTCGCGACGGCCGTGCCCTGGGCCAGCGTGTCGGAGCGCACATAGCCGGTCCAGCCATCGGCGTTGTAGCCCGACGAGTATTGCGAGGTGTCGGCACGCGTCACCGAGGAGGAGGAGCTGGCGAAGCTGGTGATGGGCGTCGAGGTGTCTTCGACGATGGTGCTGACGATGTCCTTGAAGGCGCGGGTCAGGTCGTCGGCCGTGGGCGCCGGCGTGAACTTGCCGCGACCGTTGAGTGCCATGTGCCACAGCTCGATGCGCCGGCCGTTGTCCTTGGCGGTCGCACTGTAGCCGGTGCTGCCGTCGCAGGCATTGTTGCCGCTGCCGGTGTTGTTGTTGCCGCACAGCGGCGAAGGCCAGTTGGTGTCGCCGGTGACGAGGCGGTTGAAATCGCCGGTGTAGTTGTCGTCGGCGGTTTTGCTGGTGCCGAACCTGGGCTCGCCGCTCCAGGCAGACGCCCCACTGCCGAAGCCTATGGTATAGGTCGTCATGTGCTGCCAGGTCGCGGGGTTGTTCTTCGGGTTCCAGAACTGGGGCAGCGTGGTGGTCTTGGTGCTGCTGCCCGTGACCGACGTGAAGGTCTCGTCGCCACTCTTCTTGATCAGCGGCTTCAACTCGTTGGCAATGCCGGGCTGAAGGTCGGTGGCCCAGTAGTGGAAGGCCAGGTCGGACAGCGTATTGAGACCGTAGCTGTTCACCGTCCTGTTGCTGTTGTAGGTGGTGTTGAATCCCCAGGCATCCCGGTAGATGCGCGAGGTGACTGCCGCCGGGTTGTAGGGCGTGATGCCGTCGCCCAGCGTGATGGTCGTGTCGTCCAGGTTGCCAATGCCGTTGGTCGTGAGTTCGGTCGCCCTGTAACCGGCCATGCTCCTGTCGGCATCCACATGACTGGCGACCACGGCCGTGCCGCTGTTCCAGGCGCCGTCGGTCATGAAGATATGGTAGGAGCGACGGCAAGCGATCACGGGCTGCGCGGTGACGCCAGGGTCGCTGGCCCAGGGGCTGTTGATGCCCAGGTCGGTTCTTTTGAGGTAATCGCCGGCATTTCTCACCATGCGGTGCGAGGGCGTGCCGCCTTCGTGTTTCAGGGTATCGACCCAGGTCAGGAAGTTGCTGCGATGCGTGCCCTTGAGGACCTTGATGCCGTTCCTGCAGGCTGTCGTGTCCAGCGGAATGGTGTTGCAACTGCTGTTCATCGACTGCCAGCCCAGGCGGATCAGGCCATCGGCGACGTTCTCCGAAGAAAACGTCTGGCGCAGCGCGGCCTTGAGCGTGGTGATGCCGGCAGCGCCCATGCTCCCCGAGTCATCGACCGACACAATGACGTTGGGCGCGGGTTCGCGGCTGGCCGTGCCGGCCGGGTACTGCACCAGGCTCCATTGCGCGGCGAGCGCGGGCGGGGCGTGCAAGGCGGCGCCTGCGGCGGCCAGCAAGGCGCCGTGGCGCCAAAGGGATGTCTTGTTCATGTGCGCTCCCTCAGTCCTTGATCTTCTGCCGTGCCAGCGTTGCCTGCAGCACCACCTGCGTGCCGGACCTGAGCCCCTGGGCGATGGCCGTGATGCGGTAGACCAGGGGCGGGTTCAGGTTGAGGACCAACTGCTCGGCGCGCGGATTGTTGGTGATCAGCGCGCCTGCGCTGCTCGCATAGGGCATGACTTCGACCCAGTACCAGGCGCCCGTGCCGTCTGCCGAGGCCTGCAGGATGGGGTTGCTGTAGCTGCCTTTTTGCGCGCCGGTGTACTCGCCATAGCGTGCCGCGACGCCTGCGGCGCGCATCTGCGGGAACAGGTCCTTGTCGTTCCAGAAATCCTGCTTGCCGGTGCGCTTGGCGCAGATGCCGTTGAGGCAGGGCACGTTGGCCGCGGCTTCGAGCGTGGCCAGCAGGCCCACGAAATCCTTCTCCTCGTCGATGAACCAGACATTGCCGGCGCGCCGGCAGATTTTGGTGTCGCTGGCGCTGGGCGCGCAGGCGCTGCCGTCGACGTTCTGTCCCAGGATGTCCTGCTCCGCATCCTGCAGCATGGCCTGCGCGGCCTCGAACGCGCGCTGGTAGTCGGCATCGTTGCCGACGATCAGTTCGTTGAGCAGCGCGGTCTTCGAGGCCCAGACGGTCATCAGCATCGTCAGCAGCACGATGACGATGACGATCAGCAGGGAGACGCCGCGCTGGCGTTGGCGGGAGGCGGTCATGACGCTGCGGGGCTGGGGCGGCCCTGGCTGCGGATCTGGTAGGTGTTGCGAAACACCATGCGCAGCCGGCTGCCGCGCGCGACGCTCTGGTTGGCGCAATTCACATATTGCGTGGCGGCGCCGGTGTCGGGCAGGTTTTCCGTGCCTTCCATCTCGAGGCAGACCTCGACCGCATGAATGCGCGGCCAGGCATCGGCGGCGACGCTGTCGGCCGTGCGGTACTGCATGGTCGGCATGCCGGTGGTGACATTGGCCTGCTGCTCGATGAAGCGCACGCGGAAGTCGGCCACGTTGGCGATCACGGGCTGAATCTGGTCATTGCTGCCCGCGCAGCGCAGTACGCCGCTGGCTTTGTCGAGCACGAAACCGCTGCGTATGACGCTGTCCGAAGGCGCCTGGCCCAGGCAGTCTCGGAACTGGGACTGCGGCGTCGCGCTGCCGACGAGGTCCTCGGTGTAGTTCTGGTAGCCCAGCACCAGCTGGTACTCGCCCTGTCCTGGAGCGCTTTTGCCGCCGACCGTCGTGACGCCCTTGGGCACTTCGAACGCCACCGCGTCGCCAGCGTCTACGGGCTGGGCGTCTTCCTTGGCAATCGCCAGGTTCAGGCGCACCGAGCCCGCCTGGCGGGCCTGCTGGCCTATGCTGCGAAAGGCCTGCGCCGCCTGCAGCTGCAACTGGCTGGCGTCGTTGACCGTGCCCGATACCTGGCGCGAGATCACCAGCGTGCCGATAGCGACCGCAATGGTCAGCAGGCCTATGGTCAGTCCGACCAGCAGCTCGATCATGCTCATGCCGCGCTGGTGGCGCAGGCGGGCGGGGGAGTGCTCGGCTTGCATGGCGTCAGCCCGGACAGATGGCGAGGCTGGCGCCGGCCGCGCCCGCGGCATAGGGCAGGCAGCGCGCGCTGGGCTGGATATATTGCAGATGGCAACTGCGCTCCGGCGGGCAGCTGATCGCCGCCGTCCCTGTGCCCGTCGGCTGGAGCACGGCCTTGTACGCGGCCTGATCGTCCTGGGTTTCGCCGGCGACGACCTTCTCATTCTCGCGCCAGCTGATCATCACGCCCAGTTGCCGGCGGTCGGCGTTGTTGGTCTCATCGGCCACGAGGAACACCGCGGCGTCACCCAGCGGCAGGGTCTGCTGCACATTGGCCAGCCAGAGGTTTCTGTCATCAGTGGCCAGGCTGGCGCTGCCGCAGGCGTTGGTCGCGCAGTTGCCGGCTGCGGGCGGCTTGGTTTCCCAGCCCACAGTGTATTGGCTCAGTTCGGCCAGCCCGCGCGGGTTCATGCGTATGCGTTCGCTCAGGTCTTCGATCATGCGCACCGCCTGGGCGCGGCGCACGCTGGTCTGGTTGTCGGCCAGCGTGCGCATCTGCACGCCCAGGATGCCGAGCACGCCCAGGGCCATGACCACGATGGCGACCAGGGACTCGAGCAGCGTGATGCCGCGCTCGCGGGTGGGCAGGGATTTCAGCATGACGCCGCTTCCTTGGTGTTGATGCGTCCGCCCGCCGAAATGCACAGGGTGCGTGTGGCCGGGGAGCCGGTTCCGTCCGCGTAGGGGAAGACCACGAAACTCTTTGCGTTGAACCCGTCCATATTGCCCCAGCGGTCAACGCTGATGGTGGCCGCGCTGCGCCCGTGCGTCACCGCCATGCCCGGTGGAACCCGCGCCGACAGCAGCACTTCCTCGCCGGCGGAGTAACTGCCGTTGGCGTCGCTGTCGACAAACACCTGCCAGCCACAGCCCCAGTCGGCGGCCGCAGGCGCGAGCGTGCAGCCATCGGTGTTGTCGGGCATCTTCTGTATCACCACATTGCCGCCACGCTTGATGGCTTCGGAGCGGGCCAGCCGGATGGTGTCGGTGATCGCACCTTCGGATTGCCGCACGCGCCAGCGATCGAGCATGGGCTTGAAGCTTGGCACCGCGATGGCCGTCAGTATCGCCACAATGCTCAAGGTGACGAGGATCTCGATCAGCGTCAAGCCTGCCGCGCGGCGCATGCGCAAGGTGGGGGGGCCGGGCGGTCGGGGCTTCATGGTTGGACTGGAGCACATATTCGCCCGGGCTTCCAGTGGGTGCCGACAGGCGGCAGCTTGCATCCGACCAGCGGGGCGGCGTCAGCGCCGCGGCGTCGCCCGCGGGCGCGCCAGTGCATGGCCCAGGCAGGCGCCCGCATTGGGCAGGCCGCGGCATTCGCGCGCCAGGCGCCGGTCGCGCTGCGCGGGACTTTCTTCCGAGGGGCTGGGCAGGTGCAGGATCCGGGGTTTGCGCCGGCTCATGCGCGCCGCGCGTTCGGGCGTGTGCGACGGGGCGGCCTGGGCCTGGGCGGCGGCCGGCGCGCGTGCGCCGGCGCGAGTGCCTTGTGCCGCGCCGGCGTCAGCGGCGGCATCGCCCAGGAACAGCGCCAGCGCGATGCCGCCCAGTGTCATCATGGAGGGCATGGCAAGCCTCTTCAATGGCAAAATGGACGGCGCAAATTCTGCGCCTGCGCAGCCCGCAACGCGCTGTTCGACCCTGGCCGCATCGCGGCAAAGTGCCGTGCCGATAAGGGCCAAAAACGCAGCGCGCTATAATCACATGGTTTTGCATGGTGCAAGACGCACGCCGATGGCCGTTCCAGCCGCCGGCGCAAGTCATCAGGGGCGCGCACGCGTTGCTCCACATACAGGAAAAAATAATGATCGCATCCTCTATCAAGGCCGAAGTTGTCAAGGCCAATGCCCGTGCTGAAAACGACACTGGCAGCCCGGAAGTGCAAGTCGCGCTGCTCACGGCCCGCATCAACGAACTGACCCCCCACTTCAAGCAACACGCCAAGGACCACCACGGTCGCCGCGGCCTGCTGCGCATGGTGAGCCGTCGTCGTAAGCTGCTGGACTACCTCAAGTCCCGCGATGCCGACCGTTACACCGCGCTGATCGCCAAGCTGGGCCTGCGCAAGTAAACTGGGTCAGAGATGAAAACGCCTGAGTTAGCCTGCTAGCTCAGGCGTTTTTTACTTCGGAGGATGGATAACAGAGCGAAGCTATGTCATTCCAACAGCCCTGTGCGCAGCCCCCAAGCCACTGGTCTGCTGGAATGGCATCGTGTTCTGGATTGTCCTCCAAACTATTGCCAGCTATGAATAGTTGGCTATCAATCTAGGAGCAAAAATGAGCATTTTCAACAAAGTGACCAAGACTTTCCAATGGGGTCAGCACACGGTCACCATGGAAACCGGCGAAATCGCGCGCCAGGCTTCGGGCGCGGTGCTGGTCAACATCGACGACACCGTGGTGTTGGCGACGGTCGTGGCTTCGAAGAAGGCCAAGTCGGGCCAGGATTTCTTCCCCCTGACCGTGGACTACATCGAGAAGACATACGCCGCAGGCAAGATCCCCGGCAGCTTCTTCAAGCGCGAAGCCAAGCCCAGCGAACACGAAACGCTGACCAGCCGTCTGATCGACCGCCCCATCCGTCCGCTGTTCCCCGAAGGTTTCTACAACGACGTGCATGTGGTCATCCACACCGTGTCGCTGAACCCTGAAGTCGATGCCGACATCGCCGCGCTGATCGCCTCTTCGGCCGCGCTGTCCATCTCGGGCATTCCGTTCAGCGGCCCCATCGGTGCAGCCCGCGTGGGTTACATCAATGGCGAGTACGTGCTCAACCCCGGCCAGACGCAGCGCAAGGGCTCGCAGATGGACCTGGTCGTTGCCGGCACCGAAGCCGCCGTGCTGATGGTCGAGTCCGAAGCCCAGCAGCTGTCGGAAGAAATCATGCTCGGCGCCGTGGTCTTCGGCCACGAGCAAAGCCGCATTGCCATCAACGCCATCCATGAACTGGTGCGCGACGCCGGCAAGCCCGTCTGGGACTGGCAGGCGCCGGCCAAGGACGAGCCGCTGATCGCCCAGGTCGGTGCACTGGGTGAAGAAGCCCTGCGCAACGCCTACCAGATCCGCAACAAGCAAAGCCGCACGCACGCTTGCCGCGACGCCTACGCCGCCGTCAAGGCCGGCCTCACGGCGCAAGGCGTGGTGTTCGACGAAGTCAAGGTCGAAGGCATGCTGTTCGACATCGAAGCGCGCATTGTTCGCAGCCAGATCCTGGCCGGCGAGCCGCGCATCGACGGCCGTGACACGCGTACCGTGCGCCCCATCGAGATCCGCAACTCGGTGCTGCCCCGCACCCACGGTTCGGCCCTGTTCACGCGTGGCGAAACCCAGGCGCTGGTCGTGGCCACGCTGGGCACGGAACGCGATGCACAGCGCATCGACGCGCTGGCCGGCGAGTACGAAGACCGTTTCATGATGCACTACAACATGCCTCCCTTCGCCACCGGCGAAGTCGGTCGCATGGGTTCGACCAAGCGCCGCGAAATCGGCCACGGCCGTCTGGCCAAGCGCGCGCTGATCGCCGTGCTGCCGACCAAGGAAGAATTCCCCTACACCATGCGTGTGGTGTCGGAAATCACCGAGTCCAACGGTTCCTCGTCGATGGCTTCGGTCTGTGGCGGCTGCCTGTCGCTGATGGACGCCGGCGTGCCGATGAAGGCCCATGTGGCCGGCATCGCCATGGGCCTGATCAAGGAAGACAACCGTTTCGCCGTGCTGACCGACATCCTGGGTGACGAAGATCACCTCGGCGACATGGACTTCAAGGTGGCCGGCACGACCAACGGCATCACCGCGCTGCAGATGGACATCAAGATCCAGGGCATCACCAAGGAAATCATGCAGGTCGCGCTGGCCCAGGCCAAGGAAGCGCGCATGCACATCCTCGGAGCAATGCAGGAAGCCATGGGCGAAGCCAAGACCGAAGTCTCGAACTTCGCTCCCAAGCTGTACACCATGAAGATCAACCCCGAGAAGATCCGTGACGTGATCGGCAAGGGTGGCTCGGTGATCCGTGCGCTGACCGAAGAGACCGGCTGCCAGATCAACATCGACGAAGACGGCACGATCACCATCGCCGCGACCGAAGCCGCCAAGGCCGACGAAGCCAAGAAGCGCATCGAGCAGATCACGGCGGAAGTCGAAATCGGCAAGATCTACGAAGGTCCCGTGACCAAGATCCTCGACTTCGGCGCGCTGATCAATCTGCTGCCCGGCAAGGACGGCCTGCTGCACATCAGCCAGATCGCCCATGAGCGCGTGGAAAACGTCAACGACTACCTGCGCGAAGGCCAGATCGTCAAGGTCAAGGTCATGGAAACCGACGAAAAGGGCCGCGTCAAGCTGTCCATGAAGGCCCTGGCCGAGCGTCCCGTGGGCGAGCAGCGCAGCGACCGTCCGGCCCCGGCCGAGCGCCGCGAGCCACGCGAGCAGCGTGATTCGCGCGAGCCCCGTGCTCCGCGTGCCAATGACCAGCAGCAGCAACAGCAGCAATAAGCCGCTGCGTCGCTGAGAAATCGGCCTCCGTCATGGGAGGCCGATTTTTTGGTTTCTGCCAGGCCCGTAACTGCCGGCGCAGTTGACGCCCGTTTTTCTTTCCCCTTTTTGTGAGATTGCCCATGCGCGCTGTCGAAATCACATCCCCCGGAGGCCCTGAGGTTCTGCGGCTGACCGAGCATCCGACCCCCGTGGCCGGTGCTGGCGAGTTGCTGATCCGGGTTGCGGCCAGCGGCATCAACCGCCCCGACGTCCTGCAGCGCAAGGGCCGTTATGCACCGCCTCCGGGTACATCGGAGCTGCCAGGCCTCGAAGTCGCGGGCGTGGTCGAAAGCGGCGATGCCCAGGCCATGGCGGCCGCGGGCATCGCGGTCGGCGACCGCGTCTGTGCGCTGCTGGCCGGTGGCGGTTACGCCGAGTACTGCGTCGCGCCCGTGGCGCAATGCCTGCCCGTGCCCAAGGGGCTGTCGGATGTCGAGGCGGCGTCGCTGCCCGAAACCTATTTCACTGTCTGGAGCAATGTGTTCCAGCGTGGCGCGCTGCAGCCGGGCGAGACGCTGCTGGTGCAGGGCGGCAGCAGCGGCATAGGCGTGACCGCCATCCAGCTGGCTTTGGCCTGGGGCGCGAAAGTGATCGTCACCGCGGGCACGGACGCCAAGTGCGACAACTGCCTGGCGCTGGGTGCGCAGCACGCGATCAACTACAACACCCAGGACTTCGCGGCCGAAGTGATGCGCATCACCGAAGGCCAGGGCGTGGATGTGATCCTCGACATGGTCGGTGGCGACTATGTGGCGCGTGAAGTCGGCTGCCTGGCGGAAGACGGGCGCCTGGTGATCATTGCCGTGCAGGGCGGCGTCAAGGCGCAGTTTGATGCCGGCCTGGTATTGCGCCGGCGCCTGACGATCACGGGCTCGACCCTGCGCCCGCGCCCCGTGGCCTTCAAGGGCGCGATCGCGCAAGCCTTGCGCGAGAATGTCTGGCCCTGGCTCGAATCGGGCAAGGTGCGCCCGGTGATCTTTCGCCAATTCGCCGCTGAAGCAGCCGTGCAGTCGCATGCGCTGATGGAATCGAGCGAGCACACCGGAAAAATCGTTTTGACATGGTAATCATGAAGAAAAAACTCATCGTCGGAAACTGGAAAATGAACGGCAGCCTGGCTGCCAATGCCGCGCTGATCGCCGCGCTCAAGGACGGCCTTGCGGCGCAGTCGGGTGACTCCGGCTGCGGCGTCGCGGTCGCCGTGCCCGCGCCGTATCTGGCGCAGGTGCAGGCGCTGATCGAAGGCAGCCGCATCGCGCTCGCGTCCCAGGACGTGTCGCAGCATGCGGTCGGTGCCTATACCGGCGAGGCTTCGGTCGAGATGTTGCGCGAATTCGGCGTGCGCTATACGCTGGTGGGTCACTCCGAGCGCCGCCAGTACCATGGCGAAACCGATGCCGTGGTGGCCGCCAAGGCCCAGCGCGCGCTGGCTGCGGGCATCACGCCCATCGTCTGCGTCGGCGAGACGCTTGCCGAGCGTGAAACCGGCGAAACCGAAAATGTGGTCAAGCGCCAGCTCGCGGCCGTGGTGCACGCGGTCGGTCATTGCGTGACCGAACTGGTCGTGGCCTACGAGCCCGTCTGGGCCATAGGCACCGGCCGCACGGCAACGCCCGAGCAGGCGCAGGAAGTGCATGCCGTGCTGCGTGCCCAGCTGGCCGCGGCGACGACCCACGCCGAAGGCATTGCCCTTTTGTATGGCGGAAGCATGAACGCGGCCAATGCCGCGCAACTGCTGGCCCAGCCCGACATCGACGGTGGTCTGGTCGGCGGCGCGGCGCTCAAGGCCGCTGATTTTCTGCAGATTATTGCTGCCGCCGATTGAGGCGCTGCGCTTTTATTGATTAGTTGAGGAGTTGAAGAAATGAATGCATTTGCAAGCGTGATCCTGGCCATCCAGATGTTGACGGCCCTGGTCATGATCGGCCTGATCCTGATCCAGCACGGCAAGGGTGCCGACATGGGCGCGTCGTTCGGCGGCGGCAGCTCGGGCAGCCTGTTCGGCGCTTCGGGCAGTGCGAACTTCCTGTCGCGCACCACGGGCGTTCTGGCCGCGGTGTTCTTCGTCTCTACGCTGGCACTGGCCTACATCGGCAACCCAGGCACGCCCACCACCACGGGCAGCGTGCTCGAAGGCGCCGCAGTGAGCGTGCCCGTGCCCACCGCCGGTGATGCGCCCGCAGCGCTGCCTGAAGTGCCGGCCGAAGGCGCGGCGCAGATTCCAACCAAGTAATTTGAAAAATCTGAGAAATCTCTTTTAGTAGGGGTTTTTCAGAGTAGAATACTTAGATTGATCGGGAGGTCAAAGCCTTTGTAAGGTACCTCTAGCTTCCCGGAAAAAAAGATTGAGAAGAAGCCGTCGTGGTGAAATTGGTAGACACGCTATCTTGAGGGGGTAGTGGCGAAAGCTGTGCGAGTTCGAGTCTCGCCGACGGCACCATAATATATACAAAGCCTGCCCAGATGATCAGGCTGTGATCGTGACTGGGCGTGCCTTTGATGAAGGTGTGAGCCCCAGATGAACATCGATCAGTATCTTCCCGTTCTTCTGTTCATCCTGGTAGGTGCATCGATTGGCATTCTGCCTTTGGCGTTGGGCTATCTGCTTGGCCCCAATCGCCCGGATGCTGCCAAGAATTCCCCCTACGAATGCGGCTTTGAAGCCTTCGAGGACGCACGTATGAAATTCGACGTGCGCTACTACCTCGTGGCCATCCTGTTCATCCTGTTTGATTTGGAAATCGCTTTTCTCCTTCCTTGGGCAGTGTCGCTTCAAGAGGTGGGTCTGGCAGGTTTCGTCGCTGTCGTGATCTTTCTGGCCATTCTGGTCGTGGGCTTTGCCTACGAGTGGAAAAAAGGTGCGCTGGACTGGGAATGACCGGCATTCAATAAGGAAACACGATGATCGAAGGCGTGATGAAGGAAGGCTTCATCACCACGAGTTATGACTCCGTGGTGAATTGGGCCAAGACCGGTTCGCTGTGGCCCATGACTTTTGGTCTGGCCTGCTGCGCGGTCGAAATGATGCATGCCGCGGCAGCGCGCTATGACCTGGGCCGTTTCGGCGCCGAGGTGTTCCGTGCCAGCCCCCGGCAGTCGGACCTGATGATTGTTGCCGGTACGCTGTGCAACAAGATGGCCCCGGCGCTGCGCAAGGTCTATGACCAGATGTCGGAGCCGCGCTGGGTCATTTCCATGGGCTCTTGCGCAAATGGTGGTGGTTACTACCATTACAGCTATTCCGTGGTGCGCGGTTGCGACCGCATTGTCCCGGTGGATGTCTATGTGCCCGGTTGCCCGCCAACCGCGGAAGCACTGATCTACGGGATCATCCAACTGCAGCAGAAGATTCGCCGCACCCATACCATCGCTCGCGTCTAAAGGGTTGATGATGACCGCAATTGCAATTCAGCCCGAAAAACTTCGGGATCTGGTGGCTGCTGCTTTGGGCGATCACGCCCGCAGCGTGACCGTGGCCCTGGGTGAAGTGACCGTCGAAGTGGCCGCAGCGCATTACCTGCAGGCCATGTCGTTGCTCAAGGACCACACCGACTGCCGCTTCGAGCAGCTGATCGACCTGTGTGGCCTCGACTACTCGGCCTACGCCGAAGTCGGCCGCGACGGCCTGCGCTATGCCGCGGTGTCGCACCTGCTGTCGGTGAGCCTGAACCAGCGCGTGCGTGTGCGCGTGTTCTGCCCCGATGACGATTTTCCGGTCGTGGCTTCGGTCAGCGACCTCTGGGCATCGGCCAACTGGTTCGAGCGCGAGGCCTTCGATCTGTTCGGCATCGTGTTCGATGGTCACAACGACTTGCGCCGCATCCTGACCGATTATGGTTTCATCGGCCATCCGTTCCGCAAGGACTTCCCGCTTTCCGGCCATGTAGAGATGCGCTATGACGCAGAGCAGCGCCGCGTGGTGTACCAGCCCGTCAGCATCGAGCCGCGTGAAGTCACGCCGCGCATCATCCGCGAAGAGAAATACGGAGGCCTGCATTGAGGTGCTCCGCACCTCTCGAGTAGACGCACATGGCTGAAATCAAAAACTATTCCCTGAACTTTGGCCCGCAGCACCCGGCAGCGCACGGTGTGCTGCGGCTGGTGCTTGAGCTCGATGGCGAAGTCGTGCAACGTGCCGACCCGCACATCGGCCTGCTGCACCGCGCCACCGAAAAGCTCGCCGAGCACAAGACCTACATCCAGTCGCTGCCGTACATGGACCGACTGGACTACGTGTCGATGATGTCCAACGAGCACGCCTACTGCCTGGCGATCGAAAAGCTGCTGGGCCTCGAAGTGCCCAAGCGCGCGCAGTACATCCGTGTGCTGTTCGCCGAAATCACGCGCCTGCTCAACCACCTGATGTGGCTGGGCTCGCACGGCAATGACTGCGGCAGCTCGACCATCCTGATCTACACGTTCCGCGAACGCGAAGACCTGATGGACATGTACGAAGCGGTCTCGGGCGCGCGCATGCACGCGGCCTATTTCCGTCCGGGCGGCGTCTACCGCGACCTGCCCGAAAGCATGGCCCAGTACAAGGTCAGCAAGGTCAAGAACGCCAAGGCGATCGAAGGCCTGAACCGCAACCGCCAGGGCTCGCTGCTGGATTTCATCGACGACTTCACGCAGCGCTTCCCCAAGTGCGTGGACGAGTACGAAACCCTGCTGACCGACAACCGCATCTGGAAACAGCGCACCGTGGGCATCGGCGTCGTGCCGCCCGAGCGCGCGCTCAACCTGGGCATGACCGGCCCTATGCTGCGCGGCTCGGGCATTGCCTGGGACCTGCGCAAGACCCAGCCCTACGAAGTCTATGCCGACATGGATTTCGACGTGCCCGTGGGCAAGACCGGCGACTGCTACGACCGCTATCTGGTGCGCGTGGCCGAAATGCGCGAGTCCAACCGCATCATCAAGCAGTGCGTGGACTGGCTGCGCGTGAATCCCGGTCCGGTCATCACCGACAACCACAAGGTGGCGCCGCCATCGCGTGAGTCGATGAAGTCCAACATGGAAGAGCTGATCCACCATTTCAAGCTGTTCACCGAAGGCTTCCACGTGCCCGAAGGCGAGGCCTATGCGTGCGTCGAGCATCCCAAGGGCGAGTTCGGCATCTACCTGGTGAGCGACGGCGCCAACAAGCCCTACCGCCTGAAGATCCGCGCGCCCGGCTTCGCCCATCTGGCGACGCTCGATGAGATGGCCCGCGGCCACATGATTGCCGATGCCGTGGCAATCATCGGCACCATGGATATCGTGTTCGGAGAGATTGACCGATGATGACTGAAGCGACTAAAGCGCGCTTTGCGCGCGAGGTGGCCAAGTACCCGGCCGACCAGAAACAATCGGCTGTGATGGCCTGTCTGTCCATCGTCCAGCAGGAAGAGGGCTGGGTCAGCGCCGAGAACGAGGCCATCATTGCCGACTACCTGGGCATGCCCCAGATCGCCGTGCATGAAGTGACCACGTTCTACAACATGTACAACCAGCAGCCCACGGGCAAGTACAAGCTCAACGTCTGCACCAACCTGCCGTGCCAGCTGCGCGACGGCTACAAGGCGCTGCACCACCTCGAGTCCAAGCTGGGCATCAAGATGGGCGAGACCACGGCCGACGGCATGTTCACGCTGCAGCAATCCGAGTGCCTGGGCGCCTGCGCCGACTCGCCGGTGATGCTGGTCAACGACCGCTGCATGTGCAGCTTCATGACCAACGAAAAGCTCGACGAGCTGGTCGACGGCCTGCGTGCCGCGGAAGGCCAAGCATGAGCCAGGCAGCACAAGACGTCCTCGCCCGCTTTGCGTCTTCGGGCAACGAGACCTGCTTCCATGACCGCCACATCGAGCCCCAGATCTATGCGGGTCTGGACGGCAGCAACTGGTCGCTCAAGGACTATGTCGCGCGCGGCGGCTACCAGGCCCTGCGCAAGATCCTGGCCCAGGACGGCGGCGAAGGCCTGACCCAGGACCAGGTGATTGCCACCGTCAAGGAGTCGGGCCTGCGCGGGCGCGGCGGCGCGGGCTTTCCCACGGGCCTCAAGTGGAGCTTCATGCCCCGCCAGTTCCCCGGTCAGAAGCACCTGGTGTGCAACTCCGACGAGGGCGAGCCCGGCACCTGCAAGGACCGCGACATCCTGATGTTCAACCCGCACATCGTGATCGAAGGCATGGCCATTGCGGCCTACGCCATGGGCATCACGCTGGGCTACAACTACATCCACGGCGAAATCTTCGAAGTCTATGAACGCTTCGAAGCCGCGCTGGAAGAAGCCCGCGAAGCCGGCTTCCTCGGTGACCGCATCATGGGCAGCAGCTTCAGCTTCGAGCTGCACGCCCACCACGGTTTTGGCGCCTACATCTGCGGCGAGGAAACCGCGCTGCTCGAGTCGCTCGAAGGCAAGAAGGGCCAGCCGCGTTTCAAGCCGCCGTTCCCCGCGAGCTTCGGCCTGTACGGCAAGCCGACGACCATCAACAACACCGAAACCTTCGCGGCCGTGCCCTGGATCATCCGCAACGGCGGCCAGGCCTACCTCGAATGCGGCAAGCCCAACAACGGCGGCACCAAGATCTATTCGGTCAGCGGTGACGTCGAGCTGCCGGGCAACTACGAAGTGCCCATGGGCACGCCGTTCTCCAAGCTGCTCGAGCTCGCCGGTGGCGTGCGCAAGGGTCGCACGCTCAAGGCGGTGATCCCCGGCGGCTCGTCGTCGCCCGTGCTGCCCGCCGACGTGATCATGCAGTGCACGATGGACTACGACTCGATCGCCAAGGCCGGCTCCATGCTGGGCTCGGGCGCGGTGATCGTCATGGACGATTCGCGCGACATGGTCGAGTGCCTGCTGCGCCTGTCGTACTTCTATTCGCACGAATCCTGCGGCCAGTGCACGCCTTGCCGTGAAGGCACGGGCTGGCTGTGGCGCGTGGTCCACCGTATTCAGAACGGCCAAGGCCGGCCTGAGGATATCGAGCTGTTGGACTCGGTGTCCGTGAACATCATGGGGCGCACGATCTGTGCGCTGGGCGATGCGGCTGCCATGCCGGTGCGCGCCATGATCAAGCATTTCCGCCCAGAGTTTGAAGCGAAGATCCAGAGCGCTTCCAAGCAGACCGCCACGGCGGCCTGATCGCGAGACAAGCATATGGTTGAAATTGAACTGGACGGTCAGAAGGTAGAGATTACCGAGGGCAGCATGGTCATGCATGCCGCCGAGAAGGCCGGTACCTACATTCCTCACTTCTGTTACCACAAGAAGCTTTCCATTGCGGCGAACTGCCGCATGTGCCTGGTCGACGTGGAAAAGGCACCCAAGCCCATGCCCGCCTGCGCCACGCCGGTGACGCAGGGCATGATCGTGCGCACCAAGAGCGAAAAGGCCATCAAGGCCCAGCAGTCGGTGATGGAGTTTTTGCTCATCAACCACCCGCTGGACTGCCCGATCTGCGATCAGGGCGGTGAATGCCAGCTGCAGGACCTGGCCGTGGGCTATGGCGGCAGCTCCTCGCGCTATGAGGAAGAAAAGCGCGTGGTGTTCAACAAGGATGTGGGCCCGCTGATTTCCATGCAGGAAATGACGCGCTGCATCCACTGCACCCGTTGCGTGCGCTTTGGCCAGGAAGTGGCCGGCGTGATGGAACTGGGCATGATCCACCGCGGCGAGCACTCCGAGATCACCACGGTGGCCGGCGACACGATAGACTCCGAACTCTCGGGCAACATGATCGACATCTGCCCCGTGGGCGCGTTGACCAGCAAGCCTTTCCGCTACAGCGCCCGGACCTGGGAGCTGTCGCGCCGCAAGTCGGTGAGCCCGCATGATTCGACCGGTGCCAACCTGATCGTCCAGGTCAAGAACCACCGCGTGATGCGCGTTCTGCCGCTGGAGAACGACGCCGTCAACGAATGCTGGATCGCCGACCGCGACCGTTTCTCGTACGAAGCCCTCAACAGCGACCAGCGCCTGACCCGTCCCATGCTCAAGCAGGGCGGCGCGTGGAAGGAAGTCGACTGGCAGACGGCCCTCGAATACGTGGCCAACGGCCTGCAGCAGATCAAGCAGGACCATGGCGCGAATTCCATCGGTGCGCTCGTGAGCCCGCACAGCACGCTCGAAGAGCTGCATCTCGCGGGCCAGCTGCTGCGCGGCCTGGGCAGCGACAACATCGACCACCGCCTGCGCCACGCCGAATTCGCGCCCGCCGCGGGCGTGCAATGGCTGGGCACTTCGGTGGCCTCGCTGTCGCTGCTGCAATCGGCGCTGATCGTGGGCTCGAACCTGCGCAAGGACCATCCCCTGTTCGCCCAGCGTATCCGCCAGGCGACGCGCAAGGGCTGCAAGGTGCACGCCATCAACGGCCAGGAATACGACTGGGCCATGCCCGTCGCCCAGTCCGTGGTCAACGCTTGCGACTGGGAACAGGCACTGGCCGACGTGGCCGCGGCCGTGGCCCAGGAAAAGGGCGTGGACGCACCCGTGCTGCCTGCCGCCTCGAACGACCAGGCCCAGGCGATCGCCAAGGCCCTGCTGTCGGGCGAGCGCAAGGCCATCTTGCTCGGCAATGCCGCTGCCCACCATGCGCATGCGGCCAGCCTGCTGGCCCTGGCGCAGTGGATTGGCGCGCAGACCGGCGCCAGCGTAGGCTACCTGACCGAAGCCGCGAACACCGTGGGCGCGCAATGGGTCAAGGCCCAGCCGCAGCGCGGTGGTTTGAATGCCGGCCAGATGCTGGCCGCGGGTGGCCTCAAGGCTGCGCTGCTGCTCAACACCGAACCCGCGTTGGACGCGGCGGCCGGTGCCAACGGCCTGGCCGGTGCGCAGATGGTGGTCACGCTGAGCCCGTTCAAGGCCAACATGGACATCAGCGACGTGCTGCTGCCGATCGCGCCGTTCTCGGAAACCCCGGGTACGTTCGTGAATGCCGGAGGCCTGATCCAGAGCTTCCACGCCGTCGTGCGTCCGCTCGAAGATACGCGCCCGGGCTGGAAAGTCCTGCGTGTGCTGGCCAATCTGCTGGACGTGCCTGGCATGGCCTACGAAACGGCCCAGGAAGTGTTGGCCGAAATTGCGCAAGGAGCATCGCAGGTGCCTGCCGAGAGTTTGAACAACGCCGCGCTCGCGCCTTTGGCCGTGCGCCGCGAAGCCATGGCCGAGCCGGTCGTGGCGAGCATCTACCAGCTCGACGGCCTGGTGCGCCGCGCGGCTTCCCTGCAATTGACGGCGGACGCACGTCTGGTCCGTGACGGAGGTGCCGCATGATCGACGCCATCTACAACGGCGGCCTGGGCCTGGTGTCCGCCGCCTGGTGGACCGCTGCGGTCTGGCCCGTGCTCTGGATCCTGCTGAAGATCGTCTGCATCGTCGCGCCGCTGATGGGCGCCGTGGCCTACCTGACGCTCTGGGAGCGCAAGCTGCTGGGCTTCATGCAGGTGCGCTACGGTCCCAACCGCGTCGGCCCCTTCGGTCTGCTGCAACCCCTGGCCGACGGCATCAAGCTGCTGACCAAGGAAATCATCCAGCCCACGGCCGCGAGCAAGGGCCTGTTCTTCCTCGGCCCCGTCATGGCCATCATGCCGGCCCTCGCGGCCTGGGTGGTGATTCCTTTCGGCCCCGATGTCGCGCTGGCCAACGTCAACGCCGGCATTCTGCTGATGATGGCCATCATGTCGATCGAAGTCTATGGCGTGATCATCGCCGGCTGGGCATCGAACTCGAAGTACGCCTTCCTCGGTGCGCTGCGCGCTTCCGCGCAGATGGTCAGCTATGAAATCGCCATGGGCTTCTGCTTCCTGGTGGTGATCATGGTCTCGGGCAGCATGAACCTGACATCGGTGGTGCTGAGCCAGGGCCAGGGCATGGCCGCGAGCATGGGCGTGGGCCTGCTGTCGTGGAACTGGCTGCCGCTGTTCCCTATCTTCCTGGTCTACCTGATCTCGGGCGTGGCCGAAGTCAACCGCCATCCGTTCGACGTGGTCGAAGGCGAAGCGGAAATCGTCGCCGGTCACATGGTCGAGTACTCGGGCATGGGCTTCGCGGTCTTCTTCCTGGCCGAATACGCCAGCATGTGGCTGGTGTCCATCCTGGCCGTGCTGATGTTCCTCGGCGGCTGGCTGCCACCGTTCGAGTTCCTGTCGTTCATTCCCGGCTGGATCTGGCTGGGTATCAAGACCTTCGTCGTCGTGTCGATGTTCATCTGGATCCGCGCCACCTTCCCGCGCTTCCGTTACGACCAGATCATGCGTCTGGGCTGGAAGATTTTTATCCCGGTCACCCTGGTGTGGCTGGTCATCGTGGGTGCATGGTTGCACTCGCCTTGGAATATCTGGAAATAAGCGGGGACACAAATGGCTGCTGTTGCTGCTACACCTTTTTCTATCAAGGATTTCTTCAAGAGCTTCATGCTCTGGGAGCTGGTCAAGGGCATGGCTCTGACGGGACGCTACACTTTTCGCCGCAAGGTGACGGTGGAGTTTCCCGAAGAGAAGACGCCCCAGTCGCCGCGTTTTCGCGGTCTGCATGCGCTGCGTCGTTACGACAACGGCGAAGAGCGCTGCATTGCGTGCAAGCTGTGCGAAGCCGTGTGCCCCGCGCTGGCGATCACCATCGAGTCGGAAGTGCGCGATGACGGTTCGCGCCGCACCAACCGCTACGACATCGACCTGACCAAGTGCATCTTCTGCGGCTTCTGCGAAGAGAGCTGCCCGGTCGACTCGATCGTCGAGACGCACATCTTTGAATACCACGGCGAGAAACGCGGTGACCTGTACTTCACCAAGGACATGTTGCTGGCCGTTGGCGACCGCTACGAAGCCGACATCGCCGCCGCCCGCGCGGCCGATGCCAAGTACCGCTGAAGCGGCGCCTGAACACCCAAGAAGACCCGATTCATGGACGCCAAAACTGCTTTTTTCTATCTGTTCGCGGTGGTGCTGCTGGTCGCAGCCTTCCGCGTGGTCACGGCGCGCAACCCCGTGCACGCCGTGCTCAACCTGATCCTGGCTTTCTCCCAGGCCGCGGCCATCTGGCTGCTGCTCAAGGCCGAGTTCCTCGCGATTGCGCTGGTGCTGGTCTATCTGGGCGCGGTGATGGTGCTGTTCCTGTTCGTGGTGATGATGCTGGACATCCGCATCGACGCGCTGCGCCAGGGATTCTGGAAGCATTTCCCGCTGGCCGCCTTCATCGGCGTGCTGATCGTGTTCGAAATGGGCATGGTGCTCATGGGCGGCTTCAGCAGCATCGATGAACCCAAGGCCGTGCCGGCCATGGTGCTCAATGCCGCGGGCCAACTCGAGCCGTATTCCAACACCAAGGAGCTCGGTCGCCTGCTGTACACCGAATACCTGTATCCGGTGGAAATCGCGGCCACGATCCTGCTGGTGGCGATGATCGCCGCGATCGCGCTGACCTTGCGCAAGCGCAAGGACAGCAAGGCGATCAACCCCGCCCAGCAGATCCGCGTGCGCGCCGAAGACCGCGTGCGACTGGTGAAGGTGGCGGCAACGCGCGCGCCGCAGGTAGATGCGCAAGGACCAGAGGACGCAGGCAACGCCGCTGCGCAGGAGACAAAGGCATGACGCTCACACTCGGGCATTTCCTGACACTGGGGGCGATGCTGTTCGCCATCGCTGTCATCGGCATTTTTCTGAACCGCAGAAACCTGATCGTTCTGCTCATGGCCATCGAGCTGATGCTGCTGGCCGTGAACATGAATTTCGTGGCCTTCTCCCACTATCTGGGTGACATGCACGGCCAGGTGTTCGTGTTCTTCATCCTGACCGTGGCCGCTGCGGAATCGGCGATTGGCCTGGCCATCTTGGTGTTGCTGTTCCGTAACAAGTCCAGCATCAACGCGGAAGATCTCAACACCCTCAAGGGTTGAGCGGCCGCAACTTGCAAGGTTCTCCAGAATGAGTCAAACCCTCTCCGCATCCACCCTGCTGGCCGTGCCCCTGGCACCGCTGGTGGGCTCTGTGCTCGCCGGCCTGTTCGGCACGGCCTTTGGCGGCAACCGCATCGGCCGCGCAGCCAGCCACACGCTGACCATCCTCGGCGTGCTGATCGCCTTCGTGATCTCCGCGTTCACGCTCAAGAGCGTGGCCATGGACGGCGCCAGCTTCAACGACACGCTCTACACCTGGATGGTGGTCGGCGGCCTGAAGATGGAAGTCGGCTTCCTGGTCGACAGCATCACCGCGATGATGATGGTCGTCGTGACCTTCGTCTCGCTGATGGTGCATATCTACACCATGGGCTACATGAAGGAAGACGACGGCTACAACCGTTTCTTCGCCTACATCTCGTTGTTCACCTTCTCCATGCTGATGCTGGTGATGAGCAACAACCTGCTGCAGCTGTTCTTCGGCTGGGAAGCCGTGGGCCTGGTGTCCTACCTGCTGATCGGCTTCTGGTACAACAAGCCCACGGCCATCTTCGCCAACATGAAGGCCTTCCTGGTCAACCGCGTCGGCGACTTCGGCTTCATCCTGGGCATCGGCCTGATCGGCGCCTATGCGGGCACGCTCAACTACACCGAGATCTTCGCCAAGTCGCAGGAACTGGGCGCCTTGAGCTTCCCCGGCACGGACTGGATGCTGATCACCGTGATCTGCATCTGCCTGTTCATCGGCGCGATGGGCAAGTCGGCGCAGTTCCCGCTGCACGTCTGGCTGCCGGACTCGATGGAAGGCCCGACCCCCATTTCCGCGCTGATCCACGCCGCGACCATGGTCACGGCCGGCATCTTCATGGTGTCGCGCATGTCGCCCCTGTTCGAGCTGTCGGACACGGCGCTGAACTTCATCCTGATCATCGGTGCGATCACCGCGCTGTTCATGGGCTTCCTGGGCATCATCCAGACCGACATCAAGCGCGTCGTCGCCTACTCGACGCTGTCGCAGCTGGGCTACATGACCGTGGCGCTGGGCGCGTCGGCCTACTCGGTCGCGGTGTTCCACCTGATGACCCACGCGTTCTTCAAGGCGCTGCTGTTCCTTGGCGCCGGTTCGGTCATCATGGGCCTGCACCACAACCAGGACATGCGCTGGATGGGTGGCGTGCGCAAGTACATGCCCATCACCTGGATCACCTCGCTGCTGGGCTCGCTGGCCCTGATCGGCACGCCGCTGTTCTCGGGCTTCTACTCCAAGGACATGATCATCGAGGCGGTGCACTTCAGCAACCTACCGGCTGCCGGTTTCGCGCACTTCGCCGTGCTCGCCGGTGTGTTCGTGACCGCGTTCTACTCGTTCCGCATGTACTTCCTGGTCTTCCATGGCAAGGAACGCTACGACCAGAACCCGGATGCGCACCATGACGACCACCACGCGCATGACGACCACCACGGCCATGGCCACGATGCCAAGCCGCATGAGTCGCCCTGGGTCGTGACCGTGCCGCTGGTGCTGCTGGCGATTCCTTCGGTGCTCGTGGGCTACTTCACCATCGACCACATGCTGTTCGGCTCGTTCTTCGACGGCGTGATCACCGTCGACGGCGCCAAGCACGGCGCGATGGCCGGCATCGCAGGCATGTTCCACGGTGCGATGGCCATGGCCATCCACGGTCTGCAGACGGCGCCGTTCTGGCTGGCCCTCGCAGGCGTGGCACTGTCCTACTACATGTACATGGTCAACCCGGCGCTGCCGGCGGCGATCAAGCGCAGCTGCATGCCCATCTTCAACCTGCTCGAGAACAAGTACTACCTCGACTGGTTCAACGAGAACGTGCTGGCCCGCGGAACGCGTGCCCTGGGCACGGTCCTGTGGAAGGTCGGCGACCAGGCCATCATCGATGGCGCCGTGGTCAACGGTTCCTGGAAGATCGTTGCGCGCATCGCTGCCTGGGCGCGTGCCCTGCAGACCGGCTATATCTACCACTACGCGTTGGTCATGATCCTGGGCATCTTCCTGCTCATGACCTACTTCGTGTGGCTCAACAAGTAAGGGAAGAACAAAAATGGGTTTGTTGAGTCTTGCCATCTGGACCCCGATCGCATTCGGTGTCCTGCTGCTGGCCCTTGGCCGCGACGAGCACGCACGTGCCGTGCGCTGGCTCGCGCTGGTCGGTGCCCTGGTCGGCCTGGCGGTCACGCTGCCGCTGTACCAGGGGTTCGACAACGGCACGGCCGCCGCGCAGTTTGTCGAAAAGGCGCTCTGGATAGAGCGCTTCAACGTCAACTACCACCTCGGGCTTGACGGCCTGTCGTTCTGGTTCGTGCCGCTGACGGCCTTCATCACGGTGATCGTGGTGATCGCTTCCTGGGAGTCGATCACCGAGCGCGTGAACCAGTACATGGCCGCGTTCCTGATCCTGTCGGGGCTGATGATCGGCGTGTTCAGCGCGCTCGACGGCATGCTGTTCTACGTGTTCTTCGAAGCCACGCTGATTCCGATGTATCTGATCATCGGTATCTGGGGCGGCCCGAACAAGATCTACGCGGCGTTCAAGTTCTTCCTCTACACGCTGCTTGGCTCTTTGCTGATGCTGATCGCGCTGATCTACCTGTACGTCCAGTCGGGCGGCAGCTTCGATCTCCAGACCTGGTATGCGATGCCGCTGTCGGGCTCGGCCCAGACCTTGCTGTTCTTCGCCTTCTTCGCGGCCTTCGCCGTGAAGGTGCCGATGTGGCCGGTGCACACCTGGCTGCCCGACGTCCACGTCGAGGCGCCCACGGGTGGTTCGGCCGTGCTGGCGGCGATCATGCTCAAGCTCGGTGCCTACGGTTTCCTGCGCTTCTCGATGCCCATCGCTCCCGACGCCGCGCGCGAATGGGCCTGGCTGATGATCGCGCTGTCGCTGATCGCCGTGATCTACGTGGCCATGGTCGCGCTGGTGCAAAAGGACATGAAGAAGCTCGTGGCTTATTCGTCCGTCGCGCACATGGGCTTCGTGACGCTGGGCTTCTTCCTCTTCAACGACCTGGGCGTGGCCGGTGGTCTGGTGCAGATGATTGCCCACGGCTTTGTCTCGGGTGCCATGTTCCTGTCGATCGGCGTGCTCTACGACCGCGTGCATTCGCGTGAGATCGCGGCCTATGGCGGCGTGGTGAACACCATGCCCAAGTTCGCTGCGTTCGCACTGTTCTTCGCGATGGCCAATTGCGGCCTGCCCGCGACGGCCGGCTTCGTCGGCGAGTGGATGGTGATCCTGGGTGCCGTGAAGTTCAACTTCTGGATCGGCCTGGGCGCGGCCACGGCGCTGATCTTCGGCGCGAGCTACACGCTGTGGATGTACAAGCGGGTCTACCTGGGCCCTATCGCCAACGACAACGTGCGTGGCCTGAGCGACATCAATGCCCGCGAGTTCCTCGTGTTGGCGGTGCTTGCGGTGGCCGTGCTCTACATGGGCGTGTACCCCAAGCCCTTCACGGATGTGATGGACGTTTCCGTGGCCCAGCTGCTGCAGCAGGTCGCCCTGTCCAAGCTTCCATGACCAGACTGAACTGAGAGACTCGAGATGATTGACAACATCAGCTGGCTTGCGATCTACCCGGAGATCATTCTCCTGGTCATGGCATGCGTGATCGCCCTGGTCGACCTGGGCGTGCACAGCCCGCGTCGTACCGCTACCTATGTGCTCACGCTGCTGACCCTGGCCGTGGTGGCCGTGCTGCAAGGCTTCTATGCCGCGGGCGGCCAGACCTTCTATGGTTGGGGCAACATGGTGGTCAGCGACGCCATGGGCAACTGGCTCAAGTGCTTCGCCACCGTGGCGTTGATGGCGACCCTGGTCTACGGCCGGCCGTACGCCGCCGACCGCGACATGCTGCGCGGCGGTGAACTGTTCACGCTGTCCATGCTCGCGCTGCTGGGCATGTTCATCATGATTTCGGGCAACAACTTCCTGGTGCTGTACCTCGGCCTGGAACTGCTGACGCTGTCGAGCTATGCGCTGGTCGCGCTGCGCCGCGACAACGAAGCCGCCGTCGAAGCCGCGATGAAGTATTTCGTGCTCGGCGCGATGGCCAGCGGTTTCCTGCTCTACGGCATGTCCATGCTCTACGGCGCGACCGGCTCGCTCGACATCGGTCAGGTCTTCAAGGCCATCAACTCGGGCGAAATCCGCCACCAGGTGCTGGTCTTCGGTCTGGTGTTCGTCGTCGCCGGTCTGGCGTTCAAGCTGGGCGTCGTGCCTTTCCACATGTGGATTCCCGACGTCTACCAGGGTGCTCCCACGGCCGTCACGCTGCTGATCGGTGGCGCGCCCAAGCTGGCGGCGTTCGCGATCACGATCCGCCTGCTGGTCGATGGTCTGCTGCCGCTGGCGATCGACTGGCAGCAGATGCTCGCGGTGCTGGCCATAGGCTCGCTGCTCGTCGGTAACCTCGCGGCCATAGGCCAGAGCAACCTCAAGCGCATGCTGGCCTACTCGACGATCTCGCAGATGGGCTTCGTGCTGCTGGGCCTGCTGTCGGGCGTGGTCAACGGCCATGTCGATCCGGCCACGGTGGAAAACGCCTACAGCTCGGCGATGTTCTACGTCGTGACCTATGTGCTGACCACGCTCGCGACTTTCGGCGTGGTGCTGCTGCTCGCCCGTGAAGGCTTCGAGAGCGAGGAAATCTCCGATCTCGCCGGCCTGAACCAGCGCAGCCCGCTGTATGCCGGCGTGATGGCGATCTGCATGTTCTCCATGGCCGGTATCCCGCCGCTGGTCGGCTTCTACGCCAAGCTGTCGGTGCTGCAGTCGCTGATCGCTTCGGGCGAGACCGCGTACATCGCGCTGGCCGTGTTCGCGGTGGTGATGTCGCTGATCGGTGCGTTCTACTACCTGCGCGTCGTCAAGGTGATGTACTTTGATGCGCCCATCACCGTGGCCAGCGTGTCCGCGCCCCTCGACGTGCGCGTGGTGCTGTCGGTCAATGGCGCGCTGGTGCTGCTGCTGGGCTTGATGCCCGGCGGTCTGATGTCGCTGTGCGCGGATGCTATTGTGCGGGCCCTGGCTTCATAAACTGAAGCACCCCCTGAGCCGCTTACGCGGCTTCCCCCTCTCATCCTTCGGTGGAGGGGGACGACACCATCGCTGCGGGGCGGCCCTTGCTCGGTGTCCCCTTGCTGGGCCGCGCCAGTTTCATGTGCAGCGCTACTCTTGTTGAGAAGGTTCTTCCGTGACACAGACAGCATCGATCTGGCTGGTGATATTGGCGGCCCTGGTGGCCGCCAATTTGCCATTTATCAATCACCGCTGGTTCATCGTCGGCCCGGTCGCGGCCGGGCGCAAGCCGCTGGCCATGCGCCTGTTCGAGATGCTGCTGCTGTATTTCCTCGTCGGTGGCCTGGCGCTGCTGCTCGAGCGCCGTGTCGGCCAGATCGCACCCCAGGGCTGGGAGTTTTACGCGATCACCGCTACACTGTTTCTGACGCTGGGCTTTCCCGGCTTTGTCTACCGCTACCTGGTCAAGCGACGTCAATAGCGTAAAGCCCCCCCTGAGCGGCTCTGGGGGGGCGTAAGTGCCATGGATCAATGAGATGAGGTCACGTTGCCATGAAGGTTCTTGATCTCGGTTGCCAGCACGGCCACATCTTCGAAGGCTGGTTTGCGTCGGAAGACGATTTCCAGTCACAGAAGGAGCGCGCGCTCGTGCTGTGCCCGATGTGCGGCGACGCCAGCATCGCCAAGCGTCTGAGTGCTCCGCGCCTGAACCTCGGCGCCCCGGCATCGGCCGCCCGCCCCGCGGCTGAAGCTGCCTCCCTTCCCACGCCACCGCAAGCATCGCGCCAGGCCATGCAGGCCGCCTGGCTGCGCATGTCGCGCGAACTCATTGCCAGGACCGAGGATGTCGGCGAGCGCTTTGCCGACGAAGCGCGGCGCATGCACCATGGCGAGATCGAGTCGCGCGCCATCCGCGGGCAGGCGAGCGCGCAGGACGCGGTGGCACTGCTCGAAGAGGGCATTGGCGTGCTGCCGCTGCCGCTCGCCGACGGCGCCAAGGAAACCTTGCAGTAGGTCGCGCCTGCACACGCAACGCAGCTGAATTGTCGCCTGAACGTCAGTTCCTGGTCTTTATGCGCATGGAAATGTTGTTTTCGTACACGATAGGCAACATTTTTGTGTCCGCATCACGCTGTGGATGTAGGCGAACACTTCGCTGAAGAACCACTGCCTTCCATGTCGGACATGATCGCTTTTGCGCCAAGGCGAGGCGCTTAAGCGTTTGTACGGGCGTATTTGCCCCAGTGTTCGCCGCGAGGCCGCGGCATACGATGCGATGCATATCCCCCCAGGGAACGCCACACGGCAGACCTGGGACGGTTTTGCAGCATCCACCGGAGCGGCCAGAGCGCACATGAGCGACGTCATTCTTGAGACCAGCCACCTGACCAAAGAGTTCAAGGGTTTCACCGCGGTCAGCGATGTGAACCTGTCGGTCCGCCGCGGCGCCATCCACGCGTTGATCGGACCGAATGGTGCGGGAAAAACCACCTGCTTCAACCTGCTGACGAAGTTCCTCGAACCGACGTCGGGCAGCATCCGTTTCAACGGCGAAGACATCACGCGCGCGCAGCCTTCGGAAATCGCGCGCCGCGGAGTGATTCGCTCGTTCCAGATTTCGGCGGTGTTCTCGCACCTCACGCTGCTCGAGAACGTGCGTGTGGGCCTGCAGCGCCAGCTGGGCACGGCCTACCATTTCTGGCGCAGCGAGAAGACGCTGGACCAGCTCAACGACCGCGCGATGGCGCTGCTGGCCGAAGTCAACCTCGAGCACCTGGCCGACGAGCTCACGGTGAACCTGCCCTATGGCCGCAAGCGCGCGCTCGAGATCGCGACCACGCTGGCGATGGAGCCCGAACTGATGCTGCTTGACGAGCCCACCCAGGGCATGGGCCACGAAGACGTGGACCGCGTGACGCAACTGATCAAGAAGGTCTCGGCCGGCCGCACCATCCTGATGGTCGAGCACAACATGAAGGTGGTGTCGAGCATCGCCGACTGCATCACGGTGCTGCAGCGCGGCGCGGTGCTGGCTGAAGGGCCTTATGCCGAAGTTTCAAGCAATCCGAAAGTGATGGAAGCCTACATGGGCACGACCGACGGCCAACTTCAAGGAGCCCATTAAATGAGGTCCCCCCTGAGCGGCTCACGCCGCTTCCCCCTCTCATCCTTCGGTGGAGGGGGACGGCACCCTCGCTGCGGGGCGGCCCTTGCTCGGTGCCCCTGGCTTGGAGCGCGCCGGCTTTATCCGCTCTGTGTGACGCATAGCATCGTGGGAAGTTGAGATGACGGTACAAAATGCAAACGCGGGCCAGCCCGCGCTGGAAATCAAGGGCCTGCAGGCCTGGTATGGCGAGTCGCATGTGCTGCACGGCGTCGACATGACGGTGCAGCCGGGCGAAGTGGTGACGCTGCTCGGGCGCAACGGCGCGGGGCGCACTTCGACGCTGCGCGCGGTCATGGGCCTGACCGGCGCGCGCCAGGGCTCGGTCAAGGTCAATGGCGTGGAAACCATACAGATGCCCACGCACCGCATCGCCCACCTGGGCCTGGGTTACTGCCCCGAGGAGCGCGGCATCTTCGCGAGCCTGACCTGCGAGGAAAACCTGCTGCTGCCGCCCGAACTCAAGACCGGCGAGAAGGGCATGTCGGTCGAGGAGATCTATGCGATGTTCCCTAACCTCGCCGAGCGCCGCCACAGCCAGGGCACGCGCCTGTCGGGCGGTGAGCAGCAGATGCTGGCCGTGGCGCGCATTCTGCGCACCGGCGCGCGGCTGCTGCTGCTCGACGAGATCTCCGAAGGCCTGGCGCCGGTCATCGTGCAGGCGCTCGCACGCATGATCACCGCGCTGCGCAAGAAGGGCTACACGGTGGTCATGGTCGAGCAGAACTTCCATTTCGCGGCGCCGCTGGCCGACCGCTTCTACGTCATGGAGCATGGCCGCATCGTCGAGCGCTTCGGCGCGGCCGAACTCCAGGCCAAGATGCCGGTCCTCAATGAATTGCTGGGCGTGTAGTCCGGTGTTTTGTGGGTGTCCGCGCAGCGCGCGGCCCCGGTTTTTTCTGTTCTAGCCTTTATCCATCCAGGAGATATCCCCATGAAGACTTCGTTGACGACGCTGGCTTGCGTACTGGCTGCTGCAGGTCTGTTGAGCCCGCTGGCCCAGGCCCAGGAAAAAGTGAAGATCGGCTTCATCACCGACATGTCCGGCCTGTATGCCGACGTCGAGGGCAAGAACGGCGCGCTGGCCATGCAGATGGCCATCGACGACTTTGGCGGCAAGGTGCTGGGCCAGCCTATCGAGCTGGTTTCGGCCGACCACCAGAACAAGGCCGACATCGCGGCCAGCAAGGCGCGCGAATGGATCGACACCCAGGGCGTGACGCTGATGTTCAGCGGCACCAATTCGGGCACGGCGCTGGCGGTGTCGCAGGTCGCGAACGAGAAGAAGCGCGTGCACTTCAACAACGGCGCGGGCTCGTCGGCACTGACCAACGAGCAGTGCAATCCCTACACCGTGCACTATGCGTATGACACCGTGGCGCTGGCCAAGGGCACGGGCGCCGCAGTCGTCGACCGCGGTGGCAAGGACTGGTTCTTCCTGACGGCCGACTACGCTTTCGGGCAGGCGCTCGAAAACGATACCAGCGCCGTGGTCAAGGCCAAGGGCGGCAAGGTGGTGGGCGGCGTCAAGCACCCGCTCAACGCGTCGGACTTCTCGTCCTTCCTGCTGCAGGCGCAGGCATCGAAGGCGCAGATCCTGGGCCTGGCGAATGCCGGCGGTGACACCATCAACGCCATCAAGGCGGCCAGGGAATTCGGCATCAACAAGACCATGAAGACCGCGGGTCTGCTGGTGTTCCTGACCGACATCCACAGCCTGGGCCTGAAGAACACCGAAGGCCTGCTGCACACCACCAGCTGGTACTGGGACATGAACGATGCGTCGCGCGCGTTCGCGAACAAGTTCTTTGCCAAGACCAAGCGCATGCCCACCGACATCCACGCCGCCGACTACTCGGCCGTGACGCAGTATCTGAAGGCCGTGCAGGCGGTCAAGACCACCGATGCCGACAAGGTCATGGCCTACCTCAAGAGCACGCCGCTGTCGGACTTCTATGCCAAGGGCAACATCCGCCCCGACGGCACCTATGCGCACGACATGTACCTGGTCGAGGTCAAGTCGCCCGCCGAGTCGAAGAAGCCCTGGGACTATCTGAAGGTGCTGTCGACGCTGCCTGCGGCCGACGTCTGGACGACCAAGGCCGAAACCAAGTGCGCGCTCTGGAAATAAGAGCACCCGGCACGGCCTTCGAGACCTCGTTCTCAAGGGCCGTGTAAGCCGCTCTTAGCCGCGCTTCCTTTTTTTACCCTTTCGCGTATACCCCATGGAAATTCTTGGTGTTTCTTTGCCGGGCCTGTTGAGCCAGCTCCTGCTGGGGCTGGTCAACGGCTCGTTCTATGCGATCTTGAGCCTGGGCCTGGCGGTGATCTTCGGCCTGCTCAACGTGATCAATTTCGCACATGGGGCGCTGTTCATGCTGGGAGCGGTCTGCACCTGGATGGCGATGAACTACTTCGGCATCAACTACTGGGTGATGCTGCTGGTGTCACCGCTGCTGGTGGGCTTGCTGGGGGTGCTGATAGAGCGGTTTTTGCTGCGCTGGATCTACCAGCTCGATCACCTGTACGGGCTGCTGCTGACGCTGGGCCTGTCGCTGCTGATCGAAGGCCTGTTCCGCTCGGTCTACGGCGTGTCGGGCCTGGGCTATGACACGCCCGAGCTGCTCGAAGGCGCGACCGACCTGGGCTTCATGATGCTGCCCAATTACCGCGCCTGGGTGGTGCTGGCCTCGGTGACGGTCTGCCTTGCGACCTGGTTCGTGATCGAGAAGACGCGCCTGGGTGCCTACCTGCGCGCGGGCACCGAGAACCCGCGCCTGGTCGAGGCCTTCGGCGTCAATGTGCCGGTGATGATCACGCTGACCTATGCATTCGGCGCGGGCCTGGCGGCCTTTGCCGGCGTGCTCGCGGCGCCGGTCTACCAGGTCACGCCGCTGATGGGACAGAACCTGATCATCGTGGTGTTTGCCGTGGTGGTGATTGGCGGCATGGGCTCGATCATGGGCGCCATTCTCACCGGCCTGGGTCTGGGCGTGATCGAAGGCCTGACCAAGGTCTTCTATCCCCAGGCTTCCTCGACCGTGGTGTTCGTCATCATGGTCATCGTTCTCCTGATTCGCCCCGCCGGCCTGTTCGGTAAAGAAAAATAAGGGGCCCCGAACATGAACACCAAGCTTCTTGCCAGAATTGGCTACGGCCTGCTGCTGCTGGCCCTGATCGTCGCGCCGTTTGCCGGCGCCTACCCGGTATTCGTGATGAAGCTGATGTGCTTCGCACTGTTCGCCGCGGCGTTCAACCTGCTGCTGGGCTACACCGGCCTGCTGTCCTTCGGTCACGCGGCCTTTCTGGGTACGGCGGCCTATATCACCGGCCATGGAATGAAAGTCTGGGGCCTGTCGCCCGAGCTGGGCATGCTCGCCGGCACGCTGGGCGGCGCCTTGCTGGGCCTGCTGTTCGGCTGGCTCGCGATCCGCCGCCAGGGCATCTATTTCTCGATGATCACGCTGGCGCTGGCGCAGATGGTGTTCTTCGTCTGCCTGCAGGTGCCCTACACCGGCGGCGAGGACGGCCTGCAGGGCGTGCCGCGCGGCAAGCTGTTCGGCCTGATCGATCTGGCCGATGACCTGACCATGTATTACGTGGCGCTGGCGATCGTGGTGGCGGCCTTCCTGCTGATCGTGCGTACCGTGCATTCGCCATTCGGCCAGGTGCTCAAGGCCATCAAGGAAAACGAGCCGCGCGCGATTTCGCTGGGCTATGACACCACACGCTTCAAGCTGCTGGCCTTTGTGCTTTCGGCCGCGCTCACCGGCCTGGCCGGTTCGCTCAAGACCGTGGTGCTGGGCTTTGCGACGCTGTCGGACGCGCACTGGACCACGTCGGGCCATGTGGTGCTGATGACGCTGATGGGCGGGCTGGGCACGCTGTCGGGTCCTATCGTGGGCTCGGCGGTGGTGGTGCTGATCGAGAACAAGATCGGCGAATTCGGCATGTTCCTGGGGCGCCTGACGGGTATCGAATGGTTTGGCACGCTGGGCGAGTCGGTGACCATCGTGACCGGGTTGATCTTTGTGGTCTGCGTGCTGGCGTTCCGCCGCGGGATCATGGGCGAGCTCAACGCTTGGCTTGCACGTAGGAAGGCTTGATTAAGGGCGGTTTGTCCTTTTAACGGCATGCCGTTGCCACGGGCAGGAGCCGGGTCTCGGCCCGGCAGCCGAGGTACTTTTCTTTGAGTCGCCAAAGAAAAGTACCCAAAAGAAAGGCGAGCCCTGCTGTCTGCGACCCTCCGCGCAGCGTAGGGCAATCTGCCGTGCTCGGTCCCGGGCTGCACCGCGGAACTCGCTGCGCGCCTGCGGCGCTGCGCTCGAACAACCGCGGTGAGTCAGTTGACGAAGCAGGTGTGTCCTTCGGCACACCTGCCAGCCCGGGCCCTGCGCGCGGCAGGGCTAGGCGCCCCCGCGCAGCCAGAAGGGCGGGGAGCGGGATAGCTTCTTTGTGACGTGAAAGGCGTAGGCCTAGCTGGCAGAATAAGCCGCCTATGCCTAGAGCTTCAACCTCTGCGCATACCCCGTCATTTCCAGATAGCCCCGGCCGCGCAGCTTGCCGCTGGCGACTTCACGCAGATCACATAAGCCTTCCCAATAGATCGTTCCCGTAGACGCGCGGCTGTCGAGTTCCTGGGCGTCGAGCAGGGACTCGACGATCCAGCTGCCTGTTGGCGTGGTGACATGCCATTCGACGGGATAGCGTGCGCCGCTGTCCGGGCTGGTCCACCAGCGCTGGGGCGTGAACACCACTTCATCGGCCGTGAAAATCCGAGCGGCCTGGCCTGGCGCGCGCCAGGAGCCGCCGGCCCAGAGGGCCGTGCCATCGGGGCGGCGCAGGCGAAAGGCCGTGAGCGCGCTGCCATCGTCGAGATTCATGCCTATCCAGTCCCAGCCCTGGGCTTCGGGGTGCATCAGGGCGTCGCTGACTTCATGGTCCAGCCAGGCGCGGTTGGTGGCGGTGGTGTCGATGGCAAGTTTCTGGCCGTCCAGCGTGATCGCACCCGAGACGGCCAGTTGCGGCTGGCTGTAGTAGTAGCTGGCCTGCGCGGCGTCCGGCCCCTTGCGCGACAGGCCTGCCTGGCCTTGCAGCAGCACGGGCTGGGTGGTGGCCAGCTGCAGGTCGAGCGCAAAGCCGTCGCCGGCGATATGCGCGACGTAGCGGCTCGCTTGCGCGGCCGTGCCCGATGGCGCCGGCATGCGGCGCACAAACCAGTCGCCGAGCTGTACGTCGGTATCGCCTTCGCGCGCATGGGCCAGGCCCATGCCGGCGCGTGCGCTGCGCTGCGCATGCAGCTGGCGCCGGCCCGCGACATCGGTCAGCGCCGCGTGCGCGAACACCAGCTGGCGCGCCGCGAACGCCGAGCGCAGATTCTGCGTGGAGGCCACGCGCGCGCGAAAGAAAGTCAGCTGGAAACCCAGCAGCCGGCCCTGGGCCTGGACATGGCCGGTGATGTACCACCACTCGGTGCCTAGCTGCGGGTGGCTGCCGAAGTCGCGCGGGAACACCAGCGTGCGCGGTGGCAATGCCCGGGAAATGCCGGGCAATGCCAGCACGCCGAGGCCGGCCGCGGCTTGGGTCAGCCAGCGGCGGCGGGAGTCAGGAAGCGGCGGGCGGTGGACAGACATGGCGTTTTGCCAATGTAGCGCAAGCCCGCCGCCGACGCTGACGTTCAATAGGTCATCTTCAGCTGGAAGATCGCCGTCGTGCCGCTGACTTCGTTGCCCACGATCAGCAGCGGCTTGCCGTTGGGCGAAGAGGCCGCGGGCACGAAGTGCAGGCCTTCGGGGCCCAGGTCGCCGACCTTGTCGAGGTTCTTCTCGGGATCGAGTTCCCAGTTCTCGCGCGTGTTGATGTAGTCCATCTGCACCGGCGCCTTGGGGTTGGTGATGTCATAGACCAGCACGCCGCCCATGCGCTCCAGGCCGACGAACGCGAACGTCTTGTTGCCGACCTTGCCCACGGTCAGGCCTTCGGGCTCGGGGCCTTTGGCGCTGCTGCGTGCATCGGCCTTGGCGGTGGCGTCATGGCCGGTGTTGAAATAGGTCTTGCAGGGAATGCTGCGCGCGCTGCCGAGCTGGCACGCGTCGCTGGCGAGGAACTTCTCTATCGCGGCGCCCGAATCCCAGACCTGGGCACCGTTCTCGTCCCAGATCGAGAAGGAACGACCGCCAAACGCATACAGCTGGTCGTACATGATCCGGTCGCCCGCGGGGCTGGCCACTCCGGCGGCGGTGTACATCACGGGCGAGCCGTCGGCGTTCTGCTGGTAGCCCTGGGTCCAGGTGACCTTGAGGCGGCCGAGCACGTCGTCGTCGCGGCACTTGCCCGGTGCGCCGGCGGTCGCGCCGCAGTAGGCGAAGGTGGCGGGGTTGAGCAGGCCGCCCGCGGCCAGCGCGCTCAGGTGGGCCGGCAGGTCGTCGCCCTTGCGGCCGCTCCAGCCCTTGGCATTGGTCAGGTGCTTGACACGGAATTCCTCCATGAAGCCCTGGCTGGTGTCGCCGTTCACATAGGCCGGGTTGTCTTCGCCCCAGGCACGCGCATCGCCTTCGTTGGCGGTCACGAGGTAGGTCTTGCCGCCCGCTTCATAGGCCGCGATGCTGTCGGGCATGTAGAGGCTGCGCACGCCGGCCCAGGTCGTGATGTTGATCTTGCCGTCTTCGTCCTGGATGTCGAGCGCGTTGGCCGCCAGGCTGTTGTCCTTGTAGCCCAGCGCGGTCACAGAAATGACCTTGGCCGAGGCCAGGTCGATGCGCGCCAGCGCGTTGTTCTCCTGCAGCGTGACCCAGGCCGTGCGGCTGTCGGCCGAGACGGCGATGTATTCGGGCTCGAAGTCCTGGGCGGCCGTGGCCTTGGGGCCGAAGATGCGCACGCCGCGCGCGCGCAGCGCGGCTTCCTGGCCGTTGAACTGCGTGAAACCGGCGGTGCGCACCACGGGTTTCCTGGCATCGGTGACGTCGATGACGCTGACCGAACCTTCGGGGTCGATCTGGTAGTCGTCGCTGGGCTCGCCTTCGTTGGCGACCAGCACATAGCGGCCGTCGGGCGTGAATGTCACCATGTCGGGCTGCGCGCCGATCTCGACTTCGCTGATCAGCGCTAGCGTGGCCGCGTTGTAGAGCGCCATGCGGCCGTTGTCGGTCTTCACGGGTGCCTGCATGGCCACGGCGACGATGCCATCGTGCACGGCCACGCTGTTGATTTCCGCGCCGGTGAGCACCGCCGTGCCTTCGATGCGGCCGACCTTGACGGGCTTGGCCGGGTTGCTCAGGTCGAGCACGTCGACGGCCCCGGCCAGTGCGTTGACCACGAAGCTGCGCTTGCTGGCCGCATCGTAGGCGGTGATTTCCGCGGCGCTCTTGAGGAACTCGCCGGTTTCGTAGCTGCCGATCTTCTCGAGCATCACGGTCAGCGGCGTGGCTTCGACTTCGGGGACAGGATCGACCACTGGCGGAACGACCACTACGGGTGGAGGCGTGACGACCGCTTCGGAATTGTCATCACCGCCGCAGGCTGCGAGCAGCGCGGTGGCAAGAACGCTCAGCGCGAACAGACGGGCACGGGGAAGCGAACGCAGGGAAGAAGCCATGGTGGGGTGGGCCGGATGAAGTGTCGAAGCCTGGGTTGTAGCGGGCGTTCGTGACACTGGCGTGAATCCGCGCCGCTACCAGTCTTCCTTCACGGCGAGCACCGCATCGCGCCCGGCCGCGGCCCGGCCCGCGAGCCAGGCGGCGAGCGTGCCCGCGGCCGTCACGGCCAGCGCGAGCAGCGCCAGCCGCAGCCAGGGCAGGCGCAGTTCCATGGTCCAGTGAAAGCTCTGCGGGTTGACCACATGCACCAGGATCACCGCCACGCCCAGGCCCAGCACCGTGCCGGCGATCGCGCCCAGCGCGCTCCACACCGCGCCTTCGCCGGCGACCACGCCCAGGATCTGCCGGCGCGTCAGGCCCAGGTGGGAGAGCAGGCCGAATTCCTTGCGCCGCGCGAGCACCTGGGCGCTGAAGCTCGCGGCGATGCCGAACAGGCCGATGGCGATGGCCACCGCCTGCAGCCAGTAGGTCACGGCAAAGCTGCGGTCGAAAATGCGCATCGAGCGTTCGCGCAGCCCCTGGCTGCTGACCCATTCGAGCGGGCCATGTGCGGGCGCGAGCGCCTGGATCCGCGCCTGCAGCGCGGCCAGGTCGGCGTGCGCTGCGGGCCACAGCGCGATTTCCGAGACCCGTGTGTCGCCCGTGAGGCGCTGGTAGTCGGCGCTGTCCATGGCCACGGCGCCGAACTGGCGCACGTAGTCGCGCCAGATGCCGGCAATGAAGAACGCTGGCGGGTCCGCGCCGCCCTGCGCGAACGCCGACTGCAGCGCGCTCCAGCGCTGGCCGGGCTGCAGTCCGTGGAGCTGGGCCGCAGCTTCGCTGATGTGCACGGCTATCAGGCCCGGAGGCACGGCCAGCGGCGGTGCGAGCCAGGGCAAGGCCTGGGCCTGCGCGCCCTGCAGCGGACGCACCAGCAGCGCCATGGCGGGCTGGTCGCTGGCCAGCGACAGGCTGGCGTTGCGCTGGGGCTGGGCGCGCGCCACGCCGGGCAGCGCGCGCACGGCGTCGACAAGCCGCGCATCGCGCAGGCCTGCGTCGCCCTGGGACATGCCGCCAGCGGCGCGCACATAGGCCGGCGCGGGCAGCGCGGTATCGAGCCACTCGGCCATGGAGCCGCGAAAGCTGCTGACCATGATGGTGAGCGCCACGGCCAGGCTCAGGCTCGCGACCACGCCGCCCACGGCCACGCTGGCGCTGGCGCGCATGCGCCGCGCGCGCTCGAACGCCAGCAGCCACAGGGGGCGATTGCGCGCGAATTCGGGCAGGCGCTGCAGCAAGCGGCCCAGCAGCCAGGGCAGCGCGGCCATGCCGCCGAGCAGCAGCAGGCCCACCGAGACATAGGCCGCGAGCGCCATGCCGGCAATCGGTGGCAGCCAGGCCAGCGCCGCGCTTGCGGCCAGCAGCAGCAGGGGCAGGCGCGCTCCGGCTTGCGGAGTCTGCAGCGCGCCCAGGCCCTTGAGCGTCGCGGCCGCGGGCAGCGATTGCGCGGCGCGCGCGGGCCACCAGCCACCGGCCAGGGTCGAGGCCAGGCCCAGGCCCGCGAAGACCAGCGCGCCGGCGCCACTCCACTGCAGCGCGGGCTGCACGCCGGTGAAATAGCCGCCGCCCAGGTCGCCGCCGAGCAGCCGCAGCGCGAGCGCGGCCAGGCCCAGACCGAGCGCGATGCCGCCGACGCTGCCCAGCAGTCCCAGCACGGCCGACTCGGCAAGCACCAGGGCCAGGCGCTGGCGCGCCGTGAGGCCCAGCACCGCGAGCAAGGCGAACTGCGGTGCGCGCCGCGCCACGCTCAGCGAAAGCACGGAAAACACCAGGAAGGCGCCCGTGAACAACGCCACCAGCGCCAGCACCGTGAGGTTGACGCGGTAGGCGCGCGACATCTGCGCGACGCGCTGCTGTTCGTTGCCCGGCACGCTGGCGAGCACCCCCGGGGGCCAGCCGGGCGCGGCGCGCAGCTGGGCGAGCAGGCGGTCGGCGTGCGCATCGGGGGCGAGCAGCAGATCGACGCGGCTGATCTCGCCCCAGCGCTGCAGCAGGTCCTGCGCCGCGCCTATGTCCATCAGCGCCAGCGGCGGGCCACTGGCCGCGACCGTGCCCGCGATGCGCACCATGACGAGGCGCGCCGGCGTCGTCGCATCGCTGGAAGCCGGCGCGGGCAGGCGCCACCAGAGCTGGGCGCCCGCGGCCCGGGCTTCGTTCAGGCCCAGCGCCTGCAGCGCCGCGGCGTTGAGGAAAACGGCGTCCGGCGCGAACAGGTCGAGCCGGTCATGGCCAGTGAACAGCCGCGGGATCAAGGCCGGCGCGAGCGCGCCGGACTGCAGCGCATCGCCGCCGAGCAGGCGCAGCGTGACGGGCTTGGCGTCATCGGGCGCGCTGTCCCGGGCGTGCCATGCCTGTACCGAGGCTTCGAGCCAGGGCGCGGCCTGCGCGACCTGCTGGTGTTCGCGCGCGGCCAGGCCGTAGACGCGTTCGGGCAACGCGCCCTGCATGGCGCGCAGTTCGAGATCGGGCTGGCCCTGGACGCTGCGCACGGCGCGCGAGAACTCGTCGAGCGCCGAAGCGTTGATCACGTGCACCGCGAACCCTAGCGCCACGCCCAGCACCACGGCCAGCAGCGCACTGGCCGTGCGCCAGGGGTGGTGCAGCAGTTCCTGCAGGGAAAAGGTGCGCAGCAGGGCGAACATGGATGAAGGCGATAAAGGATGTGGTCGCCATGGGTCAAGCCTTGCCAGCCATTGCCTTTATCGGGCTGGCGCGCGTGCTCTGCCCCTTGAAAAGGTGGCGTGGGGGACCACAATTTAACAGCAGGCCCGGCAGCAATGCGCTGCACCCGGCCAGGCCTTGCACGCCGGCCTCAAGTGCGTGGTGTTTGGCAAAGGAGGAATGACATGAACGCATTGATCGGTCGTGGCGGTTTGCTCGACGAATTCTTCCGGGATGCGAACCCGGGTTTCTACATCCGTGCGCTGCATGGCGATCCGCTGCCGTCACCGTCGCAGATCAAGGTCGACGTCAAGGAAAACGAGGCGGCCTACACCGTGCACGCGGAAGTGCCGGGCGTGGCCAAGGAAGACATCCAGGTGGCTATCGACGGCAGTCTGGTCAGCCTGCGTGCCGAAGTCACGCAAAAGGACGAGCAGACCAAGGACGACAAGCTGCTGCGCAGCGAGCGTTTCTACGGCGCGGTGGAGCGCAGCTTCCAGTTGCCGCTGGAAATCGACGCGGCGCAGGCCAAGGCCCGTTATGACAACGGTGTGCTGACATTGACGCTGCCCAAGAAGCAGGGCACGCAGACCCGGCGCCTGACCATTGAATGAGGCGCCTCAGGCCGCGCCTATGCCGGCCGCGCCTATGCCGTCCGCGCCTATGCCGGCCGCGACTATGCCGTCCGCGCGCAACTGCAGCACGCGGTCGGCGCGCAGCGCGGCCTCGCGCGAATGGGTGGCCAGCACCAGCGCGGCGCCGGCTTCGCGCGCCTGGGCCGTGAGCAGGTCGAGGATGCGCGTGGCCGTGGCCGGATCGAGGTTGCCCGTGGGCTCGTCGGCGAGCAGCAGGCGCGGGCGGTGCACGAGGGCACGCGCGATCGCCACGCGCTGCAGTTGGCCGCCGCTGAGCTGCTGGGGCAGGCGTGTGCCCAGCCCGGCCAGGCCTACGGCGCCCAGCATGGCTTCGACACGCGCCAGCGCCTCCTTGTCCAGTCGCCCGCCGAGCAGCATCAGCGGCAGGCCCACGTTCTGCGCGACATCGAGATGGGGCAGCACATGGAAGGCCTGGAACACAAAGCCCAGGTGGGCGCGGCGCCAGACGGCGCGCTGGTCGTCGCCGAGCGCGCCCAGGTCGATGCCGTCGTGCGCGATGCGCCCTGCGTCCCAGTGGTCGAGTCCGGCCAGGCAGTTGAGCAGCGTCGACTTGCCCACGCCCGACTCGCCGACGATGGCCACGAACTCGCCGGGCGCGACGTCGAACGACACCGCGCTGAATACGCTTGCACCCGCATAGTGCTTGGCCAGGCCCCGGACGGAAATGGCCGCCGCGGTGGGAGGGTTGTGCGCGCAGTCCATGGTGGCAGCTGCTTCAGCCCTTGTGCGCGGCCAGATGATCGAGCACGGCTTGCACCAGCGTCGCCGTTGCATCGGGCGCATCGCAGGCAATCACCTGGCGCTGGGGCATGCTGCGCAGCCAGGTGATCTGGCGCTTGGCGAGCTGGCGCGTGGCGGCAATGCCTTTTTCGCGCAGCAGGTGCAGGTTGAGCGCGCTGCCGCGCCGTGTCTGCCAGTCCATTTCGTCCCAGACCTGGCGGTAGCCCACGCAGCGCATGGCCGGCAGATCGGCGTGCAGGTCGCCGCGCGCGCGCAGGCCCGCGACTTCGGCGACCAGGCCCGCATCGAGCATCGCGTCGAAGCGCTGGGCAATGCGCGCATGCAGCCAGCTGCGTTCATTCGGTTCGAGCGAGAACAGGGTGGTGGCCGGCGCGTTCGCGCCGGCCTGGTTCGCGCCGGCCTTGTCGGCGCTGGCCGCGCGCGCGCGGGTGTGGAAATGCGACAGCGGCTGGCCCGAAACCATGAAGACTTCAAGCGCGCGCTGGATGCGCTGGCTGTCGCCGGGCGCGAGCCGCGCCGCGGTCTCGGGGTCGACCTGGGCGAGTTCGGCATGCAGGCCATGCCAGCCGATGGCTGCCGCGCGCTCCTCAAGCCGGGCGCGGACTGCGGCGTCGGCCGCAGGCATGTCGTCTATGCCGTCGAACAAGGCCTTGAAGTAGAGCATGGTGCCGCCGACCAGCAACGCCAGCGCGCCGCGCGCGCGGATTTCGCCTATCAGGCGCTGCGTGTCCTGCACGAACTCGGCGGCGCTATAGGCCTGCAGCGGGTCACGGATATCGATCAGGTGGTGGGGCACGGCGGCCTGCTCGGCAGCCGTTGGCTTGGCCGTGCCGATGTCCATGCCGCGGTAGACCAGCGCCGAATCGACGCTGATGATTTCCACGGCCTGGCCGCGCGCGCCCAGCACGGCGGCGAGGGCCATCGCGCCCGCGGTCTTGCCCGAGGCGGTCGGGCCGGCGATGGCGATGCAGGGCAAAAGAGGGGAGGCGGTCATGTCGCTCATAGTCACAAAACAGCGGCCCGGCCGCAAGGGGCAGGGCCTGAAGGGTCGTCGGAAAGGCGGTGAAGCCGCGGTTTCAAAGGTGGCTGGTATGGCCCCAGCGGCGCACCAGCAGCCAGGCCGTGAGCGCGGTGCACGCGCCCCAGAAAGCCACGCCCGCAGACAGGGCCATGGTGCTGCCGTCGAGGTGCAGGCCCAGCCAGTGTCCCATGGCGAACGCGACCAGCATCATGCCAAAGCCGTTGACCGCGGACGCCGTTCCGGCCGACTGCGGAAAAGGGGAAATCGCATTGCTTTGCCCGCAGGGCATGTGCACGCCATGGGCCAGTTGAAACAGAAAAAAGGGCAGCGCATAGGCCCAGATGCTCTGCAGGCCGGCGAGGGCGGCGGTCAGCATCAACAGCCCTCCCAGCGCGCTCGCCAGGCCGGCCCAGGCCACGCAGCGCTGCACGCTCCAGTGGCGCAGCATGCGCCGGCACAGCACCGTGCCCGCGATGTAGAACAGCGCGTTGCAGCCCATCAGCAGGCCGTAATGGCTGCGCTCCATGCCCAGCACTTCGATATAGGTGAAGGATGACGCCGCGAGGTAGGTGAACAGGCCGGCGTAGCTGAAGATGGTCAGCAGGTTGTAGGCCTGGAACGTCGGATGGCGCACGATGCGGCCCCAGTTGCGCGCCAGCGCCAGCGGCTGCAGCGCCTGCGGGTTGCGCCGGGGCAAGGACTCCTGAAAGCGCAGCGCCGCGAACAGCAGCACGCCGGCGCCCATCAGGGCCTGGGCGAGCATGGTCGAGCGCCAGCCCAGCAGCTCCACCAGCAGGCTGCCGCTGATCGGTGCGAGAAAAGCGATCATGCCCAGGCCGCTGAGCGCGCGCGACATGGCCTGCGCGCCCTGCACCGGCCCATAGAGATCGCGCACCACGGCACGCGCGCACATCACGCAGGCGCCCAGCGCCGCACCCTGCAGCGCACGCCAGCCGATCAGCGCGGCCATGGAGTCGACCGTGGCGCAGCCGAGGGCACCTAGCACATAGCCGGTGATGCCGATCAGCAGCACCGGCCGCCGACCAAAGCGGTCGGACAGCGGCCCCCAGATCAACTGCGAGCAGCCGAAGGCCAGCAGCAGCCCGGTGAGCGTGAGCTGCACCTGGGCGACGGGCGCGGAAAAACCGGTTTGCAGCACGGGCAGCGCCGGCAGATACAGATCGCTGGCCAGGGGCTGCAGGCCGAGCAGCAGGCCCAGCAACAGCACGACGAGCGCGGGCGACATCGTGGACCCGGAGACGGGCGCGGAAGTGGGCGGGGACACGGGCATAGGCGGCGAGCGTAGCAGACGCCAGGGCGCGGCGCGCGCGCGCCGCCAGAACTCAGGGTGCGCTCGCCGCAGCGGGCAGGTCGAACAGCTCCTGCAGCGCCACGCGGTACTGGGGCAGGCCGATCGCGTTGGTGTTGTGGTGGCTGCCGCCTTCGATCAGCACCCAGCGCTTGGGCGACTGCGCGGCCGCATAGAGCTGCTTGCCCAGTGCCGAGGGAATCAGCCGGTCGCTGCTGCCATGAACCACCAGCAGCGGCGAGCCTATGCGCGCCACGCGCTCCTGCGAATCAAACGTCTGGGTGATGAACGGGCCCACGGGCAGCCAGCCCCAGCGCATGCTGCCGATCACATCGGTCATGCGGCTGAACGTGCCTTCGACCAGCGTGCCGCGCTCGTCATCGACTTCGCTGGCCAGCGCGATCGCGATCGCACCGCCCAGCGAGTGGCCGAACAGATAACGGTCCTTGCGCGGATGCTGGCCCGCAAGCCAGTCCCAGGCCGCGCGCGCGTCCTCGATCGCGAGTTGTTCCGACGGCAGCCCGGCGCTGCTCTGGCCAAAGCCGCGGTAGTCGATGGCCAGCACCGAAAAGCCCAGCGACTGCATGCGGCGAATGCGCTGCGACGAGCCCGCGACGTTCCAGCGCGCGCCGTGCAGGTACAGCAGCACGGGAGCATCGGCTTGGTTTGCCGGCAGCCACAGCGCGTGCAGGCGCACGGCTTCGCCGCTCAGCCGCGAATCGAAAGCTATCCAGATATCTTCCATGCCCGACATGTCGGCGTTCTGCCAGCTGCGCTGGCTGGGCTGGAAGATCCATTCGCGCTGCTTGGCGTCGAGCAGCGCGCAGCCGCTCGTCGCCAGCAGGGTGCAGCAGACGGCGGCAAGAACAAGGCGGGCAGGGCGCATGGGATGGTTGAGGTTGAACGTGGCGCAGGCATTCAAGGATATGCGCTTGTTCATTGACCGACCTGAGCACGGGATTCGGCACCCGCCTGGCCCACGGGCACCAGTGGCCCAGCGGAATGCGTGGTTTGATTTATTTAAATCATCTATTTTTATATTCAATAGTTTTATTCATTGTTGGTGCAATGTTGCGCGGCCTGTTACTCACCGTACTGGCGCCCGGCGGCGCTGGGCAGGCACAGGGCGGCTTCAAGCGCTCGTGGCACGCAAGCCCGTCCTCTTGATGATTCAACGAAAGTGCCTGGCATGGTTTTGTATCGGTTGGTTTCCTCCTTCTGCCTGGGCCTGTGCCTGCTGGCCTCTGGCGGCTGTGCGGTCAGGGAGCACGGGATTTCTGCGCAGAGCTGCCTGGCGGCCCGCGCCGGCGACTTCGGCGCGGTGCTGGACTGCTACACGCGCGAACACGCCGCCCAGCCCCTGCAGTACACGCCATTGCCTTCGCGGCATTTCGCGGGTGTCGAGCAGCGCCGGTTCTCGCTGCAGTCGCAGAACTGGTCGCCCCAGGGCATGGTGCAGCCCGGCCCATGGCGGCATGGCGTGGAGATCTATATTCCGGACAACGCCGTGGAGGGCAAGGCACTGCTGGTCGTCAACAACGGCACCAACATTCCTGGGCCCGATGGCAAGGTGTCTGCCGCCGCGGATCTGACCGAGGAACAGATCCTGGCCATCGTACGCAAGACCCGCACCATCGCGGTGTCCGTCAGCGATGTGCCCAATCAATACCTTCACTTCACCGATGACCCGTTGCCGCGCCGGGAGGACGGCATCGTCGCGCGCAGTTGGGCGATGTTTCTGCGGGACCCGGAAAAGCACGCGTTCACGCCACTGCATATTCCCATGATGCAGGCCGTGGTCAAGACCATGGATCTGGCCGAACAGGAGTTGCAGCCGTGGAAGGTCCGGCAATTCCTTGCGACCGGCGCCTCCAAGCGCGCCTGGGCGCTCTGGCTGGCCACCATTGCCGACCGGCGCATCAGCGCCATCGTGCCCTTGGTGCTCGACTTCATGAACATGCGCACCCTGTTCGCGCACATCCACCAGACCTATGGCGGCAGCTGGCCGCTGGCCCTGCGCGACTATCACCGCGAAGGCATCATGGCGCAGTTCCAGTCCGAGGCATTCGAGAAGCTCGAACGCATCATGGACCCGTTGCGCTATCTGGACAGTCCGCAGGCGGCGCGGCTGGCGGTGCCGAAATACTTCGTCAACGCCGGCAACGACGAGTTCTTCCTGCCCGACAACAGCCGGTTCTACTTTGACCAGTTGCCGGGCGCTAATACCTTGCGCCTGCTCCCCAACGCCGGGCATGGGGGCGTCAGGATGGTGGTCGAGGATGTTCTGACGGGCGCCATTCTCCGCTGGCAGGCGGGCACGCCCTGGCCGCAGGTTGCGTCGCAGCTCAGGCAAGTCGACGGCAGCAGCATCCTGTCGCTGCAGCTTTCGGAAAACCCGGTCAAGCTGACCCAGTGGACCGCGGTCAATCCGCAGGCGCGCGATTTCCGCCTTCCCTGCGGGGCCCGGTATGTCGCGCGCGACATACCGCTGAACGGCGCCGGCGCTGTCCAGTTGCCGCTGGATACGCCGGCGCAGGGCTGGTCCGCGGGCTTCGTCGAGGCCACCTTCGCGGATGGGCTGGTCGCCACGACACAGGCGTATGTGCTGCCCGACGTCTATCCGCAGCAGCGGCTGCCGCAGCAGCGGCCACCGCAGACATCGGCCGGTTGCAGCACACTCGGCGATCCGCTGGCGCGCTGAAATCGGCAGCGCGGGATCTGGGCAGAGGGTTCCTGGTCTTGTTTCGCGGATATGCTTGGGGCCATCCGCCGACCCGGATCGGGGTCGCGGTAGGCTTCATGCGATTTTTTCCGAGAGAGATCTATGCGCTTGGGTTTAGCTGCCAACCGTCTTCATCATCAGGCCGACGACGCGGCCTTGTTTTCCTGGCTGCGCGCCTGCGAGTCCGGCATACGCGAACTCCAGCTCGGCCTGCACGCCGTGGGGCGCACCTACGATGCGATCCAGGCCGCGGGCATGCTGCACGCGTATGCGGGCATACGCCGCTATCCCTATGGCCGTGAAGGCGGGCTGATGAAGCTGGTCGCCGAAGTCGTGGGCCTGGAGGAAGACGAACGCCGGCTCGACGGCGCGATCTATTTCATCGACCCGGTCGACCCTTCGTCGATCTTTCCCGAAGCGCTGGCCTTGAAGCGCCAGTGCGTGATCCATGGCAAGCCTTTCCTGTCGACCGTGGCGTCGGCGCGCGACTGGATAGAAGTCGAACGCCTGCACCGCGGCTTCGCGCCCGATGCCGGCGCCCAGCGCTTTTACGCGCTCGAGTCGCAGACGCTGGCGCTGATCGCCCACGATGCGCTCAAGCCCGCGATGCTCGACTTTGCCGAGCGCAATTTCGCGCTGCTGTCGCGCTTTGCGCGCCGCGTGGGCACGGGCACCACGGGCCAGAAGCTCAACGAAATGGCCTGGAGCAAGGGCTGGCCCGCGGACCGACCCTGGGTCGACCGCTACCAGAGCGGCCCGCTGGGCGGCGATGCGCAGATCGCCGACCTGGTGCTCGAGCGGCGCTGCCAGCGCGTGATCTTCTTCGAAGACCCGCATGTGGCGCGCCAGCACGAAGCCGACATCCAGCTGCTCGAGCGCGCCGTGACCACGGCCACGCACGAGACGGTGTGCATGACCACGCCCCAGGTCGCGCAGCGCTGGTGCGATGCGGCGGCGCTGCGCGGCAGGTAACGCCGTTTCAGCCAGCGCGCGGGCAGCGGCCGCTGCCCGGCGAGCATCCGCTCGGTCCCGGTCCCGGCCCGGCCTCGAACCACCAGGCGCGCAGGGGTGGACACGAGGCTTTCTAACTGCCGGTCAAGACGTCAAGACGGCATGGCTGGCCGCTTATCCTGCGGCATCCAGCTGCACGCCGTGGCGCTGCAGGTCCGCGGCAAGATCGTCGACCAGCGCGTTGACTTCAGCGGCGTTGCCGACCGCGCCATACAGATAGAAGTCCGGCCTCACCAGCATGGTGTCTATGCCGTGCTGCGCCATGTACGGGAGCAGCTTGTCGTCAAGATCGACCAGGACGCCCGGGCCTGATTCGGCACCGCGCGCAGCAATGTGCACGCGCTGCGCGCCGAGCTTGTCGAGGAAGGCACGCTGCTTCGCGCCCAGCGTCGCCTCGGCGGCGGCGCCACGCGAGACCAGCATGAAGCCCAGGCCGACCAGGTCGTCGAAACGTCCCTCGCGGTCGCCGGACAGCACCCGGCCATGCGGGCTGAGCAGTCCGGCCGGCGCCTGCACCGCACCGTCGGCACCGCGGCGCAGAATGCCGTCGGTCAGGCAGGGGAAGGCCGGAGGCGGCGGCGCATCGCCGCCAAAGAATGCCTGGTCGCGCTCCGCCGCCTTGGCGGCATCCGGGATGCAGATGATCTTGCCGAGATACATGGACAGATCGATGACGTCGCTCACATGGGGGCGGCGCTCCGGCTGGTAGGTGTCGAGCAGGCGATCGTCGGCCTTGCCATCCAGCACCAGGTTCAGTTTCCACGCCAGGTTCCAGTCGTCTCTCAAACCGGCGCACATGCCCTGCCCCATGAAGGGCGGCATCACGTGCGCTGCGTCGCCGGCGATCAGCATGCGCCCCTTGCGCCAGGTGTCGGCAAGCAGCGAACGGAAGGTGTACACCTTGTGCCGCACGATGCTCGCCTGGTCCGGCTTGACCCAGGGTGCCAGTAGATCCCAGGCGACATGCTCGTGCTCGAGTTCCTCGCGGGTCTCGTGCGGCAGGCGCATGAACTCCCATCGCCGGAAATAGCGGCCGTCCTTGACGCCCGCCGGCACGATCGTCGTCGGGCGCGCCGGATTGCACCATTGCGCCGCGGGCGGAATGTCGAGCGTCATGCCCTCGTTGGGGAGCACGTCGATCACGAGCCAGTCGGCCTCGAATCCCCGGTCTTCCTGGGTAGAGCCGATCGCCTGGCGCACCAGGCTGTTCGCACCATCGGCGCCGATCAGGTACCTGGCGCGCACGGTGCGGCGTTCGCCGGTCTCGGGATCGTGCACCACCAGCTCCACGTAGTCCGGGGTCTGGGTCACCTCGATCGCTTCCCAGCCGAGGTTGACCTCGACATTCGGGCATGCCTGGACCGCGCCCTCGAACATCGCCTCGAGCGTGGGCTGATGGACGAAGTTGACTTCGGGGCCGCCGGAGATCGACTCCGATTCCCAGTCGATGGCCAGCAGTTCCTTCCAATCGGCATTGAACCAGCGGTACATGGGCCCCTTGTGGCTGACCGCGGGAAGGTCCCTGCCCATGCCAAGGGCCGACAGCACGCGGTACAGCTCGTGGTCTATGCAGACGGCCCGGGGGAGGGTGAAGCGCGCTTTCCAGCGTTCGAATACCGCCACGCTGCGCCCCTGGCGCGCCAGCGCGAGGGCCATGATTTCGCTGACCGGGCCGTAGCCGATCTGGACAACGTCGTAGAGGGGGATTTGCGCGCTCATGGTGTGTTCCTGGTGCCTGTGCGGGTCAATGATTCACAAAGTTCGTAGTTGAAGACGAAGTCCTGGGGCAACTCGGGGCCCCAGACATACAGAGAGTCCTCGCCGGGGTGGTCCGCCGCGGGCCACTCGCTCGCGGGCGAGACGAAGTCGATGTCGTAGGAGTACTCGGCATAACTGCCCCAGGGGTCCCGCACGTAGCGGAAATAGTTGGAGCCCAGTACATGCCGGCCAAGCCCCCATCCCTGCGGGTAGCCGGCCTGCACCATCTGCTGCGCGCCGATGCCGACGGCATCGAGCGACGGCACGCACCAGCTGCTGTGGTGCAGCCCCGGGCCGTCGGACTTCGCCAGCGCGATGAGATGGTGGTCGCTGCCGTGCGGGCTGTGCATGAAGGCGATCGCCGAGCCGCTCCTGTCGGAAAGCCGCAGGCCCAGCGCGTCTTCGTAGAAGCGGCGGGCGCTATCCACGTCGGCGCTGAACAGCAGGATGTGCGAGAGATAGAGGGGGCGCGTCGCCTGCGCCCTGCTGCGGCTCGGCGAGCGACCGGCGTTCGCACACTCCGGCGGGATTTCGCGCGCAGACGGCTGCGAGGGCGAGGATTTCTCGGCGATGCGCAACTGCACCGCCAGCCCGTCCGGGTCCTGGATCCAGAGACCCTCCGTGCCTGCGCCCGAAGGCGCAGCGATGCGTTGAATACCTTGCTGCGTCAGCCGGCGCTCGAAGCGCGGCAGGTCCTCTGCGTAGATCCCGAGGCTGAGCCAAAGCAGGCGCTTGGTATCGGCCTGGACGATGCGCGCCCAGCGGTGCGCATGGCCGAAGGTATGCAGGGCGAGCGCGCCGGCCTCATCCCGCACGTCCAGGCCGAAGCTGGTGTAAAAATGGCGCGCCTGTCCGAGGTCAGGCACGCTGAAGACGAATTCGTCCACGGAGTGCACAGCCAGCAGCGGCCCGTGTTCTTCCTGGTTCAGAGTCATTGTTATCTCCCTGTATGCGGGCAAGGCTGCGCCCGCGACCATGCGCTGCATGGCCTGGTCTCTCGTTGGGTCCGCGTCCGACCGCGCAGGCTCAGATCACTTGCTGGCGCTGTGTACCGAGCGGGCCGGCGCTGAGCGTCATGACATCGCCGCGGCGCAGGAAGACAGGATTCGGCTTGACGCCCAGGCCTACGCCTTCCGGTGTACCGGTGATCACCACATCGCCCGGCAAAAGGGTCATGAACTGGCTCAGGTACGAGACGATCTCGGCCACCGGGAAGATCATGTCGGCCGTATTGCTGCGCTGGCGGATCTCGCCGTTGACTGCCAGCTCAAGCGGGATCTTTTGCGGGTCCGGCAATTCGTCGCTGGTGACGAGCCAGGGACCGATAGGGCCGAAACCGTCGAAGCTCTTGCCCTTGCCCCATTGGCCGTTGCGTTTGATCTGCCAGTCCCGCTCGGAAACGTCGTTCGCCAGGCAGTAGCCCGCCACGTGCGAAAGCGCATCGGCGACCGCGACCTTCTTCGCCAGGGTGCCGATCACGAAGCCCAGTTCGATCTCCCAATCTCCCGCCTGCGAGCCTTCGGGCAACTCCACGTCGTCGTTCGGCCCCGCCAGCGAGGTCAGCGCCTTGGTGAAGACCACCGGCTCCTTGGGAATCTCAAGCCCCGATTCCGCCGCGTGCTTGCGGTAGTTGAGCCCGATCGCGACGAATTGCCGGGTGCCGGCGACCGGGGTGCCCAGCCGCGCGCCAGCGGGAACCAGGGGCATGCGGGACAGATCGATAGCCTTCAAGGCTTCGAGCTTTGCGGGCGCCATCCAGTCCGGCGTGAAGTCCGGCACGAGAAGGCAGAGGTCACGCGCCTGGCCGTCCGCGTCCAGCGCTCCAGGTTTTTCTGCCCCGACGGGGCCATGGCGTAGCAGCTTCATGCAATTTTCCCTTTGCGTTAAATTGGACTGTTTGTCTAAAATGAACTTTATCCGTTGTGACGAATTCGTCAAGATGACAAATGAATCAAAATGACAGGGATTTCCCTAGGAAACCTGGACGCAAACCTCGCGCGCTCGTGCGGCCAGGGGCCGCGGGAAACTGTGCAGAGGACCCCATTCGGGTCAGCCATCTCGTGTATGCTCGACGCCAATGGCAGAGATTGAGCATGGGCTGAAGGTAAAGGACCACCGCGTGAGGGTTGGCGCACAGCGCCGCGAGAAAACCCGTTTGCGTCTGCTCGAAAGCGCCTTGGCGGTATTCACCGAAAAAGGGGTGGATGTGGCCGTCATTGACGACTTCATCGCCGCGGCAGGCGTGTCGCGCGGCACCTTCTACAACCATTTCAAGACCACCAACGAGCTGCTGTTCGCGCTCGCCACCGCGATGAGCGACGAAGTCCTGCAGATCGTCGATCCCCTGGTGCTGCACCTGGACGATCCGGTCGAGCGCTTTGCGGCCGGCACCCGCCTCTATATGCAGATGGCCTTGCGCTATCCGGAATGGGGCCGCTTCATCACGCAGACCGGAACACGCATCGCGGCGCGCGGCCAACTGATAGACATCTATCTCACGCGCGATCTGGAGCTTGCCAAAAGCAGGAAGCGCCTGACGGTCGACAGTGTGCGTGTGGCGCGCGACATCGTGCTCGGCGCCATCTTCTATGGCATAGAGACGATGCTGACCGAGCCCACGCGGGCGAACCATGCGGAGCTCATCCTGCAAAGCGTGCTGGTCGGTTTCGGACTGACGCCGCAGGAAGCGGATCGCATTGCCTTCATGCCGCTAGAAATTCCGAGTGCGGTGAACGGGCCCATCTTCTCGGGCCTGAAGGCCAGCCCCGGAGCACTGCAGGCGAGCGGGAAGCCGCGGAAAAAAACAGCCGCCTAGCGCGGCTTCGCTCTCGGCGACTGCGGGAAACGCCCGAAGACAGGCTCAGGACGAACGCAAGACAAAGCAGGCTCTGCCGAAAGCTGGAAGGTCGCCGACGCGCCCCGTCGGGCCTTCAGCGATCTCAAGATTCGCTCTAATTGACTGGCGTTGCCCCTGGGCAGGGGCAGCGCAGCGAGCCAGCGTGTTTAGACCACGCCCTGGGCGATCATCGCGTCGGCGACCTTGACGAAGCCGGCGACGTTGGCGCCGTCGATATAGCTCACCGTGCCGTCGGCACGCTGGCCGTACTTCAGGCAGGCTGCATGGATGCCTTGCATGATCTGCAGCAGACGGGCGTCGACTTCCTCGGCAGGCCACGACAGGCGCGCCGAGTTCTGGCTCATTTCCAGGCCCGAGGTGGCGACGCCACCGGCGTTCGAGGCCTTGCCCGGCGCGTACAGCACGCCCGCGGCTTCGAAGGCCTTGGCGGCTTCGATCGTCGAGGGCATGTTCGCGCCTTCGGCCACGCACAGCACGCCGTTGGCAATCAGGGTCTTGGCATCGTCGAGGTGCAGTTCGTTTTGCGTCGCGCAAGGCAGCGCCACGTCGACCTTGATGCCCCAGGGCGTCTTGCCGGCGATGAATTCGACGCCCGCTACCTGCGCCGCGTAGTCGCTGACGCGGCCATAGCGGTGGTTCTTGACGTCCATCAGCAGCGCCAGCTTGGTGGTGTCAAAGCCGGCCGGGTCGTAGGCCGTTCCCGAGGAGTCGGAGACCGACACCACCTTGGCACCCAGGGCCATGGCCTTTTCGACAGCGTACTGGGCGACGTTGCCCGAGCCCGACACCGAGACCGTCAGGCCGTCGAACGACTTGCCGCGGGTCTTGAGCATTTCCTGGGCAAAGTAGACCGTGCCGTAGCCCGTGGCTTCGGGACGGATCAGCGAGCCGCCGAACGACAGGCCCTTGCCGGTGAACACGCAGGCCGCGCTGTTCGACAGCTTCTTGTACATGCCGGCCATGAAGCCGACTTCGCGGCCACCCACGCCGATGTCGCCTGCGGGCACATCGGTGTCGGGGCCCACATGGCGGAACAGCTCGGTGATGAACGCCTGGCAAAAGCGCATGACTTCGAGCGGGCTCTTGCCCTTGGGATCGAAGTCCGAGCCGCCCTTGCCGCCGCCCATGGGCAGCGTGGTCAGTGCGTTCTTGAAGGTCTGCTCGAACGCCAGGAACTTGAGCACCGACAGGTTGACCGAGGGGTGCAGACGCAGGCCGCCCTTGTAGGGACCGATGGCCATGCTGTGCTGGATGCGGTAGCCGCGGTTGACCTGGACCTGGCCCTTGTCGTCGATCCAGCTGACGCGGAACATGACGGTGCGCTCGGGTTCGACCAGGCGCTCGAGCAGGCCGTTTTCAGCGTACTTTGGGTGCTTCTCGATGAAGGGCCAGAGGCTTTCCATCACTTCGGTGACGGCTTGCAGAAACTCGGGTTGGCCGGGATTGCGCTGCGCCACTTGCTCAAGGAAATGGCCGACGGACTCGTACTTCATGGAGAGAACTTTCTGACTAAAAAACGGCTGCGTGAAAACGTGAAAAAAGATTATGCCAAAAATGTATGCCCTTATGCATCTTTTTGGGGAACTCTTGTGCATGACTGGTGCATGCAAGGGCGTTCTTGGTGCGCCCTAACGTGGTGAAGGCACTGTTTTGGGGCGTCTGCAGTTTCCACGCGCCCATGCGGCAGCGGCCGGACGGGCCGGCTGCAAAAGGCCGCGACAGCGGCACTTCGGTGGGGTGGGAGTGGGGCGCGCTGGCTCAGCGGCCGCGCAGGAACAGCGCGTCGAGTTCGCGCATCGACATCTGCCGCCAGGTGGGACGGCCATGGTTGCATTGGTCGGAGCGCTCGGTGACTTCCATCTGCCGCAGCAGGCCATTCATTTCGTCCAGCGTGAGCTTGCGGTTGGCGCGCACTGCGCCGTGGCAGGCCATGGTGGCGAGAATCTCATTGCGCGCGCGCTGCACCACGGTGCTGGCATCGTGCTCGCCGAGTTCACCGAGTACGCTGCGCGCGAGTTCGACCGCATTGCCCTGCGCCAGCGATGCGGGCACGGCGCGCACGGCCAGGGTCTTGGGCGAGAACGGTGAAATTTCCAGGCCCAGCTGGGCCAGGGTTTCGGCATGGGCTTCGGCGGTCGCGACTTCCTGCATGGTGGCCGCAAACGTCGCGGGAATCAGCAGCGGCTGGCTGGGAATGCGTTCCTGGTCGGTCATCGACGTCTTGAGCCGCTCGTAGACGATGCGCTCGTGGGCCGCATGCATGTCGACCAGCACCAGTCCCTGCGCGTTCTCGGCAAGGATATAGACACCATGGATCTGGGCCACGGCCCGGCCCAGCGGCCAGTGGGGCGTGCTATCGGCAGCGCTCTGTGCGGCATGGGCGCTGGCGGCGGCGGCGTCCGCTGCGGCCGCCGGGGCTGCAATGTCGGCGGCCGGCGCTGGCGCTGCCGGTGTGGCGTCGATGACCGGCAGCGGCGCGGCCGTGGGCAGCTCGGCGGGCGCTGCACGCATAGGCGCCCAGAGCGCGCCCATGTCGCTCACGCGCTGGCCCGGCAGGCTGTGGCCGAAAGGCATATGGGTCTGCTGCGGGCGCGGTGCAAGGCTGAAGGCCGGGGCGGCCGCGGGCGGCACGGCGGCGTCAAGGCCAACGCTGGCACCCGTGGCCTGGGCAGCGGCGGCTGCGTCCGCCGCTGCCTGGGCGCGCGGCACGGCGAGCGCGTCCTCGATTGCGTGCTTCACGGCCTGGTGGACTTCTCGGCTGTCGCGAAAGCGCACTTCGATCTTGGTCGGGTGGACATTGACGTCGATGCGCGCGGGGTCGATGGTGATGTAGAGCGCGTAGATCGGCTGCTTCTGGCCATGCAGCACGTCTTCGTACGCGCTGCGCGCGGCGTGCGTGATCACCTTGTCGCGCACGAAACGGCCGTTGACATAGCAGTACTGGTGGTCGGGCCGCGAGCGCGCGGCGTCGGGCACGCCCGCGCGGCCGGTCACGCCGATCGAGCCGCTTTGGCGGCCCACGGCGACCGACTGGGCGACAAAGTCCTCGCCGAGCACATCGGCCAGGCGGCGCGCGAGCGCTTCCTCGGGGTCGGCGACGGTGACCGCGCGCCACTGTTCGACCAGCTTGCCTTCGTGCCAGATCGCAAAGCCGACTTCGGGGCGCGCGAGCGCATGGCGGCGCACGGCCTCGACGCAATGCGCGAGCTCGGTGGCGTCGGTCTTGAGAAACTTGCGGCGCGCGGGCGTAGAGAAGAACAGCTCCTTGATCTCGACGCTGGTGCCCTGGTTGCGCGCCGCGGGGCGCAGCTCGCCGCTGCGCGCATCGAGCAGGTAGGCGCTGTCCTGGCCCACGGGGCGCGACAGGATGGACGCTTCGGAAACCGAGGCGATCGCGGCCAGCGCTTCGCCGCGAAAGCCCATCGTCACCACGGTTTCGAGGTCGTGCAGATCGGCGATCTTGCTGGTCGCATGGCGGCGCAGCGCCACGGGCAATTCCTCGCGCGGAATGCCTGCGCCATCGTCTTCGACGGTGATCAGCCGCACGCCGCCCGCGAGCAGGCGCACGGTGATCTGCGTGGCACCCGCGTCGAGCGCGTTGTCGACCAGTTCGCGCACCACCGAAGCGGGGCGCTCCACGACTTCACCGGCCGCGATCTGGCTGATGAGTTCATCGGGCAGGTCGCGAATCGGGCGACGGGAGGGGGTGTCTGTGGAGGAGGGGGTAGAGACGTTCACCCAACGGATTCTAGGGGGTTGGCGCTGCCGCCGGCCATCAGGCGGCCCGCGTAGGGAGGCCCGCTCAGGGCGTGAGCCGCTCAGGGGGCTTTAACGACGGCGGCCGCGCCCGCTGTCCTTGCCGAGTTCATTGCCGATCAAGGCACCTGCGGCCGCGCCGCCGACCGTGCCCAGCGTCGTGCCGAACAGCGCGCTGCCTGCCACACCGCCGACCACGGCGCCCGCGCCTGTGCCGATCTGCGAACGGCTGGGGTGGTGGGCACAACCTGCCAAAGCGAAGACAGCCAGGGCAGTCAGGCCGGCGCAGGTGATTTTTTTCAGTGGATGTGTCATGGAATGATTCCTGTAATTCTGTGGAAGTGGATGTGCCGCATGCACCATGGACTCGACTGTGCCAGCCGTTTGTAAAGCCCATGGGCTCGATGGGGCCCTAATTTGCAAATAAGCGTAGGACTGCGCTGCAGATGTAACTCCTGTCAGCGCAATGCGGTCAACGCGCGCCGCTGCCGCTGCCTTTGCCCCCAAAAATGGCACATGACCGTGCCAGGCCCCTGTTTGCTGGCGCTACAGTGTCATGTCCGCTGGCGCTGGCCGGCTGCTTCCTGGTTTTTGAAAGCACTGTCTTGGAAATTTTCTCGTTTTTGATCGACGCGGCTGCGTTCCTGATGGATTTCATCCTGAACATCGACAAGCACCTCGAAGCCTTCGTCGTGGCCTATGGGCCCTGGGTGTATGCGCTGATATTTGCCATCGTGTTTGTCGAGACCGGCGTGGTGGTCATGCCGTTCCTGCCCGGCGACTCCCTGCTGTTCATCGTCGGCGCGCTGTGCGGCATCGGTCTGATGGACTATCCGCTGGCCTGCGGCGTGCTGCTGGTCGCGGCCATTCTGGGCGACCAGTGCAATTACCACATCGGGCGGGCGCTGGGGCCGAAAGTGTTCCAGTGGGAAAATTCGCGCTGGTTCAACCGCAAGGCCTTTGACCAGGCCCATGCGTTCTACGAACGCTACGGCGGCATCACCATCGTGCTCGCGCGCTTCATGCCCTTCATTCGCACGTTCGCGCCCTTCGTGGCCGGCGTCGCGCAGATGGATCGCCGCAAGTTCTCGGCCTTCAACGTCGGCGGTGCGCTGCTGTGGGTAGGCAGCCTGGTGACGGCCGGCTACCTGTTCGGCAACCTGCCCTGGGTGCGTGAGAACCTCGAGAAAATCATCTGGGCGCTGATCCTGGTGCCGGGCTTGCTGGCCATTTTTGGCGCCTGGCGTGCGGGGCGCAAGGAGAAGGCGCAGGCCTCGGTCTGAACGGCGCAACCTGTTTTGCGCCCAAAAAAAGCCAGCGACTGCTGGCTTTCTTGCGTGCGCCGCGTTCAACGGCGCAGGGCGATCAGCGGCGCTGGTCGCTGCGCTTGCCGACTTCATTGCCGATCAGCGCACCGGCGGCCGCGCCGCCTACGGTGCCCAGGGTGCCGCCCAGAACGGCATCACCGACCACACCGCCAGCGACCGCGCCGACGCCCGTGCCCAGCTGAGCGTTGTTGGCGCAACCGCCAAGGGTCAATGCAGCGGCCGTGGCTGCTGCGAGGACAAGAGTGCGAGTATTCATGGTCAATCCTTTTCGTGCGGCAGGATGCCGGAAGAAGGCCCGTTAAAGGGCTTGACCCCAGCATGCCCCCAGGAAGCGGCACGCAGTGCGGGCGTTGTCCGGCAGTCGCTGTAGGACCAGAGGCCCCGGCAGGGGGCGGGCCGCGCCTGGCCTGGCCCCAGCGTTCAGACTGCCCGGCTGCGCGCCAGCGGCGGGTTCCTGGCGAAGTAACCGCGTATGCCGCGCATCAGCGCGTCGGCCAGCTGGTTCTGGTAGGCCGCGCTGCGCAGCTTGGCCTCTTCGGCGGGATTGCTGATGAAGGCGGTCTCGACCAGCACGCTGGGAATGTCGGGTGCCTTGAGCACCGCGAAACCGGCCTGTTCGACGCGCGGCTTGTGCAGCTTGGCAAAGCCGCCGATTTCGCCGAGCAGCGCGCTGCCGAGCTTGAGGCTGTCGTTGATCTGGGCGGTGGTGCTCATGTCGAGCAGCGCGCGCTGCAACTGCTTGTCCTGCGAGCCGACATTCACGCCGCCCACCAGATCGGCCTGGTTTTCCTTGTTCGCGAGCCAGCGCGCTGCCGTGCTCGATGCGCCGCTTTGGCTCAGCGCGAACACGCTGGCGCCGCTGGCCTGGGGCGTGGTGAAGGCATCGGCGTGGATGCTCACGAACAGGTCGGCCTGCACGCGGCGGGCTTTTTCGACGCGCGTGCCCAGGGGCACGAAATAGTCGCCATCGCGCGTGAGGTAGGCGCGCATCGGGCTGCCGTTGATTTCCGAGCCGTTGATGCGGTCGCGCAGCAGATGGGCGATCTTGAGCACCACGTCTTTTTCGCGCGTGCCAGCCGGGCCGATCGCGCCCGGGTCCTCGCCGCCGTGACCTGGGTCGAGCGCGACGATGATGATGCGGTCGGTCTGGCGCGCCGTTGCGACCGAGACGCGCGCGGGCGGCCTGGCCGGGGGGCGCGGCGGTGGCGGCGCCTGGGCGATCACCGTGGGCGGGGGCAGTGGCGCGGCCGCGGGCGGCGTGGCGCCGGGGAATGGGGCGTCGGCTGCGCCCTGGCTGTGCTTGGCGATCAGGTCACCGAGCAGATCGGGGGCCGGTGCTGGCGCCGGTGCCGGTGCCGGTGCCGGTGCCGGTGCCGGCGCGGCGGCCGTGGCCGTTCCCGGGCCCGCATCGCGCAGGCGCTCGGTGATCAGCGCCTCGAGCGGGTCCACGGCCTTTTCCGGGTAGAGATCGAACACCAGCCGGTGCTTGTAGGCCGCCACGGGCGCGAGCGTGAACACCTGGGGCACGGCCTTTTGCTTCAGGTCGATCACCAGCCGCACGACATTCGGTGAGTTCTGGCCGACGCGTATGGCCTCGATGTTCGGGTCATCGGAGCGCACCTTGGCGACGAGTTCGCGCAGCGCCGGATTCAGCTCTATGCCTTCGATGTCGACCGCCAGGCGCGGCGGCGAAGCGATGAAGAACTGCTTGGCGACCAGCGGCGTGTCGGATTCGAGCGTGACGCGCGAGTATTCGGGCGCAGGCCAGACACGCACGGCCAGGATGGTGGCGCCGCGGGCGATCTGCTGCTTCCCCAGCAGCAGGGCCAGCGTGCCGACCTGCAGCAAGCTGCGCCGGGAAGAGGAGGAAGGAAGAACGTCGTTCATTCGGGCCAGTGTGCAAGCAGCTCGCAGCCGGCAGGCGTGTGGGCCACCAGCGTCACGCTGCGCTGCGTTTCGTCGATTGCTTCAATATGGATAGCTATATCAGCAGGCGGCGTCAAGGCTGCTGCTTTTTCCGGCCATTCTGCCAGCTTGAGGCCGGGGCTGGCGAAAATGTCGCGAAAACCTGCGTCTTCCCATTCGCGCGGGTCTTCCAGGCGGTAGAAGTCGAAGTGCCAGATAGCCAGGCCCGGCACTTCATGCGGCTCGACCACGGCGTAGGTCGGGCTCTTGATGCGCCCATGCACCCCGAGCGCGCGCAGCAGGTGGCGCACCAGCGTGGTCTTGCCTGCACCCAGGTCACCGTGCAAGGTCAGGTAGGCGTTGTGCAGGCCGGGCCATTGCGCGAGTTGCGCGGCAAAGCGCGCCGTGTCGTCCTCGGCGTGCCACTGCAACTGGCGGGTCGCCGGCAGGTGGGGGTTTTCTCGGCTTCCTACAATCGCAGGGGTATGGTGTGCAGCAGTCAACTCTTTCCTTTGATGCAAGGCTGGGCCCGTGGGCTGGGATTTTCCCAAATCGGGGTCGCGGGCGTGGATTTGTCCTCATCCGAGTCTGGGTTGATCCAATGGTTGGCCCAAGGGTTCCATGGCGACATGCATTACATGCAGGCCCATGGCCTCAAGCGCGCGCGTCCGGCCGAACTCGTGCCCGGCACCGTGAGCGTGATCACGGTGCGCATGGACTATCTGCCGCGCGACACGCCCCAGGACTGGCAGGCGGTCGAATGGTCAAGGCTCGAGCGTCCGGGCGAAGCCATTCTCTCAGTCTATGCCCGTGGGCGTGATTATCACAAGGTGTTGCGCGCGCGGCTGCAAAAGCTCTGCGATCTGATCGCCGCCGAAGTCGGCCCGTTCGGCCACCGCGTGTTCACCGACTCGGCGCCCGTGCTCGAGGCCGAACTCGCGCGGCGCAGCGGCCAGGGCTGGCGCGGCAAGCACACGCTGGTGCTCAACCGCGAAGCCGGCTCGATGTTCTTTCTCGGCGAGATCTATGTCGATCTGGCGCTTGAGCCCACAGCGCCGGTCACCGCGCATTGCGGCAGTTGCCAGGCCTGCAGCGATGCCTGCCCCACGGGCGCGATCGTCGCGCCGCAGCGCGTCGATGCGCGCCGCTGCATCTCCTATCTGACGATAGAGCACGCGGGCGCGATTCCCGAGGAACTGCGCCCCGCCATGGGCAATCGCATCTATGGCTGCGACGACTGCCAGCTCGCCTGCCCCTGGAACAAGTTTGCCCAGCGCAGCAGCCTGCCCGATTTCGATGCGCGCGCCGGGCTGGTCGGCGCGCAACTGGTGCAGCTGTTCGCCTGGGACGAAGCGACTTTCCTGCGCAGCACCGAAGGCAGTCCGATCCGGCGCATCGGCCACCTGCGCTGGCTGCGCAATATTGCCGTGGCGCTGGGCAACGCCTGGCGCGAGACCGGCGACACCGCCGCGCAGCAGGCCTTGCTCGGCCGCAGCGAGCACCCCGACGCGCTGGTGCGCGAGCATGTGCAATGGGCGTTGGCGCAACGCGCGGCGCCCGAAGCAGCGGCTTTATCCCTAGGGTAAACACCCATAAATTAGTGCCTGCAGCCGCTTTGCCGAAGTGGGTCCAACGCTTAGCATTCCAGAGTCTAAAAACCCTAAAAGGTGACTTTTATGTCTCAACGCAATCGCTGGCTCGGCCTTACCCTGGCACTCGCGAGTTCGGTTGTCATGGCCCAGGCCTATCCAACGAAGCCCATCAAACTGCTGGTTCCCTTTGCCGCCGGCGGCACCACAGACATCATTGCGCGTGTGATTGCCGAGCCATTGGGCAAGGAATTGGGCCAGATCGTCGTGGTCGAAAACCGCGGCGGTGGCGGCGGTGCGATCGGTGCGCTCGAGACCGCGCGTCAGAAGCCCGATGGCTACAACCTCGGTATCGCGACGCTGTCGAGCATGGCCACCAACCCGGCCATCAACCCCAAGACGCCTTACGATCCCATCAAGGACTTCACGCCCATCATCAACATCGCGGCCACGCCCAATGTGATCGCGGTGAATCCGAAGTTCCCGGCAACGGACTACAAGACCTTCGAGGCCTACCTGAAGAAGAATCCAGGCAAGTACTCGTACGGTTCCTCGGGCACGGGCGGCGTGCAGCACATGCTGATGGAGCTGTACAAGAGCCTGACGCAGATCGACATGGTCCACGTGCCTTACCGCGGCGCGGGCCCGGCGCTCAATGACGCCGTTGCCGGCCAGATCCCCATGGTGCTCGACAACCTGCCTTCGGCACTGCCGTTCATCAAGGACAAGCGCCTGGTCGCGATCGCCGTGGCCGCTCCCCAGCGCCTGGCCGTGCTGCCCGACGTTCCGACGTTCAAGGAAGTCGGCCTCGAGCAGGTGAACCGCATGGCTTTCTACGGCATCCTGGGCCCCAAGGACATGCCCAAGGAACTGGTCGAAAAGATCAACGCCGCGACCCGCAAGGCGCTGCAGGATCCCGCAGTGCGCAAGCGCATCGAAGACACGGGCTCGCTCGTGGTCGCCAACTCGCCCGAAGAGTTCGCCGCCGAACTCAAGAACGAACTGGCCGTCTACAAGGACGTGGTCGTGAAGCAGAAGCTGACGCTGGACTAAGCGTCCACCGAGGCCTGTCGCGGTACGCGAAGGCCGTCGCCACATGAAAACCCGCAGCATCGGCCCCGAGCCGGCGCTGCGGGTTTTTGCATCGTGGCCATACGGTGTAGGCTTGGCCCATGCCGACCCCTTTGTCTTCTTCCGCTGCCACGCCCGCGCTGCCCCAGAGCCAGGCGGCCATCGACGCCTTTGTCGATGCGCTGTTCCTCGAGGACGGCCTGTCGCGCAACACGCTCGCCGCCTACCGGCGCGACCTCACGCTTTACGCGCAGTGGCTTGCGCAATTGCCTGAACCGCTGGCGCTCGACGCCACGCAGGAGCCGCAGCTGCAGGGGTATTTCGCGGCGCGCCTCGAGCACACCAAGGCGACCAGCGCCAACCGCCGGCTGACCGTGCTGCGGCGCTATTTCCACTGGGCGCTGCGCGAAAAGCGCGTGCCCGCCGATCCCACGGTGCGCCTGCTGGCCGCACGCCAGCCGCCGCGCCTGCCGCACACGCTGACCCAGGCCCAGGTCGAGACGCTGCTCAATGCGCCCGACGCGGCCACGCCGCTGGGCCTGCGCGACCGCAGCATGCTCGAGTTGATGTATGCCAGCGGCCTGCGCGTGAGCGAGCTCGTGGGCCTGCAAAATCACCAGGTCGATCTGCGCTCGGGCGTGGTGCGCGTCATGGGCAAGGGCCAGCGCGAGCGGCTGGTGCCGTTCGGCGACGAGGCCGCCTGGTGGCTGCAGCGCTACCTGCAGGAGGGGCGCCAGGCCATCCTGGGAGGGCAGCACAGCGATGACCTGTTCGTGACCCAGCGCGGCAGCGGCATGTCGCGCGTGATGTTCTGGCTGCTGGTGAAGAAGTACGCGCAGCAGGCGGGCATTACCGCGCCGCTGTCGCCGCACACGCTGCGCCATGCGTTCGCGACCCACCTGCTCAACCACGGCGCCGACCTGCGCGTGGTGCAGATGCTGCTGGGCCATGTCGATATCTCGACCACCACCATCTATACCCATGTCGCGCGCGAGAGGCTCAAGACGCTGCATGCCGAGCACCACCCGAGGGGCTAGGGTCTCAATGGATGGGTGCCTTTGCGGTTTTATGCGTGTCCATTAGCGTTGCTTACGTGGCCTAAGGCAAAATGCAGCCCTTGCGCCGCGACCGGCCCGGGCGTGCCGGGCCGCGCGTGTCTCCCCATGCATCTCAATTTCGGAGTGGTAATGACAAATTCTTTGCGTCGCAGCTGGCTTGCCGCCGGTGCGCTGGCCGTGTTGCCGATGGTGGCCTGGGCCCAGCCCCAGTCCTGGCCTGCGCGTCCGGTTCGCGTCGTGGTCTCGTATCCCGCGGGCGGCGTCAGCGACGTGGTCGCGCGCGCGCTCGGCGACAAGCTCACGGCGCAGCTGGGCCAGCCCATCGTGGTCGAGAACAAGGCCGGCGCCGGCGGTGCGATCGGCCTGGACCAGGTCGCCAAGGCCCAGCCTGACGGCTATACGCTGGGCTTCTCGGCGATCAGCCCGCTGGCGCTGAGCCCGCACCTGGGCAAGCTGCCCTTCGATCCGACCAAGGACCTGGTGCCCGTGGCCAGCGTGATGTATTCGCCGGTGCTGCTGCTCGCGACCAAACGCAGCACGGCCAAGGATTTCGGCCAGCTGATCGATCAGGCGAAGAAGGACCCGGGCAGCATACGCTGGGCCACGGCCGGCCTGGCGTCGCTGGGCCACATCATGCTCGAGCAGATCGCCTACTCGGCCAAGGCCGAGATCACCCACATCCCCTACAAGGGCGGTGGCCAGCAGCTCAATGACGGGCTGAGCGCGCAGTTCGAAGTGCTGTCGACGAATGCCGGACCCGCGGTGCTGCAGCACATCAGGGCCGGCGCATTCCACCCCCTGGCCGTGGGCGCGCCCAAGCGGCTCGCATCGCTGCCCAATGTGCCCACGCTCGCCGAGCTGGGCTACGCCTCGGCGAACCTGTCCTCGCTGTTCGGCGTTTTCGCGCCGGCCGGCACGCCTTCGGCCATCGTCGAGCGGCTCAACACCGAGATCAACAAGGCCCTGGCCAACCCCGAACTGCAGGCCAAGCTGGCCGCGACCGACAACGTCGCCACGGGCGGCAAGGCCGCCGACTTCGCGCGCCAGATCGCCGAAGAGTCGCAAGCCAATGCGCGCATCATCCGCGCGGCGAATATCAAGCTCGACTGAGTTTGCGCGCCTTGCGCAAAAAGCCGGCGGTCCTCACGGACAGCCGGCTTTTTTTCTGGCCGCGCAGGGGCCTCTATTCAGAATCCAGGTTTTCCGCCCAGGTCAGTGCCTGCAGATGCGCCCAGTTGACCTGGTGGTTGGTCAGGTGCAGGGCATTGGCATTGAGCGCGAAGGCCGCGTCGTCGCCGCTCTCGCAGGCCTTGGTCAGTTCGAGGAACGGGGCGAACACGCCCGTGCCGTGCAGCAGGGCGTCGATCACGGGCTGGGGCAGGGCCACCGATTCGAGCGCCTTGGCCAGCGGTACGCCGAGCATCACGTCGAGCAGCGAGAACACGCCGACCACAAACGCATTGTCGGATTCCTCGGGCGGCAGCAGCTCGGCCGTGAGCAGCTCCATCAGGCGCCCGCGGACCACGGCCGTCTGGCCCACGGCCGGCGGCGAGCCGCCGCTGCGCGAGGTGGTCATCAGCAGCGCGGCCCAGCGGAACAGCTTCTTGAGGCCCAGGATCATTACCGCGTGGCGAAACGAGGTGATTTCGCACGACAGCCCGAAGCCCGAGGAGTTGATGAAGCGCAGCAGGTTGAAGGACAGCGTCGGGTCCTTCTTCAGCAGGTCCTCGATCTCCGCCGTGCCGGCCTGCCTGCGCACCAGGTTGATGAGTTGCAGGATGGTGGCCTGCGAAGGCCGTATGGTCTGGGCGCGCACCAGGTCGGGCTTGGCGAACCAGTAGCCCTGGAAGTAGTTCACGCCGAGGTCGCGCATGTGCTCGAACTGCTCGGCGGTCTCGACTTTTTCGGCGACGATACGGGCGCTGGTATAGGTGCGCGCGAAGTTCACCAGCGATTGCGCATCCTTGAGCGCGAAGGACTGCAGGTCGAGCTTGATGAACGAGGCCATGGGCAGCCAGCTGGCATAGGCGCGGCGCAGCAGGTTCTGGTTGAACGCCAGGCGGAAACCGCGTTCGCGCAGGCCCTTGAAGACGTTGAGCCGGGCTTCGATCTCGGCCTGCGACGCGCCCTCTTCGAGCGTGGGCACTTCGAGCACCACCTTGTCGGGATGGATCAGTTCGAGGTGACCGCCGGCCAGGCTTTCCTGCGTGCAGTTGATGAACACCGTCTTCTGACCGACCAGGGCTTCGGCGCCTGCGTAGGACAGCGCATTGAACAGCAGTGCGGCGTCGCTCGCGGCAGTATGGGCGTCGTGGGCCGTGGAGCGGTCGAACAGTTCATAGCCGTAGACCTCGCGCTTTTCATTGACGATGGCTTGCCTCGCGATGATGGCCAGATTGTCATCATCGACACCTTGGGGCAAGGTGGGCGAGGCAAGGGCACCAGGGGGAATGGAACTCATCGTTGGATTATGAAGTGAACTTCGTTGGGCGGCGAGCGGGCAGGGGGTGGACGTGCAGGGATGTTACAGCGGATCGGTCAGATGGTCGGTCCAGGCCAGGGCCTGCAGGTGCGCACCATTGATTTGCGTGCTGTTCAGTGCCAGGCTGCGCGCGGCGCTGTCGAAAGCTGCGTCGTCGCTCGATTCGCAGGCTTTGGCCAGTGTCAGCAGCATGGCCAGCGGGCCTTCGCCGCGCAGCAGCGCGCTGGACACGGCTTCGGGCAGGTTGATCAGTGCCAGCGCCGGCGCGAGCTGCAACGGCAGCATGGCATCGAGCAGCGAGAACAGTCCGGTGACGAACGCCTGGTCGGCCTGCTCCGCGCCCATGCCCGCTTCGAGTGCGAGCAGTTCCATGAGCCGCCCGCGGACCACGGCCGTCTGGCATATGGCGGGCGGCGGGCCGCCATCGCGCGTGGCCGTGAACAGCAGCGCGGCCCAGCGAAACAGCTTGCGCAGGCCGAGAATCATCACCGCCTCGCGAAAGGAGTTGACTTCCCGGCGCAGGCCAAAGCCCGCCGAGTTGATCATGCGCATCAGGTTGAAGGCCAGCCCCGCGTCCTTCTTGAGCACTTCCTCTATGGCCTCTGTGCTGGCCTGCAGGCGCAGCAGGTTGATCAGTTCGATGATGTGGGCCTGCGCCGGGGGCAGCAACTGGGTGTGGACTTCCGAGGGGCGCGCGAACAGGTAGCCCTGGAACAGCTGCACGCCCTGGCGGCTCGCGGTCTCGTAGTGCTGCTGGGTTTCGACCTTCTCGGCAATCAGCTGGGCCTGGGTGTGGCGCCGCGCGTACTGGATCAGCACCGCGAGTTGGTCGAGCGGCAGCGCCGAGAGGTCGAGCTTGATGTAGTCGGCCAGCTGCAGCCAGGGCGCATAGATGGAGTCGAGCACGCTGTGGCTGAACGCCAGGCGAAAGCCCTGCGCGCGCAGCTGGGCGAGGATGGGCAGGCGCGCTGTCACCTCGTCGCTGGCCGCATGGCCCAGCGGCGGGATCTCGAGCACCATCTGCTCGGGATTGAGCAGGTCCAGGTGGCCGCCCGCGAGACTTTCGTGGGTGCAATTGACGAACAGCAGCTTGGTGCCCACGATGTCTTCGGTGCCCACATGCGACAGCGCGGTGAACACCAGCAGCACATCGGAGGCCGCGGTATGCAGGGAGGCGCCGCGCGAGCGGTTGAACAGCTCGTAGCCAACGACCTGGTTGAGGTGGTTGACGATGCACTGCCGGGCAATCAGGGGCGGGACGGAGGCGGGGACAGTGGTCGAAGAAATCATGGGTCGCAATCTAACAAGGCCGGTCAGGGCAGACGCCCTACCGCATCGATTGTAGGAACAAGTGCTGCGCCTGTGGGCTTTGGGGCGGGCGCAGCTCAGCTTTGCTCGAGCCAGCGCAGTTCGTTCTCGCTGAAGCCTGCCGCGCGCCGCGCCTGCGTATTGAACGGCGGGCGCAGGCGCGGCGCTTCGTAGCGGCGCATCAGGTCGATGAAATGCGCTTCGGGGTCTAGCCCGCCGCGCTCGCAAAGCCAGCGATACCAGTGGTTGCCGATTGCCACATGGCCGACTTCCTCGCGCAGGATCACGTCGAGGATCTCGACCGCGGCCAGCGCGTCGGCCGTGCCCACCTGGCGCAGCTTGGCCTGGATCTGGGGTGTCGCGTCGAGCCCGCGCGCTTCCATGGTGCGCGGCACCAGTGCCATGCGCGCGACGATGTCGTCCTTGGTCTTCTCGCACATCGTCCACTGGCCCTGGTGGGCGGGAAAGTCGCCGTAGTCATGGCCCTGGCCGCGCAGGTGCGCGCGCAACAGGTTGAAATGCTTGGCCTCCTCGGCCGCAACCTGCAGCCAGTCGCGGTAGAAGGCTTGGGGCATGTGGGGAAAACGCCAGATCGCGTCCAGCGCGAGGTTGATGGCGTTGTACTCGATGTGGGCAATCGCGTGGATCAGCACCGCGCGGCCATGCGGCGTGGCCGGCGAGCGCCGCGCCATTTCGGTGTGCACGCGCAGCTCGGGCCGTTCGGGGTGGCCGGGCAGCGTGGTGCCGGGCGCGGGCGCAAGTTCGACGGCAGGATCTATTGAAAAATCCTGCTGCGCATGCATATGCAGCGTCTGGCGGGCTTTGCGCTCGGGGTCGGCAAGGCATAAGGCCTCAAGGGCGTGGTGACGTAACTCCATCCCTACAATTCTAGGTTTTACATAACAAGCGGAGACAAACCCGATGGCGATTTATGAACTCGATGGCCGTGCGCCACAGATGGCCGCATCGGCCTGGGTGGCCGACAGCGCCCAGGTGATCGGTGATGTGGTGCTGGGTGAGGACGTGAGCATCTGGTTTGGCAGCGTGCTGCGCGGCGATACGGCGACGCTGCAGATCGGTGCGGGCAGCAATATCCAGGACGCCAGCGTGCTGCATGCCGACCCGGGCAAGCCGCTGGTCGTGGGCGAGCGCGTGACCGTGGGCCACCAGGTCATGCTCCATGGCTGCACCATAGGCGACGAGTCGTTGATCGGCATAGGGGCGGTGATTCTCAATGGCGCGAAGATCGGCAGGAACTGCCTGGTCGGCGCCGGCGCGCTGGTGACCGAAGGCAAGGAATTTCCCGACGGCTCGATGATCATCGGCAGCCCCGCCAAGGCGGTGCGCGACCTGACCCCCGAGCAGATCGAAGGGCTGCGCAAGAGCGCGCAGCATTACATTGACAACGCGCGCCGCTACAAGAGCGGCTTGCGCAAGCTCGGCTGAAAACCGGGCATTTTTCCAGGAACTCCTGCGTGTCTGAACTCCATAAATTCCTTTTCGATGGCCTGCCGGTGCGCGGAATGATCGTGCGCCTGACCGATGCCTGGACCGAAATCCTCGCGCGCCGCGCGGGCAACAGCGATACCGGCGCCTATGCGCCGCCGGTGCAGGCCCTGCTCGGCGAGATGGCGGCCGCAGGCGTGCTGATGCAGTCGAACATCAAGTTCAATGGGGCGCTGGTCATGCAGGTGTTCGGCGACGGCCCGGTCAAGCTGGCCGTGACCGAAGTCCAGCCCGACCTGAGCGTGCGCGCCACCGCCACGGTGCGCAGCGACCATCCGGTCGCCGACAACGCCCATCTTGCCGAGCTGCTCAATGTCGCGGGGGGCGCACGCTGCGCGATCACGCTGGATCCCAAGGATCGCCAGCCCGGCCAGCAGCCCTACCAGGGCGTGGTGCCGCTGGAAGACGCCAAGGGCCGGCGCTTCGAGCAGCTGTCCCAGGCCCTGCAGTTCTACATGCTGCAGTCGGAGCAGCTCGACACGGTGCTGGTGCTGGCCGCGAACGACCAGGTGGCCGCGGGCCTGCTGGTGCAGCGCATGCCCGTCAAGGGCGAAGCGAACCTCGCCGCCGCGACCGAAAGCGCGCATTCGGGCCTGGACCAGAACGGCCTGAACGAAGAGTACAACCGCATCGCCACGCTGGCTTCGAGCCTCACGCGCGAAGAGTTGCTCACGCTGGACGTCGACACCATCTTGCGCCGGCTGTTCTGGGAAGAGAAGCTGGTGCGCTTCGCGCCCCAGGAAGGCGAGAGCGCGCCGCGCTTTGCCTGCAACTGCAGCCGCGAGCGCGTCGCCGGCATGCTGCGCACGCTGGGCCCCGATGAGATCGAGAGCATCGTGCAGGAACGCGGCCAGATCGAAGTCGGCTGCGAGTATTGCGGCCAGCAATACCGCTTCGACCCGATAGACGCCGCGACCCTGTTCACCGGCCCCGAAAAGCAGCCGCCGAGTTCGGAAGCGGTGCAGTAAGCCGCTTCAAATAGCGCGGCCCGGGTTTGTCGTTCGGCAGGCTCAGGGTGAACGCGGTGGGCGCGCCCGGCTGTCAGCGGTTCAACGCGCTGAACAAGCGCCGTTCACACTCCGGATCGCTGCATTGCTCGCACATGGGCCGCAAGCGCTGGCTGGCCTCGCCGGGCCGGTGGCGCGCCGTGGCCTCGCAGGGGGCGACAGCGTCCAGGGCCTGCAGGGCCTGCGACAGACGCTGCTGGGGCGTCGTGCCATAGACTACGCGGAACACCAGGCCGGCGCGCGCGAGCTGCGCGCGCAGCGCCGCGTCTTCGCGCTGCTGGCGCGCCTGCTCAAGGGGCGGGCAGTCGAGATCAAGCCCGCACAGCAGCCAGCATTGCAGTGGCTGCAAGGGAAGGTCGGGAGCGTGTTCGCCCAGCCAGGCAGGGCTGGCGTTGAGCACAGTGCAGTGCGGCAAGGCCTGGGCCAGGTCGGCGCACAGCGCGTCGGCGCCGCTATGGCAGGCTCCTAGCACCTGCACCAGACAGCCGGCAGGCGCGGCGGCAATCAACTCGGACACAGGTCAGCGGTGCGTGACCTGCACGAAGATTTCGTTGGGCTTGAGCATGCCCAGTTCGCTGCGGGCCTTGGCTTCGACCATTTCAAGACCGTTCTTGAGGTCGCTGACTTCGACCGACAGCCGCTCGTTTTCATTGCGCACCAATGCATTGGCGGCATTCTGGTCGGCAATCTGCTGGTGCAGCTCCTGCACATAGGCCACGCTGCCCTGGCCCAGCCACAGCTGCGCATGCACGGCGGCAAGAAGCACCAGCAAAATCAGCGGGACGATGCGATGGACCATGGGGGTATTGTCGATGGCGTGGCGAGGCAAAGCAGGTCGGTGAAGAGGCGGGCCTCTTCACCGCGGGCTGCGCGCCGGCGCAGCCTGCTTGTCTCAGCGCAGGTTGTAGAACGCAGCGCGGCCCGGGTAGACGGCGATTTCGCCCAGGTCTTCTTCGATGCGCAGCAGCTGGTTGTACTTGGCCATGCGGTCCGAGCGCGACAGCGAGCCGGTCTTGATCTGGCCGGCGTTGGTGCCCACGGCGATGTCGGCGATGGTCGAGTCCTCGGTCTCGCCCGAACGGTGCGAGATCACGGCCGTGTAGCCGGCGCGCTTGGCCATTTCGATGGCGGCGAAGGTTTCGGTCAGCGTGCCGATCTGGTTGATCTTGATCAGGATGGAATTGGCAATCTTCTTGTCAATGCCTTCCTTGAGGATCTTGGTGTTGGTGACGAACAGGTCGTCGCCCACCAGCTGGACCTTGGCGGCCAGGCGGTCGGTCAGGATCTTCCAGCCATCCCAGTCGCCTTCGGCCATGCCGTCTTCGATGGAGATGATGGGGTACTTGTCGCACCAGCCGGCCAGCATGTCGGTCCACTGCGTGGCCGTGAGCGTCATGTTGCCTTCACCGGCCAGCACGTACATGCCGTCCTTGTAGAACTCGCTGGCGGCGCAGTCCAGGCCCAGGGCGATCTGTTCGCCGGCCTTGTAGCCCGCGGCTTCGATCGCGTCGAGGATCAGCTGGATCGCGGCTTCGTGGTTTTCCACGGAAGGCGCGAAACCGCCTTCGTCGCCCACGGCCGTGCTCATGCCCTTGTCGTGGATGATCTTCTTGAGGGCGTGGAACACTTCGGCGCCCCAGCGCACGGCTTCGCGGAAGGTCGGCGCGCCCACGGGAATGATCATCAGCTCTTGCAGGTCGAGCGAATTGTTGGCGTGCGCGCCACCGTTGATGACGTTCATCATCGGCACGGGCAGCTGCATGCCGCCCATGCCGCCGAGGTAGCGGTACAGCGGCAGGCCGGCTTCTTCGGCCGCGGCACGGGCCACGGCCATCGACACGGCGAGCATGGCGTTGGCGCCCAGGCGGCCCTTGTTGTCGGTGCCGTCGAGGTCGATCAAGGTCTTGTCGAGGAAGGCCTGTTCCGAAGCGTCGAGGCCCAGCACGGCTTCCGAGATTTCGGTGTTGATGTGTTCCACGGCCTTGAGCACGCCCTTGCCCAGGTAGCGGCTCTTGTCGCCGTCGCGCAGCTCGATGGCTTCGCGCGAACCGGTGGATGCGCCCGACGGCACGGCCGCACGGCCCATGACGCCCGATTCCAGCAGCACGTCGCATTCGACGGTGGGGTTGCCGCGGCTGTCCAGCACTTCGCGGCCAACGATATCAACAATCGCACTCATGATTTTCCTTTGAAGGTTTTTGAATCAGATCATCCAGCCGGGAAGCGGGGCAGGGCCCGGCGCTTCGGCCATCGCACCTGCCGGCGTTGGCCGGCGGGTGCTGGAGTTGCAGGGCACAAAGCCGGTGCTTCAGGCGCCAAACTGGTTTTCGAGAAAGCCGTTGCGCTTGGTCACGTCGTCGAGCGCGACCAGCGTTTCGAGCAGCGCGCGCATGTGCTTGAGCGGCACGGCGTTCGGGCCGTCGGACAGCGCGTTGCAGGGATCGGGGTGGGTTTCCATGAACAGGCCGGAAATGCCCACGGCCACGGCCGCGCGCGACAGCACGGGCACCATCTCGCGCATGCCGCCGCTGGTCTCGCCATTGCCGCCGGGCAGCTGCACGCTGTGCGTCGCGTCGAACACCACGGGGGCGTTGGTCTCGCGCATGATGGCCAGCGAACGCATGTCGCTGACCAGGTTGTTGTAGCCGAAGCTCGCGCCGCGCTCGCAGGCGGTGAACGAGTCTTCGGGCAGGCCCGCTTCCAGGGCCGCGGCACGCGCCTTGGCGATGACATGCTTCATGTCATGCGGGGCCAGGAACTGGCCCTTCTTGATGTTCGCCGGCTTGCCCGACTGGGCGACAGCGCGGATGAAATCCGTCTGGCGGCACAGGAAGGCCGGCGTCTGCAGCATGTCGACGATGCTCGCCACATAGGGCACTTCTTCGACGGTGTGCACATCGGTCAGGATGGGAACGTTGAGTTCCTTCCTGACCTTGGCCAGGATCTCCAGGCCTTTTTCCATGCCCGGGCCGCGAAAGCTCGCGCCCGAGGAACGGTTGGCCTTGTCGAAGCTGCTCTTGAAGATGAAGTTGATGCCCAGGCTCGCCGTGATTTCCTTGAGCTGGCCGGCCACGTCCATCTGCAGCTGCTCGGACTCGACCACGCAAGGGCCGGCAATGAGGAAAAAGCGCTGGTCCAGACCGATGTCAAAGCCGCAGAGTTTCATGGGGGTTTCCTTTTGATGGGCTATCAGGCCTTGGCGGCGCTGCGCTGCTTCTGGTGCGCGAGTGCGGCCTTGATGAAGGCGTTGAACAGCGGGTGGCCATTCCAGGGCGTCGACTTGAACTCGGGGTGGAACTGCACGCCGATGTACCAGGGGTGGACGTCGCTGGGCAGCTCGACGATCTCGGTCAGGTTCTCGCGCTGGGTCAGCGCCGAGATCACCAGGCCGGCGTCGCGCAGCTTGTCCAGGTAGTTCACGTTGGCTTCGTAGCGGTGGCGATGGCGCTCGGTCACGACCGGGCCGTAGATGCTGTGGGCCAGCGTATCGGGCTGCACGTCGGAGCTTTGCGCGCCCAGGCGCATGGTGCCGCCGAGGTCCGAATTCTCGTCGCGCTTCTTGATCGTGCCGTCCTCGTCCTTCCACTCGTTGATCAGCGCGATCACGGGGTGGGGGGTCGTGGGATCGAACTCGGTCGAGTTGGCCTTGTCGAGGCCGGCGACATGGCGCGCGTACTCGATGGTCGCCACCTGCATGCCCAGGCAGATGCCCAGGTAAGGCACCTTGTTCTCGCGCGCGAAGCGGGCGGTGCAGATCTTGCCTTCGACGCCGCGCGAGCCGAAGCCGCCGGGCACCAGGATGGCGTCGTACTGCGCGAGCTTCTCGGGCGCATGCGCGGCTTCTATGGTCTCGGAGTCGAGGTGGTCGATCTTCACGCGCACATGGTTGCGCATGCCGGCGTGGCGCAGGGCTTCGTTGACCGATTTGTAGCTGTCCGACAGGTCGACATACTTGCCGACCATGGCGATACGGACTTCGCCCTGGGGATGCTCGGTCTCGTGCACCAGTTCGTCCCAGCGCTTGAGGCTGGTGGGCGGGGTGTTCAGGCGCAGCTTGTCGCAGACCAGGCCGTCGAGGCCCTGCTCGTGCAGCATGCGCGGCACCTTGTAGATGGTGTCCACGTCCCACATCGAGATCACGCCCCATTCGGGCACGTTGGTGAACAGCGAAATCTTTTCGCGCTCTTCGGCGGGCACGGGATGCAGCGCGCGGCACAGCAGCGCGTCGGGCTGGATGCCGATCTCGCGCAGCTTTTGCACCGTGTGCTGGGTGGGCTTGGTCTTGAGCTCGCCGGCCGTGGCGATCCAGGGCAGGTAGGTCAGATGTACGAAGGCCGAATTGTTCGGGCCCAGCTTGAGGCTCAGCTGGCGCACGGCTTCGAGGAAGGGCAGGGACTCGATGTCGCCCACGGTGCCGCCGATTTCGCAGATCGCCACATCGACAGCGTCGCTCGTGCCTATGCCGGCGCCGCGCTTGATGTAGTCCTGGATTTCGTTGGTCACGTGCGGGATGACCTGCACGGTCTTGCCGAGGTAGTCGCCGCGGCGTTCCTTCTCGAGCACGCTCTGGTAGATGCGGCCGGTGGTGAAGTTGTTGGACTGCTTCATGCGCGTTTCGATGAAACGCTCGTAATGACCCAGGTCCAGATCGGTTTCGGCGCCGTCGTCCGTCACGAACACTTCACCATGCTGGAACGGCGACATGGTGCCCGGATCCACGTTGATGTAGGGATCGAGCTTGATCAGAGTGACTTTGAGGCCGCGCGATTCGAGGATCGCAGCAAGGGAGGCGGAGGCGATTCCCTTGCCCAGGGAAGACACCACACCGCCGGTGACGAAGACAAATTTGGTCATGTCTTTATAGGTGTTGGTAAAGAAGGATTATAGATGCGTGCCCATTTCACGCGTCCGAGTGGGCAGCGATATACCCTGTCAAACAGGCGTCCATCGACTTGCCTTGTCTGCTAAATTCGACACATGAAAGAGTTCGCTGGTAAACATCTGGTTCTGGGCCTCAGTGGAGGCGTTGCTTGTTACAAGTCGGCGGAGCTGTGCCGGCTGCTGATCAAGGCCGGGGCGACCGTGCAGGTCGTCATGACCGAGGCGGCCGAGCAGTTCATCACGCCCGTGACCATGCAGGCGCTCTCTGGCCGCACGGTCTATGGCTCGCAGTGGGACGCACGCGAGCCCAATCGCATGCCGCACATCAACCTGAGCCGCGAAGCCGATGCCGTGCTGATCGCGCCGTGCAGCGCCGATTTCGCCGCGCGCCTGGCCCAGGGCCGGTCCGACGAGCTGCTGAGCCTGCTGTGCCTGGCGCGGCCTGCCGAGCGCGTGCCGCTGCTGCTCGCGCCCGCGATGAACCGCGAAATGTGGGTCCACCCCGCGACCCAGCGCAATTTCGCCCAGGTCGCGCGCGATGGCGCCACGGTGCTGGGCGTGGGCACGGGCGAGCAGGCCTGCGGCGAGACCGGCGACGGCCGCATGCTCGAGCCCGCCGAACTGATGCAAGAGCTCAGCGCCTTCTTCACGCCGCAGAAACTCATGGGCCAGCACCTGCTGGTTACGGCCGGCCCCACTTTCGAAGCCATCGATCCGGTGCGCGGCATCACCAACCGCTCCAGCGGCAAGATGGGTTTTGCGATTGCGCGTGCGGCGCGCGAGGCCGGCGCCGAAGTCACGCTGGTGGCCGGGCCCGTGCACCTGCCCACGCCGCGCGGCGTGCGGCGCATCAATGTGGAGTCGGCCGAGCAGATGGGCATGGCGGTGGATCAGGCGGTAGCTGCCGCCACGGTGTTCATCGCCACCGCAGCCGTGGCCGACTGGCGCCCGGCGCTGGCTTCGCAGCAGAAGATCAAGAAGGACGGCTCGGGCGAAGTGCCGGCGCTGGCCTTCGTCGAGAACCCCGACATCCTGGCGCGCGTTGCCCAGTCGCCGCGCGCGCGCGCCGGCCAGCTGTACTGCGTCGGCTTCGCCGCCGAAAGCCATGACCTGCTGGCCCATGCCACGGCCAAGCGGCTGCGCAAGCAGGTGCCGCTGCTGGTCGGCAATATCGGCCCCGCGACCTTTGGGCAGGACGACAATGCGCTGCTGCTGATCGACGCCGACGGTCACCGCGAACTCCCGCATGCGTCCAAGCGCGTGCTGGCCCAGCAACTCGTTGCCGAGATCGCGCAGCGCCTGGCCGGCGCGCCGGCCACGCTGCGCCCCGGCGCGCAACAGGTGCTCACATGAACCCATGGACCAACAATCTGCCGCCGTTCAAGGGCCGCAAGAGCACGCCGCTGGGGCGGGGCGCCACGGTGAATCTGGCGAGCTCCGACTACAGCGGCCCGGCCGATGGCGACTTCGTGCGCTATGTCGACCAGCTGCTGTCGAACGCCGACGACCAGCGCCGCGCGCAGGCGCGCGCACCCGCTGCGGCGCACGACGCACGCGCCGCATCCCGCCAGCCCGCCGAAAGCCGGGAGCGCACGCGCGCCCAGGCGCAAGAGGCGGTCAGCAAGCCCGTGCTCAAGGCCGGGTTCAAGCTGGTGCCGTTCGTGCTGTGGCTGCTCGTGGTCACGGCCATGTTCTTCTGGCAAGGTGCGGCGATCTGGCTTGTCGGCCTGCTGGTGGTCGGCGGCGTGGTGTTCAACGCCGTGCGCAAGGGGCTGGTCGGCAAGAAACGCTGACGCCGGGCCCGCGCGCTGCCCGCAATTTCGGCGATGATGGCGGCCAGCACCCGCTGGGTGCCGCTTGCGGCGCCCAGGTATTTTCTTTTTTGACACAGGCCCTGACCGGCCCGGCGCGCGCGCCCATGCGCGCCTGGGTCGTGGGCAACCTCCCATGAACGTTGACCTCAAGATTCTCGACGCGCGCCTGCGCGACAACCTGCCCGCCTACGCCACGCCCGGCAGCGCCGGCCTGGACCTGCGCGCCTGCCTCGACGCGCCGCTGACGCTCGCCCCCGGTGAATGGCAGCTCGTGCCCACGGGCATGGCGATCTACCTCAAGGACCCGGGCTACGCGGCCATGATCCTGCCGCGCTCGGGCCTGGGCCACAAGCACGGCATCGTGCTCGGCAATCTGGTCGGCCTGATCGACAGCGACTACCAGGGCCAGCTGATGGTCAGCGCCTGGAACCGCTCGCCCACGGCGTTCACCCTCCAGCCCATGGACCGCCTGGCCCAACTGGTGATCGTTCCCGTGGTGCAGCCCAGCTTCCGCCTGGTCGACGAATTCGAGGCCGTCTCGGAGCGCGGCGAAGGCGGCTACGGCTCTACGGGCAAGGCCTGAGAACGTGTTCAAAGTCTCTGAGGTATGAGAAGCTCAGGGGGTGAGAAAAAGCTATCCAAGTGACATCAGTCGCGAACAATTCGAGATCATCAAGCCGCTGCTGGAAAGCGCGCGAAAGAAGACCAG
>NZ_CACSJA010000012.1 GCF_902706035.1 Pantoea sp. 18069 | reverse complement strand
CAGCTTTGCATGGCTGGAAAAGAATCGGCGGTTGTGGAAGAACTGCGAGCGCTGGATCAACACCAGCTTGCAGTTCCTGCATCTGGCATTCCTGGCGCTCTTGCTCAAAAGACTTTGAACACGTTCTTAGGCGACCCGGATCGCACCAACGCCTCGTAGACAACACGATAGTCACGAGATTCCCGCATCATCTCTTCCGCCATAGAAGCATCGGCTGCTTTAGTCAGTGACAACAAAGCTGGATCATTCGCTTTATCTGCGAGACCAACCGATGAAAGCGCAGAGTATTCCCCGAAATTTATGCTTGGCGCCACCTTTTCCTGACTTCCACCACCCCGCCACTCAACCCCAAAAAACACCAGGGACAACAGAAAAATCATGGCAACGACCAGATATTTATATCTTCTCTTCATCTCAGGACTCTCTATACACTGGGTGCAGCTGAGGAACTCCACTTCCTTGCTTTAGAGAACCAGCAACGGGTGATGGCGAAAGCGCGGTAGAAAACTGCGGAGCAACTACCCACCAATTTTCTGTCCCTCCATCGGCATATGCAACATACGCGGTGCGCAGGCGCGATCAGACGCCGGCTGTTGCAAACCCGGCGCTGTCATCGGTCTGGCACAGGCGCGCGCATTCGAGCAGGCTGCGCACCCAGCGGATGCGCGCCGAGGTGTTGAGCCACAGCAGCCCCAGCTCGCGGCTCGGGCTCGAAGCCAGGCCGTGGCCGTGGGGCAGCGGCGGCAAGGCCAGCGCGCAGACCGGGCGCTGGCGCGTCAGCGCCTGGCCGATGTCGGGCACCAGTCCCACGCCCAGGCCCTGCTCGACCATCATCGCCACCGCAAGCACCGAGTTGAGTTCCAGCCGCTCCCTGGGCGCGATGCCCAGCGCCTTGAGATAGCGGTCGGCGAGCTTGCCGCCCGCGAGTTCGCGGTCATAGCGCACCAGCGGCCGCGTGCGCAGCAGGTGCAGCGGGTCCTGCGCGGCATCGGCGCCGGGCACGAGCAGGACCAGCGGCTCCTGGCGCAGCGCGGCCCAGCTCACGGTCTTGGGCAGATCGAACGAAGGCTTGAGGCACAGCGCCGCATCGAGCGTCGACTGCAACAGCGCGGTGTACAGGTCCGGCGTCAGGCCCACGCGCACCGTCACGCGCACGCTCTCGTGGCGCGCGACGAAGGCGCGCATCACATCGGGCAAGAAGCCATGCAAGGCGGTGTTGACGGTGCCCAGCCGCAGCTCTCCATGGTCGGTGTCGCTCGCCACCCATTCGCGCAGCTGGTCGCAGTCCTGCACCAACTGCTGCCCACGCTCGAACAGCCGCTCGCCGGCGGCCGTGGGGCGCACGCTGCGGCCATGGCGCACCAGCAGCACCACGCCCAGCGTCTGCTCGAGCACGCGCATCTGCTGGGCCACGGCCGCGGGGCTGATGTCGAGCTGGCGCGCGGCTTCGGACATCGAGCCGCTCTGGATGACCTTCAAGAAATTCTGAATGTATTTGGTGTCCATATCGCACATTTTCTTTCAATAGATGAAAGCGGCAATGGCTTGGATGCGGCCTCGCGCTCGCCGACACTGGCATCAGGCCCACGGCTTGGCCGGACCACCCCATAAAACCAGGAGACTTCTATGCGATCCACCCATGTCAACGCTTTCCCCAACCTGTCGCGGCGCGCCTGGCTGCAGTCGGCCGCAGCCGCCGTGGTGGCGGCCGCCGCTGCGGCGGCCCCGCTGCCGGCCTGGGCCCAGAGCCGGGGCAAGGGGGGTGGCCGCCTGGTCGTGCCGTTTGCGCCCGGCGGCGGCAACGATGTGTTCGCGCGCCAGATGACGCATGGCCTGCAGGAGATGTTCGGCTACAACATGATCGTCGAGAACAAGGCCGGCGCGGGCGGCAATCTGGGCACGGAAATGGTGGTGCGCGCCTCGCCCCAGAGCGAGACCTATCTGCTGGGCCATACCGGCACGGTGTCGATCAATCCCGAGCTCTACAAGGGCCTCAAGTTCAACGCCGCCACCGACCTGCAGCCGGTCGCGATGTTCGCCTCCTCGGCGCTGCTGCTGGTCGTGCCCGAAAGCTCGCCCATCCGTTCGGTGGCCCAGCTCGTGCAGGCCCTGCGCACGCGCGGCGCGCAGATGAACTATGCGTCCAGCGGCGCGGGCACCGGCGGCCATCTGACCGGCGAGATGCTCACCCACATGCTGGGCGTCAAGGCCACGCACGTGCCCTACAAAGGCACAGCCCCTTCACTGACCGATGTCGCCGGCGGCCTGGTCGATTTCAGCTTCAGCGTGATTCCCGCGGCCCAGGCGCTGGTCAAGGCCGGCAAGCTGCGCGCGCTCGCCGTGAGCGGCGCGCAGCGCCATGCCCAGTTGCCCGACGTGCCGACGGTGGCCGAGTCCGGCGTGCCCGAACTTGCCCAGTTTGAAAGCTCGCTGACCTATGGCGTGCTCGCCCCCAAGGGCACGCCGGCCGCGCAGGTGAAAAAGCTCGCCGACGAAGTGCTGCAGGTCGCCGCCCTGCCCGCGTTCCAGTCCAAGCTCGGCGTCGAAGGCGCAGTGCCGCTGCTCGGCGATGCCAAGGCCTACGCCCGGAAAATCCAGCAGGAAAGCGCCAAGTGGGCGGCGGTGATCAAGGCCTCGGGCGCCTCGGTATAAATTCCATGATGTCCTTGATGCACGCCTACCTGCGTCCGCTGGATGCAGACCCGCTGTTTACCGATGCCCGGTGGATCGCGGCCATGCTGCGCTTCGAGTCCGAGCTCGCGCAGGCCCAGGCCGAATGCGGTGTCATTCCACACCCCGCCGCCCAGGCCATCGCCGAGGCCTGCGCGGCCGTGCAGGTCGACGCGCAGGCGCTGGCCGCGCGCGCCCACTGCAGCGGGGCCATGGGCATGGCGATATTGCAGCCCGTGCAACAATGGCTGCGCAGCCACCGGCCCGAAGGGCTGGACTGGCTGCACTGGGGCTCGACCACCCAGGATGTGGTCGACACCGCCCATGCGCTGCTCACGCGCGAGGCCCTGCAATGTCTGCTCGCCGAACTGCAGGCGCTGCAGGACTGCCTCGTGGGCCTGGCGCAGCGCCACGCCGCCACGCCCATGCTCGCGCGCAGCCTGATGCAGCCCGCCCAGGTCACGAGCTTCGGCTTCAAGTGCGCGCAGTCGGCCGCGGCATTGCAGCGCTCCCGCCAGCAGTTGCAGGCGCTGGGCGCTCAGGCCCTGTGCGTTCAGCTTGGCGGCGCCGTGGGCAACCGCGCGACGCTCGGTGCATCCGCAACGGCAGTGGAACAGTCGCTCGCGCGCCGGCTGGGCCTGCAGGCCTGCGGCTACAGCTGGCACACGCAGCGCGATGCCTGGCTGCGCCTGGCGATGGAAGTCGCGGTCTGCGGCGGCAGCCTGGCCAAGCTCGCCAAGGACTGGTCGCTGATGTCGCAGTACGAAGTCGGCGAGCTGCATGAAGCGCCGCGCGGCAGCACGTCGAGCGCCATGCCGCACAAGCGCAATCCCGTGCATTGCATGCAGGCTGTCGCGCAGACCCAGCCCGTGCCCCAGCTCGCGGCCACGCTGCTCGCCTGCATGGCCCAGGCCCATGAACGCGGCCTGGGCGAATGGCAGGCCGAAGTCGCGCATGCGGCCAGCCTGTGGCACCACGTGCACGCGGCCGCGGCCGCCTTGCGCAGCGCGGCCGAAGGCATGCAGGTGGAGACCGCGCGCATGCAGCAGCACATCGACGGCCTGCAGGGCGTGGTGTATTCCGAAGCGCTGGCCCAGGTGCTGGTGCCGGTGCTGGGCAAGCCTGGCGCGCAGGCGGCCGTCGCCGAATGCGCGGCCCAGGCCTTGTCCCAGGCCGAGCCGCTGCACCTGCTGCTGGTCCGCTGGCTGCAGCAGCAAGGCACGGTCGACCCGCAACTCGCGCACGCGCTGGCCCAAGCCGCCGATCCCACGCAGGCCGTGCAGTCCTCGGCACAAGGCTGCCGCGACCTGCTCGCCCGGATGTCGTCACCGCCCCCTGCTGCCCCGACAACAACACCCAGCCACAAGGAGCACGCCCATGCCCTCCATCCATGAAGACAGCCTGCGACAAGGCCTGCACAACCGCCGCCGGGTGCTGGGCGAAGCCTGGGTCGCGCAGTCGGTAGAAAACGCCAACACCTTGAACGTCGAGTTCCAGCGCATGATCACCAGCTATGCCTGGGATGGCATCTGGAGCCGGCCAGGTCTGGAGCGCCGCACGCGCCGCATCATGGTGCTGGCCATCACTGCAGCCATGGGGCGCTGGGAGGAGTTCGAGTTGCATATCCGCACGGGCCTGCTCGCCGATCCCGCCGACCCCGAGGCCGCGGCGCTGGACCTGGCCACCATCCAGGAAGTGCTGCTGCAGACCGCCGTCTATGCGGGCGTGCCGGCCGGCAATACCGGCATGGCCATGGTCATGAAAGTCCTGCGTGAACTGGACCTCGTGCCGCCCAAGGCCGATTTCTTCGCACCACCGCCAGCCGCAGCCCCTTGAGCGTTCAGGCCGTGTCGATATCCTGGGTCTGCAACGCGTAGAGCGCATAGAACGGCACGCCGAACAGCATCCGGAACGTCGGGCCGATCAGGCTGTAGGGCAGGCCATAGCCTTCCATGAGATGGAAAGTCCCGGCCAGCCGCAGCCGTGCATGCGCCTGCGTCAGCTCGGGCAGACGCCGTGGCCCCCAATGGAACTCGGCCGCGGTGTGCTTGACCGAAGGGTGCTGCTTCGCGCGCCCGATGGCAAGCCAGCACATCGCATCGAACGCGAACGACGAGCCCGCGGGCGCGCGCTCGCCGAACGTGCGCAGGATGGCCTGCACTTGCGCGGGCTGCAGGTACATCAGCACGCCTTCGCAGAGCAGAAAGACCGGTGCGCCGTCGCGCGTGGCCGGCAGGCCCAGGCGATCCCACCAGTCGGGCACCGTGAGGTCCAGCGGCAGCACTTCGTGGCGCTCGCCCGCCACGGGCAGCAGCGTGCGCCGGATGGCGAGCACTTCGGGCAGATCGGCATCGGTCATGCGCGCCTGGCCGTTGTCCAGCCACTGGAAGTAATGCGACAGGCCGCAGCCCAGGTTCACGAGATGACCGGCAGGATGCGCGGCCAGAAACTGTGCCGCAAGTTCGCGAAAACGCCGTGTGCGCGCCAGCACGCCATATATGCTGTGCCGGTCGCGCAGCCACGCCAGGCCGTCGTCGCCGAGGGCCGTGAGAATGCGGCCCGCATGGGCATCGCCCAGCGCCAGCGCGGGAAACATTGCGTCGCCAAAGGCGCGCGCCGCCAGCGGAATGCGCAAGGTAGACGGCACGGCCGACAGCGGCGCGTAAGAACCTGCGGCGCCGGGCTGGGCGGGTGTTGCGGGAATCGTTGAGCGGTTGTCCATGTTCACCTCCGGAACGTCGCGCCATGCACGCCTGGCGATCTCCGAGGGAATGGACCGTTATGTCGCCTGCGCACTGGACAGGGAAATGACATCGCATCGCAGGGAAAAAAAGCATGGCTGGCCGGCGAACCGATGGCTAGCAAAAACGACCTTGGAGACGGTGAAGTCTCGGGTCGCCCCACGATGAAACGGGTGGAGAGTGCGGCGTGTGCTGCGCTCTCCAATGCCTGAATCATAACTCAGTTGAGAATGAATATCATTCAATACCCATGTTCTCCTTACTGATTTCCCGCAGCACAGATGAGGCAGCAGCGCGTGGGGCCTCGAAGTCTCAGCGAACCGCCGAAGGCGGATAACCGAAGCGGCTGCGAAAGCGCTGCGCAAAACGGGCCTGTGACTTGTACCCGCAAGCCAATGCAATGCGGGCGATGCTCCAGGACGTGGTCTGCACCAGCATCATCGCGTGGTGCATGCGCACGTCGATCAGCAAGGCCTCGAAGCCCGCACCCTCCTCTTTCAGGCGCCGGCGCAGCGTCGCTTCGCTCATGGCCAGTGCGCGGCCGGCCTCGGGCGCGGTCCAGTGCTGGTCGGGCGCCTCGCCGATCAGGGTGCGAAGGCGTTCGGCCGCGCCCGGCGCAGTGACGCTGCGCGGGAAGGCATGGCCTCTTTCCGCGAGCGCCGCGAGCAGGTCCATCAAGCGGTAAGCGAGCCGCTCATCGCTCACGCGCCGCAGCGCGACGCTCTCGCAGGTATGCCGCAGCGTGGACGCCAACTCCTCGTCCAGCGCCAGCGTGCGCAAAGCGGCCGGGCGCATAGGCTGCGGCGGCACGCACGCACGGGCACGGTGGAAAGCGTCCAGCAACGACACAGGAAACGTCAGGAACACCGAGCGGAAACGCTGCTCGGCGCCACCAGGCGTCTTGCGCAGATCGGCGCAGGTCTGCGGCGTGACCAGCAGCAGCGATTGCGGCGAGTCCACCGTGATCCGTTCGCTGCCCGCGACAAGGTCCAGCCGGCCCGCGGCAATCCACAACAGCGTCGCGTCATGGAACAGGAAGCGGGGAGTTTGCTGCGCCAGCGTGAGGCAAGGCTGCGCCAGGCCACACAGGCCCGTGCGCAGCACCGGTGCGCCCGACGGCAACTGCCAGGCAAGCGGCGGCCGCGCGCCCATCGCCAGACGGCTCAGCCGACCACAACGCCGGGGTTGAGGCTGTAGAGCCCGGTCAGGCTGGCCTTGCCCAGCACCGGGGCCGATGCAAGTGCGTTGAGCACGTTGGCCCCCGTCAGCGCCCCCTCGACGGCCAGGCTGGGCGTGCCCAGCGCATAGACCGTGAAGATGTAGCGGTGGACCAGCGTGTCGTTCCACGGCGGGCACGGGCCGTCGTAGCCATAGTAGTCGCCCTTCATCGCTTCATCGCCGGCGAACCAGCCGGTGTAGTCGTTGATGCCGTGGCGCAAGCCAGCGGGCGCGGCAGGACCGGGCTTGCCGCGCGGCGTCACCGCATTCGACTGGGCGCCGGCCGCGATCTGCGTGGTGCCGGCCGGAATGTCGAGCAGCAGCCAATGGAAGAAGTCGACGCGTGGCAGCGTAGCGGGCACTTCGCGGCCTTCCTGGTTCACATCGTCGCCGCGGCTAGGCACATCGGGGTCATGGCAGACCACGACAAAGGATTGCGTGCCTTCGGGCACACCGCTCCAGGCGAGCTGCGGATTGCGGTTCGAGGAAAGCGCCACGTGGGCGCCGGCATCGGGCACGGCAAAGGCGAATTCGCCGGGAATCGCCTGGCCGTCCTGGAAGCTTTGACTGGTCAATTGCATGGGAAAGAGGTCCTTTGAAAGTTCGGCGGTGGACATGCACCGGCACCTCCATGGTATCGGCAGCACATGCCTGTCACACACCCCATCCGATCAGGATTCTTCCAAAGCCTATCATTTTGATGGCCTGCGATCATTTCGTGCAAGGCCAATAGCCCGGCAGGCGGCGCGCACGGGCAATAGCTGAATCACACCGGGTTTCGTGGAGGCTCTGTTGACATCCTCCCCCACCTTGGCCTACGGCCACCGCTTGCGCGGGAAGGTGGGGGATTCCTGCTGCGCTGCGCATGAGTTGTCTCTTGCATAGTCGCTTCGGCGGGTTCCTGCTTCACCGAGGCGGGTTGCGCCGCAATCTTGCGACTGCGGCCAGAGCCGTCCTCTCCACAAGCTAACAAGCGTTGTCCACGCTCTAGAACATTGATCGCGCCCACCACATCGGCATGGGCCGTGTGGCCGCAGGCGATGCACAGGGATCGCTGCCATGTGCGCCGGTTTTCCGGCGCAACGTGGCCGCAGCCCCGGCAGGTCTGGCTGGTGTGGTGCGCGGGCACGGCCAGCAGCAGGCCGCCGCTCCAGTCCATCTTGTACGCCAGTTCTGCCCATCGCCGCAGGAAGCGATTCCTGGCCCTGTCTCGATGCACCAGCACGCAGCAGGAGTTGGCCGACAATCAACACCATGTAAATATGGTCAGTGGAGCCTTTGATGCGCAGAATTCGCCACCTCACCAACCGCCACCGGGCACGTTCCACCAACGTGGCACTGGGATGGCTTCTCGCTTTCAATGCAGGGGCGGTCAATGCCGGCGGCTTTCTCGCGCTGAACATGTACACCTCGCATATGACGGGCTTTGCCTCGCAATTGGCTGACGGTCTGGTGCTGGAAAACGGCAAGCTGCTGTTGAATGCGCTTGGCGCCATTCTGTCCTTCATGACGGGCGCCGCCGTATGCGCGGTGCTGGTGAACTGGGGCCGCCAGCGCCGCCTTCACAGCGTTTATGCTCTGCCCTTGATGCTGGAAGCGTTGATGCTCTTCCCCTTCGGCATCATGGGGGCCGCTACGCTGGCCTGGAATACCCCGTTTGCCGTACCGCTCACGGTGCTGCTGCTTTCTTTCATGATGGGGCTGCAGAACGCGGTAGGTTCCAAGACTTCTGGCGGAAGCACGCGAACGACACACATGACCGGCAACTTCACAGACCTTGGCATGGAGCTGGGCAAGGTGCTGTTCTGGAGACGCCACGCCCAGCTCAGCACGGCACCGGCCCGCCATGTGCTGCACGACTGGACGCGCATGCGCACTTCAGCAGGACTGATAGGCATGTTCGTGCTGGGCGGCATCACCGGTGCAATGGGCTTCAATTACATCGGTTTCTTCTGTGTCGTTCCATTGGCAGCCTTGTTGCTTGCGCTGTCCGTGCCGCCGTTCATTCGCGATGCAAGGAGTTCCAACGAGCTGCTTGCATATTTTGAAAGAAAGAGCTGATTGCCGCCGCAGCAATGCGCCGAGGATTCTGAGATCGTGAACACGTTCCGAGACGGTGACAGCGCGGGCAGGGATGGGCCGCCAGGCGGTTTTCTGCAGCCAATGACTTCAATGGCTTGGCTGCCCGCAATGCCAGGCGCGCGGCGCGCGTCAAGGCAGCTGTCGCCTCGGTCACCCGGCTCGGGCTGACCGCGCAGGTGGGCGCACAACGCGCGCCATTGCTTTACTCCAATCTCTGGACGCCGTGGAACGTTCGGCGCGCTGTCGTTACTACTCTTCGGAGGAATGGTACGAAAGGCATTGATCAAGGAGTCGCCGTGGTATCAATCGGCCAAACTAGCGACAGTTTTTTACAGGGAATACTTCAACGCGAAGAAGGCCCCTCGCCTGCGCCTGCGCAGGGAAAGCTTCAGGGGCGCCACGTACAGGTGCGGCCTCAGGCGCAGACAATCACCCCAGCCCCTGCGGAACAAGCGGCGTCCACGCCCGTCGAAGCACCTCCTTTGGAGCAGCGCCAGGCGCGGCCAGCGAGCGCCCCTCCCGCGCTGGTGCGCCAGGCGCGCTACGGCGCCCTCCCGTCGAGCACCCAATTGCTCCTGCCCTCGGGAGGCTCCGACAAAGTCGTTCAGCCCAGGGGCCTTCCCTCGACCGGTCAGCTCATCGCCCGCGCCGGCCCCGCTAAAAGCCACAGCCTGCTTGAACGGTTCCTGAATCTCTTCCGTAGCGGCACGCCATCGACCGACTACAAAGACATTCTCACAGGGCTGAAGGCCTACCACGACGCGTGCCGGACTGGAACAGCCCAGGATGCGACGGCCCGACTGGACGAGTTGTCCAGGATCATGGACCGGTATAGCCGGGGCGGCGACGGCAATCACCATCGCGCAGGAGTCATCGAGAACCTGCGCAGGCAGATCACCAGCGAACGCGCCACGCTGACGAATCTGGTGGCTGAATTGAAAGATGGCGTGCTGCCCCAGGGGGCCACCTTGTCGCATGCGCTGGCCTTCATCCGCGAAGAGGTGTCCCTGAAAGAGATGACACGTTTGATTGACAAGGGCCTGGAGCTGGATCAGACGCAAGAGGCGCGAGAAATATTGCAGGGGGAAAAGCTGTCCACCGCATATGAGGGCCAGCCCGCCGACTATCGGAAAATTCTCGCAAACCTGGAAAAGTACCACGCCGCCTGCGGCGCGCACAGCGCACAAGGCGACACCGGCGCGGCCGAGCAGGCGCTGAAATTGCTGGACAACCTGAAGGCCACCACGGAGCGCTACCTCAGGAACAACACCGACCCGCGCGCCAAGGCCCTCAAGGACCTGAACGACCAGGTTTCCATCGAGCGCCGGGTGCTCCAAGGCCTGCTCGATGAGCTGCGCAACGGCGGCACACTGCCTGAAGGGGCAGATCTGTCACATGCACTGGCCTTCGCCCGCGAGGGCGTGTCCCTGCAGGACATGAATCGCCTGATGGACAAGGGATTGCTGCCCAGCCAGGCAACGGATGCACGCGTGCTGCTGGACAGCGAGCGTGCCGCCAGCCTGATGGACGATCTCGACAGCCGTACTCCCGAGGAAAAAGCCCTTCTTACAAGCCAATTCAGCGAGGGCGAGATCCTTTTGCTGCAACTCAGCGGACTGGGCAGGAACGGCGGCGATGCATACCGGGAGCTGGGCATCCCGATCACCCGCCAGACCGTGGTCGCCGAGCACACCGACGAGCAGCGCCTGGACGATATGTCGAAGCTGGGTAACGGCGCGTCCAACACAGTCTATGCGGCGCGATACAGCGGGCCTGATGGCATCGCCGAAGGTATTTTCAAACCCATGGCCAACACCGAAGGGGGCTGGGTGGCCGACAAGATAGGCATCGACCTGGATCACCCGCAAATCGCCAACCGCAATCTGGCCACCCAGGACATGGCCCGCGCCCTGGGTTTCGATGTGGTGGTGGACTGCAAGATCGGCTCCTGCCTGCAGCGCTTGCCATCAGGAGGGCAGAAGTTGCAGATAGGGCTGGTGATGGGTCGTGCGCCGGGGCAACCTGCATGTAACACTGAAACCGCCCTCTACGACAACCCCGAAGTGCGGCGCGAGATCACGAAGCTGCAGTTGCTCGATCACCTGGTCGGACAAGGAGACCGGCATGACGGCAACTACTTCATCCATGCGTACAAAGATGAAAGAGGCCAAGCCAAAGCCAAGGTTTCGGGCATAGACAACGACCAATGCTTCGGCAAGAACACCACGCAGGGCAATGACATCCGCTATGTCAAAAATGACAAGCAACGCGAGGGTTTCCGTGGCACGCTAATGCCCGAACTGATCGATACCGACATGGCAGCAGCCATTCGCAGCATCACGCCGCAGCGCTTGACTGCCATGCTCAACGACAAGCTGAGTCCGGAAGAGGTCAGTGCGGCCCAAAGCCGCCTGCAGTCCGTGCTCGAGCACGTGGATAAATTGGAAAAGAAAAACCAGGTCCTCACGCCCGCTGCGTGGAATGCCCAAGCGACAAGAAGCCCCTTGCAAACGAAGGAAAACAGCTACTTTGCGCGGGCCGCAGGCTACGGCGTTCCCTTCTGAGCGACACCCGGCCCACCATCAAGACATACGCCATGAACACCGACCTGCACCACGCCGAAGCGTTCCTGCGCACCGAAGGCCTGAGCTTGCCCGCACTGCCTGCCGAGCTGGCCGAGCAGTTGCGCGAGCGCGCTCCCGGCATCTATTCCACCCGTGAACTCGCGGCTTCACCCTATACCCTGGAAGTGCATGTGGGTGAGCTGCTGCGCTGCGCGAGCCCTGCCGATTACGCCGTGCTGGCCATCGATGGCCACGGCAGCCAGAGCTGGGCGTTTCACTACTATCTGGTGAGCGGGCCGCTGGCCCTGTTCGTCCAGTTGCCCTGGGGGGGGGCCTACACCGATGTGGCCACCGCCCGCGCCGAGATCGAGCGCGTGCTGGCCTGGGCCCGGCCATTGCCGCAGCGGCTGGCAGAACTGAAGCGACAAGGCCGCCTGGCGCCAGAGCAAAAGCTGCTGGTGGTGCTCACCCGCTTCTCCGAGCCACGCTGGGCATGGGTCCAGCCACCCGAAGCCGCAACCGACGAAATCACCTGGCAGCCGCCTGCGCAGATGCTCAGCCGCATCGATGCGGAACTGACTGCCTTGAACGAGAAGCAGCACACATGAACACACCGGAACGCCTGCAGGCATTGTTGCGCGAACTGGGTCAGCGCATGGGACTCAGCCAGCTTCCATTGGACGCAGACGGAGGCTGCGCGCTGGAGCTGGACCAGCGCATGGTCGTCAGCCTGCAATACCGGGAGACCGAAAACGAACTCTGGCTGTACGCGGACCTGGGGCCGGTACCCCGGCGCAGCCCGGCCTTCTACGAAAAACTGCTGCAGGCCAACCTCTTCTGGCGGCACACTTCGGGTGCGACCCTCAGCCTGTCCGCAGACGAGCCACCGCATGCGGTGCTGGCCCGCCCCCTGCACTGGATGCCCATGGATGACACCAGCTTGGTCGCGGCCGTGGAAAGCTTCGTCAACACCGTCGAGGGCTGGCAAGATCAGCTCAACCAGGCTGAAGCCGAGACAGAAGCCAACGCCGGGGGGGCGACCAATGTGCCCCTGGCGGACGCCATGGGTCTGCTGCTGCGCTCGCGCGCCTGATACGGTTGCGCGGCAGCGTCTCCATATTGAGCCTTGCCTTGCAAGGCAGGTATCTCACGCGCCGCGGGCGCTCGCAGCCTCGAAGCGCTGCGCAAGCCATTGCGCGAAGACACGAACACGCGCCGAGAGTTGGCGGTTCTGGGGATAGAGGACGGAAACCGGCATCGATGGCGGCGGGTTGCCAGGCAGGACCACACGCAACCCCCCTTCGGCCAGTTCGTTCTCGATGCGATAGCGTGGCACCTGGACAAGCCCCAGGCCGGACAAGGCCGCGCCGGTATATAGATCGGCACCGCTCACGGAAATTCTCGCCTTCAGTCGCCGCGCCACGACGTCCTTGCCGACCTGGAAATCGAGGCTGGCTGGACGCCCCGTGGCGCTCGAGACGTAGTCCACGGCCAGATGGTGCTGGAGATCATCCAGCGTCCTCGGCACGCCGTACGCCTTCAGATAGGCAGGACTGCCCGCAGTCACCTGCTCCATCAGCGCGACCTGCCGACCGATCAGGGACGAGTCCTGCAGCGCGCCGGCGCGCAGCACGCAATCGACCCCTTCTCGCACGAGATCGATCAGGCGATCATCCTCGCCGACATGCAGGGTGATGCCCGGATACAAGGCCAGGAACTCCCCCAGCGCCGGCATGACGAAGTGCTTGGCCAAGGTGCCCTGCAGGTTCACCCGCAACAGTCCCTTGGGAGGCGCGTCGCGAAATGCGCTTTCCGTCTCCTCCAGATCGGCCAGCAGGCGCACGCAGCGGTGATAGTAGGCCTCACCTTCATGCGTCAGGCGAACCTGGCGCGTCGTGCGCTCCAGCAGCCTGACGCCGATGCGCTGCTCCAGACGCTTGATGAGGTTGCTCACCGTCGCGCGCGGAATCTGCAGATCGTCCGAGGCCAGCGAGAAGCTGTGCCGGTCCGCGATGCGGACGAAAACCTGCATTTCCTGAAAACGATCCATGGCGGCAACTGTTGAACTTGTCGAAATAGTACTCGAACATCAAACACATCATTCCAAAGCAAGAGAGACGGCCCATCGTCCCCAAGCCCCTTGGACAACCACGGCATCGCCCGCAGCCGCCCCTTCGAAACCGGCAGTTTCGACCTGTCCAACCTCGTCCTCGCAAAGCCAGCGCCCCATGCCGTGAGCAGATTGCAGGGCATGGAAGATGATCGCCCAATAGTTGTAGCAAATGGAATTGTTATTGCAATTTCAAGGTAATTATCTTTTCCGATGAACAGTCCAGAATCCGTCTCACCAACCAACCGAAGGATTCAGACCATGAGCACCTCTCCCCAAATTGCCCTGATCACCGGCGCCTCGCGCGGCATCGGTGCCGCCATCGCCCGCCGCCTGGCCCGCGACGGCTTTGCCGTCGCCATCAACTACGCATCCAATGCCGACCAGGCCGATGCCCTGGTCGCCGAGCTCACCCAGGCCGGTGTATCCGCCATCGCCGTCCAGGCCGATGTCTCCAGGGCCGACCAGGTGCAGGCCATGTTCACCACCATCGAAAACAAACTCGGCAAGATCGACGTGCTGGTCAACAACGCCGGCATGCTCAAGACAATGCCGCTGGCCCAGACCAGCGACGAACTGTATGCACAGAACTTCGCAATCAACACACAGGGCGTCTTCAACACCCTGCGCGAGGCCGCCACGCGCCTGAACGATGGCGGACGCATCATCAACCTGTCGAGCACCACGCTGGCGCTGAACCTGCCTGGCTACGCCATCTACAACGGCACCAAGGCCGCGGTCGAGGCCTTTACCCGCGTCTTCGCCAAGGAACTGCGCGGCCGACACATCACCGTGAACGCCGTGGCCCCCGGCCCGGTGGCCACCGACCTGTTCCTCAACGGCAAGACCGAGGAGCAGATCCAGACTTTCGCCAGGATGCCGCCGCTGGAGCGCCTGGGCCAGCCTGACGATATCGCCGGTGTCGTGGCCATGCTCGCCGGCAAGGATGGCGCCTGGGTCAATGGCCAGGTGCTTCGCGCCAATGGCGGCGTGGCCTGATCCGACGGAGCCCCCCATGAGCCACACCACTACCTCGCCTCGTGCCTACGTCACCGTCACCATCGTTGCTGCCGTGACAGCCTCCCTGGCGTCGGCCAGCGCCATCTTGGCAGGGCTGCCCGTCTGGGCCATGTTCATCGGCTGGATCGCGTTCTTCACCCGCGGACTCACGACCCGCTCCACCTTGGACAGCCTGGGCTGCGTCTGGCTCGGCCTGGCCATAGGCGCCCTGGCCGCGACGGCCATTGGCACCCTGGCGCCGACGCTAGGCCTGCTGGTGGCGATGCCGCTGGTGGTCTTCGTGGTGGCGCTGATCGTGGTCGGCTTGCGCGGCCTGCCGGTGCTCAACAACCTGCTGGGCTACTTCCTCGGCCTGGTGGCATGGTTTGCAGCGCACATGGAGCCCTCGCTCGAGCACCTCGCGCAGCTGGCCGGCGCCAGCGCCATCGGGTCTATCGCTGGATGGATCTCGCATTACGCGGCGCGCCGGATATTCCCCGCATGAGTGGCGCGCGCCTGTCGATGCGCACGGAACCCAGATCTCCGGCATTCGCCGTGAAGGGACTCGATGGGGCGTGTCTCGCGCCACCACTTACCGCCTTGTGCGGGACAAGAGACCCGTGCGGGTCAAAGTCGGGGAGCGCGCCAGCGGCATCACGGCTGAATCCCTCGAAAACCACCTCAAGGGCCAGCCGCGCCAAAATGCTGAATAGCGCATTGCGAATGACCCACGATTTACAGGTAGCCAGACTGGTAGCCAGAGACAAGAAATACAAAATGTCATTCGCAAGCAATTGATTTTATTAAGGATTTTTCGCAAATGAAAATTGCCACCTGGAACGTCAACTCCCTCACCGTGCGCCTGCCCCAGGTACTCGACTGGCTGCAAGCCAATCCTGTCGATGCGCTGGGCCTGCAGGAACTCAAGCTGACCGATGACAAATTCCCGCTGCTGGCCTTGCAGGAAGCAGGCTACCAGGCGGTGACCCATGGGCAGAAGACCTATAACGGCGTGGCGATCCTGAGCCGCACGCCTGCGCGCGACGTGGTGCGCAATATCCCCGAACACGACGATGCGCAGGCGCGCATCATCGCCGCCACGCTCGATACCGCGAGTGGCCCGCTGCGCCTGATCAACGGCTACTTCGTCAACGGCCAGGCGCCGGGCAGCGAAAAGTTCGCCTACAAGATGCGCTGGCTCGAAGCGCTGCGCGAATGGGTGCGCAAGGAACTGGCCGCGAACGAGCGGCTGGTGCTGGTCGGTGACTTCAACGTCGCGCCTGAAGACCGCGATTCGTTCGACCCCGAAGGCCTGCGCGAGACCATCCACCACACCAGCGAGGAACGCCAGCATTTCCGCGACCTGCTGGAGCTGGGCATGAGCGATGCCTTCCGGCTGTTCGAGCAGCCCGAGAAAAGCTTTTCCTGGTGGGATTACCGCATGCTGGGTTTCCAGAAGAACCGCGGCCTGCGCATCGACCATATCCTGGTCAGCGACGCCCTCAAGCCCAGCGTCAGCGCCTGCCATATCGACCGCGCGCCCCGCAAGAACCAGCAACCCAGCGACCACGCGCCCGTGGTGGTGACCCTGGACTGACCCAGGCCGCGGTCATCGCAGCCGGGGCGGCCCAAGTCGGCGAAGGCGGCTTCAGGCCGCTTTCTTGCGCGGCGTGCTGCGTTTGTCCTGGACCCTGGCCTGCGCCAAGGTCAACTGGGCATGTTCGGTGAGCCGGTCGAGCGCACGGTCCAGCACGGCACGTTCGTCCTCGCTCAACACCGACAACAGTTCCTCGTTGCGCTTGAGCGCCTTGGGAAACACCTTGCGGTACAGTTGCAGCCCCTTGCGCGTCAGGCTCAACTGCACGCCACGGCCGTCGCTGGCATCCGAGCCCCGCTGCAGCAGGCCGCGCTCGAAGAGCGCCGAAACGGAGCGGCTGGCCTGGCTCTTGTCCACATTGATTTCGCGCGCCAGTTGCTGCAGCGACATCGGTGCGTAGGCGCCCAGCATGCCGAGAATGCGCCACTCGCGCGGGTCGAGTTCGAAATCCCGCTGATTGGCTTCGGCCGCCAGCCGGCTCCAGATGCTGGCCAGCGTATTCAGCCGAAACGACACCAGTTCCTTGAAATGGGGTGCGGCGGGCTGCGCTTGCTTTGCAGTGGGGGCAGTGGAAACAAGACGGGGCATAAAGGCTATAAAAATCTCGCGAACAACTTCAGCGACGCAAGCGTATCGAGGCACTGCCGGTCGCCACCAGTTCCGCCGCGGCATTGCGCACTTCTGCCCGGCAAAAGGCCAGCGTACCACCCGCAAGATCGATCCAGGCTTGCGCCCGCAAAGGGCCTGCGGCCGGCCGCATGAACTGCACATGCAAATCGGTGGTGCCGCCGAGCTCCTTCACGCCCTCGAGCGTGCGGCTGGCACGGGCCATGGCACTGTCGAGCAGGCTCGCCAGCACACCGCCGTGCACCACCCCGTGGCGATTGCACATTTCCTGCCGCGGCGTGAGATGCACCACCGCGCAGCCGGCGGCGGCGCTCTCATTATACAGACCGAGCCAGGCGGCGAAGGGGGCGACTTGCGGCCTGGAAGGCGCGCCATCGTGCGTGGAATTCATGCGACTGCGGTGTTCAAAAGAGCGGTGCGCAACGGGTTAAGGCCGCTGCGGGCGACGCGTCCGTGCAGTTCACGGCCCAGGACCTGTTCACAGGCTTCGACGGTTTCCAGCAGGGCGTCCATATCGATGCCGGTCTTCAGGCCCATGTTCTCGAACAGATCGATCAGATCCTCGCTGCTGACGTTGCCCGTGTGGCCGCCACCGTATTTCACCTTGGCCGGGTGGCCGCCGACACCGCCCAGGGCGCAGTCGAAATGGCGCACGCCGGCCTCCAGCGCCGCCACGTAGTTGGCCAGGCCGGTGCCGCGCGTATCGTGGAAATGGGCGATGGGCACCACGTCGGGAAACTCCGCGCGCATGCGGCGAAACAGCGCCGCAGTGCTGCGCGGCGTGGCCGTGCCGGTGGTGTCACCCAACGTCACGTGGCGCACACCCGCCTGGCGAAAACGCCCAACGGCGGCAATCACTTCGTCCGGCGCCACGAAGCCTTCGAACGGACAGCCAAACGCCATGGAGATGGTGCCGATCAGCCGAAAGCGCCCGGCGGCGGCGGCCGCCATCTCGCCGATGTTCAGCCACTGGTCCTCGCGGCTGCGCGCGAGGTTCTTGCGCGAATGGGTGTCGGTGGCCGAGACCAGCAGGCTGATCTCGTTGGCGCCGAAGCCGGCATCGGCATCGGCCAGCGCGCGCTGCACTGCGCGCAGGTTGGCGCAGGTGGCCTTGTAGAACACGCCAGGCCGGCGCGCCAGCACCCGCAGCAGCGCGCTCGCGTCGCCGAACTGCGGGATCACCTTGGGGTTGGAGTAGGAGGTCGCTTCGACGCGGGAAAAACCCAGGTCGGCGAAACGCCCCACCAGATCGGCCTTGACGGCGGTCGGCAGCATGGACGGCTCGTGCTGCAGCCCATCGCGCGCGAAACATTCGCACAGCACCACGTCGCGGCCGTCGTCTTCCAGGGAAAAATCGTTCATTGGGCCTCCGTGTCCGAGCGTATGTTCCACAGCTTCACCGCATGGTCGCGCAGCTTGTTCTTCTGCACCTTGCTGCTGCCGGTCATGCCGATGTGCTCGAAGGAGTCCACCAGGTCAATGTAGCGCGGCACCTTGAAATTGGCGCAGCGCGCCTTGCACCATGCCACCAGCGCATCGGCGCTGACCGCATGGCCGGGCTTGAGCAGCACGAAGGCGCCGGTCACCTCGCCCAGGCGCGCGTCGGGCACGCCTATCACCTGGGCCTGCTGCACGGCCGGATGGGCATGCAGCACCTCCTCGACTTCGGCCGGCGCAACGTTCTCGCCTCCGACGCGGTACATGTCCTTGAGCCGGCCAACCATGCGCATGCGGCCGTCGGCGCGCTGCTCGCCGATGTCCCCGGTGCGCAGCCAGCCGTCGGCGGTGAAGGCCTTGGCCGTGGCTTCGGGCATGTTGTAGTAGCCGCGCATGACGTTCCAGCCACGCACCTGGATTTCGCCCTGCGCGGCATCGGACGTCAGCACCGCGCCGCTGTCGGCGTCGCACAGGCGCACCTCCACGCCCGGGTGCGGCAGCATGAAGCCGTCGCGGCGCAGTTCGAAGTCGTCATCCCGGTCGCTCAGCAGCACGTTGGGCGACGCCTCGGACTGGCCATAGGCATTGCAGACGAACGGCACCTGCATCACGTCGCGGATCTTCTGCATCACTTCGGGACCGGCGGCGGCCCAGCCACCGACCAGGTGCAGCCTTTGCGGATCAAAATTCGGATGGCCCATGAGCATCAGGAAAATGGTGTCGTTGCCCGAAGTCAGCGTGCAGCGCTCGCCTTCGAGCATGCGCAGCGCCTGGGCCACGTCGAACCTGGCCATGCTCAGCAGGCAGCAGCCCGAAGTCAGCGCAACCAGCACCGACAGGGTGCTGCCGGCCACGTGGAAGAAAGGCCGGATGCTGAAGTAGCGGTCGTCGGCCGTCACGCCCATGCGGCGCGCCACCGAGGCGGCGTCGCCCAGCATGTTGGCGTGGCTGAGCATCACGCCCTTGGGAAAGGACGTGGTGCCGGAGGTGTACTGGATCAGCAGCACGTCCTGCGGCTGGACCTGGGCGGCAAGGGCCTCCAGCGCCGTGTGCGACACCTCCGCGCCCCCCGCCAGGAAACGCTCGAATGCCACGGCACCGGCCGGCACCGGCTGCGCGCCCACCGTGACCACGCAGCGCAGCTGCGGCAAGGCGGAGCCGGGCAGCTGGCTGTCGAGCGCCGGCTCCACCTGGCGCAGCAGCGCCGTGAAATCGATGCCCAGGAAGCTGTCGGCATGGATCAGCAGGCGCACGTCCGCCTGCTTCAGACAGAACAGCAGTTCCTCGGCCTTGAAGCGGGTGTTGACCGGCACGCTCACCGCGCCCAGCGACGCGCAGGCGAAGAAGGCCGCGATCCACAGGCCCGAATTGCCCAGCATCAGCCCGACATGGTCGCCACGGCCGATGCCGGCGGCATGCAGGGCTGCGGCGATCCGGCGGCTCTCGCCAGCGATGTCCGACCAGCGGTGGCGCTCGCCCGGACCGATGTAGGCCTCGCCGGCGCCGCGCGCCTGGACCGTGGCGGCCAGCACCTGGGCCAGCGTGACCGGCACCGGGCGGAAATGCTCATCCAGCAGTCGCATCGCTGCCCTCCTTCTTGCCGAAGCCCGCGATGGCGCTTTGCCAATCGCTGTGGCGCAGGTTCTCCTGGATGGCCAGCAGTTCGACGGCCATCGCGCCTTCGCGCGTGGTCTCCAGGCCGCCGTCGATGCTGCGCTTGGTGAGGCTGACCGTCAGCGGGTTCGCCGCCGCGATGCGCTCCACGGTCTCGCCGAGGCGGGCTTCGAATTCCTCGGGCGCGTAGACATGGTTGACCAGGCCCAGCGCCAGGGCTTCGTGCGCATCGACCACGCGGCCGGTGAACAGCAGCTCCTTGGCCATGCGCCTGCCGACGATGCGCGGCAGGCGCTGCGTGGCGCCCACCGTGCCCCAGCCGACTTCCGGGTACTTGAACGCCGCGGCCGCGGTGGCCAGCACAAAGTCGCAGGAGGCGGCAATCTCGCAGCCCGAGCCATAGGCCGGGCCGTGCACCGCGGCGATGACGGGCTTGCTCAGCGCCTCCAGGGCGGCGTAGGCGGTGAAGCCCTCGACGCGGCGTGCGAGCATCTCGGCCGGGCTCATGCCCTGGCGCTCCTTCAGGTCGGCGCCGGCGCAAAAGGCCACGCCCTCGCCACGCACCACGACCACCCGTACCGTGTCGTCGGCGTCGAGCGCCTCGCAGGCCGCGGTCAGCTCGCGGCACATCGCCAGATTCAAGGCATTGCGGCTGTCCGGCCGGGCCAGCCACAGCGTGGCCACCGGCCCCTGCAGCGCCAGCCGCAGCATGGTGAATTCGGGAAATTGCTTCATGATTTGTCTGCTTTCCTCTTTCAATCCTGTAATTTCATGCCCGTGGCCTGCAGCAGTTCGGCCAGGCGCTTGCCGTCGGCCCGAATGTAGTCGGTGGCCTGCGCCTTCATCTGCGGCATGATCTCGGCGTTCTGGGCGGTCAGCAATTGCCTGAATTCAGGCTTGGCCTGCACCGTCTGCAAGGCCTTCGCCAGCTTGTCGACCACGGCCGCCGGCGTCCTGGCCGGCACCGCAAGGCTGTACCAGCTGCCCATCTCCAGATGGGGCAGCCCGGCCTCGGCGAAGGTCGGCACATCGGGCAGATCGGGCGAGCGCGTGCTGCCGCCATAGGCGAGTGCGCGCAGGCGGTTGGATTTGATGAAAGGCAAGGCCCCCGAGATGTTCAGCAGGCCTACCGGCACCACGCCGGCCACCATGTCGTTGAGGGCGGGGGCCGCGCCCTTGTAGGGAACGTGCACGATGTCCACCTGGGCCACATGCTTGAACATTTCCCCGCCGATGTGCGGCGAGCTGCCAAGGCCGGCCGAGGCGTAACTCAGCTTGCCGGGCTGCGACTTCGCCAGCGCGATGAAATCCTTGAGGTTGTGCTCCGGCAGCGACGGGTGCACCGTCAGCACATTGGGCACGTTGGCCACCATGCCGACGAACTCGAAGCCCGCGATGCCGTCGTAGGGCACCTTGGTCGCGGCCGGCGTCACGGTATGGGCCGCGGCCGTGCCGATCAACAGCGTATAGCCGTCCGCAGCCGCCTTCGCGACCTGGGCTGCGCCTATCGAGGCGCCGCCACCGGCCTTGTTCTCGACGATGACGGCCTGGCCTAGCGCATCCCCCAGATTCTTGGCCAGGGCACGCGCCAGCAGGTCGGCCGGCCCCCCCACGGCGTAGGGATTGACCAGGGTGATGGGGCGCGAGGGGTAGTTGTCCTGCGCCATGGCGGCGGGCGCGAGCCAGCCCAGGCAGGCGAGCGCGGCAGCGCCAAGAACGGTTGGGCAGATGATCTTCATGTCTTTGTCTCCTGTTGTGTCGATACGCCAAATTCTCGAAATGCCGGCCACCTCAGATCGCGCCGGCCTCGCGCAGGACGGCCAGCTCGCTCTCGCCGATGCCGAGCTTCTCGCGCAGCACCTCGCCGGTGTGTTCGCCCAGCAGCGGCGGGCGGCCCACTTCGGGGTCGTCCAGGCCCTGGAAGCGCAGCGGCACCCGCATGCCGCGGAAGCTGCCGATCTGCGGGTGCGGGAACTCGACCACCATGCCGCGCGCGGCGACATGCGCATTGGCCAGCACCTCGTCCACCTGCAGGATGGGCCCCGCCGGCACGCCCACCGCGTCGCAGCGGCGGCAAAGTTCGTCGCGGTCCAGCTGGCCGATGGCGGACTGCAGGCCGGCCATCACTTCCTCGCGGCGGGCCAGGCGCCCGGCATTGCGCGCCAGCGCCGCATCCTGCGCCCAAGCCTCCAGCCCGAGCAGATTGCAAAGCGGCGCCCAATGCTGGTCGCTGCCGGTGATCTGCACCCACTTGCCGTCGGCACAGACAAAGGCCGCCGACGGGATGCGTCCGGGATGCTCTGTGCCCAGGCGCGCGGGCACTTCACCCAGGGCAAACCAGCGCGCGGCGGCCAGCGACAGCAGGCCGACCTGGCCGTCGAACATTGAGAAATCGACATGGCTGCCCTTGCCGGTCTTCTCGCGGCCGGCCAGGGCCGACAGGATGGCGATCGCGACCCACAGCCCCGAAGTCAGGTCGGCCACCGGCAGGCCGGGCTTGACCGGCCCGCCGCCGCGCTCGCCGGTCAGGCTCATGATGCCGGCCATCGCCTGGAAGACGGTGTCATAGCCCTTGCGCTGGCGATAGGGGCCGGTCTCGCCAAAGCCGGTGCAGCTGACATGCACCAGCCGCTCGTTGAGCGCCCCCAGGGCCGCGTAGTCCAGCCCGTACTTCGCCAGCGTGCCCACGGGGAAGTTCTCCAGCACCACGTCGGCACCGGCCGCCAGCTTGCGCACCAGCTCCTGCCCCTGCGGTGAACGCAGGTTGACCGTGATCGAGCGCTTGCTGCGGTTGAAGGCCATGTAGTAGGCCGAGACCTTGCCGCCCTCGCCCTGCACCACGGGCTCGAACCCGCGGGTCTCGTCGCCCGAGCCCGGTTGCTCGACCTTGATGACCTCGGCGCCGAGTTCGGCCAGGATCATCGATGCGAACGGGCAGGCCAGCACCCGCGAAAGGTCGAGGATGGTAATGCCTTCGAGTGGACGCATGCTCAGGCCTCCTGCTTCGCCGCAGGCTTGCGAAAGCCGCGCATCATCACGTTGGCGTCGCGCCCCACTTCCAGCGCCTGCGCCAGGCCGAGGTCCGCGGCGCGGTGGAAGCTGCGCTTGGTGGTCGCCATGGCGATGGGGCTCCAGCCGGCGATCCTGCCGGCCAGCTGCAGCGCCACATCGAGCACCTCGGCATCGGGCGCCACCCGGTTGCACAGGCCGAAGGCCCTGGCGCCGGCGCCGTCCAGCGGCTCGCCCAGCGACACCAGCTCGAAGGCCTGCTTGCGACCGACCTGGCGCACCAGGTTGGCCATGACCACTGCCGCCACGATGCCGTGCCTGAGCTCGGGGTAGCCAAAGCGCACGCTCTCGGACATGACGCACAGGTCGCAGGCGATCGCCAGCCCGGCGCCGCCGCCCAGCGCGTTGCCGCGCACGGCGGAGACCACGGGCTTGTTCATCTGCGAGAACACCAGGTGCAGCGCGGTGGTCAGGTCGGCACGGGCCGTGACCGCCTGCGGGTCTTCGGGCGTCAGCGCCGAGAACTCGCTGGTGTCGGCCCCCGCGCAAAAGGACTTGCCGGCACCCGTGAGCACCACGGCGTTGACGGCCGGGTCGCGGTCGGCGGCGCGCAGGCTGTCCAGCAGTTCCCGCGTCAGCACGGTATTGAGCGCATTGTGTTTTTCCGGGCGGTTGAGCGTGAGGATGCGCACGGCGCCACGGTCTTCGACGAGCAGGTGTTGGAGGTCTTGCATGGTTTGGTTTCTTGTCTCCGGGAGGTGATCAGGAATGGGGGGCGGTCATGGTGTGCAGGCGGGCGCTGGCCTGGGCCAGTTCGCGCACCAGCTGCGCCACCACCATCGCGGCCGGCGCTATGCGCGACACCAGCCCGGCCGACTGGCCCAACTCGACCTTGCCCCACTCGACGTCGCCGTCGAGCGCGGCCTGCTTGAGCGTGCTTTTCTTGAACAGCAGGTCGTAGTCCTCCTGCGCGAGCTGGTCGCGTTCGGCGTCGAAGATGGCCTGCGCGAAGGCGTTGCGGATGCCGCGCACCGGAAGGCTGCGCCGGCCCACCAGCACGGTGTCGTGCACGTCCGCGGCCAGCACGGCGGCCTTGTAGTTGGCGTGCACCGTGGCTTCCTCGGTCAACAGGAAACGCGTGCCCAGTTGCACCGCGTCGGCGCCCAGGGCCAGCAGCGCGGCAATGCCCCAGCCGTCGGCCACGCCGCCGCCCGCAATGACCGGGATCTGCACCTCCTGCAGCACGCGACGCACTGTGACCAGGGTGCTGACTTCGTTGGCCGGCGGATGGCCGCCCGCCTCGCCGCCGACGACCACCAGCGCATCCACCCCGGCATCCGCGGCCTTCTTCGCATGTTCTAGCGTGGAGACCACCTGGATCCAGACCGCGCCGTAATCACGAAAACGCTGCAGATGCGCCCTGGGGCCGCCCTGCGAGGCAATCACCACGGGCACCTTGCGATCGACCATGGCATCGAGCAACTGCGCGGCCTGCGGGCGGTACAGGGGAATGTTGACGGCATAGGGTTTGTCGGTCGCGCCGGCCAGTTCGTCCAGCGTGCGCCCGAAATCCTGCAGCCGCAGCGGCCCCGCCGCCAGAACGCCCAGCGCCCCCGCGTTCGAGACCGCCGCCGGCAGGGCCGCGCTGGACGACGCCCAACTCATTCCGGCCTGCACGATGGGGTGCTGTATGCCGAGCAAACGGGTGATGCGGGTGGCCATGAATGTCTCCGTTATTTTCAAAGTAGTTGCGACTGTAAACTACTTTTCAGGCACTGACAACGGAGCTTTGAAAATTACAACGCAATTAACAGGCACCTTCTTTCCCAATGAAAAATCAGAATATAGTTGACCACTGAAACTACATAGTGGATGACAGCAACCTCTTTCAAAAGAGAGATTCGCGTCAACTCAAGCACCCGAGAAGACAAGAAAATGCACCGGCATCCGCATGCCGCATGTGCCCTGCAAGGGCACACCCCGGCCATCAATGACTCATGGGCGGGCAGGTGCATTGCAGCGACATCAGTGGCTGCAGGGACGGGTCGCCGATGCACATGCAGCATGCGTATCGGCGATGTGCAGTGCGAGCCCATGGCAGGCGCCATCGTCGAGGCCTGGCACGTCAACCACACTCGCGGCCACCGGGGCTGGCACAGCAGCCGGGCCAATCATCTGCATCTGCGCGTGATGCAGGGCGACCACGATTCGAGCGATTCGGCCGCGTCATGGACCACCACCCAGCGGCGCTTCCCCGGTGCGCTCAGTCACCGCCATCTTCGGCAGCGTGCCGCCGTACCGGGACCAGGGGCTGCGCTACACCACGCTGGCCACCGACAACGTGGTGGGGCAGGAGCCGGACACGTCGCCCTATCTGTTCGGCGTGCGCAACGTCGATGGCGTGATGCTGGCCATCCGCAGCCGACTGGATGAGAAGATGCGTGCATGGCGCGAGGGGCGCGCCCTCCCGGCGGATCCGGCGTGCCCGGCCGGCCTGGAAACAGTTGAGCGGCTCCGGGAGCCGCTCAGCGCAGTGTGCAACTCACGAGCGCAGCCAGCGCAGCGCCTCGATGCCGCGTTGCACGGCCATCGCCTGGCGCAGCAACATCGCGCGCGCCGCTTCGGGCAGGCCTTCGCGCAGTGCTGCCCGGTAGGCCATCAGCAGCATTCTTTCGGCGTTTTCACTCGCATCGAGCACGGTCGCATTGCTTTGCGGCGCCATCACCGACTTGATCAGCTCCCAGCTGCGCAACAGCGATGTGGAAACCAGGCGATCGCCCTTGTCATGCGCGGGCAAGGCGAATTCATGCGCGAGTTCGGCCGATGCGGCCTCGAACGCCTGCAGATGGCGTTGCAGCATCTGCTGCACCAGCCCCGGGGGCGCCTGTGTGATGGCAAGCTGCAGGCTTTTGACCGTCTGCAGGTTCAGGCGCTGCAAGCCCTGCAGCACGCACAGCATCTTCACCTGTGACGGGCCCAGCGCGGGATCGGCATGGCGCATGCGTTCCCAGGCGGCCTGCACCGCACTCGCCACCTGTCGCCAGGCAAGCAAGCTCGTGCCTCTGCAGCCTGGCCATTGGGCTTCGAGCACCGGCATCACCGCAGTCAGATCGCCCGGGTATTGCACCGCCGCCTTCCAGCCCAGCTCATACGCGGGCCGGTACTGGTCGTAGCCGCGGCCGCTCACATAGTAGGGCTGGAGATGGTAATGGTCATGCCAGAACGCGTCCTGGAGCACTTCCTGGCAGTCCCGGATCTCGGGACTGCCATTGGCGGCATTGCATGCAGCAGCGGTCTGACGATGCGATTCTTCACCCCAGCGCAATTGCCGCTGGGTTCGGCGCAAAAAGGAAGAATCGGCAATCCGGGGAACAGGCATGAAAACGCACTCCGCACACAAAAAGAATCTGGTCTTATTGTCGCCAGGCGGGGGGCCGTTTCAGGTCAGCGTGCCCGACGCCATGGCGTAGGACCGGGATGACGTTTTCGCGCCTGGGCGCGCAGGCCCGGGCGCGCCGCTTTCCTGCCGGCTCCATATCGGCGTTCTCAGTGGTCTTCGCCCGCCTCGAGGCCCAGTTCCTGGATCTTACGGGTGATGGTGTTGCGGCCTATGCCCAGGCGCTGCGCGGCTTCCATGCGCCGGCCGTGCGTGACCTGCAAGGCGGTGCGGATCAGGTGCGACTCGAAGCGCCGGCTCAGCACATCCCAGACATCGGCCTGGCCGCTTTCGAGCAGCAGGCGCGCCTGCACGTCGAGCAGCGGCTCCCAGGTCGACGCGGCGGCGCCCGCCACCAGCACCTCGGCGCTGGCCGCAGCGTGCATGCCCGTCGCGGGCTCGAAAGCGGCCGGTGCGGCCTCGTCGCGCTCGACCACGGGGCTGCTGTCATGTGCCACGGCGACCTGGGGCGCGGCTGCCGGGCCGGTGCCGGCTGGGGCCTCCTGCAGCACTTCGGGCGGCAGGTCCTTGACCGAGATCTGCTGCGCGGGCGCCATCACCGTGAGCCAGTGGCAGATGTTCTCGAGCTGGCGCACATTGCCCGGAAACGAGAATGCCTCCAGCCGCTGCAGCGCCGCTTCGGCAATCCGCTTGGGCTCGACCCCGAGCTGGCGCGCGCTCTGCTGCAGGAAATGGCGCGCGAGCATGCGCACGTCTTCGCGGCGCTCGCGCAGCGCGGGCAGCCGCAGCCGGATCACATTCAGCCGGTGGAACAAATCCTCGCGGAACGCGCCGTCGCGCACGCGCAGCTCCAGATCCTGGTGAGTCGCGGCAATCACGCGCACATGCGACTTCACGGGCGCATGGCCGCCCACGCGGTAGAAATGCCCGTCGGACAGCACGCGCAGCAGCCGCGTCTGCAGATCGAACGGCATGTCGCCGATTTCATCGAGAAACAGCGTGCCGCCGTCGGCCTGCTCGAAGCGCCCGCGCCGCTGGGTCTGCGCGCCAGTGAACGCGCCGCGCTCATGGCCGAACAATTCGCTCTCGAGCAGGTCCTTGGGGATGGCCGCGGTGTTGATCGCCACGAACGGACCGCCCGACACCGGAGAATGCTTGTGCAGCGCGCGCGCCACGAGTTCCTTGCCCGAGCCCGATTCGCCCGTGATCAGCACCGTGACCTGGCTCTGGCTCAGGCGGCCGATCGCGCGGAACACGTCCTGCATGGCCGGCGCCTGTCCGAGCATTTCGGCATTGAGCGGCGTCTGGTCCTCTATGATTTCTTCGCGCTGGCTTTCCTCGACCGCGCGGCGGATCAGCTCCACCGCCTTGGGCAGGTCGAACGGCTTGGCCAGGTATTCGAAGGCTCCGCGCTGGAATGCCGACACGGCGCTGTCCAGGTCGGAATAGGCCGTCATGATGATCACCGGCAAGCCGGGCTGCTGGGTGCGCACCTGCTCGAGCAGTTGCAGGCCCGAGCCGCCGGGCATGCGGATGTCGCTGACCAGCACCTGGGGGGGCTGGCGCGCGGCATCGCTGGGGTCTACATCGGCCAGTGCCTCGAGCACTTCACGCGGGTTGGTGAAGCTGCGGGTCGGCAGGTTTTCCCTGGCCAGGGCCTTCTCCAGGACGAAGCGGATCGAGGGGTCGTCATCTACTATCCAGATCGGCTTCATACTTTCTTGCTTCCTTCCGCTTGGGAGTTGTCATGGACCTCAGGGCAAGGGGATGAGAATGCGGAAATCCGTGCATCCTGGCTGGCTGTCGCATTCGATCAAGCCATCATGCCGCTGCACAAAGGTCTGGGCCAACGTCAGCCCCAGACCCGATCCGCCATCCCGCCCAGACACCAGGGGATAGAAAATCCTGTCCCTGATGGTCTCTGGCACGCCCGGTCCGTTGTCTATCACATGCAATTCCAATGCCAGGCGGTAGCGTTGTTTGCCAAAAGTCACCTGGCGCGCGACGCGCGTGCGCAAAGTGATGCAGGCATCGCCCTGGACGATGCGTGCCGACAGCGCCTGCGCGGCGTTCTGCACGATGTTCAGCACGGCCTGTATCAGCTGCGCGCGGTCCCCGCGGAACTCGGGAATCGAGGTGTCGTAGTCGCGCCGCACGCTCAGGCCCTGCGGGTATTCGACCAGCACCAGCGAGCGCACGCGCTCGCAGACTTCGTGGATGTTGACGTCGCCGACCAGATGCGGGTGGCGGTGCGGCGCCAGCAGCCGGTCGACCAGGCTTTGCAGCCGGTCGGCCTCGTGCACGATCACCTGGGTGTACTCGCGCATTTCGGGACTTTCGAGGTCCATCTCGAGCAGTTGCGCCGCGCCGCGTATGCCGCCCAGCGGGTTCTTGATCTCATGCGCGAGATTGCGGATCAGCTCCTTGTGCGCCTGCGTCTGCTCGATCAGCCGCTCCTCGCGGTCCTGGCGCACCTGCTGCTCGAGCGGCGACATCTCGAGCAGCACATGGCCCGAGCCTTCGGCGATCGACACGATGACCTGCATGGGAATCGCTTCCTTGGCCTGGCGGCGCAGGCTGGCCTCGAAACGCAGGGCCGCGTAGTCCTGCACGCGCGCGCCGTCCATGGCCTTGTGCAGCAGGGCCGGATCGACGAAATGCTCGGAAAAATCGCTGCCTTCGAGCATGCGCCGCGACAAACCAAGCGCATTCTCGAGCGCGGCATTGGCGAACAGCACCGAGCCGTCGAGCTCCAGCACGGCCGTCAGGGTACAGAGCGAATCAAAGACATGGTAGGCGCTCTCGGCGCGCTGGCTCTCGATGGAAAGGGGCATGTACGTCTTCAGTTGACCGGCTGGTTCGTCGCCTCGGCAGAGGCCGCCGGCAGGCGGGCAATTTCACGCCGCAGGCCCGCGATGTCGCTCTGGTGGCGCGCGATCTGCGCCTTGAGATTCGCCGTGCGTTCGATATAGCCCTGGGGATTGCGCAGCTCCAGCGCCGAGCGCTCGGGGCTGCCATTGTTGTATTCGAGCTCCAGCTGGGCCAGGCGTTCCTGCGACTTCGCGAGCTCGCCCTGCAAGATGGCACGCGCATCCGAATCGCGGGCGCGCTGGGCGCTGCTGTCGGCGCGCGGTGCGGGCGCTGCGCTGCGCGCAGCCGGGGCCGCAGGCGTGGCCGCGGCCGGCAGTGGGCTGCCATGGATCACGGTCACATGGCCGCCCTCCACGGGCTTGCAACCACGCTCCTTGGCCATGTTCGCATTGTTGGTGTATTCATTGCCGCAGCGGTAGATCGTTCCCTGGCCCCAGGCCTGCGGCGCGAGCAGCGGCAATAACAGAAATACAAGCAGTTTTTTCATCACAGTCCCTCGGTCACCGGTGGCCTGCGGACAGGCGTGGCGCAGTAACCAACAGTATCGCCTGATCCGATGACAAACAGGCAAAATCGCAGCCCGCTGTGCGGACACGCCCACAGCGCCTGGTAGGCGAAAAAAAAGCGGCTTGCGCCGCTTTTTTCACTCTCACTGTCCTGCGTTGGTATGGTCCAACTCAGGGGCAGCGAGCAAGGGCCGCCCCGCAGCGATGCTGCCGTCCCCCTGGGGGGAAGCCGCGTTAGCGGCTCAGGGGGGTGCCTTTTACAACGAGTAGTACATGTCGTATTCGACGGGGTGCACGGCCTGGCGGAAGCGCGTGACTTCACCCATCTTCAGTTCGATGTAGGCATCGAGCATCGAGTCGGAGAACACGCCGCCCTTGGTCAGGAACGCACGGTCGGCATCCAGCGCTTCGAGGGCCTGGTCCAGGCTGTGGCACACGGTGGGCACCAGCTTGTCTTCTTCCGGGGGCAGATGGTACAGATCCTTGGTCGCGGCTTCGCCGGGATGGATCTTGTTTTCCACGCCGTCCAGACCGGCCATCAGCAGCGCCGAGAAGCACAGGTAGGGGTTGGCCAGTGGATCGGGGAAGCGTGCTTCGATACGACGGCCCTTGGGGTTGGACACGTAGGGAATACGGATGGAAGCCGAGCGGTTCTTGGCCGAGTAGGCCAGCTTCACCGGGGCTTCAAAGCCGGGGACCAGGCGCTTGTAGCTGTTGGTGCCGGGGTTGGTGATGGCGTTCAGTGCACGGGCGTGCTTGATGATGCCGCCGATGTAGTACAGCGCGTAGTCCGACAGACCGGCATAGCCGTCGCCAGCGAACAGGTTCTTGCCGTCCTTCCAGACCGACTGGTGCACGTGCATGCCCGAGCCGTTGTCGCCAGCATAGGGCTTGGGCATGAAAGTCGCCGTCTTGCCATAGGTGTTGGCCACGTTCCAGACGACGTACTTGAGCTGCTGCGTCCAGTCGGCGCGTTCCACCAGCGTGGAGAAGCGCGTACCGATTTCGTTCTGGCCCGCGCCCGCCACTTCGTGGTGGAACACTTCGACCGGAATGCCCAGCGATTCGAGAATCAGCGACATCTCGGCGCGCATGTCCTGCGTGCTGTCGACGGGGGGCACGGGGAAGTAGCCGCCCTTGGTCGTGGGACGGTGGCCGCGGTTGCCCGAATCGAACTTGGTGCCGGTGTTCCAGGGCGCTTCGTACTCTTCGATCTCGAAGCTCACATGGCCGGGTTCATTCGTCCAGCGCACGCCGTCGAAGATGAAGAATTCGGGCTCGGGTCCGAAGAAGGCGGTATCGCCCAGGCCCGAAGCCTTGAGGTAGGCTTCAGCGCGCTTGGCGATCGAACGCGGGTCGCGGTCGTAGGCCTTGCCGTCGCTGGGCTCGATCACGTCACACTGCAGGAACAGCGTGGTTTCTTCGAAGAACGGGTCGATGTTCGCGGTTGCGGGATCGGGCATCAATTGCATGTCCGAGGCTTCAATGCCCTTCCAGCCAGCCACCGAGGAGCCGTCGAATGCATGGCCCGAGGTGAACTTGTCTTCATCGAAATGCGACACAGGCACGGTCACGTGCTGTTCCTTGCCGCGGGTATCGGTGAAACGCAGGTCAACGAACTTGACCTCGTTCTCCTTCACCATCTTCATCACATCTGCAACGGTCTTAGCCATCAGGGTCTCCTGCAAAAACGGCTTGTTCAAAAAATGTTGCGATACTTCAAGCAGTTTGCGTGCCAACTTCGCACGCACCCCATTTGCCGCATTCGCTTGTGCTCCACGCCTCGCCGGGGATGGAGCACCGTACCGGCGCATCTCCGAATCTCACCAAAACAGTGCGATTCAGGGATGCGGAAAAAATTCACCCATTGCGCACCACTTCGGTGCTGTAATTTGCACCAATACAGTGCAATCCCTTTATCAGTGCAGACCAGGCGGCGTCGACCGCCGTCGTCAGGCCTTTGATGCCGAGTTCGACATGCGCCCCGTGCACCGCATGGTCCACGCTGGGCAGGCTGAACACGCGAATGCCGCCATGGGCCGCTTCGAGTTGCTGCATCAGCGGCGTGAGTGTAGCCTCCCCCACGCCAAAGACCAGCACCGAACGCTCCTGGCGCGCAGGGCCATGGAACAGCGGCGCGTAGTGCTGGTCGAGCACGCTTTCGATCATGGGCCAGGCCATGACAGGAAAGCCCGGCACGAAATGCACGGCCCCGCCCGCGCGGCCCGCGCAGGAAAAGCCCGGAATCTTGTTGTAGGGGTTGGCAATGATGGTCGCGCCCTGCGGGAAGTTGCCCATCTGCAGGCGGTGCACGTTGTCGGGGCGGCCAGGCTCGAAGACCTCGCCCTTTTCCGCCGCGACATCGCGCATGCGCTCCTCGATCAAGGCCACGGCTTCGGGGTGCAGCGCAAGCGGCACGCCCAGCGCCTGGGCCGCGCACTGGCGCGTGTGGTCGTCGGGCGTGGCACCGATTCCACCGAAGGAAAACACCACGTTCGCGCTGTCGAAGGCGCGCGCCAGCGCGGCCGTGAGCCGCGGACGGTCGTCGCCCAGGTACTCGGCATGCGACAGCGCCAGGCCGCGTGCGGCCAATAGCTCGATCAGTTTGGACAAATGCTTGTCAGCGCGTTTACCCGAAAGAATCTCATCGCCAATGATGATGGCGCCAAACTGCAAATCCATGAACACTCACTTGTGGGGAGGGGAAAGAGGCGGCGTGGAAGCCAGCACGGGGGCCTCGGGCTGCGGCGCGAGCGGCACGATCACATCAGCAGCATCGACCGGCTGCGGATTCGCGCGCAGGGCCTCGAGCGCGGCCAGGCAGAAATGCGCGAACCACAGCGACGAAAATGCGAACACCAGCGCATAGATCCAGATGGCCAGCGGAATCAGCACCCAGAACGCGGCCAGGAACAGCATGCCCGAAGCCCAGACGATGGCCGGCGCCGCGCCCATGTAGCCGCAGACCACGCCCATCGCCATCAGGCTGTAGCGGTGGCGCAGGAACAAGGCCCGCCGCTCGCGCTTGCTCGCATGTTCGGCCAGCGCATCGAAGGCCATGACGCGGTAGGTGAGCCAGCCCCAGATCAGCGGCGGGATGATCAGCACCAGCGGCGGAACAAACCACAGCGGCACGGACACGACGAGCGCAATCAGCGCGATCAGCGTAGAGCCCAGCGACCACGCAAGGCTGGCGAGCAGCGAAGCGCCGTGCTTGCGTTCAAGCACCGAAAAACGCCGCTCGGCGACCAGCCGCGCCAGCGCGGGCGCCATACACAGCGCGACCAGCAGCAGCGACAGCACGACGATGATGGGCATCGCCACGAGCACCACCAGCACCGGCGCGACGACGGTCGAGCCAAACCCCAGGCCGCGCGCCTGCAGCCAGCCCCAGACGGTCTGCAGCCAGCTGGCGCCCTCGAGCAGCCCCTGCACCCACTGCACCGCCGGCCCCCAGAAGAAGTAGCCCAGCACGGCCGACAGCAAGGACATGAACAGCAGCGGGACGAGGGACCACAGGATCACCCGTTTGTGCAGGCAGTAAGCTGCTGCACGCCAGAAGGAGTCTATAAGCAGTCGCATGCCTCTAGGATACCCATTGCGGGCGTCAAGCGCGACCCATCAGACGCAGTACCCCGCGCCACTGCTGGCTCCAGAAGCCCTGTCCATAGTCGCGCAGGCGCCCGCGGGCGTCGGGCTCGACCTGATCCCGGATGCCGGTAGGGTCATAGCGCAGCTCGAAATTGGCCGTGCCGAACAGCATGTCCCACACCGGCAGCAGCACGCCGAAGTTGTTTCCACCCAACTTGGCGCGCGTGCCGGGCTGCGCTTCATGGCCTATGCCAATGGTGTGGTGGCGGCGGTGAAACCGCGGGCTGACCCACAGGCGCTCGCCGACGCGGCCGAACCACAGGCGCACATTGGCATGGTGCAGGCTCTCGCTGAGCTGGGTGATGGCGACGATAGCGACGAACTGGCCCGGCGCCAGGCCAATGATCTGCGCGACCAGCACGATGATGCTGTCGCGCAACAGATCGTCGAGCAAATGGTTGCGGTTGTCGCTCCACATGGTCATCTGGCGTTGCGAATGGTGCAGCGCATGCAGCTTCCACCACCAGCCGAAATGGTGCTGGCCGCGGTGTATCCAGTAGTCGAGCAGGTCGAAGACCACGAGATACAGCAGCAGGCTGACCCAGGCCTGATCGGTCACGCCGGGCCAGAGGTTGTCGAGATGGTAGGTCGGCAGCCCCCAGACCCGCAGCGAGCCGAACAACTGGTCCCACAGCGGATCGATCGAAAAGAACAGCGCGATGCGAAACAGGCCCAGCCGGTGCACCAGCGTGTAGAGCATGTCGACGCGGATCGCGCGCCGGTCGGTCACGGCTTCGACCGGCCAAAAGCGCTGCAGCGGCGCGATCAGCAGCACCATCACCACCAGCTGGATCAGCCCGACCAGCAGCCAGCCCGTGGCCATGTAGCCATCTTCGAGCAGATTGCCCAGCCCCAGGCCAAACAGCAGCGGCTGCACCACTGCCTCGAACAGCCACTGTTGCGCTGCGTTGAACCAATCCACCAAGACCTGCATAACCTCTCCACTCAACGCGTGTGCGTTATCCAGTCACGGTAATCGGGATGCTCGTCCAGCGTGCGAAAGCAAAATCCCTTCTGCTTGAGCCCGACCAACAACGGCTCGAGCACGGCAGGCGCCCAGGCGTCCTTGCGTGACCAGATGCCCAGGTGGGCCAGCAAGATATCTCCGCTGCGGATGCGCTGCAGCGCCTGGGCCAGCAAGGCCTTGTTGCTGAAGCGCTCGCTGGGCAACTCATCGCCCAGAAAGCCCGCGGGCGACCAGCCCACATGCGCCCAGCCGCAGGACCTGGCCGCGGCCAGCAGCGCCGGTGACGTCTTGCCGCCTGGCGCGCGAAACAGCGCCAGCGGCTTTCTGCCCGTGATCTGCTGCAGCCGGTCGGCCGCCTGCGCGATCTCGGCGCAGTAGCCCGCGGCGCTGAGCGTATAGGTCTGGCCTTCGCGCGGCCCGGCCGAAGGCCTGACGCGAAATGCCGGTGCCTGGGGCCCGCCCACGTCGGCGCGCCAGTAGGCATGCGACCAGGTGTGCGAGGCAAACGCATGGCCTTCGGCCGCGCGCGCGCGCCACCAGGGCGCCCAATGCGCGCCCAGGCTGCCGTCGCCCTCTTTCGTCGCCTCGTTGGCCGCAAAGAACGTCACGCGCACCTGCTGGCGCTGCAGCACTTCGGCGACCAGCGGCGCCACGCCCATGTGGCCGGTGTCGAACGTCAGGTACAGCGGCTTGCAGGCGTCCTTGGCCCAGGCGCCCAGGGACAGCAGACTGGTGCCCAGCAGGCTGGCCATGAACAAGGCGGTGCGGCGCGGCGGCATGACCTTCAGCGCGGCGCGTGCGCCAGCGTCCACACGCCGTGCGGCGACTTGCCCACGTTGACCTGGCGCACGACTTTCTTCTCGATCGTGTCGATCACCGACAGCTTGCGCGCCCAGCGCGAGCTCACGTAGATATAGCGACCGTCGGCCGAGACCTCCATGCAGTCAGGACCACCCGGTACGGGATAGGTGTCGACCAGTTGCTGGGTCTGCATGTCGATCTTGCCTATGGTGTTGGCCACGCGGTTGCTGACATAGAGATGGCGCCTGTCACCCGCGGCGCGGAACGCATGCGCGCCCTTGCCGGTCTTGATCAGCGCCATGTGGCGCGGCGGGCCTGCGGAAATGTCGAACACTTCGACGCTGTCGCTGCCCGTGAGGCCGACGTACAGCCGGCGCCCGTCGGGGCTGCCATAGATGTCGGCGGGCATGGCGCCGGTGCGCACGCGCGCCGTGATGACCTGGGTCGCCATGTCGATGGCCACCAGTTCGTCGCTGTCCTGCATGGTCGAATACAGCGTGGCGCTGCGCGCGTCTATCCACAGGTGGCTGGGCGTCTTGCCGGTGCCCACGCGCTTGACGAGCTGCGGCTGCTGGCCGTCCCAGCGGTAGAAGTCGATATGGTCGAGGCGGTTGGCGGCCGTGACCAGCCACTTCATGTCGGGGCTGAAGCGCAGGTGGTAGGGATCGGAAATATCGCGCACCACGCGCTGCACCTGGGCCGTGCGCGGGTCGAGGAAAGTCAGCGAATCGCCCAGCGCGTTGGCCACGATCAGCGATTTCTCGTCGGGCGTGAGATACAGGTGGTGCGGTTCCTTGCCCGTGGGAATGCGCAGCGTTTCCATCCAGCGCTCGGGGTCGATCACGCTGACCGACGCATCGAGCGAATTGAGCACAAAGATCGGAGGCGCCTTGGCCGGGGGCAGCGGTGCGGCAACGGGGCGGGCCGGCACTGCAGGTGGCGCCGCGAAGGCTGCCGTGGCGGCCGCACCGGCCAGTCCGATCAATACCAGGGCAGCGCGTCGCTGCTCGAAAGAATTGCGCTTCACAAACCACCACTTTCTAGAGTGCGTGCAGTTTATCTGCGCGCCACAGTGGTGCGTGCGCGCGCACCAAAGCTTGTCACCAGATGTCATCTAAAACCAACAGTGCTGCGGGTCGCAGGCCCAAAAAAAGACCGCCTGAGCGGTCTTTGATACGGGTCAATGAAAACTTACAGCTTCCATTTTTCGAGCAGCTTTTGCGGGCCCATGTTGTCGTAGCTTTCGAACGGCTGATGGATCCAGGGATTGGTCGGCAGGAATTCCACCGAATAGTCGGCCTTGAAGGTCGACAGGCCCTTGGTCCAGATCACCGCGCTGCGCAGCTCGGTGATGGGCGCGTAGTTGCTCTTGAGCATTCCGACCACGGCGTTGAGCGTGTGGCCCGAGTCCGCCAGGTCGTCGACCAGCAGCACGCGACCGGCAATCTCGCCCTGGGGGGTCGTGATGAAGCGCGCGATGTCCAGGTGGCCCTGCACCGTGCCGGCTTCGGCGCGGTAGGAACTCGTGGACATGATGGCCAGCGGCTTGTCGAAAATGCGGCTCAGGATGTCACCCGGACGCAGACCACCGCGTGCCAGGCACAGGATGGTGTCGAATTCCCAGCCGGACTGGTGGATCTTGAGCGCGAGCTTTTCGATCAGGCCGTGGTACTCGTCGTAGCTTACGTACAGGTGATTACCGTCTTCGGTCAGCATGGTGCGTTCCTGTTTTCAATCGTGGAGACAGACGCCGGCGTTCACGCAGCGCTGTAGGGGTTGTGCATGAGGATCGTGTGATCGCGGTCGGGGCTGGTCGACACCATGGCGATGGGCACGCCCGTGACTTCGGCGATGCGGTCCAGGTAGCGGCGGGCCGAAGCCGGCAGCTTGTCGTAGTCGGTCACACCCACGGTCGAGTCGGTCCAGCCGGGAATGGTCTCGTAGATCGGCTTGCAGCGCGCAATGTCGTCCGCGCCCATGGGCAGCAGGTCTATGGTTTCGCCGTCGAGCTCGTAGCCCACGCAGAGCTTGAGCTCCTCGAGGCCGTCAAGCACGTCGAGCTTGGTGATGCACAGGCCGGACAGGCCGTTGACCTGGGCCGAGCGCTTGAGCAAGGCGGCGTCGAACCAGCCGCAGCGGCGGCTGCGGCCCGTGGTCACGCCCTTTTCGGCGCCGATGGTGCTCATGTGCCAGCCGGGCGTGCCTTCCTTTTCCCAGTCGAGTTCGGTGGGGAACGGACCGCCGCCCACGCGCGTGCAGTAGGCCTTGGTGATGCCCAGCACGTAGTGCAGCAGACTGGGGCCCACGCCCGAGCCGGCGGCGGCATTGCCGGCCACGCAGTTGCTCGAAGTCACATAGGGGTAGGTGCCGTGGTCTACGTCGAGCAGCGTGCCTTGCGCGCCTTCGAACAGCAGGTTGCCGCCCGCCTGGTGGGCTTCGTTGAGTTCACGCGAGACGTCGGCCATCATGGGCTTGAGCAGCTCGGCGTGGCGCATGGCTTCGTCGTAGACCGCGTCGAACTGGACTTCGCCGTCGACGATGTAGGGCTTGAGACCGTCACCGAAAGTGAAGTTCTTGGAACCGAGCACATGCACCAGGATGTGGTTGTGCAGGGCCAGCAGTTCGCGCAGCTTGGTGGCGAAGCGCTCGGGGTACTTCAGATCCTGCACGCGCAGCGCGCGGCGGGCGATCTTGTCTTCGTACGAAGGGCCGATGCCGCGGCCGGTGGTGCCGATCTTCTCGGTACCGCCCTGCTCGCGCGCGGCTTCGCGGGCGACGTCCAGCGCTGCATGGAAAGGCAGGATCAGCGGGCAGGCTTCGCTCACGCGCAGGCGGTCACGCACCTGCACGCCGGCCTTTTCCAGGCCTTCGATTTCCTCGAACAGCTTGGCCGCGGACAGCACCACACCGTTGCCGATGTAGCACTTCACGCCAGGGCGCATGATGCCGCTGGGAATCAGGTGCAGCGCGGTCTTGACGCCGTTGATGACCAAGGTGTGACCCGCATTGTGGCCGCCCTGGAAGCGCACCACGCCTTGCGCGCTTTCCGTGAGCCAATCCACCAGCTTGCCCTTGCCTTCGTCACCCCACTGGGTGCCGACCACGACCACATTGCGACCTTTGGTTGCTTTCATATTCAAATCCGATGAATTGTCAAATGCCTGGAATGGCTTGTACGACCCATTGACCGGCGACTTGCACCAGTTCTCGGTCGCAGTGAAATTCGTCCACTTCGCTTTCGTGGCCCGGCAGCACGCAGACCACCGTTTCGCCCTGCTGTCGCAAAGTGGCAATGGCGGCGCTCACGTCCTGCGCATCGCCCCAGGGCGCGCGGATCGCGGCCTTGAGGGCGCGCGTGGGCACCACGCTCACCAGTTGCTTGATGTCCAGGCTGAAGCCGGCCGCGGGCCGGTTGCGGCCGAACACCGCACCGACTTCGTCATAACGGCCGCCGCGCACCAGCGCGTCGCTGGCGCCGGGCACATACATCGCAAAGCGCGTGCCGCTGTAGTAGCCGTAGCCGCTCAGGTCGGCCAGGTCGAAGGTCACGTTCACGCCCTCGAGCCGCGCGGCCAGCCAGTTCAGATGCGCCAGCACCTCGGACACGCCGGGCACGCCGGCCAGGGCCTTCTCGGCTTCACCCAGCACCTGCACGTCGCCGTACAGCTGCAGCAAGGCCATCAGGCCATTGCGTGAAGCTGCGGGAAAGCTTCGGGTCAGACGCGCGAGTTCGCTGGCATCCTTGGTCGCCAAGGCGCCGTGCACGGCATGCAGCACCTGGGCATCCAGGTCGACGCCGGCGAGCAGGCTGCGCACCACGCGCACATCGGCCATGTCGACGCTGACGCCGCTGACCTGGGCGCTGCGCAGGCAGGCCAGCGCGAGCAGCAAGGCCTCGAGGTCGGCCTCCAGGCCTGCGTGACCATAGATTTCCGCGCCGAACTGCAACGGCTCGCGCGTGGCGCGCGGACGGTCAGGTCGGGTATGGAGCACCGGGCCGCAATAGCACAGGCGTGTGACGCCCCGGCGATTGAGCAGATGGGCGTCGATACGGGCCACCTGCTGGGTGGTATCGGCGCGCAGGCCCAGCGAACGCCCGGAAAGCTGGTCAACCAGCTTGAACGTTTGCAGGTCCAGGGCTTCACCGGTACCCGTCAGCAGGGACTCCAGATGCTCCAGAAGGGGAGGCATGACCAGCTCATACCCGTAGCTACGCGCCGTATCGAGCAATCCTCGACGCAATTCTTCGATGTGCCGTGCCTCGGAAGGCAATACATCGGCGATGTGATCCGGCAGGACCCAAGCAGACATGGAAAAAAGGGGAGGCTGTTAAAAACGCGATTCTACGGGATAGCCGTGCCATCCCACCCTTTCTTGCCCCATGGCCTAGCCCTGGCACACAGTATTGCTTGCGCAATCACCGGTATTGGCATGCGAAACCAGGCTGCGCCCTGCCTCGGTCATCAAAGGCATGCACCAATGCAAAGAGGGGCCTGGGCCCCTCTTGGTGATGCGCGCGCCCGGCACAGGCCGGGCGCTGGTCGGCCGTGCCTACCTGGCCGGCGCGCCGCCGCGCATGGCCTTGAAGAATTCCGACGACGACGGGTCGAGCACCATCACGTCGCTCTTCTTGCTGAAGCTCGTCTTGTAGGCTTCGAGGCTGCGATAGAACTGCGCGAACTGCGCATCGCGGCCAAACGCTTCGGCGTAGATACGTGCGGCTTCGGCATCGCCTTCACCCTTGATCTTCTGTGCTTCGCGGTAGGCGTTGGCCACGGTGATTTCACGTTGGCGATCGGCATCGGCACGAATCTTCTCGCCTTCGGCCGCACCGGTCGAGCGCTGCTCGTTGGCCACGCGCTTGCGCTCGGCTTCCATGCGGCGGTAGACCGACTCGGTGATCGCTTCAGCGTAGTCGACGCGCGTGATGCGCACATCGACCACATCCATGCCCCAGGGCTTGGCGCCGCGCACCGATTCAAGCACTTCGCGCTTGACGTCGGCCATCAGCGCTTCGCGCTTGTCGGCCAGCAGGTCCTTGACGGTGCGCTTGTTGATTTCCTCCTGGAAAGCATTGCGCACCACGCGGTTGAGCTGCTGCGTGCCCGCGTTTTCGTCCAGGCCGACATTGCGGATGTACTCCGACGGCTCGGAAATGCGCCAGCGCACATACCAGTCGATCACCACGCGCTGCTTTTCAGCCGTCAGCATGGGCTCGGTATCGGTGCTGTCGAGCGTCAGCAGACGCTTGTCGAGGTAGCGCACGTTCTGGAACGGCGGGGGCATCTTGACATGCAGGCCCGGCTCGGTGATCACTTCCTTGATCTGGCCGAGCGCATAGACCACGCCGAACTGCCGCTGGTCGACGACAAACAGCATGGAACTGAGCAAGGCCAGCACAACCAGCAGGGTGGAGACAATAAATCCGACTCTGTTCACAAGAATCTCCTAGCGGACATCGCGCTCGCGGGCGCGATTGAGGTCGCGCGCACGGGCATCATTCGAGGTGGAGGAAGGCACGGTCAACGTGCCTGCGGCCGGGGCGCCAGCGGCACCCGCTGCGGAGGCATCGGTCGAAGCCCCTTGGCCCGTGGCCTGCATGATCTTGTCCAGCGGCAGGTACAGCAGGTTCGAGCCCTTGCTCGAATCAATCAGCACCTTGGTCACGTTGCCGTAGATCTGCTGCATGCTCTCGAGATACAGCCGGTCACGCGTGACCTGGGGCGCCTTCTGGTACTCGGCCAGCAGCGAGTTGAAGCGCTGACCGTCACCCTGGGCCTGGGCCACGATGCGTTCCTTGTAACCCGCAGCTTCCTCCTGCATGCGCGAGGCGACACCGACCGCGCGCGGCACGACGTCGTTCGCATAGGCCTGGGCTTCGTTCTTCGCGCGCTCGCGCTCCTGCACGGCCTTGAGCACATCATCGAACGATGCCTGCACCTGCTCGGGCGGACGCACACCGCTTTGCTGCAGATTGATGCCGACGACTTCAACGCCCACCTTGTAGCGGTCGAGAATGATCTGCATCAGATCGCGCACGCGCGGCGCGATCTGGTCGCGCTCATCCTGCATCGCTGCATCCATGGACATCTTGCCGACCACTTCACGCACCGAGGTTTCGGCCGCCTGGACCACGGCCTCGGCCGGGTTCTTGCTCTCGAACAGCCAGGCACGCGCATCGTTGAGGCGGTACTGCACGGCGAACTTGATCTCGACGATGTTCTCGTCGCGGGTCAGCATCGCCGACTCACGCAGTCCCGTGCTCTTGATCACGTTGTCGCGGCCGACATCGGCCGAGCGGATCTGCGTCACGGTCACCAGTTCATGGCGCTGGACAGGATAGGGCAGGCGCCAGTTGAAACCCGCGTTGACCGTACTTTGGTACTTGCCGAACTGGGTGATCACGGCCTGCTGGCCTTCCTGCACGATGAAGAAGCCCGTGCCCAGCCAGATCAGCACGGCCACGCCGGCGATCACGCCTATGCCCGCGCCCGCATTCTTCATCTCGGGCAGGCCTGGGCCATTGCCACCGGGCGGCTGTCCATTGCCACCGTTCTTGCCGCGGAACAGTCCCGCCAGCTTGCGGTTGAGCTCACCCCAGAGTTCATCCAGATCGGGGGGAGTACCCTGCCCCTGACCTTGCGGTCTGCGGTCACGTCCATTCGCCGGCGGCGGAATCGGCCGGTCGCCGTCGGGCCGGGGGCCTTGCCCCGCGCCTTCCGTGTCCTTGTCATCGCCCCGCCCCCAGCGAGGATCGTTCAGGTTGAACATCCCCCGGAGGCGCGTGGGCAGCAGCGCCCAACGGGACGCTCGGTGTGAAAAATTCATGCGAAAAGTCTCAAGTATTTTGCAAAAAGACAGGGATCCCTTCGGCATTTTGCCCAAACAGGGCTTGGCGCCTCATAAATCAGCGGGTATTTCGGGGATCTTATCCGCCCCCTTCGCTGCCAGAACGCTCTCGGTGAGCGACTGGCGCAATGCAGTCAAGCCTTCAGCCGAGCGTGCGCTGACGAACAGCCGCGGCACGGGTTGACCGTCCCACTCGTACGTGTCCTGCAGCAGCGCCGGGCGCTGCCCGGCGGGCACGGCATCGAGCTTGTTGAAAATCAGCAACTGGGGAATTGCGTCGGCACCGATTTCGGCAAGCACTTTCTGCACTTCGGCGATCTGCTCGGGAAACGCGGGATTCGAGGCATCGACCACATGCAGCAGCAGATCGGCATCGACGGCCTCCTGCAGCGTGGCCTGGAACGCATCGACCAGGCCGTGTGGCAGATCACGGATGAAGCCCACCGTATCCGACAAGGATACAGATTGGCGCGCATCGCTCAAATACAACTGGCGCGTTGTCGTGTCGAGCGTCGCGAACAGCTGATCGGCCGCATAGGCGCCGGCCTTGACCAGCGCATTGAACAGCGTCGACTTGCCGGCATTGGTGTAGCCGACCAGCGACACGTTGAACACGTCCCGGCGCTCGCGCTGGCGGCGCTGCGTGGCGCGCTGCTTCTTGACCTTGGCAAGCCGCTCGCGCGTGCTCTTGATCGACTTGTCGATCATTCGGCGGTCGAGCTCGATCTGGGTTTCACCCGGGCCGCCGCGCCCGCCGATACCGCCGCGCTGGCGCTCCAGATGGGACCAGCGGCGCACGAGGCGTGTGCTCAGGTATTGCAGGCGCGCAAGCTCCACCTGGAGCTTGCCTTCATGGCTGCGCGCGCGCTGGCCAAAAATCTCGAGAATCAGCAAGGTGCGGTCAGTGACCGGCATGTCCAGATGGCGCTCGAGGTTGCGCTGCTGGGCCGGGCTCAGGGCCTGGTCGAACAGCACTTCCTGCGCGCCATGCATCTGCGCGAGCATGCGGATCTCGTCGGCCTTGCCGCTGCCGACAAACAGCGCCGCATCGGGCACCTTGCGCTTGCAGGACAGGCGCGCCACAGGCTTGAGGCCTGCGGTTTCGGCGAGCAGGCCGAGCTCTTCGAGTTCGGCATCAAAATGGGGAAGCCCGAAATCCACACCGACCAGAAGGACCGGCGTGGCGGGGCCGTTGGGAGTATCAGGAGAGCCCATGCAGGCTCCCCGTCGGCGTGCGACTCCCGGACGCAAGGAAAAAGACTGGGTGGTGCAATCTCAAGTGCCAGCGGCTTCGTTGTCCACAGCGGTTTCGGCCGTGGAGAAGTTCACGGCACGGCCGGGAACAATGGTGGAAATGGCGTGCTTGTACACCATTTGGGTGACGGTATTGCGCAAGAGCACAACGTACTGGTCAAAAGACTCAATCTGGCCTTGAAGCTTGATGCCGTTGACCAAATAAATGGACACCGGAACATGCTCGCGACGCAGCGCATTGAGAAACGGGTCTTGGAGGAGTTGGCCTTTATTGCTCACGATATTCTCCGTGTTCAAGGAGTGTTGTTGTAAACCGACACCTTACCACAGTGCCTTGAGTGTTACGGATCACCGGGGTGCACCGGGGTCTTTTGCCGCCGGGCCGCCCCAAGGCAAAAGAGGCCCCCTCGGGGGGCAGTGAGCCACACGCAGTGGGCGAACGTGGGGGCCACATTCGTCAAGGCCTTGCGGGGATTATTTGTCCTTATCGGAATAAGGATTGTGCGAGGTTTTCATCTCGATGCGCAGCGGCGTGCCCACGAGGTTGAACTCCTTGCGGAAGCGCCCTTCGAGGAAGCGCTTGTACACATCCGTCACATGCTCGAGCGAATTGCCGTGCACGATGATCACCGGCGGGTTCATGCCGCCCTGGTGGGCGTAACGCATCTTCGGCCGGAACATGCCCGCGCGCTTGGGCGCCTGGAACTGCACGGCCTCGAGCAGCAGGCGCGTGAGCACGGGCGTGGACATCTTGCAGGTCGCGGCCTTGTGCGCCTGGGCAATCGACGCCCAGACCGGGCCCAGGCCCTGGCGCTTGCGCGCCGAGATGAAGTGCATGGACGCGAACTTGAGGAACGACAGGCGCGACTCGATCGAGCGCTGCAGCAGCTCGCGCTGGTACTCGTCGACCGCATCCCATTTGTTCACGGCCAGCACCACGGCGCGGCCGCTCTCCAGGATGAAGCCCGCGATGTGCGAGTCCTGCTCGGTCACGCCCTGCGTGGCGTCGATCAGCAGCAGCACGACATTGGCCGATTCGATGGCCTGCAGCGTCTTGACCACGGAGAACTTCTCGATGGCTTCGAACACCTTGCCCTTGCGGCGCAGGCCGGCGGTGTCGATCAGCTCGAACTTCTGGCCATTGCGCTCGAACGGCACGGAAATCGCGTCGCGCGTGGTGCCCGGCATGTCGAACGCGACAAGGCGCTCTTCACCCAGCCAGGTGTTGATCAGCGTCGACTTGCCCGCATTGGGCCGGCCGGCGACGGCCAGCTTGATCGGGCCGAGCTCGCCGTCTTCCAGCGCGTCCTCTTCGGGATCGGGCAGTTGCAGCGGCTCGAGCGCGAGCTCGACCAGGCCGCGCATGCCCTGGCCGTGGGCCGCCGACACCGGGTGCACCGTGCCCAGGCCGAGTTCGTAGAACTCGGTGAGCTGCACGCCTTCGAGCATGCCTTCAGCCTTGTTGGCGATCAGCAGGCAGGGCTTGCCCAGCCGGCGCAGGTACTTGGCGATGTCATGGTCCTGCGCCGACACGCCGGCCCGCGCGTCGACCACGAAAATGACCACGTCGGCTTCGGCCACGGCCTGCTGCGTCTGCTTGGCCATCTCCTTGAAAATGCCGCTGGATGCATCGGGTTCGAAGCCGCCGGTGTCAATCACGATGTACTCGTACTTGCCCTGCTTGCCCTGGCCGTAATGACGGTCCCGCGTCAACCCGGCAAAGTCGGCGACGATCGCATCTCTCGACTTTGTAAGCCGATTGAACAGCGTCGATTTGCCCACATTCGGGCGCCCTACAAGGGCAATAACTGGCTTCATCCCAGAATACCTATCAATCCGGCCGGAAGCCGTACACGCCACCATTGCGCGTCACGACCACCAGCGTATCCGCTGCCACCACCGGTGCTGCAGCAATCCCGGAGTCATCGGTTGTCAGGCGGTTCAGCGGGGAACCGTCCTCTTTGGACAACAAATGAACCAGACCATCGTCATCGCCCACCACCACCGAGCGCCCCAACAGCAAAGGAGCTGTCAGCTTGCGCAGTTGCAGGCGATCCGTTGACCACAGGCGGCTGCCATCGGCACGCCGCCATGCGATCACTGTTCCATTGCCTTCGGAGCCGACAATGCGCTCGGCGTCACCGCCCACGCCTTGCGCGCCCCGGGCCGGCTGGGCCCATTGCAGGCGGGCACTGCCCGCGTCCACGCAGGCCACCGAGGCCTGGAAGGTGCGCGCGCACAGCTGCCCCCCTTCGCGGCTCATCGGGCCCACCAGATCGACCAGGCGCTCGACATCGTTGGTGCCGCGCGGGCTGGCCAGCGCGGCCTCCCAGAGCACCGCGCCGTTGTCGGGGTTCAGGCCCACGAGCCGGCCCGACAGGCCCGCCAGCAGCGTGTCGCCCACGGCTGTGAGCACCCCCGCCTGGCGCAGCACCAGCGATTCGCCGGTGCGCTGCTGGACCCACAGCTGGCGTCCGTCCTCGGCGTCGAAGGCCGTGAGCGCACGGTCGGCAGACAGCACGAACACGCGGCCACCGGCGACCAGCGGCGGCGTGTAGGACGCCGCGGGCAGGCGCTTGCGCCAGACTTCGCGGCCCTGCTCGAGCACCACCACTTCATTGGCGCGCGTGACCACGGCCTGCAGGCGTTCGTTGCCGCCCACGCCGGCCGTCAGCGGCTGGCCCACCTTGGCCTGCCACAGCGAGGCGCCCGAGCTGGCGTCCAGCGCCTGCAGGCTGCCGTCGATGCTTGCCAGGACCACGGTCGCGCCGTGCACATGCGGCACCAGCGGCAACTGACCAAGGGGCGCGATTTTAGCCGTCCAGGCTTTCTGCACCGGCAGCAGGGCCACGTTGGGGCCCAGATCCGCGGGTTTGACCTTGCTGGAGTTCCAGAAGGCGCAGCCACCCAGGCTCACGATCAGGCCCAGGGTACAGAGGCTGCGCACCAGGCGCGTTGGCAGGCTGCGGGTCATAGTTTGGCTTCCGTTGGGCTGGCCTGGGCCTGGACTTGCACGCCCAGCGCATTGAGCTTGAATTCGACCAGACGGCGGTAGTCGACCTGGCTGTCGAACGCCTTGTAGGCTTTTTCGTATTCGGCCACGGCTTCGGCCTTCTTGTCCTGCAGCGCATAGGCGTCGCCACGGCGGTCAGCGGCCACGGCCGTGAACTCTGCGGGGAACGCGGCCGACAGCTGCTGCAGCGCGGCATCGGGCTGCTTTTGCTCGAGCAGCACCGCGGCCAGGCGCAGGCGCGCGAGCGACTGCAGGCCGTTGTCGCTGCCCTTGTCGGCCACCCAGGCCAGCGCGTCCCTGGCCTGGTCCCACTGGCCCGCATCGGCATATGCCTTCGCGGCCAGCAGGCCCGACTGCGCGGCCTGATGGGTGCTGGCGTAGCCGCTCTTCAGATCGGTCAGGGCCTGGCCGATGCGGTCGAGCTGCTGGCCTTCGACGGCCTGCGTCACCGCGTCGGCGAGCGCCGCCGCCTGCGTGGCCTGGCGGGCCTGCCAGTATTGGTAGCCATTCCAGGCTGCGAAGCTGCCGAACACGACAATCAGGGCACCCGTGATCGGGGTGCCCCATTTGTTCCAGAAATGCTTGAGCTGGTCAAGTTGCTCTTGTTCTTCAAGATCGAAATGTTGGGCCATGGCTATGCTGGGTGTTTTTAGTCTGTCGATTGTAGAAGGGTCGCCCACTGCGCCACGGCGCTGAGGGATTGCGTGGTCTGGGCGCCGCTGCCGTCGCGCAGCGATTTGACCGTAACCACGCCCTGCGCGAGCTCGTCCGCGCCGAACACCAGCGCAAAGCGCGCGCCGCTCGCATCGGCTTTCTTGAACTGCGACTTCATGCTGCCCATGCCTTCGGCAGCGCCCGACGGGCTGTGCAGCTGCACGCTGACACCGGCGCCGCGCAGCGCCTGGAGCACCTGGCTGACCTGGGGCAGCGAGGCCGCATCGGGCACCACCGCATAGGCATCGGGCACGGGCGTGGCGGTTGCCAGGCCGGCTTCCTTGATCAGCTCGAGCACGCGTTCCACGCCCAGCGCCCAGCCCACGGCCGGCGCGGCCTTGCCGCCGATCTGCGCGATCAGGTCGTCATAGCGGCCGCCCGCGCAGATCGTGCCCTGCGAGCCGAGCTGGTCGGTGATGAACTCGAACACCGTGAGGTTGTAGTAGTCCATGCCGCGCACCAGGCGCGGGTTGATGCTCCAGACCACGCCGTTGGCGTCGAGGATGGCAGTGACCGCGTTCAGGTGGGCCAGCGAGGCTTCGCCCAGGAAATCCAGCAGCCGCGGCGCGGCCTGGACCATGGCCTGCATGGCCGGGTTCTTGGTGTCGAGAATGCGCAGCGGATTGCTGTAGAGGCGCCGCCTGGCGTCTTCGTCCAGCAGGTCCTGGTGCTGCTCCAGGTAGGCGATCAGCGCCGCGCGGTGCGCGCGGCGCTCCTCGGGCTGGCCCAGGCTGTTGAGTTCCAGGCGCACCTGCTGCAGGCCCAGTTCCTTCCAGAGCGCGTCGGCCAGCAGGATCAGTTCGGCGTCGAGTTCGGGGCCGTGAAAACCCAGGGCCTCGGCGCCGATCTGGTGGAACTGGCGGTAGCGGCCGCGCTGCGGGCGCTCGTGGCGGAACATCGGGCCCATGTAGTACAGGCGCTTGCCGCCGTCATACAGCAGATTGCTTTCGACGACCGCGCGCACCACGCCGGCCGTGGCTTCGGGGCGCAGCGTGAGCTGCTCGCCGTTGAGCCGGTCCTCGAAGGAATACATTTCCTTCTCGACGATGTCGGTGACTTCGCCCAGGCCGCGCACGAACAGCGGCGTGGGCTCGACGATGGGCGTGCGGATGTTGCGGTAGGCATAGCGCTGCATCAGGCTGCGCACCTTGTCCTCCAGCCATTCCCAGCGCGCGGAATCGGGGGGCAGGATATCGTTCATGCCTTTGACGGCAACAATCTTTCCCGGCTTGGGAGAGTTTTTGGTTTCAGTGGTCACGGCAAAAATGGGTGAGATCAAGATTCAGGCGCTGCGCAAACCACGCAGCGTGTCGGGCGCCGGCCTGGCTACGGCGATGGGGCGCCGTAGCGGCGGCGTACGTAGTTGTCGACCAGCGCGTGGAATTCCTCGGCGATGTTGTCACCGCGCAGTGTCAAGGCCTTTTCGCCATCGATGAACACCGGCGCGGCCGGTGCCTCGCCGTTGCCCGGCAGGCTGATGCCGATGTCGGCGTGCTTGCTTTCGCCCGGACCGTTGACGATGCAACCCATGACGGCCACGCGCATGGCTTCGACGCCCGGATAGCTCAGGCGCCAGACCGGCATCTGCGCGCGCAGATGGTCATCGATGCGCTTGGCCAGTTCCTGGAACGTGGTGCTGGTGGTGCGCCCGCACCCCGGGCAGGCCGTGACGCTGGGCACGAACATGCGCAGCCCCAAGGACTGCAGGATTTCCGCGGCGACCACCACTTCCTGGGTGCGCGCTTCGCCCGGCTGGGGCGTGAGCGACACGCGAATGGTATCGCCAATGCCTTCTTGCAGCAGTACCGACAGCGCGGCCGCCGAGGCCACCGTGCCCTTGGTGCCCATGCCGGCTTCGGTCAGGCCCAGGTGCAGCGCGTAGTTGCAGCGCTGCGAGAGTTCGCGGTAGACCGAGATCAGGTCCTGCACACCGCTGACCTTGCACGACAGAATCACCTGGTCGCCGGCGAGGCCCATGCTTTCGGCCAGGCGCGCCGAGTCGATGGCCGAGGTGATCAGCGCTTCGTACATCACCTGGCGCGGGTCCCAGGGCTGGGCGCGGCGGCTGTTCTCGTCCATCAGGCTGGCGAGCAGCTCCTGGTCGAGGCTGCCCCAGTTGACGCCTATGCGCACCGCCTTGTCATAGCGCGCCGCGGCCTCGATCATCTGACCGAACTGCTTGTCGCGCTTGTCGCCCTTGCCGACGTTGCCGGGGTTGATGCGGTACTTGGACAGCGCCTTCGCGCATTCCGGGTAGTCGGTCAGCAGGCGGTGGCCGTTGTAGTGGAAGTCGCCGACCAGCGGCACGTTCTCGCCCATGCGGTCGAGCTGCTCGCGGATATAGGGCACGGCCGCGGCCGCCTCGGGCGTGTTCACGGTGATGCGCACCATCTCCGAGCCGGCCTGGGCCAGTTCACGGACCTGGATCGCGGTTTCGATCGCGTCGACCGTGTCGGTATTGGTCATCGACTGGATGCGCACCGGCGCATCGCCACCGACCGTCACGACGCGGTCCCCCCAGACCACGCGGGCCTGGCGCGAGCGCCGCGCGGCGGGCGCGGACATCAGGATCGCCACCTGTTCTTTGCTGTTCACTGTTTCACCTCAAACCGTGCTACGTTGTCGCGGGACACCGCCGCGAGGTCGAAGGCCTGGCCCTGCACCTGCAGCGTGGTCACGTCGACACGGCCGACGACCACCTGCACCGGCAGGGCCGCGGCGACCTGCGCCGACTCGCCGGCAGTCAGATTCTTCTGCAGCACCACCGTGCCGCGCGTGTCCTTGACCTGGATCCAGGAGGGCGCCGTGGCGCCGAACACCAGCATCGCCTGCCCCGGCGACGCGACCGGCGCCGATGGCGCGGACGCGACTGCCGCAGGCGTGCCCGCGGCCTCGGCTGCGGGCGCTGGCGTTTCGGCCGCGGGAGCAGCCGCAGCAGCCGGCATGTCTGCGGGTTCGGCCGGCAGCGCTGCTGCGGCAGGCGTATCGGGCGCGGGCATGCCGACAGCGGCGGCAGCGGCTGCCGCGGCATCGGTCGCCCCCATATCCGCCGGCTGGCTCAGCATGGCCGGCGTGCTTTCGCCGCTGTCGTCGCGGTCGAGAAAGCCGCTGGGCAGGAAATAGACGGCCGCGGCACCGATCAGCAGCACGACCACCGCGCCTATGGCCTTGCGCGACACCCCGCTGTTGCTGGCCGCCATGCCGCCACCGCTCTTGCCCGCGCGCTCCTTGATCGGTGCGTTCAAATGCGTGCGCTGCGCGTCGAAGCCCTTGGGCGCGCTGCGGGGCAACTGGTCGAGCACCGGCTGCGCATCCAGGCCCAGGCTGCGGCAGATGCTCGAAGCCAGGGCCCGCATGAACACGGTATCGGGGAAGGCCGCGTAATCGTCGGCCTCGAGGGCCTCGAGCTTGTGCACGGGCACCTTGAGCGCGCCCGCGAGCGCCGCCACATGCAGCCCCGCGGCTTCGCGCGCGCGGCGCAGCTGCTGGCCCGCGCTCACCCGCGCTGCCGCCTCGCCCTGTTGCGTCTCCAAAACACCGGACATCTGCAACTCTCTCTCACTCATTGAATGCACCCCGTTGATAGGCCAACCACTCGCGCGATTCCGGATAACGCCTGCCCAGCGGGCCGGCCAGCTGCGCCATCGCCAGCTGGTCCCCCTGCGCACGCTCCACCTTGATGCCCAGCCACAGCGACTCGGCATTGGCCTGCTCGCTGTTGTTCAGCCGGCGGATATAGAACCGGGCACGCGTCACATCTCCCTGAACATACAGCACGTTGGCCAGGTTGTAGGCGACAACCGGATTGCCCGCGTCCATTTCATAGGCCTTGAACAGAGCCTCCTCGGACGCCTTGAGCTGGCCCGCGCTGTGCAGGCACAGCCCCTTGGCCATCCAGGTCTTGGCCTTGGCCTGGTAGCGCGGTTGCTCGAGCGCATCGTCGAACAGCCGGTCGGCTTCGGCATAGCGCTTTTGCTGGCACAGCAGCCAGCCATAGTTGTGCAGCACGTTCGCATCGCGCGGCGCAAGCGTCAGCGCCCGGCGAAAGCCGTCCTCGGCCAGCACGGCATCGCCGAGCTGCATGTAGATCAGGCCGCGCAGCTGGTGGGCTTCGGCATAGCTGGGATCGGTTGCCAGCGACTGCTTGATTTCGTCCAGCGCGACTTCGGTCCTGCCGAGCTGGAAATAACTCGCCGCCAGCTCCATGCGTATGCGTGCACGGCGGCGGGTTTCGGATTCATCGGAAGGCGTGACGAAGTCGGCATGCGCGCCGCCTTGGCCGCCGCGCGGGCCGCCCGCACAGCCGGTGAGCAGCACCAGGCCCAGACAGGCTGCGAGCCCCCAGCCCCAGTATGAACTTCCTTGCCGTCCGATTTTTCCAGGATTCATGCAGTACGCCTTGTGGCTCCTTCAGGGCGAAGGAGTAATCGTGATTGTGCGACGTTTTGCCATGCGCTCCGCGGCGCGCGTGCGGTCCTTGACGTCGCCGGCGAGTTGGCCACAGGCCGCGTCGATGTCGTCACCGCGCGTCTTGCGCACGGTGGTCACTATGCCCGCCTGGCTCAGGATGCGCGCGAACTCGGTCACCTGGGCCGAGGGCGAGCGCAGCAGGCCCGAGGCAGGGAAAGGGTTGAACGGAATCAGGTTGAGCTTGCACCATGGGCGTCCGTTGCCATGGCTGCGCACCAGGTCGACAAGCTGCTGGGCATGCTGGGGCTGGTCGTTGACGCCGTCGAGCATGCAGTATTCGAAGGTGATGAAGTCGCGCGGCGCGTGCTCGAGGTAGCGCTGGCAGGCCTGCATCAGTTCGCTGATCGGGTATTTGCGGTTCAGCGGCACGAGATCGTCGCGCAGCACGTCGATGGGCGCGTGCAGCGAGACGGCCAGGGCCACGGGGCAGTCGAGCCCCAGGCGGTCCATCATAGGCACGACGCCCGAAGTCGAGACGGTCACGCGCCGACGCGACATGCCGTAGCCATGGTCGTCGAGCATCACGCGCAGCGCGGGCACGAGGGCCGAATAGTTTTGCAGCGGCTCGCCCATGCCCATCATCACCACGTTGGAGATCACGCGCTCGCTCACACCCAGGCGCTTGCGCAGCGCATGCTCGGCGAACCACAGCTGGGCGAGGATCTCGCCCGTGGTCAGGTTGCGGCTGAAGCCCTGGTGGCCCGTGGAGCAGAAACGGCAGCCCACGGCGCAACCGGCCTGGGACGAGATGCACAGCGTGCCACGGTCGTCCTCGGGGATGAACACGGCTTCGACCGCATTGCCATCGCCCACGTCAAACAGCCATTTGACGGTGCCGTCCTGGGACACATGCTCGGTGATGACCGGCAGCGCCGTGACATGGGCACGCGCCTTGAGCTTCTCGCGCAGGGACTTGGCGAGATCGCTCATTTGTTCAAAGTCGCTCGCACCGCGCTGGTGTATCCAGCGAAACAGCTGCGTCGCCCTGAAACGCTTCTCCCCGAGCTGTTCGCAATAGGCGCACAGTCCGTCGAGATCAAATTCAAGTAGGTTGGTAGTCATATCGGCATGCGGGTCCACGCCGGCCGCAAGGCGCTGGCAACAAAAGACCCGAAGGCCTTTCGCTGCGCAGCGTCCACGCGATCAACGCGAGTAGATGTTCAGGCCGGGGAAGAAGAAAGCAACTTCCACTGCCGCGGTTTCGGCAGCATCCGAGCCGTGCACTGCGTTGGCATCGATGCTGTCGGCGAAGTCGGCGCGGATCGTGCCGGCTTCCGCCTTTTTCGGGTCCGTAGCGCCCATCAGTTCGCGGTTCGTCAGAATCGCGTTTTCGCCTTCCAGGGCCGTGACCATCACGGGGCCGGAGATCATGAAGTCGACCAGGTCCTTGAAGAAAGGACGTGCGGCGTGCACAGCGTAGAACTGTTCAGCTTCCAGGCGCGACAGGTGCATCATGCGGGCGGCCACGACCTTCAGGCCAGCGGCTTCGAAGCGGGCGTAGATTTGGCCGATCACGTTCTTGGCAACGGCGTCGGGCTTGATGATGGAGAGAGTGCGTTCGATAGTCATTTGGTTTTCCTTGAAGGTTTTAAAGATTTTTGTCGATTACAACAAAACCTCTTATTCTAGCGATCTCGGACATACACCTGACTCTCCACCGGAGACTGTCGGCGCTCCCGCTCAGCGGCGACCGCGCCGCTGGGCCGTGGCGCGCTTGGCTTCCTTGCGGGCGCGCGACAGGCTGTCCTGGCCGATGAAGCCGGGTTCCGTCTTCAGCGGATCGGCCTGCACCTCGCTCGCCTGCGTGGGCTTGCGGCCCGGGCGAGGCGCCGCGGTGCGGGCGGCAAAAATGCCACCGCCCTTGCGCGCCGGAGCCGGCGCACGGCCGCCCCCCCCCGTACCCCGGGGGTTGGCCGGACGCCCCGCGCCGCGCGGCGCGCGCTCTGCGTCTTCGCCTTCCGGCGTCTCGGCCGGAATGCGGGCCGCCTGGCGCAGCGCCTGGATGTCCTTCTCGTCGAGTTCCATGAACGCGCCGCGCTTGAGACCGCGCGGCAGCAGCATCGCGCCGTAGCGGATGCGGATCAGGCGGCTCACGGCATGGCCCACGGCCTCGAACATACGCCGCACTTCGCGGTTGCGGCCTTCGGAAATCGTCACGCGGTACCAGCAGTTCGCGCCTTCGCCGCCGCCGTCTTCGATGGAGCCGAACGAGGCTTCGCCGTCCTCGAGCTTGACGCCGTCGAGCAGCCGCTGCTTTTCTTCCTTGTTGAGCGCGCCGAGCACGCGCACCGCGTACTCGCGCTCCAGGCCGAAGCGCGGGTGCATCAGGTTGTTGGCCAGGTCACCCGAATTGGTGAACAGCAGCAGGCCTTCGGTGTTCAGGTCGAGACGACCGATGGACTGCCACTTTCCCTGGTGCAGGCGCGGCAGGCGGCGAAACACCGTCGGGCGGTTCTGCGGGTCGTCGTGGCTCACGACTTCGCCCGCGGGCTTGTGGTAGGCGAGCACGCGCGCTTCAGGCGCTTCGATGCGAAAGCGGATCGGCTTGCCGTTGACCGTGATCTGGTCGCCGTACTGCACGCGCTGGCCCACGTGGGCCAGTTCCTTGTTGACCGAAATCTTGCCTTCGAGGATCAGCTTTTCCATTTCGAGGCGCGAACCCATGCCGGCCTGGGCCAGCACCTTGTGCAGCTTGGGCGACTCGGCCTGGGGCGTGAGCACGCGCTTGGGCAGCGCGGCGTCCTCGATCTGCTCCTGGGCGTCGAGTTCGCCGGCAACCACGTCGGCAAAGTCAAAACCGTCCAGCGGCGCGGCCGCGGGTGCGGCTGGCGCGACAGGCGCAACCGCGGTCGCGCGGCGCGGGCCCTTGCCGAACGCGCCCTTGACCTGCTGGGGCCGTGGGCGTGGCTGGGGCCGTGGGCGTGGCTGGGGGCGCTGGCGTGCTGCAGGGCGCGCTGGCTCGTCTGCATCGGGCACTGCAGGCACCGGGTTGGGGTTGCCGTCTTTATCCGCCGTCGAATCATTCATCATTTTTTCCTGTGTCGCATCACTGCGAGACCCTGTTCATTCAAACCTGGGGCAAAAGCGAAGCCTGCCCATCGAGGCCCGTGGTGTCCTGCACCGCGGCCGTCTGCGGCGCGCCACCGCCGTCCAATTCCTCTGCCGTCACCACCGCCGTTTCGGGCCCGGCTGCGGGCGCTGTGCCCTCTTCGCCCGCCGCTGCATCGTTGCTGGCCGGCTCATCCAGCGCCTTGAAAAGGTCTGGCTGCGGCACACCTGCCTGCATCGCGGGCAACTGGTCCAGGGACTGCAATCCCAGGTCGTCCAGAAACTGCCGCGTGGTCGCCAGCAGCGCGGGCCGACCTACGGTCTCGCGATGGCCTATGACCTCGACCCAGCCGCGGTCCTCGAACTGCTTGATCAGCAGGCTGTTCACGGTGACGCCGCGGATATCCTCGATGTCGCCGCGCGTGACCGGCTGCTTGTAGGCAATGATCGCCAGCGTCTCGAGGGCCGCACGCGTATAGCGTGGCGGTTTCTCCGGATGCAGGCGATCGAGATAGACACGCATCTCCGGACGGCTTTGGAAACGCCATCCAGAGGCGACCTGCACCAGCTCCACGCCCCGCAGCGCCCAGTCGTCCCGCAGCTCCAGCAGCAGGCCTTTGACAGTGTCGGTTCCAAGTGCATCGTCAAACAGCGCCCGCAGGTCTCGCACGGAGACCGGTAAAGGCGCGCATATCAGAGCAGTTTCCAGAACCCGTTTGGCATCGACCGTATTCATCGTGCAGCGACTCGGGGTAACGCGCCCCGGTGGCGGGGCTTCGGGGATAGGCGAAAACGCAGTTGCGTCAGCGTGATCCGGGCGTGGCGCTCTCGCGGCGCACACCGGAACCTGGGGCGGATTGTAGCCCAGGCCGCGCCAAACGCTCAGTCGCCGTGCGCTAAGCCCCAGGAATCGCAGGCCGCCCGCATGTCGGCCGGCAGCGGCGCGCGGAACTCCAGCGGCTCGCCGGTCATGGGGTGGACGAAGGCCAGGCGGAACGCATGCAGTGCCTGGCGCTGCATGCCCGCGGCCGCATGGCCGCCATAGGTGCTATCGGCGACCAGCGGGTGGCCGATGGATGCCATGTGCACGCGGATCTGGTGGGTGCGGCCGGTGTGCAGCGTGCAGTGCACCAGCGCGCCTTCGGTGCAGCCCGCGCGCAGCGCGAAATCGGTCTGCGCGGTCTTGCCCGCGTGCAGCCCCAGATCGACCACGGCCATTTTCAGGCGGTTGCGCGGATCGCGGCCTATGGCGCGGTTCACCGTGCAGGTCTTCGCGCCCAGCCAGGGCTTGTGCGCCAGCGCGAGATACTGGCGGCTCACGTTGCGCTCGGCGATCAACGCCACCAGCGCATCCATGGTCAGGCGGTCGCGCGCGACCACCATCAGGCCGCTGGTGTCCTTGTCCAGCCGGTGGACGATGCCCGCGCGCGGCACGACGGCGGCACGCGGATCGCGCGCCAGCAGCGCATTGAGCAGGGTGCCGCTCCAGTTGCCGGGTGCCGGATGCACGACCATGCCCGGGGCCTTGTTGACGACCAGCAGATGCGCGTCCTCATAGACGACGTCGATGGGCAGATCTTCGGGCTGGAAGGCCTGGCTTTGCAGCGTGGGGCGCATTTCGACCAGCAACTGGTCGCCGGCCTTGACCTTGAGCGCGGCCTTCTCGGCCACGCGCTGGTTGACCTGGACCGCGCCCAGCGCCAGCAGTTGCTGCAGGTAGCTGCGGGAAAATTCGGGGACCAGCGCGCACAGCGCCTTGTCCAGGCGTATGCCGTGCTGGGCCAGGCTGACCGGGGCCTGGCGCGTCTCGAGAACTTCTTCCTCCAGCGCGCCAGACTCCTCACCGAGAGACGGATCCGGCTCGAGAGATGGAGAGTTCATGATGTAAGGGACAGCGCGGCACAGCGCCGCCCGCGGAGGGCGGCCGCTGCGCGCAGCGCATTAACGGGCAGGCAGGTAGCGCGACGGATCGACAGGCTTGCCCTGGCGACGCACTTCGAAGTGCAGCTTCACGCGATCGGCATCGGTGCTGCCCATTTCGGCGATCTTCTGGCCCTTGCGCACGCTCTGGTCTTCCTTGACGAGCAAGGTCTGGTTGTGCGCGTAGGCCGTCAGGTAGGTGTTGTTGTGCTTGAGAATGACCAGATTGCCGTAGCCGCGCAGGCCTGCGCCCGCATAGACCACGCGACCGTCGGCCGCGGCGAGCACCGGATCACCGGCCTTGCCGGCGATGTCGTAGCCCTTGTTGCGCACTTCGTCGAAGCCCGCGATCAGGCTGCCCGATGCGGGCCAGATGAAGCCCAGATCATCATCGGAGCCGGTTTGCGCCGAAGCCGCAGGCCGGGTCGGCGTGGCGGGAGCGGGCGTGGCCGTCGCCGGGGCAGCGGTGTCGCCACCGGCAACCACGACAGGCGCGACCGAACGGCCGCTGCCGGAGTCGCTCTGGGCCGACTGGGTCATGCCCGTCGACGACGAAGCAGGTGGCACCACGCGCAGCACCTGCCCGACCTCGATCAGGTTGGGGTTTTCAAGATTGCTCCAGCGGGAAATGTCCTTCCAGCTCTGGCCGGTTTCCAATCCGATGCGGATCAGCGTGTCCCCGGGACGGACGGTGTAATACCCGGGCTTGCCCGCATTCTCTGCGCCCGGCAAGGGCTTGGGCGCAGCTGACGACGACATCGAGCCCCCTGACGAGGCAGCCGTGCCCCGATCTTCCACTGGAGCCCTGTTCACTTGCGAACCACAGCCGGCGAGCACAAACCCCGCCAGCAGCACAGATCCCCAAGCCCCAAGACTTCGCGATACCAACATAAGCAATCCCTTTTAGGCAATACCAGATTTTAAAGGGACAAAGTTCACTGCCTCGAGAACCGTCCTTTTGAGCCCATAGGGCGTCTTGTCAATGACCAGCAAACTCTGCCCGCCGGCGCCGTTGCCCATGGGCGCGACCAGCCGGCCGCCAACGGCCAGTTGCTCGCACCAGGCATCGGGAATGGCGTCGCCACCCGCGGCCGCGAGAATTCCCGCATAGGGCGCACCCTGGGCATAGCCAAGCATACCGTCGCCAAACAGCAGATGCACATGCGCGAGCCGCAGCGGGCGCAGGTTTGTACGGGCTTTCTCGTGCAGGCCGCGCAGGCGCTCGATGGAATAGACCTCCTGTGCGACGCGACCGAGCACCGCCGCCTGGTAGCCGCAGCCGGTGCCGATCTCGAGCACCCGGCCCAGGCCGGCGCGCGCGCATTCGGCGCCCAGCAGCAGCGCGGTCATGCGCGCCACGACGCTGGGCTTGGAAATCGTCTGGCCCAGGCCGATAGGCAGGCTCGTGTCCTCATAGGCCTGGTTGACCAGCGCGCTGTCGACGAAATGGTGGCGCTCGACGCTGGACATGGCCTGCAGCACCGGCTGCGAGCTCACGCCGCCCTGCGCCAGGCGCTGCACCATGCGGCTGCGCACCGCGATCGAATCGAGGCCCACGCCCAGCGGCGTGGGCATGGGCTGGGGTGCGCGCGCGACCGGCCCGACACCGGGCTTGGCGCCGGTTTTGCTGCCGGGCTTGGCGGCACTGGCCGAAGGACTGGCCGACGAGGCAATCCAGTTGGGGAAACCGGGGCGACGCTGCGTCACGGCGCCGGCGCCTTCTCGACCGGCTCGCGCATGCGCGCCGCGGTCTGTGCCCAGTAGCGCAGATTGTCATGGTCGGTCAGATCGACCTTGAGCGGCGTCATGGCCACATGGCCCTGCGCCGTCGCATGGAAATCCGTGCCGTCGGCGTCGTCCTTTGCCGCGCCTGCGCTGCCAATCCAGTACATGACTTCTCCTCGAGGACTTTCCTGGGTGATGACCCGCTCGGCCGCGTGCCTGCGCCCGAGCCGGCACAGCTTGAGCGAGCGCATTGCCGCCAGCGGCATGTTGGGGATGTTGACATTGAGCAGCCAGGGCGCCTCGCCCACGAGCTGCTGTGCCTGCATCTGCTGCACGATTTCGCGCGCCTTGCTGGCAGCAGCTTCGATCTCGGTCCAGCCTTTGTCAACCTGTGAAAACGCGATGGCGGGCACGCCGAACAGATAGCCTTCCATGGCCGCGCCCACGGTGCCCGAATAAATCGTGTCGTCGCCCATGTTGGCGCCGTTGTTGATTCCCGACACCACCAGGTCCGGGCGGTAGCCGAGCAGGCCGGTCAGCGCGATGTGCACGCAGTCAGCCGGCGTGCCATTGACATAGCGAAAGCCGTTGGGGGCCTGGTGCACGTACAAAGGCGAGTGCAGCGTCAGGGCATTGGATTTGGCACTGTTGTTGTGCTCAGGAGCGACCACCTCCACATCGGCAATGGTCTTCAGCGATTCATAAAGCGCCACCAGACCGGGCGCTTGATAACCGTCATCGTTGGAAATGAGGATTTTCATGGGTTCTCGACACAATGAAGCGGATTGTAGGCGCCCGCCGACCCGTCGCCACAGGGACAAGCCACGGCAGGCACTCGCTTCTATCATTCACGCAACAAAACGACAGGAGACCTGCATGCATGCTTGGCTGTGTACCACGCCCACGGGCGTCGATTCCCTGCAATGGACGGAGCTGCCGACGCCGGCGCCCCAGGCCGGTGAAGTGCTGATAGAAATCAAGGCCGCGAGCCTGAACTTCCCCGACATCCTGATCGTGCAGAACAAATACCAGATCAAGCCGCCGCTGCCCTTCGTGCCCGGCTCGGAGTACGCGGGCGTGGTGCGCGCCGTGGGTGCGGGCGTCGAGCACCTGGCCGTGGGGCAGAGCGTTGCCTGCCTCACGGGCACGGGCGGCTTCGGCAGCCATGTGATTGCGCCGGCCGCTGCCTGCCTGCCGCTGCCCGGCGATTTCCCGCTGGTCGACGCGGCGGCCTTCATCATGACCTACGCCACCTCCCACCATGCGCTGATCGACCGCGCGCAGCTGCGCGCCGGCGAGACCGTGCTGGTGCTGGGCGCGGCCGGCGGCGTGGGCACGGCCGCGATACAGATCGCCAAGGCCGCGGGCGCGCGCGTCATCGCCGCGGCCTCGAGCGACGAGAAATGCGCGCTGTGCACCACGCTGGGCGCCGACGCGACCATCAACTACAGCACGACCGACCTGCGCGAGGCGCTCAAGGCCGCGACCGGCGGCAAGGGCCCGGACGTGGTCTACGACCCGGTGGGCGGCGACCTGGCCGAGCCCGCGTTCCGCTCCATCGCCTGGCGCGGCCGCTATCTCGTCGTCGGCTTCGCGGCCGGACCCATCCCGGCCCTGCCCTGGAATCTCGCGCTGCTCAAGGGCGCATCGCTGGTCGGCGTCTTCTGGGGCGAATTCCAGCGGCGCGAACCCCAGGCCAATGCCGCGATGATGGCCGAGCTGCTCGACTGGTACCGCGAAGGCAGGATCAAGCCGGTGATCGACACCACCATGCCGCTGTCCGAACTGCACGCAGCCTACGCGCGCATGGGCTCGCGCGCCGTGATGGGCAAGCTCGTGCTCACCCGATAAGCCCCCGGAGAGGCTTTCGACCCTGGCCGCGCCGGGGTCGGATTTGGAATGGGGCGCAAAAGCAGTGCTAGACTGCGCGCCCTTCGCGCTTGCACGCCTTGCCACGCAAGGCCGTCGCCCCTCATACCTTGGCGCCCGAGGGCGCACGCTCCGGCGTGCCGCCAGCGGCCCCCTGTTGCGCATTCCCTTTCCCTGTCCCCTCCCCCGAACGCGCATGCAACTGAATTTCAGTACCTACTACACCCTCATCTGCGCAGCCATGGTGCTGCTGGCCGGCAAATACCTGGTCCACAGAATCCGTTTCCTGCGCGACTTCAATATTCCCGAGCCCGTGGCCGGCGGCCTGCTCGCGGCGGCGGTGATTTTCACCCTCCACCAGTTCACCGGCTATTCCTTCGCTTTCAGCAGCGACCTGCAGACCGGCTTCATGCTGCTGTTCTTCGCCTCTATCGGCCTGAGCGCCAACTTCGCCAAGCTGCGCGAAGGCGGCTCGGCCCTGGTGCTGTTCCTGGTCATCATCAGCGTCTTCATCGTGGTGCAGAACGCCGTGGGCGTCGGCCTGGCGACGGCCATGGGGCTGGACCCGCTGATCGGCCTGATCGCGGGTTCGATCACGCTGGTCGGCGGCCACGGCACGGCCGGCGCCTGGGGCGTGGTGCTCGAAAGCGAGCACGGCGTGCAAGGCGCGGTCACGCTGGGCATTGCCTGCGCGACTTTCGGCCTGGTCATCGGCGGACTGATCGGCGGACCGCTGGCCAAGGGCCTGGTCACGCGCTACCGCTTCACCAGCGTTGACCAGCACGCCGCGCCGTCCACGGCCAGCGACGCGAACTTCGAGAACCCGGAAAAGATCCGGCTGATCACCACCGGCGCCGCGATCGAGACGCTGGCGCTGTTCGCCGCCTGCCTGGGCTTCGCGGAGTTCATGACGGGCTTTTCCCAGGGCACGTTCTTCCAGTTGCCGACCTTTGTCTGGGCGCTGGGCGGCGGCGTCATCCTGCGCAACGGGCTCGACTACCTGTTCAACTTCCAGGTCTTCGACCGGGCCATCGACCTGTTCGGCAATGTCGCGCTGTCGATCTATCTGGCCATCGCGCTGCTGTCGCTCAAGCTCTGGGAGCTCAGCGGCCTGGCCGCTCCCTTGATGGTCATCCTGCTGGCACAGACGCTGACCATGGCGCTGTACGCGGTATTCGTGACCTTCCGCGTGATGGGAAAAAACTACGACGCCGCCGTGCTGGCCGCGGGCCATTGCGGCTTCGGCATGGGCGCGACGCCCACGGCCATCGCCAATATGCAGGCCATCACCAACCGGTACGGCCCCTCGCACAAGTCATTCTTGATCGTGCCGATGGTAGGGGCGTTTTTCATCGACATCGTGAATGCTGCGATGATTCAGATGTTCATCAAAATCCTTCCATGAGGTGAATCCATGCTGCCGCACGCGCCCAAATCCCCCCGATTGATTTTCTGGCAGCGCGCGGCATTGGCGAGCAGCCTGGCCGCTGCCGCGCTGCTGTCGGCCTGCGGCCACCTGCCCGCGCACGACAGCGCCGCCGCACCCGAGGCCGCCTCGGGCTGGAGCGACAAACCCGGCTGGGCGACGCAGGACTTCGCCGTCGCCTCGGGCCACCCGCTGGCCACCCAGGCCGGCTACGACATGCTGCGCGCGGGCGGTTCGGCGCTCGATGCGGCGATTGCGGTGCAGATGGTGCTGACCTTGGTCGAGCCGCAATCGAGCGGCATAGGCGGCGGCGCTTTCCTGCTGCATGCCAACGGCGCCAATGTGCAGGCCTATGACGGCCGCGAAACGGCACCGGCCGCGGTCGATGAGACGCTTTTCCTGCAGGCCGACGGCAAGCCGCTGGCCTTCAACGACGCCATGGCCAGCGGGCGCTCGGTCGGCGTGCCGGGTGCGGTGCGCATGCTCGAGCTGGCCCACCGCGCGCACGGCAAGCTGCCCTGGGCCCGATTGTTCCAGCCCGCGATCGACCTGGCCGAGAACGGCTTCCCCGTAAGCCACCGCCTGCATACGCTGCTGGGCAACGACAAGCTGCTGGCGCGCGACCCCGTGGCACGCGCCTACTTCTACGACGCCGCGGGCAAGCCCTGGCCCATCGACCACCTGCTCAAGAACCCCGAGCTCGCCGAGGTGCTGCGCGGCATCGCCGCCCAGGGTTCGCGCGGCCTGCACGAAGGCCCCACGGCCCAGGCCATCGTCGACGCCGTGCGCACCCATCCGGGCGCGCCGGGCCGCCTGAGCCTGGCCGATCTTGCCGGCTACCAGCCGCGCGAGCGCCAGGCGCTGTGCCATGACTACCGGGTGCAGATTCCCGCCAGCCAGCACAGCTACCGCCTTTGCGGCTTTCCGCCACCGAGCTCCGGAGCGATCGCCATAGGCCAGATCCTGGGCATGCTCGGGCAGACACCCGCCAACGGCCTGCCCCTGGGCGAGGACGGCCTGCCCAGCGCCGAATGGCTGCATTACTACAGCGAAGCCGCGCGCCTGGCCTATGCCGACCGCGCGCTCTATCTCGCCGACCCGGATTTCGTCCAGCCCCCGGCCGGCAGCTGGCGCAGCCTGCTGGCGCCCGACTACCTCGCCCGGCGCGCGCAGCTGATAGGCCCGCGCCACATGCCCACGGCCACCGCCGGCACGCCCGCGCCGCAGCCCGAACGCGTGTCGTTCGCGCCCATGGCGCACCAGCCCGAATACGGCACCAGCCACATCAGCATCGTCGACGCCAACGGCAATGCGCTGGCGCTCACCACCACCATAGAAGCCCAGTTCGGCGCCCGCCGCATGGTCAACACCAGCGCGCGCAGCGCCCAGCCACGCAACGGCGGCTTCCTGCTCAACAACCAGTTGACCGATTTCAGCTTCAGCCCACGCGGCGCGAACGGCGAGCCCATCGCCAACCGCGTGCAGGCCGGCAAGCGCCCACGCTCGTCGATGTCGCCCACACTGGTGTTCGACAAGGCCACGGGCCAGCTGCTGGCCAGCGCCGGCAGCCCGGGCGGCGCGCAAATCATCCACTACACGGCCAAGGCGCTCTACGCCACGCTGCACTGGGGGCTGATGCCCCAGCAGGCCATAGACCTGCCGAACTTCGGCAATACCAGCGGACCGACCCAGCTCGAGCAGCAGCGTTTCCCGGCCGCCACTGTGCAGGCGCTGCAGGCGCGCGGCGGCCCCGTCCAGCAGATCGAGATGACCAGCGGCCTGCAGGTGATCGTGCGCGGCAGCGCGCACGGCCAGCCGCTGTGGTTCAGCGGCTCCGACGCGCGCCGCGAAGGCGTCGTCATGGGCGACTGACGCATGCCGCTGCGCCTTGCACGCAAAGGCTGGCGCCTGCGCTGGCGCTTGCTGCTGCTGGCCGCATGCGGCTGGCTGAGCGCCTGTGGCCTGCCGCCGCTCGATGACCGCACGACCAGCACCGCGCTGGCGGCCAGTGACGCCCTGCAGACCCGGCTGGGCCAGGCGCTCGCGCCCCAGACAGCCGCCCACCCCGGGCTCACCGGCATTTACGCGCTGTCCGATCCCCTCGAAGCGTTTACCACGCGCGCGCTGCTGATGCGCGCCGCGCAGCGCACGCTCGACGTGCAGTACTACATCTGGCACGACGACACCACCAGCGCGCTGCTGGTCCAGGAACTGCTGGCCGCGGCCGGGCGCGGCGTGCGTGTGCGCCTGCTGCTCGACGACGTCGGCACTTCGGGGCTGGACGCGCAGTGGAGCGCGCTCGACCAGCACCCCCGCATCGAAGTGCGCCTGTTCAACCCCATGGCGGTGCGCCGCCCCAAGGCCCTGGGCTACCTCACCGATTTCGCGCGTGCCAACCGGCGCATGCACAACAAGTCGCTGACCGCCGACAACCAGGCGACGGTGATCGGCGGGCGCAACATAGGCGACGAATATTTCGGCGCAACCGAAGGCGTGCTGTTCGCCGACCTCGACGTGCTGGCCGTGGGCGCCATCGTGCCCGAGGTCTCGCACGACTTCGACCGCTACTGGGCCAGCGACTCGTCCCATCCGGTCGCGCCCTTGCTTTCACCCCACCCTGCGCAGCGCCAGCGCCTGGATGCCAAGCTCGCGCAAGCGGCGGCATCACCGGCCACCCAGCAGTACCAGCGCGCCGTGGTCCAGGCGCCGTTTCTGCAGCAACTGCTGCAAGGCGTGCTGCCGCTCGAATGGGCACAGGTGCGCATGGTCAGCGACGACCCGGCCAAGGGCCTGGGCCGCGCCCTGCCCGCCGGGCTGCTGCTGACGCAGCTCGCCCCCATCATCGGCGAGCCGCAACGCACGCTGGACCTGGTCTCGCCCTATTTCGTGCCCACGCAGGCCGGTGTCGCGGCATTCGCGCAACTGCGCCAGCGCGGCATCGCCGTGCGCGTGCTGACCAACTCGCTGCAGGCCACCGACGTGGCCGTGGTGCACGCCGGCTATGCGCGCTGGCGCCGCGCGCTGCTGGCCGAAGGCGTGGAGCTCTATGAAATGCGCCCCGGCCCCGACACCGCCAGCGGGGAGCACGGACCGGGCCCGTTCGGCAGCTCCGGCGCAAGCCTGCACGCCAAGACGTTCGCGATCGACGCCCGGCGCGTCTTCGTCGGCTCGTTCAACTTCGACCCGCGCTCGGCCCACCTCAATACCGAGCTGGGCTTCGTGATCGACAGCCCGCGGCTTGCCAGCCAGGTGTCCCAAGCCTTTGCGCAGCAGATCCCGCAGCGCAGCTACCGCGTGCGGCTCGACGCGCAAGGGCAGATCGAATGGCATGCGGGCGCCGGCAACCCGCCACCGGTCTACCGCACGGAGCCCGGCAGCCACTGGTTAGAACGCGTCTGGCTGCGCCTGCTGACCTGGCTGCCCATCGAATGGCTGCTGTGATTTTCGCAGCGCAGTATACGAAACGTAATGGAACGTATAATCGCGCCGCATGGGAATTGTCAAAATATCAGACGCACTGCATGACAGCGTGCGCACCGCCAGCACGGCCCTGAGCCGTTCCATCAACGCACAGGCCGAACATTGGCTGCGGGTCGGCATGATGGCCGAGCTGCATCCGCAGCTGACCTACTCCGATATCTGCCAGCTGCTGATCCAGCACGCCACGCCCGCATCGTTTGCGCTGCCCGTGCCGCCGCGCGCCAAGGCCAGGCCGCAGCAGACACCCGGAGCCGCGCAATGAGGCGCTCCAGCTCCACCCCGATCCACACCGTTTCCGACATCGCGCAATCGCGCCAGGCCGGCCATCTCGCCGCCGATGTGCTGCGCATGCTCGTGCCGCATGTGCGCGCCGGCGTGAGCACCAACGATCTCGACAAGCTGTGCCACGACTACATCGTCGGCACGCTGGGCTGCATTCCGGCCAACATCGGCTACCACGGCTATACCAAGACCGTCTGCGCGTCGGTCAACCATGTGGTGTGCCACGGCATTCCTTCGGACCGCGACATCCTCAAGGACGGCGACATCGTCAACATCGACGTGGCGCTGATCAAGGACGGCTGGTTCGGCGACACCAGCCGCATGTACATCGTCGGCGAGCCGCGGGCCCAGGCCAGGCGCCTGGTGCGCACGGCCTATGAGGCGATGCGCGCAGGCGTGCAGGCCGTGCGCCCCGGCGCGACGCTGGGCGACGTCGGCCATGCGATCGAAAGCGTCGCCAGGCGCGAGCGCTTCACCGTGGTGCAGGAGTATTGCGGCCACGGCATAGGCCAGATCTACCACGACACACCCGACGTGCTCAACTACGGCGTGCCCGGCCAGGGCCTCAGGCTCGAGCCCGGCATGATCTTCACCATCGAGCCCATGCTCAACGCCGGCAAGGCCGCGACGCGCGAACTCAGCGATGGCTGGACCGTGATCACCAACGACAAATCGCTGTCGGCCCAATGGGAGCACATGGTCTGCGTGACCGAGACCGGCTACGAAGTGCTCACGCCCTGGCCCGAAGGCACGGGCGACTACGCGGAACTGTGATCCCCCCTGAGCGGCTTCCGCCGCTTCCCCCCAGGGGGACGACGCCGTCGGTGCGGGGCGGCCCTTCCTCGGCGTCCCTGACCTGGGGCATGCCAATTCATGGACTGCGTGAGCGCCATGGATAACTAAAACTGACGCCATTACCTATGTCCTTGAGCTATCTGTATCTGGCGCTGGCCATCGTCTGCGAAGTCATCGCGACTTCCTTTCTCAAGAGCGCCGAAGGCTTCACGCGGCTGTGGCCTTCGCTGATCACGGCCGTGGGCTATGCGCTGGCCTTTTTCTTCCTGTCGCTGACGCTGCGCACCGTGCCCACGGGCGTGGCCTACGCAATCTGGTCGGGCGCGGGCATCGTGCTGGTCTCGGCCATCGCCTGGTTCTGGCAGGGCCAGACGCTGGACGCCGCGGCGCTGATCGGCATGGGCTTGATTGTCGCGGGGGTGCTGGTGATCCAGCTGTTTTCCACCTCCGCGGGGCATTGAGGTCTGCGCCGCAGGGGCGCGCACGGCATTCGACGGATGCAAGGGCCGCGCCCGGGCCCATGCCTCGATTACCCCTTTTTCACACATATTGCCCTCTTGAGTTTCTCAGGAATTCAGAGAAATTCATTTAGTTCAAGCATTTCTGCATTTTCTGAAAATAGGAAATCACCTGATAAAACAAGCACTTGAACGGATGAATAAATAAGACGTCCGCAACCCAAGACCATGCAAGTCTCATGTCTTATATAAAACATCATTTATTAAAATAAAAGGCTGGCAGCGTTGCCGCGGGCTTCCTACAATGGCATCCGTTCCTGCATGACGCCCTGCCGCAGCCGCTTTTCGCCGGCCCTGGCCACGGCGAGACCATCTGCACGGAATCAACAGACAACAGAGGACCACCCCGGCATGTACCGGGGCGGAGGAGACCGGCCCGCATCGCAAGGTGCGGGCCATTTTTATTTCGCCCGCCATCAAGCCATGCGCCGTCTGCCGGCCATCCATGGCGCAGGCGCCTGGAACCCGGAAATGAATGCCGCGCCTTGCCCCTGAACAGCCAGGCCGGCGCCGGATAGTTCAAAATACGCCCGGTGTCCATCCCCCAATCGTTTATCCAAGAGCTGCTGTCCCGCGTGGACGTGGTCGACATCGTCGGCCGCTATGTGCAGCTGCGCAAAGGCGGCGCGAACTTCATGGGGCTGTGCCCCTTCCATGGCGAGAAGTCGCCGTCGTTCAGCGTCAGCCCCTCCAAACAGTTCTATCACTGCTTCGGCTGCGGCAAGAACGGCAACGCCATCGGCTTTCTGATGGAGCATGCCGGCATGGGCTTTGTCGAAGCCGTGCAGGACCTGGCCGGCCAGGTCGGCCTGGTCGTTCCGCAGGACGACATCAGTCCCCAGGAACGCCAGCGCCAGGCCGCGCAGAAGGAAAGGCAGGCCACGCTCAGCGACGTGCTGGAAAAAGCCGGCGAAGCCTACCGCCGCCACCTCAAGGACTCGCCGCACGCCATCGCCTACCTCAAGGGCCGCGGCGTCTCGGGCGCCACGGCCGCCCGCTTCGGCCTGGGCTACGCGCCCGAAGGCTGGCGCAGCCTGGCCAGCGTGTTTGCCCAATATGACGACCCCCTGCTGCACGAAAGCGGCCTGGTGATCGTCAACGAGGAAGACAACAAGCGCTACGACCGCTTCCGCGACCGGCTGATGTTCCCCATCCGCAACGTCAAGGGCGAGTGCATAGGCTTTGGCGGGCGGGTGTTCGGCGACGAAAAGCCCAAGTACCTGAACTCGCCCGAAACCCCGGTATTCCACAAGGGGCGCGAGCTCTACGGCCTGTTCGAGGCGCGCAACGCGCTGCGCGAAATGGGCTATGCGCTGGTGACCGAAGGCTATATGGACGTGGTCGCGCTGGCCCAGCTGGGCTTTGCAAACGCCGTCGCCACGCTGGGCACGGCCTGCACGCCCGACCATGTGCAAAAGCTGTTCCGTTTCACCGACGCCGTGGTGTTCAGCTTCGATGGCGACAGCGCGGGCCGGCGCGCCGCGCACAAGGCGCTCGAAGCCGCCCTGCCCTATGCGACCGATACGCGCAGCCTCAAATTCCTGTTCCTGCCGGCCGAGCACGACCCCGACAGCTTCATCCGCGAATTCGGCACCGATGCATTTGCGCGCCAGGTCGGCGATGCCAAGCCGCTGAGCCGTTTCCTGATCGACGCCGCCAGCGAAGGCTGCGACCTGGGTCTGGCCGAAGGCCGGGCGCACATGGCCAGCAATGCCCGGCCGCTGTGGACGCTGCTGCCCGATGGCGTGCTCAAGCGCCAGCTGATCGCCGAAATCGCCGAGCTCGCCCAGCTGCAGTTGCAGGATTTGAGCGAGCTGTGGAGCAAGGAACCGGCGCGTCCGGGCATGCGCAGCGCTGCCGCGCCCGGCCATGACGCCGGCGGCCGCGGCGCGGGCGCCCCGCCCGACATGGACTGGGGCCACGACATGCCGCCGGGCGCGGGCAGCTACAGCGGCGGCCAGGCCGGCGGCTACGACGCCGCCAGCCAGAGCGGCGCCTGGAGCCCCCCGCAGGGCAAAGGCAAGAAATGGGAAAAAGGCAGCTGGGGGCGCGACCGCCAGCCCGCGAACCGCTTCGACGCCGGTTCACGCGGGCCGCGCAGCGCACCAGCGACCAAGACCGACCAGGCCGCGCGGCTGCTGATGGCCCACATGGAGTTCATGGAAGAACTCACGCACGAGGATTTCGACGCGCTCGCGCGCTGCGGCGCGCCGCATGGCGGCTTGTTTTCGTGGCTCGAGGCCCAATTTCAGGAGTATGGCGCCCAACCCTGGGCCGTGCTGCGCGAGCGCTTGCAGGAATGCATGGATGCGGGTGTGGCGCCATTGGCCGAACGCCTGATGACGGGGCCGCATGCGCAGCCCGAAGGCGAGCTGCCCGAACTGCGCCGCGAGTTGCGCGGTGTACTCAACCGCGTGTTGATCGACCACCTCAAGCAGCAGACCCACACGGTCGCCATGGCGATCTCCACCGACCCGCACGCTGCGCAGCAACTGCGAGATATATACACTCGCTTACAATTTTTAGAAAATGAAACGCGCAACCCCTCTTGAAATCGCTGGACAAAGATATAATTAAAGGCTAGCGGCAAGAGCGACAGCAGCACCTCCGGGCCGGGTCAACGTGAAAAACACGTAAGTAGCAGCAACTGCACGGACCCAAATCACCGCAAGGACTGCACCCCAAATGTTCGCCCAGACATCTTGCCCGGGAGATCTTTCTCCGGATGCCGAACCTGCCTATGGCGGGATTGCATCTATTGCGCCGGAATCTTAGGCGCTTGTGTTTTCTTTGTGTGTTCGATTTTGCATCAGAGGTGTTCATGCCCGCTTCAAAGTCCCCGAAGTTGCCCAAGTCTGCCGTTGGCCCCGCTGCAAAAACCGAAAAATCCGTGTCTGCAACCGCAGCTGCCAAGCCCGTGCCCCAAGCACTGGGCAAGACCGTAACATCTGCGACCCCAACAGCGACTGAGCCCCCAGCCGCTGCCAAGAAAGTCAAATCCGTGGCCACCAAGACCTCTGCTGAACTCATCGCCGCCGCTGACGCCCTGCTCGCGGCCGCCGCCCCCGCCAAGCGCGGCCGCAAGCCCAAGGCTGCAGCCGAAGACGGCGCCGAACCCGCCGTGAAGAAAGCCCCTGCGGCCAAGAAGGCGGCTGCGGCAGACAAGACGCCCGCCAAGCGTGGCCGCAAGCCCAAGTCCAAGGAAGACGGCGACGACATGGACGATACCGACCTGTCGGACATCGAGTCGGACCTCGAAGGCGAAGTCGAGACCGTCGAAACGACGACCACGGCCACGGCCACGACCGAAAAGGTCAAGCCGCTGCGCATGAAGATCAGCAAGGCCAAGGAACGCGCCTTGATGAAGGAATTCGGCCTGGACGAAACCGTGCTGACCGAAGAGGAAATGCTGACCCGCCGCCAGCGCCTGAAGGCGCTGATCAAGCTGGGCAAGACCCGCGGCTACCTCACGCACGGCGAAATCAACGATCACCTGCCCGACAAGCTGGTCGATGCCGAAACGCTGGAAGTCGTGATCTCCATGCTCAACGACATGGGTGTGGCCGTCTATGAACAGACGCCCGACGCCGAGACGCTGCTGCTGAACAACACCGGCCAGTCGGCAACGACCGAAGAGGAAGCCGAGGAAGAAGCCGAAGCCGCGCTGTCGACGGTCGACTCCGAGTTCGGCCGCACGACCGACCCGGTGCGCATGTACATGCGTGAAATGGGCACCGTGGAGCTGCTGACGCGCGAAGGCGAAATCGAAATCGCCAAGCGCATCGAAGGCGGCCTGCAGGACATGATGCAGGCGATCAGCGCATCGCCCGCGACCATTGCCGAAATCCTCAACATGTCCGAGGAAATCCGCAACGGCAAGGTTGTCATTTCAACCATCGTCGACGGCTTCTCCAACCCCAACGAAGCCGACGATTACGTGGCCGAGGAAGACTTCGACGAATTCGACGAGGAAGACGACGACGACGGCAAGGGCGGCTCCAAGGCGCTGACCAAGAAGCTCGAAGAACTCAAGAACGACGCACTGTCGCGCTTCGACAAGATGCGCGAGCTGTTCGAGCGCATGCACAAGATCTACGACAAGGAAGGCTACGGCACGCCTGCGTACATGAAGGTGCAGGCCGCGCTGACCGAAGAGCTGATGACCATCCGCTTCACGGCCAAGACCATCGAGAAGCTCTGCGACCTGGTGCGTGCCCAGGTGGATGACGTGCGCAAGAAGGAGCGCGAGCTGCGCCGCATCATCGTCGACAAGTGCGGCATGCCCCAGGAAACCTTCATCAAGGAATTCCCGGCCAACCTGCTGAACCTCGAATGGGTGGTCAAGCAGGCCCATTCGAACAAGTCGTGGAGCACCATCCTCGAGCGCAACATTCCGCCCGTGCAGGAACTGCAGCAGAACCTGATCGACCTGCAGACCCGCGTTGTCGTGCCCCTGCCAGGCCTCAAGGACATCAACAAGCGCATGAACGACGGTGAACGTGCGTCGCGCGATGCCAAGAAGGAAATGATCGAGGCCAACCTGCGCCTGGTGATTTCGATCGCGAAGAAGTACACCAACCGCGGCCTGCAGTTCCTCGACCTGATCCAGGAAGGCAACATCGGCCTGATGAAGGCGGTGGACAAGTTCGAATACCGTCGCGGCTACAAGTTCTCGACCTATGCCACGTGGTGGATCCGCCAGGCCATCACGCGCTCGATCGCCGACCAGGCGCGCACCATCCGGATTCCGGTGCACATGATCGAGACCATCAACAAGATGAACCGCATCAGCCGCCAGCATCTGCAGGAGTTCGGCTTCGAGCCCGATGCGTCCATCCTGGCCGCGAAGATGGAAATCCCCGAGGACAAGATCCGCAAGATCATGAAGATCGCCAAGGAGCCGATCTCCATGGAAACGCCGATCGGCGACGACGACGACAGCCACCTGGGCGACTTCATCGAGGACGGTGCCAACACCGCCCCCATCGATGCCGCGATGCAGGCCGGTCTGCGCGACGTGGTCAAGGACATCCTCGACGGCCTGACGCCGCGCGAAGCCAAGGTGCTGCGCATGCGCTTCGGCATCGAAATGTCCACCGACCACACGCTGGAAGAAGTGGGCAAGCAGTTCGACGTGACGCGTGAACGCATACGCCAGATCGAAGCCAAGGCCTTGCGCAAGCTCAAGCACCCTTCGCGTTCGGACAAGCTGCGCAGCTTTATCGACTCGCTGTAAGCCTCGCGCTTTTACGGCACAAAGCCATCCTTCGGGATGGCTTTTTTTATGGGGGCGCGAGCACTCGCATGCCGATTGCCCTGAAACGCCCTTCGACAAGCTCAGGGCGAACGGAAGTGCGGAGTTTGCCTTTCCTGCTCAGGGCCCGCGCCGCGGCACCACCAGATTGCCCACGGAAATCTGCACCGCCTGGTCGTGCTGGTTGAACGTCGTGGTGCGCAGCTTGACCAGGCCCTGCCCGGGCCGCGACTTCGAAGGCCGCACTTCGAGCACTTCGCATTCCACGCGCAGCGTGTCGCCAGGGCGCACGGGCAGCGGCCAGCGCAGATCGTCAAAGCCTGCGCCTATGATGCCGCCCGCGAGCTGGAACTCGTTGTCCACGAGCAGCCGCATGGTCACGGCAGCCGTATGCCAGCCGCTTGCGGCCAGGCCCCGAAACAGCGTCGCGCGCGCGGCGTCGTCGTCCAGATGAAAGGGCTGGGGATCGAACTCGGCGGCAAAGGATTGGATGCGCTCGGCGTCCACGCGCAAGCGCGTGCTGCCGACAAAGCGCTGGCCGGGCACGAGGTCATCAAGGTAGGAAAGCGAGAGGGCGTCAGTGGCGGACATGGGAAGACTCCTGGGCGCTGGGTGGAAGATCGAAGATCAGGCAGGTCGTGGTCGCATGCGCGTAGAGCTTGCCGTCGGGGCCGACGATGCGCCCTTCGGCCGTCGCGACCTGGCGGCCCTGGTGTATCACCTTGCCTTCGGCGCGCACCAGGGGCACGCGGTCGTTCAGGGCGCGCACCATGTTGACCTTGAGCTCCAGCGTGGTGAAACCCTTGCCCGCGGGCAGCAGCGTGTGCACGGCGCAGCCCACGGCCGAGTCGAGCAGCGTGGCGAACCAGCCGCCATGCACGCTGCCCAGCGGGTTGTAGTGCCTGCGCTGCGGCCGGCCCTGGAAGACCGCGGCGCCCGGCTCCATGTGAATCGGCACGAAGTCCAGCGTGAGACCTATCGGCGCGGGCGGAATTTCGCCTGCAAAGATCGCCTCGAACAGCTCCATGCCCGTGAGGCCGGCGAGCGACACGGGCGGCGCGGCGTCGACGTTCAGGCGGGAACGCACTTCGGCTTCCTGCGCGCTCCAGCGGGCCACAACGGGGTCCATTTCCATCTCCATCAGTTGCTCCTTGTCAGATAATTGTATATACAAGTATTGCAAGTACAATATAGCAGATGAACACACCCCAAGGCTGTACCAATCTGAAGCTGCGCCAGTTGACCCGGCTGGTGACACGCCACTACGACCACTACACCGCAGCGGCCGGGCTCAAGACCACGCAGTACTCGCTGCTGTCCCATGTGGAAAAGTTCGGCCCCATACGCCCCAGCGATCTCGCCAAGCGCATGCAGATGGACGCGTCCACACTCACGCGCAACATGCAGCCGCTGGTCGCCCAGGGCTGGCTCAGGATAGGTGCGGGCGAGGATGCGCGCAGCCGCCTGGTGGAGATCACCGAAGACGGACGCGCCAAGCGCGTCGAAGGCCAGCGCGCCTGGAAGCTCGCGCAGCTGGCGCTCAATGAACGCCTGGGCGTGGACCGCGTTGCCGCGCTGCATGAGCTGCTCGACGACGCCATCGCGTGCTTCGACGACGACGCCGCCACCGAATAAAGACTGCCTGCCCCCTGCGGCGCGCGGCCCGGACCGCGCGCCACTGCCTGTTACCCACCCCAAGGAAAATGCCATGACCGACAGCCGTTTGTTCCAGCCCTATTCCCTCGGAGCCCTGACGCTCGCCAACCGCATCGTGCTCGCGCCGCTGACGCGCAACCGCGCGGAAGCAGGCTTTGTGCCCGGTGACCTGGCGGCCACCTATTACAGCCAGCGCGCATCCGCCGGCCTGCAGATTTCCGAGGCCGCGCAGATTTCGCAGCAGGGCCAGGGCTACCAGGACACGCCCGGCATCTACACGCCCGCGCAGATCGCGGGCTGGCGCAAGGTGACCGATGCCGTGCACGCCAAGGGCGGCCATATCTTCCTGCAGCTGTGGCATGTGGGGCGCATCTCGCATGTCGATCTGCAGGCCGATGGCGCCGCGCCCGTGGCGCCGTCGGCGATCCGCGCCAAGTCCAAGACCTTCGTCAACAATCGCTTCGAGGAAGTCTCGGAACCGCGCGCGCTCGAGCTGCGTGAACTGCCGGGCATCGTCAACGATTTTCGCAATGCCGCGGCCAATGCGATTGCCGCGGGCTTCGACGGCGTCGAGATCCACGCGGCCAACGGCTACCTGCTCGACCAGTTCGCCAAGGACGGCGCCAACCAGCGCACCGATGAATACGGCGGCTCGATAGAGAACCGCGCGCGCCTGATGCTCGAAGTCGCGACGGCCGTGGTCGGCGAGATCGGCGCCAAGCGCACGGGCATACGCATCTCGCCGGTCTCGCCCGCCAACGGCATCACCGGCAGCGATGCCCAGGCCCAGTTCGAGTACATCGTCGACGGGCTGGACGCGCTGGACCTGGTCTACCTGCATGTGGTCGAAGGCGCGACCGGCGGGCCGCGCGATACCGCGCCGTTCGACTACGACAGCCTGCGCAAGCGCTTTCGCAACACCTATATCGCCAACAACGGCTATGACCGGGAGCTGGCATCGGCGCGGCTCGCGCAGGACAAGGCCGACCTGTTCGCGTTTGGCCGGCCGTTCATTGCCAATCCCGACCTGGTCGAACGGCTGAAGATCGGCGCGCCGCTCGCGGCGCTCGAGCCCAAGACGCTTTACGGCGGCGGTGCGGCAGGCTACATCGACTACCCGACGCTGGCCGAGACCAGCGCGGCGTAGGCGGCTGCGCTCCGGCCGTACGGCCGGCGTTCAATAGGCCTTGAAGTTCGCGGCCACGCGCTGGTTCAGGTAGTCCCCGGCGGCAATCGCCGGGTACTTGCGGCCCGGGCCTTCGATGATGGCGTCGCGGTTGGCCTGGGCGAAGAAGGCCATGCTGTAGCGCGGCCCCATGTATTCGCCGGGCAGCGGGTTCTTCACGCGGTGGAAGTTCGACGGCAGCTGGTCGTCGCTCCAGCGCATCAGCATGTCGCCGATATTGCAGGTGATCGCCTTTTCATCGGGCTCGACCGAGGTCCACTCCTGGCTCTCCATCTCCTTGCCCGGGCAGACCTGCAGCCCGCCCTGGCCCTGGCGCTGGAACAACAGGCTCAGGCAGTCGAAGTCGGTGTGCGCGCCCGCACGCCACAGACCCAGGCTGGCCTGCTGCTCTGGCGGCGTCGCGAAGTAATGCAGCAGGCGCAAGGTGCTCTGGTAGCTGCCTTGCGCCGGATCGTGGGCGCGCAGGAAGAAGCCGTCGTCGAAGCCCAGCTTCCAGGCAAAGCACGACAGCACCTGCATCGCCACCTGCCAGCATTGGCCTTCAAAGGCCAGCATGGTTGCCTGGAAACCCGCGAGCTCTTGCTCGCTGGGCCACAGGCCCAGCATGTGCGGGCGCGTGATCTGATAGGACTCCTTCTGGTCGGGCGTTCCCGTTGACGGCCGCACCTGGGCGCGACTTTCCCAGCCGACGTTGAGCGCCTTCTTCAACGGGTAGCGGGCCTTGACGGCATCGGGCAGCGCGAAGAAGCGCTCGGTCATGGCAAACGCGTGGTGGACATCATCGAGGGCAATGCCATGGTTGACGACCTGGAAGAAGCCGACATCGACGGCCGCGTCCCAGAGTTGCTCGGCGATTTCGGTTTTGCGCAACGCGAAGTCGCAAAGGTCGATGCGGCGGATTTCGCGGTGGCTGATTTCCGAGCCCATCGCGCCCATGCGCGTTTCTTTCTGCAGTTCGGTCAGGTCGTAGGTGGCGGCAGTCATGCGGTTCTCCAGAAGATGGAAGTGAAACAAAGGTCTTCCCACTCCAGGCTTCAGCAATCCGGGCGTTCTCGGGCACGGCCCGGTGGTTCCTGAAGCCATGGTGCGCACAGGCGCACCGTGTGGTGAGGCTTCAGGAGCAATTTCCGGCTGGCCAGGTCCCGTGGACTGCACAGTGAACGCTTCTACTCCTGCCACAGGCCAAGCAAGAAGAGTGCCCGCCTGGCATGCAAAGTGCATGGCGCAGACATCCGCAGCGACAGCCTGCGATCCCCCAACCGACGGAAACCGCCATGCCCGCCCTGATGTTTGCGACCCCTGCCCCGCTCGAAGAACCCATGCCCGTCGGCGACACCGATGGCCGCTATCTGCGCCAGGCCATAGGCCTGTCCAACACGGCGCGTGCGCGCGGCAACCGCCCATTTGGCGCGGTGGTGGTCGACGCCGACGGCACGCTGCTGGCCGAGGCCTATTGCAATACCACCGAGACCGGCGACTGCACGGGCCACGCCGAAACCAATGCCGTGCGCCAGCTGAGCCCGCGCGTTGCGCGCGAGGTGCTGGCCCAGGCCACGCTGTACTCGTCGGCCGAGCCCTGCGTGATGTGCGCGGGCGCGATCTTCTGGTCGGGCATAGGGCGCGTGGTGTTCGGCATCGATGCCCAGCGCCTGCGCGTCTTTCGCGGCGAGCGGCCCGAGCAGCGCGATGCCGAGCTGTCCTGCCGCGATGTGTTCGCGGCCTCGCCGCATGAGATCGAGTGCATTGGCCCGACCATGATCGAGGAAGCCAGCCTTCCCCATATCGGCTTCTGGAAAGCCTGATGCAGGCAGAATCGGCGGCGTCGCTCTCCATTGCTCCGCCCATGACCGAACCCGAAGACAGTGCGCCCGCCGGTGCACTCACCAGCCGCACCAAACAAGGCCGTGAACGCATCCTGGGCGCGATCCGCGAGGCCGCGATCGCCGAGTTCAGCCGCCATGGCTTCAAGGGCGCATCGACCAAGGCGATCGCCGAGCGCGCGGGGCTGACCAAGCCCCATCTGCACTACTACATCAGCAGCAAGGAAGAGCTCTACGAGGAGCTGCTGTACTCGGTGCTGGGCGGCTGGTCCAGCGCCTTTGTCTTCGACAGCGACAGCGACGACCCGAAGACGGTGCTCAGCGGCTACGTGCGCAAGAAGCTCGACTACGCGCTCGACAACCCTGGCCTGTCGCGCATCTTCACCACCGAAGTGCTGGGCGGCGGGCGCAACCTGGGCAGGTACTGGCCGGTGGCGATGAAGTCCACGCAGCAGAAGGTCGATCTGATCAAGCGCTGGATCGCCGAAGGCCGCATGCGCGCCCTCGACCCCACGGTGCTGCTGATGCAGATCTGGGGAATGACCCAGCACTACGCCGACTACGGCGTGCAGGTGCACATCATGCTGGGCGTCGCGCCCGACGCCGCCATAGACCGCGAACCCATCATGCGCGAGCTCACCACTTTTGTGCTGCTGGGCTGCGGGCTCGCACCAGAATAAAGACGGCCTGCACGTTCGCGGGCACCAGGGCGACAGCGCCGAGCCGCTGCCAGAGGGGAGCAGGCTGGCACAGCATTTGCAATGATTTGACCAATCGATCAAATCAAATGGTCAAACATGCAAATCACCGCCCCTGCTCCTTCGTCCCCCGTCATCGAACACGCTTTTGAACTGGTGCTGGCGCGCAGCCAGCTGCGCCTGGCCGTCGAGCCCGGCGAAAGCATGGCCGACGTGCTGCAGCTCGCCGGCATCGCGCTCGACACGCTGTGCGAGCAAGGCGTGTGCGGCACCTGCGTCACGCGCTGGCTAGCTGGCGCGCCCGAGCACCGCGACAGCTGCCTGAGCGCAGAAGAGCAGCGCACCCATGTCGCGGTCTGCTGCGCGCGCAGCCTCGGCCCCACCCTCACGCTCGATCTCTGAGGGCCGACCATGCGCGTTCTTGTCATCTATTGCCACCCGGTCGAGACCAGCTACCACGCGGCGCTGCATACCGAGGTGGTGCTCAACCTGCGCAGCGCCGGACATGAAGTCGACGACTGCGATCTGTATGCCGAGGACTTCAATCCGGTCCTCAGCCGCGCAGAGCGCCTGGGCTACCACGAAGTGCCCGGCAACCGCCTGCCGGTGCAGGGCTATGTGGACCGGCTGCTCAACGCCGAAGCCGTGGTGTTCTGCTTTCCCACCTGGTGCTTCGGCATGCCGGCCATGCTCAAGGGCTTCTTCGACCGCGTGCTGATGCCCGGCGTGGCTTTCGACATCAGCGACCCGCACAACGTCAAGCCCGCGCTGACCCACCTCAAGCGCATTTCGGCCGTGGTGACCTATGGCCGCCCGCGCTGGACCGCGCTGCTGATGGGCGACCCGCCGCGCAAGTCCGTGACGCGCTACCTGCGCCTGCTCACGGGCGGCAAGGCGCGCGTCGACTACCACGCGTACTACCACATGAACGTGGCCACGCCGCAGCGCCTCACGGCCTTCAAGGCGCGCGTGGGCGAGGCCATGGCGCGTTTTTCCTGATCGCCTGAAGGATTCGACATGCACGCTCCCGACCATCTTCTCGCCGCCCGCCTGCCGCGCTGGCTGCTGCCCGATCCGTGGCCGCTGCATGGCGGCCAGCCCGCGCTCGCCGACCTGCACCTGGCCAATGGCCGTGTGCTGGGCATGGCGCCGCACGACAGCGCGTTCACGCCGCCCGCGGGCAGCGCCTGGAACCTGGCCGGCGCGCTGGTGCTGCCCGGCCTGGTCGACGCCCACACGCATCTGGACAAGGCCTTCACACTGGCGCGCATGGGCGCCGTGAAGCCTGGCCTGCTGGGCGCGATAGCCGCGATGATGGTCGACCGCCAGGGCTGGACCGAGGCCGATGTACGAGAACGCGCCAGCCGCGCGCTGCAATGGGCTTATGCGGCCGGCACGGTGCACCTGCGCACCCACTGCGACTGGTGGGAGCCCGAGGCCCAGCCGCTGGCCTGGAACGTGCTGCGCGAACTCGCGCAGGAATGGGCCGGGCGGCTCACGCTCGAGCGCGTGGCGCTGGTTCCTCTGCATCTGTATGCCGAGCGCCGCAGCGCGCTGCGCCTGGCGCGCATCGTGGCCGCAAGCGGCCCGGGCGCGCTGCTAGGCGGCTTCGTGCATACGACCAACTGGAACCCGCAGGCGCTGCGCCACCTGTTCGAGGCCGCGCAGCTGCATGGCCTGAACGTCGATCTGCATGTCGATGAAGAACTGCACCCCGGCGCCCAGGGCCTGGCGACGACGGCCGCGCTGCTGCAGGAGCTGCGCTTCGACGGCCATGTGGTCTGCGGCCACAGCTGCGCGCTGGCCGCGCAGGACGAAGCCACGGCGCTGGCGACGCTGGACGCCGTGGCGCAAAGCCCGATCACGCTGGTCACGCTGCCCATCACCAACTTGCTGCTGCAGGACGCCGTCACCGGCCGCACGCCGCGCCAGCGCGGGCTCACCCTGGTCAAGGAAGCGCATGCGCGCGGCATTCCGGTGCTCATTGCCAGCGACAACGTGCAGGACCCGTTCTGCCCCGTGGGCAGTTTCGACCCGCTCGAAGCCCTGGCCACGGGCGTGCTCGCCGCGCAGCTCGATGCGCCGTTCGACCGCTGGTCGCAAGCGCTGTGCCGCGCCGACTGGCTCAGCCGCGGACCGCAGGCGCTGCCGCTTGCGCCGGGCAGCAGCGCCGATCTGATCGTCTTCCACCAGGCCGACGGCTGGGGCTTTCCCTCGCGCACGCAGCCGCGCCTGGTGCTGCGCCAGGGCCGGGTCGCGAGCGGCCAGGCAAATGCCGGCTGGTTCACCCCCGCCTCGTCCATTCCCCCCCTCGCAAGGAGCCTCGCATGAGCGCCACCCCACCCGGCATTGCCCAACCCCTGGCCCGCTACGCGGCCTGGCGCCGCGCGGGCGACATGGTGTTTCTCTCGGGAATCATCGCCGTCGATCCCGCGGCCGGCCGCATCGTGCAGGGCTACGCCGACATTCCCGACGACGCCGCGACGCTGATAGGCCGCACGGGCGAGTTCAGCAGCGACGTCAAGGAGGGCCCGATCCTCGCGCAAAGCTGGTATGTGCTCGACCGCATACGCCTGACCATCGAAGCCGCGGGCGGACAGATGTCCGACGTGGTCAAGCTGGTGCAGTACTTCCGCAACCTCGACCACTTTCCCCAGTACAGCCGGGTGCGCAAGCTGTTCTTCCCGGGCGAGCCACCGGCCTCCACGGTGGTTGAAGTCAGCGCCATGCTGCCCACGCCCGAAATCCTCATCGAAGTCGAAGCCACGGCCTGGCTGCCCCGGCGCTGAACCCCTCCTGCCCACGAAAGACCTTCCCCATGCTGCATGGCTACACCCCGCCCCACCGCTACCTGCCCTACCTGAGCTGGACCGAAATCGTCGACCTGCCCGACAAGGAAAACACCGTGATCGTGCTGGCCACGGGCGCGACCGAACAGCACGGCCCGCACCTGCCCTGCGCGGTGGACACGGTGATCAGCGCCGGCGTGGTGGGCCATGCGCTCGCGCGCCTGCCCGCCGACGTGCCGGCGTTCGCGATGGCGCCCATCACCTACGGCAAGTCGGAAGAGCACCTGCACTTTCCGGGCACCGTGACGCTCAGCGGCGAGACGCTGCTGGCAACGATGAACGAGATCGGCGAGTCGGTCTACCGCGCGGGCTTTCGCAAGCTGCTGTTCGTCAACGGCCATGGCGGCCAGCCCCAGGTGATGGAGATGTGCGCGCGCGAGCTGCGCCTGCGCCATGGCGATTTCATCGTCGTGCCCAGCTTCACCTGGCGCGTGCCGCATGTGGCCGGCAAGTACCTGTCGGACACCGAAAAGAAGCTTGCCATGCACGCCGGCCATGCCGAGACCGCGCTGATGCTGGCGCTCGCGCCCGACACCGTGCACATGGAGCGCGCCGTGAGCAACTACCCGCCGGTGTTCGATTCGCCGCTGCTGTCGCCCGACGGCCGGCCCGCCTGCGCCTGGAGCGCGCGCGACTTCGGGCCCAGCGGAATCATCGGCGACCCGCTGCCCGCGACGGCCGAGCAGGGCCAGGCGATTCTCGATTCGCTGGCCGTGAGCTGGGCCGCGGCAATCACCGAACTGCACCACCTGCAATGGGCCGCGCGCCCCGAGCCCACCTGGGGCCGCGCCCACCACACCGGCCATGTGGAGCATTCCACGGCCCTGGCCTGAAACCTGCGAATCCTTTCCCTATCCCCCTCTGTCCTGCCCCCTTCCGGAGTACCGCCATGATGAAGACCGCTTCCCGCCTTTCCCGACTTGGTGCCGCCGCCCTGCTTGCTCTTGGTGCCCTCGGCACCGCGCAGGCGCAGGAGAAGTTCACCTATATGACCAACTGGTACGCGCAGGCCGAGCACGGCGGCTTCTACCAGGCGCTGGCCACGGGCCTGTACAAGAAACACGGCCTGGACGCGACCATCAAGATGGGTGGCCCGCAGGTCAATATCGTGCAGATGATGGCCGCCGGCCAGGCCGACTGCGTGATGGGGTCCAGCGACCTGCAGATGATCCAGATGCGCGAAGGCGGCGTGCCCGTGACCAATGTCGCCGCGGTGTTCCAGAAGGACCTGCAGGTGCTGATCGCGCATGACGACGTCAAGAAGTTCGAGGACCTCAAGGGCAAGACCATTCTGATCGGCTCCTCGGCGCAGCGCGGCTACTGGCCCTGGCTCAAGGCCAGGTACGGCTTCACCGATGCGCAGACCCGCCCCTACACCTTCAACATCCAGCCTTTCGTCGCCGACAGGAACACCGCCCAGCAGGGCTATCTGACCTCCGAGCCGTTTGCGATTGCCAAGGCCGGCGTCAAGACCACCACGCTGATGTTCAGCGACCAGGGCTACCCCGCGTACGCCACGACGGTGTCGTGCATGGACAAGACGCTCAAGACGCGCAGCGCCGCCGTGAGCGCCTTCGTCAAGGCCTCGATGGAAGGCTGGAAGAGCTACCTCGCCGACCCCGCGCCCGGCAACGCGCTGATCAAGAAGGACAACCCCAACATGAGCGACGAACAGCTGGCCTACAGCGTCGCCAAGCTCAAGGAGCTGGGCATGGTCACGGGCGGCGACGCGGCCAGCATGGGCATAGGCGTGCTGACCGACGCGCGCGCCAAGGCCAGCTACGACTTCCTCGTCGAGACCAAGCTTCTCGACCCCGCCAAGGTCAAGCTCGCCGACACCTACACCACCCGCTTCGTCAAGGACCTCAAGGTTCTGCCCTGATTCCCCGACAGCCCTGAAACAGAGGTCCAGACCTCATTTATCGAAAGGCGACCATGGCCCCCGCTGAAACCCCGCCCCTGGCTCAGCCTTCCGCGCCCGCCGTGGAAGTGCTGTCCGCAGAGAAGACCTACCCCAACGGCACGCAGGCGCTGCTGCCCGTGGACCTGTGCATAGAGGAAGGCGAATTCGTCACCTTGCTCGGGCCCTCGGGCTGCGGCAAGAGCACGCTGCTCAAGATGGTGGCCGGCCTGCTCGAGCCCACCGACGGCCGCCTGCACCTGTGGCGCAAGCCCGTGGCTCAGCTGGGCGAGAGCGGCAAGAAGATGGCCTTTGTGTTCCAGTCGCCCACGCTCATGCCCTGGGCCAGCGTGCAGACCAATGTGCGCCTGCCGCTGGACCTTGCGGGCGTTGCGCGCGGCGAGGCCGATGCGCGCGTGAGCGAAGCGCTGGCCCTGGTGGGCCTGGCCAAGTTCGCGTCCGCGCTGCCGCGCGCGCTGTCGGGTGGCATGCAGATGCGCGTCTCGATCGCGCGCGGCCTGGTGACCCGGCCCGACCTGCTGCTGATGGACGAGCCTTTTGGCGCGCTCGATGAAATCACGCGCCACAAGCTCGACGCCGACCTGCTCGACCTGTGGCGCAAGAAGAAGCTCACCGTGATCTTCGTCACCCACTCCATCCACGAAGCGGTGTTTCTCTCCAGCCGCGTGGTCATGATGGCCGCGCGCCCGGGCCGCGTCGTCGAAGCGTTCCATATCGACGCGCCCTATCCGCGCACGGCCGACTTCATGGTCTCGCCCGAATTCAGCCGCTACGCCAAGCTGCTGCAGGACAGCCTGTTGCGCGCCAGCGCAGACTCCACGGAGGCCTTCGCATGAGCACCCCTTTTCCATCCGTTGCGGCCGTGCCACGTAGCGCGCCCGCAGTGCCAGCCGCCAAGAAGGCCGCAAGCCCGCCAAAGCCCGCGCGCGCGCCGCTGCTGGCGCGGCCGCGCGTGCAGCGCATCTTCTATCCGCTGCTGGTCGGCATGGTGTTGATCGCGCTGTGGCAGGGCCTGGTCACGGGGCTGGAGCTGCCGCCCTACCTCGTGCCTTCGCCGCTGCTGATGATGGAGACGCTGATCACCGACTGGGCCGCACTGGGCGCCTCGCTGTGGGTCACGGTGAAGATCACGGTGCTGGCGTTTCTCGCCGCCACCGTGGCCGGCGTGCTGATCTCGTTCCTGTTCGTGCAGAGCAAACTGATCGAGATGGCGCTGTTTCCCTATGCGGTGCTGCTGCAGGTCACGCCCATCGTCGCGGTCGCGCCGCTGATCATCATCTGGGTCAAGGACCCTACGGCCTCGATGGTGATCTGCGCGGCGCTGGTGGCGCTGTTTCCCATCATCAGCAACACCACGCTGGGCCTGCGCAGCGTGGAGCCCGACCTGCAAAGCTACTTCCAGCTCAACCGCGCCACGCGGCTGCAGACCCTGGTGCGGCTGCGCATTCCCAGCGCCCTGCCCTACTTCTTCGGCGGGCTGCGCATCTCCAGCGGCCTGGCGCTGATAGGCGCCGTGGTGGCCGAGTTTGTCGCGGGCACGGGCGGCTCGGGCGCGGGCCTGGCCTACCAGATCCTGCAGGCGGGCTTCCAGCTCAATATCCCGCGCATGTTCGCCGCGCTGCTGCTGATCTCGCTGACCGGCGTGGGCATGTTTGTCGCCATGGCCTGGCTTAGCCGGCTGGCATTGGGCAGCTGGCATTCATCAGAAATCACCCCCTGAGCCGCTTCGCCGGATGGCCGGCCCCGTCTTCCCCCTCTCAACCTTCGGTGGAGGGGGACGGCGCCGTCGCTGCGGGGCGGCCCTTGCTCGGCGCCCCCCGCTGTCCCGTTTTTGCACGCGCACCTACATAAATCATGACATCCATCGCCGCCCACCAACTTCCCGAACAACTGCCCGATCTCGACTGGATCGCCGACCCGCTGCGCGTGGGCCGGCTGTCGCAGGACTTCGCCTGGTTCAGTCCGGTGCTCAAGCGCGAGCTCGCGGGCAAGCGCGCCGACATCGCCGTGCGCCCACGCAGCGAAGAGGAAATCCGCCAGGTCGTCGCGGCCTGCGCCAGCGCGGGCATTCCGCTCACCGTGCGCGGCAGCGGCACGGGCAACTACGGCCAGTGCACGCCGCTGCATGGCGGCGTGATCCTCGACCTGTCGGGCTACAACGCCTTTGGCTGGGTGCGCGACGGCGTGGGCCGGGCGCAGGCCGGCATACGCCTGGCCGACTTCGACGCCCAGGCCAAGCCGCTGGGTCAGGAGCTGCGCTGGCTACCCTCGACCTACCGCAGCGCGACACTGGGCGGCCTGTTCGGCGGCGGCTTTGGCGGCGCGGGCTCGATCAACCATGGCCCGCTCGCCGCCCCGGGCAATGTGCTGGCCGTGCGCGCCATGACGGTGGAAGCCGAGCCCCAGATCATAGAGCTGCGCGGCGCCGAGGCCATGCTGCTGCACCACACCTATGGCACGAACGGCATCGTGCTCGAACTCGAAGTCGCGCTCACGCCCGCTGTACCCTGGACCGAGTGCATCGCGGCCTTCGATGCATTCGATGCGGCGCTGGAATTCGCCGACCGCTTCGGCAGCGCGCCCGGCCTGGAGAAAAAGGAAGTCTGCTTTCTGGCCGCGCCGATTCCCGACTACTTCACTGGTCTCGCCGAACACCTGCCCCAGGGCTGCCACGCGGTGCTGCTGCTGGTCGCGCCGCACTCCGAAGCCGGCATGCGCGACATGGTGGCCAAACATGGCGGCCGGGTCACCTACCGCAAGACGGCCGACGAAGTAAAGGCCGGCAACAAGACACTGATCGAATACACCTGGAACCACACCACGCTGCATGCGCTGAAAGTCGACAAGGGCCTGACCTATATCCAGAGCGGCTTCAACCCCGCGCGCCGCATCGAGCAGGTCAAGGCCCTCGAAGCCGCGCTGGGCGGCGAAGTGATGATGCACCTCGAGTTCCTGCGCACCAAGGAAGGCGCGTTCAACTGCAGCGGCCTGCAGATCATCCGCTACACCACCGAGCAGCGGCTCAACCAGATCATGCAGATCCACCGCGACCATGGCGTGCAGATCAACAACCCGCATGTCTATATCGTCGAGGACGGCAAGCAGAACAATCTCGACCCGGCCGTGGTGAGCACCAAGCAGCGCTTCGATCCGCTGGGCCTGCTCAATCCGGGCAAGCTGCGCAGCTGGGAAGCCGTGCAGCCGCTGCGCCAGACGGCGTAGACACGCCCGGCTCTTCAGTCCACCTTTACTTTGGCGTTCTTGACGATCTGGCCCATGCGTTGCAGCTCGGAGCGCATGAATTCCGCCGTGGCTTCGGGTGGGGTCAGCTTGATTTCATAGCCCTGGGCGATCAGCGCATTGCGCGCTTCGGGCTGGGCCAGCGCCTGCTGGAAAGCCTGGTGCAGGCGGTTGCGCTCGGTCATGGGCAGGTCCTTGGGGCCTATGGCCGCGATCCAGCCTTCGAGCGCATAGTCGGGCAGGCCTTGCTCGGCAATGGTCGGCAGATCGGGCATGGCCGGCACGCGCTGGGCCGTGGTAACGCCCAGGGCGCGCAGCGTGCCGCTCCTGATGTGCGGCGCCGCGGGCGCAAGCGCCACCACGCCCCACTGGACCTGACCGCTGAGCAGGTCGTTCATCAGCATGCCCATGCCCTTGTAGGGAATGTGCTTGATGTCGATCCCGGCCTGGTCGACGAACATTGCCGCGCCCAGGTGCAAGATGGTGCCGTTGCCTGACGAGCCGTAGTTGAGCGCGCCGGGCCTGGCCTTGGCCAGCGCCACGAGTTCCTGGATAGTGCGCGCCGGCAAGCCAGGGTTGGCGACCAGCACGAACGGCGTCGCGCCGATGATGGTGATGGGCGCGATGTCCTGGAGTGCGTCGAACGGGATCGAGGGATAGACGCTGGGATTGACCACATGGTTGTTGGACACCACGCCTATCGTCGAGCCGTCCCTGGGCCCGCGCACGATCTGCGCCGTGCCCGTGATGCCCCCCGCGCCGGGCAGGTTCTCGATGACCACGGGGTGGCCCACGGCCCTGGCGAGCTGGGTGCTGATCGCGCGGATCGCGCCGTCGGCGCCCGAGCCTGCCGACAGCGGCAGGATCACGCGCAGCGGCCTGTCGGCCTGGGCCATGGCGCTCAAGGGCGCGACCAGGCTGGCGGCGGCCAGCGCAAGAATGCTGCGGCGGGAAGTCGTGGGGAAATGCATTTTTTGTCTCCGGCTCTTTTCATTTCGAAAAGCCTGCGCATCACGCGCAGGCTCGGTAGGCTAGGCGACGGCGCCGTTGGCCTCCATCGCCGTGACTTCATCGGGGCCGTAGCCCAGCGACTCCAGCAATTGCCGGGTGTGCTCGCCCAGCGTCGGCGGGTTGTGGCGAATGCCCGGACGCTGGCCGTCCATGCGTATGGGCAGCAGCGCGGTGCGCGCCGTCTGGCCCGCGCGCTCGCCGTCGGTGAGCGTGATCTCGGCCAGTCCGCCCGTGGCGTTGAGGTGCGGGTCGTCGAACAATTGCTCGGGCCGCACGATGGGCGCATAGGGCAGGCCATTGCGCTCGAAGATTTCCGACAGCTCCTGCGTGCCGTAGGCGGCCAGGCGCCGGCGCAGCTCGGGCATCAGCGTGGGGCGCGCGCGCACCCGGTCGTTGTTGCTTGCAAACGCCGGGTCGGCCTGCAGATCGGCAAAGCCCATGGCCGTGCACAGCGTGTTCCACTGCGCATCGCTCACGGCCGCGAGAAAGATCTGGCCCTCGTCCTTGACGCTGAACACGTCGTAGACCGCCCAGGCCGAAATGCGCTCGGGCATGGGCGCGGCCGGCTCGCCCGTGACGGCGTACTGCATCATGTGCTGGCCAACGAGAAACACGTTGTTCTCGAACAGCGCCGAATCGACTTCCTGGCCCTTGCCGGTGATGCCGCGCTGCATCAGCGCCGCCATCGCGCCGATCGCGCCGAACATGCCGCCCATGATGTCGTTGACGCTGGCACCCGCGCGCAGCGGGTCGCCGGGGCGGCCGGTCATATAGGCCAGCCCGCCCATCATCTGCACCACTTCGTCAAGCGCCGTGCGCTTGTCGTAGGGGCCGGGCAGGAAGCCCGTGTGGTTCACATAGATCAGGCGCTCGTTGAGGCGCGACAGCGCGCTGTAGTCGAGGCCGTACTTGGTCATCACGCCGGGCTTGAAGTTCTGCACCACCACGTCGGCCGACGAGGCCAGGCGTATCGCCGCCTGCAGGCCCTCGGGGTGGCGCAGGTCGAGCGCAATGCTCTTCTTGTTGCGGTTGAACATCGGGAAGAAGCCCGCGCCCGCGCCCAGCAGGTGGCGCGTGCGGTCGCCATCGACGGGCTCGACCTTGATGACCTCGGCGCCAAGATCGGCCAGCACCATGCCGCAGGTCGGCCCCATGACCATATGGGAAAACTCCACCACCCGCAGTCCCGCAAGCGGCAGCGCGGCGGCCCCCGTCTTCAAATTCTCAGTCATCGCATTCCATCCAAAACCGGCTCAGGCAGCAGGGCCGCCGCGCCATTGAGCACCTGCGGCAGACCTGCCTGCCACAGCACGCCATGCAGGGTTTCCCCCGGCAACCAGGCCCCGAGTCGCTGGCGCAATGCCAGCAGGGCCTGGACATCCAATCCCGTGACCACGCCCATGCGCTCGAGCATGAACGCCAGGTCTTCGGTCGCCACATTGCCGCTCGCGCCGGGCGCGTGCGGGCAGCCGCCAATGCCGGCCAGGCAGGCATCGAAGCGGTCTATGCCGGTCTGCCAGGCCGCGTAGGCATTGGCCAGGCCCATGCCGCGCGTATCGTGGAAATGCGCGCAGGCCAGCTTGTCGCCCACCTCGCGGCGCGCGCTTTCAAACAGCCGGCGCACGCTTTCGGGGTCGGCAAAGCCCACGGTGTCGGCCAGGCTCACGCGGTCCGCGCCTGCGTCCAGCAGCGCCACCATCAGCCGCAGCACTTCGCCGGGCGCCACCTCGCCTTGCAGCGTACAGCCAAACGCCGTGCCCACGCCGCCTTCGATCAGCGTCGCATGGCCGCCGGCGTCGCGCTCGGCGCGTATGCGCGCCACTTCGGCGACCACTTCGTCGGGGGTCTTGCGCAGGTTCGCGAGGCTGTGCGCATGGCTGGCCGACAGCGGCACGACCAGCAGGTCGGCGCCGCATTCGAGCGCACGCTGCGCGCCCTTGAGGTTGGGTACCAGCACCGAGGCGACCAGGCCAGGCAGCGTCTTCGCATGGGCCAGCACTTCAGCGGTGTCGGCCAGTTGCGGCAGCAGGCGCGCAGGCACGAAGGAGCCGACTTCGATCTCGCGCTGGCCCGCGGCATAGGCGGCAGCTATCCATTCGATCTTGCGCGCCGTCGGCAGCAGGCTGGCCAGGCTTTGCAGGCCGTCGCGCAGACCGACTTCGCGAATCACGGCGCGGTGCATACCGGCGCGGTGCATACCGGCGCGGCGCGGGCCGGGAGCAAGGGAGGCAGTGAACGGCATGCAGTCTCCAAATCGTTGTAATAAGGGAATGCGATGATTCTAGGAATTCCCAAGGGGAACGGATAATCAATTTTGGAACCCCTATCCTTCCCAAATGGAATACCTCAATCCCCTGCCCGCCCATGCGTGATCTGGACCTGACGACCCTGCGGCTGTTCATCGCCGTCTGCGAGCAGCGCAGCATCGCCGCCGTGGGGCTGCAACAGGCCATGGTCGGCTCGGCCATCAGCAAGCGGCTGGCCCAGCTCGAGTACCAGGTCGGCACGCAACTGCTGGTGCGCAAGCGCCGCGGCGTGGCGCCCACGCCCGCAGGCGAGACCCTGCTCGAGCATGCGCGCGCGCTGCTCGCGCGCAGCGAACTGATCGCGCGCGACATGGCCGGCTATGCCCAGGGCACGCGCGGCCATGTGCGGCTGCTGGTCACGGCGTCCGTGATGGCCGAGTCGCTGGCCGACGACGTGGCCGCGTTCCTGCAGGCCCCGGGCCATGGCCAGATCCAGGTCAGCCTCGAGGAACGCGTAAGCCCCGACGTCGCGCGCGGCGTGCGCGACGGCAGCGCCTCGGTAGGCATCTGCTGGGATGCGGCCGACCTCGCAGGCCTGCAGACCCAGTCCTACCGCGGCGACCACCTGGCGATCTGCGCGCATGCCAGCCACCCCGTCGCCGCGCGTGCGCAAGTGCATTTTGCCGAAGTGCTCGACTACGAATACGTGAGCATGCCCGCGCTCAGCGCCGTGCAGCAACTGCTCACGCGCACCGCGGCCGTGGAGGGCAAGATGCTGCAGCACCGCATGCAGGTCTCGCACTTCGACGCCGCGCTGCGCGTGGTGCGCGCCAACCTCGCCATCAGCGTGATACCCGCAGAGATCGCCCAGCCGTTCGCCCAGGCCTATGGCCTGCGGCTGGTGCCGCTGGCCGACGCCTGGGCCCGGCGGCGCTTCGCGATCTGCTACCGCAGCCAGGACCAGTTGAGCCCGGCTGCGCGCTTGCTGGTCGCGCATCTGCATGCCTGCGGGCCGGCGCCGAGCAACGCAGACGGCGCTGCATAGGCACCCGCAGGCCATCGTGGCTTGACAGCAACAATTGCCCGGATTTTGCACATTTTGGAACGCCTGCGCCGGATGGGCGTGGCTTAGAAGCTATTAAACTTGTAGCAAGATAGTTTCCACGCTATAGTCAATCACGACTTGGCGAAGCTGGCCAACGCACCGCTCAACCCCCATCGCGCAAGGAGAAGCGTCCATGAGCCCCAAGGAAAATGTCGCCATCAACCAGCTGTTCGAGCGGCTCGAATGCCGTTATGCGCTGCGGGTGCTGTGGGCGCTCCGGGATGGCCATCCCCAGACGTTTCGCCTGCTGCAGGACAGCGTGGGAGGCATCACGCCCAACACGCTCAACACCCGCATCAAGGAGTTGCGCGAGTGCGGCTTGCTCGAGCACGGCAGCGATGGCTACATCGTCACGCTGTCGGGCCAGGACCTGCTCAAACGGCTCAGCGATGTACAGGCTTTTGCCAATCGCTGGGTCGCGGCGCGCGCCAAGAAGTAAAGTACGGTATGGCGACGCGCGGACTTCACCGGTCCGCGGTCATGTGCCCGCTCCGGGCACTTTTCACAGACGCATATTTCAAGGATTTCTCATGGCTTTCACCACCACCGCATCCGGCCTGCAATACGAAGACACCGTTGTGGGCGACGGCGCTGAAGCCAAGCGCGGCGGCAATGTCACGGTGCACTACACCGGCTGGCTTTACAACGAGGGCGTGCAAGGCGCCAAGTTCGATTCGAGCAAGGACCGCAAGGACCCCTTCGTCTTCGCCCTGGGCGCCGGCATGGTGATCAAGGGATGGGACGAAGGCGTGCAGGGCATGAAGGTCGGCGGTGCACGCACGCTGATCATCCCCGCAGCCCTGGGCTATGGCGCACGCGGCGCCGGCGGCGTGATTCCTCCGAACGCCACGCTCAAGTTCGACGTCGAGTTGCTGGCGGTCTAAGACCTCCCGGCAAATAAAAAAAGCGGCCCAGGCCGCTTTTTTTATTTCCGCGCCTGAACGCAGCGCCAGATACTGGCGTGCCCCAGCAAGGGGGCAGCGAGGAAGGGCCGCGCAGCGGCTCAGGGGGGCCTAATTTCAGCGGGCTGCGAGTTGCTGCCAGGTGGCAACGACGCTGTCGGGGTTCAGCGAGATCGACGAGATCTTCAGGTCGGCAAGCCACAGCGCGAAGTCGGGGTGGTCCGAAGGGCCCTGGCCGCAGATGCCCACGTACTTGCCCTTGGCCAGGCAGGCGGCGATGACGCGCTCGAGCAGCTTCTTGACGGCCGGGTCGCGTTCGTCGAAGTCGGCGGCCAGCAGTTCCAGGCCGGAATCGCGGTCCAGGCCCAGCGTCAGCTGGGTCAGGTCGTTCGAGCCGATGGAGAAACCGTCGAAGTGTTCGAGGAACTCGTCGGCCAGGATGGCGTTCGAGGGCACTTCGCACATCATGATGAGCTTGAGGCCGTTGTCGCCGCGCTTGAGGCCGTTGTCGGCCAGCAGCTGGTTCACGCGCTCGGCCTGGCGCAAGGTGCGCACGAAGGGAATCATGATCTGCACGTTGGTCAGACCCATGTCCTCGCGCACGCGGTGCAGGGCTTCGCATTCCATCTTGAAGGCTTCGCCGAAGTCGGCGCTGATGTAGCGCGCCGCGCCGCGAAAGCCCAGCATCGGGTTCTCTTCCTCGGGCTCGTAGCGGCTGCCGCCGATGAGCTTGCGGTACTCGTTGGACTTGAAGTCCGACATGCGCACGATGACCGGCTTGGGGTAGAAAGCCGCGGCGATCGTCGCCACACCTTCGGCCACCTTGTCGACATAGAAGGCGCGCGGCGAGGCGTGGCCGCGGGCCACGGACTCGACGGCCTTCTTCAGGTCGGCATCGACCGCGGGGTAGTCGAGGATGGCCTTGGGGTGCACGCCGATGTTGTTGTTGATGATGAACTCGACGCGCGCCAGACCCACGCCGTCATTGGGCAGCTGTGCGAAGTCGAAGGCCAGCTGGGGGTTGCCGACGTTCATCATGATCTTGGTCGAGATCTCGGGCATCGTGCCGCGCTGCACTTCGGTGACTTCGGTTTCGATCAGGCCGTCGTAGATCTTGCCGGTGTCGCCTTCGGCGCAGGACACGGTCACCAGCGTGCCGGCCTTGAGCAGGTCGGTCGCATTGCCGCAGCCGACCACGGCCGGAATGCCCAGTTCACGCGCGATGATGGCCGCGTGGCAGGTGCGGCCGCCGCGGTTGGTGACGATGGCCGAGGCACGCTTCATCACCGGCTCCCAGTTGGGGTCGGTCATGTCGGTGACCAGCACGTCGCCGGCCTGGACCTGGTCCATCTGCGAGATGTCGCTGACCAGACGCACCGGGCCGGTACCGATCTTCTGGCCGATGGCGCGGCCTTCGGCCAGCACGGCGCCCGTGCCCATGAGCTTGTAGCGCAGTTCGGCCTGGCCCTTGGACTGGCTCTTCACGGTCTCGGGACGCGCCTGCAGGATGTAGATCTGGCCGTCGGTGCCGTCCTTGCCCCACTCGATGTCCATGGGACGACCGTAGTGCTCCTCGATCACCAGCGCGTAGCGGGCGAGCTGCTCGACGTCGGCGTCGGTCAGCGAGTAGCGGTTGCGCAGTTCGGGCGCCACATCGGTGGTCTTGACCAGCTTGCCGCTGGCGGCCTTTTCCTCGGCCGAGGCAAACACCATCTGCACCAGTTTGGAGCCGAGGTTGCGGCGGATCAGCGCCTTCTTGCCGGCCTTGAGCATGGGCTTGTGCACATAGAACTCGTCGGGGTTCACGGCGCCCTGCACCACGGTCTCGCCCAGGCCGTAGCTCGAGGTGATGAACACCACGTCTTCAAAGCCCGATTCGGTGTCTATGGTGAACATCACGCCGGCCGCGCCGGTGTCCGAGCGCACCATGCGCTGCACGCCGGCCGACAGGGCCACGACGTCGTGGGCGAAGCCCTTGTGCACGCGGTAGGAAATCGCGCGGTCGTTGTACAGCGAGGCGAAGACTTCCTTCATCTTGTGCAGCACATCGTCGATGCCGACCACGTTCAGGAAAGTCTCCTGCTGGCCCGCGAACGATGCGTCGGGCAGATCTTCGGCCGTGGCCGAGGAACGCACGGCAAACGACGCCTGGGCATTGCCCGCGCTCAGCGTGGCGAAGGCTTCGCCAATGGCTTTTTGCAGATCGGCGGGGAAAGGCTGGTTCTCGACCATGGCGCGGATTTCCGCACCGACCACCGCCAGCGCGCGCACGTCTTCGATGTCGAGCGTGGCGAGCTTGGCGTTGATGCGGTCGGCCAGGCCTTCGAAGGCCAGGAATTCGCGGAACGCATGGGCCGTGGTCGCGAAGCCCGTGGGCACCTTCACGCCCTCGGGCAGCTGGGAGATCATTTCGCCGAGCGAGGCGTTCTTGCCGCCGACGGACTCGACGTCGCTCATTCGCAGTTTCTCGAACGGAACGACCAGGGCGGTCGCTTCAAACAGTGCAGACATGGGAAAGCTCCAAAGTTAAAAACCGCTGTGCCCTGCGCCTCGCTATCGAGAGGCCGGGCCACAAATCCACGCTGCGTTGCACGCTGCTTTGCTGTTCTGGTTGGAGGCCGGCAACGAGCATGGACATGAAATTGGGAATAATGGGCGCCATTGTAGGCCCGCGCCCGTTTTCCGCGCGGCTGGCTCGTTAATCACTTTCATCCAGAGCACCATGCACACGCGCACCGTATTCCTGATCTCCGACGGCACCGGCATCACCGCCGAAACTTTCGGCAAAGCCCTGATGACCCAGTTCGATGTGAGTGCACGCTTCGTGCGCATTCCCTTCGTCGACACCGTGGACAAGGCGCACCAGACCGTGCGCCAGATCAACCACACGGGCGAAGTCGAAGGCAAGAAGCCGATTGTCTTCACCACGCTGGTCGACATGGAAGTGGTCAACGTCATCCGCGAGAACTGCAAGGGCATGCTGCTCGACATGTTCGGCACCTTCGTCAACCCGCTGGAGCAGGAGCTGGGCCTCAAATCCCACCACCGCGTGGGGCGTTTTTCCGACATCAGCCAGAGCAAGGAATACCTGGACCGGATGGAGGCCATCAACTTCAGCCTGGCCCATGACGACGGCCAGACCCACCACGACCTCGCGGGCGCCGACGTGATCCTGGTCGGCGTGAGCCGCAGCGGCAAGACGCCGACCAGCCTCTATCTGGCCATGCAGTTCGGCATGAAGGTCGGCAACTACCCGCTGATTCCCGAGGACTTCGAGCGGCGCCAGCTGCCTCCGGCGCTGTTGCCGCTGCGCAAGAAGCTGTTCGGCCTGTCGATCGATCCCCAGCGCCTGTCCGACATCCGCAACGAGCGCCGCCCCAACTCGCGCTACGCAAGCCTCGAGAACTGCCGCCACGAAGTCGCCGAAGCCGAAGCCATGATGCGCCGCACGGGCATACGCTGGCTGTCGAGCACCAAGAAGTCGATCGAGGAAATCGCAACGACCATCCTGCAGGACGTCAAGCCCGAGCGCCTGGGGTACTGAAGACTTGCCAGCACCACCGGCCCACGAAACGCGCGCACGCCAATTTCAGCCGCGCTTCGTGGATGTCCGGCCGCGTCTCGAAACGCGCCAGTCTCCCATGACGCCGGGCCTCACCCGCCGCCCATGAAACCGGCGTGCCCCAGGCGAGGGGCACCGGGCCAGGGCCACACCTCGGGGCCCCCTCTCCAGCGATAGCTGGCCCCCCCCACCTCTTGCGGGTGCCTATGCCCCGCCAGGCAATCCTGCTGCAAAGGCCTCGCTGCCCGAGCTGCGTACAGGCAGCGCCTGCAGCCATGGCCTGCGCCCGGTCGTTGACGCAGCCTGCCCTGCCAGCACGAAAAAATACCGTTGCCAGCGCCCCGGGGGACGGAGCGCGCGGATCTCATCGGGGCGGTATTGCCCTGGCCCCTGCACGCACATTCCGAACGATTTCATGCAAAGATTTTGCCTATCGGTTGACTATAGCTATAGATATTCGATGACGATAACGCTAGAATCGGTTGCAACAAATTTTTACAAAAGAGGCGATTTCCGATGCTGTTCTCTCGAATGACGGTGGCCAGGCGTTTGTATGCGGGGTTTGGTCTGATTCTGGCGGTCTTGGTCGCGGTCACCGGAATGGCCATGGTCAAGGTCGAGGTCATCAACAGCGCGTTGCGCGCCAACAGCGACGAGCATGTGCTGGTCCAGCGCTACGCGATCAATTTCCGGGGATCGGCGCACGATCGTTCGATCGCGGTGCGCGACGTGGTGCTCAGTGACACACCTGCGCAGCGCCAGAAGGAAGTCGCCACCATCGCCGCGCTGGCGGCCTTCTATGCGCAGTCCGCGGGCCCGCTCGAGAAGCTCATCGCCATGCCCGGCGCCGCCCCCGAGCTGGCCAGGCTCTACGCCGACATCCGCCAGATCGAGGCCCAGGCCGTCGCAACCACGCAATCCATCATCGCGCAGGCCGAGTCCGGTGAGGCCGCTGCGCGCGAGGCGCTGTGGAACCAGGCCAAGCCCCAGTACGTGCAATGGCTGGCAGCGATCAACAAACTCATAGACTTCGAAGAGGCGCGCATCCAGGCAGAGAACAAGACCGCCCTGGAGCAGGCCGGAGGCTTCCTGACCGTGATGCTGACGGCGCTGGTGCTCGCGCTGCTCCTGAGCGCCGTGGTGGCCTGGCTCGTCTCGCGCGGCATCCTGAACCAGCTGGGCGCCGAACCGCGCGAGCTGGCCGAAGTGGCCAGCCATGTGGCCGGTGGCGACCTGAGCCCCGTGCGGGGCGCAATGCTGGCGCGGTCCGGCAGCGTGCTGGCGTCGCTGGGTGCGATGCAGGAAAGCCTGGCCACCGTGGTGGGCAAGGTACGCCAGGCCTCCAATGCCATGGCCACCGGCTCGACGGAAATCGCCAGCGGCAATGCCGGCCTGCTGCAGCGCACCGAGGAGCAGGCGGCCAATCTGCAGCAGACCGCGGCGTCGATGGAGCAGATGACCGCGACGGTCAAGAACAACGCCGATTCGGCGCGCCAGGCCACGCAACTGGCCACGTCGGCCAGCGCGGCAGCGGAAAAGGGCGGCGCCGTGGTCGGCCAGGTCGTGGCCACGATGGACGACATCACCGCCAGTTCGCGCAAGATCGCCGACATCATCGGCGTGATCGACGGCATCGCGTTCCAGACCAACATCCTGGCCCTCAATGCCGCCGTGGAAGCGGCGCGTGCCGGCGAGCAGGGCCGGGGCTTCGCCGTGGTGGCCGGCGAGGTGCGCAGCCTGGCGCAGCGCAGCGCGGGGGCTGCCAAGGAGATCAAGACGCTCATCGACAACAGCGTCTCCAGGGTCGAGGAAGGCTCGCGGCTCGTGGGCGATGCCGGCACGACCATGACCGACATCATGGCCCAGGTGCAGCGCGTGGCCGACCTGATCGCCGAGATCAGCGCCGCCACCATAGAGCAGACCGGCGGCATCGCGCAGGTGAGCGACGCGGTCAGCCACCTGGACCAATCCACGCAGCAGAACGCGGCCCTGGTCGAACAAAGCGCAGCGGCGGCCGACGGCCTCAAGCAGCAGGCCGCGCACCTGGCCGAAGTGGTGAGCGTTTTCAAGCTGGGCCATGGCCTGGAGCAGCAACAGGCTTTCAGACCGGCTCCCCAGCTCCGTGCCAGCCGGGCCCCAGGCGCAGCCAAGCCGCTGCCGAAGCCCTCGGCGCCGGCCCGGCTCACGCAGTCCAGCGCGGCGGCGGTGGCCAAGCCACCTCGACTGGGCAGCAGCCGCAGCGAGAGCGCGGACTGGGAATCCTTTTGACCGCACAACGACCACGGCCGTAGCCCGGCTACCGGGGCCGCCGCAGCGCAGCGCGCGCGCCCTTACCGCGCCGCGAGCCACTGCTCCAGATAGTGGATGCCGGTGCCGCCCTGCATGAATGCCGGATCGTTCATCAGCGCGCAATGCAGCGGCACATTGGTCTCCACGCCCGTGGCCACCAGTTCGCCCAGCGCCACGCGCATGCGCGCCATCGCGTCTTCGCGGGTGTTGCCGTGGGTGATCAGCTTGCCCAGCAGCGAGTCGTAGAACGGCGCAATCTCGTAGCCGCTGTACATGTGCGAATCCACGCGCACGCCCGGGCCGCCGGGCGCTATCCATTCGCGCAGCACGCCCGGGCAGGGCTGGAAGCTCAGCGGATGCTCGGCGTTGATGCGGCACTCGATCGCATGGCCGCGCCGCACGATATCGGCCTGCTGCCATGGCAGGGGCTCGCCCGAGGCAATGCGCAACTGCATCTCGACGATGTCTATGCCCGTGACCCATTCGGTCACCGGATGCTCGACCTGCACGCGCGTGTTCATCTCGATGAAATAGAACTCGCCGTTCTCGAACAGGAACTCGAACGTGCCCGCGCCCACATAGCCCATGCGCTCGCAGGCGCGGGCGCAGCGCTCGCCCACCTGCGCCAGCGCCGCCGCATCCACGCCCGGCGCCGGCGATTCCTCTATCACCTTCTGATGGCGCCGCTGCATGGAGCAGTCGCGCTCGCCCAGCCACACGGCGTGGCCCTGGGTGTCGGCCAGCACCTGGATCTCGATATGGCGCGGCGCGAGCAGGTACTTTTCCATATACACCGCGGCATTGCCGAACGCGGCGCCGGCTTCGGCCTGGGTCATGGCAATTGCCTGCAGCAGCGCGCCTTCGCTGTCGACGACACGCATGCCCCGGCCGCCGCCGCCGCCCGCGGCCTTGATGATGACCGGGTAGCCAATGGCCGCCGCCAGCGCCCGCGTCTTGTCGGCGTCGTCCCCCAGCGCCTCGGGCGAGCCCGGCACGCAGGGCACGCCCGCGGCAATCATCGCCTGCTTGGCCAAGACCTTGTCACCCATGGTGCGCATCGCTGCGGCGCTGGGGCCGATGAAGACCAGGCCCGATTGCACGACCTTGTCGGCAAAGCCCGCGTTCTCGCTGAGAAAACCGTAGCCCGGGTGGATCGCGTCCGCGCCGCAGAGCGCGGCGGCATCGAGAACCGCCGACTGGTCCAGGTAGCTGCGCGCAGAAGGCGGGGGTCCCAGGCAATAGGCTTCCTCGGCATGGCGCACGTACAGCGCGTCCCGGTCCGCCTCGGAGAACACCACCACGCTGGCGATGCCCAGGCGCTTGCAGGCGCGCTGCACGCGCAACGCGATTTCGCCGCGATTGGCGATCAGCACTTTCTTGAGCATGGTCTCAGCACTCCTGCAGTTCAAACAAGGGCTGGCCGGCCGCAACGAGCTCGCCATTGCCGCACAGCACGCGCAGGATGCGCGCGCGGCATTCGCTTTCGATCTCGTTCATGATCTTCATCGACTCGAGAATGCCCAGCACCGTGCCCGGCTCGACGCTTGCGCCTTCCTCCACCAGCGGCGCGCCATCGGGCGTGGGCGCGCGATAGAAATTGCCGGCCATCGCGGCCTTGAGCGTGCGCACGGGCGCGCCGGCTGGCGCGGCCACAGCCCCAGGTTGCGCCGGCGCGGCAGGCGACACTGCGGCGACCGGCTCGGGCACAGGCGCGGCGGGCGCGGCGGGCGCGGCGCTGCCATCGACCCGCCGCACGATGCGCACGTCCAGGCCGGCCTCCGACAGCTCCAGCTCATCGACCTGCGCCTGCGCCGCCGCCGCAATCAGCGACGTCACGCGTTCCATATCGAAAACAGCCATGTTCGTTCAACTCCGATGTTGGGAAAGAGGCAGCACCTGCAAGCCGGCCTGCGCCAGCCGCGCGCGCACCAGGCCGGCGAGCCGGGCCGCGCCGGGCGTGTCGCCATGCACCAGCACCGAGTCGATGGCCACGGGCATGCGCTTGCCACTCTGGCTGGTGATGGCGCGCTCCTGGAACATGTGCAGCACGCGCTCGACCACGCGCTGTTCGTCGTGGATCACCGCATCGGGCAGCTTGCGCGAGACCAGCAGGCCGCTGTCGTCATAGGCGCGATCGGCAAACACCACGCGCTTGACGGCCAGGCCCGCGGCCAGCGCCGCGCTTTCCATCTCGGTCATCGGCGGCGCGATCACCGTGAGCGTGGCGTCGAACGCCTTGATCGCCTGCATCAGCGTTGCCGCCAGCGCCGCATCCGCAAAGCACATATTGCCCAGCGCGCCGTGGAAGGTCACATGCTGCACCTTGCGGCCCAGCGCCTGCGCAATACCCTGCAGCGCGCCCAGCTGGTACCAGGTCATGGCGCGCAGCTCCGCGGCATCGAGATGCAGCACACGCCGGCCAAAGCCCTGGAGGTCGGCAAAGCCCACATGCGCGCCTATGTCGACCCCGTTTTCCACCGCCAGCTGCACGGTCTTGACCATGATGCTCGGGTCGCCCGCGTGAAAGCCGCAGGCGATGTTGGCCGAGGTGATCACTTTCATCAGCGCCGCGTCGTCGCCCATGCGGTAGGGGCCGAAGCCTTCGCCGAGATCGCAGTTGATATCTACACACTTGTTCATTCATGCATCCTGGAAAAATTGCGCCACCGCGCGCCGGACCGTGGCGAGGTAGGTTTGCTGCTGCGCATTGGCGAGCAGCGCGTCTTCCATGCCCACGCACTGAAAGCGCAACTGACCGCCTATCGCTGTCTGCGCCAGCCGCCACATGTCGGCGGCAATCACCGTGGCGATCTTGGGGTAGCCGCCCGCGGTCTGCGCATCGCACTGCATGACGATGGGCTGGCCGTGCGGCGGCACCTGGATCACGCCGGGAACAATGCCGTGCGACAGCAGCTCCAGCGGCGCGTCCGGCTTGATTTCGCCGCCGCCCAGGCGCAGGCCTATGCGGTTGCTGTCGGGCGTGATGCGCCAGCAGCTCGCCAGAAAGCGCGCGCGCGTCGCCTCGCCAAATGCCTCCCATTGCGCGGCCGGCAGCACGCGAACCACCGTCGCCTGCGCGGGCGCTTCGCCTTCCACCTGCGGCGCGGCCAGGCCGGCGCATGGCGGCAGCACGCCAAAGCGCCGGCTGCTCGCGGCCGCCCTGCCCGGCAGCGCGGCGAGCACATCGCCCTTGCGCAGCGTGCGCCCGCAATGGCCGCCAAACCCGGCCTTGAGATCGGTGCTGCGCGAGCCCAGCACCAGCGGCACGTCGATGCCGCCCGACACGCACAGATACGCCACACCGCCGCCTTGCGGCGCGCGCAGCGTCAGCACCTGGCCCGGCTGCACCACCACGCTCCACCACGGCGGAAAACGCTGGCCGTCGACTTCCATCTGCACGTCCGAGCCCGTCACGGCGATGCGCAGCGCGCAGTCGAAGCGCAGCCGCAGCGGGAAGATCACGACTTCGAGAAACGCCGCGTCCGGCGGGTTGCAGAGCATCAGATTACCGACTTCGGCGGCCAGCGCGTCGAGTGGGCCGCTCACGCCCACACCAAAGCGCCGCAGGCCGCGGCGCCCGCTGTCCTGCACCGTCGTCAGGCCTCCGGTCGACAGCACCTCCATCACGACAACACCTCCACCGCGCGAAAGCGCACGACATCGCCCGGCGCCAGCAATGCGGGCACGGCGGATGTGGGATCGAAGAATTTCCGGTCAGTGAAACCGATCAGGTTCCAGCCGCTGGGCAGCGTCTGCGCCTGCACCCCGGCCTGTGCACCGCCAATCGCCACCGAGCCGGCGCGCACCTTCAGGCGCGGCTGGGCGCGCCGCGGCGTATGCAGCCGCGCATCGAGCCCGCCAAGATAGGCGAACCCCGGGTGCGCGCCCAGGCAGAACACGGTGTAGGTGGCGCGGCTGTGCAACTCTATGACCTGCTGCGTGCTCAGCCCGTTGTGCCGGGCGACATGCGCGAGATCGGGCCCCTGCTCGCCGCCATAGACCACGGGCAATTCGAACACGCGCGGTGTTCTGGGCTGCGCCACCGGGCTCGTCCATGCGCGCTGCACACGCTGCTCGAGGTCACCGACGCGTGCAGATGCGGAATCGAAAACCAGCATCAGATTGTTCATTCCGGGAACGGCTTCCTGCACTTCACTCCAGCCAGCCGCCGCATCCGCGAGCGCGAGTATCCGCTGCTGCACCTGAGCGTCCAGCGGCCCGCTGGTTTCGAACAACAAGGCGTGCGTGCCCAGCGCGCTCACCGAAAGGCGCTGCACGGACGGTGTTGCGCTGCGGCTCATGATTGGGCCGCGCCGCGCAACGTGAACAGCGGCCGGCCGAAGTCCACCTTGTCGCCCTCCGCAACCAGCAGCTCGGCGACTTCACCGCCCACGGGCGCGACGACCGACTTGAAGAGGCCGCGCGACTCCAGATAGACCGCGGGTGCGCCCTGCTCCAGCGGCATGCCGACCGCCAGGGGCACATGCGGCTGTGCAGGATGGCGCAGCCGCAGCACGCCCAGCCCGTTGGAGCGCACCAGCGTGGTGGCCTCGCCGGGCAAAGGCGGGCTCTGCTCCGCGGCAGCCGCGGCCTCGCCCGGCGCGCCCTGGCGCGTGACGATGCGCAGCCGCGTGCCGGCGCTCTGGATCTCGATGGCCTGCATGCCGCACTGGCGCAGTTGCTCGGCAATCCGGGGGATGTCAGCGGAATTCATCATGGGTAGGACATTCAAGGCATTCAAGGGCCTATGGTCCGCGCGGACCATCGGCAGCTGGATCATGGACATCCATTCAGGGCAGCGGTTCGAACGGGATGTCTTTGATCGCCGTGACCTTGTAGGGGCGCTTGAGCTTGTAGTCCGAGCCTTCGCCAAACCACTTGTTCCAGTGCTGGTCCATGTAGCCGCTGGCTTCGAGCTTGCCCAGCACGGCGTTGATCTCGTTGATCAGCGCGGTCTCGCCCTTGTTCATGCCGATGGCGACCGGCTGGACGTACAGCTCTTCCTCTATCACCGCGGCGGGCCTGGCGCCCTTTTGCGATTGCAGCGCGAACGCGGCCGCCGACACGTTGTTGATCACGAACGCGTCGACCTTGCCCTGCTGCAGCGCGAGAAAGGCCGACGACGCGTCCTGGTAGGTCAGCGGCGTTGCGCCCTTGAGGCGCAGCTTGATCGCGGTCTCGGACGTCGAGCCCTTGGTCGCGCTGATCTTCTTGCCGTCGAGCTGGGCCAGCGTCTTCAGGCCGGAGGCGGTGTTGGCCAGCGCGACTTCCTTGCCGACGTTGTAGGCGTGGCTGAACTCGACCTGCTCCGCACGGGTCCTGGTGTAGCCCATGTTGGCGATGATGATGTCGATGTGGCCCAGCTTCAGCTCGGGAATATGCACGCCCACGGGAAAGCCACGCACTTGCGCGGCCAGCCCCATTTCCTTGGCGACGGCATGGCACAGCTCCACGTCGGAGCCAATGGTCTCGCGCGTCTTGGGATCGGGGTAGCCGAACGGCGCGATCGCGCCAAACGTGCCGCACACCAGCGTTTTCTTGGCTTTGATACTGTCGAGTTGATCGGCATGGGCCACCGTGCCCAGACAGGCGGCAGCGATCAGTACAGGCAGCAGACGGGAAGTGGAAGGCATGGTGTTTCCTTGGTTTGAAAATGGAATGAATCGCCGGGGGATCTCAATGCGCGCGCAGGTCGTTCAGAAAACGCTGCGCACGCTCTGACTGGGGGTTGCTGAAGAACGCTTGCGGCGTGTCCGACTCGATCAGCGCGCCGTGGTCCATGAACCAGACGCGGTCGGCCACTTCGCGCGCGAAGTTCATCTCGTGCGTCACGCACATCATGGTCATGCCGTCGCGCGCCAGCTGCTTCATCACCTGCAGCACCTCGCCCACCATTTCGGGGTCGAGCGCGCTGGTGGGCTCATCGAACAGGATTGCGGGCGGGTTCATTGCCAGCGCACGCGCGATCGCCACGCGCTGCTGCTGGCCGCCCGAGAGCTGGCCGGGATAGGCCGAGGCCTTGTTCGCCAGGCCCACGCGGTCGAGCAACTGCAACGCGCGCTCGCGCGCACTGCTGCGCTTTTCGCGCAGCGCGGTCACGGGCGCAAGCTCGATGTTCTCCGTCACCGAAAGGTGTGGAAAGAGGTTGAAGCTCTGGAACACGAAGCCCACATGCGCGCGGAACTTGTTGATGTCCAGCTTGGGCGAGTAGACGTCCTGGCCGTCGAACTCGATGTGGCCTTTCTGGATGGGCTCGAGCCGGTTCACCGTGCGGATCAGCGTGGACTTGCCCGAACCCGAAGGCCCGCAGACCACGATCACCTCGCCCTTGTTGACCTGGGCGCTGATGTCGTTGAGCGCGTGGTAGTCGCCATACCACTTGTGCACGTTCTTGAAGGAAATCATGGGCTGACCGGAGGACTCTTTTGCATTGCTCATGGGGATTTTTCTTTCCGTATTCCTTAAACCTTGACCGGCTGCCGCGCCACCGCGCCACCCCCTGCCGCAGCCCGGGCGGGCCCGTGGCCGGCGCGCCGGCGTGCAATGCGCTGCTCCAGCTTGCGCGCCAGCTGCGTGAGCGCCGAGCACACGACGAAGTAGATGGCGGCCAGCAGGATGTAGACCTGGAACGGCATGGTCAGCAGCGTCGCGTTGATCTGGCTGCCGGCGAACGTCAGCTCGTTCACGCTGATCACATAGCCCAGCGCCGTGTCCTTGATGCTGGAGACGAACTGCGAAATGATGGCCGGCACCATGTTGTAGATGGCCTGGGGCAGCAGCACCTTGAAGGTGGTCTGCATGTAGTTCAGGCCGATGGCGCGCGCCGCTTCGGTCTGCCCGCTGGGCAGGCCCGTCATGCCGGCGCGAACGATCTCGGCCAGGTAGGCCGACTGGTAGATCACCAGCGTCACCAGCATCGTGGTGAAGCCCGCGACCGGGCGGCCCAGGATCTGCGGCACGATGAAATACGTCCAGAAGATGAACATGATCAGCGGCACGCCGCGCACCACATAGACCACGGCGGTCGCCGGGTAGCGCAGGAACCGCAAAGGGCTCAGGCGGCACAGCGCCAGCGCCACGCCCAGCGGAAACGCGAACGCGATGCCCAGCACCGAGAGCAGCAGCGTCACCGCCAGGCCGCCGAGCGGGCCGTGCGGATACTGGCCGATCAGCAGCAGCAGCCAGTTGTCGGAAATGATATGCAGGATGTCGTTCATGGTCAGCGGGCCCGGATGCGCGTGCGGTGTTCGATCAATGCGCCACCCCACATGAGGACCAGCGAGAGCGCGAGATAGATGACGGTGGAGGCGAGGTAGACCTCGAAGGTCTTGAAGGTCTGGCTTTCCACTTCCTTGGTCACGTAGGTGAGCTCGGCCACGCCTATCGTCATCGCCAGGCTGGTGTTCTTGAACAGCAGCACCGTGTGGTTGACCAGCGGCGGCATCGCCACGCGCACCGCCTGCGGCAGGATCACCAGGCGGCAGGCCTGCAGATACGACAGGCCCAGCGCGCGCGAAGCCTCGAGCTGCGCAGTGGGAATCGAGCGTATGCCGCCGCGCAGGTCCTCCGACATGTAGCCGCCCAGGCACAGCCCGACGCCGATGAAGGCAAAGATGAATTCGCTGTTGTTCGCGTTGATCCACTGCTGCACGTCGGCCGGCAAGACGGCGGCAACGCCGAAGTACCAGAGAAAGATATGCACCAGCAGCGGCACGTTCTGGTGGTACTCGACATAGGCCGCGGCCACCGCCACGCACAGCCGGTTGGTACTCATGCGCATCACGGCGATGACCACCGCCATCGTCATCGCCAGCGCAAAGGCGAACACCGCCAGCTCGATGGTGTTGATCAAGCCCTTGCCGACCTGCGCCAGGAACTGGGGGTCGGAAAACAGCGTGTAGTCCAGCGCTATGCTCATGCCACGGCCTTTGCTGTCCGGGGCGCGCGCAGCGTCATCGAGCCGTATCGGAATGGGTGGAATGCAAAGGGAATTCTCATGAAATTTCTCATCCGGGATGGTTGATGAAGTCACTCACGCGCGCGCTGCGGACTTGCGGATTGGGGGCGGACAAAAGACAGGCCGGAGCATGCGCGCCGGCCTGTCTTTCACGCATCTTCCATGCCAGTCTTGCACGCTGCGACGGCTTGGGCAATCGCGGCAAGACCGGCTTCCAGCTGCTCCATCGATGTGGCAAACGACAGCCGCAAGAAGCCCGGGCAGCCATAGGAAGTGCCGTCGATCACCGCCACGCCGGCCTGCTCGATGAACAGGTTCACCACGTCCACGTCGCTGCGGATTTCTCGGCCCGCCGGCGTGATGCGGCCGAACAGTTGCCGCACATTGATGAACGCGTAGAACGCGCCTGCGGGGCATACGCAGCTCAGGCCCGGAATCTGTGCGATCAATTGCATCACGCGGTCGCGGCGCGACGCGAACAATAGCGCGCCCTCGACCACGCAGTCCTGCGGGCCATCGAGCGCCACCACCGCTGCCTCCTGGCTCACGGCGCTGGCGCAGGTGGTGCTTTGTGTGAGCAGCAAATTGATGCGCTTGATCAGCTCCACCGGGCCTGCGCCGTAACCAATGCGCCAGCCCGTGAAGGCGTAGGCCTTGGACAGGCCATTGACCAGCAGCGTGCGCGCACGCAGATCGGGCGCGACGCTCAGCGGCGAGACATGGCGCGCGCCGCCGTAGACGAAGTGCTCGTAGATCTCGTCGGTGAGCAGCCAGACCTGGGGGTGGGCGCGCAGTACCTCGCACAGCGCCGCCAGCTCCGCGTGTGAATAGACCGCGCCGCTGGGATTGTTGGGCGTGTTCAGGATCAGCCAGCGCGTGCGCGGCGTGATGGCCGCGGCCAGCGCCTCGGGCGAGAGCTTGAAGCCGCTGGCCTCGTCGCACGGCACGATCACCGGCTGGGCCGCCTGCAGCGCCACCATGTCGGGATACGAGACCCAGAATGGTGCGGGCACGATCACCTCATCGCCCTCGTTCAGGGACGCCGCAAAGGCGTTGTAGATGATGTGCTTGGCGCCGCAGCCGACGACGATTTCCTCGGGGCTGAAACGCAGCTGGTTTTCGCGCTCGAGCTTGCGCACGATGGCCGCGCGCAGCGCAGGCGTGCCCGCCGATGCGGTGTAGCGCGTGTGGCCGGTCCTGAGTGCCTGGATGCCGCCTTCGATGATGTGCGGCGCGGTGTCGAAATCGGGCTCTCCGATGGTGAAGTCGATCACCTTGTGGCCCTGGGCGCGCAGTGCATCGACCTTGGCTTTGGCCGCCATGCTGGGCGAGGTTTTCACAGCGGCAAGACGTTCTGAGAACAAGATGGAAGTCCTTTACATGATGAATGTGACTCACCGATGGAAGGTGAGCGTCCATCGGATTCTTGATGCATATGAAAACAAATAAAAGCGATATTTATGCATAAAATCGCATGACATTTTTCGATTTTGTGCACGCTACTTCCGAGGTCTTTCATGATGACTTTCAAGCAGCTGGAGGCGATCTACTGGGTCACCCAGCTCGGCGGTTTCTCGCAGGCCGCAGCCAAGCTGCACACCACGCAGTCGGCGATCTCCAAGCGCGTGCAGGAGCTCGAGGCACTGTTCGCCACGCCGCTGTTCGATCGCACGCAGCGTACCTCGCGGCTCACCGAAAAAGGCGAGGAAATGTATGTGGTCGCCAGGCGCCTGCTGGAGCAGCGCGATGCGGCGATGCACCAGTTCGCCTCGTCGCAGGAAGTGGTGCGCCGCCTGCGCATAGGCGTGACCGAGCTCACCGCGATGACCTGGCTGCCGCGCCTGGTGGAGCTGGTGCGCGAGCACCATCCCAAGGTCGTGCTGGAGCCCGATGTGGACCTGAGCATGATGCTGCGCGACAAGCTGCTGGCCAACGAGGTCGACGTGGCCTTCGTGCCCGACACCTGCAAGGACGAGCGCTTCACGCTCAAGCGCCTGGGCGTGGTGGAAAACGCCTGGATGTGCAAGCCCGGGACTTTCGACGGCATCAAGGTGCGGCGGCTGCACGATCTGTCGTCGCACACGTTCCTGACCCAGGGCGACAAGTCGGGCACCGGCGTGCTCTACAACCAGTGGCTGGGTTCGGTGAACATGCAGCCCACCAACACCATTGTCTGCAACAGCCTGCTGGCCATCATCGGCATGACGGTCTCGGGCCTGGGCTTCAGCTACCTGCCCAGGCAGTGCGTGGAGCCGCTGCTGCACGCCAACTATCTGGAGCTGCTCAAGGTCACGCCCGCGCTGCCCAAGACGCACTACGTGGCGGCGTACAAGAGCGACCAGCGCAGCACGCTGATCTCCTCCATCGTGCGGCTGGCGCAGGAATGCTGCGACTTCTCGCGCGCGTTTCAGATCAGCGAACCCCGGCGCGCAAACCGCTGACGCTGTCCGCGTCAGCGTTCACGGCGAGGCCCGCTCAGGGGCCGACGATATTTTGGGGCTCGCCGCGCTCGAAGGCCTCGATGTTGTCGACGAGCTGGTCCGCGAGTGTCTGAATGGCTTGCTCGCTCGCCCAGGCCACATGCGGCGTGAGGATGAAGTCGGGGCGCGCGGTCAATTGCATCAGCGGATGGTCCAGCGCCGGCGGCTCGACCGAGACCACATCGAACGCGGCACCGGTGATCTGCCCGGCATCGAGCGCCGCGCCCACGGCCTCTTCATCGACCAGTCCGCCGCGCGCGGTGTTGATCAGCAGGGGGCGCCGGTGCATCAGCGCGAACTCGCGCGCACCAATCATGTGGCGCGTCGCGGGCGTGAGCGGGCAATGCAGCGTGAGCACGTCAGCCTGCGCCAGCGTCTGCTCGAACGGCGTGTACAGGGCGCCCTGGCCCGACACGCCCTTGTGGCCCGCAAACAGCACGCGCATGCCCAGCGCCCGGCCCACGCTGGCAACGGCCTGGCCGAGCACGCCGTCGCCAATGATGCCCAACGTGGCGCCGGCCAGATCGCGTATCGGGTAGTCGAAGAAGCAGAACTGGTCGGCCTCGATCCAGCGGCCCGCGCGCACCGCATCGCGGTAGGCGCAGATGCTGCGGCGCAGCGCGAAGATCAGCGCAAACGTGTGCTCGGGCACGGTGTGGACCGCGTAGTTGCGGATGTTGCTGACCACGATGCCGCGCTCGCGGCAGGCCGCGATGTCGACGTTGTCGGTGCCCGTGGCCGCCACGGCCACCATGCGCAGCCTTGGCGCGGCTTCAATCACCGCGCGCGTGAGCCTGACCTTGTTGACGATGACGATCTGGGCATCGGCAATGCGTTCGGCGACCTGCTCGGGCGCAGTCTGCTCGAACACCGCCCACTCGTGCGCAAACCCGGGCGCGCGCAACACGGTCTGCGGGCACAGCGTGGCGCGGTCGAGAAAGCGGATCTTCATGCCGCAACCTCGACGCCCAGGCGCTTGAGCGTCGCGTCTATCCAGGTGTTGTCCAGCGTGCCCTGCTTGATGTCGCGCATCATCACCTGCTCCAGCTCCTGCTTGCCCAGCGTGGCCTGGAGGAGTGTTTCCGCGTCGGCCAAGGGCACGCACAGCAGGCCGTCGGCATCGCCCAGGATCAGATCACCCGGGTTCACCACCATGCCGTTGAGCGCTATCGGCACGTTGATCTCGCCCGGTCCGTCCTTGTAGGGGCCGCGGTGCGTCACGCCCGCGGCATAGACGGGGAAGGTGCCCGCGCCGATCGCGTCGACATCGCGGATCGCGCCGTTCATCACGAAGCCGGCCAGGCCGCGCTGGATGGCGGTGTTCACCATCAGCTCGCCGATCAGCGCATTGGTGACGTCGCCGCCGCCGTCCACGACGATCACATCGCCGGGCTGGGCCAGCTGCAGCGCCTTGTGGATCATGAGGTTGTCGCCGGGGCGCGTCTTCACCGTGAACGCCGGCCCGGCGAGCACGCCTTTGGAATGGTAGGGCCGCAGCTGCGCTCCGCCCGCGGTCATGCGCGACATGCAGTCGCTGACATTCGCCACCGGCAGCAGGCGAAACGCCTCGACGATCCTGGAATCCACCCGGCGGGTGAGACTGCAAATTTGAAATCCGATCATTTCCATTGACTTTCGTATTCGGTGGTTCGAGCCGTTGCAACGCAGCGTATCGAAAGGCCCCTGGCCTTCGCAAAGGCCCAAAGGCGCGTTTTTCCAAAGAGGCAACAAAAGTGTAGGAAATGTGACTACGGAAAAAAAGCGAATTTATGTTCTCGTTTCGCATCGCTTTTGGAGATTCTTCAAACACCCTGCCGAGTCCGGCAGACGCAAAAAAGGGATTGCCATGCAATCCCTTTTTCTCTTCTGCTGCCCGTGCCGGGCAGCCAAGTCAATGGCGGATCAGGTGATCGAAGGCCGACAGCGCGGCCGTGGCGCCCGCGCCGGCGGCGATCACGATCTGCTTGTACGGCACATCGGTGCAGTCGCCCGCGGCGAACACGCCGGGCACATTGGTGTGGCCCTTGGCGTCGATGATGATTTCACCGAAGCGCGTGAGCTCGACCGTGCCCTTGAGCCAGTCGGTGTTGGGCAGCAGGCCGATCTGCACGAAGATGCCTTCGAGCGCCACGTCCTTGACTTCACCGGACACACGGTCCTTGTAGGTCAGCCCCGTGACCTTCTTGCCGTCGCCGTTGACCTGCGTGGTCTCGGCGTTCACGATGATGTGAACGTTGGGCAGGCTGCGCAGCTTCTTTTGCAGCACCGCATCGGCGCGCAGTTCCGCGCCGAACTCGAGCAGCGTCACATGCTTGACCAGGCCGGCCAGGTCGATCGCGGCTTCCACGCCCGAGTTGCCGCCGCCGATCACGGCCACGGGCTTGCCCTTGAACAGCGGGCCGTCGCAATGCGGGCAGTAGGTCACGCCTTTGGTGCGGTACTGCTCTTCGCCGGGCACGTTCATGTTGCGCCAGCGCGCGCCCGTCGACAGGATCACGGTCTTCGACTGCAGCGTCGCTCCCGACTCGAGTTCCACCGTGATCAGCCCGCCCTCTTCCTTGGCCGGCACCAGCGCCTTGGCGCGCTGCAGGTTCATGATGTCGACTTCATAGTCGCGCACATGGCGCTCGAGCGCCGCCGCGAACTGCGGGCCTTCGGTCTTCTGCACCGAAATGAAGTTCTCGATGTCCACGGTATCGAGCACCTGGCCGCCCAGGCGTTCGGCGGCAATGCCGGTACGGATGCCCTTGCGCGCCGCATAGACGGCTGCGGCCGCGCCCGCAGGGCCGCCGCCGACGATCAGCACGTCGAACGCATCCTTGGCGCTGATCTTCGCGGCTTCGCGCGCCGATGCACCGCTGTCGACCTTGGCGACGATCTCGGCGAGTTCCATGCGGCCCTGGCCGAAGCGTTCGCCGTTGACGAACACCGTGGGCACGCCCATGATTTCACGCGACTCGACTTCGCTCTGGAACAGGCCGCCGTCGATCGCCGTGTGGGTGATCTTGGGGTTGAGCACGCTCATCAGGTTCAGCGCCTGCACCACATCGGGGCAGTTGTGGCACGACAGCGAGTAATAGGTCTCGAAGTGCAGCGGCGTGTCGATGCCGCGGATCTGCTCGAGCAGTTCGGCCGATTCCTTCGACGGGTGGCCGCCGACTTGCAGCAGCGCAAGCACCAAAGAGGTGAATTCATGGCCCAGGGGCACGCCCGCAAAACGCAGGCCGGTGTCCACGCCGGGGTTGGTGATGAGGAACGAGGGCTTGCGCACATCGGCCGCATTGTTCTCGATCACGGTGATCTTGTCGCTGAGCGCGACCAGGTCGGCGAGCAGGGACTTGACTTCGCCAGACGCCTTGCCGTCGTCGAGCGTGGCGACGATTTCAATGGGCTTTTGCACCCGTTCGAGGTATGCCTTGAGTTGGGCCTTGAGGTTGGCGTCGAGCATGATAGTCAAATCCTACTGAAATTTATTATTGATAGCTATTGTTCAAATACTTCAAAAAAAGCCCAGGTCGCCCCGGGCTTTTTCAGGGGCATTTACTTAGATCTTGCCGACCAGGTCCAGCGAAGGAGCCAGCGTGGCTTCGCCTTCGTGCCACTTGGCGGGGCAGACTTCACCGGGGTGGGCGGCGACGTACTGGGCAGCCTTGACCTTGCGCAGCAGTTCGGTGGCATCACGGCCAATGCCTTCGGCGGTGATTTCCACGGCCTGGATCACGCCCTGGGGGTCGATGATGAAGGTGCCGCGGTTGGCCAGGCCCTGGTCAGCGCGCAGGACTTCGAAGTTGTTCGAGATGGCCATGGTCGGGTCGCCGATCATGGTGTACTGGATCTTGGCAATGGTTTCCGAGGCATCGTGCCAGGCCTTGTGCACGAAGTGCGTGTCGGTGGACACGGAGAAGATCTCCACGCCCATCTTCTGGAATTCTGCGTAATGGTCAGCGACGTCGCCCAGTTCGGTGGGGCAGACGAAAGTGAAGTCGGCGGGGTAGAAAACGAACACAGCCCACTTGCCCAGCACGTCCTTTTCGGTGATGTCGATGAACTTGCCGGCCTTGAAAGCGCTGGCCTTGAAAGGTTTGATTTCGGTATTGATAACGGACATGGTTGCTTCCTTTAAGTGATGCGACTGAACACAGGTATGAAGTTTAGAGCTTCCACGGGATATATCCAATCAATTGACTTTATTATGTTAATTTAATTTGACTATCGAATGTCACAGCCCATAGCTCGACAACGCGAACACGAGTCATCATCAAACGCAGACAGACCGGATGAGCAGGGACAAGCCCTTACAACCCTGCCGTGAACAGCGACAATCGGAGCATTCACACAAGCGAAGGAGTTCCCCATGAAAGGCGATTTACAAGCCATTGCCCACCTGCAGGCACAACTGAAGAATGAGCTCACGGCCATCAACCAGTACTTCCTGCACTACCGCATGTACAAGCACTGGGGCTTCGACAAGTTGGCGAAGAAGGAATACGCAGAGTCGATCGGCGAGATGAAGCATGCCGACTGGCTGATGGACCGCATCTTCACGCTCGACGGCCTGCCCAACCTGCAGGACCTGGGCAAGCTGCAGATCGGCGAAGACGTGCCCGAATGCCTGGCCTGCGACCTGCGCCTCGAACTGGGCGCGCAGCAGACCATCAAGGACGGCATTGCCCACTGCGAATCCGTGCGCGACTACGTTTCGCGCGACCTGCTGCAAAAGATCCTCGACGACACCGAAGAGCACATCGACTTCCTCGAAACCCAGCTCGACCTGATCGAGAAGGTCGGCGTGCAGAACTATCTGCAGTCCCAAATGGGCGAGCTGGAATAAGGTTTTCGCAGCAGAGATTGAAAGCGGGCCTGGCCCGCTTTTTTTCCGCCTGCTTGTCCCTGAATGCGACGCAGCCGGCCAATCTCGCTATGCTCGCCCCCATGCAGAATCCGCCCGAGACGCCCCCCGCACCCGCCAAGCAAACCAACAACCCCTTGCACGGCATGACACTGGCCGCCATTGTCGAAGCCTTGCACGCCCACTACGGCTGGGAAGAGCTCGCACGGCTGGTGCCTATACGCTGCTTCCAGAGCCAGCCCAGCGTGAACTCCAGCCTCAAGTTCCTGCGCCAGACACCCTGGGCGCGCGAGAAGGTCGAAGGCCTCTATCTGTTCATGCTGCGCGAACAGCGGCGCGCGGGCGCGAACCGCTGAAGCGAGGTAAATCGTCAACTTGAAAGGCAAGTGGAAATAGCGCGGCGTTTACTTGGTGCTTGTCCTGCGCGCGCTGGATAAAACTGGCGCGACTCAAAGGCCAGGGGCAGCGAGCAAGGGCCGCCCCGCAGCGAGGCTGCAGCCCCTAGCCGGGCGCCCCCCTCCACCGAAGGATGAGAGGGGGGAGACGGGGCCGGCCATCCGGCGTGAGCGGCTCAGGGGGTGCTTCAGTCAACTCGGCACCAGAAAATCCCGGCTGATATCCGCGCCCAGCGCATTGACGCGCTCGAGGAACTGCGTGAGATAGGCGTGCAGCCCGGTCGCGAGGATTTCGTCGATGCGCGCATAGCGCAGGTCAGCAAGCAGCCGCCCCGCCTTGCGCTGGGTTTCGCCCGACTGCTCGTTCGCCACCAGCGCCAGGTTGGCCACCACCTCCTGCATGCTGGCCAGCAGCGACCTGGGCATGTCGGCGCGCAGCATCAGCAGTTCGGCCACGCGCTCGGGCGTGATCACGTCGCGGTAGACCTTGCGGTAGACCTCGAACGCCGAGACGCTGCGCAGCAGCGCGCTCCAGTGGTAGAAGTCGAACTGCACGTCACCGTTGCCGCGCGCGCTGCCGTGGTATTCGCGCTCGAGCGCGTGGAATTTCACATCCAGCAGGCGCGCGGTATTGTCCGCGCGCTCGAGGAAGGTGCCCAGGCGCAGGAAGTGGTAGGCCTCGTCCTGGAGCATGGTGCCTTGCGTGACGCCGCGCGACAGGTGCGAACGGTCCTTGACCCATTCGAAGAATTGCGCGGGATCGCGCTCGAACGCACCGTGATCGAGCTGCCTACCGACTTCAAGCCAGGTCTGGTTATGCGTTTCCCAGACTTCGGTGGTCAGCGTGCCGCGCACCGCACGCGCGTTTTCGCGCGCGGACCGCAGGCAGGACACGATGGACGCGCTGTTGCTCTCGTCACGCACCAGGAAGTGCAGCACCTTGTCGCGCGTCACCTCATCGTGCAAGGCCTGATAGGCGGGCACGAGTTCGCTGATCGACAGCACGCCCTGCCAGGCCTTGCGCGCCTGTCCCGGCGCCTGCGGCAGCATCGAAGTGTCATAGGCCACGCTCAGCAGACGTGCCGTGTTTTCGGCGCGCTCGACATAGCGGGACATCCAGAAAAGATGGTCGGCGGTACGGCTCAGCATGCAACGCTCCCTTGCGCGAGGCCGGAGTCCTCCGCGCCTTCGAGTACCCAGGTGTCCTTGGTCCCCCCGCCTTGCGATGAGTTGACCACCAGCGAGCCTTCCTGCAAGGCCACGCGCGTGAGCCCGCCGGCGACCATCTTCACGGTCTTGCCGCTGAGAACGAAGGGCCGCAGGTCGATGTGGCGCGGCGCAATGCCGCTTTCGACATAGGTCGGGCAACTCGACAGGCTCAGCGTCGGCTGGGCGATGTAGCCCGCGGGATTGGCCAGCAGCGCGCGCCGGAAATCCTCGATCTCGGCGCGCGTCGCGGCCGGGCCGATCAGCATGCCGTAGCCGCCCGCGCCATGCACTTCCTTCACGACGAGCTCATGCAGGTGGTCGAGCACATAGCGCAGATCGTCGCTCTTGCGGCACATCCAGGTCGGCACGTTCGACAGCAGCGGCTGCTCGCCCAGGTAGAAGCGGATCATGTCGGGCACGTAGGGGTAGACCGACTTGTCGTCGGCCACGCCGGTGCCGACCGCATTGCAGATCGCCACATTGCCCGCGCGATAGGCGCGCATCAGGCCGGGGCAGCCCAGCGTCGAGCTCTCGCGGAACACTTCGGGGTCGAGAAAATCGTCGTCCAGGCGCCGGTAGATCACGTCGACGCGGCGCAGCCCGCGTGTCGTGCGCTTGAACACCGTGTCCTGCTCGACCACCAGATCCTGGCCTTCGACCAGGTCCACGCCCATTTGCTGGGCCAGGAAGGCATGCTCGAAATAGGCACTGTTGTGCATGCCCGGCGTGAGCACCACCACCGTCGGCTCGGGTGCGCTCGCGGGCGCCACGGCGCGCAGCGTGTCGAGCAGCAGGTCAGGGTAATGCGCGACCGGCGCCACCGCATGCTGGGCGAACAGCTCGGGAAACAGCCGCATCATCATGCGGCGGTTTTCGAGCATGTAGGACACACCCGAAGGCACGCGCAGATTGTCCTCGAGCACAAAATATTCACCTGCGCCGTCGGCATTCGCGGCACGCACGATGTCGATGCCCGCGATCTGCGCATAGATGTCGCCGGGCACCTTGACACCGGCCATTTCCGGGCGGTACTGGGCATTCTCGAGCACCAGATCGGCGGGTACGATGCCCGCGCGCAGGATCTCCTGGTCATGGTAGACGTCGTGGATGAAGCGGTTGAGCGCCGTCGCGCGCTGCACCAGGCCGCGCTGCAGGTGCGACCATTCCTGGGACGGAATGATGCGCGGTATCAGGTCGAACGGAATCAGCCGCTCCCGGCCGACCCCGCCCTCATCCTTTGCGCCGTAGACGGCAAAAGTGATGCCGACCCGGCGGAAAATCATTTCCGCCTCGGCGCGCCGTGCCTGCATGGCCGCGCCGGGCTGGCGTGCAAGCCATTGGCGGTAGTCTTTGTAATGCGGTCGAACATCACTGCCCTCAAAGGGCGTGGTTGCATACATTTCGTCGAATCTTTGCATCAGCGGAGCCTCCTGCCGTCCAACCAAGCAAGCTTCGGGCCCGATACGGCTGCGCGCTTGCCTGGCGCTTCAGTGTACCCAGCGCGCAAGAGGATGTTGACGCTCGCCGCAGATCAATTTTTCCGGCCATCGCCCGTCTGCCAGTAGCGCAGGCGCAGCGCGCGCTCGCAGTCCAGGCGCTGTGGCTGCGCCGACGACCACTGCGCGGCGCCACAGGCCGCGCTGGTCACCACGTTCACGCCCTGCGCGCGGTAGCGCTGCACCACCGGCGCTGCGGGGTGGCCGTAGCGGTTGCGGTAGCCGGCCTGCACCAGCGCATGGCGCGGCGCGACGGCGGCAATCCAGTCGGCGCTCGACGACGTCTTGCTGCCATGGTGCGGCACCAGCAGCCAGTCGGCGCGCAGTGGCGCGCGCTGCGCCAGCAGCGCGGCCTCCTGCGCGCGCTCGATATCGCCCGCGAGCAGGGCCGCGGCGCCATTGGCGGCGACGATGCGCAACACGCAGCTGTGCGCATTGGGCACGGCCTGGGCCGGCCGCCGCCGCTGTCTCCGCGCCGCAGGCGCCGGCGCATCGGCCGTGGCCGGCAATGGATGCAGCACTTCGAAGGCCACGCCATCCCATGACCACCGCTGGCCCGCAGCGCAGGCCGTGGCCGAACGCTGCACAGCCACCGGCCATTCGGGGCTGATCGCGCCGCGCAGCGCGGCCTGGGGCTGCGCGCGCAGCACGGACGCCGCGCCGCCAACGTGGTCGCTGTCACCATGGCTGAGCATCAGCACATCAAGGCGAGCGCCCAGCGCGCTCAGCAGCGGCACCAGCACCCGCTGGCCTGCATCGCTGTCCGGGCCGTAGCGCGGGCCGGTGTCGTAGAGCAGGCTATGGGACCGGGTGCGCACCAGCACCGCATTGCCCTGCCCGATATCGGCCGCGAGCAGCGTGAAGCTGCCATGCACGGGCCGCGCGGGCTGCCACCACAGCGCCGGCAGCAGCAGCGGCAGCCCCATGAGCCGCACGGGCCAGGGCAGGCGCAGCACCAGCCAGATGCCGCCAGCGACCGCAGCGAACGCGGCCCAGACCGGTGCCGCGGGCAGGAACAGCTGCGCCGCGGGGAGCTGCGCGAGCCACGCCAGTCCCGCGGTCAGGGGCAGCACGCAGATCGTGGCCAGCTGCCACAGCGGCGGCCAGCACATGCCCAGCAGGGCGAGCGGGGTGACCACCAGCGTCACCCAGGGAATGGCCAGCAGGTTGGCCACCACCCCGACCAGCGAGACCTGGCCGAACAGCAGCACGCCCAGCGGCGTGAGCGCGAGCGTGACCACGGCCTGGGTGCGCAGCAACGCGAGAGAACGCGCGCGCAGCAGTGCCAGCGGGCGCGCTCTCTCGCCGTTCGGCGCGCCTTCCTCGTGCGCCGCCGCGGTACGCGCCGACGCCGCAAACAGCACGCCAACGGCGACAAAGCTCAGCCAGAAACCCGCCTGCCACAGGGCCCAGGGGTCGGCCAGCACGACCGCTGCGAGCGCGAGCAGCCAGACCTGGTGCCAGGGCCAGCGCGCGCCGGCCAGGCGCAGGCCACCGACCACGGCCAGCATCGCGACCGTGCGCTGCGCGGGCAGCCCCCAGCCGCTGAGCAGCGCGTAGGCCAGCGCCAGCAGCACGCCGCCGACCAGCGCGGCCGTGGGCGCGGGCAGCCACAGACAGCAGCGCGCCGATCGCCGCCAGGCCCAGCCCAGCACCGCCGCAGCGATCCAGGCGAACAGCGTGATGTGCAGACCCGAAATGCTCATCAGGTGGGCCACGCCGGTCGCACGAAACAGCGCCCAGTCGCTGTGCGCGATCGCGCCCTGGTCGCCCACCACCAGCGCCGCGACCACGCCACGCGCACGCTGCCAGGACGGACTCTGCGGCACAGCCGGCGGCGCGACGACCGCATCACGCAGGTGCTGGCGCAGCCGTGCGACGGGATGGCGCCCGGTCTGCGCGAGCCGCTGCGGCTTTGCCTGCGCCTTGCCCGCACGCACATAGCCCGTGGCCTGCACGCCCTGCTCCCAGAGCCACAGCTCCTGGTCAAAGCCATGGGGATTGCGCAGTCCATGCGGGGCCTTGAGCCGCACCGTCAAGGACCAGCGCTCGCCGGCCGCAAGCGGCATGGGCGCAATCTGTGCAGATGCGCGCTCACCGCCGCGCGGCCCCTGCCAGCTCAGCTCGACCAGCGGCGGCACCCGCACCCGGGCGCCCTGCCCTGCATCCGTTTTGGCAAGCCGCTCGGCATGCTCGACCGCAAGGCGAAAGCGCGTACCCCAGGGCGTGGGTTCGGGCATCGCGGCAACGACCCCCGTAAGGCGCAGATCCTGGCCTTCGAGCGCTGCGTCCAGCGCCTGCGACTGGAATGCGAGCGCGCGCACCCCGCTGCCCGCGCCCATGGCACAGGCAGCGGCAAGCGCGCACAGCAGCCAGGCCACACCCCAGGGCGTGCGGCGGTTGGCGATCCAGGCCGCGCCGGCCAGCGCCACGCCGGCGAGCAGCAGGCCCGCATAGCCGCCCGGGCGCCACAGCGCGGGCTGCGTGACCTGCCAGGCCGCGCCCGCGACCAGGCCAATGAGCGCCGCCTGAAAGCCAGACCACGGCCGCAGCGGCCGCAGGGCGGCAGCCGGGGTCGACAGGGGGTGGAGCGCGGCGCGCATGGCGCAGATGCTAGCCAGTGCCATCCTCCCCTGCCAAGCCCGCATCCACGCTGCCCCTGCGCCCATCAGTGGCTATCGGCGCCAGGCCTATGTCACACTCGCGGACGACCCCATTTCCCTGATCTTTTGCCAAAGGAAACCGTGATGAGCGTTTACAACAAGCTGAATGAACTGCAGATCGAACTGCCCGCGCTGGCCGTGCCCGCCGCCGCCTACCTGCCCTATGTGCAGACCGGCTCGCTGGTGTTCCTCAGCGGCCATATCGCCAAGAAGGACGGCAAGGTCTGGGCCGGCCAACTGGGCCGCGACATCACCACCGAAGAAGGCAAGGCGGCAGCGCGCGCCGTGGCCATCGACCTGCTGGGCACGCTGCAGCATGCGGCCGGCGGCGACCTCAACCGCGTGCAGCGCATCGTCAAGGTGATGAGCCTGGTCAACTCGACTGGCGACTTCACCGAGCAGCACCTGGTCACCAATGGCTGCAGCGAACTGCTGGGCGAAGTCTTCGGCACCAAGGGCCAGCATGCGCGCAGCGCGTTTGGCGTGGCACAGATTCCCATGGGCGCCTGCGTGGAGATCGAGCTGATCGCGGAACTGGCCTAACGGTCTTCGGCCTGCGACATCCACGCCGGAATGTCGCGCTGGCCATGGAGCACGCGCCAGACATCGATATGGTCGTGTCGCTCGACATAGAACACCACATGCGGGTAACGGCTCAAAGGCCGGGCCCGCAGACCCGGCAGCTGGAGTTCATGCGCCCAATGCGGTGACCCCGTACCGGGGTGGCGACCAATGTGCGCATAGGCCTGCTCCAGCGCATCAATGAAGCCCAGCGCGGCAGCCTGCGCATGCTCATCCAGGTAATGGGCAATCACTTCGTCAACGTCCCGGCAGGCCTGCTCGCGCGGGACTACGGGCTTGGCTTTCATTCTTGCGCGCCCGCCTTTGCGCGCTGGCGCACACGGTCCCGCAGGCCGGCAAAGTAGGCGCCATCGACCGCCTCCGCCCGGGCACAAGCCGCGCCCGCGAGCAGCAGGCCGCGCAGTTGCAGACGATCCTGGTCCTTGCGGATCAACTCGCGCACGTACTCGCTGCTGGTGCCATAACCGCGCTGACTGACCTGTTCGTCGACAAAGGACTTGAGGGATTCGGGCAGGGAAATGTTCATCGTGCTCATGCCACAAGCTTAGCGATTTTGGCAAAATTTGGCAAAGTTGCTGCATTCCCCCCGATGGACGAAACCCCGCTTTGAGCGGGGTTTCAAACGGGCCTGGGTCAGGCCCTTCATCGGGCCAGCCGTCATTCCACGCGCGTAACGCGCGCCGGCTTGAAGCCGAGATCAGCCGCCTTGCCCTTGCCTGCGCGCTTGCCGCGGGCGTTGTTGAGGCTGCGGATTTCCAGCGTCTCGTCGCGCGCCTTGCCGCCGCGGCCAATGCCCTCGAGGCGGATGCTGCGCGTGTAGGCCGCAGCGCCCGCAAGCTGGTCGCCGGCTTCGAGCGCCAGCAGCATCAGGCCGCGCGCCGCGCTGCCCATGGTCTTGAGCTCGCCGATCTCGAACGTCAGGATGCGGCCACCGACCGAGCCCACGGCCACATGGGTGGCGGCCGGCGGGGTGACACTGCCCGAGCCGCCGCTCGCGAGCGACGGCGCGCACAGCGTTTCGCCTTCGGCCAGGTTGACAAAGGCCTTGCCGCCCTTGTTGCGCGAGACCAGGCTGTCGACATTGGCGAGGAAGCCGTAGCCGCCCGAGCTGGCCAGCAGCAGGCAGGCCTGGGCCGGGCCCGCGAAGTAGTACTGCAGCCGCGTGCCGCTTTCGAGCTCGACCAGCGTGGTCACGGGCTGGCCGTCACCGCGCCCGCCGGGCAACTGCGCCACCGGCACGGAATAGACCCGGCCATTGCTGCCGAACGCCAGCAGCTGGTCGACCGTGCGGCATTCGAAGGTGCCATAGAGCGCATCGCCGGCCTTGAAGCTGAAGCTCGCGGCCTCATGGCCATGGCCCTGGCGCGCGCGCACCCAGCCTTTTTCCGAGACCACCACGGTGACGGGTTCGTCGGCGACCTTGACCTCGGCAATGGCTTTCTTCTCTTCCTGGATCAGCGTGCGGCGCGCATCGGCGAACTGCTTGGCGTCGGCTTCGATCTCCTTGATCATCAGCCGGCGCAGCGTGGCCGGATTGCCCAGGATGTCCTCGAGCTTGCCCTGGCTTTCGCGCAGCGCGGCGAGCTCCTGCTCGATCTTGATGGCTTCGAGCCGCGCGAGCTGGCGCAGGCGGATCTCGAGGATGTCCTCGGCCTGGCGCTCCGACAGCGCAAAGCGCTCGATCAGCGCGGCCTTGGGCTCGTCGCTCTCGCGGATGATGGCAATCACTTCGTCGATGTTGAGCAGCACGATCTGCCGCCCTTCGAGGATGTGGGCGCGGTCGAGCACCTTGGCCAGGCGGTGCTGCGAGCGCCGCGTGATCGTGCCCTGGCGAAACTCGACCCACTCCTGCAGCATCTGCAGCAGGGATTTTTGCACCGGCCTGCCGTCCAGGCCGATCATCGTCAGATTGATCGAACTCGAGGTCTCGAGGCTGGTGTGGGCCAGCAGCATATGCGACAGGTCGGACTGGCGCACCTTGCCGCTCTTGGGCTCGATGACGATGCGCACCGGCGCATCCTTGCTCGACTCGTCGCGCACGCCGTCGAGCACGGCCAGCAGGTTGACCTTGAGCTGCTGCTGGTCCTGGGTCAGCGTCTTCTTGCCGGTCTTGATCTTGGGGTTGGACAGCTCCTCGATCTCCTCGAGCACCTTCTGCGTCGAGACGCCGGGCGGCAGCTCGGTGACCACCATCTGCCACTGGCCGCGCGCGAGTTCCTCGATCTTCCAGCGCGCGCGCACCTTGAGGCTGCCGCGGCCCGTGCGGTAGGCGTCGGCGATGTCGGCCGGGCTGCTGATGATCTGGCCGCCGCCGGGATAGTCGGGGCCGGGCACGAGCAGCGCGAGGTCGGCCTGGGACAGCTGCGGCTTCTTGATCAGCGCCACGCAGGCGTCGGCGATCTCGCGCAGGTTGTGGCTGGGGATTTCGGTGGCCAGGCCCACGGCGATGCCGCTGGCGCCATTGAGCAGGCTGAACGGCAGGCGCGCGGGCAGCTGGCGCGGCTCCTGGGTCGAGCCGTCGTAGTTGGGCACGAAGTCGACCGTGCCCTCGTCGATCTCGTCGAGCAGCAGGCCGGTGATCTTCGACAGGCGTGCCTCGGTGTAGCGCATGGCCGCGGCGCCGTCGCCGTCGCGGCTGCCGAAGTTGCCCTGGCCGTCGACCAGCGGGTAGCGCTGGGCGAAGTCCTGGGCCATGCGCACCAGCGCGTCATAGGCCGACTGGTCGCCATGCGGGTGAAAGCGGCCGAGCACGTCGCCGACCACGCGCGCGCTCTTGACCGGGCGCGGCGCGGTATTGCCCGAGTAGCTCAGGCCCATGCGGTCCATCGCATAGAGAATGCGCCGCTGCACGGGCTTCAAGCCGTCGCAGACATCGGGCAGGGCCCGGCCCTTGACCACCGACAGCGCGTACTCGAGGTAGGCGCGTTGCGCATAGGTTCCGAGGTCCAGCGCATCGCCATTGGCTTGCACTGCCAGATCCAAAGTATCTTGATCGCTCATTGTTCTCGTTTCTTGTCGAAAGACTCCCGCGCGCTGCCCGCAGGCAGCGTCATGCGGATGCGTGAAGATCGTGCGGCCGGCGTACCGGCGGCCGGCGCCTCGTCAGCCCCTGCCATCCAGGCCGCGGCGACGGGCGCCAGCGGCTGGAGCTGGCGGTACAGCGCCAGCACGGTCTTCACATAGTTTTGGGTTTCCTTGAACGGCGGAATCTTCTGCCCCGCGCGGCGCACCGCGCCTTCGCCCGCGTTGTAGGCCGCAAGCGCCAGGTCCAGCCGGCCGTCGAACAGGTCCAGCAGATGGCGCAGGTAGCGCGCGCCCGCGGGCACGTTCACGGCCGGATCGTGCAGTTGCTGGGCCAGCGTGCGGCTGCCCGCGGCCGCAACGCCGAAGCGCTCGGCCGTCGCGGGCATCAGCTGCATCAGGCCCAGCGCGCCCTTGGGCGAGACCGCGTGCGCGTCGAAGCCCGACTCGGTGGCAATCACCGCCTTGAGCAGCGCATAGTCGACACCGCTGCGCTCGGCCGCGCGGCGCAGGTGCGGCCGCACGCTTTTATAGGCCGGCAGGATGTCGAAATACGACTGCACGCGCGCCCGGACGACCAGTGTCGCACCCGGGTCCTCCCCGGCATGGGCCGCCCCCCCGATATCGCGCTCGGAGTCGAAGCTCGGCCCCCGAAAGAACAGCGCATAGCGCTCATCGAGCTGCTCGGCCGCGAAATGCGTCACGCCCTGCGCATCGACAAACGCCCAGAGATCGGCGCGCGCCGCGCCCGCGACCAGCCCCAGGCACAGCAGGCCTGCCGCCAGCAGGCGGCGGCCAAGGCTGCGGCCTGGCAGTGGCAGGAAGCGGGCGATGCCGGGCATGCGTTACCGGTTCTTCAGATGTCGATTTCCACGGCATCGCCATGCAGTTCCATGAGCTCGCGGCGGGCCGCGGCCTCGCCCTTGCCCATGAGCTTGGTGATCACGCCTTCGGACGCAGCAAAGTCCATGTTCAGCAGCTGCACCGGCAGCAGGCGGCGCGTGTCGGGGTTGAGCGTGGTGTCCCAGAGCTGCTCGGCGTTCATCTCGCCCAGGCCCTTGAAGCGGCTGACCTGGCACTTCTCGCGCGGCACGCCGTCCTTGGCGCACTTCTCGAAGATCGCGGCGAGTTCGCTGTCGTCCAGCGCATAGACCTTGGCCGCGGGCTTCTTGCCGCGCGCGGGCACGTCGACGCGAAACAGCGGCGGCAGCGCCACATGGATGTGGCCGGCCTCGACGAGCTTGGGGAAGTGGCGAAAGAACAGCGTCAGCAGCAGCACCTGGATGTGCGAGCCGTCGACGTCGGCGTCCGACAGGATGCAGACCTTGCCGTAGCGCAGGCCCGACAGGTCGGGAGAATCGTTGGGCCCGTGCGGATCGACACCGATGGCCACCGAAATGTCGTGGATTTCGTTGTTGGCGAACAGCCGGTCGCGGTCGACTTCCCAGGTGTTGAGCACCTTGCCGCGCAGCGGCAGCACGGCCTGGGTTTCCTTGTCGCGGCCCATCTTCGCGCTGCCGCCGGCCGAGTCGCCCTCGACCAGGAAGACTTCGTTGTGCAGGAGGTCACGGCTTTCGCAGTCGGTGAGCTTGCCGGGCAGCACGGCCACGCCCGAGCCCTTGCGCTTTTCGACTTTCTGGCCGGCCTTCTGGCGGCTTTGCGCGGCCTTGATCGCGAGCTCGGCGAGCTTCTTGCCCCACTCGACATGCTGGTTGAGCCACAGCTCGAGCGCCGGGCGCACGAAGCCCGAGACCAGGCGCACGGCGTCGCGCGAATTCAGCCGCTCCTTGATCTGGCCCTGGAACTGGGGATCGAGCACCTTGGCGTTGAGCACGTAGTTGGCGCGCGCGAACACGTCGTCGGGCATCAGCTTGACGCCCTTGGGCAGCAGCGAATGCAGGTCGATGAAGCTTTTGACGGCCTGGAACAGACCGTCGCGCAGGCCGCTTTCATGCGTGCCGCCGGCCGTGGTCGGAATCAGGTTGACGTAGCTTTCGCGCACCGGCGCGCCGTCCTCGGTGAACGCCACGCACCAGGCCGCGCCTTCGCCTTCGGCAAAGCTGTCGTGGTTGCGGTCGGCGAAGCCTTCGCCTTCGAACAGCGGAATCGCGGGCTCGCCGTGCAGGCTCTGCTGCAGGTAGTCGCGCAGACCGCCCTTGTACTGCCAGGTCTGGGTGTCACGGGTCTTCTCGTTGACCAGGGTCACCGTGACGCCGGGCATCAGCACGGCCTTGCTGCGCAGCAGATGGACCAGCTCGCCCATGGGCAGCTGCGCGGTTTCGAAATACCTGGCGTCGGGCCAGACGCGCACCGTGGTGCCGCGCTTGCGCTCGCCATTGGCCAGCGGCAGGGTCTGCAGCGGCTCGATCACGTCGCCCGCGGAAAACACCAGGCGCGCGCTGTGGCCGTCGCGGTAGCTCGTGACTTCCATGCGCGTGGACAGCGCATTGGTCACCGAAACGCCGACGCCGTGCAGGCCGCCCGAAAAGCTGTAGGCGCCGCCCTGGCCCTTGTCGAACTTGCCGCCCGCGTGCAGGCGCGTGAACACCAGCTCGATCACGGGCGCATTTTCTTCGGGATGCAGGCCGTAGGGAATGCCGCGACCGTCGTCCTCCACGCTGACCGAATGGTCGGCATGCAGGATGACCTTGATTTTCTTGCCGTAGCCGGCCAAGGCTTCGTCGGCCGCGTTGTCCACCACTTCCTGCAGGATATGCAGTGGGTTGTCGGTACGCGTGTACATGCCCGGCCGCTGCTTGACGGGCTCTAGGCCCTTGAGCACGCGGATCGAGCCTTCGGAGTAAGCGCTGGTGGAGGAGGATGAAGGTTTAGCTGCCATGGGCTGGGATTGTAGTGCTGCGCAATCGAAAAAGCTGTATGGGCAGACAGCATGGCCTTGCGACCTCTGTGCTGCCACCCCGCGAAGCCGCGTGCGAGCCAGCGGTGCGTGGCCAATTTGGCTACAGTCGCATCATCATGCAAAAAACATTACCAACACCACTGTCCATGATGCAGGTGCTGCTGTGCGGGGGCGCAGTCGTCACCTTGTCCATGGGGATTCGCCACGGCTTCGGCCTGTGGCTGCAGCCCATCACCCAGGAAATGGGCTGGACCCGCGAATCCTTCGCCATGGCCATTGCCATCCAGAACATTGCCTGGGGCGTCATGGGGATTTTCGTCGGCATGGTCGCCGACCGCTTCGGCGCGTTCCGCGTGCTGCTGGCCGGCGCCGCAATGTATGCCCTGGGGCTGACCGGCATGGCGCTGTCGACCACGCCCACCTGGTTTGCGCTCACGGCCGGCCTGCTGATAGGCGCGGCCCAGGCCGGCACCACCTATGCCGTGGTGTTCGGCGTGCTGGGCCGGCAGATACCGGCCGCGCGCCGCTCCTGGGCCATGGGCGTGATCGCGGCCACCGGGTCGTTCGGCCAGTTCTTCATGGTGCCGGTAGAAGGCGCACTGATTGCCCAGATCGGCTGGTCGAATGCGCTGATCGTGCTGGCCATGCTGGTGCTGATGATCGTGCCGCTGGCGTTCGGCCTGCGCGAGCCCGGCTTTTCTTCCAGCAGCCCGCGGCCGCAGCGCGAGCAGACCGTGGGCCAGGCCATGGCCGAAGCCTTCCGCACACCGAGCTTCCTGCTGCTGACCGCGGGCTACTTCGTCTGCGGCTTCCAGGTCATGTTCATCGGCGTGCACATGCCCAGCTACCTCAAGGACTACGGCCTCGCTCCGCATGTGGCCAGCTATTCGCTGGCGCTGGTCGGGCTGTTCAACATCTTCGGCACCTATCTGGCCGGCAACCTGGGCCAGCACTTTCCCAAGCGCTACCTGCTCGCGGGCATCTACCTCGCGCGCTCGGTGGTCACGGTGGCGTTCCTGCTGGTGCCCCTGTCGCCCACGTCGGTCTATGCGTTCTCGGCGGCCATGGGCTTTCTGTGGCTGTCGACGGTGCCGCTCACCAATGCCACCGTGGCGCAGATCTTCGGCATCCACCACCTGTCCATGCTCGGCGGCTTCGTGTTCTTCAGCCACCAGGTCGGCAGCTTCCTGGGCGTCTGGCTGGGCGGCTATCTCTATGACCGCAGCGGCAGCTATGACATCGTCTGGTATCTGTCGATCGCGCTGGGCATCTTCGCCGCGCTGATCAATCTGCCGGTGCGCGAAGCCGCGCTGCAGCGGCCCGCGGCGGCAGCGGCCTGAGCCATGGCAGACAAACCCCTTCCCCTCGGCCTGCGCGTTGTCGGCGGCGCACTGATGGCGCTGGTGTTGCTGGCCGTGTTCGGGCTTTACACCAACCCTGAATTCATGCGGATGATGGCCGATCAAATGTGGGCGTGCTTCTGATGACGGCCTCGCCCTGGATACAGCGCTTCAGCCATCTGGTGCCCGCGGGCGGCACGGTGCTGGACGTGGCCTGCGGCCAGGGGCGCCATGTGCACTGGTTTGCGCAGCGCGGCCACCCTTGCCTTGGCATAGACCGCTCGGAGCAGGCGCTCGCGGCGCTGCCGGCCTCGGCGCAGCGGCTGTGCGCCGATATCGAGCAAGCCGCCTGGCCGCTGCCGGGCGCGCAGTTCGCGGCCGTGGTGGTCACCAATTACCTCTGGCGCGCGCTGCTGCCCACGATCGTGGCCAGCGTCGCGCCGGGCGGCGTGCTGCTGTATGAGACTTTTGCCGAGGGCAACGCGCGCTTTGGCAAGCCCTCGCGCGCCGGCTTCCTGCTGCAGCCCGGCGAACTGCTGCGCGCCTGCGGCAACGAACTGCGCGTGGTTGCCTACGAAGACGGCTTTCTCGATGGCCCCGCGCGCTGCGTGCAGCGCATCGCGGCCCTGCGGCCGCTGCCCGGCACCGACACGCTGGCGGCGCTTTAGGACACTGATCAGGACGCCAATGGCTGCACTTTTTTCGTCCGGAAACAGTCCCCATTCCCTTCGCACGCCTGCGAGCACCCTGTGGGTTGCGCACACTCGTTAGAATGTCTCTTTCCCGTTTTCAACTGCGGACATGACCTCTTCCACCGTCGCCCTCACTGGCAGCATTGTTGCCCTCGTCACCCCCATGCACGAAGACGGTAGTGTCGACTACCCGAGCCTGCGCAAACTGATCGACTGGCATATCGCCGAAGGCACCGACTGCATTGGCGTGGTGGGCACCACAGGTGAATCCCCCACCGTCAATGTGGAAGAGCACTGCGAGATCATTCGCGTGGCCGTCGAACAGGCCGCCAAGCGCGTGCCCATCATGGCCGGCTGCGGCGCCAACTCGACGCGCGAAGCGATCGAGCTGGCGAAATTCGCCAGGACCGTCGGCGCCGACAGCCAGCTGCAGGTCGTGCCCTACTACAACAAGCCCACGCAAGAGGGCCAGTACCAGCACTTCAAGGCCATTGCCGAAGCCGTGGGCGACCTGCCGACGGTTCTCTACAACGTGCCGGGCCGGTCCGTCGCCGACATGCTGCATGAAACCGTGCTGCGTCTGGCGCAGGTTCCCGGCATCATCGGCATCAAGGAAGCCACGGGCAACATCGAGCGCGCCCAATGGCTGATCCGCGACGTGCCCGCGGGCTTTGGCGTGTACTCGGGCGATGACCCGACCGCCGTGGCCCTGATGCTGTGCGGCGGCCACGGCAACATCAGCGTGACGGCCAACGTGGCGCCGCGCCTGATGAGCGAACTGTGCAAGGCAGCGCTGGCCGGCGACGCGCAGCGCGCGATGCAGATCCAGCGCCAGCTGATGCCGGTGCACAAGCAACTGTTCGTCGAAGCCAATCCGATTCCCGTGAAATGGGCCGTTGCCCGCATGGGACTGTGCGGCGCCACCATGCGCCTGCCGATGACGGACCTGAGCCCCCAATATGTGGACGTGGTCGAGGGCGCGCTGCGCTCCGCAGAGCTGCTCTGAGCCTGCGTCCCCCTTACCAGAGCACCGAGGATTTTTCGCGTGAAACCAACTACTGCACGTCTGGGCCTGCTGGGCCTTGCCATGGCGCTTTCTGCCTGCTCCACTTTCAATTCGGAAAAGATCGATTACAAAAGCGCCGTCAAGGCGCCGACGCTCGAAGTTCCCCCCGACCTGAGCCAGCTGACGCGCGACACGCGCTACAACGTGCCCGGAGGCGTGGTCTCGGCCAATGCACTGCAAGCCGGCCAGGCCACGCAGGCGCCGAGCGGCGCGCAGACCGTGGTCAACGCCGTGGGCGATGTACGCATCGAGCGCGTGGGCAATGAGCGCTGGCTCGTGATCCAGCGCCCCGCCGACAAGCTCTGGGACCCGGTGCGCGATTTCTGGCTCGAAAACGGTTTCGTGCTGGTACAGGACGATGCCAAGATCGGCATCATGGAAACCGACTGGGCCGAAAACCGCGCCAAGCTGCCGCAGGACGTGATCCGCTCGGCCCTGGGCAAGGTGTTCGACTCGCTGTACTCCACGGGCGAGCGCGACAAGTTCCGCACGCGCCTGGAGCGCAAGCCCGACGGCGGCACCGAGATCTACATCACCCACCGCGGCATGCAGGAGGTCTATTCCAGCCGGGAAAAGGACGCGACCGTCTGGCAACCACGCGCGGCCGACATGGAACTCGAAACCGAGTTCATGCGCCGCCTGATGGTCAAGCTGGGCCTGAGCCAGGAGCAATCCCAGGCCGCGACCGCTTCGGTGCAGGCCGCGCCTGCCGCGCCCAGCGCCCGCATGGACACCGTCGACAACGCTCCCGTGGTGCTGCTCGACGAAGGCTTCGACCGCGCCTGGCGCCGGGTCGGCCTGGCGCTGGACCGCACCGGCTTCACGGTCGAGGACCGCGACCGCAGCCGCGGCATCTATTACGTGCGCTATGTCTCTCCCGAAGAACAGAAGGCCAAGGGCTTCTTCGGCCGCATCTTCAGCCAGGGCGGCGAAGCCTCGGCCCCGGTCAAGTACCAGATCCAGGTGCGCGCCGAAGGCGAACGCTCGACGGTGTCGGTGCTGACGACCGCCGGCGCGCCGGAAACTTCGGCCAACGCCCAGCGCATCGTGCGCGTGCTGACCGACGACCTGAAGTAAGACCAGGATCCGACAGGCCCGCGAGGGCCTGGCAAGCCAAAGCCACCGCATGCGGTGGCTTTTTCATTTTCCAGGCACGGCACCGGCCCGGCGGCAATAAAAAAAGCCCCGATCGCAAGACCGGGGCTTTCATGCCAGGCAGGGGAGCGGCGAACCGGCCCCCTGCGGCGCGTGATTACTTGGCAGCTTCGCCAGCAGCAGCGTCGGCAGCAGCCTTGGCGGCATCTTCAGCAGCCTTGGCGGCTTCTGCAGCGGCGTCAGCGGCAGCGTCTGCAGCGGGGGCCGCGTCAACAGGAGCGGCATCCGCAGGAGCGGCGTCAACGGGAGCAGCAGGAGCGACTTCCACGGGTTCTGCAGGAGCTTCCACGGCGGGTGCGGCCACGGGAGCAACTTCTTCCTTCTTGCCGCAAGCGACGAGGGCAGCAGCAGCGATCACGGTAGCCAGAACGAGAGAGTTCTTCATGTCAGTTTTCCTAATTGAGGAGCAGTGAGAATTCGATATGCCAATTAACGGCCAGCCTCTTGCAGCCATGGAACGTTCCGGCAGAGTCGCAAGAAAATTACTGCGACACAGCGGGCAATTATAGGGAGATTTCACGAATCCTGACGATTCCTGACGCCACTTCTACAATTGACCACAAACTTTTTTACGGGTTTACCCGCTGGTTGCAGTACAGGCCTGCCTGCTTAACGCGCGAGCCCCGGATTGCGCTGACAGGAATCGGGCCGACACGACAAAAAACCGTGCTGGGCCCTACGCCTTATCATTCAGCAGCACGTACCCAGCCGGCCTCGTGCCACGAAGCCAGCAGTTCAAGCGCATCGTCGCTGGCCTTGGCCAGATCGCGCGCCGACAGCGCGCGCTGGTCGGCAAGCAGGCGCATCAGCTTGGCGTCGCGGCCTGCGGCCAGATAGCTTTCGCCGTTGATGAACACATGGCGCGCGTCGTACATCATGCGCGTGCGGCGGTCGAGCACCAGGCTTTCCAGCATCACGCCCTCCTCGCCGGCCTCGAACCAGACATTCGGCTTGGGGTCGGTCAGGTACTCGCCCAGCGCGCGCTCCAGCGCCAGCGGTTCGGCCAGCGCACGCTCGAGCGCCTTGCGCGCGAACTCCGCCATGGCCGCGGGAATTTCACCCGGGTGTGTCACCGCCTCCTGCCTGGGGTCGCGGTACAGCACCGGCGCTTCGGGTTCGTCGGGTTCGTCCGACATGCGCAGCAGCAGCTCGCGCGCGAGCTCCTCGCGCGCCGGCGCCCGAAAGCCTATCGAATAGGTCATGCACTCGCCTTCGGCCACGCCGTCGTGGGCGTAGCGCGGCGGCAGGTAGAGCATGTCGCCGGCCTCGAGCACGAACTCCTGCTCGGGCTCGAAATCGGCAAGAATCTTCAGCGGAACGCCTTCCTGCAGCGTCAGGTCCTTTTGCCGGCCTATGCGCCAGCGGCGCTTGCCGTGCGCCTGCAGCAGGAACACGTCGTAGCTGTCGAAGTGCGGGCCCACGCCGCCGCCGTCGCTGGCGTAGCTGATCATCAGGTCATCGAGCCGGGCCTCGGGCACGAAGCGGAACTGCTGCAGCAGCGCGTGCACGCCCGCGTCGTGCAGGTCCACGCCCTGCACCAGCAGCGACCAGGCCTTCTGGCTCAGCGCCGGCAGGTCCTTGCTGGAGAAGGGGCCGTGGTCCATGGTCCAGCCCTTCTTCTGCTGGCGGATCAGCCGCGACTCGACACCGTCCTGACCGGCCAGCGCGAACAGCGCATCCCGCCCCACGGGCGCGACCAGCGCGGGCACGGCCTGGCGCACCAGCAGCGGCTTCTTGTGCCAGTGGCGGCGCATGAACTGGGAAGCGGTCATTCCGCCGAGCAGGGCGAGGGGTTGGTCAATATCCATGGTGGTCAACGGGGTCGCGATCTAAGAAACAGGCTGCATTGTCCTATGTATGCCGCCGGGGCTGTTTGCTTGTCCTCAAAGGGATCGTGCCCAGGGCTTGAGCACAGAATGCCCTGGCTCAGCGCAAAGCCCGAAACTCGCTGGGCGCCATGCCCGTATACGCCTTGAACGCGCGGCTGAAATGTGCGCTGTTGCTGAAGCCGCAGCCGAAAGCGATGTCGGTGATGGTGCGCGCCGCGGCGCGCGCGTCGCGCAGCTCGCGCATGCACAGCTCCAGGCGCAGCTGCTGTATCCAGGTGGCAAGCGTCAGGGGTTCGTCGGCAAACGCGTTGTAGAGGTGGCGCTTGCTGCAATGCATGGCCTGGGCGATGTCGTCGATGGTCAGGCGCGGGTCGCGCACATGGGCCGCGACATGGGCGCGTATGCGGTCCTTGAACGCCTCCTGCTGGGTCAGGACCGTGCCGCGGCCCGAAAGCTCCTGCAGCGACAGATGCACCAGGTCGATCAGCAGCTCGCCCGCGCGCTCGGCGACCGCAGGCGCCATGGTCGGCAGTTCCTGGTAGGTGCTGCGCATGGCCTCGAGCGCGACACGCGCAATGCCCGAGGCACCGCCTACGTTGCGCCCCATCAGGCCTTCGAGCCGGATGCCGCGCTGCACCAGACTGCGGCGCGGCAGCATCACGATCAGGTGCTCGGACCACTCGGGGTTGGCGACTTCATAGGCCTGGCTGGTGTCGTAGATCACCCAGTTGCCGCTGCGCGCGCTGGCTTCGCGGCCCTGCTGGCTCACGGCCGCAAGCCCCTGCCAGGGCGCGACGATCTTCACATAGTCGGGGTCGTGCGAGCGCCGCCCCTGGACGCTGCGGATCACGCGGTGGCGCGCGGCCTCGAGCCGGGTCATGACCACCGCGCCCGCCTGCGAGCGCTGCAGGTGGCCTTCGAACACCGTATCGCCATAGAGGTCGGTGCCCAGGCCCGAAAACAGCGTGGACATCCAGTCCTGCCACGCGGGTACGGCGTCCTGGGCCGACAGGCCATCGGTGCTCAAAGTGCTTGCGGTGTTCATCGGCGCGCTTTCCGGCTCCCGGCCTCGCGGCCTGATATGACGGTCCATTATCCGGTGCATGCGCGCGCGGCGCCGGCCATCGTGCGCTGCCACGGGAAAACCCTGAATCCCGTGCATTCACAGTCAAGCACTTTGTGCATGCTCAGTACAGCCGCGCCCGGGGCCACGCCCTAGCATCCCTGCACGCTCAGCAAAAGAGCGCCCAAGGAGACAAGCATGAAGACAGCGAGCAAGCGTTTCTGGCTGCGGCAGGTGAGTGCCGCCGCCGCGATCACCACTTTGGCCACCCTGGCCCCGCTGGCCCTGGCGCAGGAAGCACCGAAATCGGTGCGCATAGGCTGGGCCATCGCCAAGACCGGCCACAACGCCGGCGGCACCGCGGCCACCGTGACGCCCAACTACCAGCTCTGGGTCAAGGAGATCAATGCCGCCGGCGGCATCATGCTCAAGGCCTACGGCAAGCGCGTGCCCATCGAAGTCGTCGAGTACGACGACCGCTCGAGCACCGAGGAAGCGGTGCGCGCGACCGAGCGCCTGATGACCCAGGACAAGGTCGACTTCGTGCTGCCGCCCTGGAGCACGGGCAGCAACCTGGCCGTGGGCCCGACCTACGAAAAGCACAAATACCCGCTGCTGGCCGCGACCGCGGTGACCGACAAGGCGCCCGAACTGGCCAAGCGCTGGAAGCATGCGTTCTTCTTCCTGGGCACGGGCGCGGGCTACGCCGAGTCGCTCGTGAGCTACCTCGAAACCGCGAAGAAGGAAGGCAAGATCGGCAACAAGATCGCGATGATCAACATCGCCGACGGCTTTGGCGTGGAACTCGCCAACGCCACGCGCAAGGCGGCCAAGCAGCACGGCTTCGAGCTGGTCTACGACAAGAGCTATCCGATAGGCACGCAGGACATGACGCCGCTGCTGACCGAGGTCAAGAGCAAGAACGCCGACGTGTTCATCGCCTACTCCTACCCGCCCGACACCATGCTGATCACCGAGCAGTCGCGCATCAACGGCCTGAACCCCAAAGTGATGTTCACCGGCGTGGGCACGCAGTTCCCTATGTTCAAGGCCAAGTTCGGCGCGGCCGCCGAAGGCATCATGGCGCCCGGCGGCGTCGACTTCGACGCCCCGGCAATCAAGGACTACTTCCAGCGCCACAAGGAATCCGCCGGCCACGAGCCCGACCGTTTCGCCAGCACCATCCAGTACACCACGCTGCAGGTGCTGCAGCAGGCGATAGAGCGCGTGGGCAAGATCGACCGCGCGGCCGTCACGCAGGAAATCAGGACCGGCACCTTCGACACCATCATCGGCCCGGTCAAGCTCGAGAACCAGATGCTGACCAAGCTCTGGTACGTGGGCCAGTGGCAGAACGGCGAGTTCTACGGCATTGCGCCGAGCAACCGTGCAGGTGCCAAACCGGCCATCATTCCCAAACCAGCCTGGAAGAACTGACGCCAGCCCGCGCAGCGCCCATGCGGGTGCTGCGCCGGTGCGTGACACTATGAATCTCCTCGACATCCTGCTCGCGGGCAGCACCCTGGGCGGCCTCTACGGGCTGATCGCCATGGGACTGACCCTGCAATACGGCGTCGCGCGCATCATGAACCTCTCCTATGGCGAGTTCCTGATCGCGCCGGCCTTCCTGGCCTACCTGGGCGTGACCGCCTGGGGCCTGTCTCCCCTTCTGATGCTGCTGCTGGTACTGCCGCTGGGCTTTGGCGTGCAGTGGCTGGTCTATCAATTGCTGTTGACTCCGCTGGTGCGTCGCACCGGCGCGGGCCCGGCGCTCGAAATCGACTCCATCCTCGCCACGTTCGGCCTGATGTTCGTCGTGCAGGGCGTGATGATGGTCGGCTTCGGCGGCAACTACCACAGCTACAGCTATCTCTCGACGCCGGTGCAGATCCTGGGCAGCACGGTCGCGGCCAACCGCCTGCTGGTGCTGGGCGTGGCCGTTGCGCTGGGCCTGGGCCTGTACCTGCTGCTGACGCGCACCCGCATGGGCACGGTGGTGCGCGCCGTGTCGGTCGCACCGCGCTTTGCGCCGCTGGTCGGCATCGACGTGCGCTTCACCGCGGCGCTGGCGTTCGGCATAGGCGGCGCGATGGTCGCGGCTTCGGGCGTGCTGGTCAGCATGTTCCTGCCGTTCTCCGCGGCCATGGGCACGATGTTCGCGATGAAGGCGCTGATCGTGGTGATCATGGGTGGCGTGGGCAACCTCATGGGCTGCCTGCTCGCGGGAATGATGCTGGGCTTTGCCGAAACGCTGGTCGCCACCTTCATAGACCCCGGCCTGACACTGGCCGTGAACTACGCGCTGTTCCTCGGCGTCTTGCTGCTGCACCCCACGGGCCTGTTTGGAAAGGGCACACGATGAGCCGCCGCGATGCAATGGCATGGGGCGCGGGCGCCCTCACCCTGGCCCTGCTGGCCACGGTGCCCCGGTGGATGCACAACGACTACTATCTGTCGCTCTTGATCAGCGTGCTGATGTACAGCGTGCTGGCCTCGGCCTGGGCGCTGTTCTCGGGCCCGACGCGCTATGTCTCGCTGGCCACCGTGGCGTTCTTTGGCGTCGGTGCCTACACCACGGCGGTGTTCGGCGAAGCGCTGCCCTGGGCGGCGGTGCTGCTGATCGCGCTGGGCGTGGGCGTGGCGATGGCGCTGCTCGTCGGGCTGGCGACGCTGCGGCTGTCGGGCGTGTACTTCGTGATCTTCAGCTTCGGCCTGGCCGAGCTGACCAAGCAGCTCGTGACCTGGTATGAAGTCAACATCACCAAGGACCTGGGCCGCTATGTGTTCGTCGACATCACGGCCCAGGACATCTACTGGCAACTGCTGGTGCTGCTGGCCCTGGTGCTGGGCCTGCGCGCCTGGATCGCGCGCACCCGCCTGGGCCTAGCGCTGCGCGTGATCGGCGAGGACGAGACCGTGGCCGTGCACGTGGGCATCAACACCACGCGCGTGAAGGTGCTGCTGTTCACGCTCAGCGCCGCGTTCATGACCGTGGCCGGGGCGATCATGGCGCCGCGCTGGACCTACCTCGACCCGACCATTGCCTTCGCGCCCGCGATCTCCTTCCAGACGCTGATCATGGCCTTGCTCGGCGGCGCGGGCACGCTGTTCGGGCCGCTGCTCGGCGCGGTGCCGCTGGTGCTGCTGTTCGAGTTCCTGTCGGCGAATTTCCCCAACCATTTCGCCATCCTCGTCGGGCTGGTGTTCATGGTGATCGTCTATGCGGTGCCCAACGGCATCTCCGGCTGGCTGCGCCGGCGCAAGAAGAACAACGGAGGTGGGGAATGAATACACCCCTGCTGGAACTCAAAGGCCTGAGCAAGCGCTTTGGCGGTCTGGTCGCGGTCAACGACCTGTCGTTCGACGTGCACGCGGGTGAAGTCGTGGGCCTGCTGGGCCCCAACGGCTCGGGCAAGACCACGGCCATGAACCTGGTCTCGGGCGCCTTGCCGCTCAACGCCGGTGAAGTGCGCTTCGACGGCCGCACCATCAGCGGCCTGGCCAGCCACCAGATCGCGCGCCTGGGCGTGGCCCGCACCTTTCAGCTGGTGCGCGTGCTCGGCGGCATGCACTGCCGCGACAACGTGGCCGCGGGCCTGGCGTTTCGCCCCGGCGGCCTGCACGGCCGGGCTGCCGAGCGCGCCGCGCAGCAACTGCTCGAGCGCGTGGGCCTGGGCGCCCAGGCCGAGCTGCCCGCAGCCGAGCTGACCTATATCGACCAGAAGCGGCTGGAACTGGCGCGGGCGCTGGCGCTCGCGCCCAGGCTGCTGCTGCTCGACGAATGGCTCGCCGGGCTCAACCCCACGGAACTGCAGCAGGGCATCGCGCTGATCGCCGCGCTGCGCGATGAAGGAATGACGGTGCTGATGGTCGAACATGTGATGGATGCGGTGCACGCGCTGTGCAGCCGCTGCGTGGTGATGAACACCGGCGCGCGCATCGCCGACGGCCCCACGCGCGAAGTGCTCAGCGACCCGCGCGTGATCGAAGCCTATCTGGGCAGCGACGACATCGAGGAGGCCGCCCATGCTTGAAGTGCACGACCTGTCCCTGGCCTACGGCAAGCACCAGGCGCTGCGCGGCGTGTCGCTGCAGGTCGACAAGGGCGAACTGGTGGTGATGCTGGGCGCGAATGGCGCGGGCAAGTCTTCCCTGCTCAAGGCCATAGGCGCGATGGTGCGCCCGCAGGACGGCGCGCGCGTGCTGCTCGCGGGCCAGGAGCTCACGCGGCTGCCGGCCCACAAGGTGGTCGAAGCGGGCCTTGCGCTGGTGCCCGAGGGCCGCGGCGTGTTCGGCGACCTCACGGTGCGCGAGAACCTGCAGCTGGGCGCCCAGCCGCGGCGCGCACGCGCGCTCGAAGCGCAAAGCCTGGCCCGCGTGCTCGACCTGTTTCCCAAGCTCGCCCAGCGCATGGCGCAGACCGTGCGCACCATGAGCGGCGGCGAGCAGCAGATGGTGGCCGTGGGCCGCGCGCTGATGTCGGCGCCCGATATCCTGCTGCTGGACGAGCCGTCTCTCGGCCTGTCGCCGCTGATGTGCAAGGAGCTGTTCGCGGCGCTGGCGCGCATCCGCAAGCTCGGCGTGGGCGTGCTGCTGGTCGAGCAGAACGCGCGCCAGAGCCTGGCGATTGCCGACCGCGGCTATCTGCTGGAGACCGGGCTGGTCGTGGGCCAGGGCAGCGCTGCAGAACTGCAGGCCAGCCCGGCCGTGCGCAAGGCATATCTGGGCGCAGCCCACTGATTTTTTTGTGAAGGAAGTTCCATGATTGAACAACAAATGCTGATTGGCGGCCAACAGGTGGGCGCCACGGGCGGTGCGACGTTCGAGCGCCGCAACCCGCTCGACGGCCAGGTGGCCACGCGCGCGCCGGCCGCGACGCCCGACGATGCGCGCGCCGCGATCGACGCCGCCGCCAAGGCCTTTCCCGCCTGGGCCGCGATGGGCCCGGGCGAGCGCCGAGGCCTGTTGATGAAAGCTGCTGCGGCCATTGAATCCAAAGGTGAAGCCTTTGCCGGGGCCATGGCCGCGGAAACCGGATCGTCCGGCATCTGGGCCGGCTTCAACGTGCACCTCGCGGCCGACATGCTGCTCGAAGCCGCGTCGCTGACCACCCAGATCAGCGGCCAGGTCATTCCCTCGAACGTACCCGGCAGCGTCGCGCTGGCCGTGCGCCAGCCCGCGGGCGTGGTCGTGGGCATCGCGCCCTGGAATGCGCCCATCATCCTGGCCGTGCGCGCCATCGCCACGCCGCTGGCCTGCGGCAACACCGTGGTGCTCAAGGGCTCGGAACTGTGCCCCGCAACCCACGGTCTGATCATCGAGGCGCTGCAGGAAGGCGGCCTGCCGCCGGGCGTGGTGAACTTCGTGACCAACGCGCCGGCCGATGCCGGCAGCGTTGTGGAAGCCATGATTGCCCACCCGGCCGTGCGCCGCGTGAACTTCACGGGCTCGACGCGCGTGGGCCGCATCATCGGCCAGACCGCAGCCAAATACCTCAAGCCCGCGATTCTCGAGCTCGGCGGCAAGGCGCCGTTCCTGGTGCTCGACGACGCCGATGTCGACGCGGCCGTGGCCGGCGCGACCTTTGGCGCCTTCGCCAACTCGGGCCAGATCTGCATGTCGACCGAGCGCATCATCGTCGACGAGAAAGTGGCCGACGAGTTCATCGGCAAGCTGGTCGCGCGCGCCACTTCGCTGCCGCTGGGCGATCCGCGCCAGGGCCCGGTGGTACTGGGCTCGGTCGTCGACCAGACCACGGTCGAACGCGTCAACGCGCTGATAGACGACGCGCTCGCCAAGGGTGCGAAGCTGCTTTGCGGCGGCAAGGCGAGCAACACCTTGATGCCCGCGACGCTGCTCGACCATGTGACGTCCGCGATGGACATCTTCTACGAGGAGACTTTCGCCCCGGTCAAGGCCATCGTGCGCGTGCAAGGCGTCGAGCAAGCGATTGCCATTGCCAACGACAACGAGTTCGGCCTGTCGGCCGCCGTCTACGGCCGCGACACGGCGCGCGCCTGGCAGGTCGCGGCGCGCATCGAATCGGGCATTTGCCACATCAACGGCCCGACGGTGCACGATGAAGCGCAGATGCCGTTCGGCGGCGTCAAAAGCTCGGGCTATGGCCATTTCGGCGGCCAGGCGGGCATCGACGCATTCACCGATACGCGCTGGATCACGATGCAGACCACACCGCGCCAATACCCTTTCTAAGAACGTGTTCACGTTCTAAGCCCGGCGCAGCCCGCTGGCCTTGACAGGCATGGGAAAATCAACGCCATACGGGCCGGTCGCAACGCGGTCGGCCTTTTCCCACTCACAAGGCTGCAAACCCATGGACATCAAAGAACAATGCGTGGTCGCTCTGACCTGGACCCTCAAGGACACCCTGGGCGAAGAACTTGACGTGCTCGACGAGCCGGTGGATTTCCTCGTCGGCGGCGATGACCTGCTCAAGGCCATAGAGCGCGCGCTGCAAGGCCACGGCGTGGGCGCCAAGCTCGATCTGCACCTCGAACCCGAAGACGCTTTTGGCGACTACAACGAGAAGCTGATCTTTCTCGAGCCGCGCACGCTGTTCCCGGCAGAAATCGAGGAAGGCATGACCTTCGAAGGCCATGCGCTGCCCGCGGGCACGAACGCCGACGCGCCCAAGGAAGCGCTCTACACCGTCACCGACATCTACCCCGAGCATGTTGTGCTCGACGGCAACCACCCGCTGGCCGGCATCGCGCTGCGCCTGCACCTCAAGGTCGAAGGCGTGCGCGAGGCAACCGAAGAGGAAATCGGCCGCGGCAGCGCGGGCACGGGCTTTTTCCGCATCCAGCCCCCCCAGGCACCGGGCAACGACACTGTGCATTGAACGCACAAGGGACTCCGAGGAGTCCCTTGTTCATTGACCGGATTCAGCGGTAGATCTGGTCGTTTTCAATGCGCACGTAATCTCCAACGTTCAGCTGCGGCGGGTTCGGATAGTCGAACGCGCGCAGGCTGCCGTCGCGGGTCTCCACGGTCACGCGGTAGATGTCGCGCACACTGCCGCCGCCCACATTGCTCTGCACGGCATTGCCCGCGAGCGCGCCGCCGACCACACCGGCCGCCGTTGCCAGCGCCTTGCCCGAGCCGCCGCCGATCTGGTGGCCCACCAGGCCGCCGAGCACGCCACCGACAATCGCGCCACCGGCGCCCACGCCGCTGGAGTCCTGCACGCGCATGGTCTCGATATTGACAATGCGGCCTTGCTGTACCTGGTAGCCCTGGTTGCTGTTGTGCACGGGATAGCTGTTCGGGTAGCCGGCCGCAGGATAGGATGGGGCGGGATAGCTGGCCGTGGGCTGGCCGGGATAGCCGGGCTGGTTGTAGCCGCCCTGGGGGTAAGCCGCGCACGCGGTCAGCGCGGCGACAATGACGCCCGCACCCGCTACGCGGCCCCAACGTTGAATGTTTTGCATGGAAATCTCCTGTTGCGACATGCCGATGCGACCTGGGTCGAGGGACACCGGTCTTCGGCATGGGCCTGTCCCATTTTGACCGGCCTGTCTACCTATAACGGTAGGCCATCAGCCCATGCCGACAGGTTTGACACTTCCTCACAGATAGTGCTTTCGGATACGTCTCAGTTTCCGCGCAGCGCACGCAGCACCTGCGCCCGCGTATCGGCCTGCGGAAAGAACGTTCACCCGCTGGCGGTCGAATCGTCTATGGTCGCGCTTGTGAACCTCCACCTCCAACCCATGAGAAGGCTGCGCCCACCATGACGACATCACGCGCCCACCGGCTGCTCAGTCGCATGGTCCGCATCGAGCCGCACGAAGTGAAAGCCACGCTGCTGGGCTTTTCCTGGTTTGCCTGCCTGCTCTCGGGCTACTACCTGCTGCGGCCACTGCGCGATGCGATGGGCCTGGTGGGGGGCGTGGAAGAACTGCGCTGGCTTTTCACCGCAACGTTCCTGACCATGCTCTTGCTGGTGCCGGCTTTCGGCCTCCTGGTGAGCCGGCTGGCGCCGCGCCGATTCGTGCCCTTCGTCTACCGGTTCTTCGCGCTGACGCTGCTGGGCTTCAGCGCGTTGATGGCCATGCACGTGGAAAGCGTCTGGCTGGGCCGCACCTTCTTCGTGTGGGTCAGCGTGTTCAACCTCTTCATCGTCAGCATCTTCTGGAGCGTGCTGGACGACCGCTTCAGCAGTGAACAGGGGCGGCGCCTGTTTGGCTTCATTGCCGCAGGCGGAACCTTGGGCACCGTGGTGGGCCCACTGCTGGCCGCCGCCGCAGTCAGCGTGTTCGGCCCCATGGCGCTGGCACTGGCTGCCGCGCTCCTGCTGGAATTGGCGCTGCGCTGCTTCCGCGGGATCTACCCGGATCACCGCCAAGCCGGTGCGCAGGATGGCGGCACCCATGCGGTCACGCTGGCCCAGTCAAGGCCGCTGGGCGGGCAGGTGTGGGCCGGCCTGTCATTGATTGCCCGCTCGCCCTACCTGCTGGGCATCTGTGCCTACCTGCTGGCGCACACGGCCGCGTCGACCTTCCTGTACTTCGAACAAGGAAGAATCGTCGCCGATGCCTTTGCCGACACCGCATCGAGAACGCGTTACTTCGCCCTCGTCGATTTCTGCGTCTCGTCGCTGACGCTGGCGCTGCAAGTGTGCGTCACCGGCGCGCTGATGCGAAAGTTCGGCCTCGTGCTGTGCCTGGCCATGCTGCCGCTCGTGACGGTGGCCGCGTTCGGCGCACTTGCGTTGGCACCCACGCTGGCCGTGCTGGCCGGCGTGCAAATCTTCAGACGCTCGCTGGACTACGCCATTGCCCGGCCGGCCAGGGAAGTGCTTTTCACGGTGATCAGCCGTGAGCAGAAGTACAAGTCCAAGAACGCCATCGAGACCCTGGTCTACCGCGGCGGAGATGCGGTCAGCGGCTGGCTGTCGGCGGCGCTGTCCGCGCTGGGGGTGGGGCTGGGCGGCATTGCCCTGCTGGCCATCCCGCTCTCGGCCGCATGGTGCGCACTGTGCGTCTGGCTGGCGCGGCGCCAGGAGGTATTGCGCAGGACCGGCGCGACCCGTCCTGCCCAGGTTTCAGCAACTTTCCCGGAGAAATCATGAACCAAACGCAAGCCACCGGAGTCAACCGCGCCCAGTTCATGCGTGCCACGCTGGCCGCATCGCTGGCCATGGGCCTGCACCAGGGCCTGGCCGCAGCCCCGGCCAGGGCTATGCACCAGCGCAAGATTGCCTCGACCGGCGAAGCACTGCCCGTGGTGGGCTGCGGCACCTGGCGCGGCTTTGGTCATGCGCCCGGCACGCCGGAATACGCGCGTCTGCCTGGCGTGCTCGAAGCACTGTTCGACGCGGGCGGCACCCTGCTCGACAGCTCGCCGATGTATGGCCGATCGGAAAGGACCACGGGCGAGCTGCTGGCGCAATCGCGCCGGCGCAGCCAGGCCTTCCTGGCCACCAAGGTGTGGACCTCGGGCCGGGATGCGGGCATCCGGCAGATGGAGGAATCCATGGCGCTGCTGGGATCCGACAAACTCGACCTGATGCAGATCCACAACCTAGTGGATTGGCAGACGCATCTGCAGACCTTGCGGGGCTGGAAATCGCAGGGCCGGGTGCGCTACCTCGGCATCACCCACTACACCACGTCGGCATTCCGCGAGGTGGAGGCGGTGCTCAGGCGCGAGCCGCTGGACTTCCTGCAGATCAATTACGCCTTCGACGACCAGGGCGCGGCCGAGCGGCTGCTGCCGCTGGCGGCCGACAAAGGCGTCGCGGTGCTGGTGAATCAACCTTTCGGCGGCGGCGGGCTGCTGCGCCGGCTGAGCGACCGGCCGCTGCCGGCCTGGGCCAGGGAAATCGAGTGCACCAGCTGGGCCCAGGTGCTGCTGAAGTTCGTGCTCAGCCACCCCGCGGTCACCTGTGTCATTCCCGGCACCAGCCGGCCCGAGCACATGGCCGACAACGCCAGGGCCGGCCAGGGCGTGATCCCTGATCCGGCCTTCTGGCGCCAGCGTTCGCTGAACCTGTAGCTTGCCTGCCTGCCAGTGGCAGTCCAGTCACGCCAAACGCCAGCTGGTTCTGTGGGCGCTGCGTGGAATCAAGCGGCCTGGCGGCGTTTGATCAAGTCCAGGGCCACATCCACAATCATGTCCTCTTGGCCGCCCACCATGCGGCGTTTGCCTAGCTCCACCAGGATGTCCACCGCTTTCAGGTTGTACTTGGCGGCGGCCACTTCCGAGTGGCGCAGAAACGAGCTGTAGACACCGGCATAACCGAGGGCCAGCGTTTCTCGGTCCACCCGCACCGGCCGGTCTTGCAGCGGGCGCACGATGTCGTCGGCAGCGTCCATCAGTTGGTACAGGTGGGTGCCATGCTCCCAGCCCAGTCGTTCGGCGGCGGCAATAAATACCTCCAACGGCGCATTGCCGGCACCGGCACCCATGCCGGCCAGGCTCGCATCCACCCGGTCGCAGCCTTCTTCGACGGCCACGATGGAGTTGGCGACACCCAGGCTCAGGTTGTGGTGGGCATGCATGCCGGTCTGGGTTTCGGGCTTCAGGATATCTTTGAAGGCCCGGAAACGGGCGCGCACATCCTGCATGCCCAGGGCGCCACCGGAGTCAACCACGTAGCAGACGGTGGCGCCGTAGCTTTCCATCAGCTTGGCCTGCTCGGCCAGCTTTTGCGGCGTGGTCATGTGGCTCATCATCAAAAAACCCACCGCCTCCATGCCGAGATGGCGCGCGTACTCAATGTGCTGCTTGGAGACATCGGCCTCGGTGCAGTGGGTGGCCGCGCGCCTGCGTTGTAGGCCGCCTTGAGGTCGTGCACGGTGCCTATGCCCGGCAGCAGCAAGGTGGCGATCTTGGCATGCTGGACCACATCGGCTACCGCCTCGATCCATTCCAGATCGGTGTGGGCACCAAAACCGTAGTTGAAGCTGCTGCCCTGCAGGCCATCGCCATGGGCCACTTCAATCGAGTCCACCTTGGCATCATCGAGCGCCTTGGCGATCTGGCGGGCCTGGGCCACGCTGTACTGGTGGCGAATGGCATGGCTGCCGTCGCGCAGCGTCACATCGGAGATGTAGATTTTCTTGTGCGGGTTCATCGGGTGCCTCCTCAGGCGGTAACGATCTGCTCGGCCAGCGAGGCTGCCAGCAAGCGGGCGGCCATTTGCTCGGCCGTGCGAAGGCCTGCGCTGGTCATGATGTCCAGGTTGCCGGCGTAAGCAGGCAGGTAGTGGGCCGCGCCCTCCACCTCCAGAAAGATCGAGGTCTTCAAGCCGCGCAGCGCATCGCCCACGCCAGGGATGCGGATGGGCTGGTCGATACGGTCGAATTGCACCCTCTGCTTTAGGCGATAGCCGGGCACATAGGCATGCACCTCGGCAGCCATGCGCGCCACCGAGTCGGCAATGGCGGTTTCATCGGCCAGCTCGCTCAGGGTATAGACCGTGTCGCGCATGAGCAGCGGCGGCTCGGCCGGGTTCATGATGATGATGGCCTTGCCCTTGGTGGCGCCCCCCACTGCCTCGATGGCCTTGGAGGTGGTTTCGGTGAACTCGTCGATGTTGGCGCGGGTACCAGGGCCTGCGCTCTTGCTGGAGATCGAGGCAATGATCTCGCCATAGTGCACCTTGGCCACACGAGAGACTGCTGCCACCATGGGAATGGTGGCCTGGCCACCGCAGGTGACCATGTTCACATTGAGCGCATCCAGATGGGCATTGCCATTGACCACCGGAATGCAATAGGGGCCGATGGCAGCCGGTGTCAGATCGATCATGCGGATGCCGGGCTTGAGGCTGCGCAGGAAAGCATCGTTCTTCACATGGGCGCCGGCGCTGGTGGCGTCGAACACGAAGTCGATATCGGCGAACTGGGGCAGGCCAGCAAGGCCCTCGACGCCTTCATGGGTGGTGGCCACGCCCATGCGGGCTGCGCGCGCCAGGCCATCCGATGCGGGGTCGATGCCGACCATGGCGGCGATCTCGATATGCTGGCCGTGGCGCAGGATCTTGATCATCAGGTCGGTGCCGATGTTGCCGCTGCCAATGATGGCGGCTTTGAGTTTACGGGTCATAAAAGTCCTTTCAAACCGGGTCATGCAGGCTGGCGCTGGTGGGCGCTGGCAGTTGCCAAATAGGGGGGAGCGCTGTTCAATCGGTAAATGCGCACGGCGTTGTCGTGCAGCACGGCCTGTTGCTGGGCATCGCCAAGCGGTGCAATGGCCTCTACAAAGCCTCGCATCACCGTGCCGTAGTCGGCCACCAGGCTATCTACGGGGAAATTGCTGGCAAACAGGCAGCGCTTGTGGCCAAAAATCGCCAGCGTGTCGCGGATCAGCGCAATGTTGTCTTGCGCGCGCCAAGGCTGGCCCGCCAGGCCCAGGCCCGAAATCTTGACAGCGGTATTGGGTGCCGCCGCCAGTTGCTCCAGGGCACGGCGCCAGCCAGCCAGGCCTTCTGCACTGCGATCACTGGGCAGGCCGGTGTGGTTCAAGATGATCAGGGTGTCTGCAAAGTCGCGGGCCAGGTCGGCGGCCTGGTCCAGGTTCCACCAGGGCACCTGCAAATCGAACGTCAGGCCGTGCGGTGCCAGCAGCGCATAGCCCGCACGCCAGCGGTCGTTGTCCATGGAGCCCGCCAAGGCGCTGCTGCGCCTGCCGCCGCGTTCGGTGGGTGTGGGCTTTTGGCGGATGCCTCGCACCAGCGACACGGCGGCCTGGCGCGCCAGCGTTTCTGCCGCATCGCTGGCGGCAAGATCGGCATGCGCCACGATGGCATGGGGCCGGCCATGTGTGGCCGCCACTTCGGCCAACCACAGGCTTTCATCGACCGGGTTGGCACGCGACCATTCCGCTTCCATGTGCACCGTCATTGCCGGGGCAAAGCCGGCGGTGTCTCGAGCGTAATCGGCCGGCAGATAGTTACGACGCAGCGCGCTGTAGTCGCCATAGCGGAAGGCCGGCAGCACCTCATCCTGCAGCCAGGGATAGGGGTTGCGGTCGAGGTTCCAGAAATGGTGGTGCGCGTCAACGAACGGGCGGGCGAAACCAAACAATGCAGGCATGGCAGGGTCAGGACAGTTTCAGTTGCACTTGCTCGATCAGTTCCTTGAATAGCGCGCTGTCACGCTCCATTTGCGCAGCCATCACGGTGTGGTCGCCATACGAGTCGGCGCTGAACTGCAATTTTTTCAGCGTATCGAGCAGCACCGGCTCGCGCGCGGCCTGGGCCGCCGCAGTGCGAAGCACGGCCATGACCGCATCGGGCGTGCCTTTGGGGGCCGCCAACGCACGCCACAGGCTCACGGTGAGGTCGATACCGGTTTCGCGCAGCGTGGCGACTTCGGGCAGATTGCTCAGGCGGCGCTCGGCCATCACGCCCAAGGGGCGCAGGGTGCCGGCGGTCACATAGTTGGCGGCTTCAGCCGTGGTGATCGACACCGCGTCGATGTGGCCACCCAGCAGGGCCTGCAGCGCAGGAGCGCCACCGGCAAATGGGATATGGTTGAACTCCACACCCGCACGCTGGCACAGCGCGAGCGCAGCCATGTGCAAGGTGGAGCCCTGGCCGGCATTGCCCACACGGACGTTGGCGCCGGGCTGGCGGGCAGCGGCCAGCAGGTCGTTCAGGTTTTTGTAGCCGGAATCGGTGCGGGCCACGATGGCAATCGGATCGGCATTGAGCCGGGCAATCGGGCGCACATCATCCGGGCTGTACTTGCCCTGGCCCAGGTGTTTGACGAAAGTGATCTCGTTGGTGGTCAGCAGCAGCTTGTAGCCATCGGGCTTGGCGCCCAGCACATCCTTCATGCCCAACAGGCCTGTGGCTCCCGGGCGGTTGACCACAACGATGGGCTGGGGCAGGTGCGATGCCGCAGACACGCCAAAGGCCCGCGCCACCACATCGGCACCACCCCCGGCCTGCCAGGGCACGACCAGCTCGATAGTGCGCGTGGGAAAGGCTGGCGTGGTTGATTGGGCCTGCACCATCGAGGTACCGGCCAGACCTGCCGTGGCCAACTGCGCCGCGCCCGCCTGAAGCAGCAGGCGGCGCGACAAGGGCAGTGAAGAAAGATTGCGCATGGTTTTGTCTCCTGAAATGGGCCGCTTTTTGTGGCAGCCTCTGGGGAATCAGCGTTGTCGTCTCAGTGGTTGTCGCGCGGCACACGAGAGCCGCTGCAGCCCACCAAAAAGTCCAGGTCCGCGCCTTCATGGGCCTGGGTCACATGATCGATGTAAAGCTTGACATAGCCCCGGCTGGCATGCGGTTCGGGCGCTTGCCATGCGGCGCGTCGCTCGGCCAGTTCGGCGTCATCCACCAGCAGTTGCAACTGGCGCGCAGGCACATCCAGGCGAATCAGATCGCCGCTGCGTACCAGGGCCAGTGGGCCGCCCACGGCGGCTTCTGGCGAGACATGCAACACCACCGTCCCGTAGGCCGTGCCGGACATGCGGGCGTCAGAGATGCGGATCAGGTCGGTAATGCCACGGCGCAGCAGCTTGGGCGGCAGCGGCATATTGCCCACTTCGGCCATGCCGGGGTAGCCCTTGGGGCCGCAGTTCTGCAGCACCATGATGCTGTTTTCATCAATGTCTAGCGATTCGTCATTGATCCGGGCATGCAGGTCTTCTATGGTGTTGAACACCACGGCGCGGCCAGTGTGCTGCAGCAGATGGGGTGATGCCGCAGAGGGTTTGATAATGGCGCCGTTGGGTGCCAGATTGCCTTCGAGCACAGCAATGCCGGCATCGCTCTTGAAGGGTTGGTCCATCGGGTGGATGACTTCGTGGCGCCAGTTGCGGGCATTGGCCACGTTCTCGCCCATGGTCTTGCCGTTGGCGGTCATGGCATCGGCATGCAGCAGGCCGCGCTGGTGCAACTGCTGCAGCACGGCAGGCAGACCACCCGCTTCAAAGAAGTCTTCCATCAGGTACTGGCCTGAAGGCATGAGGTTGACCAGGCAATGCACGTCGCGGCCCAGCTTGTCCCAATCGTCCAGATCCAGCGGCACGCCCACGCGGCGTGCCAGGGCCAGAAGGTGGACCACGGCATTGGTGGAGCCGCCCACGGCAGCAGTGGTGCGAATGGCGTTTTCAAACGCCTTGCGGGTCAGCAATTGCGAGAGGGTGACGTCTTCGCGCACCATGTCCACAATGCGCCGGCCGGCGTCGCGGGCCAGCACATTGCGGCGAGCATCCACCGCAGGAATCGCGGCATTGCCGGGCATGCCCACGCCCAGTGCTTCAACCAGGCAGGCCATGGTGGATGCGGTACCCATGGTCATGCAGTGGCCGTGCGAGCGGTTCATGGCGGCTTCGGCTTCATGGAACTGCTCGATGGTGATGGTGCCGGCGCGCAATTGCTCGCTCATCGAGATGGTGTTGGTGCCCGACCCCACGGTGCGGCCTTCGTAGTAGCCGCGCAGCATGGGGCCGCCCGACACACCCACGGTGGGCAGATCCACGCTGGCTGCGCCCATCAGGAGCGCGGGCGTGGTCTTGTCGCAGCCCATCAGCAGCACCACGCCATCCAGCGGATTGGCGCGCACGGCTTCTTCCACATCCATGGACGCCAGATTGCGGTACAGCATGGCCGTGGGGCGCATCATGGTCTCGCCCAGCGACAGCACCGGGAACTCCAGCGGAAAGCCGCCGGCATCGAGCACACCGCGGCGCACATGCTCGGCAATCTCGCGAAAGTGCGAGTTGCAGGGGGTGAGCTCCGACCAGGTATTGCAGATGCCGATGACCGGCCGGCCATCAAACTGGTCTTGCGGAATGCCGCTGTTCTTGAGCCAGGAGCGGTAATAAAAGCCCATCTTGTCCTGGCGTTCGAACCAGGCGCGGCTGCGCAGTTTTTTGGGTGTGGTGGTCATCGTGAAAATCTTTTGTCTGGCACCGTTTGGACGGGCCGGGGAGGAATGGGCGGGCGCTTTGTCGGGCGTGATTCAGGGGGGCGTGGCCGGGGCGTTGATGTGCGCGATCTGGCGCCACAGGCCGCTGTGGTCGATCTCGCCTTCGCGCGCCACCAGGTCTTCGAACAGGGTGGTCACGATGTTCACCGTGGGGGCGGTAAAACCGGTGTCCAGCGCCACTTCCTGGGCATTGCGCAGGTCTTTGAGCTGCATGGTGGAGCGGGCACGGAGGGTGAAATCGCCATCGACCATGCGCTGGCCGTGCAGCTCCAGCACGCGGCTTTCGGCAAAGCCGCCGCGAATGGCGTCGCGTACCTTGGCAGGATCCGCGCCACCTGCTGCGGCCATTTGCAAGGCCTCGGCAACAGCGGCAATGTTCACCGCCACGATCATCTGGTTGGCCAGCTTGGCCAATTGCCCCGCACCGGACGGACCCACGTGGGTGGCGCGGCCCATGGCCGACAGCAGGGGCTGCACGCGGTCAAACACAGCCTCGTCACCCCCGGCCATGATGGCCAAGCTGCCAGCCTCGGCGGCGCTGACGCCACCCGATACCGGTGCGTCGACATGCTGCAGACCCAGGGCATGCAACTGCAGCGCATGCTGACGCGCCTGCGCCGGCTTGATGGAGCTGGTGTCCACCACCACGGCGCCAGGTTGCGTCCGGGCCAGTGCTTGCGCGGCGCCGCTGTCGAACAGCACCTGCTGGACCACATCGCCGTTTTCCAGCATCACAAACACCACCTCGGCCTGGGCCACGGCTTCGGCGGGCGTTGCGGCCACCGTGGCGCCATCGGCCACCAGGGCCCGTGCCTTGTCGATACTGCGGTTCCAGGCGCACACGGTGTGGCCGGCCTTCAGCAGGCGGCGCGCTTGGTGGGCGCCCATCAGTCCTGTTCCCAAAAATGCGGTGCGCATGGGATGGTCCTGTCAGGCTGTCACTGCGGCGATGCGGCTGGTGGCCGCATTTCTCGGCACAGCCGCGCCCATGCGCACGCACAGGTCAAAGGCACGCTGCAGGCCATGGATCTTGGCCAGCCCCTTGCCGGCTATGTCAAAGGCGCTGCCACTGGCGGAAGTGGCCACGGGCACCGGCAGGCCGCCGTGCAGCGTCACGCCCTTGTCAAAGCCCATCAGCTTCATCGCGATCTGGCCCTGGTCGTGGTACATGCAGACCACGGCGTCAAAGTCGCCACGCTGGGCGGCGATAAACACGGTGTCTGACGGGAACGGGCCCAGCACCTTCTTGCCGGAACGCTGGGCGGCTTGCACGGCGGGAGCAATGATGTCGATCTCTTCGCGGCCGATGGAGCCGCCGTCGCCCGCATGCGGGTTCAGGCCGCAGACGGCTACGCGGGGCGACTCAATGCCGGCCTGGCGCAAGGCGCCCCAGATGATGGCGATGGCGTCCTCCACACCCTGTTGGTCGATGTGGTCGGCTATCTCGCGCACCGGCACATGGGACGTCACGCGCGATGTCCACAGGCATTCTGCAATATTGAATTCGCAGACGAAACTTTCTACCCCGAAACGCTGCTGCATATGGCGCAGCTCGTCTTCGGCGTCCAGGCCACCGATGCGCAGCGAGTGCTTGTTGAGCGGGGCAAACACAATGGCTTGCGCCACGCCAGCGCTCACCGCATCAATGGCTTTTTCCATCGCAATGAACGAGGCGCGGCCGGCTTCCTCGGTACTTTGGCCGCGTACAGGCAGCTTGCCTCCCAGCGTGTCCAGGTCCAGCAGCGTGACGTCGCCGGGGCGCGCAACATAGTCGGCCAGTTCGGTGATGGTGTGGGTGGGAACGTCCACACCGGCAATGGCCTGGCCGTCTTTCCAGACACAGGCATCACCGATCAGCAGCAGGTTAGCGGCGGTACGGTTGGCGGGAAGGGCCAGTAGGCGAGCCATCATCTCCGGGCCGATACCAGCGGAGTCGCCCATTAGGAGTGCGAGAGTGGGAAGGGGGGTAGCTTGCATGTGGACGGTTCCTTGGGTACTTACTCTGCCTTGACGTTGGCGCTGCGGATCAACTGGCCGTAGCGCTCGAACTCTTCCTGGTTGAACCTGGAAAACTGCTCAATGCTCAAAATCTGCACTTCGCCGCCCAGGCCCTTGATGCGCGCGACCGAATCGCTGGCCGTCAGCACATGATTGAGGGCACCGACCAGGCGCTGCACCACTGGCGTCGGTGTGCCTCCGGTGGTGTACAGCGCATACCAGGTGGACACATTGGTAAGGGGCCAGCAAACACACGTTGATATCGACCCGACGCTGTAGGAGGCTCGTGTCCACCAACTTAGGCGGACACATGAACACTTACGGAATAGATTTGATGGGCCGGCGACGCAGGCGGCGGCACAGCTCGGAGTTCAAGGGTAAGGGGCCAGCAAACACACGCGGTCCGGCCCTTGCGCAGAGTCGGCGCTATGCGGTAGCAGTAGGCGGCAACCAGATGTGCGGCAGCAGTTGGTCAATGTCACGTGCCTTGTGGGTGGGCAGCCGCGTGAGCACGTCTTTCAGATACGCATAGGGATCGTGGCCATTGAGTTTGGCCGTCTGGATCAAGCTCGTGATCGCGGCCGCACGCTGGCCGGCCAGCAGCGTACCGGCGAAGAGCCAATTTTTTCTGCCAGTCGCCCAGATTCGCATTTGCTGCTCATCGTGATTGTTGTCTATGGGCAGC
>NZ_CACSJA010000011.1 GCF_902706035.1 Pantoea sp. 18069 | reverse complement strand
CAGGGCCAGCAGCGGATGAACAGTCCGTACTGCATCGAAAGGCCGGATATAAGGTTGCAATGAACCGCCGAGTCAAAACTTCAAAAGTTTGCTTGCATCACGGGAGGTGTCCATATAAGTTCTGCGGTGCAGCCCGGGACCGAGCACGGCAGGTTGCCCGGAGCGCAGCGCAGGGTCGCAGACAGCAGGGGCGCCTTCTTTTGCTTCGTTTTCTTGTGCGTACAAGAAAATGAAGTCGGCTGCCGGGCCGAGACCCGGCCTCGAAAAGCAAAGCCATAGCGGCCGCTGGCACAGGCCCCAGCGAAACAAAGGTACCACAAAAGCGGATTTTTAGCGCCTCCTCCTGAGGCTCTTGCGCTTTTAACTAACTGACATTCCCTACAGGGACCAAGGCCCCCAGCGCGCCCACACGAAGCGGGACGCATCAAGGAGATTTCTATTTGTGCAGACCGCGCTCTTCTGGCTCGTCCTTGGACGTGCTGATCACGCTGACCTGCTGGCCCTTGGCCTTGCGCCAGGCATAGACCGCGTAGCCGCTGAAGCCGTAGAGCACGAACACGCCGAACAGCACCGTGGGCGCGTGGATGTTGATCACCGCGATCGCCAGCACGATCAGCACGATGGCCGCAAACGGCACGCTGCGCTTCATGTGGATGTCCTTGAAGCTGTAGAACGGCACGTTGGTGACCATGGTCAGGCCCGAGTACAGCGTCAGCGCGAACATCGTCCAGGTCAGCTGGGTCCAGGTCAGCAGGCCGTCGGCGCCGCGCATCAGGCCCGAGTCGCTGAGCAGCCAGATGAAGCCCGTGACCAGCGCCGCGGCGGCCGGCGACGGCAGGCCCTGGAAGTAGCGCTTGTCGACCACGGCCGTATTGACGTTGAAGCGCGCCAGGCGCAGCGCCGCGCAGGAGCAGTAGACAAACGCCGCGATCCAGCCCCAGCGGCCCAGGCCCTTGAGCGCCCACTCGTAGGCGATCAGCGCCGGCGCAACGCCGAACGAGACCATGTCGGACAGCGAGTCCATCTGCTCGCCGAACGCGCTCTGGGTGTTGGTCATGCGCGCCACGCGGCCGTCGAGGCTGTCGAGCACCATCGCACAGAACACGCCCACGGCGGCCAGCTCGAAGCGTCCGTTCATCGCCATCACGATGGCATAGAAACCGCCGAACAGCGCTGCCAATGTGAACAGGTTGGGCAGGATGTAGATGCCCTTGCGGCGCTTGCGCACCGACACGCCCGCCACTTCCGTCGACTCATTGCCGTCATGCATGTAATAAACCTCCACTGCGCTGCCCATGGACAGGGAACGCGATTGACACTGTTTGTTCGCGGGAGCGCCTTGCCCCCTCTGTGTGCTGCAGTGTACCCGTGTGCCATGGCGCGACGTTAATAAAAAAGGCCCCCACGCTTGCTCACTGCGTGTAGCCGCTGCCCCCCGAGGGGGCCGCTTTTTGCCTTGGGGCGGCCCGGCGGCAAAAAAAGACCCCCACGCTTCCCTTGCTGCGCAAGGTCCGCTGCCCCCCGAGGGGGCCGCTTTTTACCTTGGGGCGGCCCGGCGGCAAAGAAAAGGCCCCCACGCTTGCTCACTGCGTGTAGCCGCTGCCCCTCGAGGGGGCTGCTTTTGCCTTGGGGCGGCCCGGCGGCAAAAAAAAAGACCCCCACGCTTGCTCACTGCGTGTAGCCGCTGCCCCCCCACGGGGGCGCTTATTGCCTTGGGGCGGCCCGGCGGCAAAAAAGGCCCCCACGCTTGCTCACTGCGTGTAGCCGTCTGGGGGGGCAAAGCCCCCCCCCAGGCCCGGCGTCAATAAAAAAAGCCACCTTGCGGTGGCTTTCGATGACCGCGGCAGGGCTCACGCCCTGCGTTGGATCAGTTTTTCGTCTGGTCAACCAGCTTGTTCTTGGCAATCCAGGGCATCATCGCGCGCAGCTGGCCACCGACCTTTTCGATCTGGTGATCGGCGGTGTTGCGGCGGCGAGCGGTCATGCTGGGGTAGCCGGTGCGGCCTTCCAGAATGAACATCTTGGCGTATTCGCCGTCCTGGATGCGCTTGAGGGCGTTGCGCATGGCCTGGCGCGACTCGGCGTTGATCACTTCGGGGCCGGTCACGTACTCGCCGTATTCGGCGTTGTTCGAGATCGAGTAGTTCATGTTGGCGATGCCGCCTTCATAGATCAGGTCGACGATCAGCTTGAGTTCGTGCAGGCACTCGAAGTAGGCCATTTCAGGCGCGTAGCCGGCTTCGACCAGGGTTTCGAAGCCCATCTTGATCAGCTCGACCGCACCACCGCACAGAACAGCCTGTTCGCCGAACAGATCGGTCTCGGTCTCTTCCTTGAAGTTGGTCTCGATGATGCCGGCCTTGCCGCCACCGTTGGCCATCGCGTACGACAGGGCCAGATCACGGGCCTTGCCCGACTTGTCCTGGTGCACGGCGATCAGGTGGGGCACGCCGCCGCCTTGCGTGTAGGTGTTGCGCACGGTGTGGCCGGGCGCCTTGGGAGCGACCATCCACACGTCGAGGTCGGCGCGGGGCACGACCTGGTTGTAGTGCACGTTGAAGCCGTGGGCGAACACCAGCGAAGCGCCTTGCTTGATGTTGGGCTCGACGTTGTTCTTGTACACGGCTGCGATGTCTTCATCGGGCAGCAGGATCATGACCACGTCGGCGGCCTTCACGGCGTCGTTGACTTCCATCACATTGAGGCCGGCCTTTTCGACCTTGGGCCACGAAGCGCCACCCTTGCGCAGGCCGACCACGACCTTCACGCCGCTTTCGTTCAAGTTCTGTGCGTGCGCATGGCCTTGGCTGCCGTAACCGATGATTGCAACGGTCTTGCCCTTGATCAGGCTCAGGTCGCAGTCTTTGTCGTAGAAAACTTTCATGTTGGCTCCAGTGAATGGGTTCTTAGGGGGTAAAAAATAGGACAGGGAAAATCACACGCGCAGGATGCGCTCGCCTCGGCCGATGCCGCTCGCACCGGTGCGCACGGTCTCGAGGATGGCAGAGCGTTCCATGGCCTGCAAAAAGGCGTCGTTCTTGGACTGGTCGCCCGTGAGTTCTATGGTGTAGCTCTTGTCGGTCACATCGATGATGCGGCCGCGGAAGATGTCCACCAGGCGCTTTATTTCTTCGCGCTCCTTGCCCACGGCCCGGACCTTGACCATCATCAGCTCGCGCTCGGCGTACGCGCCTTCGGTCAGGTCCACCACCTTGACCACCTCGATGAGGCGGTTCAGATGCTTGGTGATCTGCTCGATCACGTCTTCCGAGCCCGTGGTCTGGATGGTCATGCGCGACAGCGACGGATCCTCGGTCGGCGCCACGGTCAGGGACTCGATGTTATAGCCTCGCGCCGAGAACAGTCCGACCACGCGCGACAGCGCGCCGGGTTCGTTCTCGAGCAAGACTGCAATGATGTGCTTCATGGGTACGGATTCCTCTTTTCGCCGCCCTCCCCCGCGCACGGTAATGCGCGGGCTTGGCGGGCAATAGATTCGTCAACAATGGAACTATCGAACGATAGCTGGAAAGGGATGAGGCAGCAGGGCACGCGGCCCCGCGTGCTCAGAGGTCGTCGGTGCCGAGCAGCATCTCCGTGATGCCCTTGCCGGCCTGGACCATGGGGAAGACGTTCTCGGTCGGATCGGTACGGAAGTCGATGAACACCGTGCGGTCCTTGAGGCGGCGCGCTTCGCGCAGTGCGGGCTCGACGTCCTCGGAGCGTTCGACCAGCAGGCCCACGTGGCCATAGGCTTCGGCGAGCTTGACGAAGTTCGGCAGCGCGTCCATGTAGCTGTGGCTGTAGCGGCCCGAATACTCGATCTCCTGCCACTGGCGCACCATGCCCAGGTAGCGGTTGTTGAGCGAGCAGATCTTGATCGGCGTGTTGTGCTGCAGGCAGGTCGACAGCTCCTGGATGTTCATCTGCACCGAGCCTTCGCCGGTGATGCAGAACACTTCGGCGTCGGGCTTGGCGAGCTTGATGCCCATGGCGTAGGGAATGCCCACGCCCATCGTGCCCAGGCCGCCGGAGTTGATCCAGCGGCGCGGCTCGTCGAAGCGGTAGTACTGCGCGGCCCACATCTGGTGCTGGCCCACGTCGGACGTGATGTAGGTGTCGGTGCCGCGCGTCATGTTGAACAGCGTCTCGACCACGTACTGCGGCTTGATGACTTCAGGGTTGCTGTTGTCGTAGCGCAGGCAGTCACGCGCGCGCCAGGCTTCGATGGTGTCCCACCAGGCCGCGAGCGCTCCGGCGTCGGGGCGGGCCGCCGTTTCGCGCAGCATGGCAATGAGCTCGCCAAGCACGTCCTTGACGTCGCCCACGATGGGCACATCGACGCGCACGCGCTTGGAGATCGACGAGGGGTCGATGTCGATGTGGATGATCTTGCGCTCGACCGACAGGAAGTGCTTGGGGTTGCCGATCACGCGGTCGTCGAAGCGCGCGCCCACGGCCAGCAGCACGTCGCAGTTCTGCATCGCGTTGTTGGCTTCGATGGTGCCGTGCATGCCCAGCATGCCCAGGTACTTGCGCTCGCTCGCGGGGTAGGCGCCCAGGCCCATCAGGGTGTGGGTCACGGGCACGCCGAGCATGTCGACCAGCGTGCGCAGTTCGTTGCAGGCATTGCCCAGCAACACGCCGCCGCCGGTATAGATATAGGGGCGCTTGGCGCTCAGCAGCAGTTGCAGCGCCTTGCGGATCTGGCCACTGTGGCCTTTCTTGACCGGGTTGTACGAGCGCATTTCTATGCTCTGCGGATAACCGGTCCAGGCGGCCTTCTTGAAGGACACGTCCTTGGGAATGTCGACCACCACCGGGCCGGGCCGGCCCGAGCGCGCGATGTGGAAGGCCTTCTTCATCGTCGCGGCGAGATCGCGCGCATCCTTGACGAGGAAGTTGTGCTTGACGATGGGGCGCGTGATGCCCACGGTGTCGCACTCCTGGAAGGCGTCGGTGCCGATGGAGGCGGTCGAAGTCTGTCCGCTGATCACGACCAGCGGAATGCTGTCGGTGTAGGCGGTGGCGATGCCGGTGACGGCGTTCGTCAGGCCGGGGCCGGAAGTGACCAGCGCCACGCCGACTTCGCCAGTGGCGCGGGCGAAGCCGTCGGCTGCATGCACGGCCGCCTGTTCATGGCGCACCAGCACATGCTGAATGGTGTCTTGCTTGTAGAGCGCGTCGTAGATATACAACACAGCGCCACCCGGATAACCCCACAGATGCTGCACGCCTTCGGCCTGGAGCGACTTGACGAGGATTTCTGCGCCCATGAGTTCAGTGGGACGCGCGGGAGACGACGCTGCTGCAGCGGCAGCGGAAGAAAGCTCTGCCTTGGAAATTTCCATGATCAACCTTTGCGAATTTCTCTAACGAAAAACCTTGGGTGCCCCTGGCCTGTGCCCTTGTGGGGCCGGTTTGGGACTTGAGGCCATGGCCATGGGCGAAATGTGTGGACGCCGGACCGTGACCCGTTTGCTTTTTTGATTTGCGCCCGGATTATCGCACCGCGGCGCAATGCCCGGGCTGCCCGGTGCGGCAAAATATTCGATGGATGCGATAATTCGCTTTGTCCTGTGCTGACGGACTCCCGGAATCGGGCAAGCCGCCGCAGCAATCCTCTTTCTGGCCACGGCGCCCCTTTCGCGGCAGGCTGACCTCTTTGGCAACCGAACAAGAACTCTCGCAATTTCTCAAGGATGTGGAAAAACGCGCTTTCAAGCGCGCGCTCTACCATGTCCGCGATGATGAGGCGGCGCTCGACATTGTCCAGGACAGTATGCTCAAGCTCGCGCACCATTACGGGGACAAGCCGCCTGCCGAGTTGCCGATGCTGTTCCAGCGCATCCTGTCGAACTGCACGCTCGACTGGTTCCGGCGCCAGAAAACGCGCAATGCGCTCTTCACGCGCATGAGCGATTTCGAGCCCGCAGGCGACGACGGCATGGACTTTGATCTGCTCGAGACCTATGCTGGCAATGGAAACGAACAGACGGTGCAAAGCGCCGAAGAGCACACGCAGCGTGTACAAACGCTGCAAGGCATAGAAAAAGAGGTGCAGGAGTTGCCAACACGTCAACGTGAAGCCTTTCTGATGCGTTATTGGGAGGAGATGGACGTCGCAGAGACCGCAGCCGCCATGGGTTGCTCGGAAGGCAGTGTGAAGACACACTGTTTTCGTGCCATTCAGACCCTCAGCAAGGCACTGAAGGCCAAAGGAATCCAGTTATGAACATTGCAGCAACACCGTCCATTGAGCAGGCCGCCGATCGTTTTGCGCGGCGCGTGACCGCACGCCTGAGCGAAAACAACCAACTACTGGCCTACGACATCAGCGAGCGATTGCGCGCCGGGCGTGAGCGCGCGTTGTCGCAGCGCCGGCGCGAAGTGCTGGTGCACCAGCGCGTCACGGCACACGCAGTGCAGAATCAGGGGGGCGTGGCCTCGCTGGGCGCGCCCGGGCGCCACGGCTGGTGGCGCGGTGCACTCACCGCAGCGCCGCTGGTCGGGCTCGCGATCAGCCTCGCGGTGTTCATCACCTCGCAGACCGATTTCGGCATGCACGAAGTCGCCGAAGTCGACGCCGCCCTGCTCACGGACGACCTGCCCCCTTCGGCCTATGCCGATCCAGGTTTCCTGCAGTTCATCCAGACACCGCCCGCGGTTTCCACGCTCTGACCCCCTTGCTAGAGATCTTCCGGTTGCATGCCCCCTGTCCCGCGTACTGAATTCCGCAGCTTGAGCAGCGTCGCGCTGGCGTCGGCGCTGCTGTTGGCGCTCACGCTGGTCGCGGGCTGGATCGTGCCGCAGGTGCGACAGGCGCCCAGCGCGCTGGCCATGGCCACGGTGGCCCAGGCGCCTGCGGCCGATTCCGATGCACCGCGCAACGGCCTGTCGCAGCGCCGCCTGCAAGCCGCGGGTCCCAACTGGGGCGAACTCACGCTGGCCCAGCAAAGCGTGCTGCAGCCGCTGGAGAAACGCTGGCCGTTCATGGGCGAAGTGCAAAAGAGCCGCTGGATCGTGCTGGCCGGCACCTTCGACACCCTGCCCGCGCAGGAGCAGCTCAAGCTGCGCGACCGCATGGAATCCTGGGCCAGCCTGAGCGCCCAGCAGCGCAGCCAGGCCCGGCTCAACTATGCACTCACCAACCGCATGGCCCCCAAGGACAAATGGGCGCAGTGGGAAGCCTACCAGGCCTTGAGCGACGAACAGCGACGGGCGCTTGCAGCCAGGGCCGCCGCGGCCAGGCCCGCGGGCGCCGCACCCGCGCTGCGCCCGGTGCCGGCGAAAAAGCTCGCGCGCGTGCCGGCCGCCACGGCCACCGCCAACAACGTCGCCAACCTGCCCAAGATTCCCGCGCCCAGCGCCCAGTCAACGCACCACATCGCGCCGCCGGCGCCGCCCGCGCTGGCCGTCGAAACCCGGCCGGTGTCTATGCCCAACGTGGTCGAGACCGCACCCGTGAACCTGTCCACCGCGACGGCGCTGCCCTTGCCCGCGCTCGCCCCCGCAGGCGCCGACACGGCCGCAGGCACGGGGCTGGGCGACCCGCTTCCACCGTAATGCACTCTTCCGTCCCGCCTTCGACGCCTGCGCAGCTTCCGTCCCTGCCGCCGACCCCGAGCCTGCGCCGGCGCATGGCCTGCTGGCTCTACGAAGGACTGCTGCTGTTCGGCGTGGTATTCATTGCCGGCTATCTGTTCGGCACGCTGAGCCAGACACGCAATGCGATGGACAACCGCCACGCGCTGCAGGCCTTTTTGTTCGTGGTGTTCGGCATCTACTTCACCTGGTTCTGGTCCAAGGGCCAGACCCTGGCGATGAAAACCTGGCACATCCGCGTGACCGACAAGTCGGGCCGCGCGCTCACGCAGGGCCGTGCGCTTGCGCGCTACCTGCTCAGCTGGCTGTGGTTCCTGCCGCCGCTGGCCGTGATCGCGCCCTTCCACCTGCCCGCGGGCGAGACCACGGTGCTGATGCTGGGCTGGATCGCGGTCTGGGCGCTGCTCAGCCGCCTGCACCCGCAGCGCCAGTTCCTGCACGATGCGCTGGCCGGCACGCGGCTGGTGCACGACGCGCAAGGCGAAGCGCGTGCCCGCACGAAACGCCGCAAGGCCGACGGACTGGCCTAGGCTAGCGTATCCTCTCGGCCCATGGCTCCAGAGACTCCACCGGTCAACCCCCAGAAAACCCGCAGCGGCCTGCGCCGCATATGGCATGCAGGCGGCTACTCGCTGCAGGGCCTGCGTGCGGGCTGGGGCGAGAAAGCCTTTCGCACCGAAGCCCTGGGCGCGCTGTGCCTGCTGCCGTTCGCGCCCTGGCTGGGACGCAGCTGGAGCGAATGCATGCTGCTCGTGGCGTCCATCGTGCTGGTGCTGATCGTCGAGTTGCTCAACAGCGCCATTGAATCCGCGATCGATCGCATAGGCCCCGAATGGCATGCGCTGTCCAAGCGCGCCAAGGACATGGGCAGCGCCGCCGTGCTGCTGGCCCTGCTGCTGTGCGCGGGCACCTGGCTGTCCGCCCTTTACTTGAAATTCCTATGATGAACTCCCCGACACCTGCCTTTTCCCTCTGCGTCTACCTGGGCTCGCGCCCCGGCGTCAATCCCCTGTTCACCGAAGCCGCGATCGAAGTCGGCAAGTGGATTGGCGCGCATGGCGGCCAGCTGGTCTATGGCGGCGGCCGTTCCGGCCTGATGGGCACCGTGGCCGAAGCCACGCGCCTGGCCGGTGGCCGCGTGGTCGGCATCATTCCGCAGGCGCTGGTCGACAAGGAACAGGCCAACCATGCCTGCGATGAACTGCACATCGTGCAGACCATGCACGAGCGCAAGGCGATGATGGCCGAACGCTCGGACGCCTTCCTCGCGCTTCCCGGCGGCATAGGCACGTTCGAGGAACTGTTCGAAGTCTGGACCTGGCGCCAGCTCGGCTACCACGACAAGCCCATAGGCCTGCTCAATACCGCGGCCTACTACGACAGCCTGCTGACTTTCCTGGCCACCAGCGTGCAAAGCGGCCTGATGGGCGAGTGGCAGATGGGACTGATCGAAAGCCACGCCGATGCGGCGGTGCTGCTGCCCGCGCTGGTCGAAGCTGCGGGCACCGCGAGCGAAACCAAGGCCTTGCGCGCGGTGATCTGAAGGGCGCGGGCGCTCAAGCGCCCTTCGGACGGCCACCCAAAGGCGACCTGCTCGCAAACCGTTCGTAGTGAGCCTGTCGAACCATGAACGTCCTGGCCTCAAGCCCCCTAGATCAGATAGCGGAAGAGTCCAGATCGCCGGTACGGATGCGCACCACGCGCTCCACCGGCGTGACGAAAATCTTGCCGTCACCGATCTTGCCGGTACGCGCGACGCTGACGATGGCGTCGACACAGCGGTCCACGTCTTCGGTGTTGACCACGACTTCGATCTTCACCTTGGGCAGGAAATCGACCACGTACTCGGCGCCGCGGTACAGTTCGGTATGGCCTTTTTGCCGGCCGAAGCCCTTGACTTCGGTGACCGTGAGGCCGGTGACGCCGCAATCGGCCAGCGCTTCGCGCACCTCTTCGAGTTTGAACGGCTTGATGACAGCGGTGATCATTTTCATGGGAACTCCTGGATGTGGGAATGCGTTGGCGCCATGCATTGCTGCATCACGCCCGGAATTTGTTGGTGATCGGGTAGCGCCAGTCCTTGCCGAAGCTGCGGCGCGTGAGGCGCACGCCTATCGGCGCCTGGCGGCGTTTGTGCTCGTTGATCTGGATCAGGCGCGTGACCCGCTCGACATCGACGGCGGCAAAGCCCGCGGCCACAATGTCCTGCACGGATTCGTCATTTTCCATGTATCGCTCGACGATGGCATCGAGCACCTCATAAGGCGGCAGGCTGTCTTGGTCTTTCTGGTCCGGGCGCAGCTCGGCGCTGGGCGGGCGCGTGATGATGCGCTCGGGGATGGGATTGCTGCAAGTGCCGAACGGATCGTGCGCATTGCGCCAGTTCGCCAGCGCGAACACCTGGGTCTTGACCAGATCCTTGATCACCGCGAAGCCGCCCGCCATGTCGCCGTAGAGCGTGCAGTAACCCGTGGCCATTTCGCTCTTGTTGCCCGTGGTCACGACCAGCGCGCCGAACTTGTTGGACAGCGCCATCAGCAGCGTGCCGCGGATGCGCGCCTGCAGGTTCTCTTCCGTCGTGTCTTCGGCGCGGCCCGCGAAATCGGCGGCCAGCGCGGCCTTGAAGGCTTCGAACTGCGGTGCGATGGCGATTTCCTCGTAGGCCACGCCCAGGCGCGCGGCCATGTCGCGCGCATCGATCCAGCTGATGTCGGCCGTGTAGGGCGAGGGCATCATCACGGTGCGCACCTTGTCCGCGCCCAGCGCGTCGACGGCGATCGCCAGCACCAGCGCCGAGTCTATGCCGCCCGACAGCCCCAGCAGCACGCCGGGAAAACGGTTCTTGCCCACATAGTCGCGCACCCCCAGCACCAGCGCGCGCCACAGCTGCTCGTGCGCACTGGCCAGCGGCTGCACTTCGCCCTGCAGCACCAGCGCGCCGGCCTGCGCCGTCACCTGCACCGCCATCAGGCTTTCCTCGAAGCCCGGAGCGCGCGCGACCACCGCACCGTCAGCGCCAAGCGCAAACGAATGGCCGTCGAACACCAGTTCGTCCTGGCCGCCGACCAGATGGGCGTAGACCACGGGCAGGCCGGTTTCCTGCACGCGTGCGCGCAGCATGGCCTCGCGCACGCCCGGCTTGTCGCCGTGGAAGGGCGAGGCATTGAGCACCGCCAGCAATTGCGCGCCGGCCTGCGCAGCCTGCTGCGCCGGGCCGGGCAGCCAGGCATCCTCGCAGACCAGCAGGCCGATGCGCACGCCGTCGACGTCGAGCACGCAGGGCGCATCGCCGGGCGTGAAATAGCGCTGCTCGTCGAACACGCCATAGTTGGGCAGCGCCTGCTTGGCATAGCTGCATTCAACGACCCCGTGGCGCAATACGCTGGCCGCGTTATGGCACAGTCGCTCGCCTGCCACGCGCCGCGGGTGACCCAGGACAATGGCCAGGCCCGTGAGATCGGCGGTTTCCCGTGCTACGGTATGCACCGCCTGCTCGCAGGCGTCGAGAAACGCGGGCCGCAGCAGCAGGTCTTCGGCCGCGTAGCCGCACAGCGCGAGTTCGGGCGTGAGCAGCAGCCGCGCGCCTCCCGCATGCGCCGCGCGTGCGGCCTCAATGATTTTTTGCGCATTGCCAGGCAGATCGCCCACAACAAAATTGCGCTGAGCAGTGCAGATGGAGAACGTCATGGATAGAAATCAGGCCGACAAGGCCCATCGCAAAAGCGCTGCGCCACAGGGATCGAGCGCTGGGAGCAGGCATGGCTGAAAGCGCAATTATCACCCGCGTGTTCACCCAGGTGCAGGAGATCCCCTCGCAGGCCTGGAACGCGCTGCTCGCGCAGCAGTCCGTGCCCACGCCTTTCATGCGCCATGAGTACCTGGCCGCGCTCGAAGCCAGCGGCAGCGCGACGCTGGAAACCGGCTGGCAGCCCTGCTTCGTCACGCTGTGGGAAGGCGACGCACTGGTCGCGGCCTGCCCGCTGTACGCCAAGAACCATTCGTCGGGCGAATACGTGTTCGACTGGGCCTGGGCGCGCGCCTATGCCGAGCATGGCCTGGACTACTACCCCAAGGCGGTGATCGCCGTGCCGTTCACGCCCGTGCCCGGCTCGCGCCTGCTCGCGCGCAGTGAAGCGCTGCGTGCGCTGCTCGCGCAGACCGTGCGCCGCTGGGTTGCGGCCCAGGGCTGGTCTTCGGTGCATGCGCTGTTCACCGAAGACGCCGATCTCGCTGCCTGCCGCGCCGACGGCTGGATGGAGCGCGGCGGCGTGCAGTTCCACTGGCACAACCGTGGGGCGGCCCATGCCGGGGCGGCCCATGCCGCAGCCGGCACCGCGGGCACCGCCCGACCACTGCGCGACTTCGATGATTTCCTTGCCCAGCTGCAGCAGGAAAAGCGCAAGAAGATACGCCAGGAACGCCGCAAGGTGGCCGAGGCCGGCGTGACTTTCCGCGCGCTGCATGGTGCGCAGATCCAGGCCCAGGACTGGGACTTCTTCTACCGCTGCTACGAACGCACCTATCTCGAGCACGGCAATGCGCCCTATCTCGCGCGCGACTTCTTCGCGCGCATGGGCGCGCTGCTGCCCGCGCACTGGCTGCTGTTCATTGCCGAGCGCGCCGGCCAGCCTATCGCCGCGAGCCTGATCGCCCTCGACACCGAGGCCGCGGCAGCTACCGGCGGCGGCGCGCCGCAGGGCGTGGCCTATGGCCGTTACTGGGGGGCGCTCGAGCGCGTCGACTGCCTCCACTTCGAAGCCTGCTACTACCAGCCCATCGTCTGGTGCATCGCGCAGGGCATCGCGCGTTTCGAAGGCGGCGCGCAAGGCGAGCACAAGATGGCGCGCGCGCTGCTGCCCACGCCCACGGCAAGCGCCCACTGGATCGCCCACCCCGGCTTCGCCGATGCCGTGGACCGCTTTCTAGAACGCGAGGGCACGGGCGTGCAGGCCTATCTCGAGGCGCTGCACGCGCACAGCCCGCTGCGCGCGCCGGGTCTGGGCGCAGGCGCGGCGCGCCTTTAGAAGCTTTCCCAGTCGTCCGTGCTGCTGGCCGAGGCCTGCGCCGGCCGGCCACGCGAATTGACGCTGTGCGGCACGGCGGGCACCGCAGGTGCGGGCGCTTGCCGGACAACCGGCGCCGGCCTGGCGGCCGCGCGCTGGGGCGCGGGCTGGACGGCACGCGCCGCTGGCGCTGCACGGGTGGCCCGGGCCTGGCCATCGTCGAGGCGGAACACCGCCACGGCTTCGACCAGGTCCTGCGCCTGGCGCTGCAGGCTGTCGGCCGCGGCCGCGCTTTCCTCGACCAGCGCCGCGTTCTGCTGCGTCGCCTGGTCCATCTGCGTGATCGCCTCGCCGACCTGGGCCACGCCCGTGCTCTGCTCGCTGCTCGCCGCGCTGATCTCGCCCATGATGTCCGTCACGCGGCGGATCGCCCCGACCACCTCGGTCATCGTCTCGCCCGCCAGGTCCGCCTGCTGCGTGCCCTGCTCCACGCGCTCCACGCTGGCCGTGATCAGCGCCTTGATTTCCTTGGCCGCCTCGGCACTGCGCTGCGCCAGGCTGCGCACTTCGCTGGCCACCACGGCAAAGCCCCGGCCCTGCTCGCCCGCGCGCGCCGCTTCCACGGCGGCGTTCAGCGCCAGGATATTGGTCTGGAACGCAATGCCGTCGATCACGCCGATGATGTCGGCGATCTTGCGGCTGCTGTCGTTGATGCCCTTCATCGTGCCGACCACCTGGGCCACCACGTCGCCGCCCTGCACCGCCACCGTCGAGGCGTTCAGCGCCAGCTGGTTGGCCTGGCGCGCGTTGTCGGCATTCTGGCGCACGGTAGAGCCCAGTTGCTCCATCGACGCCGCCGTCTGCTCGAGCGCGCTGGCCTGCTCCTCGGTGCGGCCCGACAGGTCGCTGTTGCCCGAGGCAATCTGCGCGCTCGCCGTGGCCACGGCCTCGGAGCCTTCGCGCACATGCGCCACGATATTGCGCAGGTTGGTCTGCATTCCGGCCAGGCCGCGCAGCATCTGCGCGGTTTCGTCCTCGCCGCTCGCATCGATGTTCGATGTCAGGTCACCGTTGCGTATCGAATCGGCGACTTCGGCCGCGCGCTGGATGGGACGTGTGATGGAGCGCGTCGTCGTCACGCCCAACAGCAGACCGATCAGCAGGGCCAGGGCCGCGCCCGCGCCCAATACCACCTGGCTGGCGGTGGCCGACTCCTGGGCGCTTGCCTGCACTGCGACCAGACCCCTGGCAGCGTCATCGGCCACGTCGGCAACGGACTTCAGGTAGCTGTCGGCCAGCGGCCGCAACTGGCCGTCGAGTTCCTGCGAGATGTCGTCGCCCTGCGCCAGGCGCTTTTGCAGGCCGGTGCGAAAATCCGAATAGGCCTTGCGCCGCGTGGCGACTTCGGCCATCAAGGCCTGGCGTTCGGCGTCCTGCGCCATGGCTTCGAGCTGTTGCTGCGCCTGGTTGACGCTCTCGCTCGCCGCGGCCATGTCTTTTCGCAAGGTGGCGACATAGGCGGGGTCGCCGATGCGCAACAGCGTCGAAGTGCGCACCCAGTTGATTTCGATCAACGACGCCCAGCGCTGGGTGAGCATGCTGCGCTGCATCTGCACGGTGGCGATGGCCTGATTGGCTTCCTTGAGCGCTTCGAGCCGCCATACGCCCATGCCGGCAATGGCGGCGGTAATCAACAACAGTACCGAAAACGCGAGTGTGAGGCGGGTGCCGATCTTCAAGTGAGCGTAGCGCATGGTTCTTGTCCCTGGTGAATCGCCCCGGTGGACCGGGATCAATGTAATGAATTGCGTCTCATACTCTAACGGAGGTGAAAATGCCCCGGGACGGCACTACGCCATTGTTCGATGGGCGTGGGCGCAGTCGCCCCGGCCACGGCACGCGCGCCGGCATGCCGCGCCATCGGGCTCAGCCGACCGCGGCCTTGAGCAATCCCATGTCGGCCGAGCTCAGCAGGGCTTCGATGTCCATGACGATCAGCATGCGCTCGTCGACGTTGGCAATGCCCTTGATGAACGCTTCGTCGACCTGCGACTGGAACTGGGGCGTGGGACGGATGGCATCGAGCGGCAGATTGACCACATCGGCCACCGAATCCACGACCACGCCGAGCACGGTGTCGGCAACGTTGAGGATGATCACCACGGTGAAGGCCGTGTACTCGACCGTGGGGCAATCGAGCTTCATGCGCAGGTCCACGATGGGCACGATCACGCCGCGCAGATCGACCACGCCCTTGATGAAATCGGGGGCATGCGCGATGCGCGTTGGCGTCTCGTAGGAGCGGATTTCCTGCACCCGCAAAATGTCGATGCCGTACTCTTCCTTGCCCAACTGAAAGGTCAGAAACTCGGCCTTGGCCACCTGGGCCGTGGTCTGGGAAGCGGAGCGCGAACGCAGCCCGCCGGTAGAAGAAAGATTCGAAAGCATGAAGGCTCCCTTGGGTTGAGATCGCCGCGGTTGCGGACGTACCTGGGCAGCGGATGCATGGCGGGTCGCAGGCGAAATGCCGCACCACCCGCCCGGCCCCAGGCCTGTGGGGAAACGGGAATCCGGCGGCAAGGACAGCGACGCCCTCGCACGACCGAATTACATATTGTCACCAAAAAGTGGAGGCAGGCCCCAAAAAAAGGACTTGCGCGGCGTCAGAACGTTTCCCAATCGCTGTCCGCAGCCTGGCGGGCGGCGGGCGTTGCGGGGGCGGCGGCAGCCGGCGCGGCCGCCACCTGCGGGGCCCGCGCCGGCGCACGGGGAATCGGGGGGCGTTCGACAGGGCTGGCCACGCGCGCCGGCGTTCGCCGCGGGCCCGGCACCGCGCTGGCGGTCACGGCACGACCCTGCGCGCCCTGCGCCAGGCGGAACACCGCCACGGCTTCGACCAGGTCCTGCGCCTGGCGCTGCAGGCTGTCGGCCGCGGCCGCGCTTTCCTCGACCAGCGCCGCGTTCTGCTGCGTCGCCTGATCCATCTGCGTGATCGCCTCGCCGACCTGGGCCACGCCCGTGCTCTGCTCGCTGCTCGCCGCGCTGATCTCGCCCATGATGTCCGTCACGCGGCGGATCGCCCCGACCACCTCGGTCATGGTCTCGCCCGCCAGGTCCGCCTGCTGCGTGCCCTGCTCCACGCGCTCCACGCTGGCCGTGATCAACGCCTTGATTTCCTTGGCCGCCTCGGCACTGCGCTGCGCCAGGCTGCGCACTTCGCTGGCCACCACGGCAAAGCCCCGGCCCTGCTCACCCGCGCGCGCCGCCTCCACCGCGGCGTTCAGCGCCAGGATATTGGTCTGGAACGCAATGCCGTCGATCACGCCGATGATGTCGGCGATCTTGCGGCTGCTGTCGTTGATGCCCTTCATCGTGCCGACCACCTGGGCCACCACGTCGCCGCCCTGCACCGCCACCGTCGAGGCGTTCAGCGCCAGCTGGTTGGCCTGGCGCGCGTTGTCGGCGTTCTGGCGCACGGTAGAGCCCAGTTGCTCCATCGATGCCGCCGTCTGCTCGAGCGCACTGGCCTGCTCCTCGGTGCGGCCCGACAGGTCGCTGTTGCCCGAGGCGATCTGCGCGCTCGCCGTGGCCACGCCTTCGGCGTTGCTGCGCACGCTGTTGACGGTCTGCACCAGGCTGCCCTGCATGCGCTGCAAGGCCTGCAGAAGATGGCCCATTTCGTCCTGGCTGCCCGAGGCAATCGTTTGCGACAGATCACCCTGGGCAATGTGGTTGGCCGCATCGACCGCCTGCTGCGCCGGCCGGGTCACGGAACGCGTCACCAGCGCGCCAAACAGGGCCGCGATGATGGCACTCAGCGCGACGCCCGCGACCAGCCACAGCCTGGCGTCGTCGTAGGCACCGGCCGCCGCCTGCTGGGCAAGCCGGGCGCGTTGCTGGCTGATCGCATTGAGCTGGCCTACGGTTTCCGTCATCGCCACGAACGCCCCTTCCGAGCTGCCCTGGTAGAGGTTGCCGACCGCATCCCCGAGCAGCGAATCCTGCTCGACCACGCTGAAATCCTTTTCCTTCGCGGCCAGGAACAAGGCCTCACGGCTGCTGGCATAGGCCTGGCGCTCCGTCTGGTACTGGGCCAGCAGCGCGCGCTCCTCGGTATTGTGGTGCAGCGCTTCGTAGCCGCGCTCCAGCGTCTGCAACTGCTCCAAAATGGCGGGAGCCCGCGAGGCCAGGCCCGAGACCTCCTCGGGGCTCTTCGCCGACAGCAGGCCCGCATCCAGACGGCGCAAGCGGTTCCAGTGGACCCGCAGATCTCCCGTGTCCGACACGCTTTGCAGCGCATGGCCACCGAGAAAACTCGCCGCCGCATTGATTTTCTGCAACTGCCACAGCGCCAGCCCGCCGACCGCGACGGTCAACAGCACCACCAGAAAAAATCCCAGCCCCAGCTTCATTCCCAGGCGCATATCAGCCAACTTCATGAGTGTTTCTTTCTTCGAACGCTTGCCATTGCCTCACCCCCCTGCGCGCGGCCCCTCGGCGCCCCCAGGCGGATGCCCCAAACAAAACAGCGTGCGGCCATTGCTGACCCCACGCTGTGAATTCAATGCCCGTGGCCCGGTGGGCACGCCAGTCCCGCCACCCTGGAGCGGCGTGGCTGAAAGCGCGTGCGTCGGGCCATGGCTTGCTGTGCGGCTCAGGCCTTGTAGTTCTTGATGCCGTCGACGATTTCCTTCTTGGCCGCTTCCACGCCTTGCCAGCCCTGGACCTTGACCCACTTGCCCTTTTCGAGGTCCTTGTAGTGCTCGAAGAAATGCGAAATCTGCGCCAGCGTGATTTCGGGCACGTCGGCGATCGATTCGATCTTGCTGTACGAGGGCAGGATCTTGGCGGTGGGCACGGCCAGCACCTTGCCATCCACGCCGGCTTCGTCTTCCATCATCAGAATGCCGAGCACGCGGCAGGGCACGACCACGCCCGGGGGCAGGGGAAACGGGGTCATCACCAGCACGTCGACCGGGTCGCCATCACCCGACAGGGTTTGCGGGACATAGCCGTAGTTGGTGGGGTAGTGCATGGCCGTGGTCATGAAACGGTCGACGAAAATCGCACCCGATTCCTTGTCCACTTCGTACTTCACGGGATGGGCGTTGGCCGAAATTTCAATGACCACGTTGAACGTGTCGGGCGCATTCTTGCCAGGGGAGACTTTGTCGAGGGACATGATGGTAGTGAGTTGAATGAAATGAAGCGGTCCACAGCGGGATTGGCCATGATTTTAGGCGCAGCCCCGGCACATCCCCGCGCGCGCCGTGGAAAATCACCTGGGCCGGCCGTTTGCGCGCGCCGCGTGCGTCGATTCGACCAGCCGGAGGATCAGGGTTTTCATGCGTCAGGAAAACCGGCAGGCATGCGTCAATAGGGCGTTGCCCATTCACCGCCATGCCTGTCGTGATGCTGACGCAAGCGCCCTCACCCGTCTTTTCCCCGCTGCTGCCCGAGCACCTGATCATCCTGCGTTCGGGCCGCTGGTTCCATGAACTGCCCAAGGCACTGGCCCAGCAGCTCACGGGGCTGGCCCGCATCCAGCAGCTCGCGCCCGGCGAAGCCGTGTTCCTGCGCGGCGATCCACCCGGCGGACTCTACGCCGTGCTGCGCGGCACGCTGAGCATTTCCAGCGCCGGCGACGGTGCGCACCCGCGCAGCACGCTGCTGACGCTGCTCGAATCGCCCGCCTGGTTTGGCGAGCTGTCGCTGTTCGACCAGTCGGCGCGCACCCACGATGTCCATGCCACCGAACCCAGCTGCGTGCTGCAGGTGCCGCTCGCGCCGCTGCAGCATTGGCTGGAGCAGCACCCCGAACACTGGCGCTCGCTGGCGCTGCTGGTGGCGCTCAAGCTGCGCCAGGCCCTGGTCACGCTCGAAGACCAGTCCGTGCTCGCCGCGCCGCAGCGGCTCGCGCGCCGGCTGGTCACCATGGCCGAAGACTACGGCCTGCGCCTGGACACCACGCAGTCGCGCCGCATGCTCAATCTGTCTCAGGAGCAGCTCGCGCGCATGCTGGCGCTGTCGCGCCAGACCACCAACCAGATCCTGCAGGACCTGCAGCAACGCGGCATGATCCGCCTGTACCGCGGCAAGCTCGAAATCCTGGACCTCGCAAAACTGCGCGAGAGCTGTGTGCCGCCGCCACCGACGCTGCCCTGAGCCGAACACAGGTGCTTGCCTGCACGCCGATTGTTCGCTACGGTCTAGGCATCCGGCAGCTGCACCGCAGCGCCCCGCCTCGAAGAATCCACGATGCCCCTGACCGAAATCCCCCACCGCACCCCCCAGCACCTGCGCGATGTGCGCTACCGCAGCTTTTCCCGCCCCGACGGCCTCTGGGACATAGAAGGCGAGCTGCACGACAGCAAGGCGGCCGATAAGGTCTTCCAGGGCAACCGCAAGGTTCCCGCAGGCACGGCCATCCACCACATGTGGATTCGCACCACCGTCGACCGGGCGCTGCAGGTGCAGGCCATCGAAGTGGCCATGGACTCCCACCCCCTGGGCCATTGCCCCGAAGCGTCGGCGGCGCTGCAGAAGATGGTGGGCTGCTACATGTCCCGCGGCTGGCGCAAGTCCATCCAGGAACACCTGGGCGGCGTTGCGAGTTGCACCCACCTGCGCGAGTTGCTGTTCAACATGGCCACGGCCGCGTTCCAGTCCATGCCCAACGTGTTTGCCAGCGACAACCCCGACCAGCCTCCGCGCCACCTGGGCCAGTGCCTGGGCTGGGACTTCGACGGCCCGGGCGTGGCCGCCTACTACCCGCAGTTCGTGCACTGGAGCGCGCCCCGTCCCGCAGCCCCGGACAGCCCGGTGGCGCAGAAGTCCGTCGTCTGAGGCCGCACTGGCCCCGGTGCCCACCGGGGCATGCCGCCCCCCCGGGCCGACCGCCCCCGATTGCGGCAAAATACCCCCCATGGCTGTACGAGTGATTCCCCTGGTAGATCAGCGCACAGCAGCCTTGTCTGCGGCTGTGCCGCGGCTCTCCGTCTCCCCCACCGGTCATTTGCGCGACCAGCTGGGCCGGCCGCTGCGTGATCTGCGCATCAGCGTGACCGACCGCTGCAACTTCCGCTGCCAGTACTGCATGCCCAAGGAAGTGTTCGACAAGCACTACACCTACCTGCCGCACAGCGCACTGCTGAGCTTCGAGGAAATCACGCGCCTGGCGCGCGTGTTCCTGGCCCATGGCGTGCACAAGATCCGTCTCACGGGCGGCGAGCCGCTGCTGCGCAAGAACCTCGAGGCCCTGGTCGCGCAGCTCGCGGCGCTGCGCACCGCCGAAGGCCAGCCGCCCGACGTGACGCTGACCACCAATGCCTCGCTGCTCGCGCGCAAGGCGCGCGCGCTCAGGGACGCGGGATTGAGCCGCCTCACGGTGAGCCTGGACGCGCTCGACGACGCGGTGTTTCGCCGCATGAACGACGTCGACTTCGCCGTCACCGACGTGCTGGGCGGCATCGAGACCGCGCAGGCCGTGGGCTTCGAGCGCATCAAGGTCAACATGGTGGTCCAGCGCGGCACCAACGATGACCAGATTCTTCCCATGGCGCGCTTTTTCCGCGGCACGGGCGTGACCCTGCGCTTCATCGAATACATGGATGTGGGCGCGACCAACGGCTGGTGCATGGACGAAGTCCTGCCTTCGGCCCAGGTGCGCGAACGCCTGCAGTCCGAATTCCCGCTGGTGGCGCTCGCGCCGGCCAGCACCGGCGAAACCGCGGCGCGCTGGGGCTATGCGAACGCCAGTGGCGAATACGACCCCGCGCTGGGCGAAGTCGGCTTCATCAGCAGCGTCACCGAAGCCTTCTGCGGCGACTGCAACCGCGCGCGGCTGTCGACCGAAGGCAAGCTCTATCTGTGCCTGTTCGCGTCCCAGGGCTGGGATCTGCGCAGCCTGCTGCGCGGCGGCGCCAGCGACGCCGAACTCGCCGGCGCGATCGCGCCGCTGTGGCAGCAGCGCAGCGACCAGTATTCGGAACTGCGCGCCAGCCTGCCGGCGGGCAGCGCCAGCCCCGGCCGGCGCATAGAAATGAGCTACATCGGTGGCTGAAGCCGTGCGCGCCCACGACATCACCGGCCTGGTGCTGGCTGGCGGCCGCGGCGCGCGCATGGGCGGCGTGGACAAGGGCCTGCAGCCGTTTCGCGGCCTGCCGCTGGCCCGGCATGCGCTGCAGCGGCTCGCACCCCAGGTCGGCAGTTGCCTGGTCAACGCCAACCGCCATCTGGAGCGCTATGCCGACTTCGGCGTGCCGGTCTGGCCCGACAGCCTCAGCGACTACGCGGGCCCGCTCGCCGGTTTCCTCTGCGGCCTGTCCCACTGCCCCACGCCCTGGCTGCTGACCGTGCCCTGCGACACGCCGCTGTTTCCGCTCGATCTCGCGCAGCGCCTGGCCAGTGCCGCTGCCGCGCGCAACGCCGAAATCGTTTTTGCAGCGGGCCGTGAAACCGACGCCCAAGGCCATGCGCGCTGGCGCGACCAGCCCGTCTTCTGCCTGCTGCAGGCCGCGCTGCTGCCCAGCCTGCAGCAGTACACCGCCCAGGGGGGGCGCAAGATCGACACCTGGGCGCGCGCGCACCGCTGCATCAGCGTGGCGTTCGACCGGCCCGAAGACGACCCGCGCGCCTTCGCCAACGCCAATACCCTGCAAGAGCTGCACGCCCTGGAAAACGCCCGATGACCACCCTGCCGGAAATTGCCGCCCGCCTGCAAGGCTACGACCCCGAGTCCCTCGACGTGGCCACGGCCCAGCGCTTTCTGAGTGCCCTGGCGGCCGCTCACCTGCCCGCGCCCGAGGGCAGCGAAGTCCTGCCGTTGGGCCAAGCGCTGGACCGGGTGCTGGCCGACGACCTGGTCTCGCCCATCAACGTGCCCGCGCACGACAACTCCGCCATGGACGGCTATGCGTTCGCCGGCGGCGCGCTGCAACCCGGCCGCGGCCTGCGGCTGCGCGTCGCGGGCCGCGCGCATGCGGGCGCCACCTGGCAGGGGGCGCTTGCGTCCGGCGAATGCCTGCGCATCATGACCGGCGCCGTCATGCCGCCGGACCTGGACACCGTCGTGCCGCAGGAGCTCGTCACGCTGGACGGGGACGAGCACATCGCAATCGCGCCCGATCTGCTGCGTGCGGGCGCCAACCGCCGCCTTTGCGGCGAAGACCTGCAGCAGGGCGCGGTGGCGCTGGCGCGCGGCGAACGCCTCGCTCCCGCGGCACTGGGCCTGCTCGCCAGCCTGGGCCTGGCCGAAGTACGCGTGTTTCGCCGGCTGCGGGTCGCGTATTTCTCCACCGGCGATGAAATCCTCAGCCCCGGCGAAGCGCCGCGCACCGCCGCGGTCTACGACAGCAACCGCTACACCATCTGCGCGCTGCTGCGCCGGCTGGGCGTCGACGTCATCGAAGGCGCCCCCGTGGGCGACGACCCGGCGCTGCTCGAGGCGGCGCTGCGGCGCGCGGCCAGCGAAGCCGATGCGGTGATCACCAGCGGCGGCGTGAGTACCGGCGACGCCGACCACCTGCGCCCCCTGCTGCAGCGCCTGGGCGAAGTGGCTTTCTGGCGCATTGCGATGCGGCCCGGCCGGCCGCTGGCCGTGGGCCGGCTGGACGCCGGGGCCAGGCCCGCCATCCTGTTCGGCCTGCCGGGCAATCCGGTCGCAGCCATGGTGGCCTTCATCGCGCTGGTGCGCCCCGCGCTGGCGCAGATGATGGGCTGGCGCGCACGACCGCAGCCGCTGCTGCAGGCGCACAGCTGCGAAACCCTGCGCAAGCGCCCGGGCCGCACCGAGTATCAGCGCGGCATCGTCAGCACGGGCCCGGACGGCCGGTTGCAGGTGCGCACCACGGGCAACCAGGGCTCGGGCGTGCTCAGCTCCATGCTCCAGGCCAATGGACTGATCGTGCTGCACCATGACCAGGGCACGGTGCAGGCCGGCGAAGCCGTCGAAGTGCTGATGTTCGACGCAGCGATCTGACCATACAGATCAGCGCCGAACCGGCATAATCTGGCAAGGGGAGCTCTGCATCAAGCGAGCGGTAAGTGTGCGCGGCGGATCAGGATGGGCTGGGCTGCTGCCTGAGCCCGCAGATGCACACGGCGCGATGATTGGAGCAGAACTTCCCTGGGCGCTGCCCTGCCACCTCGGGTGGCGCAGCATTTTTGCCACCCCTTTCAGGGCACGACAACATCTGCATGCGTTCCCGCTCGCCCTCCTCGCCACCGGCTGCCAGCGTGCCTGACGCCCTGCCGGCCCTGCTGCTGCAGGCCATACACCAGGCATTCAATGCCGTGCTGATCACCGATGCGGTCGAGAACGGGCACCGCATCGTCTATGTCAATCCGGCGCTGTGCGAGATGACCGGCTACGCGGCGCACGAACTGCTGGGGCGCAATCCGCGCATGCTCCAGGGCCCGCAGACCTGCGCGAAAGTCATCGCCGAGCTGCGCAGCTGCGTCGCCGAAGGGCGCTTCTTCAAGGGCTCGACGTTCAACTACCGCAAGGACGGCTCGCCCTACCTGCTCGAATGGAACATCTCGCCGGTGCGCGACGGCAACGGACGCATCACCCACTTCGTTTCGGTGCAGCACGACTTGAGCGCCATCGCGCAGGCCCAGGCCTCGTCGGACATCTTCGCGCGCACGCTGGACGCCACCGAGGACGGCGTGCTGATCTGCAACCACCTGGGAATCATCGAATTCGCCAACCGGGGCTACGAGAAAATCACCGGCTTGCGCGCGCGCGAGCTGGTCGGCCGCAAGCCGTCGGTAGCCCAGTCCGGCCGGCATGACCAGGCGTTCTATGCCGCGCTCTGGAGCCGGCTCACGGACGGCCAGCCCGTTCGCGAGATCTTCGTCAACCGCCGCACGGATGGCACGGAAGTGCATTGCGAGGAAAGCATCACGCCGCTGCGCAACCGCCAGGGTGAAGTCACGCACTATGTGAGCATGGTCCGCGACATCACCGCCCGGGTCCTGTCGGAGCGCGCCTTTCGCGAGCAGATGCAGCACGACAGCCTGACCGGCGCGCTCACGCGCACCTCGGGCAGCCTGCACCTCGAAAACGCCGTCGCCCAGTCGCGCGCGCTCGGCGCAACGCTGGCGCTGGCGCTGGTGGACATCGACTACTTCAAGCAGGTCAACGACCGTTTCGGCCACCCCACGGGCGACAAGGTGCTGGCCACGGTGGCCGGGGCCCTGGCTGGATGCCTGCGCGCCAGCGACAAGATCATCCGCTGGGGTGGCGAGGAGTTCCTGCTGATCATGGCCGGCTGCGACGAGGCCAGCGCCGTCTCTACGCTCGATCGCTGCCGGCATGCGGTGCACCAGGCCTGCGCCGACATGCTGCCCATGCCTATCACCATTTCCGCCGGCGTGGGCCAGATCGAGCCCGGCCAGGAGTTGGCGGACTGCATTGAACGCATAGACCAGTTGCTGTACCGTGCCAAGCAAGAGGGCCGCAACCAGGTCCGCGCGGTCCACGCCAGCGATGGCTGAAGCCGCCGGGCGCCGGCCCGCGCCTTCTCCCATTTCACAGGAAAACTGCATGTCCTACCAGACCCAGCCCCTCGCCCCTTCCACACAAGACGTTCAGGCCCTGCGGGGCAATGCGGTGCTGGAGTTCGGTACCGGCTGGTGCGGCTGGTGCCAGGGCGCGCAGCCGCTGATCCGCGAGGCCCTGGACGCGCGCGCCGACGTACGGCACCTGAAGATCGAGGACGGCCCGGGCCGGCCGCTGGGCCGCAGCTTTCGCGTCAAGCTCTGGCCGACGCTGGTGTTCCTGCGCGACGGCCAGGAAGTGGGGCGCAGCGTGCGCCCCCAGGACAGCGCAAGCCTGGCGGCGGAACTCGCAAAACTACCGCGCGACTGAGATCAGCCACGGCCCAGGGCCTTTTCGACACCCTTGTTGGCCAGCATGTCGGCGCGCTCATTGCCCGGATCGCCCGCATGGCCCTTGACCCAGCGCCAGTCGATGCGGTGGCCGCCATTGCTCACCAGCTCGTCGAGCCGCTGCCACAGCTCGACATTCTTCACGGGCTCCTTCGAGGCCGTGCGCCAGCCCTTGGCCTTCCAGCCATGGATCCATTCGGTGATGCCCTTGAGCACATACTGGCTGTCGATGAACAGCGTCACGTCGCAGGGCCGCTTGAGCGCGGCCAGGGCCTCGATCACGGCCTGCATTTCCATGCGGTTGTTGGTCGTGCCCAACGCGCCGCCAAACAATTCCTTTTCCATGGTCCCAGCACGCATCAGCACGCCCCAGCCCCCGGGTCCGGGGTTGCCCTTGCAGGCGCCATCGGTATAGATCACAACTTGATTCAACGTTTTTCCCTCTAGATTTTTCTATGGCTGCGGTGGACCAGCGGCGCCGCGGCCGCCGCAAGCTTTTGCCGCTGGCGCCAGGCCGGCTCCAGCAGGCGCATGCCCGGCACGCGCTTGATGGCCACCACGCAGTAAACGCCCCCGAGTATGGGCCACGCACGGTCGCCCAAAGCGTCCATCCAGCCCCAGCGCTGATGCCATTGCGCGGATTGCACCGCCGGCCGGTGGCAGCCGAACTCCACGGCCTGCACATCCAGCGCCAGCAAGCGCAGCCAGTCGCGCAGCCGCCAGTAGCCGATGGCGCTGCGCGCATCGGGCAGGCGCGCGCTGCGCGGCGCGAGCGCCGACTGCATTCCCCACCAGCTTGCAGGGTTGATGCCGCAGATCACGACCCGCCCTTCGGGCACGAGCACGCGCGCGACTTCGCGCAGCGCGCCATGCGGGTCGGGCGTGCGTTCGAGAGTGTGCGGCAGCACCAGCAGGTCGAGGCTGGCTTCGGCGAACGGCAGCGCCGACGGTTCGAGCACGGCGCGTGCGGGCCAGTCGCCTGCGGCCTGAACGGGCGCGGCCGACGCCCATGCCGCAGCTTCGGCGCTCGATTCGAGCGCCAGCCAACGATGGGGCATGCGGTTGGCGCGCAAGCCCTGTAGCATAGGCAGGCCCAGCTGCAGGCTATGGTAGCCAAACACATCCGCCACGGCTTCATCGCAGCGTTGCTGCTCCCAGTCGAGCAGATAGCGCCCGGTGGGGGAATCAAGCCAGTGGTGCATCCCTATAATTTTGTCGCTCATGAACCTGTTGCCGCTGCCCGCTTTTTCTGACAACTATATTTGGATGCTGCACGACGGCCGCCAGGCCCTGGTCATAGACCCGGGCGAAGCGGCTCCCGTGTTCGCGGCCTTGGAGCGCCACGCGCTGCAATTGCAATCCATTCTAATCACGCACCACCATGCGGACCATGTCGGCGGCGTGGCGGCACTGCGCGCCGCCACGGGCGCGCCGGTCTGGGGGCCGGCGCGCGAAACCCTGCCCGAGCCCGTGACGCGCGTGCAGGGCGGCGACCAGGTCGACGCGCTCGGCGGCCCCTGGCTGGTGATCGATGTGCCCGGCCACACCGCCGGCCACGTGGCCTTCTACAGCGCCACGGCGATGCCCCAACCGGTGGTGTTCTGCGGCGACACGCTGTTCTCAGGCGGCTGCGGGCGGCTTTTCGAAGGCACGCCGGCGCAGATGCAGCAGTCCCTCGACGCGCTGTCCGCGTTGCCCGACACCACCCAGGTGTGCTGCGCGCACGAGTACACACTTTCCAACCTTCGCTTTGCGCTGGCGGTGGAACCAAACAACGCGGCGCTGCTCCACCACATGGAGCACTGCCAGGGCCTGCGCGCCCAGGGCCGGCCGACCCTGCCTTCGAGCATGGTGCTGGAACGCAGCATCAACCCCTTTCTTCGTACGCGCGAAACCGCGGTGGCCGCAGCCGCCCACCGCCATGACGCGCGTATCCACCCGCAGCAAGCCCATGAGGTGCTTGCGGCATTGCGTGCATGGAAAAACGATTTCCGATGAAGCTTCTCTACCCCGTATTGCTCAGCAGCGTGCTCTGGCTCGCTGGCTGCGCCACCGTCACGCCCGACGCATCCTCCCCCACGCCCCAGACCGCCTCCAGCCACACGCCCGACTACCCGAATGGCGCGCTGAGCCCGATCAAGCGCACCCAGGTCACGGCGCCCGGCGTGGCCTCGCTGTCGGCACCGGCCGATCTGTGGGAGCGCATCCGGCGCGGCTTTGCCATGCCCGACCTCGACCATGAACTGGTGCAGGACCGCGAGCAGTGGTATGCGAGCCGGCCCGACTACATCCTGCGCATGACCGAGCGCTCGAGCAAATACCTGTTCCACATCGTCGAAGAGCTCGAGCGCCGCGACATGCCGACGGAGCTCGCGCTGCTGCCCTATATCGAGAGCGCGTTCAATCCGCAGGCCGTGTCCAGCGCCAAGGCCGCCGGCATGTGGCAGTTCATGCCCGCCACCGGCACCTATTTCGACCTCAAGCAGAATGTCTTTCGCGACGACCGCCGCGACGTGCTGGCCTCGACGCGCGCCGCGCTCGACTACCTGCAAAAGCTCCACGGCATGTTCGGCGACTGGCACCTGGCGCTGGCCGCCTACAACTGGGGCGAAGGCAGCGTAGGACGCGCGATCGCGCGCAACCGCAAGGCCGGCCTGGGCATCACCTATGCCGAACTCAACATGCCCGCGGAAACGCGGCTGTATGTGCCCAAGCTGCAGGCCGTGAAGAACATCGTCAGCACGCCCGAGGCCTTCAGCGCCGAGCTGCCACTGATAGAGAACCACCCCTACTTCCAGGCTGTCGACATCAAGCGCGACATCGACGTGGAACTCGCAGCCAAGCTCGCCGACGTGACGGTGGCCGATTTCCGCGCCCTCAATCCTTCGCTGAGCCGGCCCGTGATCTTCGCCGCCGGCATTCCGCAGATCCTGCTGCCCTGGGACAACGCCAAGGTGTTCGAGCGCAACCTCGACGCCTACGACAAGGGCCAGTATTCGAGCTGGACCGTCTGGACCGTGCCTTCGACGCTCACCGTGGCCGACGCCGCCCAGCGCGTGGGCATGAGCGAGGACGGCTTGCGCGCGATCAACAACATCCCGCCCCGCATGGTGATCAAGGCCGGTTCGGCGCTGATGGTGCCGCGCACCGCGAGCACGCTGACCGATGTATCCAGCCAGGTGGCCGACAATGGCCACATGGCGTTCGCGCCGGAAGTCGTGACCCGCCGCACCACCGTCAAGGCGCAAAAGCGCGATACCGTGGCCAGCCTCGCGCGCCGCCACCGGGTCAGCGCGGCCAGCGTCGCCGACTGGAATGGCCTCAAGGTCGGCTCGGCCCTGCAGGCCGGGCAGTCGATCGTCATGTTCCTGCCGCTGCGCGCAGCCTCGGTCACGGCTTCGCGCCCGCGTGCGGGCGCCAAGGTCGCGGTCTCGGCGCGTTCGAACAAGGCCCCGGCGCAGACCAGCAAGAAGGGCGGCACGCCGTCCAAGGTCAAGAAGCGCTGAGCCGCGCGGCAGCCCGCCCGGGGCTGCGAACTCAGCGATAGCCGATGAACAGGATCGCCACGTTGACGAACATGGCCACGGCCCAGACCAGGCTGCGCGCCGTCGCCATGTCGGCGACATACATCAGGATGTAGAAGCCGCGCAGCAGCACGAACAGCAGCGCCAGCAGGTCCAGCCAGGTCTGCTGCGCGCCCAGCTGGTGGGCAATGATCACCGCGCCGATGAAGAACGGCAGGGCTTCGAAACTATTCGCCTGGGCCGCATTGGCGCGCGCCTGGAAACCCGTCTGCCGCTGCAGCCAGGCACGCGGATCATGGTTGTCGAAACCGCCCTGCTCCCTTGGCTTGCCAAAGCCGCGGCCCTTGGCGAGGTAGGCGCAGACCATGGGCAGCAGCGCGGCAATCAGCACGCACCAGTAGGCAACGGTGAAATGGGGGGACAAGGCATTCATGGCATAGCTCCTTTGCTGCAGTCTTTCGAAGCCCGTTTTCAGCGGCGATCCACCAAGGCATGGGCAATCGTGCCCAGATCCACATACTCGAGTTCGCTGCCCACAGGAACCCCGCGCGCCAGCCGCGTCACATGCACGCCGCGGCTCTTGCAGGCCTCGCTGATCGCATGCGCGGTGGCCTCGCCTTCGGCGGTGAAGCTGGTCGCGAGAATCACTTCCTGCACGCCGCCTTCGGCCGTGCGCGCGAGCAGCTCGGTCAGGCCTATATCACGCGGGCCAATGCCGTCGAGCGGCGACAGCCGGCCCATGAGCACATAGTAGCGGCCCTGGTAGGCGCCCGTGCGCTCCATCGCGGCCAGGTCGGCGGGCGTTTCGACCACGCAAAGACGTGCCGCATCCCGGCCCTCATCCTGGCAGATCGCGCACAGGCGGCCCACGGTGAACGTATGGCACTGTGCGCAATGCTGGACCTCCTGCAGCGCGGTGTCCAGCGCGCGCGCGATCTGCACCGCGCCTTCGCGGTCGCGCTGCAACAGCTGGTAGGCCATGCGCTGGGCCGACTTGACGCCCACCCCCGGCAGGCGACGCAGGGCCTGGATCAAATCATCGAGGGGATGTACATCGGGGACGGTCATGGATTCTCATTCTCGGGCAAGCCGCAAGGCGAAAAAAAGACCTGCGAACGCAAATGCGATCCAGGAACTCCGGGATCGCAGGCGCTCTGCAGGTCGATGCATGGGCCGGCAGCCACTGCGCCCGGCCACAAGCGATGTCAGAAAGGGAACTTCATTCCACCGGGCAGGCCGGGCATGCCCGCAGTCAGCTTGCCCATTTTTTCCTGCGAAGTCTCTTCGGCCTTGCGCACGGCGGCGTTGAACGCGGCGGCCACCAGGTCCTCGAGCATGTCCTTGTCCTCGGCCAGTAGGCTGGGGTCGATGGTCACGCGCTTGACGTCGTGCTTGCAGGTCATCAGCACCTTGACCAGGCCGGCGCCGGACTCGCCTTCGACTTCGACATGGCCCAACTCATCCTGGGCCTTCTTGAGGTTGTCCTGCATGGCCTGGGCCTGCTTCATGAGGCCGGCGAGTTGTCCTTTGTTGAACATAGGTTGTTTCCTTTTCAGTGTTTAAGCAGGTTTGATACTACCCGGCACAATGCGCGCGCCATGCTCGCGCATCAATGTTTGCACCAGGGGGTCATTCATCACAATGTCCTCGGCCACGCGCTGGCGCTGCTGCGCCGCAGCGGCGTTGCGCCGGGCAGGCGTGTCCGTGACCGGGCCGATCTCGACGCTCAGTTGCTGCGCCAGGCCGGCTTCGGCCAGCGCCGCGCGCAGCCGCTCGCGCGCCGTCGCCTGGTTCAGCGACTGGCGCTGCACGCACAGCGTCCAATGGTCGCCCTCGCAGCCCACGAGCTGCGACTGCAGCGCGAGCTCGCGCACCAGCGCCGTGATGGCCTCGCTGGCAATCAACTGCTGCACGGCCGCAAACCAGCGCTCGCCTTCGGGCGTGGCCACCACGGGCTCGCCTGAAGGCTCGGAAGGTGTCCAGGCGGGACGGGCTGCAACCATGGGTTCGGGCGCGGGCATGCTTTCGACCGCCGCCTGCGGCACAGGCGCGCGCGGCGCGGGCGCATCGGAAGGCAGGGATTCCCAGGGCGGCACTTCAAGCGGCGCAAATTCGACGCTGTCCATGCCGATGGGGTCGCTGTCGAATGCCACGGCTTCGGGCATGGGCTGGCGCTGTGCCGCAGCGGGCGCTATGCGCTGGCGCGGGACAGCAGGGGCGGCCACAGGGGCCGGCGCTGGCACAGGAGCAGGCGCAGGGGCAGGCGCAGGCGCAGGCGCTGGCACAGGGGCAGGCGCAGGGACCGGCACGGGCGCGGCCGCGCGCACTGGCGTGGGCGCTGGAACCGGCGCCGGCGCAGGTGCAGCCCGCATCGGCGCCACAGGCGTTGGCGCAACAGCGGCCGGGGCCGCTTCAGCTATCGCTGGAGTTTTTTTTTCAGCCGGGGCCTTGAAGGCCAGCAGCCGCAGCAGCGCCATGGTCAGCGCCGCGTACTCGTCGGGCGCAAGCCCGAGTTCCGCACGCCCATGCAGGCAGATGCTGTAGAGCAGTTGGGTTTCGTCGGCCGGCATGGCACCCGCCAGACGCGCGATCTCGCTGGCTTCGGGGTCGCTCTCGTCGTGCGCCATCTGCGGCACGGCCTGGACCACGGCCATGCGCTGCAGCACCGCGGCCATTTCCTCGAGCGTGGACGCGGCCGACAGGCCGTTGAGGCGCAGCGCATCCGCGGTCTCGACCACGCTGCGGCCATCGCCCTGGGCCAGTGCGGCAATCAGGCGGAACACATAGGAGCGATCGACGCTGCCCAGCATCTGGCGCACGCCGGCTTCGAGCAATTGCCCGCTGCCAAACGCAATCGCCTGGTCGGTCAGCGACAGCGCATCGCGCATAGAGCCGCGCGCGGCACGCGCGAGCAGGCGCAGCGCCTGCGGCTCGGCCGGAACGTTCTCGGCGGCCAGCACCTGGCCCAGATGGTCGAGCACGGTTTCGGGCGCCATGGGCCGCAGGTTGAACTGCAGGCAGCGCGACAGCACCGTCATCGGCACCTTCTGCGGATCGGTCGTGGCCAGCACGAACTTCAGGTACTCGGGCGGCTCCTCGAGCGTCTTGAGCATGGCGTTGAACGCCGTGTTCGTGAGCATGTGCACTTCGTCGATCATGAAGACCTTGAAGCGCCCCTGCACCGGCTTGTAGACCGCCTGCTCGAGCAGGCCCTGGACTTCGTCCACGCCGCGGTTGGACGCCGCGTCGAGCTCGGTGTAATCAGGAAAGCGACCGCTGTCGATTTCGGTACAGGCCGCGCAGACGCCGCAGGGCGTGGCCGTGATGCCGCCCAGGCCATCGGCACCCTGGCAGTTGAGCGACTTGGCCAGAATGCGCGAGACCGTGGTCTTGCCCACGCCGCGCGTGCCCGTGAACAGGTAGGCGTGGTGCAGGCGCTGCTGCGTCAAGGCATTCGACAAGGCCTGCACGACGTGCTCTTGCCCCACCATTTCTGAGAAATTGCGGGGGCGGTATTTGCGGGCAAGCACGAGGTAGGACATGGCTGCGATTCTACGGGGCCAACCGGGGCCGGCGCCTGAACCCGGTATTTTTACCCGTGCAACGCAGGCAAAGTGCACCAACGCGCGCTTTGGAAGATCGCGGCCCATCCATCCTGGGGTCTCTTTGCAAACCGACCCGCCGGTCTGCGGTACAATCGCCAGTGACGGGCCTCCCCGCATGGTGAAGCAGCCAACCGGGTCAGGTGGGGAACCAAGCAGCCCTAACTGTAGAGTCAGTGCCGGGGGTAAGGCTCGTCAACTTCTTTCCAGGATGTCTGCATTCGCAGAGGTCCTCATGGAATGGCCGGCCACGCCGCCTTTGCCCTTCCGATCGGCACAGCGCCGATCACCCCTCCCCCTTCGATACAGCCCCCACCATGCAGTGGGGGTTTTGCGTTCGACCGGCGCCGGGCGCCGGCCGGTATCGCCATCAGCCCTTGACCGCCTCGCCCAGAAATTGCCGAACGCCGTCAGCGACCTGCACGCCGCTGGCCAGGCAGGCTGTCAGCAGATAGCCGCCCGTGGGCGCTTCCCAGTCGAGCATTTCGCCCGCGCAGAACACGCCGGGAATCGCCTGCAGCATGCCCTTGGAATCGAGCGCTTCAAAAGCCACGCCGCCCGCGGTGCTGATGGCTTCGGCGACCGGCCTTGCCGCCACCAGGGTCAGCGGCAAGGCCTTGATTGCCGCGGCCAGCGCCTGCGGGTCGTTGACGCCGTCGCGCCCCAGCACTTCATGCAGCAGGCCCATCTTCACGCCATCGATTCCCAGGCGGCTCTTGAGGTGGCTGCTCAGGCTGCGCGAGCCGCGCGGGTGGCGCACTTCGGCGTCGACGCGCTGGGCGTCGTGCTCGGGCAGCAGGTCGAGGTGCAGCGTGGCATGGCCCTGGGCCGCGATTGCGTCGCGCAGCCACTGCGAAGCCGCATAGACCAGGCTGCCTTCGATGCCGGTTTCGGTGACGACGAACTCGCCGCGCCGCGCGAATGCCTGCCCCTGGCTGTCGGTGAACGACAAGCCCACCGACTTGAGCGGCTGGCCCGCGAAACGCTGCTGGAAGTGCGGCGTCCAGCCGCGTGCCGGCGCCGCCTCCAGGCCCACGAGTTCGCGCAGGAATTCCCGGCGCGTTTCGGCGCTGCCGGGCGCCACGTTCAGCACGTCGAAGCCGCAGTTCGCGGGCTGCAGCGGCGCGAGCTGCACGCCGCGCGCCTGCAGCCACGGCGCCCAGGCGCCGTCGGAGCCCAGTTGCGGCCAGCTCGCACCGCCCAATGCCAGCACCAGCGCACGCGCGCGCACCAGCGTCTCGCCGGCCGGCACCTCGCCGGCTCGCGTCGCAAAGCGCAGCGCGCCGGCTTCGTCCCAGCCCAGCCAGCGGTGGCGCGTATGGAACTGCACGCCCAGGCCGCGCAACTGCACCAGCCAGGCGCGCAGCAGCGGCGCGGCCTTCATGCCCACGGGGAACACACGCCCCGACGTGCCGACAAAAGTCTCTATGCCCAGGGCCGCGGCCCAGGCCTTGACCTGATCGGCGCCAAAGCCCTCGAGCATCGGCTCGATCTGCGTTTGCCGTGCGCCAAAGCGCCCGGCAAACGCATCCGCGGGCTCCGAATGGGTCAGGTTCAGGCCGCCCTTGCCGGCCAGCAGGAATTTGCGCCCCACCGAAGGCATGGCATCGAACAGATGCACGCGCACGCCGGCTTGCGCCAGGCGCTGGGCGGCCATCAGGCCGGCCGGCCCGCCACCGACAATGGCGACCTCGCAGTCCAGTTGCGCGCGGTGGGTGGGGACTTCAGTCATTCAGGTTTTCCTCGTTAAGACAAATCGACGGCGCGCATCCGCGCACAATACCGCCAGATTCGCATTCTCATCGTTTTACGCTATGACAGTCATAGCACCAGGCGTCGCCCATACGCTCCGACTGGAGATGTGTTTCTGTCACAATCGAAACCAGTCTGCGAACCTTCGCCCCATTCAGCAAACACACCAAGGAAACCTCCATGGCAAGCGCCCTCATCAAACATCTCTCCGACGCCTCCTTCGAAGCCGAAGTGCTGCAAGCCGGCACCACGGTGCTGGTGGACTACTGGGCAGAATGGTGCGGCCCCTGCAAGATGATCGCCCCCATCCTCGACGAAGTCGCGGGCACCTACCAGGGCAAGGTCACCATCGCCAAGATGAACGTCGACGAAAACCGCGAGATTCCCGCGAAGTTCGGCATCCGTGGCATCCCCACGCTGATGCTGTTCAAGAACGGCGAACTCGCTGCGACCAAGGTGGGCGCATTGAGCAAGACCCAGCTGACGGCATTCCTGGACGAGCAACTCGCTTGATCCACAGGCAACCTCGGGCGGAGTTCTTCCGCACGAGGTTGCCTGAGTCCGGGGCGGCGCGATGCAGCCCCGGTTCTTTATTTCAGACCTGCAGAATTTTTCCTGTCATAATCTGCACAGATCACCGGCCCACTGCATCGACGGCCGTTTCGAGATCCCTAGGCAAGCTTGGCCCACGACCGCGTGTATCGCCCAGCCTTCCGCCTCATTCCTGATTCCACTAACTCCGCCAAGGAGTAACCCCATGCACCTTAATGAACTCAAGGCACAGCACGTGTCTGAAGTCTTGAAGCAGGCCGAAGAGCTCGAGATCGAGAACGTTGGCCGGATGCGCAAACAGGAAATCATGTTTGCCATCATCAAGAAACGCGCCAAAGCCGGAGAGCAAGTGTTCGCCGACGGCGTGCTTGAAATCCTGCCCGACGGCTTCGGTTTCCTGCGCAGCCCCGACACCAGCTACACCGCCAGCACGGACGACATCTACATCTCGCCCAGCCAGGTGCGCCGCTTCAACCTGCACACCGGCGACATGATCGAAGGCGAAGTGCGCACGCCCAAGGATGGCGAGCGCTACTTCGCGCTGACCAAGCTCGACAAGGTCAACGGCGGCCCGCCCGAGCAGAACAAGCACAAGGTGATGTTCGAGAACCTGACGCCGCTGTTCCCCAAGGAGCAGCTGCGCCTCGAACGCGAGATCAAGTCGGAAGAGAACATCACCGGCCGCATCATCGACATCATCGCCCCCATCGGCCGCGGCCAGCGCGCGCTGATCGTCGCCCCGCCCAAGAGCGGCAAGACGATGATGATGCAGAACATCGCCCACGCGATCACCGCCAACCACCCCGACGTGCACATGATGGTGCTGCTGGTCGACGAGCGCCCCGAGGAAGTCACGGAAATGCAGCGCTCGGTCAAGGGCGAAATCATTGCCTCGACCTTCGACGAGCCCGCCACGCGCCATGTCCACGTGGCCGAGATGGTGATCGAGCGCGCCAAGCGCCTGGTCGAACTCAAGAAGGACGTGGTGATCCTGCTCGACTCGATCACGCGTCTGGCCCGCGCCTACAACAACGTCGTGCCCTCGTCGGGCAAGGTGCTGTCGGGCGGTGTCGACTCCAACGCCCTGCAACGCCCCAAGCGCTTCTTCGGCGCGGCGCGCAAGGTCGAGGAAGGCGGCTCGCTGACCATCATCGCCACGGCGCTGGTCGACACCGGCAGCCGCATGGACGAAGTGATCTTTGAGGAATTCAAGGGCACGGGCAACAGCGAACTGCACCTGAACCGCCGCCTCTACGAAAAGCGCGTGTTCCCGGCCATCGAGCTCAACAAGAGCGGCACGCGCCGCGAGGAGCTGCTGCTGTCGCCCGAGATCCTGAACAAGACGCGCATCCTGCGCCAGTTCCTCTACAACATGGACGACGTCGAAGCCACCGAGCTGATGATCAAGAACATGAAGGCGACGAAGACCAACAACGACTTCTTCGACATGATGCGCCGCGGCGGCTAATCCCCACCCCGGCACATGGCTGTGCCTGCACATCAAGCCCCCGCGGTATACTCGGGGGCTTTTCTATTGCGGAAAGTACGTTCAATTCGAACCGGTGCAAAGGTTGCATCGGGTTGGACACGGCTACCGCACTTGACCTAAGGAAGATCATGAAAGAAGGAATTCACCCCAACTACCGCGAAGTGCTGTTCGTTGACCTGTCCAACGGCTTCAAATTCGTGACCCGCTCCTGCGTGAACACCAAGGAAAAGGGCACGACCGAAGACGGCCGCGAACTGCCTATGTTCAAGCTGGACACTTCGAGCGAATCGCACCCCTTCTACACCGGCACGCAAAAGTCGGTCGACAACATGGGCGGCCGCGTCGAGCGCTTCCGCAACCGTTTCGGCAAGACTGCAGCCAAGTAAATACTGCGCATTCACGCCAAAAGGCAGCCCGGGCAACCGGGCTGCCTTTTTTTTGGCGCGCCCGGCATGGGCGCATGCCTGCGGGCGCAAGTCCCGTCACGCGCGGGTCACAGTGAGTGAAGTGAAACGCAGCTGCGTGAGGGTGGCTGCCAGGCCCTTGTCCAGGGCGCGCTTGAACCATTGCAGCACAGGCCATGGAACTCAATGCGCGCCTTTATCACTAAAAACGTGTTCACGCTCCAAGAGTCACTAACGCCGCCATGAAGCCAGCGCCGCGGCCCTATCCGAAGACTACAGCCTGCTCGCCACATCAACGGATTTCAGTCAAGGACTGCCCATCAACATGCGCACCGCCAACAGCCACCATTTCAACCTCAACCCTGAGTTCATGGCGCGTGCTGCGGGCAGTGCCAACCCTTCTGCTGCCGAAAAGAAGCCTGTCAATTCTCACGACAGTCTGTCAGACAAAGAAATAATCCTTGGCTATAAAGAAAATATCGAAGCATTGCGCGAATTCATGCGCAATGATCTTGGAAAGCCCGAATCCGATAATCTGGATGATTTCGAAAAACTGATTGAATCCGGAATCAGAAAAAACTTCACCCATGAAGTTCTTGCAAACTACAAAACTGCGGTCTTTCATGACTTCGGCCTGATTTGCACTCTCGCGCAGGATCCCGATCTTCCGGAAGACTTGCGCAAGGAGACCATCAGAGACCTGACCCGGCATTTTCATCTCTGCACTCCAGGCATCGCCCAGCACATAGAAGAAGCAGCGCGCAAATTGCAAGCGCTCAAGCACGGACTGCCGCAGAATTTCATCAACCACCTGATACAGCTCATAGAATCCCAGATTCTGGACTACATGAGAGAAAGAAAAATCTGCACATCTGACGAAAACACAGGCAACGAGATCCACTACGCCGCAGCATTTTTCAATCATGTCGCGCCCAACTTCGGCCTGCCCGCACGCGCAGACCCATTCGCACCGCATCTGAACGAGAAGGCGCTCGATGAATTCAACTTATATGTTTACGACAAGATCACCATAGACCATGTCATCGAAATAATGGCCGAAGACTGCCGTAACCAGATCATTGAATCATACGCAAAAGACCACCCCAACCTCCGATCGGCGCCCATGGATCCCGATGAATTCGGAAAAGTCCACATAAAATTCCATGACGCAGTCAAGCCAAAAATAGAGCTCGCCTTCGGCCCCATTCTTTCAACAGATATCTTCAACTCATATTACGAAGATGACGATGAAAAATACAAGCTAACCATCGACAACACGCTGCTGATGCGCTCCATCGCTCGCAACCTGCGTGAAGCACGCTCCATCAGCTTCGATGCAACTTACCTCGCCGGAGAAAAGGGCCAGGGAATCAAACTAAAAACACTTGGGGAAAACACCGTCTACGTCAGCACAACAGACGACAACAAGCAACACCATCAAGAAATCCTGGAGGAATTCATATGGCAAGACGGCAGCCAATCCAAGGAACTGCTTGAAAAACTCAACAAAAAAGTCATAGAAAAAACCCAAGCCAAAGACTCACAAGACAATATCCTTCAAAGAATTTCCGCATCTGCCGCAAGAAGAATAACGCAAACCGCAGACCTTGAAAATGCCAGAACGATTCTGACAGAATCCATCGCGCTGATGTGGTCGGATACAGCAAGAGAAGAATTGCTGTCAACATGCCTGGCACAGGCGCTGAGGGCAAAAAAACCGGACATCGCCAGCATCGTCCTCTCCGAAATGGGGGCGCAGCATCTGGGGAAAAAGGATGCCGACGGCAATACTGCGCTGCACCTTGCGCTGATGAACGAATATTTCGAAGTCGCCAATGCACTCATAGGCAAGATGAGCCTGGAGCAGTTCAGCATCAAGAACAACAATGGTCACAACTGCGCCACCATCGCCAGAAATGGCCATTTGACCGAGCTATCCGCCACCCTCGACAGAAAAATACAGCAGCAAGAAATCCTCGAGAAACAACAACGCCAGCTGCTTGCTGAACTGCGCGACGCCTTGCATTCCGAAGACCTGCAAAAAGCCGAGATTCTCATTGGACAGATGCTGCCGCCCACCTTTGGAATGACGCAAGAGCATGGCGATACAGCGCTGATGCTTGCCATGTACAACGACCAGATAGATATTGCCGGCACCATCGTCGCGAACATGAGCCCCGGGCATTTCGGCATCAGGAACCGTGAAGGCAACACTGCCTTGATGGAGGCTATCCAGCAGCTCCACCCCCAACTCGCCGAAAGCATCAGCAAGAACATGGGCCCGCAGCAACTGGACCTGCAAAACAGGAATGGCGACACGGCGCTGATGCTGGCTCTCAAAATGGACGATTCCTCGAGCGCCAGCATTCTGGCCAGCATGGCAAACCAGGACCAGCTCGGACTCAGAAACAGCGATGGCGATACAGCGCTGATGATCGCGCTCAGGAACAACAATTTCGAGATCGCCAATCTGCTCACCCACAAGATGAGCCAGAAGCAACTCGACGTCCGGAACAACAAGAACAATACAGCACTGACCATTGCGCTCCATAAAAACCAGGTGGACCTGGTCGATGACATCAGCAAAAAAATGAGCGAAAAACCGCTTCGCGAGCGCCACGACGGCCTTCTGCAGAATCTGCAAAAAAAACTTCATAGCGTGGGCGGGGGTGCAGATATCATCAACCAGATGCTTGCTCAGCACCTGGGCATCACAAATAATAGAGGCGATACCGCGCTGATGATGGCACTGAGATCCGGCCATGACGATTCCAGCTTTGCACTTATCGCGAAAATGGCACCGGAGCAACTGGGCAGCACGGATAAATTGGGCAACACCGCTCTCATGCTCGCACTACAGGCTGGCAAAACGGAAATTGCCAGCGCCCTCATGGAGAAGATGCCCAGGGAGCAGCTCCACATCCGCAGTCGCGATGGAAGCACCGCGCTGATGCTTGCGCTGAACAACAGCACAGCCCCTGTCTGCCAATACCTCATCGACAATACAAATCAGGATCAACTGGGCCTGCAGGATAAATTCGGGAATACGGCGCTGATGATCGCGCAGCGGGTGCAGAAAAATGAAACGATATCCGCCATCATCGAGAAAATGACCAAGGAGCAGCTCGAAATACGAAATATCTACGGAACGACAGCATTCATCATCGCGCGACACAAGAAACAAACCGATATTGCTCGCCACATCGTCAAAAAGATAAATCCCCCTGCCCCAGGATTTTTCACTAGGATTCAACTCTTCTTCATCAACATGATTCCTGAAAAATCCAGGACAGATTACATGCATGATAAATTGCTGAGGTTTTACTGGTATTGATTCCCCCGTCAAACTCCTGCGAGTTTTGATTGAAATTCTCAAACCACAGCATTTTTCTTTGAGCGTGGCAGCCCGTCGAGGGGCTGACAAAACCAGCCACAAACCCGAGACCCGGTGCTTAGAACGTGTTCACGATCTCTTCGCGCCGCGACAGCGCCTTGGCGGGATGGGATGCTAGGCGCAGTACCGCAGCAATAGCCCTGCTATTGCGAGGATCTGCAACGACGCAGACCGCCCGCCAAGGCTCTGTCCCGAAGGGTTGGGACGAAATCGGGCGATTTCTTCGCGCTGCAGCTTGCTTGCACCCCGGTGCAAGCTGCGCCGCAGCGCTTCGAACTCATCCCGATTGCGTCCCAACGCGACGCGTTGAAATCATGAACACGTTCTTAGATGCACGCCGCAGGCCGCCTGCCGTATCGACACGCTCAGTGGCTGCATGCTGCGCACGACAAGTGCGCACATATCTCGAGGCATTGCACGCCGGCGGGAAAGATCACATCCACAAAAGTGGCTCATACTCCCCCGCCCACCTCTGAACGCACCGGGTTCGCGTATTCTTGCGGTCTTTCTTGTCGTTCTTACGCCGCGTGAACCAACCTACCCCCGCCATCGTTTCACAACAGGCCGTGCGCACCCTGCCGCGCTGGGCGCTGCTCCTGCTGTGCCTGGCCTATGTGGTGCCGGGCTTCGTCGGGCGCGCGCCCTGGAAGAACGCCGACATCACGGCCTTCGGCTACATGCTCGCGCTGTTCGAGGGCCGTACCGAATGGATGGATCCCCTGCTCGCCGGCATGGCGCCGCAGACCGATGGCCTGCTGCCCTACTGGCTGGGCGCCTGGGCGCTGCAGCTCGCGCCGGCCGCGATGCCCGCGGAAATGGCCGTGCGCCTGCCTTTCATGCTGCTGCTGCTGGTGGCCATGGCCGCGACCTGGTGGGGCGTATACAGCCTCGCACGCAGCCCCGGAGCCCAGCCCGTGGCGTTTGCGTTCGGCGGTGAAGCCAACCCCATCGACTATGCGCGCGCCATGGCCGACGGCGGCCTGCTGGCGCTGATCGCCTGCCTGGGCCTGGCCCAGCTGTCGCACGAGACCACGAGCTACGTGACCCAGCTCAGCTGCACCACGCTGGTGTTCTTCGCGGCCGCGGCCATGCCCTACCGCCGTGCAGCGCCTGGCGCGGCAATGCTGCTGGGCATGGCCGGGCTGGTGCTCAGCGGCGCCCCGACCATGGCGATCATGATGGGCCTGGGCTGCGCGGCCCTGGCCTGGCTTTCGCCCCCGGCCGAAGCCACTTGCGCCTCGCGTGGCTGGGGCCTGGCCTGGCTCGCGAGCACCGTGCTTGCCGCCTGGCTCGCCACGGCGCTCGATCTGTGGCAGTGGCGCATCGCGCTGCCACCCCTCGGCAGCCCCGAATGGGCGAGCCTGCTGCGCCTGCTCGCATGGTTCAGCTGGCCCGCCTGGCCGTTGGCGCTGTGGACGCTGTGGCGCTGGCGCAAGCAGATTGCCCACCCCATGCGCCACCGCCATCTGGTGCTGCCGATCTGGTTTGCCGGGCTGGCCTTCGTCGCCGCGCTGTTCACCCAGCCCGCGGACCGCGCGCTGCTGCCCGGGCTGCCCGCGATCGCCACGCTCGCCGCGTTCGCGCTGCCGACGCTGCGCCGCAGCATAGGCGCGCTGATCGACTGGTTCACGCTGATCTTCTTCAGTGTCTCGGCAATCACCATCTGGGTGATCTGGATTTCGCTGCAGACCGGCGTGCCCGCCAAGCCGGCCGCGAACGTCGCCAAGCTCGCGCCGGGCTTCGTGCCCGAGTTCTCGCTGCTGGCCTTCATCGTCGCGCTCACCGCCACCGTGGCCTGGTGCGCGCTCGTGGTCTGGCGCACCTCGCGCAACCGCGCGGCCATCTGGAAAACGCTGGTGCTGCCGGCCGGCGGCGCGACGCTGGGCTGGCTGCTGCTGATGACGCTGTGGCTGCCCATGCTCGACTACGCGCGCAGCTATGCGCCGCAGGTCCAGCAGGTCATGGCCGCCATCGGCAGCCCCGCGCCGCAGTGCGTGGCCACCTACGGGCTCAGCCGCGCCCAGCTGACCGGCCTGGAATTCCATGGCCAGGTCGCGACCACGCAGATTTCGACCACCAGCGAAAACCGCCGCCCCTGCGACTGGCTGGTCGCCGATGCGCAGATGTGGGACGCGACGCAGGATCGCGCGCTGCAGCGCGACTGGCAGCCCGTGGCGCGCATTGCCCGGCCCACGGTCAAGAACGACCAGTTGCTGCTGCTGCGCAAGCGCACTGGCCGATGAGGTCCGAGCTCTCGACCATTGCCCGCCACGCACTCACCGTGCTCGCGGGCCAGCTGGCCATCATGGCTTTCGGCGTGACCGACACGATTGTCGCGGGCCGCTACTCGCCCGCGGCCCTGGCCGCGCTGTCGGTAGGCTCGGCGGTGTTCGTGAGCGTCTACATCTCGCTGATGGGCATCTTGCAGGCGCTGCTGCCGCTGTGGTCCGAGCAGCGCGGCGCGGGCCGGCTGCCGGCCATGGGCCGCTCGCTGCGCCAGTCGCTGTACCTGTGCCTGGGCATCTGCGTGCTCGGCATGACCGTGCTGCTGTCGCCCGACGCGATACTGCGCTGGACCGACGTGCCCGAGGCCCTCAAGGCCGATGTGCGCAATTACCTGAGCATCCTCGCCTGGGGCCTGCCGCCGGCAATGCTGTTTCGCATCTACAGCACGCTCAACCAGTCGCTGGGCCGGCCGCAGCTCGTGACCTGGCTGCAGGTCGGCGCGCTGGCGCTCAAGCTGCCGCTGTCGATCTGGTTCACTTTCGGCGGCGCGGGCCTGCCCGCGCTGGGCGTGGCCGGCTGCGCCTGGGCCACGCTCGTTGTCAATTACACCTTGCTGGGCCTGGGCCTGTGGCTGGTGCGCACGCAATCACTGTACGCGCCGCTGCTGCTGTGGCGGCGCATGGAGCGTCCGGACTGGACCCAGCTCGGCCAGTTCCTGCGCCTGGGCCTGCCCGCGGGCATGGCCATCCTGGTCGAAGTGACGTCGTTCACGCTGGTCGCGCTGTTTGTCGCACGCCAGGGCAATCTGGCAGCGGCCAGCCACCAGATCGCAGCCAACCTGGCTGCGGTCTGCTACATGGTGCCGCTGTCGCTGGCGATTGCGACCAGCGCACGCGTGAGCTGGTGGCGTGGCGCCGGCGACGAAGTGCGCGCCCGGCAGCTGGTCGTGCTGGGCCTGCGCCTGGCCGCGCTGATGGGCCTGGTGCTGACCGCGCTGCTGCTGATCAGCCGCCATCTGCTTGCGGCCATCTACACCAGCGACGCCCAGGTCGCGGCCCTTGCGGCCTCGCTGCTGCTGTGGGTCGGCGCCTACCATGCGGCCGATGCGGTACAGACCTTCTGCATCTTCGTGCTGCGCTGCTACCGCATCACGGTCGCGCCGCTGCTGACCTATTGCGTACTGCTGTGGGGCGGCGGCCTGGCCGGCGGCTACTGGCTCGCCTATGGCGGCGTCGGCCCCTGGAGCGGCAGGCCCACGCCCGCGCCGTTCTGGGCGATGAGCGCGCTGGCCCTGGGCATCACCGCCCTTGCCTTCAGCGGCCTGCTGTGGCACACGCTGCGCAGGCACGGCGCGCAGCCGGCTTCATGAAGCCGCGTCGGCAGCGCCCAGCGCCGGCGCCTGGCGCAGGCGCTGCGCGGGAAAGGTGACGGAGAACACCGAGCCGCTGCCCACGGTGCTGCGCACGGCGAGCGTCGCGCCATGGCGCTGCAGCACATGCTTGACGATGGCCAGGCCCAGGCCGGTGCCGCCGGTATCGCGCGAACGGCTGCGGTCCACGCGGTAGAAGCGCTCGGTCAGCCGCGTCAGGTGCACGGGGTCTATGCCCGGGCCCGCGTCCTGCACCGAGAAAGTCGCGCTGCCGTCGGCATGCGGCTGCCAGCGCACGGTCACGCGGCCACCGGCCGGCGTGTAGCGCAGCGCATTCGCGAGCAGGTTGGAGAACGCGCTTTGCAGCTCGGTGGCCGCGCCCGCGATCTCGCCGAGCTCCGCGCCCGCAGGCGAATCCGGAAATTCAATCAGATGGGGCCGGTTCTGGGACCGGGTCAACGCGACCGACAGCCCGCGCGCCTCGTCTTCGCACTGGCGCAGCAACAGGCCCACGGGCGTCCACTGCGTGAGCCCCGGCAAGGGACTGCCTTCGAGGCGCGACAGCGCCAGCAGATCCTCGACCAGATGCTGCATGCGCGCCGACTGCTGGGCCATCAGCGCCAGATAGCGCGCCCGCTCGTCGTCCGGCAACTGCAGGGTCTGCAGCGTTTCGACGAAGCCGACCAGCACCGTGAGCGGCGTGCGGATTTCGTGCGAGACATTGGCGACGAAATCGCGGCGCATGGCTTCGGCCTGCTCCTGCGCCGTGACGTCACGCGCCAGCAGCAGGCGCCGGCCATCGCCATAGGGAAAGATCTGCACCGACAGGCGCACCGGCCGCCCGGGCATGCTGTCACGCCCTTGCAGTATCAGATCGCGGGAAAAGTCCTGCGCGCTCAGATAGTGGCTGAAGGACGGGTCGCGCACCAGGTTGCCGATGTTCTGCATCCGGTCGCGTGCCGCGTCGAAGCCGAACTGTGCGTAGGAAATCTGGTTGCACCACTCGATCCGGCTCTGCTCATCGAGCAGCACCACGCCGTTGGGGCTGGCCTGCAGCGCCGACAGGATGTCATGCAGGCGCTCGTCGCTGGCCTGGGTCTGCTGGCTTTGCAGCCGCAGCCAGCGGCGCGCGCGTTCGCCGATTTCGCCCCAGAGCCCGCGCTGCGCGGGCGCATTCGCGAGCTCCGAGCTGCGCAGCCACGACAGCAGCCGGGATGCGCTCCAGCTGTCCTGCGCCAGCCACAGCCAGCCGCCCAGCAGCACGCCGATGAGCGCGCCGGGCAGGTCGCCCAGCCACCAGCCCGCCGCACCCCCCAGCAGTTGCATCCCAAAGAACCAGAAACTACGCCAGACCATATTTTTCGCCTTTTGCTGCGCCGCCCGGAAGGTCCGGCGGCGCGCCCACGGCGCATGCCATGCGCCATATGCCGGTTCTCAGCGCTCCAGGATGCCCACCGAGACCGACCTGCCCCGGTTCAGGAGGTGCTTGAGTTCATGGCCGGCACACTCAGCCGGTAACCCGCGCCACGCACCGTCTCGACGAGGCCGCTGGCCTCGCCCAGCGCTTCGCGCAGGCGCTTGACATGCACGTCGACCGTGCGCTCCTCGATGAACACATGGTCGCCCCAGACCTTGTCGAGCAGTTGCGAACGGCTGTGCACGCGCTCCGGGTGCTTCATGAAATAGTGCAGCAGCTTGAACTCGGTAGGCCCGAGCTTGAGCGGCTCGCCGCTGTAGCTCACGCGGTGGGCCGCGGCGTCGAGCACCAGCGCGCCCGCGCTGACCTGGTCCTGCAGCTGCTCGGGCGCGCGCCGGCGCAGCACCGCGCGGATGCGCGCGAGCAGCTCCTGGGTGGAAAACGGCTTGGTGATGTAATCGTCGGCACCCGCGTCCAGGCCCGCGACCTTGTCGGGCTCGTCGCCCCGGGCCGTGAGCATCAGGATGGGCACGGGCTTGGTGCGCGCGTCGGCGCGCCACTTGCGCGCCAGCGCCAGCCCGCTCGTGCCCGGCAGCATCCAGTCGAGCAGGATCACATCGGGCAGCACGGCGTCGAGCTCGCGCTGCGCCGAAATCCCGTCTTCAGCCCAGATGGGTTGGAATCCGTTGTGCCGCAAATTGACCGCAATCAGCTCGGCAATCGCGGGCTCGTCCTCGACGATGAGGACCAAGGGCAGTTTTTTCATCCCTGTCGTCTTTCTGGCTTAGAGCACGGCCGATTCGATGGCGGCCATGGTCTGGTGGCGCACATCCTTGCCTTCCACCAGATAAATGATCAGTTCCGCCAGGTTCTTCGAGTGGTCGCCGATGCGCTCGATGGCCTTGGCCAGGAACAGCAGGTCCAGGCTGGCCGAGATGGTGCGCGGGTCTTCCATCATGTAGGTGATGAGCTTGCGCACGAAGCCGTCGAACTCCTGGTCGATCAGATCGTCTTCCTTGAGGATCGCGACCGCAGCCTTGGTGTCCAGGCGCGCGAGCGCGTCCAGCGTCTTGCGCAGCAGGCCCGAAGCCAGGTCGGCGGCGATGCGCAGCTCGTTCGAGGGCAGGACCCGCGCCGAGCCGCTGCTGACGATGGAGCGCACCATGCGCGACATCTTGTGCGCCTCGTCGCCCATGCGCTCGAGGTTGGCCGTGGCCTTGGAGAACGCGATCAGCAGGCGCAGGTCGCGCGCCGTCGGCTGGCGCCGGGCGATGATAGACGACAGCTCGTGGTCGATCTCGACTTCCATCGCATTGATCTGCTTCTCGGCCTCGTCCACCTGGTCGGCGGCTTCGACGCTGAACTCCGCGAGCGAATAGATGGCCAGGCGGATCTGCGATTCGACCATGCCACCGAGCTCCATGACGCGCGTGGAGATACGGTTGAGCTCGGCGTCGAACTGGGACGAGAGGTGTTTTTCGTTCATGTTGCCTGTCTCCTCAGCCGAAACGGCCAGTGATGTAATCTTCGGTTTCCTTGCGCTGGGGCTTGAAGAACATCTGCTCGGTTTCGCCGAACTCCATCAAGTCGCCCAGGTACATGTAGGCGGTGTAATCGCTGCAGCGCGCCGCCTGCTGCATGTTGTGCGTGACGATCACCACCGTGTAGTCGTTCTTGAGCTCGGCGATCAGCTCTTCGATCTTGGCCGTCGAGATCGGGTCCAGCGCCGAGCACGGTTCGTCGAGCAGCAGCACTTCGGGCTTGATCGCAATGCCGCGCGCGATGCACAGGCGCTGCTGCTGGCCGCCCGACAGGCCCGAGCCGCTTTGCTGCAGCTTGTCCTTGACTTCATTCCACAGCGCCGCCTTGCGCAGCGCCCATTCGACGCGGTCGTCCATGTCGGTGGCGCTCAGGCGTTCGAACAGTTTGACGCCAAAGGCGATGTTGTCGTAGATCGACATCGGGAACGGTGTGGGTTTCTGGAAAACCATGCCGATCTTGGCGCGGACCAGCGCCACGTCCTGCTTGCTGGTCAGCAGATTGTCGCCATCGAGCAGGATCTCGCCCTGGGCGCGCTGGTCGGGATAGAGCTCGAACATGCGGTTGAAAGTACGCAGCAGTGTCGACTTGCCGCAGCCCGACGGACCGATGAACGCCGTGACCTTCTTTTCCGGAATGTCCAGGTTGATGCCCTTGAGCGCGTGGAACTTGCCGTAATAGAAGTTGAGGTTGCGCACCGTCAGCTTGGACGACAGGGAGGGAATGGGAGAAAGAGTGGTCGACATGGGAAGTTACCTTGCCTTATTTTTGGCGTGTGAGCACACGCGCCAGGATATTGAGACCCAGCACGGCCACGGTGATCAGGAAGACGCCGGCCCAGGCCAGCTGCTGCCAGTTCTCGTACGGGCTCATTGCAAACTTGAAGATGGTCACCGGCAGGCTCGCCATGGGCTTGCTCAGGTCGGCATTCCAGAACTGGTTGTTCAGCGCGGTGAACAGCAGCGGCGCGGTCTCCCCCGCGATACGCGCCACGGCCAGCAGCACGCCGGTGATCACGCCGGCGCGCGCCGCGCGCAGCGTGACCATCATGATGACTTTCCACTTGGGCGTGCCCAGCGCATAGGCCGCTTCGCGCAGGCTGGACGGCACCAGCATCAGCATGTTCTCGGTGGTGCGGATCACGACCGGAATCACGATCAGCGCCAGCGCCACCACACCGGCAAAACCGGAGAAGCTCTTGAGTTGGGCCACGACCACGGCGTAGACGAACAGGCCGATGACGATGCTCGGCGCCGACAGCAGGATGTCGTTGACGAAGCGCGTGGTGCGCGCGAGCCAGCCGCGCTGCTCGTACTCGGCAAGATACACGCCGGCCAGGATGCCGATAGGCGTGCCGATCAGCGTCGCCATGGTCACCATGACCAGCGAGCCGAAGATCGCGTTGGCCAGGCCGCCGGCCTCGTTCGGCGGCGGCGTCATGTCGGTGAAGAGCATCAGGCTCAGGCCGCCCAGGCCCAGGCGTATGGTCTCCCACAGAATCCAGACCAGCCAGAACAGGCCGAAGGCCATAGCGGCCAGCGCCAGCGTCAGCGCGACCTGGTTGACGCGCTTGCGCGATGCATAGCGCGCCTGGCGCTGGGCGGCCAGCTCGGCCGCCTGCAGGACCCGGTGGGCCGTGCCGTTCACAGGGCTCGGGTTCATGAGCGCGCTCCTTCATTCTTCTGCAGGCGGGACAGCAGCACCTTGGACAGCGACAGCACCACGAAGGTGATGAAGAACAGGATCAGGCCCAGATAGATCAGCGAGGCCTGGTGCAGGCCTTCGCCGGCTTCGGCGAACTCGTTGGCCAGCGCCGACGTGATGCTGTTGGCGGCTTCGAAAATCGACAGCGAGTTGAGCTGGTTCATGTTGCCGATCACGAAAGTGACGGCCATGGTTTCACCAAGCGCGCGTCCCAGTCCCAGCATCACGCCGCCGAGCACGCCGGTCTTGGTGTAGGGCAGCACGACTTTCCAGACCACTTCCCAGGTGGTCGCACCCAGACCGTAGGCCGATTCCTTGAGCAGCGCCGGCGTGACTTCGAACACGTCGCGCATCACCGAAGCAATGAACGGAATGACCATGATGGCCAGGATGATGCCGGCCGACAGAATGCCGATGCCCACGGGCGGGCCGGAGACGAAGGCTTGAAGATAGGGAATGCCCGCAAACAGCGACTGCAGCGGTATCTGCACGTAGGTGGCGAGCACGGGACCGAAGACCATCAGCCCCCACATGCCGTAGACGATGGACGGCACGGCGGCCAGCAGTTCGATGGCCGTTCCCAGCGGGCGCTTGAGCCAGGCCGGGGACAGTTCGGTCAGGAACAGGGCGATGCCGAAGCTCACGGGCACGGCGATCACCAGCGCGATGATCGAGGTGGCAAGCGTGCCGTAGATCATCACCAGTCCGCCGTACTGGTTCTGCACGGGATCCCAGACGCTGCTGGTGAGGAATCCCAGGCCGTATTCATGGATTGCGGGCCAGGCGCCTATCAGCAGCGAGCCCAGAATGGCAGCGAGCAGACCCAGGGTCAGCACGGCCGCGGCGCGGGCGAGCCAGGCAAAGCCACGGTCGGCCCAGACGCCGGACAGGGCGTTCAGACGACGGGGTGTTGGGCCGCGTGGCGTGGCTGGCGTCTTTGCAGACGCAGGCATGGCACGGGCAGTCGATGGAGTGGACACGCTGAGCGCCTCTTCAAAATAGGTTCATCACACAAGCACCGAAAAGGCGGTGCACCCAGGGTGCACCGCCATGGGTACGCTTACTTTACAGCGATGGCGTTACCGGAAGAGTCCTTGATGTCGGCCCAGGCCTTGTAGATCACCTTCTTCACTTCTTCGGGCATGGGCACATAGTCCAGGCCGCTGGCCGTGCCGTCGCCCGACTTGTAGGCCCACTCGAAGAACTTCAGCGAGGCCGCGGCCTGCGCGGGCTTGTCCTGCGCCTTGTGCATCACGATGAAGGTGGCCGAAGTGATGGGCCATGCATCCTTGCCAGGCTGGTTGCCCAGGATCTGGTAGAAGCTCTTGGTCCAGTCGGCACCGGCGGCGGCGGCCTTGAACGACACTTCGTCAGGCGAGACAAAGTTGCCTTCGCGGTTTTGCAGCAGCGCGTAGGTCATCTTGTTCTGCTTCACATAGGCGTACTCGACGTAGCCGATGGAGTTGGGCAGGCGGCCGACGAAAGCGGCGACGCCTTCATTGCCCTTGCCACCCGCGCCCGTGGGCCAGTTCACCGCCTTGCCTTCACCGACTTTTTCCTTCCACTCGGCGTTCACTGCGCTCAGGTAGTTGGTGAAGCCAAAGGTCGTGCCCGAGCCGTCGGCGCGGCGCACGGGAGCGATGGTCGCGTCAGGCAGCTTCACGCCGGGGTTGAGCGCGACGATGGCGGCATCGTTCCACTTGCTGATCTTGCCCAGGTAGATGTCGCCCAGCACCTTGCCGGTGAGCTTGAGCTCGCCGGGCTTGACGCCGGCGATGTTGACCACGGGGATGATGCCGCCGATCACGGTGGGGAACTGCACCAGGCCCTTCTTGGCCAGTTCGTCGTCTTTCAGCGGCTCATCCGAAGCGCCGAAGTCAACGGTCTTGGCTTCGATCTGCTTGAGACCGGCGCTCGATCCTACCGACTGGTAGTTGATCTTGACGCCCGTGGCCTTGTTGTAGTCGGCCGCCCACTTGGAATACAGCGGTGCGGGGAAGCTCGCGCCTGCACCGGTGGCTTCCTGTTGCGCCCAGGCACTGCCCACGCCGGAGCCAGCTACAACACCAGCCGCCAGAATTTGAATCACGGACCACTTCATGAACGCACCTCTCAGGTTGGAAAAAACTGTGATGTCCGTGACTTTAGAAACCTTTTATGACGGCCTCGTGACAAGTTGTTGTGCCTCTTATGACATAGCCTGGCGGCGTGCAAACCCTGTCACCAGTGCAGCTTCACGCCCGCGGTGGCCTGCACCCCGCTTTTGACGCGTGCCTGCCCGCCGTTGGCCCAATGCCGGCTCAGCTCGCCATAAAAGCTGGTGCGCTGGTTGAGTTGCAAGGTCGCACCTGCGGCCAGCGCCGTGCTGGTGTGGCCGCCCCGGGTGTGGATGTCGGTGGTGGCCGCGGGAACCACAAAGCGGGCGACATCGCTCGTGCTGCTGGACCGGTAGACATTGACACTGCCATAGGGCTGGAGCACGCCGGCGCGGGTCGTGAAACTGCCCTTGAGGCGCGCGCCCAGGCGCAGCGTCCAGTCGCTGGGGGTCTTGTGCTGCACCGTCGCGTGGCTCAAGGCCGTGTCATGCAGACTGATCCGGCGGTACACGAGCTGGGCCTGGGGCTCGATCTGCCACCGGCTGTCGATGGCAAAGGGCCGGCCTGTTTCCAGCGACGCGAGCCGGCTGCGGCCCTTGGTCGCGGCATGGCTTTCCTGCGTATGCAAATGGTTGCGGTAGTCGGCCCACTGCAGCACCGTGTCGGCATAGAGGCCGCCATCGCCCAGCCAGCTCGCATACAGGCCCAGGTAACGGCCCTGCAGGCGGTTGAACCCCACGTATTTGTCCGCAACGCCGCTGGCAAGGCCCTTGACCCCCGTATCGCCCTTGAGCTGGCCCAGATAGAAACCGGCATGGACGTTCTTGGCGGCATACAGGTCCAGCCCGGTCTGGAAACCCGTCAGATGGCCACTGCTTTGCGGGTTCACGCTGCCCTGCTGGCGGATTCCGGGGTCGGTGCGCAGCATGCGCCCCCAGGCCCGGCGGTCATTGCCGGCGCCGCTCGGCGCGTCGCCCAGGCGCTGGTGCATGTCACCCAGCATGCCCATGTCGGCCTGGCGCAGCTGGGCTGGCAGCGCCGAGATCAGCGGCACTTCCGCGCGATAGGACGACTGCAGACTCGCACCCTCGTCTGTCTGATGCAGGCGGTATTCGTAAGCGCCCGCATCCACATGGCCACCTGCAAGCGCAAAAGCCCCGGGCTCAAGGCGCGCGCCGTTCTCGGTGGCGATGATTGCAATGCCGGCATCCGTGGTTTTCTCACCGAGATCACCGACATTGGTGACACGCACGGTGGTGTTTCCGCTGGCGACGGCAGCAGCGCCGCTGAGCAGCAGGCGGTCACTTGCACTGGCATTGGCCGCGACGGCCAGTTCACCGCCATGGCCCACATACGGGCCGGTGACCGTCAACACCGTACCAGGCGCTGCCGATGCAGCGCTGAACTGCACCATGCCGCGGTTGTTCAGGCCGGCAATCGTCTGATCAAAGCCTGCAAGACTCAAGGCCGCATCCGTCGCAACACTGTGGACCGAGGCCGCGCTGAAAGTGTTGGTCGCCCCGGCCTGCAGCGTACCCTGGGCGACGTCGGTCGCACCGGTGTAGTTGTTGGCGGCGCTGGTCAAGGTCAAGCTGCCAGCGCCCTGCTTGCTCAGAAAACCGGCGCCGCTGATCGCACCCGCCCAGACCTGGTGGTTGCTGCCCGTATTGATTTCCGGATCGTCGCTGCCTGTCATATGGAGATCGTTGGCCACGGTCATGCCGTCCAGCGCCAGGTCGATGGCGCTGCCATCGTCCATGAGCAGGCTGCCTTCGCCCAGGCCCTGCGCATGGCCCAGCTCAATGCGGCCCTGCTTGAGATGCACGCCGTTGCGCATCTCGCCAGCATGGTTCAGCACCAGGGTGCCAACGCCGCGCTTGATGAGCTTGGGCGCACGTCCCATCTTGCCGTCGAACTCGTAGCGCGTGTCGGTATCAATGGTCAGGTCGGCGGGGCGTTTGCGCTGTGCCGCTGGCGCTGAAGGCTCGGGAACCGAAGGTGCCACCGCTGTGGCTGCGGGCCGCCGTGGCGCAGCGGCCGCAATCGGGGGCAGCTCGGGCAGCATCGCCTCCGGCTGCGGGACCAGAGTCAGCACGGCTGGGGCCGGCTTAGGCAGGGGAGCGGGAGCAGCAGCCGGCGCCGGAATCTCCGCGCCATCGGCATCCGCCGCCAGCGGCATCGCCGACGGCATCAAATCCTGCGGCAATGCAGCCGCGTGCGGCGGCAATGGCCACGGCTTGGGCAATGCCTGCACCGGCATTGCAGCATCGATATCGGCAGGCGGCCCGCTCACAACAGGGGCTGGAGACGGCTGCATCACCAGGGGTCGCGCTGCGGACGGCGGCGCTTGAAGCTCAGGCGCCGCGGCGGTCGTGCCTGGCTGCGGCACGGTCAGGGAACCCTCTTGCACTTCAGGAGCGATAGGGGGTGCGGCAGGAGGTTTCGCCATGTCCCGGCTCGGCCCCCTCTCGAGCAGGTTGGCCAGCACCTGCTGCGCCTTCTGCCGGTCTTCCCGCGATTGCATGGGCGGCTGTTTTTCCGCTTCGGGAGCGTCCTCCTCGTCCTCGATAACAGCGCGTCTCCTGGCCATCGCCGTAAGAAAATCCACCGCTTCAGCCTTCTGGGCCGGCTGCGTCACCCATCCCTGCCGAGCCTGTGGCTGCATTTGCTCCTGCGGGGCTGGCCTTTGCGCCCTATCCTGCCCTGCCTGCGGCTGCACGGCATGCATCAACGGCCTCTTGCTCGACTCGATTTGCGCCGGCGTAGAGCCCCATCCGTCGTCGTCCGATCCATCGGAGTGCGTGTTTACTTGCGCCTGCACGAGATGCTGAAGCCTTTTTTGCAGCGCCTCTGGCAACACAAACACGGGTAGCTGAGCAGCAGGCTGGGGCGGGAGGGGCACCGCAGTCGCTTGTTGGCGCCGCGCCGCGGCCTTCCTCAACTCGCCGGCAAGAGTGTTGTCGTTTTCATTTGCAGGCTGGGGCCGGGGCGGCACACCCGCTTTTTTGAGATTCGCTCCAACATCCTGCAAAGTCTTCGCGAAATCTGCGCTTCCCCGTTGATTTGCCAACGCACCGCCGCTTGCGCCCCACAAGACACAAGACACGGCAATTGCCACAGTGCTTTTCCTGAAATCAACCAACTCCAGATTCATCATCATAAATTTTCTCCTCGATAACCAATGACTCGGAACCGGCTGCCAAGAAAACCTGGTGCGCTGAGTGCCTCCCCGGGATGCATGAAGCAAAAGCACATCAATGGCTATGTAATTCATATCGCCGATAGCTAACTTCTATTATTAATCATTCTTTAAATTTATCGAAAAATACCTTTCATAGTTATTGCAAATCAGCAACAACCTGGAGTGTTCCCAAGCACTCGACTGCGCCAGCGCAGCACCGCGAATGCATTCGCGGCGCAAGGTCGATGCCCCGCCATATTTCTGTTGCATCGATTTCACGCGCTTGCCATATTCCGGGTGTACGCTTGCGCTCCACGAGGTGGTGCGCGCCGTGGCGTGCACCACCCATTGCCCTCTACGCCCTGCGTTTCGTGACCGGTTCCTGCCCATGCCCCACGCCCATTTGTTCGCCGCCATCGATCTCGGATCCAACAGCTTCCGGCTCGAGATCGGTCACTTCTCCCACCACCACTTCCAGCGCGTGGAGTACCTCAAGGAAACCGTGCGCCAGGGCGGCGGCCTTGACGCCGAACGCTTTCTTTCCCAAGAGGCGATGCAGCGCGGCTGGGACTGCCTGGCGCGCTTCGGCGAGCGCCTGGCGGGCTTTCCCGCCGGCCATGTGCGCGCGGTCGCAACGCAGACGCTGCGCGAGGCGCGCAACCGCGAAGCCTTTGTGCAACGCGGCGCCGAACTGCTGGGCTGCCCGATTGAAATCATTGCCGGCGAAGAAGAGGCCCGGCTGATCTACCGCGGCGTGAGCAGCCTGCTGCCGGCCTCCGACGAACGCCGGCTGGTGATCGACATCGGCGGGCGCTCGACCGAGCTGGTGCTGGGCCGGCACCAGGAGGCGCAGCAGGCGCTGTCGCTGCGCCTGGGCAGCGTGGCCTGGTCCCAGCGCTACTTCCCGCAGGGCGAGCTCAGCCGCTCGGCGTTCTCGCTCGCGGCCGTGGCCGCGCGCGCGGTGCTCGACGAAGCGCTCGACAGCATCCACGGCGGCGACTGGGACGCCGTCTATGCGTCCTCGGGCACGGCTGCGGCCATAGGCGACATCCTGGCCGCAAGCGGGCGCACGCCGGGCATCATCGACGCCGAAGGGCTCGCATGGCTGCACGACAGCCTGGTGCGCGCCCAGACCACCGACCAGATCCGGCTCGTAGGCCTCAAGGAAGATAGACGCGCGGTGATTGCCGGCGGCGTGAGCATCATGCAGGCGCTGTTCGACCTGCTGCAGCTGCGCTCGCTGCGCGTGGCCGAAGGGGCGTTGCGCCAGGGCGTGCTGCACACCCTGGTCGAGCAGGACCCGCTGTGCACGGACCTGCGCACGGCTGCCGTGCACGGCCTGATGCAGAAGTTTTCCGTCGATGCCGACCAGGCACATCGCGTTGCAGGCGTCGCGCGCAACCTGCTCGAACAACTGGCCCCGGAGACCTCTGCAGAGCATTACAAACCACTGAGCCATGCGGCCCTGCTGCATGAGATCGGCAGCCATATCGCGCACAGCAACTACCACCGCCACGGTGCCTATGTACTGCAGAACACCACGGCCGCGGGCTTTACCCAGGCCGAGCGCGACCTGCTGGCCCAACTGGTGTGCGGCCAGCGCGGCAAGCTGCGCAAGCTCGAGCCCGAAATGCTCACCGAGCCACAGCATGTCTACCCATTGCTGGCCTTGCGCCTGGCCGTGCTGCTGTGCCATGCGCGGCGCCCGCCGGAGCTCGCAAGCCTGCAGATCGAAGCCGACGGGCCGCGCTTCAAGCTCAGCGCGAGCAGCGACTGGTCACAGAACTATCCCCAGTCGGCGTTTTTGCTGCAGGAAGAACAGCAGGCCTGGCTCAAGACCCACTGGCAGCTGGAACTGAACCTGGGTTGAAATTCGGCCCTGCGCTGGACAGGGCTCTGCCCACAATCCTCGAGAGGCAGGCAAACGCGAGATGCATGCCCAGCCTGACAAATAGCACTCCCACCCCAGGGGCACCAAGCAAGGGCCGCCCCGCAGCGAGGGTGCCGTCCCTCGCCGGGCGCCCCTAGCCGGGCGCCCCCCTCCACCGAAGGATGAGAGGGGGAAGCGGTGGCCCGCATAGGGCGGCCCGCGTAGGGTGGCCCGCATAGGGCGGCCCGCGCAGGGTGGCCCGCGCAGGGTGGCCCGCATAGGGCGACCCGCGTAGGGCGGCCCGCGTAGGGCGGCCCGCGTAGGGCGGCCCGCGCAGGGCGGCCGGCCATCCGGCGTTAGCCGCTCAGGGGGTGATTAAATTGGGCGGTCCGTAGCGCCCCATCAGCGCGTTCTGCGCACCATTGCCATCAAAGGGCCGCGGCGAGCGTGTGTAGGTGCCGTCCGGGCCCAGCGTCCAGGCATCGCGGTCATCGTGCAGGTAGGCCACGAGGCACTCGTCGACGATCTGCTGGCGCAGCGCCGCGTCGCGCACCGGCCAGGCCAGTTCTATGCGCCGCATCATGTTGCGATTCATCCAGTCGGCGCTGGACAGAAACAGCTCTTCCTTCTCGCCCTGGCGGAAATAGAACACCCGGGTGTGCTCGAGAAAACGGCCGATCACCGAGCGCACGCGGATGTTGTCCGTGAGGCCCGGGCGCTGCGGCGCGAGCATGCAGGCGCCGCGCACGATCAGATCGATCTGCACGCCCTTTTGCCCCGCCGCGATCAGCGCATGGATCAGCGCCTCGTCGGTCAGCGCATTCATCTTCGCGACGATGCGCGCGGGCTGGCCCTTGGCTGCGGCCTCGCCGGTCTGGGCAATGAAGGCAATCATCCGGTCGTGCAGATGGAAAGGCGCCATGATCAGGCGCTGCAGTTGCGGCAGGCGGTTGTGGCTTGCCAGATGGTTGAACACTTCGTCCATATCGGCGGTCACCGTGGGGTCCGACGTCATATAGCCGAGGTCGGTGTAGAGCCTGGCGCTGCGCAGGTTGTAGTTGCCCGTCGACAGATGCCCATAGCGGCGCAGGCGCCGGCCTTCGCGCCGCGTGATCAGCATCATCTTGGCGTGGGTCTTGAGACCGACCACGCCATAGACCACCTGCGCGCCCACAAGCTCCAGCGCTTCGGCCCAGTTGATGTTCGCTTCCTCGTCGAAACGCGCCTTGAGCTCGACCACGGCCATGACTTCCTTGCCGCGGCGCACGGCCTCGGCCAGCAGGTCCATCAGTTCCGAGTCCGACCCGGTGCGGTAAATGGTCTGCTTGATCACCAGCACCTGCGGGTCGTTCACGGCCTCGCGCAGCAGCGCCAGCACGCCTTCGAAGCTTTCGAACGGCTGGTGGATCAGCACATCGCGCTGGCGCAACTGCGCCATCACCGACGCGCCACGCTGCAGCTGCCGCGGCCACACAGGCTGCCATGGCGGGAACAGCAGCGACGCATCGTTGACCAGATCGACCAATTGCCCCAGGCGCACCAGATTGACCGGGCCAGGCACGCGGAACAAGGCCTGCGGCGGCAGGTGGAACTGCGCGAGCAGCAGGTCGGCGAGGAAGGGCGAGCAGCCCGCGGACACTTCGAGGCGCACGGCCTGGCCGTAGTGGCGGTGGTGCAGCCCCTGGCGCAATGCCATGCGCAGGTTGCCGACATCTTCCTCGTCCACGGCGAGTTCGGAATGGCGGGTCGCGCGGAACTGCGAGAACTCGACCACTTCACGCCCCGGGAACAGCTCCTTGAGATGGGCGCGCACGATGCTCGACAGGCTCACGAACACGCGCTGCTTGCCCGCGACCTTGGCCGGCAGCCGGATCAAGCGCGGCAAGGCGCGCGGCACCTTCACGATCGCCACCTCGTTGGTGCGACCGAACGCATCCGGCCCCTTGAGGCGGACAATGAAATTCAGCGCCTTGTTCGCGACCTGGGGAAACGGATGCGCCGGGTCCAGCCCCAGCGGAATCAGCAAGGGCCGGACTTCGGACAGGAAATATTCGCGCACCCAGCGCCGCTGCACGCTTGAGCGGTCGCCATGCGAGAGGATGCGTATGCCCTGGCGCTCGAAAGCCGGCACGAGTGCCTTGTTGTAGAGCTCGTACTGGCGCGCCACGAGTTGGTGGGCCTGCTCCATCAAGGCCTGGAACGAGGCCGTGGTATAGGCGCCCTGGCCGTCACCGCTGAGCTCGGCCGTGATGTGCGGCGCGGCCCGGACCTCGAAGAACTCATCGAGATTGGACGACACGATGCACAGGTAGCGCAGGCGCTCGAGCAAAGGCACGTCGGCGCGTACCGCCCAATCGAGCACCCGGTCGTTGAACGCCAGGATGCAATGATCCCGATCGAGCAGCACACCGTTGAGCGTGGCGTCGACCGCGGGTACAGGCGCTGGCGCTGCGCCGGCCTGTGCAACGCACGGCGCAGCGTCCTGTGCGGCAGGCGTCGGCTCGACGCCCGCGGCAGCGTCATCGACGGGCGATGTGAGACTGGTCGCTTCGGCGTCCAAAGGGGCAGCGCGCTCCGGGTGGGTAGAGGTCAGAGTGGTCACAAACAATCCTACAACGTGCGAAAGACGCGGCGCCGCCCAGTATTTACCGCTTCTGTGTCAGCGCGATGACAGTGACATTCACCCATGGCGCGGAATATCTTGCGCCCTCGGCTGGCACGGCAGCCGGACGCAGCCGAGCCAAGATGCTAAGCTGCGCGCTTTTTTGACTTTTCTGTCTTCCCTCCATGCAAAACGCCAGCCTGCTTGCCGCCATCGATATCGGCTCCAACAGCTGCCTGCTGGAAATCGGACATTTCGCTGGCGAGCGCCTTGTGTCACAAACCTGTCGCAAGGAAACCATACGCCTGGGCGGATCGCTAGACGCGCAGGGGCAGCTCAGCAGCGAGGCCATGGAGCGCGGCTGGGCCTGTCTGCAGCGTTTTGCGCCGCTGATCGCCGACTTGCCGCGCGAGCGCGTGCGCGCCGTGGCGACGCAGACCCTGCGCGAAGCCACCAACCGCGCACTGTTTCTCGCGCACGGCAGTGCGATTTTAGGCGTGCCCATCGAAGTCATCGGCGGCGAGGAAGAAGCCCGCCTCATCTACCAGGGCGTGGCGCGGCTGTTGCCGCCCTCGTCGCGCCGGCGCCTGGTGGTCGACATTGGCGGGCGCTCGACCGAGCTGTGCCTGGGACAGGGTTTGGCTGCGCATCTCACGCGCTCGGTGGAGATAGGCAGCGTGGCCTGGTCGCTGCGGCATTTTTCCGACGGCGGCCTGCGGCCCGAGCAGTTTGCCGCAGCGCAGGCCAGCGCACGCGCCGTGCTGCAGCCGCAGGCCGAGGCGTTCGCTGCGGCCCACTGGGAGCAGGCATATGGCGCATCCGGCACAGCGGGGGCGATCAGCAGGGTGCTCGCAGCCCAGACCGGTGTCCCGGGCCTGATCACGCGCCAGGGCCTGGGCTGGCTCCAGACCCGGCTGCAGCAGGAGGGCCACAGCAGCGCGGTGCATCTCGCCGGGCTGCGCGAAGAATTGCGCCCGGTGATCGGTGGCGGCGTGAGCGTGATGCACGCCGTGTTCGAGTTGTTCGGAATCGAGGAAATGCGCGTCACCCAGGGATCGCTGCGCCATGGTCTGCTGTATGGGCTGCGGCCGCCCACGCCAGACGCGCCGTAATGCAGCAACCCGCACACGGAGGTGGGCATGCGGGGCCGTGCACCACCAGCAGGTGGGACCGGCGAGATGGAAAATAAGTATCAAATGCTACACTTCATTAACATCCATTGCCCAGTGGAGCGATAGGGATCCTCTGCACAAACCTCGCGAGACGGTGGTGGTGCGGGTCGGGATGGGCCGCAAGGCGTCTTTTCGCCGCCAATAGCTCGGCTATTGGCAAGAAAAGCAACGCAGCGGACCGCCCGATCCCGTGCTGCCAACGGCCGCAGGGATTTGTGCAGAGGGTCCCCAGCATTTGCCGCACCGGGCCCACCCCATTCGCTAGAGCGCTCCCAGTGCCGTCCTCCAATACCGTCCCACTCGACGCAATTGAGCGCATCATGCGCGAGCAGCACACCCTTCTGGCCAGCGCCGGCGTGGGCATTGCGTTCATGCACAGGCAGGAAATCGTACGCTGCAACGAACGCTGCGCCGAGATTTTCGGCCATCCAGCGCCGGGCGATATGCTGGGGCGCCATGGGGCATCCTTCCATCCCGACACCCGTACCTTTTACCGCCTCGGCAAGCTCGCCAGAGTGCGCATGTCCAAGGGGCTGACGTTTCGCACCGAATGCCAGTTGCGCCGCCACAATGGTGCGCTTTTCTGGGGCGACGTCACCGGCCGGCTGATCAACCCCGCCAGGCCCGAGGAAGGTTCGATCTGGACCCTCGACGACATCGACGAACAGCGCCAGGCCCAGGCCATGCTCAACACCGCGCTGCGCGAAAAGCAGTTGCTGTTCGACCATGCGAGCGTAGGCATCATCTTCATGCGCCGCGGTCACCTCACGCGCTGCAATGGCCACTTCGAGACCATGCTGGGCTACGGACCGGGCGAGCTGATCGGCACCAGCGCGCACAACTGGTTCGCAAGCGCCGCCGAATGGGAGCGCCTCGAGGAGAGCTTCACACGCCAGCTGACCGTGGGCCTGAGCTTCGAGGGCGAAATGATGCTCAGCAAGAAGGACGGCGGCACGGTGATCTGCGAAGTGCGCTGCAAGCTCATCGATGCCACCGACCCCAGCCAGGGCACGATCTGGATCACGGTCGACATCACCGAGCGCACCCAGGCCCAGGCGGCACTGGCCAAGGTGCACGAGCAGCTCGAGCAGCAGGTGCGCGACCGCACGCGCGAACTCAGCGCCACGGTCGAAGACCTGCACCGCGAGATGGCCGACCGCAAGCGCGACCAGGACCGCATCTACTGGCTCGCGCACTACGACCCGCTGACCGGCCTGCCCAACCGCACGCTGCTTGCCGACCGCAGCGCCCAGGCCATCCAGCTCGCGCGTGACAACGACACGCCGCTGGCCGCGATCTTTCTCGACCTGGACCACTTCAAGCATGTCAATGACTCGCTGGGCCACCGCGTGGGCGACACCTTGCTGGTGCAGATCGCCAAGCGGCTGCGCTCGGTGGTGCGCGAAAAGGACACGGTCTCGCGCATCGGCGGCGACGAATTCGTCTTGCTGCTGCCGGGTGCCAACGCCCACGGCGCGGCGCGCGTCGCCGACAAGCTGCTCGAAGCCTCGCGCCAGCCCTACCAGATCGACCACCATGAACTGACCATGGCGCCGTCCATGGGCATCGCGCTGTACCCGCAGGACGGCATGGACTTCGACACGCTCACGCAGTCGGCCGATGTCGCGATGTACCACGCCAAGCTCGACGGCCGCAACACCTTCCGCTTCTTCACGCCCGAAATGCGCGCCCAGTCGCTGCGCGCGCTGCAGCTCGAGAATGCGCTGCGCCGGGCGCTGGAGCGCGACGAGCTGCAGTTGCACTACCAGCCCCAGGTGCGCATACGCACCGGCCGCGTGCACAGCGTAGAAGCCCTGCTGCGCTGGAACCATCCCAAGCTCGGACCGATCTCGCCTTCGGAGTTCATTCCCGTGGCCGAGGACACGGGCCAGATCCTGCAGATCGGCGAATGGGTGCTGCGCAATGCGGTCAAACAGCTCAAGGCCTGGCGCAACGCCGGCCTCACCGACCTCAAGGTCGCGGTCAACCTGTCTGCCATCCAGTTCCACCAGCCGCAGCTGCCCGACCTGGTCAGCCAGATCCTGCACGCCGCCGCCGTGCCGCCCGATGCGTTGGAACTCGAATTGACCGAAGGCGTGGCGGTGGACGACCCCCGCGCCGCCACCGCGACCATGGACCAGCTGCGCTCGCGCGGCGTGCGCCTGTCGATCGACGACTTCGGCACCGGCTACTCATCGCTGAGCCAGCTCAAGCGCTTCCAGATCTACAAGCTCAAGATCGACCAGTCGTTCGTGCAGGATCTGGACCACGACGGCAACGATCGCGCGATCGTCAGCGCCATCATCCGCATGGCCCAGGCACTGGGCATGCAGACCACGGCCGAAGGCGTGGAAACCGAAGCCCAGCTGCAGTTCCTGCGCGACATGGGCTGCGACGAAGCCCAGGGCTACTACTTCAGCCGCCCCCTGCCCCCTGGCGAAGACCTGCTGCAATTCCTGCGCAGCCGCCAGGCCCCGGTGTTCTCCACGCCCAACGCCTGAACGCCAGCGCCCACCGCTGCATCCTCGAATCGCTGATCCATGGCCTCAGGAACCTGGCGTGGCCCGGCGCTGGCGCAGCGAGCAAGGGCCGCCCCGCAGCAAGGCTGCCGTCCCTGGCCGGGCGCCCCCCTCCACCGAAGGGTGAGAGGGGGAAGCTGCGTCAGCGGCTCAGGGGGTGCCTCCCATTCACCCTGCGCGGGCCGCGTCGGCCAGTTGTTGCGCGCAGCGGCTTGCCTGCTGCTGGTCGCGCGCTTCGACCATGACCCGCAGCAGCGGCTCGGTGCCGCTCGGGCGGATCAGCACGCGCCCCGTGTCGCCGAGCTCGGCCTGCACGGCAGCCAGCGTCTGGTCGAGCAACGCGTTGTTTTTCCAATCCTGGCGGGGAGCCAGGCGTACGTTGATCAGCACCTGGGGGTACAGCGGCACGGCTTCAAGCCATTGGGCCAGCGTCCTGCCGCTGCGCACACAGGCCTGCAATACCTGCAGGGCGCTGATCAGGCCGTCGCCCGTGGTGTGGCAATCGAGCGCCAGCAGATGGCCCGAGCCCTCGCCACCGAGCAGCCAGCCATTGCGCGCGAGTTCTTCGAGCACATAGCGGTCACCGACCTTGGCGCGCACGAAACCCACGCCCTGCGCCTTGAGCGCCGACTCCACCGCGAGATTGGTCATCAGGGTACCGGCCACACCCTGCACGGTCTGGCCGCGCGCAAGGCGATCGGCGGCCAGCAGGTACAGCAGCTCATCGCCGTTGTAAAGCCGCCCCTTGGCGTCCACGACCAGCAGCCGGTCGGCATCGCCGTCAAGCGCAATCCCGTAATCCGCGCCATTGGCGCGCACAGCGAGCACCATCGCTTCGGGATGGGTCGCGCCCACGCCATCGTTGATGTTCAGGCCATCGGGCGCGCAGCCCATGGCAATGACTTCGGCGCCGAGTTCGTGGAACACCTTGGGCGCGATCTGGTAGGCCGCACCATGGGCCGCGTCGACCACGATCTTCAGGCCCTTGAGCGTGAGGTCGTGCGAGAACGTGCTCTTGCAGAACTCGATGTAGCGGCCTGCGGCATCGTCGAGGCGCCGGGTCTTGCCCAGGGCCGCGGAGTCGGCCCAGACGGGCTCTTCCTTCAATGCGCGCTCGACCTCTTCTTCCCAGCTGTCGGGCAGTTTGCTGCCCTGGGCGCTGAAGAACTTGATGCCGTTGTCGGGATAGGGGTTGTGGCTCGCACTGATCACCACGCCCAGGCTCGCGCGCTGGGTGCGCGTGAGGTAGGCCACGCCCGGCGTAGGCAAGGGCCCGAGCAGCACCACATCGACGCCCGCGGAGTTGAAGCCCGACTCGAGCGCGCTTTCCAGCATATAGCCCGAGATCCGTGTGTCCTTGCCGATCAGCACCGTCGGGCGCTGCTGCGTGCGGCGCAGCACGCGCCCCACCGCATGCGCCAGGCGCAGCACGAAGTCAGGAGTGATGGGAGTGCGCCCGACAGTGCCACGGATGCCGTCGGTGCCGAAATATTCACGAGCCATTGCAAGCCTTCATTGTCAATCTATTGAATTCAAGCCGGTTCAAGCGGCCCATGCAGCATTGTCGTGCATTGCCTGCCATACCTTGAGCGCCATCACCGTGTCGCGCACGTCATGCACGCGCACGATGCGCGCGCCGCGCTCGACCGACAGCAGGGCCGCGGCGACACTGGGAACCATGCGCTCGCCCACCTCCAGGCCCGTGACCTGGCCCAGCGAGCCCTTGCGCGACCAGCCGGCCAGCAGCGGGTAACCCAGCGCGGCCAACTCCGCCTCGCGCGCGAGCAGCGCGAAATTCTGCGCCACGGTCTTGCCGAAGCCCGTGCCGGCGTCGAGCACGATGCGCTGGCGCGCCACGCCCAGTGCTTCGAGCGCCTGCGCCGAGGCGGCAAGGAAATCGCGCACCTGGACGACGGCATCGCCCTGCATGTGCTCGCGGTGCATGCTCTGCGGCACGCTGTGCATGTGCATCAGGCAGACCCCGCATTGCGCATGCGCCGCCACCACCGCGGCCGCGCCCGGCTGGCGCAGCGCCCAGATGTCGTTGATGATGTCCGCGCCCAGGTCGAGCACGGCCTGCATCACTTCGGTCTTGTAGGTGTCCACCGAGATCGGCACGCCCAGCTTCACGGCCTCGCGCACCAGCGGCAATACGCGCGCGAGTTCGTCGGCCAGGCCCACGGCCGGGCTGCCCGGGCGCGTCGATTCACCGCCGATGTCGAGGATGTCCGCGCCGTCCTTGAGCAGTTGCTCGCAGTGCGCGAGCGCGCCGGCAAGGCTGTCGTGCGCCCCGCCGTCCGAGAACGAGTCGGGCGTCACGTTGACGATGCCCATCACCTGCGGGCGCCCAAGGTCCAACAGGAAGCGGCTGGTCTGCCATTGCTGCATGGTCAATTGTCCGAATTTGAAAATGATTAGCCAAAAGAAAGCGGGGCCCGAAGGCCCCGCTGTCATTGTTGCTGCCCCAGGCGTCAGGCGGCGTTGGGTGCCGCATCCGCGCTGGGCGGGGCATCCACGGCGGGTGCGACTGGCGCATCCGCCGTCACGGCGGGCGTGCCGCCGCTGGCATCGTCGCCGCCCGACGAAGGCGTGCGTGGCGTCCAGTCCTTGGGCGGACGCGGCGCGCGGCCGGCCATGATGTCGTCGAGCTGCTCGGCGTCTATGGTTTCCCATTCGAGCATGGCCTTGGCCATCGCATGCATCTTGTCGCTGTTGTCTTCGATCAGCTTGCGGGCCAGGTGGTACTGCTCATCGATGATGCGGCGCACTTCCTCGTCGACCTTCTGCATGGTCTGTTCGCTGACGTTGTTGGTCTTGGTCACCGAACGGCCCAGGAACACTTCGCCTTCGTTTTCCGCATAGACCATGGGGCCCAGCGCTTCGGTCATGCCGTAGCGCGTGACCATGTCGCGGGCGATCTGGGTCGCGCGCTCGAAGTCGTTGCTCGCGCCGGTGGTCATCTGGTGCATGAACACTTCTTCGGCAATGCGACCACCGAACAGCATCGCGATCTGGTTGAGCATGAACTCCTTGTCGAAGGAGTAGCGGTCCTTCTCGGGCAGGCTCATGGTCACGCCCAGCGCACGCCCGCGCGGAATGATGGTGACCTTGTGCACGGGGTCGCACTTGGGCAGCAGCTTGCCGATCAGCGCATGGCCGGCTTCGTGGTAGGCCGTGTTGCGGCGCTCTTCCTCGGGCATGACCATGGACTTGCGCTCGGGGCCCATGATGATCTTGTCCTTGGCCTTCTCGAAGTCCTGCATCTCGACGGTGCGCGCATTGCGGCGCGCAGCCATCAAGGCGGATTCGTTGCACAGGTTGGCCAGATCGGCACCCGACATGCCGGGCGTGCCGCGCGCGATGATGCCGGGGTTCACGTCCTGGCTCACGGGAATCTTGCGCATGTGCACGTTCAGGATCTGCTCGCGGCCACGGATATCGGGCAGCGTCACGTAGACCTGGCGGTCGAAACGACCGGGGCGCAGCAGCGCGGCATCGAGAATGTCGGGACGGTTCGTTGCCGCGACCACGATCACGCCCACATTGGTCTCGAAACCATCCATCTCGACCAGCATCTGGTTCAGCGTCTGCTCACGCTCGTCATTGCCGCCGCCCACGCCCGCGCCACGCTGGCGACCGACTGCATCGATTTCGTCGATGAAGATGATGCAGGGAGCATTTTTCTTGGCGTTATCGAACATGTCGCGCACGCGCGCCGCGCCCACGCCGACGAACATTTCAACGAAGTCGGAGCCCGAAATGCTGAAGAACGGTACCTTGGCTTCGCCGGCGATCGACTTGGCGAGCAGGGTCTTGCCCGTGCCCGGAGGGCCGACGAGCAGCAGACCGCGCGGAATGCGGCCGCCGAGCTTCTGGAACTTGCTCGGGTCTTTCAGGAAGTCGACGACTTCCTTGACCTCTTCCTTGGCCTCGTCGCAGCCTGCGACGTCGGCGAAAGTCACGGTGTTGTTGTTCTCGTCGAGCATGCGCGCCTTGCTCTTGCCAAAGCTGAACGCTCCGCCCTTGCCGCCGCCTTGCATCTGGCGCATGAAATAGACCCACACGCCGATCAACAGCAGCATAGGGCCCCAGCTCACGAGCAGCGACATCAGGAGCGATCCTTCTTCGCGGGGCTTGACGTCGAACTTGACGTCGTTGTTGATCAGGTCGCCCACCAGACCGCGGTCGAGGTAGGTGGCCGTCGTGCGCAGCCGGCTGCCGTCCGCCGCGATGGCGACGATCTCGGTGCCGCCCTGTCCTTCCTGGATGGTCGCACTCTTGATGCGGTTGTTGCGAACTTCTTCCAGAAATTCGGAATAGCCGATGTGACCGGACGCAGCACTGGTACGGGTGTCAAATTGTTTGAACACCGTAAACAGCACCATGGCGATGACCAGCCACACGGCAATTTTTGAAAACCACTGATTGTTCAAGCGGGGCTCCAGATGGAATGCAGAGAAAGGATCATGAAATCTTCATGACCCATTTGGGGACCATTTTAGGTGCTTCAAGGCGGCATACCCATAATTCCCTTGATCTTGCCTATGGGCGCATGGACATTCAAGGGTATTCCCAGGGTGCCGGGCCAGGGTCTACTTCAGACCCATGCCCACCAGAAAGGTTTCCGACGACTTCACGCGCGAAGACTTGGGCTTGATAGGCTTGACGGTCTTGAAGGTCTGCTTGAACAGCTCGACCAGTTCGCTGTAGCCGCTGCCGTGGAACAGCTTCACGACCAGCGCGCCTTCGGGCTTCATGTGCTGCTTGGTGAAATCCACGGCCAATTCGACCAGCAGCGAGATGCGCGCGGCGTCGGTCGCGTCATTACCCGACAAATTTGGTGCCATATCCGACACCACCACATCGACCTTGCTGTCGCCGAGCAGGCCTTCGAGCTGGGCCAGCACCTCTTCCTCGCGAAAATCGCCCTGGATGAAATGCACGCCTTCGATGGGCTCCATGTGCAGCAGGTCCAGGCCGATGATGCGGCCGTTGAGCTCGCCCACCGCCGCACCCTTGGGCGAGAGCTTGCGGCGTACGTACTGGCTCCAGGCCCCGGGCGTGCAGCCCAGATCGACCACGAAGTCGCCGGGCTGGATCAGCCCCAGCTGCTCGTCGATCTCCTTGAGCTTGTAGGCCGCGCGGGCACGGAACCCCTCGATCTTGGCGAGTTTGACATAGGTGTCGTTGACATGGTCATTGAGCCATGCCTTATTGACCTTCTTACTTTTGGTCTTGGTTTTCATGCTGATTACGTCCTGCCTAGATAATACGGGCCATGCCCCAAATTCAATTGACTCCCGCCGAGCGCCGGGAACACCGCGCCAACGCCCACCATCTCGACCCCGTGGTCATGATCGGCGGCGACGGCCTCACGCCCGCCGTGCAAAAAGAAATCGACGCGGCGCTCAATGCGCACGGCCTGATCAAGGTCCGCGTCTTCAATGACGATCGCGCCGCACGCGACCAGATCTACCAACAACTCGCCGAGGAACTCAGCGCCGCGCCTATCCAGCACATCGGCAAGCTGCTGGTGCTGTGGCGCCCGATTCCCGAAAAGGAAAAGACCGTCGACGAGGACCGCATGCCCGGCCCGCGCGACGTCAAGGTGCTCAAGTTCAGCTCGCGCGGCGGCCAGCGCCCCGAAGTCAAGCAGCTGCGCGTGCTGGGCAACCAGCGCCTGACCGCAGGCGGCACGATCAAACGCGCCAAAGTAAAGCAAAAATCGGTCAAGAAACGCCAACAAGGCGACTAAAGTCTTTTTGTTGCGCAGCCCATGACCGCCATTCCGAATATTCCAGCGCGCGAGCGCCATGTCATCTGCATGAAGTGGGGCACGAAATACGGCCCTGAATACGTCAACCGGCTCTACGCCATGGTGCGGCGCAATCTGCAGGGTGATTTTCGCTTCATCTGCCTGACCGATGACAGCAAGGGGATTCGCGCCGAAGTCGAGTGCCTGCCGATTCCCTCGCTGGACCTGCCCAAGGGCCTGCCCGAGCGCGGCTGGACCAAGCTCGCCACCTTCACGCCCGACCTGCATGGCCTGCGCGGCACGGCGCTGTTTCTTGACGTGGACGTGGTCGTCACCGGCCCGCTCGACGAGTTCTTCACGCAGCCGGGCGAATTCCTGATCATCCACGACTACAAGCGCCCTTGGCGAATCACGGGCAATTCGTCCGTGTACCGCTGGGAACTGGGCGCGCACCCCGATGTGCTGGCGTACTTCCGCGGCCACTTCGAGGAAATCCGCAAGCAGTTCCGCAACGAGCAGGCCTATCTGTCCGACTTCCTGCACCGCCAGGGCAAGCTGCAGTACTGGCCTGCCGAATGGTGCCCGAGCTTCAAATACCACGGCATTCCGTCCTGGCCGACGAACTACTGGAAGCCGCCGTTCGTGCCCGCAGGCGCGCGCGTGGTGATCTTCCACGGCGAATGCAATCCGCCGGACGCCTTGGCCGGCCGGCGCAACCGGCGTTTTCGTTTCATCAAGCCCGCGACCTGGGTCGCGGACTACTGGCACGAGTGATCCATCCGGGCGCCCTGCGCCCTGGCAGACAAAAAAGGCGGTTCCTGGGAACCGCCTTTTTTTCGCTCCGGCGCGCTGCGCCGTGGCATTCAACGCGGCGCAGCGCAGGTACGCCATAACACCCGCAACGCGCACAGCCATTGCACGGCATACATCAATGTGCCCACGCTGTGCCACAGCTTCAGATCCTGCTTCGCCACGATGCGCGGCGAGACGCCGAACTGCACCAGCAGTGCCAGCAGCATGCCGACGATCACCCAGACCAGCACATCGCGCGCCCAGGGCTCTTCAGCCTGCGCATGGCGGCGCTTGGCCAGCACCAGCAACAAGGCCGTGCAGGCCACCGACACCCAGGTCTGGGCCGTGAACAGCGTCGCCGCCATGCGCCCGGCCATGGCCGGCGACGGCAGGTGGGCGAACAGCAGCGGCACGGCGATAAAGCCGACCACGCTCAGCCCGCCCCACCACAGCGCGGCAGCGAGCGCCGGCAGGCGCTCAGGCAGCTGGGAAGCGAAATTCGCCATCGCGCGGCTCAGAGGTAGCGCACGGCCACCACTTCGTAGCGGCGCAGGCCGCCCGGGGCCTGGACTTCGGCGGTGTCGCCCTCTTCCTTGCCGATCAGCGCACGCGCGATCGGGCTGGAGATATTGATCAGGCCTTGCTTCAGGTCGGCTTCATCTTCGCCCACGATCTGGTAGGTCACGCTGTCGCCGGTGTTCTCGTCCTCGAGGTCGACGGTGGCGCCAAACACCACGCGCCCGCCCGCATCGACGGCCGTGGGGTCGATGATCTGCGCGGCCGACAGCTTGCCCTCGACTTCGAGGATGCGGCCTTCGATGAAGCCCTGGCGGTCCTTGGCGGCTTCGTACTCGGCGTTTTCGCTGAGGTCGCCCTGGGCGCGGGCCTCGGCGATTGCCTGGATCACGCTGGGGCGCTCTATGGTCTTGAGACGGTGCAGCTCGGTCTTGAGTTTTTCCGCACCGCGCTTGGTAATGGGAATGGTGGTCATTGTTGAATCTCCACGTTCAGCATGCTCCGCGCCTGGCGCGGCAATTCATAAAAAAACCAGCGGATGCCCGGGATACGGGGCTGCATTGCCCGGGGCGGCCAACGCACGCCCCAAAAGCAAACCGCCGCACGTTGCCGCGCGGCGGTTTCTGGTCATGGGCTCATTATGCCGCGATTGGCGCGGCATTCACCCGGTATAACCCGGCCTGGCGCTCAAGCCTGGGCCAGTTGGGCATGCAACTCCTGGACGGAATAGACCTCCAGGTTGTTCATGCTCTTCATGCCTTCGACCGCGGCTTCCGCGCCGAAGATGGTCGTGAAGGTGGTCACGCGCGCCAGCAGCGAGCTGGTGCGGATGGCACGCGAGTCGGCAATCGCATTGCGGCGCTCTTCGACGGTGTTGATCACCATGGCGATATCGCCCATCTTGATCATGTCGACGATGTGCGGACGGCCTTCGGTGACCTTGTTGACCACCTGCACCGCGATGCCGGCCTCGGCGATCGCCGCGGCCGTGCCCTTGGTGGCCACCAGCTCGAAGCCCATGGCAGCCAGTTCGCGTGCAATGACCACGGCGCGTGCCTTGTCGTTGTTCTTCACCGTGAGGAACACGCGGCCCGACTGGGGCAGCAGCGTGCCCGCGCCCAGCTGGCTCTTGACGAAGGCTTCGCCGAAGGTCTTGCCCACGCCCATGACTTCGCCGGTCGACTTCATTTCGGGGCCAAGGATGGTGTCCACGCCGGGGAACTTGACGAACGGGAACACGGCTTCCTTGACGCTGAAGTACGGGGGCGTCACTTCCTTGGTCACGCCCTGCGAGGCCAGCGTCTGGCCGACCATGCAGCGTGCGGCCACCTTGGCCAGCTGGATGCCCGTGGCCTTGGAGACGAAAGGCACGGTGCGCGAGGCACGCGGGTTGACTTCGAGCACGTAGATCACGTCCTTGCCGTCACGCTCCTGGATCGCGAACTGCACGTTCATCAGGCCCACCACGTTCAGGCCTTCGGCCATGGCCGCGGTCTGGCGCTTGATTTCCTCGATCGTGTCCTTGGCCAGGTAGTAAGGCGGCAGCGAGCACGCGGAGTCGCCCGAGTGCACGCCGGCCTGCTCGATGTGCTCCATCACGCCGCCGATGAACACCTTGCCTTCGACGTCGCGGATGCAGTCCACGTCACACTCAATGGCGTTGGACAGGAAGTGGTCGAGCAGCACCGGCGAGTCATGGCTGACCTTGACGGCTTCACGCATGTAGCGCTCGAGGTCGCGCTGCTCGTGCACGATTTCCATCGCGCGGCCGCCAAGCACATAGCTCGGGCGCACGACCAGCGGGTAGCCCAGCGTGGCGGCCTTTTCCAGCGCTTCGGCGTCGGTACGCGCGGTGGCGTTGGGCGGCTGGCGCAGGCCCAGCGTGTGCAGCATCTTCTGGAAGCGCTCACGGTCTTCGGCGGCGTCGATCATGTCGGGCGAGGTGCCGATGATGGGCACGCCGGCTTCCTCTAGGCCCAGCGCGAGCTTCAAGGGCGTCTGGCCGCCATACTGCACGATCACGCCCATGGGCTTTTCCACGGCCACGATCTCGAGCACGTCCTCGAGCGTCAGCGACTCGAAGTACAGGCGGTCCGAGGTGTCGTAGTCGGTGGACACGGTTTCGGGGTTGCAGTTGACCATGATGGTTTCATAGCCGTCCTCGCGCATGGCGAGCGCGGCATGCACGCAGCAATAGTCGAACTCGATGCCCTGACCGATGCGGTTGGGACCGCCGCCGAGCACCATGATCTTCTTCTTGTCGGTAGGCGCGGCTTCGCACTCTTCGTCATACGTCGAGTACATGTAGGCCGTGTCGGTCGCAAATTCACCGGCGCAGGTGTCCACGCGCTTGTACACGGGACGCACATCGAGCGCATGGCGCGCGGCGCGCACCACATGCTCCGTGGTGTGCAGCAGCTTGGCCAGGCGGCGGTCCGAGAAGCCCTTTTGCTTGAGCGTGCGCAGCGTCGCGGCGTCCAGCGCGGCCAGCGCGCCTTCGCCCTGGGCGGCGTAGAGCTCGTCGAGCTCGAGTTCGATCTTGACGATCTGCTCGATCTGCACCAGGAACCAGCGGTCGATCTTGGTCAGGTTGAACACTTCGTCCACCGACAGGCCCATGGCAAACGCATCGCCCACGTACCAGATACGGTCGGGACCGGGCTCGCCCAGTTCCTTTTCCAGGGTCTCGCGGTCCTGGGTCTTCTCGTTCATGCCGTCCACGCCGACTTCGAGGCCGCGAAGCGCCTTCTGGAACGACTCCTGGAAGGTGCGGCCTATGGCCATGACTTCGCCGACCGACTTCATCTGCGTCGTCAGGCGGTTGTCGGCCGTGGGGAACTTCTCAAACGCGAAACGCGGGATCTTGGTGACCACGTAGTCGATCGAAGGCTCGAACGACGCGGGCGTGGCGCCGCCCGTGATGTCGTTCTTGAGTTCGTCCAGCGTATAGCCCACGGCCAGCTTGGCCGCGACCTTGGCGATGGGGAAACCCGTGGCCTTGGAAGCGAGCGCCGACGAGCGCGACACGCGCGGGTTCATCTCGATGACGATCATGCGGCCGTCGACAGGGTTCACCGAGAACTGCACGTTCGAGCCGCCGGTGTCGACACCGATTTCACGCAGCACTGCCAGCGAGGCATTGCGCATGATCTGGTATTCCTTGTCGGTCAGCGTCTGCGCGGGCGCGACGGTGATCGAGTCGCCGGTGTGCACGCCCATCGGGTCCAGGTTCTCGATCGAGCAGATGATGATGCAGTTGTCCGCCTTGTCGCGCACCACTTCCATCTCGTACTCTTTCCAGCCGAGCAGCGACTCTTCGATCAGCAGCTCGTTGGTCGGCGAAGCTTCGAGGCCGCGCTTGCAGATGGTCTCGAACTCTTCGGGGTTGTAGGCAATGCCGCCACCCGTGCCACCGAGCGTGAAGCTCGGGCGGATCACCGTGGGAAAGCCCATCTGCTTTTGCACGGTCCAGGCTTCGTCCATGCTGTGGGCAATGCCCGAGCGCGCCGAACCCAGACCGATCTTGGTCATCGCGTCCTTGAACTTCAGCCGGTCTTCGGCCTTGTCGATGGCTTCGGGCGTGGCGCCGATCAGCTCGACGCTGTATTTTTCCAGCACGCCATTGCGCCACAGGTCGAGCGCGCAGTTCAGCGCGGTCTGGCCACCCATGGTCGGCAGGATGGCGTCGGGGCGCTCCTTGGCGATGATCTTCTCGACCGTCTGCCAAGTGATGGGCTCGATGTAGGTGACGTCGGCCGTGGCCGGGTCGGTCATGATCGTCGCGGGGTTGCTGTTGATCAGGATGACCTTGTAACCCTCTTCGCGCAGCGCCTTGCAGGCCTGCACGCCCGAGTAGTCGAACTCGCAGGCCTGGCCGATGACAATGGGGCCGGCGCCGATGATCAGAATGCTTTTGAGGTCTGTGCGCTTTGGCATTATTTATTCTCCTGGGCCTTGGCCATCAATGCCGTGAAGCGGTCAAACATGTACGCGATGTCGTGCGGGCCGGGCGATGCTTCGGGGTGACCCTGGAAGCAGAACGCGGGCTTGTCGGTGCGCTCCAGGCCCTGCAGCGTGCCGTCGAACAGGCTCACGTGCGTGGGGCGCAGGTTGGCCGGCAGCGATGCCATGTCGACCGCGAAGCCATGGTTCTGGCTCGTGATGCTCACGCGGCCCGTGTCCAGGTCCTTGACCGGGTGGTTGGCGCCATGGTGGCTGTTGTCCATCTTGAACGTGGTCGCGCCCGAAGCCAGGGCCATGATCTGGTGGCCCAGGCAGATGCCGAAGGTCGGCACGCCGGACTCGATCAGTTCCTTGACCGCCTCGATGGCGTAGTCGCAGGGCTGCGGGTCGCCCGGGCCGTTCGACAGGAACACGCCGTCGGGATTCAAAGCCAGCACCTCGGCGGCCGACGTCTGCGCGGGCACCACCGTGAGCTTGCAGCCGCGCTCGGCGAGCATGCGCAGGATGTTGAGCTTGACGCCGAAGTCATAGGCGACGACATGAAAACGCGGCGCCGTCTGCTGGCCGTAGCCCTGCCCCAGTTGCCATTCGGTCTGGTCCCAGGTATAGGTCTTGGTCGTGGACACCACCTTGGCGAGGTCCAGGCCCTTCATCGAAGGCGCAGCCTGGGCAGCGGCCAGCGCTGCGGCAATGCGCTCGGGGGTCACGCTTTCGCCCTCGGCCAGGCCCACGATCGCACCGTTTTGCGCGCCCTTGTCGCGCAGCAGGCGCGTGAGCTTGCGGGTGTCGATGTTGGCGATGGCGACGGTGTTCTCGCGCACCAGGTACTGGGGCAAGGTGTGCGTCAAGCGGAAGTTGCTTGCCAGCAGCGGCAGATCCTTGATGATCAAACCTGCGGCGTGGACTTTTTCAGCCTCGATGTCCTCGGCGTTGACACCATAGTTGCCGATGTGCGGATACGTGAGGGTCACGATCTGCTGGCAATAGCTTGGGTCGGTGAGGATTTCCTGGTAGCCGGTGATCGCGGTGTTGAACACCACTTCGCCGACGGTGGTGCCGAGTGCACCGATCGAGTTGCCGATAAAGACCGTGCCGTCTGCGAGCGCCAAGATGGCTGGGGGGAAGGATCCCTTGAGAGACAAAAGCACTGGGTTCTCCGGTTCTAATTACGGTTACGCCCAGCGAGCCTGGACGTGAGTCTGGCTATAGCTTGTGTTGCGGGGGAAGGCTCGAAGCGGCGCTAGGCGTAGATGTGGAATGCTTGAAAGCCGCCCATTATAGCCGTGCACCATGACGGGCTCGTGGCTGCGCCCGGGATTACCCGAGAGCGCAGAAGACCTATACGGCCGCGCCGCGCACGTTCTTGGTGCGCCTGCCCAAGGCTCGTGAATCTTTTCCGAGGGCTGGCCCTAGCCTGCCGCCCCCAGCGCACTCGCATGCAGACAGATTGCCGCCGCGGCCGCGACATTGAGCGACTCCTCGCCCCCAGGCTGGGCGATGCGCACCTGCAGCGCCGCGCGCGCTTCGACGGCCGCGCCCACGCCCTGGCCCTCGTGGCCCATGGCCCAGGCGCAGGGCCAGGGCAGCTGGGCATGCTGGATCAGCGCACCCTGGTGCGAGCTGGTGACGATCAGCGGCACCTGCAGCGCGTCAAGCGCATCGACCTCGACCGACTCGACCAGATGCAGGCCGAAATGCGCGCCCATGCCCGCGCGCAGCACCTTCTGGCTCCACAGCGCCGCCGTGCCCTTGAGCGCGACCACCTGCAGGAAACCAAAGGCTGCGGCGCTGCGCAGGATGGAGCCCACATTGCCCGCGTCCTGCACGCGATCGAGCACCACGGTCGCCAGGCCCGGCTGGGGCGCCTGCCCCGGCAGCCATTCGAGCAGATAGCCCATGCGCGCCGGCGACTCCAGGCCGCTGATATCGGCAAACAGCGCGTCGGCGAGCACCACCACCTTGCCTGCGGCCTGCGCCCATTCGGCCGGCACCTGGGGCCAGAACGATTCGGCGAACACCGCTATTTCGGGGTGCAGGCCGCGCGCCAGCGCCGCGCGGCACAGGTGGTCGCCTTCGAGCCAGACCCGGCCCTGCTTGCGGTAGGCCGTGCTGTCGTGCGAAAGCTTGCGCAGTTCCTTGACGAAGGCGTTGTCACGCGAATGGATGGCAGTCACAGGTGAAGTCATGGCGATTCAGAAAAAAGAGGGGGCCAGCACCTGGGCGACAGGCGAGAACGAGCGCCGGTGCTCGGGGCAGGCGCCATGCGCCTGCAAGGCCGTCAGGTGGGCCGGCGTGCCATAGCCCTTGTGGCCGGCAAAACCATAGGCCGGATACTGTTCGTGCAGGCGCTCGCACCAGCGGTCGCGGTGCACCTTGGCCAGGATCGAGGCCGCGGAAATCGCCTTGACCAGGGCGTCGCCCTTGACGATCGCTTCGGCCTGCATGTCCAGCACCGGAATGCGGTTGCCGTCGACCAGGACCAGCACGGGTTTCAGGCGCAGCCCCATCACCGCGCGGCGCATGGCCAGCATCGTGGCCTGCAGGATATTGAGCTCGTCGATCTCCTGCACGCTGGCTTCGGCAATCGAGCAGCACAGCGCCTTCGCGCGGATTTCGTCGAACAGCGCTTCACGGCGCGCGGCCGTGAGCTTCTTGGAATCGGCCAGGCCCGCGATCGGGTTCAGGTCATCGAGAATCACGGCGGCCGCCACGACCGGGCCGGCCAGAGGACCGCGGCCCGCCTCATCCACCCCCGCTACCAGGCCGGGCGGATGCCACGGCAAGCAGACCTGTTCAGGTGGAAGAGACAACTTTCTGGATTGCATCAGCGGCCAATCGGGCGGTATCGCGCCGCAGCAGATGGTGCAGCGCTGTGAAGCGCTGCTCGAGCGCTTCAATGGTTGAAGGAGAATCATCGCGCGCGCGCAGCCAGCGCAGCACCTCGGCCGCAAGGGCTTCGGGCGTGGCCGCGTCCTGCAGCAACTCCGGCACGACGAACTCGCCGCACAGGATATTGGGCAGGCCGACCCAGGGCTGGAGCTGCTTGCGGCGCATCAGCCGCCAGCTCAGCGACTGCATGCGGTAGCCGATCACCATCGGGCGCTTGAACAGCGCCGCTTCGAGGGTGGCCGTGCCGCTGGCAATCAGCGTGCAGTCGCAGGCCGCGAGCGCATCGTGCGACTGGCCCGACAGAATGCGGATACGCGCCTCGATGCCGGCGGCGCGCGCCGCCTGGCGCACGGTGTCGATCAGCGAAGGCACGGCCGGAACGATGATTTCCACCGCCGGATACGCCTTGCCGACCAGCGCTGCGGCCGCGAAGAACACGGGCGCGATATAACGAATTTCGGAAGTCCGGCTGCCGGGCAGCACGGCCAGCACCAGCGCGTCCGGCGCCAGGCCCAGCCGCTGGCGCGCGGCCTGGCGATCGGGCTCGAGCGCAATCACGCTGGCCAGGGGATGGCCGACATAGGTCGCGGCAATGCCATGGGCCGCGAGCAGCTCGGGCTCGAACGGAAAAATGCACAGTACATGGTCGGCCGCGCGGCGTATCTTCTCCACGCGGTTGGCACGCCAGGCCCAGATCGACGGGCAGACGAAATGCACGGTCTTGACACCCTTGGCGCGCAGATCGGCTTCGAGCCCGAGATTGAAGTCGGGCGCATCGACGCCGACAAACACGCTGGGCGGATCGGCCAGCAGCCGATCGCGCAGCTGCCGGCGTATGCGCAGCAGCTCGGCCAGGCGCTGGAAGACTTCGAGGTTGTAGCCGTGCACGGCCAGGCGCTGGCTGTCCCACCAGGCCTCGAAACCGCGCGAGCGCATGTGCGGGCCACCAATGCCCGCGCTTTGCAGCCCCGGCCACTGGGTCTTGAGACCGTCGAGAATCAGGCCGGCCAGCAGGTCGCCCGAAGTTTCACCGGCCACCATGGCCACACGCGCTGCAGTCATTGAAGGCTCCCGTTCAGCGTGCAAGACCGCGCTTGGAGCCGGCGATAAACGCGCTCACGGCATCGATATCGGCGACGGCTTCGGGATTTTGCGACTTCAGTTCAGCAATTGCCTGGCGTGCGGCCTCGAGCGTCAGGCCCTGGCGGTACAGCAGCTTGTGCATCTGCTTGACCGCGGCCAGGCGCTGGGGCGAAAAACCGCGCCGGCGCAGGCCTTCGAGGTTGAAGCCGCGCACCGACAGCGGATTGCCGTCGACCAGCATGAATGGCGGCACGTCCTGCGAGATATGGCTGGCAAAGCCGGCCATCACATGCGCACCGATCTGGGTGAACTGGTGCACGCCGGTCAAGCCACCCAAAATTGCGTGGTCACCGACCTTGACATGGCCGGCCAGCGTCGCGTTGTTGGCCAGCACCGTGTGGTTGCCCACGACGCAGTCGTGCGCAATGTGCACATAGGCCATGATCCAGTTGTCGCTGCCGACCTGCGTCAGCCCCTGGTCCTGGACGGTGCCGGTATTGAAGGTGCAGAACTCGCGGATGGTATTGCGATCGCCTATGACCAGCCGCGTGGGTTCGCCCGCGTACTTCTTGTCCTGCGGCTGCGCGCCCAGCGAGGCGAACTGGAAAATGTGGTTTTCCCGGCCTATCGTCGTGTGGCCTTCGATGACGCAATGCGCGCCCACGGTGGTGCCGGCGCCTATGCGCACATCGGGACCGATCACCGCATAGGGACCCACGGTCACCAATGCGTCAAGCTGGGCTGCCGGATCAACCAGCGCGGTAGAGTGAATACGGCTCACGACCAACCCAGCGCCTTCAGCCCACAGCCCGCATGGTGCACATCAGGTCGGCTTCGCAAGCCACCTCGTCGCCCACGCGGGCCACGCCCTTGAACTTCCAGATGCCGCCGCGCACGCGGTCGATGGTGATTTCCAGCACCAGCTGGTCACCGGGTTCGACCGGACGCTTGAAGCGTGCGGCGTCGATGCCGACGAAGTAGTAGATGTTGTTCTCGTCCGGCACCTGGCCCATGGCGTCGAACGCCAGCAGGCCCGCGGCCTGTGCCAATGCTTCGAGCATGAGCACGCCGGGCATCACGGGGCGGCCAGGAAAATGGCCCTGGAAATAAGGCTCGTTGAACGTGACGTTCTTGATCGCCTTGATGCGTTGGTTGCTCTCGAGCTCCAGAACCTTGTCCACCAGCAAAAAGGGGTAGCGGTGGGGCAGTTGCTTGAGAATTGCGTGAATATCCATCATTGCGTTCCGATCTTGCTGTCCTGCGGCTGCTGCTGCTCAAGCGCCTTGATGCGCTCACGCAAGCTGTGCAGCTGCTTTAAAGTGGCAGCATTTTTTTCCCATTTGTTGTTTTCATCGACAGGAAACATTCCTGTATAGACGCCGGGTTTGCTCAAAGAACGCGTCACCACAGTCGCCGCCGAGATATGTACATTTTCGGCCAATTGCAAGTGCCCGAGCACGATCGCGCCGCCGCCGACGGTGCAGTGCGCACCGATCTGCGCGCTGCCCGCCACGCCCACGCACCCGGCCATGGCGACATGCTGTCCGACATGGACGTTGTGTCCGATCTGGACCAGATTATCCAGCTTCACGCCATTTTCAATCACAGTGTCATCAAGCGCACCCCTGTCCACGCAGGTATTGGCGCCAATTTCAACATCATCGCCGATGCGCACTGCGCCGAGCTGCTCGATTTTGACCCAGGTTCCGCGCTCGGGCGCAAAGCCGAAGCCATCGGAGCCCAGCACCACGCCCGAATGCAGCAGGCAGCGTGCACCCACGCTGCAGTTCTCGCCCACCGTGACGCGCGACTTGAGCACCGTGCCCGCACCGATGCGCGCTCCGCGCTCGACCACGCACAGCGGGCCCACATAGGCCGTCGGGTCGATCTGCGCCTGCGGATCGACCACCGCGCTCGGATGCACGCCGCTGGGCAGCGCGCGCTCGTGCAGCCGCTTCCACAGCTGGGTCGCGCGCGCGAAATACACGTAGGGGTCGGGCGTGACGATGCACGCGCCGCGTTGCATTGCCGCATCCCGCATGCCGGGCGCCACAATGACACAGGCCGCCTTGGAGGCGGCCAGTTGCTGCTGGTAGCGTGGATTGCTCAGGAAACTCAAGTCTCCCGGGCCTGCGGAGTCCAGCGGAGCGATGCGGGAAATTTCCGTATCACTGCCTGCCAACTCCAGCGTCCCCCCCAGCGCACCCACAATTTGCCCGAGTAACAAGCTCACTGTCTGTACGTCTTCTGCAGCAGATTACTTGGCAGCGTTGAGCGCCTTGAGCACCTTGTCGGTGATGTCATGCTTGGGATTGATGTAGACCGCTTCCTGCAGGATCACGTCGTACTTTTCCGCTTCGGCAACCGTCTTGACCACGCGATTGGCGCGCTCGAGCACTTGCGAGAGTTCTTCGTTCTTGCGCGAGTTCAGGTCTTCCTGGAATTCACGGCGCTTGCGCTGGAATTCACGGTCCTGGTCCACGAGCTGGCGCTGGCGTGCGGTGCGCTGCGATTCCGACAGCGTCGGGGCTTCGCGCTCGAACTTGTCCGAAGCCGTCTTGAGGGCGTTGCCCGCGTCTACGAGGTCTTTTTCGCGCTTGGCGAACTCTTGCTCGAGCTTGGCCTGGGCGGCCTTGGCCGTGGTGGCTTCACGGAAGATCCGGTCCGTATTGACAAACCCGGCCTTGAATTCTTGCGCATGCGCAGCCAGAGCCATAGTGCCCATCAGCACGGCCAGAGAGATTTGGCGAGAAAGTGATTTCATTAGAAGGACGTTCCGATTTGGAATTGAAGTTTCTGGATTTTATCCCCAGCAAATTTGCGCACGGGATGAGCATACGCCAAGCGCAATGGCCCCAGCGGGGAAATCCAGCTCAAGCCAATGCCAGTCGAAGCCCGCATCTGCGAGAAGTCGACTGTCTCGCGGTCGCCAAAAACATTACCGACGTCAACAAAAGTGAACACGCGCAAGGTCTTGTCATTTCCAGCGCCTGGCAGCGGCGCCATGAATTCGGCGTTCAGCGTGACTTTCTTCGGGCCGCCCAGCGACGAACCGATCACGTCACGCGGGCCCAGCGTGCCCTGGTCGAAGCCACGCACCGAACCCAGGCCGCCCGAGTAGAAGTTCTTGAATACCGGGAACGGACGGCCGTTGAGGCCCTTGCCCCAGCCCAGCTCGCCGTTGAAGGCCAGCGTGAACTTCTTGCTCAGCGGCACGTACTGCTGGATCTGGTAGTTGGCGCGCACATAACGCGCGTCGCCCGCCACCGACCAGTCGGTGTTGAGGCGCTGGTAGCGGCCGTCGTTGGGGGCGAGCGCGCTGTCACGGCTGTCGCGCGACCAGCCTATGGTGAGCGGCACGGCCGTGCTGGTATAGCCATAGGTGTCGCCATAGGCCAGGTAGGCCGCAGGAATGTTGGTGCCCGGCTTGATGCGGGTCTGCTCCAGGCCCGCGCCGAAGAACACGGTATCGAGTTCGCTGAACGGCACACCGAAACGCACGCCCGTACCCGCGGTCACGAGTTCGTAGTTGCCGCCCTGGTCTTCATAAGGCTTGTCGGTGCGGTAGTAGACGTCAAGCGTGCGCGAGATGCCTTCCTTGGTGAAATAAGGATCGGTCGTGCTCAGCACCAGGGTACGGCGATATTTACTGGTATTTACATCAACACCCAAATAGTTACCTGACCCAAAAACGTTTTCCTGCTTGATACCGAACGACAACGAGATTTTCTCGGCACTTGAAAAACCTGCACCCAATTGCAACGAACCCGTGGGTTTCTCGGCCACCGTCACCACCAGGTCGACCTGGTCGGGCGAGCCCGCGACTTCCTGGGTCTCGACGTTGACTTCGGTGAAGAACCCCAGGCGGTCGACGCGGTCGCGCGAGAGCTTGATCTTGTCGCCGTCGTACCACGAGGCTTCGAACTGGCGGAACTCGCGGCGGATCACTTCGTCACGCGTGCGGTTGTTGCCGCTGACCTGGATGCGGCGCACATAGGCGCGGCGCGAGGGCTCGGCCTTGACCACGATGGACACGCGGTTGTTGGCGCGGTCGATCTCGGGCACGGCTTCGACGCGTGCGAACGCAAAACCGAAGTTGCCGAAGTGGTCGGAAAATGCCTTGGTGGTTTCGGTCACCTGGTCGGCGTTGTAGGGCTCGCCGGCCTTGATCTTGACCATGGACTTGAACTCGTCGTCACGGTCGAGGTAATTGCCTTCGAGCTTGACGTCCGAGACCACATAGCGCTCGCCTTCGTGGATGTTCACCGTCAGCGAAATCGTCTGCTTGTCCGGCGAGATCGCGACCTGGGTCGAATCGATGCGGAACTCGAGGTAGCCGCGCTGCAGATAGTACGAGCGCAGCGTTTCGAGGTCGGCATTGAGCTTGGAGCGCGCATAGCGGTCGGACTTGGTGTACCAGCTGAGCCAGCCGCCCGTGTCCTGGTCGAACAGGCCCTTGAGCGTGGATTCGCTGAACGCCTTGTTGCCGACCACGTGGATCTCGTTGATCTTCGCCGGCTCGCCTTCGGTCACCGTGAACGTCAGGTTGACGCGGTTGCGCTCGATCGGCGTCACGGTGGTCACGACTTCCGCGCCATACAGGCTGCGGTTGATGTACTGGCGCTTGAGCTCCTGCTCGGCGCGGTCGGCGAGCGCGCTGTCGAAAGGCCGGCCTTCGGCCAGGCCCACGTCGCGCATGGCCTTCTTGAGCGTGTCCTTGTCGAACTCCTTGGTGCCCGCGAAGTTGACGTCGGCAATCGTCGGACGTTCCTCGACCACCACCGTCAGCACATTGCCATTGGCTTCGAGGCGCACGTCCTTGAACAGGCCCAGCGCAAACAGCGCGCGGATCGCGGCCGAGCCTTTTTCGTCGTTGTAATCATCGCCCACGCGCAAGGGGATGGACGCAAAAATGGTACCCGCTTCCACCCGCTGCAGACCTTCGACGCGGATATCCTGTACCTTGAAAGGCTCAAGTGCCCAGGCAGCGTTGGCCGCAAGAACCATGGCGGTCAAGGCCGAAGCGGTACGCGCGCCTAAGCGATTGATGTGTTTTTTCATGAGTGAATTGCCGCCGACTTGCTTGGCAAATTCGGCAAAAATAGTTAGCCCAAAAGCCGGTTGATATCGTTGAAAAAGGCGATGCACATCATCATCAGCAGCACAGCCACGCCGAGACGCTGCAATCTTTCCATCCAAGCTTCGGACACCTGCCGGCCCGTCACGCCTTCCCAAAGATAATACATCAGGTGCCCACCGTCCAAAACCGGCAGGGGCAGCAGGTTGAGCACGCCCAGGCTGACGCTGATCAGCGCGAGGAAAGCGAGGTACTGCGTGAACCCCATGTTCGCCGATTTGCCCGCATAGTCGGCAATCGTCAGCGGGCCGCTGATGTTCTTCAGCGACGCCTCGCCGATGACCATGCGGCCTATCATGCGCAAGGTCAATACCGACAGATCCCAGGTGCGCTGCGCGCCATTTTGCAGGCCTTCCAGGAAGCCCCGGCGCACCAGCGTCATTTCAGGCGCGGCGCCGACGAACGCGCCTATGCGTCCGAACCATTGCCCATCCTGCTGCACCGCGTCCGGGCGCACCGACAGCTGCAGCGGCTGGCCGCCCCGCTCTATGCGCCAGTCCTGTGCCAGGCCTTGCGCGTCGCTGACTGAGGCGCGGATCAGGCCGCGCAGCTGCTGGCCGTCGAGCACCGTGACCGGCCCCACGGACAGTACCTTGTCGCCTTCGCGCAGGCCCGAGCGCTGTGCCGCGCCGTCGGGCAGCAGCTCGCCCATGACGGCCGGCGTCCAAGGCGCGACCACGCCTATGCGCTCGAACAGCCCTGCGTCGGCATCGCGCGTTTCCAGCGTGCCCAGCGGCAGCTGGAGCACCGCCGCGGCCGACGCCTGCGGCCGCAGGATCTCCAGACGCACATCCTCGCCTTCGAGCGCCGCGCGCGCCAGCGCCCAGCGCAGCTCGTCAAAGGAAACCACCGGCTCCCAGGGGCCGTCGCCGCGCGCCACGGCCTGCACCAGCTCCGCGCCCTGCAGGCCTGCGGCCTGGGCCAGCGAGCCGGCCGGCGGGCTGGCGACATAGGGCTTGGGCTCCTGCACGCCTATCCAGTTGACGGCCGCATACAGCAGCACCGCGAGCAGCAGATTGGCCGCGGGCCCGGCCGCGACGATGGCCGCGCGCGCGCGCAGCGGCTGGTTGTTGAACGCCAGATGCCGCTCCTCGGCAGAGACCGGCGATTCGCGCTCGTCGAGCATGCGCACATAGCCGCCCAGCGGAAACGCCGCGAGCACGAACTCCGTGGGCGAGCCTTTGGGCGTCCAGCGCAGCAGGGGCTTGCCGAAGCCTACCGAAAAACGCAGCACCTTGACGCCACAGGCGACCGCCACGCGGTAATGACCGTACTCGTGCACGGCGATCAGCACGCCCAGCGCAAGCGCGAAAGCAAGGACAGTCATCAACATGGAGGGCGCCTATTTCGAAAAAAAGAGGGCCGGACCTGGCCGTTCAGGCCAGTGCCCAGCGTTCGACCGCAGCGCGCGCGCAGTCGCGCGCCTGGGCATCGACGGCCAGCAGGTCCTCGAGCGAGCCCGGGGCCTGCGGCAACTGCATTTTCGCCAGCGTCTCGAGGTTGACCGCATGGATACGGTCGAACGTCAGGCGGCGGTGCAAGAAAGCATCGACGGCCATTTCGTTGGCCGCGTTGAGCACCGTGGTCGTGCCCTCGATCGCGCGCAGCGCCTGCCAAGACAGGTGCAGGCCCGGAAAGCGCTGGGCATCTGCGTCCTCGAACGTCAGCGCCGTCAACTGGGAGAAGTCCAGCCGCGCCGCACCGCTGGCGATGCGCTCGGGCCAGGCCAGGCCGCAGGCAATGGGCACGCGCATGTCGGGCGTGCCCAGCTGGGCCAGCACCGAGGCGTCGTTGAACTGCACCATCGAGTGCACGATCTGCTGGGGATGGATCACCACCTTGATGCGATCGGGCGTCATGTCGAACAGCCAGCGCGCCTCGATGACTTCAAGCGCCTTGTTCATCATCGTCGCCGAATCCACGGAAATCTTGCGGCCCATCGAGAAGTTCGGGTGGGCACAGGCCTGCTCGGGCGTGATCTGCGAAAGGCTTGCGGGATCGCGCGTGCGAAACGGCCCGCCCGAGGCGGTGAGCAGGATGCTGTCCACGCGCCGGGGCCATGTCGTGCGGTCTTCGGGCAGGCACTGGAAAATCGCCGAATGCTCGCTGTCTATGGGCAGCAGCGTCGCGCCATGGCGCTTGACAGTGTCCATGAACAGCGCGCCGCCGACCACCAGCGCTTCCTTGTTGGCCAGCAGCAAACGCTTGCCGGCCCGGGCCGCGGCCAGGCACGGGCCCAGGCCCGCGGCGCCGACGATCGCGGCCATGACGACATCGACCTCTTCATGCGCGGCGATCTGCTCGAGCGCATCGCCCGCCTGCAGCACCTGGGTCGCCAGGCCATTGGCCTGGATCTTCTCGGCGAGCTCGCGCGCATGGGGCGGGCTGGCCATGACAGCAAACCGCGGCTTGAACTGCGCGCACTGCGCGAGCAGCAGGTCGACCTGGGTCGCGGCGCTGAGCGCAAACACCTCGTAATCCGCGAGGTGGCGCGCCACCACGTCGAGCGTGCTGGTGCCTATCGAGCCGGTGGAGCCCAGGATAGTAAGTCGTTGTTTCATGGCTGTACGAAGGAAGAGAGCATCATGGCCAATGGCAGGGTCGGCAGCAGCGCATCGATGCGGTCGAGCACGCCGCCGTGGCCCGGCAGCAGCGCGCTGCTGTCCTTGACGCCGACGCTGCGCTTGACCAGCGACTCGACCAGATCACCGACCACGCTCATGGCCCCCATGAACACCACGGCCAGCACCAGGAACCACAGGCCCTGGCGCAGCAAAAGGGAATAGAAGCTCGGCAGGGCTGCGCCCAGCTGGCGGTCGGCGACCACCCAGACCGCCGCCAGCACCAGCACCCCGGCCATGCCGCCCCAGACCCCTTCCCAGCTCTTGCCGGGGCTGATCGAGGGCGCGAGCTTGTTGCGCGTGAACTTGAGGCCGAAAGTGCGGCCGGCGAAATAGGCAAAGATGTCGGCGACCCAGACCAGCAGCAGCACCGACAGCAGGAAATTGACACCCATGCGGTGCGCCTGCACCACGGCCAGCCAGGCCAGCCACAGCGCGAGCACGCCGCCCACCAGCCGCAGCGCCAGCGGCACACGCCCCCAGGCGCCCACGCCCGCACGCAGCAGCGCCGCGGCGCCCAGCACCCAGAGGCTGCCGCCTATCAGCCACAACCGGGCCAGCGACTGGTCCAGCCAGCCCAGGTACCAGGTCAGGGCGCACAGCAGCAGGCAGGCCGCGGCCAGCGCAACGGCGCCGGCCTGGCGCAGGCCATGCATCCGGCCCCATTCCCAGGCGCCTGCGGTCATCAGCACCAGCACCACCAGCGAGAACGGCAGCGGGTCCGGATAGAACAATGCGGGAAGAAGAATCGCCAGCAGGACCAGAGCGGTAATGACACGCTGCTTGAGCATGGTTCCCTTTCTCAGACCGGCAACTTCGCGGGAGGGGCCGACTGAATTTGTGCAGAAGTTTTGCCAAAGCGGCGCTCGCGCGCGCCGTAGGCAGCAAAAGCCTCGTCCAGTGCCGCTTCGTCGAAGTCGGGCCACAGAACGGGGCTGAAAAACAATTCCGAGTAGGCCAGTTGCCACAGCAGGAAATTGCTGATGCGCATTTCTCCACCCGTGCGTATCAGCAGATCCGGGTCGGCGACATGCGACAGCCCCATGGCGGCATTCAGGCTGGCTTCGGTGATGGGCGCGCCCTGCGCGGCCAGACGGGCCGCAGCCTGGGCGATGTCCCAGCGTCCACCATAATTGAAACAGATATTGAGCACCAGACGGCTATTGTGCGCCGTTTCGCGCTCGGCGGCGTCCAGCCCGGCGCACATGCGCTCGCTCAGGCCGCGGCGCTCGCCGACAAAGTGCAGCTGTACGCCCTCGCGTCCGAGCTGCACGACTTCGCGGCCCAGCGCCGTCGTGAGCAGGCCCATCAGGCCGGAGACCTCGTCTTCGGGACGCTGCCAGTTTTCCGAGGAAAACGCAAACACCGTGAGCACCGCCACGCCGCGTTCGAGGCAGGCCTTGACGCAGCGGCGCAAGGCCTTGACGCCCTGCGTGTGCCCCGTGAGGCGGGGCATGAAACGGCGCTTGGCCCAGCGGCCGTTGCCATCCATGACGATGGCAACGTGCTGGGGCACGGAAAATTCGGTGAACGTCTGCAAGGCGTGGTCTACGGTGGCTGGACCTGTCAAACCGCCATGATCTCTTGTTCCTTGGCCGCCACCAGCTGATCGATCTCGGCGATATGGCGGTCGGTCACTTTCTGCACGTCGGTTTCGGCGCGCTTCTGGTCGTCTTCGGACGCCAGCTTTTCCTTGACCAGCTTCTTGACCGAATCATTCGCATCGCGGCGCAGGTTGCGGATGGCGATCTTCGCGCCTTCGGCTTCGTTGCGTGCGACCTTGGTCATTTCCTTGCGGCGCTCTTCGCTCATCGGCGGCACGGGCACGCGGATCAGCTCGCCCAGCGACGAAGGGTTCACGCCCAGATCGCTTTCGCGGATCGCCTTTTCGACCTTGGCAGCCATGGACTTTTCCCAGGGCTGGACGCTCAGGGTGCGCGAATCGAGCAGCGAAACGTTGGCCACCTGCGTCAGCGGCACCATGGAGCCGTAATACTCGACCTGGATGCTGTCGAGCATGCCGGCGCTGGCGCGGCCGGTACGGATCTTGCCCAGGTTGTTCTTGAACGCCGTGATGGACTGGTCCATCTTGGCTTCGGTGGTTTTCTTGATGTCAGCAATCGTCATGTCTATTCCTCGGGGATCGGCAATGCACCTGCGCGGTGCATGATGCTCAAGCGTACACCAAGGTGCCTTCGTCTTCACCCATCACCACACGCAACAGCGCTCCATGCTTGACGATGGAGAACACCCGCACCGGCAGCTTCTGGTCGCGGCACAGCGCGAATGCGGTCGCATCCATGATGCCCAGATTGCGCGAAATGGCCTCGTCGAAGCTCAGCTTCGTGTAGCGGGTTGCTTCAGGGTCCTTGAACGGATCGGCCGTATACACGCCATCCACCTTGGTCGCCTTGAGCACGACTTCGGCACCGATTTCCGCACCGCGCAGCGCGGCGGCGGTGTCGGTGGTGAAAAACGGGTTGCCCGTGCCGGCGGCAAACACCACGACCTTGCCCTCTTCGAGGTACTGCAGCGCCTTGGGGCGCACGTAAGGCTCGACCACCTGCTCGATCGCAATGGCCGACATCACGCGGGCCGTCAGGCCCTGCTTGTCCATGGCATCGGCCAGGGCCAGGGCATTCATGACCGTGGCCAGCATGCCCATGTAGTCGGCCGTTGCACGGTCCATTCCTACGGAGCCACCGGCCACGCCACGAAAGATGTTTCCGCCCCCGATCACGACCGCCACCTCCACACCCACACGGGTGACGGCGGCGATTTCCTCCACCATGCGTTCGATGGTGGCCCGGTTGATGCCGAAGGAGTCGTCGCCCATGAGCGCCTCGCCAGACAACTTGAGCAAGATGCGCTTGTGGGCTGGTGCTGCGTGGGTCATGAAAATACTCCGTACGGTAAAAATGGGATCGGGGGAAAGAAACGGTCTACGGATGACTTAAGCGCCAGCCTTGGCAGCGGCGACCTGGGCAGCCACTTCGGCGGCGAAATCGTCCACCTTCTTCTCAATGCCTTCGCCGACCACGTACAGGGTGAAGCCCTTGATGGTGGTGTTTGCGGCCTTGAGCATTTGCTCAACGGTCTGCTTGCCGTCAGCGGCCTTCACGAAGACCTGGTTGTACAGCGAGACTTCCTTGAGGTACTTCTGCACCGAACCTTCGACCATCTTGGCGACGATGTCGGCGGGCTTGCCCGATTCAGCGGCCTTGGCGGTTGCCACGGCGCGCTCTTTTTCGATCAGCTCGGCAGGCACGTCGGCGCTGCTCAGGGCGACGGGCTTCATCGCGGCCACGTGCATGGCCACATCCTTGGCCGCCGTTGCATCGCCTTCGAACTCGACGACCACGCCAATGCGCGAGCCGTGCAGGTAGGAGGCCAGGCTGGTGCCGCTGAAGTGCTTGAAGCGGCGGAACGACATGTTTTCGCCGATCTTGCCGATCAGGCCCTTGCGCACGTCTTCGAGCGTGGGACCGAAAGTGTCCTGCTCGTAGGGCAGCGCGGACAGGGCTTCGATGTCGGCGGGGTTGTGCTCGGCGATCAGCTTGGCAGCGGCATCGGCCAGGGCCAGGAAGCTGTCGTTCTTGGAGACGAAGTCGGTTTCGCTGTTGACTTCGATCATCGCGCCGACATTGCCATTGATGAAGCTTGCAACCACGCCTTCGGCGGTGATGCGCGAAGCGGCCTTGCCAGCCTTGGTGCCGAGCTTGACGCGCAGCAGCTCTTCGGCCTTGACCAGATCGCCGTCGGCTTCGGTCAGTGCCTTCTTGCATTCCATCATCGGTGCGTCGGTCTTCGCGCGCAGTTCAGCCACCAGTTTTGCGGTAATAACAGCCATCTTAATTCTCCGGTTTCAGTTCGATTCGTTACAAGGATTGAGGCTAAAAAAAGGGGGCTACCAGAGCCCCGCTTCCTTTTCGCGACAGGTCGCGTTGCCGGACTTTAGGCAGCCGACTCTTGCACTTCCACAAATTCGTCCGAGCCTTCAGCAGCCACGGCCTTGACCACGTCGTTGACGGCGTCGGCACGGCCTTCGAGGATCGCGTCGGCGATGGCCTTGGCGTACAGTTCCACGGCCTTGGCCGAGTCATCGTTGCCAGGGATCACGTAGTCGATGCCTTCGGGGTTGTGGTTCGAATCCACCACACCGATCAGGGGGATGCCCAGCTTCTTGGCTTCGGCCACGGCGATCTTGTGGAAGCCCACGTCGATCACGAAGATGGCGTCTGGCAGACCGTTCATGTCCTGGATACCGCCGATGTCCTTTTCCAGCTTTTCGAGTTCGCGAGCGAACATCAGCTGTTCCTTCTTGCTCATGGCTTCCAGGCCGGCTTCCTGCTGGATCTTCATGTCCTTCAGACGCTTGATCGACGTCTTGACGGTCTTGAAGTTGGTCAGCATGCCGCCGAGCCAGCGCTGGTCGACGTAAGGCACGCCAGCGCGCTGGGCTTCAGCAGCCACCAGGTCGCGGGCTTGGCGCTTGGTGCCCACCATCAGCACGGTACCGCGGTTGGCGGACAGCTGCTTGGCGAACTTCTGCGCGTCCTGGAGCATCGGCAGCGACTTTTCCAGGTTGATGATGTGAATCTTGTTGCGGTGACCGAAGATGAACGGAGCCATCTTGGGGTTCCAGAAGCGGGTTTGGTGACCGAAGTGGACACCGGCTTCCAGCATTTCGCGCATAGTGACGGACATATGAATACTCCAAAGGTTGGGTCTAAAATCCAGCCCGACATTTGCCCGTGAGGGCAACACCTTGAGGGGACTGGTTTGCTATTTGCTTTGCTGCTTGCCACTAGGGCACACTGTGCACAGAACGTGACGCCAAACGCGTAAGACGCGCCCAGCATTGCATGCCGCAAGGCAGCACTCAGCAAAGCCGAAAAATTCTACCACAAGCATGTCCTTTGATCTTTGCTCCGCACTCGCCAACGTGCGCAGCGGCGAATGCCGCGCCACCGATCTGCTCCAGGCCGCGATCGCCACGGCGAGCACACCGGCCTGCGCGCATGTGTTTGCCCAGACACTGTTCGACAGCGCCATGCACAGCGCGGCCCGCGCCGCGCCGCAGTTGCCGCTGGCCGGCCTGCCGGTCTCGGTCAAAGACCTCTTCGACATCGAGGGCACACGCAGTGCGGCGAGTTCGCGCGTGCTCGCCGATGCCCCCCCTGCCGGCGAGGACTGCCTGGCCGTGGCCCGGCTGCGCGCGGCCGGCGCGGCGCTCATAGGCCGCACCCACATGGTGGAATTCGCCTATTCCGGCGTGGGCGTCAACCCGCATTTCGGCACGCCCGCAGCGCTCGATGCACGTTTCGGCCCCCTGCCCGGTCCGGCGCGCGTGAGCGGCGGCTCGTCGTCGGGCGCGGCGGTGTCGGTGGCCAGCGGCGCGGCCTATGTGGGCCTGGGCTCGGACACCGGCGGCTCGATACGCATTCCCGCGGCGCTCAATGGCCTGGTCGGTTTCAAGAACACCGCGCGCCTCACGCCCACCAGCGGCACGATTGCGCTGTCGCCCACGCTGGACACGGCCTGCGCGATCACGCGCAGCGTGCGCGACGCTATTCTTGTGCACGAAATCCTCGCCGCGCGCACGGTCGCGCGCGCGGCCTGCGGCATCGCCGACTGGCGCCTGGCCGTGCCGCGCCGGCTGTTCCTCGACGACATCGAGCCCGCCGTGGCACTGGCCTTCGAGCGCAGCCTCGAGCAGCTGCGCGCCGCGGGCGCGCGCATCGTCGACATCGACCTGCCCGAACTCGACACGCTGGCCCACATCAACGACCACGGCAGCTTCCCGGGCGCCGAAAGCTATGCCTGGCACCGCCCGCTGCTGGCCCGGGCCGACGCGCTGGGCCTGCCCTACGACCCGCGCGTGCGCAGCCGCATCGAACGCGGCGCGGGCATGACGGCCGCGCACTACATCGACCTGCACCACGCGCGCAACCAGTGGATCGCGCGCATGGAGCAGGCGCTGGCCGGCTACGACGCGCTGCTGTCGCCCACGGTCCCAATTCTCGCGCCCCCCATTGCCAGCGTCGCACCGGCCGACGGCCTCGACGCCGCCGTCGACGCGCAGCGCGACGCGGCCTTCCAGCGCGCCAATACCTTGCTGCTGCGCAACACCAGCGTGGTCAACATGCTCGACGGCTGCGCGCTGTCGCTGCCCTGCCACATACAAGGCGAGCTGCCCGTAGGGTTGATGGTCTGGCATGGCGCGCTGCACGATGATGCGGTACTCGACATCAGCCTGCAGATCGAAGGCATACTCGCGGCGTCGTAGCGCAGCACCCGCGCTGCGGGCCGGACCTTTCTGATCACACCCTCTCATGAACATTGCCATCGTGGGTGCCGGCGCCGCCGGCATCGCCACTGCGCACGCGCTGCAGCATGACGGCCACGCCGTCACGGTCTACGACCAGCGCGGCAGCGCGGCCGAAGGCGCGAGCTTCGCGCCCACGGGCTGGCTCGCGCCGGCCCTGCTCCAGCCCTGGAGCGCTGCGGGCCTCGCACCTTCCGCCGGTCTGCGCCGCCAACCCGCGCTGCTGCGCATAGGCAGCGCATTGGACAGCGCCGACCTGGCCTGGCTCTGGCGCTGGCGCCAGGCTGGACGGCGCGTGCGCAGCGCACCCGAGCGCGTGCACCCGGCGCTCGCGGCCATCGAACGCCTGGCCCAGTACAGCCGCGCACTGCGCGACAGCGGGGGCGCCGCGCTGGCCCAGGACCTGCAAGCGCAGACCGGCGCGCTGGTGCTGCTGCGCACCGAAGCCACGCTGGCCCGGCTGCAGCCCGCGCTGGCAGTGCTCGCCGACGCCGGCGTGGCCGTGCAGCGGCTCGATGCGGCCCAGGCACGCCAGCTCGAACCCGGCCTGGCGTCCGATTTCAAATTGGTCGGCGCGCTGAACCTGCCCGGCGCCGCCACCGCCAACTCACGCCTGTGGGTGCAGTTGCAACGCTTCGAGGCCCAGCAGATGGGCGTGCAGTTCGTGTTCGACGCGCATGTCAGCCGGCTGCGCCACGCGCCCACGGGCGTGCAGCTCGCGGGAGAGTCGAGCCCACGCGTGCACGACGCCATCGTGGTCTGCGCGGGCGCCGACAGCGCCGCACTGCTGCGCCCGCTGGGCCTGAAGCTGCCCGTGGTCGGCCTGGGCGGCTACACCGTGAGCGCGCCCGTGCGCGAACCCGTGCATGCGCCGCGCTGCGCCGTCGTCGACTGGGACAGCCAGATCACGCTGGTGCGGCTGGGCCAGCGCGTGCGCGCGGGCGGCGGCGCCGAAATCGGCACCTCGGGCGCGCACCACGCGCCCAGCCTGCAGCGCCTCTACGACGCGCTCAACCACTGGTTTCCCGGCGGCATGCAGCCCTCGCAGGGCGTGCAGACCTGGCGCGGCACGCGCGCCATGACCGCCGACGGCGCGCCACTGCTGGGCGCCAGCGGCCTGCCCGGCATCTGGCTCAACCTGGGCCACGGCAACCACGGCGCGGCCATGGCGCACGGCTGCGGCCAGTTGCTCGCCGACCTGGTCGCCGGGCGCGCACCGGCCATCGACACCCAGGGCCTGGTGCTTGAACGCTTCTGAGCGCGGCCCTATGCTGGGGCCATGCAAGCCATCTCCATTGAACAGACCCATGCGCTGCACGGCGTTGCCGCGACCCGCGCCCTGGAAACCACGGCCGCAATCGGCCTGCCCGCCCACTGCCTGATGCAGCGCGCGGGCGCGTCCACCGCCAGCCTGGCCCTGGCGCTCGCGCCGCATGCGCGCCGGATCTGGATCGCCTGCGGCAGCGGCAACAATGGCGGCGACGGCCTGGAGGCCGCGGCCCGCCTGCACCAGGCCGGCCGGAGCGTCACCGTGACCTGGCTGGGCCATCCCGACTCCACACCGGCCGATGCGCGCGCCGCCTGGCAGCGCGCGCTCGCAGCCGGCGTGGTGTTTGCGCCCGGCCCGCCCACCGACCTCGGGCCGCGCGATCTGTGCATCGATGCCCTGCTGGGCATAGGCCTGCGCGCCGCGTCCGCGCGCGCGCCGGCGCCAGCGCTGCGCGCGTTGCTGGACCATCTGCGCAACAGCCCGGCGACGCTGCTGGCGGTCGACATGCCTTCGGGGCTCGATGCCGACACCGGCCAGTACGCCGCAGGATTCGCACCCGACTCGCCGCCTATTGCGCCTTGCCATACGCTAAGCCTGCTGACGCTCAAGCCCGGACTGTTCACCGCCCAGGGGCGCGATGCCAGCGGCAGCGTCTGGCTCGACGACCTGGGTTGCGGCGCGCTTGCGCCGCCGGCCACGGCGCAGCTGGGAATCGACGGCCCGGAGCAGCGCGCAAACACGCGCGGCAATGCGCAGCACGCCAGCCACAAAGGCAGCTTTGGCGATGTCGCCGTGGTCGGCGGCGAAGGCCTGCAGGCGCGCGGCATGGGCATGACCGGCGCGGCCTGGCTCGCGGCCGGCGCAGCGGTGTTTGGCGGCGCGGGCCGGGTAATGGTTTCCCTGCTGGACGATGGATTGACGCTGGCGCCACCCTGGCCCGAACTGATGCTGCGCCGCTTCGATGCACTGCGCTTGCCCGATCTGAGCGTGGTCTGCGGCTGTGGCGGCGGCGAAGCCGTGCGCGCCGTGCTGCCCGCGGTGCTGGCCCAGGCGCCGCGCCTGGTGCTCGACGCCGACGGACTCAACGCCGTGGCCGGCGACAGCGCATTGTCCACGGCCTTGCGCGCCCGCGCCGCCGCCGGCCAGGCCACGGTGCTCACGCCCCACCCCCTCGAAGCCGCGCGCCTGCTGCACTGCACCACCAGCGAAGTCCAGGCCGACCGGCTGGCCGCGGCGCAGGCGCTGGCCGCTCGCTACGCCTGCACGGTGGTGCTCAAGGGCTCGGGCTCGATCACCGCCACCCCGGGCGAACGGCCCATCGTCAACCCGACCGGCAATGCCCGGCTGGCCACGGCCGGCACGGGCGATGTGCTCGCAGGACTGATAGGCGCGCGCCTGGCGCGTGGACTTGCGCCCCACCATGCGGCCAGCGATGCCGCACAGGCGCATGGCGCGGCGGCCGACCGCTGGCCCGCGCACCTGGCACTCACCGCCAGCGCGCTTGCGGCAATGCTTCAATAAGCGCGACGCAAAAAAGCCCTCGCTGGCAGAACCGGCAAGGGCCTTTGGTGCAGCCACGGCTTAACGGCGTGGCTTGCGCTTGGGTTTGCCGCTGGGCGGCTTGGGGCCTGTCGCGGCCTTGCGTACCGACGCCTTGAGGCCTTCGATGGGCGACGGTGGCGGCAGCGAGGGCATCAGCAGCGAGGGCTTGGAGCGGCTGCCACGGTCCTTGCGGCTGACGGGCGCATCCATTGCCTGGTCGTTGGAATCCTCCACGTGCGGCTGCGCATCGCCGGCCTGCCGCGCACCCGCATCGCGTGGATTGCGTTCAGGGCGCTCGGTGCGATGGCCCGAAGCCTCCTCGCGCCGGCCGCGCTCGTCGCGCGGGCTGCGTTCCTCCCGCGTTCCGCGCTGGGGCCGGGCGTCGCGCTTGCCGCCGCCGCTGCGCGCAGGCTGGGCTTCGCCGCCTTCCTGCACCAGACGGAAGTCGATGCGCCGGCCATCGAGGTCGACGCGGCTGACCTGCACGCGCAGCCGCGAGCCTATTGCATAGCGTATGCCCGAACGCTCGCCGCGCAGTTCCTGGCGCATTTCATCGAACTTGAAGTAATCGCCGCCCAGCTCGGTGATGTGCACCAGGCCTTCGACGTACATCGCGTCCAGCGTCACAAAGATGCCGAAGGTGGTCACGGCCGTCACGGTGCCCGAGAACTCCTCGCCCAGGTGCTCGCGCATGTACTTGCACTTGAGCCAGGACTCGACATCGCGGCTGGCCTCGTCGGCACGGCGTTCGTTGGCGCTGCAGTGCAGGCCCGCGGCCTCCCAGGCCAGCAGCTCGGCACCGCCCGCGGGCTTCTTGCGCGGCGCCTGATTGGGCGCGCTCACGCGGTTCGCCAGGCGCTTGGCCAGCTTGGCATGGGCTTCGCCCGGCGTCGGCAGCACCGGCAGGCGGTAGCGCTTGCCTTCGAGTTCGGACTTGATCACGCGGTGCACCAGCAGATCGGGGTAGCGCCGGATCGGGCTGGTGAAGTGGGTGTAGGCCTCGAAGGCCAGGCCGAAGTGGCCTTCGTTCACGGGCGTGTAGATCGCCTGCATCATCGAGCGCAGCAGCATGGTGTGGATCTGCGGCGCGTCGGGGCGGTCCTTGGTCGCCTGGGCAATCGCCTGGAACTCGGCGGGCCTGGGGTTGTCGCTGATCGACATGCCCACGGCCATGGCCTTGAGGTAATTGCGCAGCACTTCCTGCTTCTCGACCGACGGGCTGTCGTGCACGCGAAACAGGCCGTTCTGGCCGCTTTGCGCGATGAAGTCGGCGCTGCAGACGTTGGCCGCGAGCATCGCTTCCTCGATCAGCTTGTGCGCTTCGTTGCGCGTGCGCGGAATGATCTTCTCGATGCGGCCGTTGTCGTCGCAGACGATCTGCGTTTCGGTGGTCTCGAAATCCACGGCGCCGCGCGCCTGGCGCGCCTTGAGCAGCGACTGGTAGACGCCGTGCAGGTTCAGCAGATCGGGCACGCGCGCGCTGCGGCGCTGGGCTTCGGGGCCGCGCGTGTTCGACAGGATGGCTGCGACTTCGGTATAGGTGAAGCGCGCATGGCTGTGCATCACCGCCGGATAGAACTGGTAGGCGTGCACATCGCCCTTGGCCGTGACCAACATGTCGCAGACCATGCACAGGCGGTCGACTTCGGGGTTCAGCGAGCACAGGCCGTTGCTGAGCTTTTCGGGCAGCATGGGAATCACGCGGCGCGGGAAATAGACGCTGGTCGCACGGTCGTAGGCGTCGGTGTCGATCGCGCTGCCGGTGCGCACATAGTGGCTCACGTCGGCAATCGCCACCAGCAGGCGCCAGCCCTTGGCGCGCCCGACCTTGGCGGGCTCGCAGTACACGGCATCGTCGAAGTCGCGCGCGTCCTCGCCATCTATGGTCACCAGCGGCACGTCGGTCAGGTCGATGCGCTGCTTGCGGTCGATGGCGCGCACCTTGTCGGGCAGGCCCTTGGCCTGCTCCAGGCACTCGGGCGAGAACTCGTGCGGCACATCGTACTTGCGCACCGCGATCTCGATTTCCATGCCCGCGTCGTCGACTTCGCCTAGCACTTCGGTGATGCGACCGACCGGCTGGCCGAACAGCGCAGGCGACTCCGTGAGCTCCGCGACCACGACCTGGCCGGTCTTGGCCGTGCCCGTGGCGTTCGCGGGAATCAGCACATCCTGGCCATAGCGCTTGTCTTCGGGCGCGACCAGCCAGACACCGCTTTCCTGCAGCAGCCGGCCGATGATGGTCTTGGTCGGGCGCTCGATGATTTCGGTCACGCGCCCTTCGGGGCGGCCGCGCCGGTCATGGCGCACGACGATGACCTTGACCCGGTCCTTGTGCAGCACCGCACGCATTTCGTTGGCCGGGATGTAGATGTCTTTTTCACCGTCATCGCGCAACACATAACCGTGGCCGTCGCGATGCCCCTGCACGCTGCCTTCGATTTCTTCGGTTGCGCTGGCAGAGTTTGTGCTGAGGTTCATTTTTTTGCTATACAATGTTGATCTTTCCTGAGATGCCCAGGTGGCGGAATTGGTAGACGCACTAGTTTCAGGTACTAGCGAGTAACATCGTGGAGGTTCGAGTCCTCTCCTGGGCACCAAGTTTAACGAGAACCTGCAAGGGTTTTTGAAAAATTCAGGGCTACTGCTACCTCAGTGGTCTTGTAATGTGATTGTGCGATGCGGCAGGGCCAGCGCAACAAGTTTCGGGAAATAAATATTTTCGGGATTTTTGAAAAACACGGTTTTTTATGCCGCATAATTCAAATCTTTCCTGAAATGCCCAGGTGGCGGAATTGGTAGACGCACTAGTTTCAGGTACTAGCGAGTAACATCGTGGAGGTTCGAGTCCTCTCCTGGGCACCACATTCAAAAGGCCGTTGCAACTGCAACGGCCTTTTTCTTTTGCGCGTTGAAAGCTGCCTTGCACAGCAGGGGATTACTGTGCAGCATGATCTGAAGTGAAACGCCCCCTGTGCGGCTTGCATCGCTTGGGCGCTCCTTGCCTGGGACAGTCGGCTTCACGGGCTGGGGGTGGCGCAGCGTCATGGGGAGCCAGACTCTCTGGCCCTTGATCCTTAGGCGAACCCTAACGAAAAACAAAGCGCCCCACTCACCCCGGGCCTGGCGCAGAGCATCCTGGCGCAGGCTCGAAAGGCCAAAGACTCCCCGCTCGCTGCGCGCCCGCAGACCAGCCGCATCGCCTCCAGAAGAAAAAATTCACACTTTTCCTTTTCACCCCAAAAACGCCCCCTATAATTCAATCTTTCCTGAAATGCCCAGGTGGCGGAATTGGTAGACGCACTAGTTTCAGGTACTAGCGAGTAACATCGTGGAGGTTCGAGTCCTCTCCTGGGCACCACATTCAAAAGGCCGTTGCACTGCAACGGCCTTTTTCTTTGGGCGCTTTCCCAGCCCCCTGCCCCTCTCCTGCCGGGCAGAAAAAAAGCCGCCATCCCAGGGACGGCGGCTCCTTGCAGACAGCGCCCGGGCCTTACTTTTTCGCGGCGGCCATCGCCTGGGCGATCCAGCCATCAAAGGTCTTCTGGTGGGCCTTGATCCAGCCGTCGGTGTGGCGCTCGATGTCCTGCTGGCGGTTCTGCCCATCGTGCATCAAGCGGTTCTGCGTGCTGATGTCGCCCAGCGGCAGGGCCATGACTTCAAACAGCTTGCCGGCCGCGGGATGCTTTTCCACGAACGCCTTGTTGGCCACGATGTACTCGTTGTTCAGCGGAAAGCCGTAGTTCTTGCCATTGGCCTGCTTGGTGTCGGTGCCCGCCTGCACTCCCGGCATGGCCGAGAACGGCACTTCGAGCCAGACCACGTCCTGGCCCGGGCGCAGCACGTTGCTGAGCCAGTACGGCGTCCAGGCGTAGTAGAGCACCGGCTTGCCCTGCTTGAAGCGGCTGACCGTGTCGGCAATCAGCGCCGGATAGTTGCCCTGGGTATAGGTCACGGTGTCGCGCAGCTTGAACGTGGTGAGCTGGTGCTCGATCACCGCTTCACCGCCCCAGCCCGCGCTGGCGCCCACCAGATCCGCCTTGCCGTCACCATTGGCGTCGAACAGCTTGGCCAGCTTGGGATCGGCGAGCTGGCTCAGGTGGGTGATCTTGTATTGATCGGCCGTCTTCTTGTCGATCATGTAGCCCTGGGTGGCGCCTGCCGCGTAGACGCCCTTGCGCGTCATCTTGGCATCGCCGCCAGCACTCTTGTAGAACTCGGCGTGGTGGGGATTCCAGTGATTGGCAATGAAGGTCGCGTCGCCGTTGGCCACCGCCATGTGTGCCATCGGGTACTCGACTTCCTTGATCGGCAGCACGTCGTAGCCGAGCTTTTGCAGCGCGCGCGTCACGAGCAGCGTCTGGAATGCCTCCTCGACCAGCGCGCTTTGCAGCGGCAGCACCTTGACGCCCTTGCCGGGCAGGTCGGTCGCGGCGTGCGAGGCAAGGCCGAGGGCAAGAAGGCTGGCGGCCAGGAGCGGGTGGGCGATATTGCGAATGTGCATCAGTGGAAATCTTTCTTCGCGCGAAGGCGAGGGTTGCAGGGCTGGAGAGGAAAAAGCGTCAAGCCAATAGGCGCTTCAGTGCGAAACGAGGAAGCCGCCAGCCGATGGAGCTGCCCGGACAGAGCGCGGGGCGAAAGTGCGTGCGATGGTCCGGCAAGCCTCAAAGGCTGCCGACAGGCACTGAAAGTCGCGAGCACCACCCGGCAAATCGATGGATTTGCGGCTGAGGCCAGGCCGGCCTGGCGCAGCAACAACGTCTCAAGGGTGGGGTGAACGACTCTGAAGACGTGGCGACGAAACCAGTGCCCGTCGGTACTTCATTCGCAAAGCGGCGGGCCTGGTCGAGGGGCGTCGCCTGCAAGAGAGTGACGTGGCAATGGGGCCGGAAGCCTCCGGCCGATGCGCCGGGCCCAGCCCGGCGGCGAGAACCTGGCACCGCGATGGAATTCAAGTTGCGCAAGCAGTGCCGGCGAACCTTTAGCGTCATTTTCATGACTTATTGGTCCGCGAACAACCTTCATCATAACTTTTTGTAATTAGTATGTCAATGCCAACCCGGCCAGACAGGCTACCGCCGCCCCCGCAAAAAGTCGGCTGCCCACAGGCCAAGGGCTTCGTGGTTTTCTGCAGGTCCGGCCTCGCGCACCTGTCCTGGCTTGATCCCCAGATGCGCGCCCTGCTGCATTGACCCAAGAAATTGAGACACCCGTAAAAAAAGCCACTCCGCGGAGTGGCTTTTGCGTGGCGGCGGCACAGCCGCCAGCCGCATGGGCATGCGCTTACTTGCGCAGCAAGGCCTTGAGCGCGTTCTGCAGGCGACGGGCGCTGGCTTCATCGCGCGCGCTGGCGAGCACGCGGGCCGCATCCTGGCCCCAGGTTTCGGCGGGCGACGGGTCGTTGCGGCGTGTGAGCAACTGCAGCTGCAGGGTGCGGCGGGCCGTGATCAGGTCGGCCGGCGTGGGCACGTCGGCGGCCATTTCCAGGCGCAGCAGGGCTTCGCCCGCGTCACCGGCAACCGGCGCCGCGATCGACTTCGCCCAGGCGCCGCGCACCTGCGGCGACACACGGCCGCCCAGGTCCTGCACGCTGGGCAGCTGCTCGGCATCGCGCTTTTCCCAGGCATTGAGCAGCTGGGTCAGGGCTTCGCCATGGGCCTGCACGGCGAGCTTGCGCAGCGCCAGTTGGGCGTGCTCGAGCGCGTCGCGCTGGGCACGGAAAGCCGGGTCCGCCAGGCGCGGGCCACGGTCTTCACGCATGGGACGGTCGCTGCGTTCGCCAAAGCGGCCACCGCGGTCGCCAGGACGCGCATCGCGGCTGTCACGGCGCTCGCCGGGACGGCCAGGGCGGCCCATGGGCGCAGGTGCGTCCTTCTTCATGCCGGGACGGTCGTCACCACGCACGGCCACCACGGGCTTGGACACGGCTGCCGGCTTGGCAGCATCGCCCGCACCTTCGGCGGCTGGCGCGGCGTCGACCACCGCGGCATCGGCCTTGGCCGATTCCTGGGCCTGTGCCTGGCTGTGCAAGGCCGCTTCGAGACCGGCCATCGCGGCGCGGATACGCTGGGCGTCGCCGCTCGCGTTCGCGGCTTCGAGGGCCTTCGATGCGTCGAGCACCTGGCGATCGCGCTCGCTGAGCTCGACCTGGGCACGGCTGTTGCGCTCGCCGCCCTTGCGGTTGAACGCGTCGTCGAGTGGCTTGCGGAAGGCATCCCAGAGCTTTTGCTCATGCTTGCGGTCCAGCGGCACGGCCTGTGCCTCGGCCTGCCAGCGCTGCTGCAGCGACTTGACGGCGTCGATGCGCAGCGTCGGCGCTTCACCCAGGGCCACGGCTTCGTCGATCATTGCGTGGCGACGTGCGAGGCTGGCCTTTTGGGCCGCGTGCAGCGGTGCTTCGGCGGCCGTGATGGCCTGCTTCCACAGCGGCTGCAGTTCGGCAAACATCTTCTCGCCTACGTGGCCACCATCGCGCCAGCGTTCGCCGAACTGGCGCAGGCTGCGGGACATGGCTTTCCAGTCGGTGGATGCGGCGTGCTCGGCCGCCCAGGCCGTGACTTCCTCGATCAGTTGCAGGCGCTGGGCCTTGTTGTTCGCCGCTTCGCTGCGCACGCGGTCCAGCCAGCCTTCGACCACCTTGTGCGCGGCGTTGCAGGCTTCGTCGAAACGCTTCCACAGCGCATGGTTGGCGGCCGCACCCTGGTCGGCCTGCTTCCACTGCTCGCGCAGGTTGCGCAGCGATTCCTGCATCTTGCGACCACCCAGGGCCTGGCCGTCGGGACGGTTGAGCAGGGATTCGGCCTGGGCCACGAGTTCTTCGCGCACCGCGTCGGCCTTCCAGCCTTGCCAGCCCTGGGCATCGCCCGCGGCCAGCAAAGCCGCATTCACCTGCGCACCCAGTGCCTGGTCGATATGGCGGCCTTGCTGCTTGAGCACGGCGCGCAGTTGGGCAATGGCCTTGTTCAGCTTGCCACCGCCAGCGGCGGCAGGCGCAGCAGCTGCAGGAGCGGCTTCGACTGCGGGGGCTGCTTCGACTGCGGCTTCGGCTGCGGGAGCCGCAGCTTCGGCCGGCGCAGCTTCGGCCGGCGCAGCGTCGGCTGCCGCAGCGTCGGCTGCCGCAGCTTCGCCTTCGGCGGGAGTCGTTTGCGCGGCAGCGGCTTCCACGGGCGCAGCGTCCACCGGAGCAGCTTCCACCGGGGCCGCTTCCACGGCGGGCGCTTCCACGGCGGCCGCTTCCACGGCAGGTGCTTCGACTGCCGCAGCTTGCGGTGCAGCGCTCGTCAGCGCGACCAGGTCGGCGAGCGCCTGGCGCACGGCCTGGGCAGCGGCTTCGACCACTTCGGGAGCAACCTTGGCGGCGACCTTGGGAGCGGCCTTGGCACGCGGTGCGGCGGGCGGCTTGGCGGGCGCGGCAGCGGTCTTGGCGGCGACCGCGGCGGCTTCCGTGGGCAGGCCACGCGCGACGCGCAGTTCATCGGCCCAGATCGGCACGGGGGGCAACTCGGCCTGTTCGTCCTGCGCGGCGGCCTGCGTCAGCGCGAGTGCGGACTGGAACGCATCCCAGACCACGAGCAACTGCTTGCGCGAGTTCTCGAGCTGGGGCGGGAACTTGGCATCGACGCTGACCCAGTTGGCATCGCCCGTGAGCTCACCTGCCTGGGCTTGCCAGTGCGCGACATCGGCGCTCAGGGCGTCGAGTGCGGTCAGCGCATCGCGCCAGGGCTTGGTCGACAGCACTTCGATGCGCTGCGCGAGCAGCACGGCGGCTTCACGCTGCACCTGCACGCGGTGCTGCAGGTCTTCGATGACCTTGACGCGCTCGGCCAGCTGGAGCTTGAAGGACGACAGGGGTTCGCGCGACAGCGGCGCACCGGCCTTGGCGGCTTCACGCTGCCAGGCCGTGGCATCGGCGATGTTCAGGGTTTCGGCAGACAGCAGTTGCTGGGCTTTTTGCGCCCATTCGACGCCGATCTTTTCCTGGGTCTCGAGGCGGCGCAGTTCATCCAGGCGCTCGCGCACGGCGCGCGCAGCGCTCTTGTCGCGCACGCTGAGTTCCTTGAACACTTCCTGCAATTGGTCATGCGCGGGCTGCGTCGCGAGCCAGTCCCGGATGCGCGAAGCACGTTCGCCCGAGGTTTCTGCGGAAAACGCGCCGCCGGTCAGCGCATCAAGAGGATGCGTTTCAGAGGTCTTGGCCAGGGCCGGGTTCACTTCAGGGGCGTCGGACATGTTGCTACGTGGAGAAAGAGAAGACATTTTTCAGTGGAATAGGCGCTGACCGCCCCAGACATGGGCCGGAAGAACCTGTGCTGCGCCGCGGGCGTCGCAGTGAGTAAAGAGGTATTTTCGCTGTTATTTGCGCAGAGCCCAAACTGAATCACCGCAGAGCCAGTTCCAACCGGGCCTGCGGCTTCCAATCCGGGCCCGCCAAGGGCTGTACGGGCGCCCCGAGAAACAGGCGCTTCAGGGGCAATTCCTGCGCTGCCAGATAGTCACGCACCACCACGGCACGCGCCAATGCAAGCTCACGCATTGCATTGTCAGGCACAGGGACATGGGCCTGCAACAGCGTTCGCATTTCATTGTCGGGCAAATCCTTGGCCATTCCAAGCAGATTGCGCGGCTTCTTGATATCTGCGCGAGCGTACACCGCCTTGAGCAGCGCCGATTCCTCGGCCGGCGCCACGGCGGTGATGCGGTCCGCCGCCTGGCCCGCGCGCAGCGCCTGGCGGCGTTTTTCCGCGCCCAGCATCTGCTGCACCTGGACCTGCTGCCAGCCGGCGCGCTCGGCGGCCAGCGCGGCTTCGCCGACCACGGTCATCTGCAGCGCGGGGCGCGCCTGCAAGGCCTGGGCAATCTTGTCCAGGGCCTGTCTGCCCGCGGCGTCGAGCTCGGCGCTGCCGGGCGCAAACACCACGGCGCCGGAGCTGGCGGCGTCGCCGCCGAACGCCCCCGACAACAGCGCGAACGGCGCGGTCACGGCCTTCATGATGAGGTTGCCGATGATCTTGAAGATCACCGGCGCGAGGCGAAATTGCGGATCGTTGAGCGAACCGCTGATCGGCAGATCGAGGTCGATCACGCCGTTGCGGTCGGCGAGCAGCGCCGTGGCCAGCCGCACCGGCAAGCTGGCGGGCGCTCCCTCGACGGCCTCGCCGAACGTTAACTGGTTCAGCACCAGCTTGTTGCTCGCCGTGAGCTGGCCATCGGGCTGGATGCGGTAGTTGACATCCATGGACAGCTTGCCGCGCTCTATGCCATGGCCCGCATATTTGATCGCATAGGGCGACAGCGGTGACAGCTCGAGATCGCTCATGCGCGCCGTGACGTCGAGCGCCAGCGGCTTGGCCAGCGGGTTGAGCTGGCCGGTGATTTCGAGGTTGGCCGTGCCCTGGGCGCGTCCACGCAGCGCGAGATCGGCCATCTGCGGCGGCTGATCGGGCGCGGTCTCGGACGAGAATGCGCCCAGCCGCCCGGCCAGCGCGCTCAGGTCGGCCGAATAATTGGGCTGGATGAAATAGTCGGAGAACGCCACCGTGCCGCCGCTGAGCACCACCGGCCCGATATGCACCACGGGCGCGGGCCCGGCAGGCTCCGGCTGCGACGGTGCGGCATCGACGGCCTGCCCGGCCGCCTGCTGCTGGCGGGATTTGACGATGTCCTGGAGGTTAATACGGCCATCGGGCTGCACGATCACGCGGGCATGGAAGTCGCTAAGCGCGGTTTCGCGCAGCCGCACCCGGGTGGCGACGCCGGGCGCCATCACCAGGTCCAGACCGCGCAGCGCGAGCACCTTCCAGCGCAGCAGGTCTTCGCTGCCGGCCAGCCCGGGCCCGCCCAGGTTCGGCCCCGCGGGGGCGGCGCCCTGCGCTGCGGGCGCGGCCTGCGCGCGCAGGTCGTTGAGTTGCACGTCCCCGCGCAGCGACAGCCGCGGCCCGCCCTGCACGTCTTCGTAGCGCACACGGCCCGTGAACCCGCCATCAGCGCGCAGCAGGCGCACGTTGAGCAGGTCGGCCACATACGGCTCGAACGCATGCAGCGGCAGCTCGCTGGCGCGCACCATGCCTTGCACCAGCAAGGGTGCCACGCGCAGGCTGCCGTCGTAGGCCAGCCGACCCGCCTGGGCGCGGCGGCTGCCCGCCATGCGCAGCGACAGCTGCAGCGGCGACGCTTTCGCGGTTTGGGACAGCGGAGCGAAGTCCCTGACCTTGAGCGCCACGCCGCTGGCCTGCCACTGCACCGGCCGCACGGGCAGCGCATCGCGGTAGTTCACCTGGCCACCGTCGATGACCAGGCTTTGCAGCAGCACATTCCAGGGGCGCTGCGGCGCGTCCGCCTTGGCGGGCGCGCTCGCCGGGGTGGCAAGCCAGGGCTCGAACATCCAGCGGCCCCGGGCATCGCGCTGCACGCCGACCACGGGCTGGTCCAGCGTCAGCTGACCTATGCGCAGAGACTGCGCCGGCAGGCGCAGGTCGGCGTCTTCGAGCAGAAGCTGGCGCATGCGCGCGGCCTTGTCCTGCAAAGCCAGGTCGTCGAGCGCGAGCCGCGCGACCTTGACCACGGTCGTCTCGCCATTCCAGGCAAGGCCGAGCCGGGCCGTGGCCCGGCCCTGCACCAGGGGCTTGAACCGGGCTGACAAATAGGAAGCGCCCAGACCCAGCGGCACGGATTCCAGCGTGACCCCGACCTGGCCCTGCGTTGCCGTCGCCTGGCCCTTGAAGGCGAGCACGCCGGGCGCCGCGCCGCCCTTGGGTGCTGCCGCCGAAGCCAGCGTCATGCGCCCGTCGAACTGCACAGGCTGCGTGAGCGGCAGCGCTAGCGCGCGCGCCTGCAAGGCGATGTCGGCGAACTGCAGGTGCGCGCCCTGCGCGCCGGCGTCGGCCGACTGGTCGCGCCATTCGGCGCGGCCCTGCGCCACCGTTACCTGCGCGACCTCGACGTGCCAGGGCGCGGGCTTTGACGCGGGCGCATCGGCGGTCTGGCCGGGGCCGGCAAGGGCAAGCCAGTTGATCACGCCACGCGCATCGCGCCCCGCCCGCAACTGCGGCCCGGTCAACCGCACGGAGTCGACCAGCACCTGCTGGCGCAGCGGCTGCACGTCGCGCAGCGCCACATCCAGGCGCTCGAACTGCAGCAGCTCCTGCCCCTGGGCGTCGTGCAGCTGCGCCTGGTGCAGCGCAAGCTGCCCGCGCACATGCACCTGCGCCTGCGCGGCCTGCTCGAAATCCATTTCGAGGTCGGCGTCCAGCCGGCCCGCGGCGATCTGCACCGGCAGCGACCTGGGCAGATAGCCGAGGAAGTCCGCCAGGTCCAGGCCCTTGAACGCCAGGCGCAGCTGCGTGGCGCGACTTTCGAGAAACGGCGTACTCAGCGCCGAGGAATCGAAGGCACTGCCATTGAGCGCGAACGCCAGGCGCGGCGCCACGCGCACTTTCTGCCCGGATGCCAAGGTGCTCAGAAACGGCAGGCTCAGCTCCAGTGCTCGCACCTGGTGTGTGCGCTCGACCAGGGCATCGTGGAAATCCACCGAACCGCCGCGCAGCTTGATGTTGTAGAGCGCAAAGCGCTGCGGCGCGGCCTTGTCCTCGGGCGCAGCGGCATCGGCCAGCCGCTGCAGGATGTCGTCGACGTCATAGCGGCCTGCGCTGGTCTGCGCCAGATGCAGCACCGGCGCATTGACTTCGATCGCATCGAGCACCGGCGCCAGGCGCAGCAGGGACTGCACTTGCGCATCAATATATATACGCTGCACGGACAGCAATGGCTGCTGGGCGCCTGCAAGCCCGGCTATGCGCAGGCCGTTGAGCGTCAGCTCGAGCGTCCAGGGCTTGAATTGCGCCGATTCCAGGGTCACGGCACGGCCCAGCTTTTCCGAGCCCAGGCGCTGGATCTGGCTTTTGAGCACCACCGGCACCGCGAGCCACAGCAGCAGCCACAGGGCAAGCAAGGCCGACAAGGCCAGCGCGGCATGGCGCAAAGCCCGTTTTTTATTCAGAGATTTCATGGGTGCTCGAGGTTTCACTGGGAGCAGCCCGACGCGCTGCGCAGGCGCCATTGCACCAGAAAACCAGGGTGAGCAAAAGTAAGAGCCGCTTTAGGCGCCGCACAAACAGAAAGCCCGGTCAGCGGCAGGGCCGATGACCGGGCTTTACGGCAGGCTCCAAGTCCTATGCCGTGGGAATTGCAACCTGGAGAGGATGGTCCTGGTTGCGTGGAAGCATCGATTGCTCCCTGGAGGCCTTGGGAGACAGTCAAAGGACAGGAACTGACAGATTAAGTGCCGTTCCGCCTTTCAACGCTCTTCCAGCAGTCAACTGCCATGGCAGTCATCTGCAGAATAAGCGAGCTGCACCGCAGCAATCCAATGAGTTTTTGCAATGAATGGAACCACTTGATAGGACGACTAAAAATGCCTGTCAATCGGAACTTGCCAGGGGACAAACGGCAAGAAGCATGCATTTATATACAGCTTTCTATATTCATTTTAAATATAAAGACTATTTTTTATAGTATTGACTTAGTATTAGGAGAACTTCTAGAATCCGCCATTCTCGAAAAAAGAGACCTCTCTTCGCTGCAGCCAAGTGGCCAGTCCACTTCCTTCGATGCCTTTTCCGGCATCGCCCCAAGGATTGCAGCGCGCCAATCTAGGCGTTCGCCCCATGCCCCCTACCGGGTCAGCAAAGCGGGGTGACGCCTCTTGAAAGGAATCAATATGCCTGCATCCGCGAAACCCTTCGCAGCAGTGCGAACCTTTGCGTCCGATGTGACCGACGGTTTTCTCCAAATCACCCATAACGGCTTTGCCTTGCTGGGTCTGGCCGTGGCCTTCGTGGCCATTACCTTGTTCGCCCGCCCCGACCTGCGCCATGAGGGCGAAGCCCACCTGCGCGATTGGCTGCGGGCACGCCAGGTGGCGGTGCTCGACATGCCCACCGAGCCCGGTGCGATCGATCGCGCCACGGCCAGCAATCCCAAGGACTTGCCGCGCGAGCAGGCCGCCGTTGCCTTCTGGCTCAGCAAGAAGTACCGGGTCGCGCCCGAACCGCTGGCCGCACTGGTTTCCGAAGCCTACACGCTGGGCCAGAACAACAAGATCGACCCGACATTGATCCTGGCCATCATGGCCATCGAATCGAGCTTCAACCCGTTTGCCCAGAGCTCGGTCGGTGCCCAGGGCCTGATGCAGGTCATGACCAGCGTGCACACGGACAAGTACGAGAACTTCGGCGGCCGCCTCGCGGCTTTCGACCCCGTGACCAACTTGCGCGTGGGCGTCAAGGTGCTCAAGGACTGCATTGCGCGCGCCGGCTCCATCGAAGGCGGCCTGCGCCACTACGTGGGCGCCGCGAATCTGCCCAACGACGGTGGCTATGCGTCGAAAGTGCTCGCCGAGCACAACCGTCTGCGCCAGGCCGCAGGCCTGCGCGCACTGCCCGCCGCCACACCGCCTCAGCCACTGCTGACGGCGGCGGCCAAGCAGGCAACGCCCCAGATCGCTCCCCTGGTCGCTCCCGCGGCCGCACCTGTCGCCAGCGCAGGCGAACAGGTCGCATTGAACACCAACCTCTGATCCCCGCTGCGCCTTGCCGCAGCGCATGCAGGCCCGATTGCCCCGCAGGCATTCGGGCTCGGCTACACTACCGGGGTACGCAACTGGCGATAGGCGCAGTCCAGAAAGTCGAAAGACCGGGCTGCCGCTGACGTGGAAACCAACGGATGCTGGCCATCCGTGAACCACCGGGGAGCGTACCGCCCAGGCATAACGGATCCCGCCTGAAGCGTTCCGCCGTTCGCCTGGGCAGCCCTTGGCCTCAAGGGACTACAAGTTCATAGGACTGCCATGTACCACCGCAATATCACTGTTGAAAAAGCCGACCCCGAACTCTTTGCCGCCATCCAGGCCGAGAACCAGCGCCAGGAAGACCACATCGAGTTGATCGCCAGCGAGAACTACTGCTCGCCCGCCGTGATGGAAGCCCAGGGCTCCCAGCTCACCAACAAGTACGCCGAAGGCTATCCGGGCAAGCGCTACTATGGCGGCTGCGAAAATGTCGACGTGGTCGAGCAACTCGCCATCGACCGCGTCAAGCAACTGTTCGGCGCCGATGCGGCCAACGTGCAACCCAATTCCGGCTCCCAGGCCAACCAGGCCGTGCTGCTGGCCTTCCTCAAGCCCGGTGACACCATCCTGGGCATGAGCCTGGCCGAAGGCGGTCACCTGACCCACGGCATGCCGCTGAACATGTCGGGCAAGTGGTTCAACGTCGTCTCCTATGGCCTGGACGCCAAGGAAGAGATCGACTACGACGCGCTCGAAGCCAAGGCCCGCGAACACAAGCCCAAGCTGATCATTGCCGGTGCCTCGGCCTACGCGCTGCGCATCGACTTCGAACGCTTCGCAAAAATAGCCAAGGAAATCGGCGCCATCCTGTGGGTCGACATGGCCCACTACGCCGGCCTGATTGCCGCGGGTGTCTACCCCAACCCCGTGCCCCATGCCGACGTGGTCACGACCACCACCCACAAGAGCCTGCGCGGCCCGCGCGGCGGCGTGATCCTGATGAAGGCCGAGCACGAGAAGGCCATCAATTCGGCGATCTTCCCCGGCCTGCAAGGCGGCCCGCTGATGCACGTCATCGCCGGCAAGGCCGTGGCGTTCAAGGAAGCGCTGACGCCCGAGTTCAAGGCCTACCAGGCCCAGGTCGTGAAGAACGCCCAGGTGTTTGCCGAAACGCTGATCGAACGCGGTCTGCGCATCGTCTCCGGCCGCACCGAAAGCCACGTGATGCTGGTCGACCTGCGCGCCAAGGGCATCACCGGCAAGGCCGCTGAAGCTGCGCTGGGCGCCGCCCACATCACCATCAACAAGAACAGCATCCCCAACGATCCTGAAAAGCCGATGGTGACCAGCGGCATCCGCGTGGGCACGCCCGCGATGACCACCCGTGGTTTCAAGGAAGAAGAAGCCCGCCTGACGGCCAATCTGGTCGCCGACGTGCTCGACAACCCGACGGACGAAGCCAACCTGGCCGCCGTGCGCGCCAAGGTCTCGGCGCTGACCGCGCGCTTCCCCGTGTACCGCGACTAAGACCCGGCCTTTCGCCCTGCCCTGAGCCATGAAGTGCCCTTTTTGCAGCCATCCTGACACCCAGGTGGTCGAGACCCGCGAGGCGGAAGACGGCGGCTTCATCCGCCGCCGCCGCCAGTGCGGCGGTTGCGACAAGCGCTTCACGACGTACGAGCGGCCGGAAGTCAGCTTCCCGGCCATCGTCAAGAAGGACGGCCGGCGCATAGAGTACGAGCGCGCCAAGCTCAGCGGCTCGTTCTCGCTGGCGCTGCGCAAGCGTCCGGTGAGTACCGAGCAGGTCGATACCGCGATCGAGCGCATCGAGGAAAAATTGCGCAACCTCGGCCTGCGCGAAGTGGCCTCGAGCCGCATTGGCGAGCTGGTGATGCACGAGCTCAAGCAGCTCGACAAGGTGGCCTACATCCGCTTTGCAAGCGTCTACCGCAGCTTCGAGGACATCGAGGACTTCAAGGATGTGATGGACGAGGTGCGCAGGGGCTGAGGCCTGCTGTTCGTTCTGAGGATGGAAACGCCCTTCGACAGGCTCAGGGCGAACGGCCATCAGCCATTCGTACTTGAGAACAAAGCAGCACAAAAAAGCCATCCCCAGGGATGGCTTTTTCACGTCTGGAGAGACCTCAGAACGTGTTCACGATCTCAGAGCAGCGACGACGCAATCGGCGCGACGCCGTGGCGCACATCGCCGCACTGCGCGCGGTTGAGCAGCGCGTGGTCCATGACCACCAGCGCCAGCAGCGCCTCGGCGATCGGCGCGGCGCGTATGCCCACGCAGGGGTCGTGCCGGCCCTTGGTGATGACTTCGGTGGTCTGGCCGTGGACGTCAATGGATTCGCGCGGGCTCAGGATGGAACTCGTGGGCTTGATGGCGATAGAGACTTCGAGGTCCTGGCCGGTGCTGATGCCGCCGAGCACACCGCCCGAATGGTTGCTCGCGAAGCCGGCCGGCGTGAGCGAATCGCCATGCACCGTGCCGCGCTGCGCGACGCTCGCAAAGCCCGCGCCGATCTCGACGCCCTTGACCGCGTTCAGGCCCATCATCGCGTAGGCGATGTCGGCATCGAGCTTGTCATAGAGCGGCTGACCCAGGCCCACGGGCACGCCCGTGGCCTGCACGCGGATGCGCGCGCCGCAGGAGTCGCCAGCCTTGCGCAGCGCGTCCATATAGCTTTCGTAGGCGGCAACATCGGCCACGGGTGCGAAGAACGGGTTGCCCGGCACATGCGCCCAGTCCTCGAATGGAATCTCGAGCTCGCCCAGCTGCGTCATGCAGGCGCGGAACTCGGTGCCGAACTGGGCCTTGAGCCATTGCTTGGCCACGGCGCCCGCGGCGACCGTAGGGGCCGTGAGGCGCGCCGAGGAGCGGCCGCCGCCACGCGGGTCGCGGATGCCGTACTTGTGCCAGTAGGTGTAGTCGGCATGGCCCGGGCGAAAGCTTTCGGAAATGTTCGCGTAGTCCTTGCTGCGCTGGTCGGTGTTGCGGATCAGCAGCGCGATCGGCGTGCCCGTGGTCTTGCCTTCATAGACGCCCGACAGGATTTCGACGGCGTCGGCTTCCTGGCGCTGGGTCACATGGCGGCTGGTGCCGGGGCGCCGGCGGTCCAGGTCATGCTGGATGATGGCTTCGGTCAACGGCATGCCCGGCGGGCAGCCATCGATCACGCAGCCAATGGCCGGGCCGTGGGATTCACCAAAATTGGTGACGCGAAATAGGGTTCCGAAAGTATTGCCGCTCATGGCGCGCGATTATGCCGGTGTATGAAGTGCTTGGCACCTGAGCAACATATTGATACGATTTGCACTGACTCGCGCCAACGTCCCGACAGGCCCGTTCACCATGAGGAGTTGGACAGCCATCCCATGCAACCAGCCAGCCACATGTCCCCCGCGCCAGGGCCTGCAGCCCCCAGCATGATGCTGCCCGCCTCCCTGCCCTCGTTGCCGCAAGCGCTGGACGTCAGCGACTGCGCCATCGTGATCACGGACGAGGAGCGCCGCATCGTCTATGCCAACACCGGCTTCGAGCGGCTGTTCGGGTATCCGCTGCGCGAGGTCCTCGGCCACCGGCCGCGCGATCTGTTGCTCAGCCAGCCTTTCGCCCGGGACACACTGTCGCATATCGAAGAGCAACTGGCACGCGAAGGCCACTTCACCGGCGAGGCCCTGTGCTACCACCGCAATGGCGACCCGATCTGGGTATCGCTGGTCGGCAACATCCACCCGGCTCCCGAGCCGGGCAAGCCCAATCCCCAGGGCTGCGCCGTGGTCACGCTCACCGACCTCACGCCCACCAAGCACCACGAGGCATTGCAAAACCGGGTGCTCGAGGCCATGGTGCAAGAGATGTGCCTGCCCCAGTTGATGGCACTGGTCTGCGAGGAAGTCGAACGCCTCGCGCCAGACGTGATCGCCAGCGTGCTGCGCGTGGACGCCGACGGGCGCCTGCACGCGCTGGCCGCGCCCTCGCTGCCGCCTGCACCGTGCCAGGTCGTCGAAGGCCGCCCCATCGGGCCCTGCGCCGGCTCCTGCGGCACGGCCGCCTACCTGGGAGAGCCCGTGGTGGTCACCGACATCGCGACCGACCCGCTCTGGCGCGACTACCACGCGCCGTTCATCGCCGCGGGGATACGCGCCTGCTGGTCGAGCCCGATCAAGAACCACGCCGCAGAGGTCGTGGGCACGTTTGCCTTCTACTTCCGCGAGGCCCGCGGCCCCAGCAACCTGCACCGGCGCCTGGTCGAAATCTGCCTGCACCTGTGCACGCTCGCGATGGCGCGCGATACCGCCCAGAACCGCATCCACCAGCTGGCCTATTACGACACGCTCACGCAGTTGCCCAACCGCACGCTGTTCACCGACTTTGCACAATGCACGCTGGCGACGCTGCGCGAGTCGGCATCACCCCAGGCCGCGCTGCTGTTCATCGACCTGGACCGTTTCAAGCAGGTCAACGACAGCCAGGGCCATGCGGCAGGCGATGCGCTGCTGTGTGCCATCGCCGACCGGCTGCGCGCGCATCTGGGGCCGGACGATATCGCGGGCCGGCTGTCCAGCGACGAGTTCGTACTGCTGCTGTCCGGCGCGTCGGGTGACCAGGCCATTGCGATGGTGCAGCGGCTGTTCGACAGCATCGCCCGGCCTTTCGTCCACGAAGGCATGCAGCATCTGCCCCGGGCGAGCATCGGCATTGCGCTCTATCCCGAAGACGGCGCCGACATCGCCGCGCTGCTGAGCCATGCCGACCAGGCCATGTATGCCGCAAAGAAGCAGCCGTCCACGCATTGGTGCCGTTTCCGCCCCGAACTCGGGGTGCTCGCCCAGGAGCGCATGGCGATGGAGCGCGATCTGCGCCAGGCGATTGCCCGGCAACAGCTGCACCTGCATTTCCAGCCCCAGGTGCTGGCCCAGGCCACGCATAGACTGCACGGCGTCGAAGCGCTGGCGCGCTGGAACCATCCCCAATGGGGAGCGGTATCGCCCGCGCGCTTCATTGCCGTTGCCGAAGAGGCGGGGCTTATCCAGGCGCTCACGCAATGGCTGCTCGACGCCGCCTGCGCGCAGATGGCCCGCTGGCGCGCTGCCCGGCTGCCGCTGCCGCAGCTCGCGATCAACCTGTCGGCGCGCAACTTCCACGATCCGCAACTGGCCGATCAGGTCGGTGCCGCGCTCGCGCGCCACGGACTGCAGCCCCGCGACCTGATGCTGGAGATCACCGAAAGCGTGATGATGGATGCAAGCGCTGCGACCACCGCCAACCTGCATGCTCTGGGCATGCAGCTGTCGCTGGACGATTTCGGCACCGGCTACTCCAGCCTGAGCCACCTGCACCGCCTGCCGATCAGCGAACTCAAGCTCGACCGGAGTTTCGTGCGGGACCTGCAAAGCAGCCGCGCGGCCACCGCGCTCACGCGCTCGGTGCTGAGCATCGCGCGCAGCCTGGACATGAAAGTCGTCGCCGAAGGGGTGGAGACGCGCGAACAATGCGAATGGCTGCAAAGCCATGATTGCGCGGTGATGCAGGGCTATCTGTTTTGCCGGCCGGTGGCGGCCGCGCAGCTCGAGGAGTGGCTGGCGGCGCAGTAGTGGGGGTCGCGCCAATGAGCACCATGGGGGGCTTTGCCCCCCATCGCCCAGCTACGCGAAGCGAGCAAGCGTGGGTGCTGGTTTTGCCGCCGGGCCGCCCCAAGGCAAAACGCGCCTCCCTTGGGGAGGCAGCGGCCACACGCAGTGGGCAAGCGTGGAGGGCTGATTTATTCAGCCCCCTGGCGCTCGCCTTCGGGCCAGTCGCGGATATAGGCCTTGAGCATGCGGTTCTCGAAGTTCTGGCTGTCGACCACGGCCTTGGCGACGTCGTAGAAGCTGATCACGCCCATCAGCATGCGCTTGTCCATGACAGGCATGTAGCGTGCGTGGCGGTCGAGCATCATGCGGCGCACTTCGTCCATTTCGGTTTCGAGCGTGCAGGTCAGCGGCGCGTCGTCCATGGCCGAGCGCACCAGCATGCCGCCGCCGGCATTCTTGACCAGCGCCTGGATCACTTCACGGAAAGTGAGCATGCCCACCACGTCCGAGTGCTCCATCACGACCAGCGAGCCTATGTCCTTCTCGGCCATCGTCTCCACGGCGCGGCTCAGGGGCTCATCGGGGGAAATGGCGTACAAGGTGTTGCCCTTGACGCGAAGAATGTCGCGAACTTTCATGTTTTGTCTCCGGCTGCTGCCGCTGGGAATGGATGCCTCTCCAACTGGGATTGATCTTAGCCGACAAACCCCCGCCCGATGCCGGCGGCGCGGCTTTTAGCCCGTCGGCGGCCAGGTCGCGGCGCGGCCTCACCGGCCTGGTGGGTGCCATGCATAATCGTTGGCCCAGGGCTCCCTCCGGGGGCACCACTGCGATTGACCATATTCTGGAGACAAGATGCCCGGTTACTCTGACCCCGGCTTCGATACGCTGAGCCTGCATGCAGGCACCCAGCCCGACCCCGTGACAGGCGCGCGCGCCGTGCCCATCCACCTCACGACCTCGTTCGTGTTCGAGTCCAGCGACCATGCGGCCTCGCTGTTCAACCTCGAGCGGCCCGGCCATGTCTACAGCCGCATCAGCAACCCGACGAATGCCGTGCTCGAGCAGCGCGTGTCGGCGCTCGAAGGCGGCGTCGGCGCGATTGCCGTGGCCAGCGGCCAGGCGGCGCTGCACCTGTCGGTGGCGACGCTGATGGGCGCGGGCAGCCATATCGTGGCCAGCACGGCGCTGTACGGCGGCAGCCAGAACCTGCTGCACTACACGCTGGCGCGCTTCGGCATAGAGACCACGTTCGTCAAGCCCGGCGACATCGGCGGCTGGAAAGCCGCGGTGCGCCCCAACACCAAGCTGTTCTTCGGCGAGACCGTGGGCAACCCGGGCCTGGACGTGCTGGACATCCCCACCGTGTCGCAGATCGCGCACGACGCGGGCGTGCCGCTGCTGGTCGACTCGACCTTGACGTCGCCCTGGCTGATGAAGCCCCTGACGCTGGGCGCGGACATCGTCTACCACTCGGCGACCAAGTTCCTCTCGGGCCACGGCACGGTGATCGGCGGCGTGATCGTCGACGGCGGCAGCTTCGACTGGGAGCGCTCGGGCAAATTCCCCGAACTCAGCGCGCCCTACGACGGCTTCCACAACATGGTGTTCACGGAGGAAAGCAGCGTAGGCGCCTTCCTGCTGCGCGCGCGCCGCGAAGGCCTGCGCGACTTCGGCGCCTGCATGAGCCCGCACACCGCGTGGCTGATCCTGCAAGGCATCGAAACCCTGCCGCTGCGCATGGAACGCCACATGCGCAACACCGAAAAAGTGGTGCAGTACCTCGCAGCCCACCCATTGGTCAGCCGCGTCGGCCACCCGATGCTCGAAAGCCACCCCAGCCATGCGCTGGCGAAAAAGCTGCTGCCGCGCGGCGCGGGTTCGGTGTTCAGCTTCGACATTGCGGGCAACCGCAACCAGGGCAAGAAGTTCATCGAGACGCTGAAAGTCTTCAGCCATCTCGCCAACGTCGGCGATTGCCGCTCGCTGGTGATCCACCCGGCAAGCACCACGCACTTTCGCATGGACGACGAAGCGCTGGCCAACGCCGGCATCGGCCAGGGCACGATACGCCTGTCGATCGGCCTGGAAGACGCCGACGACCTGATCGACGACCTCAAGCGCGCCCTGAAGGCGGCGGAAAAAGCGGCATAGGAGTCTCCATGAACATCGACGTCAACGGCCACTCCATCTACGCCTATACCGGCGGCAAGGCGCTGCGCCCCGAACTGCCCACGGCCATACTGATCCACGGCGTGCTGTGCGACCACAGCGTCTGGGCGCTGCAAAGCCGCTATCTGGCCAACCACGGCTGGAACGTGCTGGCCATAGACCTGCCAGGCCACTGCCGCAGCCAGGGCCCGGCGCCCGCGAGCGTCGAGGACGCCGCACGCTTCATCGCCGACCTGATGGATGCTGCAGGCCTGGAAAAAGCCGCGCTCGTCGGCCACAGCTGGGGCAGCCTGATCGCGCTGCAGGCCGCGGCCGATCTGGGCGCGCGCGTGAGCCACCTCGCGCTGGTGGGCACGGCCCATCCCATGAAGGTCTCGCCGGCGCTGCTGGAATCGGCGCTCAACACGCCCGAGCAGGCGATACAACTGGTCAACACCTTTTCGCGCGCCACGCTGTCGCCGCCCGGCGGCGCGGGCAGCTGGGTGTTCGGCGCGGGCGTGGCACTGGGCCGGCGCGTGCTCGCCAGCAACGCGCAGCAGAACCTGCTGCACACGGGCTTTCTCGCCTGCGACCGTTACACCGGCGGCGAAACCGCGATCGCGGCCATCACCTGCCCGGTGCTGTTCGCGCTCGGCGCGCAGGACCAGATGACGCCGCCCAAGGCCGCCCAGGGCCTGATCCAGGCCGCCCAGGCCGCGGGCAAGCAGCCGCAGCGCGTGCTGCTGCCCATGGGGCACAACCAGATGACGGAATCGCCCGACGAAACGCTGTTTGCGCTGCGCGACTTTCTGCAAGCCGCCTGAGCGACGCAGGGCCTGCGACTTCGGGCTAACCCCCTGCAGGCGCGGCCCGGGGGGGCGTAGAGTGGGGCGCAGCCACCCAGGAGCACGCCCATGTCCCCTCCGTCCACGCCCTCCCAGCCTTCCCAGGCTGCGGTTGATACGCGGCAGTTCCAGAGCTTTGCCGCGTTCTACCCGTTCTACCTGTCCGAGCACAGCAACCGCAACTGCCGGCGCCTGCACTTCGTGGGCTCCAGCCTGGGGCTGCTGTGCCTGGCCTGGGCCGTCATATCCGGCCAGCCGGGCTGGATAGGCCTGGGCCTGCTGCTGGGCTACGCTTTTGCCTGGGCAGGCCACTTCGGCTTCGAGAAAAACAAGCCCGCGAGTTTCAAGCGCCCGCTCTACAGCTTCCTCGGCGACTGGAAGATGTACGCCGACATCTGGCGCGGCCGCGTGTCTCTTTAGGCCAGCGCCCGCCGTGGCGCACCGGTGCGTTCAGAACGTGACGTGTACCGACGCCGCGCTGCGCCTGGCCTCGCCGTGGAAAACGGCTTCGATATTGTTGCCGTCGGGGTCGAGCACAAAGGCCGCGTAATAGCCCGGATGGTAGGGGCGCTCGCCCGGCGCGCCGTTGTCCTGGCCGCCATGGGCCAGGGCTGCCTGATAAAACGCCTCGACCATGGCGCGGTCCCGGGCCTGGAACGCCAGGTGGTGGCGGCCGGTCAGATGGCCGTGCGCGGCTTCGCTGTCGGCCGTCGACACGAACAGCTCGTCGGCCCAGAAATAGCCTTCGCCCGTGCCGCCCATCGGCACCTGCAGCGCCGCGAGCACGGCGGTGTAGAACGTCTGCGCCCTGGGCAGATCGAGCACCACCAGTTGCAGGTGATCGATCAGCCGTCCACGGTGAATTTCCATTGCTTCCATGTTGCGCTCCTGGTGGTCAAGATTCTCAGCGGGTGTTGGGGAAGGCGGGCAAGCCCGGCGGCAGCGCGAGCACCTCCGGCAGCGGCAAGGCCTGGCCCAACGAGAGTTCATCCCAATGGCCCTGCTCCCACAATTGCTGCGTACCCGGGGTCTTGTCGAGCAGCAGGAGCTGCAGCAACGGCGCGAGCGGCGTGGTGTCGGGGTCGCACAGCAGCACGTAGCGCGGCTCGATGTCGTCAAGCGTGCGCGTCTGGCCTTCATCGGGCAGCATGCCCAGCCAGCGCACCGACGTCAGCGCCGCGAGCGCGGGCTCGAGCTGCAGCGCATCGACCTTCAGGCGCCTGGCCAGCGCCAGCGCCGGCATGCCGCGCAGCGGCTGCAGCCGCTGCTCGTCGAGCACGGCCACGACTTCGAGCGCGAGCTCGAAACTCCAGCCGCGGTGCGAGGAACTGCGCTCCATGCCCGTGAGCAGGCTGGGCAGATAGGCCGTGACCACGGCGCCGAGCAGAAAGATCACCCATACCACGTAGATCCAGATCAGCAGGATAGGCACCGTCGCAAACGTGCCGTAGATCAGCGAATAGGTCGGCACCGACGCCAGGTACAGCGCCAGCACCTTCTTCGCCAGCGCCATGCAGACCGCGACGAACAAACCGCCGACGAGCGCATGGCGCCACTTGACCGGCGTATTGGGCACATAGTGGTAGAGCCCGGCCATCGCCCCCGACAGCAGCAGGAATTCGAGCGAATTGAAGCCTACCTGCACCGCTTCGGGCAGTGCCGCGACCAGTCCGCGCGAAGCCGACAGCACATAGGAGGTGGTCGCGATGCTGCCGCCCATGAGCAGCGGCCCGAGCGTGATCACCGCCCAGTAGATCAGCAGGCGCTGGCCCAGCGGGCGCATCCGCTGCACGCGCCAGATGTTGTTGAGCGTGCGGTCCATGGTCATGACCAGGCTGATCACCGTGACCAGCAGGAAACCAAAGCCCACGCCGCCGAGCTGGCTGGCCTTGGCCGCGAACTGCATCAGGTAGTCCATGACCTGCTGGGCAATGGCGTCGGGAATCAGGCTGTCGATCAGCCAGCGCTGCAGCATCAGCTGCAGCCGGCCGAACGTCGGAAACGCGGTGAACACCGCAAGCGCCACGGTGACGAACGGCACCAGTGCGAGCAGGGAGGTGAACGTCAGGCTGCTGGCCGTGAGCCCGAGCCGGTCTTCGCGAAAGCGCGCGGCCAGCGTATGCGCGGTATTGCGCCAGGGAAAGACGGACAGGGTGTGGGCCAATTGGCGCCCGCGCATGCGCGCTCGGTGGAAGGACAAGGCCATGGCCGATATGATGCCACCTCCATGAACCCTTCCAACACTGAACCCGGCAGCGACGTGGCTGCCACCCGCTGGTGGGCCGTAGGCAGCCTGCTGGCCCTGATGCTGCTGTGCGTCGCCTGGGAACTGTGGCTCGCGCCGCTGCGCCCCGGCGGCTCGTGGCTGGCGCTCAAGGCGCTGCCGCTGTGCCTGCCGCTGGCCGGCCTGCTCAAGCGCCGCATGTACACCTACCGCTGGGTCAGCCTGGTGATCTGGCTGTACTTCACCGAAGGCGTGGTGCGCGCCTGGAGCGACCCCGCGCCCAGCCGCTGGCTGGCGCTGGCCGAAGTCGCGCTGTGCCTGTCGCTGTTCGTCGCCTGCACGCTGCATGTGCGCTGGCGCCAGCGCGCGGTCAAGGCCGCGGCGCTGGCATGAGGCCCCCCCTGAGCGCCTTCGGCGCTTCCCCCTCTCATCCTTCGGTGGAGGGGGGCGGCCGGCCAGGCACGGCAGCCTCGCTGCGGGGCGGCCCTTGCTCGCTGCCCCCGCGCTGGGCAGCGCCAGTTTCGTGGGCTCCCGCCCCAGGTCCCACATTCCTGTCGATACCCTTCTTGAGAACCGTGATGTCCCAACTGCTCGATACCCTGCGCCAGATCGTCGGCGCCCCCAATGTACTGACCGAAGGCGACCTGAGCGCCTGGGAGCAGGACTGGCGCCGCCGCAGCCATGGCAAGGCGCTGGCCGTGGTGCGCCCGGCCAGCACCGCCGAAGTCGCGGCCGTGGTGCGCGCCTGCGCCGACACCCGCACCAGCCTCATTCCCCAGGGCGGCAATACCGGTCTGTCCGTGGGCTCTACGCCCGACACCAGCGGCACGCAGATCGTGCTGAGCCTGCAGCGCATGCAGGCCGTGCGCCAGCTCGACCGCGACAACCTCACGCTGACCGTCGAGGCCGGCTGCATCCTGCAGAACGTGCAGCAGGCGGCCGACGCCGCCGGGCTGCTGTTCCCGCTGTCGCTGGCCGCCGAAGGCAGCTGCACGATTGGCGGCAATCTGGGGACGAACGCCGGCGGCACGCAGGTCGTGCGCTACGGCAACACGCGCGACCTGTGCCTGGGCCTGGAAGTGGTCACGCCCCAGGGCGAGATCTGGGACGGGCTCAAGGGCCTGCGCAAGGACAACACCGGCTATGACCTGCGCGATCTGCTGATCGGCAGCGAAGGCACGCTGGGCGTGATCACCGCCGCCACGCTCAAGCTCTTCCCCCAGCCCGCGGCGCGCCTCACGGCCTGGGCCGCCGTGCCGTCGATGGAAGCCGCGGTGCGCCTGCTGGGCCTGGCGCACCAGCAACTGGGCGCGGGCCTCACGGGCTTTGAAGTCATGGGCCGGTTCGCGCTGAGCCTGGTCGTGCGCCATATGCCGCAGCTGCGCGTGCCGTTCGCCGGCATGGCCCAGGCGCCCTACTGCGTGCTGCTGGAGAACTCCGACAGCGAATCCGAAGCCCATGCGCGCGGCCGCTTCGAGGCGCTGCTGGAAATGGCTTTCGAGGATGGCTGCGTGCTTGACGCGGTGGTGGCAGAAAGCATCGCCCAGGCCAAGGGCCTGTGGCATGTGCGCGAAAGCATTCCGCTGGCCCAGGCCGAGGAAGGCCTGAACATCAAGCACGACATCTCGATCGCGGCCTCGCGCATTCCGGCCTTCGTGCAGTACGCCGACGCGCTGCTGCAGGCCGAAATTCCGGGCGTGCGCCTGGTCAACTTCGGCCACCTGGGCGACGGCAACCTGCACTACAACGTGCAGGCGCCGGCCGAAGGCGACCCCAAGGCCTTCCTGCGCGAGCAGGAAGACCGTGTCAACCATCTGGTGTACGAAGCCGTCGCGAAGTTCGGCGGATCGTTCTCGGCCGAGCATGGCGTGGGCGCGCTCAAGGTCGACAAGCTGCAGAAGTACCAGTCGCCCGTGGCGCTGGGCATGATGCGCGCAATCAAGCAGGCGCTCGATCCCCAGGGCATCATGAATCCGGGGTGCGTGCTTCCCCGGGAGTAGACCGGCTCGTGACTTATTGCCCGTTGCGGCGCTGGTTGTCGATCAAGGTCTGTACGTCCTTGGGCCAGGGAACCACCGCCGCCGGCGGGTCGATGAATTCCTCCGAATGGCCGGCGTTGAGCAGCCATACGCGCAGCGCGTTCGTGCGCGGGTCAATGACCACGGCGCCGGCCTCGACACCGCCTTCGTGCGGGCGGTTGCCGGTGATGAACCACAGGCCCGCGTCCGCGGTCAGCGGGGACACCGTGCGCATGTTCGCCAGCAGCAGCGGATAGCGGTCGCCGAGCAGCGCGCGCAGGCGCGCCGCGAGCACGCCCTGCTCCAGATAATTCTCGCCGTCATACGGGTACTTGCCGACCGAATCGGCCAGGCTGGCCAATGGCTCCAGCGGCGCGCCGGCGCTCGCCGGTGCCTCGGACGCGCCGGGCTGCATGGGCACGGGCTGGTCTTTCAGGATCACGGCCGCGGTGGCCGAGACATCCTCGGTCGTGAGCGGCACGGGCGCGGCGAGCGTGCCGGCCGCATGCGCGGCCTTGGGCACGGGAGGTTTGGGTTCACAGGCGCAAAGCAGGCCCGCCGCCGCCAGGGCGACGGCCGTCTGAAGGGAAAGAAACATAAAACGCATGGTGCACACCTTTGAGCGAAAGGTTGACGACAGCGCCTACGGCCGCTGCCGCATATCGGTCTTTTATCACGGCCGCATGACGCACTCAAGTGTGCGCCACGGCCGTCCTGCGCACCATTTTGACCCGTGCGGCCGGTAAACGCCTGTCGGCCAAGGCGCCGCCTGTAGCATTCGGGCTCGCCCATGAAAAATGGCCCCCACGCTCCCCTTGCTGCGCAAGGTCCGCGCTGGGGGGCGAAGCCCCCCAGATGCTTTTCATCTTGGGGCGGCCCGGCGATGAAAAATGGCCCCACGCTCCCCTTGCTGCGCAAGGTCCGCGCTGGGGGGCAAAGCCCCCCAGATGCTTTTCATCTTGGGGCGGCCCAGCGAAAAAAATGGCCCCCACGCTCCCCTTGCTGCGCAAGGTCCGCTGCCCCCCCAAGGGGGCTGCTTTTCATCTTGGGGCGGCCCGGCGATGAAAAAGCCCGGCGGCATGACCGTCGGGCTTTTCGGCAAGCGCAGGGACTTGATCAGACCAGGGCAAGTGCCTGGTCGAGATCAGCCAGCAGATCATCGATATGTTCGATGCCCACCGACAGTCGCACCATGCCTTCGGTCACGCCGGCCTTGGCCAGCTCCGCGGCATCGAGCTGGCGGTGCGTGGTCGATGCGGGATGCGTGGCCAGCGACTTGGCGTCACCGATGTTCACCAGGCGCGTGAACAGCTGCAGCGCGTCCAGGAAGCGTGCGCCGGCCGCACGCGCATCGCCGGCGTTGGCCTTGAGGCTGAAGGACACAATGCCCGAAGCGCGGCCAGCGGATTGCTTTTGCACGATGGCGTGGTCGGGATGGTCCGGCAGGCCTGCGTAGCGCACCCACTCGACCTTGGCGTGCTTTTGCAGCGTCTCGGCGATCTTTTGCGTGTTCTCGCAGATGCGGTCCATGCGCAGCGCCAGCGTTTCAATGCCTTGCAGGATCTGGAAGGCGTTGTGCGGCGAGATCGCCGCGCCCATGTTGCGCAGCGGCACGACGCGCGCGCGGCCGATATAGGCCGCAGGGCCCAGGGCTTCGGTGTAGATCACACCGTGGTAGCTGACGTCGGGCTCGTTGAGGCGCGGGAAGCGCTCGCGGTGCTCGGCCCAGGGGAAGGTGCCGCTGTCGACGATCGCGCCGCCGACGCTGGTGCCGTGGCCGCCCAGGTACTTGGTCAGCGAATGCACGACGATGTCGGCGCCGAACTCGATGGGGCGCAGCAGGTAGGGCGAGGGCACCGTGTTGTCGACGATCAGCGGCACGCCGTGGGCATGGGCGACATCGGCCAGCGCGCGGATGTCGGTCACGTTGCCCAGCGGGTTGCCGATCGACTCGATGAAGATCGCCTTGGTCCTGGCGTCGATCAGCTTGCCGAAGCTTTCGGGGTCACGCGCGTCGGCAAAGCGCACTTCGATGCCCTGCTGGGGAAAAGTGTGCGCAAACAGGTTGTAGGTGCCGCCGTAGAGCGTAGCCGCCGAGATGATGTTGTCGCCGGCCTCGGCAATGGTCTGGATCGCGGCCGTGATGGCCGCCATGCCCGAAGCCAGGGCCAGCGCCGCAATGCCGCCTTCCAGGGCCGCCACACGCTTTTCAAGCACGTCGGTGGTCGGATTCATGATGCGGGTGTAGATGTTGCCCGGCACCTTCAGGTCGAACAGGTCAGCGCCGTGCTGGGCGCTGTCGAAAGCGTAGGCCACGGTCTGGTAGATGGGAACGGCCACGGCCTTGGTGGTGGGGTCCGGGCTGTAACCAGCATGGACGGCCAGGGTTTCAATGCGCATGTATTTGTCTCCTTGAAAGGTTCAGAGCGGAACGCGTTGCTATCGCTGAAATTCTAGGACCCACCCGCAGGATCTGCGCTGCCTGAACTTCTCATTTAAAGTCATATGCTTAGCAGGAATTCGTCTACCCGGGCCCGTGATACGCACGACTGCAAGCCCCATGCGTGCCAGGCAACAGGTTAGGGCCTTGCAGCGCCGGCCGTCGCTGCGGCGTCGCTTGCGCTACGATTCCGCCCTAGATTCGCGCGATTAGCCATGAAACAATACCTCGACCTCGTCCAGAACATCTTTGACAACGGCAGTTGGCAAGACAACCGCACGGGCGTTCGCACCCTCAGCCTGCCGGGCGCGATGCTCCGCTTCGACCTGCAGCAGGGCTTCCCCGCGATCACGACCAAGAAGCTGGCGTTCAAGTCGGCCGTGGGCGAGCTCGTGGGTTTCATGCGCGCCTACCGCAGCGCCGCCGATTTCCGCGCGCTGGGCTGCAAGGTCTGGGACCAGAACGCCAACGAAAACGCGCAGTGGCTGGCCAATCCCTATCGCCTGCAGGAAGACGACCTCGGTTCGGTCTATGGCGTGCAGTGGCGCCAGTGGCCCGCCTACAAGCTCATCGACCCCGGCCAGCCCCAGGGCCAGGCCCAGGTCGCCGATGCGCTGGCCAAGGGCTATCAGCAGATCGGCATGCTCGAAGCGGCCTCCGGCCAGCAGTCGGGCGTGCTGATGTACAAGGCCATAGACCAGCTGCGCCAGTGCCTGGACACCATTGTCAAGGACCCGGGCAACCGCCGCATCCTGTTCCACGGCTGGAACTGGGCCCAGCTCGAGGAAATGGCCCTGCCCCCCTGCCATCTGCTCTACCAGTTCCTGGTCGACAAGAGCAAGGGCGAGATTTCGCTGTGCCTCTACATCCGCAGCAATGACGTGGGCCTGGGCACGCCGTTCAACCTGACCGAGGGCGCGGCACTGCTGCACCTGGTCGGGCGCCTCACGGGCTACACGCCGCGCTGGTTCACCTACTTCATCGGCGATGCCCACATCTACGAAAACCATGTGGACATGCTGCAGGAGCAGCTCCAGCGCGCGCCGTTCGAAGCGCCCAAGCTGGTGCTTTCCGACCGCATTCCCGACTACGCAGTGACGGGCAAGTACGAGCCCGAATGGCTGGAAAAAGTCGAGCCTTCGGATTTTTCGCTCGAAGGCTACCAGCACCACGCGCATATCACGGCGCCTATGGCGGTCTGATCCGCGCTCGCAGCGCCACGCCGTACGCCGGCATGGCCGGGGATATTTTTTTCAAATGCAAATAAAAAAAGCACCATCAGGTGCTTTTTTTATTTGGCCTGCACATTGAATATTTGTGCAGTTTTGGTGGCTTCTTCTTTCTCCAGGACCATTCCCTCTCGATGGTACATATAGGCACCAAACAAGCCCCCACCTACGAGACTGACGGGGTTGGAAGATCCGGCGATGAGAAGCAGATTGTTCATGGTGATACCACTCCATACTCCTGCCGTGGTCTTCAGCCCGGACTTGCGTATTGCCGGCGATTGATTATCGAAATAATAGACAATACCGGCCTTGACCACCAACAACCCTACCAATCCTGCTGGCGAAGTGTTGATGAGGCTGTTTTTCTCGGCAAGACCTGGCTGACTGAGTCCAATATGTGTTGTTGCGCTATCTCCTATAGCTCCCGCCAGCGGAATGGAAGATGCCGCCGAATATATAACAGGCTTTTTCTGCGCAGGCGATTCTGGTTTGACAGGGATTTTTACTTGATTTCCCTGCGGATACTCCAGCGGTATGGAATCACCTGCCGAGTACCTGATGGTCTTGGTTTTCGGATGAGATTCCTTTGCTTGCGGGGGTTCCATGCGCTGGTTTCCCGGGATGCCTTGCGGATATCCCAGCGGTATGGAATCGCCGGCCGAGTACCTGATAGTCCCGGTTTGTGGATGAGATGCTTTCGCTTGCGCGCTCTCTACGGGCTTGCTTTCCTGAATTTTTTGCGGATATTCCAGAAGTATGGAATCACCTGCCGAGTATCGGACAACCTTGTTTCCTGGTGGCTTTATTTTCTGATCATGCTGTGAAATCGCATTATCATTTGAATCAAGCTCAACACTTCCATCCTGAGCATGTGCTGCTGTCGCGCCAATTACCAATACTGTTGTAGCTGCAACCAATGTGCTTAATATTTCCGTCATTCAATCAATCGTCAACACTCAATTTTCAATTTTAATTGAAAGCAAAAACCCAACAGTTTCTGGTACGATTCAGGGTTTATTTCGATAAAAAACAAGACATCGAGCGACAATAGATACTTGCCGTAATTTCGTGCAACGTCCATGGAACGCCGATGCGCAGCGCGCATCGCCTGCGGCCGCAGGGGTTTGTGCAGCGGCTCCATAGGTGACACCCCCAGGACGCAAAAGCGCAAGCTGTACGCACAATGGTCCGGCCGCAGACCACGCCCGCGGGCAGTCCCTGCTTCTTCGCGCTTCGCGCGGCGGCCGCCCGCAACGGCGGCTGGCGGTACTTCTTCATGCGCTCCCTTGCCTGAGGCCGCCTGCGATCACGGCGGTGCCATCGAACCATGACCGACCTGCTTTCCCTGTACCGGACCATGGTCCGGATCCGCGCCTTCGAGGACGCGGCTGAACGCGCCAGCCAAGGCGGCGTGCAAATCTGGGGCCAGAGCGCCGCACCCGACGCCGAGCCGGCGCTGGTCAAGGGGCCGCTGCACCTGTCCACGGGCCAGGAAGCCGTGGCCGCGGGCGTCTGCGCGCATCTGCAGACAAGCGACCTGCTGACCTCGACCCACCGCGGCCACGGCCATACGCTGGCCAAGGGCGCCGACAGCACGCGCATGATGTGCGAGCTGTTCGGCCGCGCCACGGGCTACAACAAGGGCAAGGGCGGCTCCATGCACATCGCCGATTTCTCGGTCGGCATGCTCGGCGCCAATGGCGTGGTGACGGCCGGCCTGCCGATCGCCGTGGGCGCCGCGCACGCGCTCAAGCTGCGCGGCGAGGCGGCGATTGTGGTGTGCTTTTTCGGGGATGGCGCGATCAACCGCGGGCCGTTCCTCGAGGCGCTGAACTGGGCACAGATCTACCAGTTGCCGGTGCTGTTCGTCTGCGAGGACAACCAGATTTCCGCGACCACGCGCTCGGCGCCCATGACCGCGGGAACGCGCGCCGCGAGCGCGCGCGCTGAATCCATGGGCATTGCCGCAACCCAGGTCGACGGCAACGATGTGCTGGCCGTGAGCGAAGCCGCGGCGGCATTGATCGAAGGCATACGCGCGGGCAGCGGCCCGCGCCTGCTGCACGCGCTGACCTACCGCCACAAGGGCCATGTCTCGGTCGACCCGGCGCATTACCGCGATCCGGCCGAAGTCGCGGCCGCGCTGCTGAGCGACCCGATCACAAGGGCGCGCGAACTGCTTGCGGCGCGCGGCCAGGCCGACGCCGCGGCGCAAGTGCTTGCCCGGGCCCGGGCCGAGATCGTGGCTGCGGTCGCCGCGGCCAAGGCCGCCCCTGTTCCCGCGGCCGAAGAGGCCTATGAAGACATTGCCACCACCGGCCAAGGAGTCTGGGCATGAGCAGCGCTGTTGCATCGACACCCGCACAAGCCACCGCCGTGCATGCGCCCGAAGCCGGCACGCTGACGCTGAGCTATGCCCAGGCCGCGGCGCTGGCCCTGTCCGAAGCCATGGACGCCGACCGCAATGTCGTCGCGCTCGGCGAAGACCTGGGGCGCGGCGGCGTGTTCGGCCAATACCGCAGTGCCGACGGCAAGCCATTGGCAGAGCGTTTCGGGCCGCAGCGCATCATCGACACGCCGATTTCCGAGTCGACCATCATGGGCGCGGGCGTGGGCATGGCGCTCGCGGGCCTGCGTCCGGTGGTGGAACTGCGCGTCGCCGACTTCGCGCTCTGCGCCATCGATGAACTCGTCAACCAGGCCGCGAAGAACCGCTTCATGTTCGGCGGCCAGGGCCGCGTGCCGCTGGTCGCGCGCCTGCCTATCGGCATCTGGACAGCCTCGGCGGCCCAGCATTCGCAGTCGTTCGAGGCCTGGTTCGCGCATGTGCCAGGCCTGGTCGTGGTCGCGCCGGCGACACCGGCCGACAACTACGGCCTGCTGCACTCGGCGCTGGCCTCGGGCGACCCGGTGGTCTTCATGGAGCACAAGGAACTGTGGTCGCTGCAAGGCGCGGTCACGCCCGGGCTGGCGCAGCATGTGCCGCTGGGCAAGGCGCGTTGCGTGCGCGCGGGCAGCGACATCACGCTGGTCTCGTGGTCCAGGCAGGTGCATGCGGTGACCGAGGCTGCGCAGGCGCTTGCAGCGCAGGGGGTGAGCGCCGAAGTCATAGACCTGCGCACCATCTGGCCCTGGGACCAGCAGGCCGTGCTCGCTTCGGCCGGGCGCACCGGCCGCCTGCTGGTGGTGCACGAGTCCATTCAGGCCGCGGGCTTCGGCGGCGAGATTGCCGCGACCGTGGCCGAGCACACGTCGGCGCGCGTGGCCCGGCTGGGCGCGCCGCGCATTCCCGTGGGCTATGCGCAGTCGCTGGAGAACGTGTCGCGCATTGGCGCCGACAAGGTGGTGGCCGCGGCGCTCAAGCTGCTGCAGCGCTGAGTCATGCGACCCTGCCGGGGTCGCCCTACCGACAGAAGGAATCGCCGCTTTGCCCGACAATGGACGGTTGTTTCTGCCTGCGACCTTGCACATGTCCGTCCAACTGATCTACGCGCGCGCCGCCAACGGCGTCATCGGCCACCACAATGCCATGCCCTGGCACCTGCCCGAAGACCTGGCCCATTTCAAGCAGCTCACGGGCGGCAGTGCCGTCGTCATGGGCCGCAAGACCTGGGACTCGCTGCCCGAGCGCTTTCGCCCCCTGCCCGGGCGCAGCAATATCGTCGTCACGCGCCAGGCCGACTGGCAGGCGCCGGGCGCGCTGCGCGCGGGCAGCCTCGAAGACGCGCTGACCCAGGCCGCGCCGCTGAGCGCCGACGTCTGGATCATGGGCGGCGCGCAGATCTACGCCCAGGCGCTGCCGCTGGCCGATGCCGTCGAAGTCACCGAAATCGCCCAGGACTTCGAAGGCGACGCCTACGCCCCCACGCTGGGCAGCGAATGGGTAGAGGCGTCGCGCAGCGCAGCCGTGAGCCGCACCGGCCTGCCCTATGCGTTCGTGCGCTATGTGCGCGCCGCGGCCACGCGCTGAACCAGGCGGCGCACCGCATGAGCCTCATCCAAGCACTGCCGCCAGGGCCACTGGACATCGTTGGCGACATCCATGGCGAATACCATGCGCTGCAGGCCTTGCTCGCGCATCTGGGCTACGACGCCGAGGGCAAGCACCCGCGCCAGCGCACGCTGGTGTTCGTCGGTGACTTCTGCGACCGCGGGCCCGACAGCCCGGCCGTGCTCGCGCTGGCCCGCCAGTTGGTCGCCAGCGGCCACGCGCTGGCCGTGGCCGGCAACCACGAAATCAACCTGCTGCGCGAAGACGCCAAGGACGGCTCGGGCTGGTTCTTCGACAGCCGCACCGAGTCCGACAGCGTCAAGTACGCGCCGTTTGCCCAGCCCGAGAACAGCGCCGAGCGCCGCGCGATCGCCGCCTTCACGGCCGGCCTGCCCGTGGCGCTGGAGCGCGCCGACCTGCGCATCGTGCATGCGGCCTGGGTCGAGCCACAGATCAGCGCCGCGCGCGCGATGCCGCTGGGCAGCCTGCGCACGCAGTACGACCACTGGGAGGCCGTGGCCGAAACCCAGGCCCAGGCCAGCGACCTGCATGCGCGCCGCAAAGCCGAGAACCGCGCCTGGCCGCACAGCCTCGAAGATGCGCGCTATCGCCCGCCGTTCCTGCCCGCGCATTCGGAAAGCGAACTCAACAAGGCGGTCTTCAACCCGCTCAAGGTGCTGACGACAGGCCTGGAGCGGCGCTGCACCGAACCGTTCTTCGCGGGCGGCAAATGGCGCTTCGTCGAGCGCATGGCCTGGTGGAACGAGTACACCGACGATGCTGCCGTGGTGATCGGGCATTACTGGCGCCGCCTGCATCCGCCGCGCGTGCCCGTGCATGGCAAGCAGGAGGAAAACCTGTTCGGCCAGACCGCACCGCTGGCCTGGCATGGGCCGCGCGGCAATGTCTTTTGCGTCGACTATTCGGTGGGCGGGCGCTGGGTCGCGCGGCGCGCCGGCGAGGCGCGCGACGAGCGCTTCAACCTCGCAGCGCTGCGCTGGCCCGAACGCACGCTGATGTTTGAAGACGGCCAGGAGATGGCGACGCAGGATTTCGGCGGTTAGGCGCTGGCGCGTTCACGGTCCTTCGGTTCTTCGGTTCTTCGGTTCTTCGACAGACTCAGGGCTCAGGGCGCACGGATTTTTACCCGTTCGTGGTGAGCTGCCCCGGGCGGGCAGTCAAGCCATAAACAGCCCGGAGTTATGCCAGCAGACCGTGCCCAAGCTTGTGCATAACTGCCGGAACAACTCGCGCAAGCCGCGCCAGTGCTGGCTTTGCGGCGCATGCCCAAATAAGCGGCAGTGCGGCGCAAGTGCTCACTGCGCCTGCTGACGCTGCAGGCGGCGCAGAAACACCGCCATTTCCTTGGCCGACTGCGCATCGCCCTGCTGCTGCGCGACTTCCAGGCCACGGGTCCAGGCCGCATGCGCTTGCTCGGTGCGCGCGAGCTTGTTCAGCGCCACACCCAGCAGTTTCCACGCGGCCGAATAGGTGGGCTGCTGCTGCGTCGCCTGCGCCAGATGCAGCACGGCGGTCTGGGCATCGCCCTCCTTGAGGCAGGCGTTGCCCAGGCCAAAGCGCAGCAAGGCGCTGTCGCGGCCCGTGGCCAGCAGTTGCTCGAGGCGTTCACGCATGGCTTGCCATCCCCTGTGGCTGGCGCCGGGCTATGCTGCGCACCAGCAGCGCCGCCAGCAATGGCGCAATGGCGAAGCCCGCGAACAGCCAGACCGCGGCCGACTGCGCGCCGGCGACGCCGCCGGGCGCAATCAATCCCGCGGCATTGGCCACCAGCCCGGCGATCGCCGCGCCGATCGCCATGCCGTACAGCTGCACCGTGGTGATCGCCGCCGACGCCATGCCGCCTTCGCCCGCGGGCGCGAGCGTCAGCACGCGCACCAGCAGATGCGGCCAGCCAATGCCCACACCGGCCCCGGCGCCCGCGAGCGCCAGGCCGCACAGCAGCATGTGCACGCCGGGCGCAAGCCCCAGCGCCGAAGGCAGGAGCACGGCCAGCGCCAGCAGGCTGACCGTGCCCAGCACCGGCCCGGCGCGCAGCAGGCGCGCGGCGCTCTCGCCTTCGCGGCCCGAGGACAGCAGCGCGCCGCCGCTCCAGCCCGCAGCCATTGCCGCCGTCAGGTAACCCGCGGCCAGCGGCGTGTAGCCATGCAGGGTCTGCAGGAAATAGGGAATGTAGATTTCGGTGGTCGTGCCCACGAGCAGCAGTGCCACGCTCGCATAGACCGCGCCCAGCGCCGAGCCCCAGGCGGTTGCGCCCCGGGGCAGCAGGCGCACCGCGGCCCGGCGGTCCGCCGCCACGGCGGCCACGCCCAGCAGCAGGCCGCAGGCCACGCCCACGCCTTGCCAGCCGAGTTGCGCCGACAGGCTGCCGGCCGCGACCGCTAGCACCGAGGTCGCGAGCAGCACGATCTGCAGCGCGGCAATCCCCGGCTGCACGCCGCGGGCCGGCTTCGCATCCGGCGCCGGGCGCAATTGCACCGCGACCAGCAAGGCCTGCGCCAGCGCCACCGGCAGCAGCATCCAGAACGCCCAGCGCCAATGCCCGGCCTGCGCGAACAGGCCGCCCACGGCCGGCCCGCACAGCGTCGCAACGCCCCACATGCCCGACACCAGCGCGACCGCGCGCGGCCACAGCGCGGGCGCGAACACCACCTGGATCAGCGCGTAACTGAGCGCGGCGAGCACGCCGCCGCCCAGGCCTTGCACGCTGCGCCCGGCCAGCATCCAGGGCATGGAGACCGCCGACGCACAGGCCGCCGAGCCCAGCGCGAACACCGCCAGCGCCGCGATGCAGGCGCCGCGCGGCCCGAGCCGGGCCAGCAGCCGCACCGACAGCGCCGCGCCGACGATGGAAGCGACCACGAACAAGGTGGTGTTCCACGCATACCAGTCGAGGCCGCCGATGTCCTGCACCACCGACGGCAGCACCGTCGTGACGATGTGCACATTGATCGCGTGCAGCGCGACACCGCCGGTCAGCGCAAGCGCCAGCAGGCCGTTGCGGCCCTGGAAAAGATGGGCCCAGGAGGCGGTAGCCGCTGGCGTGGAAGATGGTTCAGACATGGGTCACTCTCGACAGGGAATCCGGCCTGGATTAATATCCAAGCAACTATTTGGATATTAAGGTCGTGCCATGAATAACACAAGACATAACTTGGAAAATTCCACCCATGCGTCCACGGCCGACCGCATCCTGTTCTTTCTCAAGTCCCAGGGTTCGGCATCGACCGCGCGGCTCGCGCAGCTGCTGGAAACCAGCGCCGAAGCCGCGCGCCAGCAGGTGCAAAAGCTCGTCGCGGCAGGCTGGATCGAAGGCCGGCAGGAAGCCGCGTCCGGCGTGGGCAGGCCGCGCCAGAACTGGGTGCTGACCGACGCCGGCAACCGCCGCTTTCCCGATGCGCATGCGCAGCTCACGGCCCAGTTGCTCGGATCGGTGCGGCAGCTCTTTGGCGCCGAAGGGCTGGAGCGCCTGATCAGCCAGCGCGAAGCCGAAACGCGCGTGGTCTATCAGCAGACCTGCACCGGCAAGACCGTGCCCCAGCGCCTCGAGCAGCTCGCGGCGATCCGCAGCGCCGAAGGCTATATGGCGCGCGTCGAGTCCGACGGCAAGGACTGGCTGCTGATCGAGGACCATTGCCCGATCTGCGTGGCGGCGCGCACCTGCCAGGGCTTTTGCCGCTCCGAGCTGCAGCTGTTCCAGGACATCGTCGGCCCCGAAGGCCGGGTCACGCGCGAGCAGCATCTGCTGTCGGGCGCCACGCGCTGCGCCTACCGCATTGTGCCCAGGCCGCACTGACCGCCCTCCCGGTTCCGGGTTATCCCTTGAGACCGTGCTCAAGCTTGTGCATAACTGCGAGAACAACTGCCGGAAATGGCGCCAGCGCTGGCTTTGCGGGCCCTGCCTAAAAATGTGGCAGCCGGGGCGAAGTCAGCGCCTTGCCTGCCAGCGGGCGCTGACAAGCACCACCAGCAGCGCCATCACGATGCATGCGCCGCCGGCCCACTGCCAGGGCGAGACCTGCTCGCCGAGCAGGCCCATTCCGGCCGCCAGACCGATCACCGGCACGCCCAGGCTGAACGGCGCGACACGGCTTGCGGGGTGGCGCTTGAGCAGCCCGGTCCACAGCGCATAGGCCATGATGGTCGCGCACCAGCCCAGGTAGGCGACGGCCAGCCAGCTCGACAGCGGCGCATCGATCCACTGCCAGCGCAGCGCCGGCGCGTCGAACGCCAGGCTCAGCAGCACGAACGGCACGATGGGCACCACGGCGCTCCAGACCACGAAGCCCAGCGCGTCGTAGCTGCCGGCCACCTGCTGCGTGCGCCGGGCGACGATGTTCGAGCTCGCCCACATCGCGGCCGACACCAGGTTCAGCACAAAGCCCAGCAAGGTCGTGCCCGCGGCCGCCGCACCGCCCAGGTAGTTCATCGCAAAGCAGCCCAGGCCGATCGCCGCCCAGACCAGCCCCCATTTGAGCGGGCGCGACAACTGCTCGCCGAGCAGCACAACGCCAAGCAAGGCCGTGAAGAAGACCTGGGTCTGCATCAGCACCGACGCCAGCGCGGCCGTCATGCCGACCTGCAGCGCGATGAACAGCACGCCGAACTGCCCCACGCCCTGGCACAGGCCATAGGCGACGATCCAGCGCCAGGGCACATCGGGCCGGCGCACGATCAGCACCAGCGGCAGCGCGGCAAACACATAGCGCCAGACGCCGAGCTGGAACGGCGTGAAATCGGCGAGCGCCCATTTCATCGCGACAAAGTTCAGCCCCCAGATCACCACCACCGACAGCGCCGCGAACAGATCCCGTCCGGAAAAAGGCACGCTCATGGCACGGCCCGCAGGCTCTGACGGGACGGCGTGCGCCGGAAATCCCGACCAATGGATTTGCTCATTACGAATAATTGTTTCGAAACCCTGGCAACTACAGGGATACTAGTGAAAAAATGGAACCATTGGCATCTTCGGATGCCATTTTCATTCCCGTGAAAAATACCGCGCACAATCTTGCGGCTTTGCCCAGAAAGGCCCTGAAATGCCCCGTCTTCCCCTGCAGACCGTCGAATCCGCTCCCCAGGACAGCAAGGCTTTTGCCGAAAAAGCGCTGGCCAACAACGGCTTCCTGCCCAACCTGATCGGCGTGCTGGCCAATGCGCCCGTGGCCCTGGAGACCTACCTCACGGTATCGGGCATCAATGCGCGCGCGTCGCTGACGCTGGTCGAACGTGAAGTGGTGCAGCTCACGGCGGCGGCGGTGCATGGCTGCGATTTCTGCCTTTCGGGCCATACGGCGATTGTGACCAAGAAAGCCCAGCTCGACGCGCTCACGGCGCTGAATCTGCAAACCGGCCAGCCCACGGGCGATGCCAGGCTCGACGCCGTGCAGGCTTTCACCAAGGAAGTGATTGCCACGCGCGGCGCGACGTCGGACGCCGCGCTGGCCGCGTTCCGCGCCGCGGGCTACAACGACCAGCAGGCCCTCGAAGTGGTGCTGGGCGTGAGCCTGGCCACGCTGTGCAACTTCGCCAACAACCTGGCCAGGCCCGAGATCAACCCCGAACTCCTGCCGTTCTCGCCAGGCGTGTTCCAGGCATGAGCCGCAGCCTGCTCACGCCCGGTCTGCAAAGCTGGCTGCAGACCCACGCGCAAAGCCTCAATGCAGACGCCGACGCCGCGCAGCAGGTGCTGGCGCAGCTTGTCCAGGCCGGCATGCACCGCATCGCCGTGCCGCAGGCTTTCGGCGGCGATGGCGGCGAAGCGATTGACGCCGTCGATGCGATCGCCCAGGTCGCAGAGCGTTCGGTGACCGCGGCCTTCGTGCTGTGGAGCCACCGCGCGTTCATCGATTACCTGTGCCTCACGGACAATACCGCAGCGCGCGAACTGTGGCTGCCCGACCTGCTCCAGGGCCGGCTCGCGGGCGCCACGGGGCTGTCGAACGCGATGAAGTTCCTGTCCCAGCTCGAGCCCTTGCAAGTGCAGGCCCGGCCCGACGGCGACGATGGCCTGCGCGTTGCGGGCAAGCTGCCCTGGGTCACCAATCTGCGCGCGCCGTTCGTCGTCGCCGCAGCGGTGCAGACGCCGCTGCAGCCCGCGCCCATGGTGCTGGCCATCGACAGCCGTCTCGCGGGGGTGGAGCGCAGTGCCGATCTCGACCTGCTGGCGCTGCGCGCGAGCAATACCGCAGCCATCGAGCTCGACGATGTGCGCGTCGGCCAGGAAGCCGTGCTCGCGCGCGACGGCCTGTCGTTCCTCAAGCGCGCGCGGCCGATGTTCCTGAGCCTGCAATGCGGCATGTCGCTGGGCCTGGCGCGCGCCAGCCTGCAGGCCGCCGAGCAGGTCGGCGCCGCGCGCGATGTACTGCACCCGCGCATCGATCAGGCGCGCGCCGAGCTTGCCAGCCTGCGGGAAACCATTCGCGAAGGCCTGGTCTCGGGCCGTTTCGTCACCGATGCGCCGGCGCTGTTTCGCGTGCGGCTGCAACTCGCGGCCGTGGTGCAGGAAAGCGTGCAGCTCGAACTGCAGGGCTCGGGCGGGCGCGCCTATCTGCGCAACCACCTGCCCGACTTCGGCCGGCGCCTGCAGGAAAGTGCGTTCATTCCCGTGGTCACGCCCAGCCTCACGCAATTGCAGGGCGAACTCAGCAAGCTCGCGTCCAGCGCGGCGGCGGCAACGCCACCCGCCGCACCTGCACCCGAGCGCGCCGTGCCATGAACAGCGTAGCCGCGCCCGCCGAGGCGGATTTCGCGCTGCAGGGCCAGGGCCTGGCCTGCGCCTATGGCCAGGGTCCGCGCATCTTCAGCGGCATCGACATCGCCATCCGCCCGCAGGAAATCGTCTGCCTGCTCGGCGGCAGCGGCTGCGGCAAGTCGACGCTGCTGCGCGCGCTCGCGGGCCTGCAGCCGCCCACAGCCGGCAGCGTGCGCTTTCTCGGCGCGCCCCTGACCCAGCCGCACCCGCGCGCCGCCGTCGTGTTCCAGCAGGCCAGCCTGCTGCCCTGGCTCACGGTGGCGAAGAACGTGGCCTTCGGCCTGGACTTCAAGCACCAGCCCAGCATCGAAGCCGAACGGCTGAACGCGCGCGTCGCCCAGGCGATCGCCGCCGTGGGCCTGGCCGGCAAGGAGGAGCTGCACCCCGCGCAGCTGTCGGGCGGCATGGCGCAGCGCGTGGCCCTGGCGCGCGCGCTGGCTCGCGAGCCCAAGCTGCTGCTCGCCGACGAGCCGTTCTCGGCGCTCGATGCGATCACGCGCACCGAAATGCAGGAGTTGCTCGTCGACCTGGTGCACCAGTGGCACACGGCCGCGCTGGTCGTCACGCACGACATCGACGAAGCGATCCTGGTCGCCGACCGCATCCTGCTGATGGGCCGCCTGCCCAATGACCAGGGGGGCTGCATCGTGCGCGAATGGCGCGTCGATGTGCCGCACCCACGCCACGAACACCCCGCGGAGATCACCGCGCTGCGGCTCGAGATCCTCGCCGAGCTGCATGCGCGCCGACATGGCGCGGTATCGGCCTGAAACCCGCCCTCTTCTTCCACCCACCTTCAGCCAGGCAAGCCCCATGGACCAGCAAAATCAAGCGCCCAACTACCAGCACATCTGCGCCTCCTCGACCTGCGACTGCGGCATCAGCCGCCGCGACTGGCTGCGGGTGGCGGCGCTCAGCAGCGCCGCGGCAACGCCTTTCCTGCGCGCCGGCGACGCCATGGCCCAGGCCAACAAGGGCGACGATGTGCCGGTGCGCATAGGCTACCTGCCGATCACCGATGCCACGCCCCTGCTCGTCGCCCACAGCCGCAAGCTGTTCGAGGCCGAAGGCCTGCGCACCGAAAAGCCGCGGCTGTTTCGCACCTGGGCACAGATCATCGAAGCCTTTGTCGCCGGCCAGGTCAACGTCGTCCACCTGCTGTCGCCTACGACCATGTTCGTGCGCTACGGCTCGCAGTTCGCGGCCAAGGTCGTGGCCTGGAACCACATGAACGGCTCGGCGCTGGCCGTCGCGCGCCACATCGACTCGGTCAAGGACCTGGGCGGCACCCAGGTCGCGATTCCGTTCTGGTACTCGATCCACAACGTGGTGCTGCAGCAGTTGCTGCGCGCCAACGGCCTCAAGGCCGTGAGCCGCGCGCGCAGCGGCAGCCTGGCCGCCGACGAAGTCAATCTGGTCGTGATGCCGCCCGCGGAAATGGTCTCGGCGCTGGCCGCCAAGGCCGTCTCGGGTTATATCGTCGCCGAGCCGTTCGTCGCCGCGGCCGAGATTTCGGGCGTGGGCAAGGTGCTGCGCTTCGTCGGCGATGTCTGGCAGAACCACGCCTGCTGCCTGCTGACGCTGGCCGAGCGCGACATCAACGAACGCCCCGAATGGGCGCAGAAAGTCACCACCGCCATCGTCAAGGCCCAGCTCTGGACGCGCGACAACCAGCTCGATACCGCCAAGCTGCTGGCGAGCAGCGGCGAAGGCAAGTACACGCCGCACGGCCTGCCGGTGCTGACCAAGGTGCTGGCCGCGACCGAGATGGCGCAGTACACGCGCGATGGCGTGATCAAGCACCCGCAGTGGAACCAGCGGCGCATCGACTTCCAGCCCTACCCCTATGCGTCGTACACAGAGGAGCTCGTCAAGGCGCTGCAGGTCACGCATGTCGAAGGCAATGCGGCCTTTCTTGAAAAGCTCGATCCGAAGTTCGTCGCCAGGGATCTGGTCGATGACCGCTTCGTGAAGAACGCGCTCAAGCAGGTCGGCGGCCTCAAGGCCTTTGGCCATGCCGAAAGCTTCACGCGCAAGGAAATCATCGCGGCATGAGCAAAGGCATCAAGCGGGCCGCGGACCGTCTGGTCTGGCCCATCGTCGGCCTGCTGCTGGCCGTGGGATTGTGGTCGCTGGGCGCGCGCCAGCTGTCGGATGTAGACGCGATACGCAACGCGTTCGCGCCCACGGCCGGCTTCGCGGCGCTGGGCCGGCTGCTGGCCGCGGGCGATCTGTGGGAACACATCCTGCTGAGCCTGCAGCGCATCGGCCTGTCGCTGCTGCTGGCGCTGCTGATCGCCGTGCCGCTGGGCATCTGGGTGGGTCTGTCGCCGCTGTTCGCCAAGCTCACGGGAACGCTGTTCCAGTTCCTGCGCATGGTCTCGCCGCTGTCGTGGATGCCGCTGGCGGTGATGGCGCTGGGCGTGGGCGAAGCGCCGGTGGTGTTCCTGCTGACGTTTGCCGCCGTCTGGCCCATCATGCTCAATACCGCGGCCGGCGTCGCGGCGCTCGACAAGAGCTGGCTGCAGCTCGCGCACAGCCTGTCGGCGACGCGCGCCGAAGTCGTGCTGCACATCGTTGTGCCCGGAATCCTCACCCATGTGCTCACCGGTTTCCGGCTCGCGCTGGGCATCGCCTGGATCGTGCTGGTGCCGGCCGAAATGCTGGGCGTGTCCGCGGGCATGGGCTATTTCATTCTCGATACGCGCGACCGCTTGGCCTATGACGAACTGATGGCGGGCATCGTCGTGGTCGGTTGCCTGGGCTTCATGCTGGATGTCGCGGCAAGGGCGGTGACGGGGAGATGGGTGGGGAGGAACCAGTGAGCATGCCGATCACGCCCTGAAATGCCCTTCGACCGGCCCGCGCAGCGAGGCTCAGGGCGAACGGAGTGAAAACCCGCCCAAAGAGTATGTGTGGCATTTCCGTTCGTGGTGAGCCTGTCGAACCATGAACGGCCTGCCCTCAACCGAAGGGCATGCTCTGCGCTTCACCGCTGCCCCTGCTCCAGCGCCGCCCGCCCGGCCAGCACCAGCGCACTGTCTTCCTGCGGCGTATGGATGCGCCCGCACAGCACATCGCGCAGATGGCGCTCGAGCGGGTTGCGGCGCGACAGGCCGTGGTTGCTGGTCAGGGCCAGGGCCTCCTGCACCAGCTCCACGGCCTGGCGCATCACCAGGGTCTTGATCAGGCCGCTGTCGGCCAGCGGCACCTGCACGCCCTGGTCCAGCTCGCGCGCCAGGGATGAAATCAGGCGCTGGTTGGCCAGCAGCAAGGCTTCGATACGGCCCACGGCCTCCTGCACGCGCGCCAGCGTGGCCAGCGGCGCGCCCAGGCTCGCGGGCGTGCGCTCGCGCAGAAAGGTCAGCAGCCAGTCGCGCGCGGCCAGGGCCACGCCGGTGTAGAGCGCGCCCAGCAGCACGGTCATCTCGGCCTGCATGTTGGTGTCCCTGGACTGCGCGCCCACGGGCGCGACGCCGATCGCATGGTCGAGCGGCGTGAAAACGTCGTCGAAGATCACGTCATGGCTGCCGCTGGCGCGCAGGCCCAGATGGTCCCAGGTCTCCTCGATGCGCACGCCCTGGCTGCCCGCGCGAACAAGAAAGGTACCGACCTGCGGCTCGGCGTCGTCCGTGCGCGCCCAGACCGCGTACCAGCGCAGGATGGGCGCGCCCGTCGAGTAGATCTTGCGGCCACTCAGGCGCCAGCCTTCGGGCGTGCGCCTGGCCACCGTGGCGGGCAGACCGCCACGCGCGGGCGTGCCCAGTTCGGGCTCCACGCGCAGGGAGTTGGCCAGCGACACGCCTTGCGTGGCTTCGCGCACCAGCTGCCGCGCGAGCGGCTCGGGCCAGGCCGAGCCGGGCCGCGCCATGTGGCGCTGCTGCAGGTATTGCATGCTCAGCACCAGCGCCGTCGCGGGGCAGCCATAGCCTATCGCGCCTATGACTTCACCGAGTTCGGCCACCGATGCCTGCTGGCCGCCCAAGGCCCGGGGCGCGGCCAGCGCCAGGAAACCGGCCTGCTGCAGGTCGGCGAAATTGGCATGGGGAAAGCTGCCATCGCGGTCATGCAGGGCCGCGCGCTGGCCGAAATCCGCGGCCAATGTACGCGCCGTATCCCCCCAGGTCATCTCCAGTTTCATGTTCAGGCCGCCTTGCGTTCGAGCGTGCGCCGGGCCTCGCGCTGCGCGACCTTCTCGCGGATCAGCGGAATCAGCTCGCGCCCGTAGTCGATGGCGTCGAGCAGCGGGTCGAAGCCCCGCAGCAGCAGCGTGGTGATGCCCAGGTCGTAGTACTTGAGCAGCGCTTCGGCCACCTGCTCGGGCGTGCCGACCAGCGACGTCGAGTTGCTGCGGCCGCCGGTTTCGCGCGCCACCGCGGTCCACAGGCGTTCGTCCACGCGGTCGCCCTTGGCGGCATCGGCGAGCAGGCGGCGCGCGCCTTCGCTTTGCTGCGGGCCGGCGCCGCGCGCATGCGCGATCGGCACCTGCTTGCTGCGCGTGGCGGCAAGAATTTCCTCGGCCTTGTCCCAGGCCTGCTGCTCGGTCGCGGCGATGATGGGGCGAAAGGAAATGCTGAATTCGACTTCGCGGCCATGGGCCGCGGCTTCGGCGCGCACGCGGCGCACCAGGTCCGCCGATTGCGCCAGCGACTCGCCCCACAGCGCATAGACATCGGCATGCTTGCCCGCTACTTTCAGCGCCGGCTCCGACGCGCCGCCAAAGAAGATGGGCACATAGGGTTGCTGCAACGGCTTGACTTCGGAGAACGCGCCCTTGGCCTTGTAGTAGGTGCCTTCGTGGTCGAAAGGCTGGGTCTCGGTCCAGACGCGGCGCAGCACCGTGAGGTACTCGTCGGTGCGCGCGTAACGCTCGTCATGGCCCAGGAAGTCGCCGTCGCGCTGCTGGTCGACGTCGGAGCCGCCGCTGATGTAATGCAGCGCGACGCGCCCGCCCGTGTAGTGGTCCAGCGTCGCGAACTGGCGCGCCGCGAGCGTGGGCGAGACAAAGCCCGGGCGGTGGGCCAGCAGGAACTTGATGCGCTGCGTATGCGCCGCGGCGTACGCCACCGTGAGCAGGGGGTCGGGGCTGGTCGCGCTCGCGGGCACCAGGATACGGTCGAAGCCCGCATGCTCATGGGCCTGGGCCAGCGTGCGCACATAGTCGGTATCGACCGCCGGCCCCTTGCGCGCAATGGTCTCGGAAGCTTCCTGAGGTGCAATCAGGCCAATGATCTGTACGGGCATCGCTCTTCTCCTTGAATGGCTGCAAAACGCCATGATCGGGCGACCCGTGCACGCACGCCAACGAAGAAAAACGCGTTTGCTTGTGCGATTTTTGTGAAGTGGCGGCTGCCGCTTCAGTGGGGGTAGCCCGCGCGCACCAGGCGCATCCTGTCCGCGTCCATGCGGCGCAACAGGCCATCGACGCCCTGCGCCGGCGGCGCATCGGCCGCTGCCGCAACGGCAGCGGGGGGCGCTGGCGCCGACTCGCTGCGGCAGATCAGATCATCTTCCGACCAGGCGGCCTGGCCCGGCACCGAGCGCGCGCGCAGCCAGCCGTCGCGATCGACAAACAGCCTGTGGCCTGGCACTTCCTGCGGCGCCACGCCCAGCAGCAACGCCAGCGCGGGCAGCAGCGCGCGGTCCTCGGCCAGGCATTCGGGCGCTGCGTGCGCGGCGCCCATGGGCGGCGTGCCAAGCACCACCGTGACCCAGCGCGGGTCTTCCTTCGGCAAGGCCTGCTCGCCCGCGGATGGCAGCACCAGTTGCAGGCGCTGGCCGCGCAGGCTGTCGCTGCTGCGCAGGCCGCCATAACGACAGTTCAGGCGGCTCGCGGGCAGGCGCACCGGTCGCTCCCAGGCGCCCATGTCGCGCAGCATCTGGCCTGAAGCCCGGGCCTGCAGGTAGTCGAGTGCCGACCAGATTTCCTGGTCCGACAGCGCGGGCGCGCCAGGCATGGTCTGCGCGCCCGAACGTGCATCGCGCATGCCGTGGCGCACGCGCCAGAACAGCTCGCCTTCGAGGCGCTTCCACAGCAGGCCGCCCGCAAGATTCGGCGGCCACTGGGCGAGCTGGCTGGCCAGCGGGCCTTCGCCACGCGCATCCGCGCCATGGCATTGCGCACAATGCTGGGTGAACACCGCCTGGCCCTGGGCAATGCTCTGCGTGGAGAAGGCCTGGGGCGCACGGTGCAGGCTGGTCGGCACGGCCGGCGCCCAGAGCAAGGCCTTGTTCGGCCAGGGCGCAAAGACCAGCAGCGCCGCGGCACCGGCCACCAGGCCATGGCGCCACAGCCTGCGCCGGCGCGCATGAAGAGGCTGCCGGGGACGCCGCAGCCCGGCAAGCACCAGTGCGAACAGCAACAGCACCACGGCCACCGCAACGCAGGCCAGCGTGATCACCACGCGGCGCGCATGCCCGGGCTCTAGCAGCAGCCGCTCGGCGGCCAGGCGCTGCGCGAACGGCCAGGCGGGCTGGTCTGCCACGGCCCCGGAAAGCCCCAGCGCATGCCACACATCGCGCAGCGCGAGCTGCACGGCGTACAGGGCTTCGAGTACGCCGGTGACGAAATCAGTCGACAAAACCATGCACTACCAGCTGTCTCCAAGTCCGAGCAACGCCAGCGCCTGGCGGCGCAGTTCGACCAGCCGCGGGTCGCCGCGGTGGCGCGGGTACGGCAGGTCGTTGACCAGCACTTCGCGTATGCGCGCGGGCCGCTCGGAGAACACCACCACGCGCTGGGCCATGAACAGCGCTTCCTCTACATCGTGCGTCACCAGCAGCGCCGAGAATCCCTTGCGCTGCCACAGCGATACCAGCTCGGTCTGCATGGAAAGGCGCGTCAGCGAGTCGAGCTTGCCCAGCGGCTCGTCGAGCACCAGCAGGCGCGGGTCGTTGACCAGCGCGCGCGCCAGCGCCACGCGCTGCGCCATGCCGCCCGACAGTTCATGCGGCAGCGCGCGCGCAAAGGCCTCCAGCCCCACCAGCGCCAGCGCCTCGTCGACGCGGTGGCTTTGCGACTTCAGCAGGCCGCGCGCCTGCAATCCCAGCGCGACGTTGTCCCAGACCGTGCGCCAGGGAAACAGCGTAGGGTCCTGGAACACCACGATGCGCGAAGGATCGGGATCGGTGATGGCTTCGCCGTCCTGCAGCAATTGGCCCGCGCTCGCGGGTTCCAGCCCGGCGACCAGGCGCAGCAAGGTGCTCTTGCCGCAGCCGCTGGGGCCCAGCAGCGCGACGAACTCGCCCGGCGCGATATCCAGGTCGAGGTCGTCGATGACCTGCAGCCTGGCCGCCGCGCTGTCCTTGCCGGCCGAGGCTTTCGCGCTGCGCTGTGCGAACCAGTGGCTCACGCCCTGGACTTCGATGCGCGCGCCGGCGCCGGAATGACTGGCCGCATTGGCTGCGGCAGGAAAGCGGTGCACCGGCGTTTGCAGCGGGCGTGTTGCGGTGGCAGTGCCTACCATTTGAGTGTGCCTTTCTGCCAGGAGAGCACGCGGTCGCGGAACGCGAACAGCAAGGTGATGACGCCGGAAAACAGGATGGCCATCAGGATCAGCGCGGCGTACATGTTCGGGTAGGCTGCCCAGCCCTGGGCCCAGGTCAGATACCAGCCCAGGCCTGATTTGACGCCCAGCATTTCGGCGACCACCAGCGTCGAGAACGCCGCGCCCAGGCCCATGAACAGGCCGACGAACACCTGCGGCAGCGCCGCGGGAATTGCCACGCGCAGCACCAGGAACCACTGCGACGCGCCCAGCGTGCGCGCCACGTCATAGAAATTCTTGTGCACGCTGGCCACGCCCGACCAGGTCAGGATGGCGACGGGAAAGGCCATGCCCAGCGCGATCAGGAATACCGCGGTGGACCAGCTCGAAGGAAAGAAATAGAAGCTCACCGGCAGCAGCGCGGTCGTGGGCACCGGCCCGAGCACGCGCAGCAGCGGATGGATCCAGTAGCTCGCGGTACGCGACCAGCCGATCAGCACGCCCGTGACGAAGCCCACGAGCGCGCCTATGCCAATGCCTATGGCCAGCAGGCGCAGCGAGTTGAGCGCGCTTTCGGCCAGGCGTTCGGTGTCGGTCACATAGACCTCGACCAGCGCCTGGGGCGGCGCGAAAAATGGCGTGGGCAGGCGGCCGAGCTTGGCCGTGAGCACTTCCCAGGCGATCAAACCCAGCGAAAGCGCGACCAGCCAGGCGCCCGCGGGTCGCAGCTTGTGGCGCAACAACGCCAGCGGCCGCAGGCTTTCGGGCGCGAGCACCAGCGCCAGCAGCAGCCCGGAAATCAAGGCAGCCCCCACGGCAAACTCCGTGGTGTACGCCCACTCGGTAAAGCCCGCGGGCAGATTCGGCCAGAAATGCGTGAGCGCCGCGAGCAGCCCCCAGGCCAGCGCCGCCAGCGCGCCTTGCCACCAGAGTGGCGTGACGGACCTGGCAACGACGGCCTTGGGCGCCACGGGCGCCGCGCCCGGGCGCGCTGCATCGGCGAGGTCTGCGCCAGCACGGCTGTCTCCCGGCAGGCCCCGCCCCGGGCGGCCCTCCCTTCCAGGCAGGATATGTTCGGCAAGGGTACTCATGGCATTCCTCTATGGATCGATAGGACGCGGCCCAGGGCTTCAGGACAGCACGTCCGCGTAGACATGGGCTGCAAAGCGCGCGGGGTCGGTGCTGGGCTTGAGCACCTTCACGAGCTTGAAGTCGCGCGCGTAGAACTCGATTTCGTCGCGCAGCGGCTTGCCCACCGGGTGGCTGCGGTGGGTGAGCGTGCCCAGCACGGCGCGCAGGTCGCTCTCCGGCACCTTGGAATAGGGGCTGAAGATGCGCGCCGTCTCGGCCGGGTTGTCGGAGATGAAGTCCGAGGCTTCGACGATGGCGCGCGTCAGCGCGGCCGCGGCCGGGCGGTCATTGCGCACCAGCGCGCCGCTGACGCCCAGCACGCAGCAGGTCTTGGCCGCATATTCGCCCGACAGGTTGGTGGCCAGATCGACCAGGCCCTGGGTGCGCCGCTGGATCAGCAGCAGGTTAGGGTCGCCATCGGCGATCGCATGGGCCTCGCCCTTTTCCACGGCCAGGCCCAGCATGTCGCCGGGAAACTGGCGCCAGTTCACGTCGCGTTCAGGGTCCAGGCCGGCCTTGGTCAGCAGCACCGAGAAGAAATTCTTGCCCGGCGAATTGAGGTCGGACACCGCAATCGTCTTGCCCTTGAGGTGCTTGAGTTCCTTGACGCCCGCGGGCGCATAGCCCACGAGGCGCGAGCAGCCGCCGTGCGAGCTGCCCACGAGCTTGACGTCGAAGCCTGATTCGAGCGGCTTGATCCAGCGGTGGATCATTCCCAGACCGGCATCGGCCTTGGAGGTTGCAATGATTTCCAGCAGCTGATCGGTCGCACCCGCGAAGTTGACCAGCTCCACCTTGAGCCCGTGCTTTTCGAAGATGCCGCGTTCGATGGCCACGGGCGCGGCCGAAAGGCAGATCGCGTTCGCGTTCCAGGCGAGCTTGATGGGGCGCAAAGGCCCGGCAGCCGTGGCGCGTTGCGCGACCATGCCCGCCGAGCCGGCCAGGCCGGCTGCTGCGGCGGCGCGCAGCAGATCACGGCGCGACCACGCCCTCTTTTCCACTCCGTCCCGGTTCTGTACGCTGTCCATGCCGTTGTTCCTTTCGTGGCGTTCTGTTGCTGGTCCGCACGCTTGCCGTTTCATGACCAGATGAGCCGCTATTGGAGTCAATAGCGCGCGCCGCGGGAACGAACAAAAACAGAAATCCATATGCGGAAATTAGCTTTTACGTCAACGCGCTCTGACGCTGTAATCCACCTATGCCTACTGAAACCCACACGCCCGCTGCGCGCCTGCAGCACTTCGTTGCGCAGCTGTCGGACACCATTGCGCGCAGTGCCGACGAAGCGGCCTTGCTCGCCGGCGCGACGCCGCTGCTGCAGTCGCTCGTCGCCCATGACGACTGGCTGCCCGAAGCCTTCGCCCAACCCCATCCCGCCCACTACCAGCAGTTTCTGCTGCACGCCGACCCAGAAGGCCGTTTCTCCGTGGTCAGCTTTGTCTGGGGCCCGGGCCAGGGCACGCCCATCCATGACCATACGGTCTGGGGACTGATCGGCATGCTGCGCGGCGCCGAGGAAGGCCAGCATTTCGCGCGCGACGCGCAAGGCCGCTGGCAGCCCGACGGCCCGGCGCAGCGCCTGCTGCCCGGCGAAGTGCAGGCCGTGTCGCCGGCTATCGGCGATGTGCACCGCGTGCGCAATCTGCTGGCCGACCAGGTCTCGATCAGCATCCACGTCTACGGCGCCGACATCGGCAAGGTCCAGCGCCATGTGTTCACCGAAGACGGCGGCGTCAAGCCGTTTGTTTCCGGCTATGCCAACGCTGCCCACTGAATTCCCACCCACTCTCTGCAAGCCCGACATGAGCCTCTCGCCCCCCATTCCCCAACTGACTCCCCAGGACATCCGCCAGGCCTTGCTGGCCGGCGAGGAAATCGCGCTGCTCGACCTGCGCGAGGAAGCGCCATTCGCCCAAGGCCACCCGCTGTGGGCGGCCAATCTGCCCGCAGGCCGCATCGAGCTCGACGCCTGGCAGCGCCTGCCGCGGCCAGGCACGCGCATCGCGGTCTACGACAACGGCGAAGGCCTGACCGAAGGCGCGGCGCGCACCCTGCAGGCGCTGGGCTATACCCAGGTGCATCTGCTCGCGGGCGGCCTCGCGGGCTGGAAGGATGCGGGCTACGAGCTGTTCATCGATGTCAACGTGCCCAGCAAGTCGTTTGGCGAATGGCTGGAAGCCGAGCGCCACACGCCCTCGCTGGCTGCCGAGGAAGTCAAGGCGCTGCTCGACAGCAAGGCCGACGTCGTGGTGCTCGACGCGCGCCGCTTCGACGAATACCAGACGATGAGCATTCCCGGCGGCGTGAGCGTGCCCGGCGCCGAACTGGTGCTGCGCGCGCAGGCGCTCGCCCCCGACGCGGCGACGCATATCGTCGTCAACTGCGCGGGCCGCACGCGCAGCCTGATAGGCACGCAATCGCTGATCAACGCCGGCCTGCCCAACCGCGTCACGGCGCTGCGCAACGGCACGATAGGCTGGCTGCTTGCCGGCCAGCAGCTGGACCATGGCGCCGACCGCCAGGCGCCCGCGGTCCAGGAAGCCGAGCGCAGCCAGGCCGCCGAGCGCGCGCGCGCCGTGGCCGACCGCGCGGGCGTGCGCCGCGCCACGCGCACCGAACTCGCGCAGTTCGCAAGCGAAGCCACGCGCACCACCTACCGCTTCGATGTGCGCAGCGCCGAGGAATACGCGGCCGGCCATCTGCAGGGCTTTCGTCACTACCCCGGCGGCCAGCTGGTGCAGGAAACCGACCATGTGGCCCCGGTGCGCGGCGCGCGCATCGTGCTGGTCGACGACGATGGCGTGCGCGCCAACATGAGCGCCTCGTGGCTGGCGCAGATGGGCTGGGAAACCTGGGTGCTCGACGGCGTCGGCAGCGCCGACTGGGACGAAGTCGGCCAGCCTGCGACCAGCTACCCGCCACATGCGAGCGCGGTGCAGGACGTTTCCGTGCACACGCTGGCGCAATGGCTGGCCGAAGACGGCGCCGGCCCGCGCACCGCCGTGCTCGACTTCACCAGCAGCGCCAACTACGTGCAGCGCCACATTCCCGGCGCCTGGTTCGCACTGCGCTCGCAGCTCACGCAGGCCCTGGCCGCAATCCCCAAGGCCGAGCGCTATGTCGTGACCTGCGGCTCCAGCCTGCTGGCACGCTATGCGGTGCACGCGCTGAGCCAGGCCACCGATGCGCCGGTGTTCGCCTTGACCGGCGGCACCCAGGCCTGGATCGCGGCCGGACTGCCGCTGGAGCACGGCGAAACCCGGCTCGCGTCCCCGCGCATCGACCGCTATCGCCGCCCGTATGAAGGCACGCAGGCACCGCGCAGCGCGATGCAGGCCTATCTGGACTGGGAGTTCGGTCTGGTCGATCAGCTCAAGAAAGACGCCACGCACGGCTTCCAGACCATCTGATTGCCGCGCAATGAAAAACGCAGTGTCCTTTCGGGCACTGCGTTTTTTTATGGTGGAAAGCGTTTGCCCCTTCGATCCTTCGACGGGCTCAGGACTCAGGGAGAACGGTTTGCTCCACGCATCCTCGCTTGGCGAGGCGCGAACCGGCGATTCCGTTCGCCCTGAGCCCGCCTGGCCGGCCGCGTCGAAGGATGGACGGCCTGCCCTCAAACCATGCCCGCGCGCCCAACACGGCGCGCACCCGCCTCAAAGCTTGGCGATGGACACTTCGGTGGACTTGACCAGCGCCACGACTTCCGAGCCGATCTCCAGCCCCAGGTCGTTGACCGAACGCGTGGTGATGACCGACGTCACCACACCCCAGGGCGTCTCGACATCGACTTCGGAGACCACGTCACCGCGAATGATCTCGCGCACTTTGCCCTTGAACTGGTTGCGTACATTGATGGCTTGAATCGTCATGGGAAACTCCTGAAAAAATCCGGTGGAAAGAAAAGAGAGGGGCAAGCGCGGCGCTCAGACGCTGCAGCGCACCTGGGAAAAGTGCACGGGCGCGAACGATGCGTCCGCATGCGGCTTGGGACGCAGCACTTCGGAGACCAGCACATGCACGGCCTCGTCGACGCGCACCGCGAGCTCCGTGCCCAGCGTGCTCGCGCCTTCGGGCAGCACGAACACCTGGGCATCGGTGGCATAGATGCCGGGAAGAATCTGCTTGGCGGCCAGCGCCTGCAGCACGGGGCGCAACGCATAGTCGAGCGCCAGCATGTGGTGCGGGCTGCCGCCCGTGGCCAGCGGCAGCACGGTCTTGCCCTTGAGCCCGGTCTGCGGCAGCAGATCGAGAAACACCTTGAGCACGCCGCTGTAGGCCGCCTTGTAGACCGGCGTGGCAATGACGACCACCTTGGCGTCGGCCACCTGCTGCACGGCGCGCACGATCGAGGGATGGGCGAAATCGGCGTGGATCAGGGCCTGGGCATCGAGGTCGCGGATCTGCAGCTGCGTCACCTCGACCTGGTGTTTGGCAAGCCGCTTGCCCACGGACTCGAGCAGGGCCGCGGAGCGGGAAGTGTGCGACGGGCTGCCGGCGATCAATAAAACGGACATGGGGTTCCTTGATTCAAACGTCAAACGGGATCAGTCAGGCCCAGATGGGCACGCAGCGTGTTGCCGCTGTACTCGCGGCGAAAGCGCCCGCGCTCCTGGAGCAGCGGCACCACGGCGCGCGTGAATTCCTCGAAGCCGCCGGGGAAGTAGGCCGGCATGATGTTGAAGCCATCGGCCGCGCCCGCATCGACCCAGTGCAGCATGTGCTCGGCAATCTCCTGGGCCGTGCCCGCGACCACCTGGTGGCCGCGGCTGCTCGCAATGTGGTGGTAGAGCTGGCGCAGCGTCAGTTGCTGTTCGCGTGCGAGCTTGAGCAGCAGCTTGCGCCGGCTGAAGCTCGCGTCGTCCTGCGGCAAGTCGGGCACGCGCGCATCGAGGTCGTAGCCCGTGAGATCGAGATCGAGCTCCGCCGACAGCATGTAGTGCGCCTTGCTCTGGTCGGTGAACGCCTGCAGCTGGGCCAGCTTGTCGCGCGCCTCGGCAGCGGTTGCGCCGACGATGGGCATCAGCCCCGGCATGACCTTGACCTTGGCCGGATCGCGCCCCGCGGCAGCCACCTGCTGCTTGAGCGCCTGGTAGAACGCCTGGGCCGCCTGCAGGTCCTGCTGGGCCGTGAAAATCACTTCGGCGTAGCGCGCGCCCAGCTGCTGGCCCGCGCCCGACGAACCGGCCTGTATCAGCACCGGCTCGCCCTGGGGGCTGCGCGTGACATTGAGCGGCCCCTTGACCTGGAAGTACTTGCCGACATGCTCGAGCGCGTGCAGCTTGTCGGTATCGATGTAGATGCCGCGCTCCTTGTCGCGCACATAGGGGTCGCGCTCCCACGAGCGCCACAGGCCCTGCACCACCTGCACGAACTCCTGGGCGATCGCATAGCGCTCCTGCGACTCGGGGTGCAGCGAACGGCTGAAGTTGCCCGAGCCGTCCTGCACCGTGGTGACGATGTTCCAGGCCGCGCGGCCCTGGCTCAGCAGGTCCACCGACGCCAGCGAGCGCGCGAGCGTGAACGGGTCGCTGTACGTCGTCGAGGCCGTGGCCGCAAGGCCTATATGCCGGGTCTGCACGGCGAGCATCGCCAGCACCACCATCGGGTCGGGGCGCGTGATCATCGACGGGTGCGAGTCCTTGGTCGTGACCAGGCGGTCGCCAAAGAACACCATGTCGAACTTCGCCGCTTCGGCTTCCTGGGCGATGCGGGTGATCAGATCGAAGTTCTCGGTGCCCGACTGCGCGCCGGGATAACGCCAGCCGCCTGCGTGGTGGCCCGCGGCCAGCAAAAACAATCCCAGATGCATGAACTTCAACCTTGTTGGATTTCCATCGCGGACCAGGGCGGCGCGCGCTGGCGCGGCCCGGTCCCGGCGCTTATTTCGCGAGTGCGACCGGCTGCTGCTGCGGCGTCACAAAGATATCCTTGGCCAGCCCATGCATCTTGTGCACGATGGCCGTCGTCGCCGCGGCGTCCGCGGGTGCGGCACTGACCTGCACCTGGACCAGCGCCTGGCGCACTTCGGGCGTGGCCAGGGCATCGAGCACCCAGCCCGTGAGCTTCTTTTGCACGGCGTCGGGAATGCCCGCGGGCGCGGTCCAGAAGAACGAGCCGCCAAACGCGTCGTCCCACTTGGCAAAGCCCTGCTGGCTCACCGACTGCACGCCCTTGAGCCCTTCGGGCGGCGTCCTGGTGCCGAAATAGGCCAGGGCCTTGAGCTTTTCGGCGCGCACGAACGTCGTGCTCAAGGGATCGATGACCAGATCCACATGGCCGCCGATCGCATCGTTGATCGCCGCGGCGCTGCCCTTGTAGGGCACATGCGTCATCTGGATGCCGGTGATCTGCTGGAAGTAGACGCCGGCCATGTGGCCCGGCGTGCCCACGCCCGAAGTGCCCAGCGTGATCGGGTGCTTCTTCGCATGGGCCACTAGCTCCTGCAGGTTCTTCGCCGGAAAATCGGCGCGCACCGCAAACGTCGTGATGCCGCTGCCGATATAGGCAATCGACTGGAAGGACTTGAACGAATCGAACTGCACGGGCATCAACTGCGGCGCGATCGCGAGGTTGCCGATCGAGGCATTGAGCAGCGTATAGCCATCGGGCCTGGCCCGCGCCACGAACTGCGCGCCTATGGTGCCGCCCGCGCCGGGCTTGTATTCGATGATCACCGGCTGGCCGGCCTTGCTGGAGACCTGCTCGGCGATCAGCCGCGCCACGTTGTCATTCGTGCCGCCCGGCGGATACGGAACGACCAGGGTGATAGGTTTCGTCGGCCAGTTGCCTTCAGCCGCCCATGCCGCGCCCATGCCGGCAGTGGCTGCCAGGACAAGGCCTGCCGACAAGCCAACGATACGGCGGCGATTGATGATTGCTGATCCAGACATGACCCATTCCTTGAAGATTGCTTGGAATGAAGTCTAGGAATTCGGCCTGGATACAGCCACGAATGTTTGGGACTATGCAAACACGTTTTTCGACTAAGCGCCAGGCCACGTACACGCCCGCACACCGCTATGGCGCCGACTCGGGGAAAAACAGCGACACATTCCGCGACTGGATGGCTTTGACGAAAAGTGCATGCGCTGTATCGAAGGTGGACTGCTGCGTCTCGCCATGCTTGTGGGCAACCAGCGCACGCAGCGCAAGACGGCGCGATTCCTCGCAGAGATTCAGGCTTGCACAGGCATCGACAACGTAAGCGTCACCGGCGCCGCAATCCGTACCCGTTCCTTCGCAAACCGCGGCAATCCAGGCCAGGCGCATCGTATCCAGTGCCGAATCTCCGTTGAATTCCACGTCTCCCAACCTGATCGACTCGCGATGCTGACTCAGCAAGCCCGCACCTACATATTGCAAAAGCAATGCGTCATTGGCTTGCAGAGCCTCCCCGAACACTTGCTTCTGCCTGATCTTGTCGACTCCAGCTTTGGACCATTCTTGGTTTATCTCGGACAAGCCCACCGAAAAACGCGGGTCCACTCCCACCTGTCGCAAAGCGTCAAAAGACAGTTCATCAGAGCTGAAAGATCCACAACGCTCCTGTTGCAATAGTCTTGCCGAATCCTGCTGCGACGAGACTACTGCAATCTCGCGCAACCCCAGCTTTCTGATGGAGAAACACCGTCGCAATATTTCCTGGGCATAAAACCGTGCCTTAGAACGTGTTCAAAGTCTCTGAGGTATGAGAAGCTCAGGGGGTGAGAAAAAGCTATCCAAGTGACATCAGTCGCGAACAATTCGAGATCATCAAGCCGCTGCTGGAAAGCGCGCGAAAGAAGACCAG